>JAJNQB010000017.1 GCA_021155045.1 Arcticibacter sp.
GGAGATAAACGAATTGTTTGGTGAAACGGATATTATATTAAAGAAAAGATTGGATAAACTGATGATACAGTTTAAAGAAACAAACGAAACGTTTTACAATACTTATGTGAATGCAAGAGAGATAATAGATTTAGGGAAAGGTAGTAAAACAATAGAGGTGATTTTAAATGCCAAGGAAGTAAAAACAATAAACAGGGTAATTGATGGAAGTAAATTAAAAAACACAGGTAGAACAACTTTACTATACTGTGGCGACCATTTGCCTCCTTGCGATATAGGTGATGAAAATGCGATAAAAATAGAACCGGAGAAAGAAATAGAAGTAAAGATAAAAGCGAACTTTATTACGGTTAGTAATTTAGATGCGACAGAAAAAGGGAGTTTTAAAGTAAAGGTAACGAGTGAAGCTCCTGTGAAAGAATAAAAAAATAAGTTTTACTTTTGTTTTAAGTTTTATGTTCAAAAACAAAAAACTTTTTATTACCCTGATAATAATTAGTTTTTTACCTGCACAGCAATGTGCAGGTTTTTTATTTTTATGAACAAAATACGATACGTTTCGGGTTCACTGGTTGGTTTATTATTTGGAGTGTTAATAAAAAATAATTCAATAAATATTTGGAAAAACGAAAACTTGTTCTATTTTTGGTATAACAAAACAAGGTAAAAAATATTAAAGACGTGTTGTCCGCTGGATAAATCCAATATTCACCAACAAAGTTCTTAACCCCTGATTAATATTTTTTAGTTTATGTTTTTAGAATAACAAACTAATTACAAACTAAAAAAACTACAATCATGAAAAAACAATTATTAATTGTTTTGCTGATAGCTGTGAGCTATTTAGCAAAATCGCAAGGAGAAATCCATCCATTTGAGGTATGGGGAAAAGAAGTAGGCAGCCAGTTTATGTTTCATAAAAGCGTAACCAAAACCGATGGTAGCGGCAATGTATATGTAGCGGGAGCAACAATGAATGCAGGCACATACGATATATTGCTTGTTAAATACAACAGCAGTGGCGTACAACAATGGATACAACAATACAATGGCTATGGTAACTATCACGATTTTGCATCAGCCGTATTTGTAGATGGAAGCGGAAATGTTTACATAACAGGAACAGTAACTGATTCATTACTTGTACAAGGCAGCGATATTATTACCATGAAATACAACAGTAGCGGAACATTACAATGGGCAACACGCTACAATGGCTCTGGCAATTATCACGATTCAGGAGCAGATATAGTAGTAGATGGAAGCGGCAATGTTTACATAACAGGAGGAATACACACCAGTACATCATTACCTTATACCGATGCTGTAATAATAAAATACAACAGCAGCGGAACTCAACAATGGGCAACCATTTATAATAATACTACTTACAACAAAAGCGAATTAGGTTCACGCATACGATTAACAGGCACAGGCAAAGCAATAGTATCAGGAGCCATACAATCCGCAAGCAATACATATGTGTATGGCGTATTAGAATACAATACCAGTACAGGTGCACAAATAGGCGGAGCAGCATTAGGCTCTGGAAGTAGCGATATACAATACTTTGGCGACCTTGTAATAGACAGCAATTACAATTATTATATAGCAGGAGCAAGTTATGATAGCGTAAGCACCGGTTACAACTATTACGTAATGAAATTAGACAGTACACTTGCCGTACAATGGGAAGATACTTTTGACGGAGGCGATGCGTTAGAAGACATGGCAAACGGCATACAAGTAGATGGAAGTGGAAATGTATATGTAACAGGTTATAGCACACAAACAGGCGAAGGAAAAAACATTACTACTTTAAAATACAACAGTAGCGGAAGCATGCAATGGAACATAAGTTATAACGATACACTTAACGGAGACGATGCAGCAATGGCAATGATCATAAATGCATCAGGCGAAATATATGTAACAGGATACGACAGTACCTATTTAGGAAACTATAATTACATAACCATAAAATACGATGCCTCAGGAACTGAACTATGGAAAATACGTTATGATGGTATGAGCCACCAAAAAGACAAAGCAACCAATATTTGTATTGACAATGATGGAGATGTAATAGTAACAGGATTAAGCGAAACAGCCCCCGCTACGTACGAATACATTACCTTAAAATATGTAGAAAAAAACATAATTACACCAACCGATGCAATGGGCGAAAGCCCAAGCACAAGCTTTTTGTATTATGCTAACAAAGGACAATTAATAAGTACCGACAGTACATTTATACCCGATTTAAAATATTACACAAACAATACCTATCCAAACTACTACTTTAAAAACGATACCATGAGTATGGTTTTTGCAAGCATAGATACCATACCAGCAACGGACGATACATTGCACAGGATAGACATGGTATTTGTGAATTCCAACGCAGCAAAAAAAATATATCCGATGAAAGAACAAAGCTCTTACTTAAATTACTTTTTAGGACATTGCCCCGATGGAGTAACAGGCATACACGGTAACCAACAGCTTGTAATACCCGATTTGTACAGCAATATAGATTTAATTTACACCAGCAACCAAAACGGAATAAAATATTATTTTGTAATAAAACCTGGCGGAAGACCCAAGGATATTAAATTTGAATACTATGGAGCCACAAGCACATACCATGATACAGGTACAGAAGAATTAAGTATTATAAGCGATATAGGAAGCATTACTTATGACCAACCATTTATGTATCAAATAGATTCAAACAATGATACTATAAACGGCAGCAGCCGATTAATTGGTTGGACACAAGATGGAACGGATTCTTATTTGTTTAGCAATTACAACCCCTATGACGGCAACGAAATTTTAATTATTGAGGTGGATCAGGGGAATGGGAGTATGGCTGCGCCTGCGATACAAAATTTGGAGTGGAGTACGTATTATGGTGGTGGCGGAGAAAGTTTTAACGATGTAAAAACAGATAATGTGGGAAATATTTACGTTGCGGGTTATACAGCAAGTTTTTATTTCCCTGTTTTGAATAATATACAATTATTCCAAGCGGGTGGTATTGATATGGCTATTTTAAAATTTAACAATGATGGTTCTCGTAATTGGGCAACTTTTTATGGGGGAGACTATAGCGATAATGCTTTTGCTGTTGGAATAGATGTTTCGGGAAACGTTTATGCTGTCGGAGAAGCGGGAGCAAATTTTCCATACAAATACCCAGGAGGAACAGCTTATTGTGATAGCACTCATGCGGGGTCTTTTAGTGATTATGATATTGCAATTGTTAAATTATCTCCAAATGGTTTAACGAAGCTATGGGCTACCTACTATGGTGGATTGAGTTCTGGCGAAAGGGCGGATGACATAGCTTTTGATAAATTAGGGAATTTATATATAGTTGGTTCAGGGGATGATTATGCTCCAATCGATTTGTTTAATCAGGCAGGCACTTTTAATGATACAATAGGCAGGGGATTAATACTGAAATTTAAAATTGATGGCACACCTAAATGGGTGAGTAGATTTGGAGGAACAGCCTCTATGTGCTTTATTACCTCCGTTTGTAGTGATGCCGATGGTAAAATTTATTTTGGTGGCATTATCAGTTCAGGAAGTGGGTTTCCTATTCAAAGTAGCCCAGCAAACAGTGTGTTTGGAGGCGGTAGTACAGATGGATTTATAACAAAATTGGACCATTCGATTAATAATAATGCCATCATATGGTCATCATATTATGGAGGAGTTGGAGTTGATGAGATCCAAGATTTGAATTGTGATAATAACAAAAATTTGCTTTTTGTTGGACAAACGAGTAGTGATAGTGTCACATTCCCTTTAACAGACCCTTTTGGAATATTGGATTATTATCAAGGAACGCATGGCGGAGGAGGCGATGATGCTTTTATTGGGAAAATAGACATTAACGGGGTTAGAGTGTGGAGTAGTTATTATGGAGGTTCCAATTATGATGCAGCATTAAAATTAGCAATTGATACGGATAATAATATTTTTGTAATAGGAACTAGTAATGGTAATAATTTACCCTTGCCTACAACTAACCTTTCGGGAGGATATGTAAGTTCACACAAAGCGTTTACAGATGGGTTTATTCTCTGTTTTACACCATTTTATGAAAATATTTGGTCAACGTATTATGGAGGTAATGAAAATTTTGAATCGCCATATGGAGTAGCAACTTTTCAAAATACTAAACTTTATGTTGTGGGGTACACTAAAAGTGATAGTGCAAGTTTTCCTATTGTTGATTGGACTGGGGCTTATTATCAACCAGTTCTATATGCTCCCAATGGATACATTGCTGGATTTGATTTAACTCCTGTGATAGCAGTTCCAGTTGAAGAATTAAATTCAAATAGTATAGCTGATTTTAATATTTTTCCAAATCCATCAAACGATTATGTAAATATTTTTGTAAATTCGATACAATCAAATAATGTGAAATTGAGTATAACTAATTTGTTGGGCGAAGTATTGTACAATGAAAAAATTTCAAATCAAAAATCAAGTATTCAAAGACAAATTTCCATGAAATCTTATTCTGATGGTATGTATATAATCAGTATTACTTTGGATAATAAAATTTATTCAAAAAAAGTTATAAAGAATTAAGAAATATTTTGAGATACAAGTACATTTTATATATAATTATTGGTTGTGTTTCTAAAGAGATTAGCGCACAAAATTATTGGGAATCTGTTGGATTTAAACCCAATAGATTCCTTACAGTACTGTATAACGATAGTTCCTCTAATTTACTATATGTAGCTGGCGAGTATAATTTTATTGATACTATTGTGGCAAGAGGAATAATTACTTGGGATGGTTTTAACATGGATACACTTCAATGTGGAATTGACATTAATCAAAGTGGAGGCTTTCCAAGTCCAATATTTTCAATCGAAAAATACAACAATAAATTATATTTTGGAGGTTCATTTAGTGTGGCTGGCACCCTTAACTCTCCTTTTATAGCATCTTGGAATGGTCTAAATTGGGATTCACTTCCAAATCGTTTTAATAGTTCTGTTACTTGTCTTTTGGAATATAACAATGAACTATTTGCATGTGGGGCATTTACCCAAATAGGAAATGATACGATTAATAAAATTGCAAAATTTGATGGAGTAAATTGGACTGCAGTAGGTAATAATCAAATATGGATGAATACTATAAAATGTTTAACATTTTATAGAGGAGAATTATATATTGCCGGAGGTTTTACGGATTCTACTAATGGTATTTATAATATAGCAAAATGGAATGGAAGCAGTTGGGTCTCCTTAGGAAGTGGAGTACAAGGGTTTTTAGGAAATGTAAAAGATATGATTGTATTTAATGATGAACTTTATATTGGTGGACTGTTTTACAAAAATGATGGGAATACTGGTAATAGTATAATGAAGTGGGATAGCATACAATGGACTGATGTTGGCGGAGGGATGGGTGGAGTTTATCCTACTATTTATGATTTAGAAATTCACAATGGAAATTTATATGCTTGTGGTAACTTTTTAAAAGCGGGAGGGATTGATGCTAAAGGAATTGCCAGATGGAATGGTACAGATTGGTGTGGATTAGGAGGAGCTTTTGACAATACCATTGGAACTATGGCTTTTTATAACGACACTTTATACATAGGCGGAGGCTTTAGGACAATTGATGGAGATAGTGTAAATTTTATTGCCAAATGGACTGGAGGAAATTATGTAGATACTTGCGGCCATATAGTTTCAGGAATAAATGAAATTACCAACCAAAATGATTTTACAATTTACCCCAACCCTGCTTCATCAAGTATAACTATAGAAAGTACAAAGACAGAAGTACAAAGTATTAAGATAGTGGATGTATTAGGACAAGAGATCTATTATATACAAACACAAAATAATAAAACCGAAATAGGTGTAAGCCAATTGCCTAGTGGCATTTACATTGTACAATTGCAAAGTAAAAAAGGTGTTGTAAGTAAAAAGTTTGTGAAGGAGTAGTTGGTTGGTTAATTGGTTCACTAGTTAATTAGTTTGTTTTATTAAAAATTAAGAAATGAAATATTGCAAAATATTTTTGTTTGTCCTTTTTTCAAACTGTTTAATGGGGCAAAATTGGTCGTCTCTTAATGGTGGTTGTAATGGACAAATAACAAGCATTTTCGGGGATACAGTTAATAATTATTTATATGCATCAGGTTTTTTTTCAGAGATAGGTGGTATTTCCACGTATAATATCGCTAAATGGAATGGTGTTACTTGGGATAGTTTAAATGGAGGGATTACACACTATGTACCATATAAAGCATTTGAGGTATATGACTCAAACTTGGTTGCTATTGGTTATAATATTTTGAACAACCAAAAATTTTATGTTTGTAAATGGAATGGAGCTAATTGGGATTCAATTGGCTCCAATTTTTCAAATGATAACGAATTTCCTATAAAACTAAAGGTTTTAAATAATAACTTGTATGCTTTTTTTATGTTTGATAGTATTAATGGCACTTATTACAATAGTATAGCTAAGTGGGACGGCATAAGTTGGCAATCAATTAATTTTCCTTATCGCTATTCTGGAGCAACCCCTGTTATATATTGTATGGAAACATATAATAACAAAATTTATGTAGGAGGAGCATTTAGTGATAGCTTGGGAATAAAAAGGTGTATAGCATCCTATGATGGCTTAAATTGGGAGATTGTAGGAAATGGGTTTCAAGGTTTTTATACCGCAGTTGGAGACATGAAAGTATTTAAAAATGAACTATATGTTTGTGGGTCATTCACACAAAGCGATGGGAACATATCAAACTATATCGCAAGATGGAATGATACAACATGGAGAGATGTTGCGGGTAGCTATACTGGTTCAAGCATTGCAAATATTAATAGTTTGTTTGTTTTTGAAAATAAACTATATGTTGGTGGTGCTTATAATGAAATGGGAGGTTTGCCAATTAACAATATTGCGACTTGGGATGGCAATAATTGGTGCGGATTAGGAGTAAGCAATAATGGTGCAGGCGTGAGCGAAATAACTATTCTTAACAATAATTTATATATCTCTACAGCTAATGTTTGGAGTGGAGATACAGTAAACGGCATTGCCAAATGGACAGGTGGAAATTATGTAGATACCTGTGGGAATATAGTTTCGGGAATAAATGAAATTACCAACCAAACTAATTTTATAATTTACCCCAACCCTGCTTCATCAAGTATAACTATTGAAAGTACAAATACAGAAGTACAAAGTATTAAGATAGTGGATGTATTAGGACAAGAGATCTATTATATACAAACACAAAATAATAAAACCGAAATAGGTGTAAGCCAATTGCCAAGTGGTATTTACATTGTACAACTGCAAAGTAAAAAAGCTGTTGTAAGTAAAAAGTTTGTGAAGGAGTAGTGGTTGGTTCATCTACCTGTCTTCGTAACTCGTTTTTTTCTTATGTTTGGTTATGAAAAAAAAGAACGAAATACTTCATTTGCGAACCTCGTTAGGATTATCAAATTTGGATTTGATATAACAATTGAAGAATTTTTCTCTGAAGGATTTGATTCTATTACTGAAAGGGGAAAAAAAGAAAAAATAATTATTAAGAACCAAAAACTGATATAATATGAATCTGGACGATAACAAAACAAAAATAGCGTTGGCAGCTATAGCACTATTGGCTGCGATTGCTGGCGGGGCATTAATTGCGATTAAAGCAAAGAAGAGAAAGACAACTTCTACTCAGAGTGGAATCAATCAAACTGGTGATGGTAATAAAGTAACTGGGGGTGATGATAATTCTACAACAACGATTACAAAATAAAGAATAATGGCAAAACAAGAGAACCTTATTACTCAAAGTGGCAGCAATAATAAAATAACTGGACGTGATGACAACTCGCAGAATACCACTTATAATGTTTCTTCCCCTAAAGGAAAGCTTGCTACACTTTTTGAAAAGCTTAAAGACAAATTTGAAAACGGAGATTCAATAACTAAAATATCTGAAGATTTAAAAAAATATACTGACCCAAGGGACACATTGGGTTTGGAAGAAAAACTGCGATTGGCAGACAAGAATCATCTTTATGAGGATTTTGTTATGTGTAAACAGCAATTTGCCAAAAAACTTGTTTTTTATCAGAATTACGAACCAGCTCAAGAAATATTTGCTTTTATTCTTGCTATTGTTTTAGAAAAATATAGAAATGTAATTAAACCGATGATTCGGAACAATGCATCGGAAGCAGATATATTAGCCACAATTTCTACCACTACAACTAATCCAATCCTCGAACTTATTCAACAAGAAGGATGTAATGATATAATGGGTTTGACTTCCACAGAAATTGAAGGGATGTTTCATTATTTAACGGGCAATTGCCATATTAACTGGAAATTATGATTGTCTACCAACAAGCATTCGACCTTTATCATACAGTGTATCGTATGATAAAACTTTTGGCTCATTTTGATAGAGATGAATACGTTGAAATTGACAGGTTAAGAATCTGGGATTATTATGTGCTTTTCCCAAATAGAATGAGTGAAATCAAGTTAAAAAGGCACGAAAAGGATATAAGGGCACTTATGAGAAATTACATTCTAAAATCAGACAATCCGTATGAAGGCATCGTTAATGATAGGAAAATGTTTGAAAAAATAAAGCCTTACCAAATGACTGCTATTAAATGCCTAGCATCCTATAACGTCATCAATAAAGATTATATTTCTTTGAATCGAATTACGACAATTTCAAAAGATGTTTTCGGCCAATACGCTTACGACTTTAATAATTTAAGTGTTCAGGAAAAAAATGCCATTGGTTTATTAACGTCACATTTTTATCAAATCCCTTTGAATGGCAATGGTGGATTAAAGCAAAGAACAGGTCTTTTAGAAAGTAAATATGATGCATAATAGCCTTTTCTTAAATAGAATGATAATATACACCAATAAAGGTGCGGTTGCTTATGATGAAAAATTTCATAAGGGAATTAATATTATCAGAGGAAAAAATAGTAGTGGAAAGTCAACCTTAACTCATTTTATATTTTTCATTTTAGGCGGTTCATTTAATGACTGGGTAAAAGAAGCAAAAAAGTGTTCTCGGGTAATTGCTGAAGTAGAAATGAATGGTGCGACTATTACTTTAAAGAGAGATATTGTACTTAATGAAGTTGGTAGGGCAAACGATAAAGAAGGATTGTCTTTTTTCTGGGGCCCGCTCGAAGATGCACTCAAGAATTCAATAGATTGGCAAAAATTTAATTTCAACACTACAGCAGATAGAAAGAGTTATTCAAATGTCATATTCGAAAATTTAGATTTGCCAATAGTTAAGGGAGAAAACAATATAACATTCCATCAGATTTTGAGATTATTATACGTGGACCAGGAATCACCAACGAGTTCGCTATTTTATTATGAACAATTTGATTCCTCTTTAACAAGGGAAACTGTTTCAGACCTATTACTTGGTGTTTATAACCAAGAGCTGTATGGAAAAAAACAACGAAAAATTGAAGTTGAGAAAGAGTTAGATAATGTTGCAAGTGAAATTAGAGTAATTAAAAAATTTATTCCGAATCCCTTAAATCTTATTCCTGCTAATATTTTAACAAATATCCATAATAAAGAATCTGAACTTAGTGAGATTGAGGAGAGCATAATAGCATTGAGGGATAAAAATAAAGCAATAAAATATACCGCAAAAACGAAGCTTGAGTTTGAAGAGTTAAATTCTCAGGCAATATTTCAAAGAAAAGTTATTAAAGAGTTAGAGAATCTCACAAGAATTTTTCAGCTTGAAGTTGAGGATACGGATTATTTTATTCTCGCTTTGGAACATAAACATTTAGCAATAAAAAAATCTATATTAACTAGAGACTTTCTTGGAAAGCTTCCTCTAGAAAATTGCCCAGAATGTCTTTCGGTTTTGGAACCCGTTGATATAGGAACGTGTAAATTATGTAAAAAGCCTGTTGACGAAAGTTACGGAATAACACAGGCCCGTAAAATTGAACAAGAAATTAGCTTCCAAGTCAAGGAGTCAAAAAAAATCATTGAAACCAAGAAGCGTGAAGTAATGGAATTGAAAGCAAAGTACGAGTCTGAGCAAATAAAACTTCATCAAATACAAACTAAGGTTAATCAAGCATTAGCGGATGTAAAACCTTTAAGAGACGAAAAAATTGATAAATTGTATGTTGACAAGGGGTTTGTCGAAGGAGAAATAATCCAACTTCGAACGTTATTAGAAAATGCCGAGATTTATCAAAGTTTAGTGAAAAAACAAACTGAGTTAGAACAAGAATTGGAGGGACTTAAGTATTCGATTGATAAAATTACGACAGAACAAGATAGGCTTAAAAGAGATACTAATAGGGAGATTGAGAAGAAAGGAGTTTATTTATTAAATAATGACCTTAAGCGCCAAAGTGAATTTTTCGAAGCAACAGAATTCCATATTGATTACAGAAATAACCTTGCATTTATTTCTGATAAAGAAGCTAAATATTCTGCCAGTTCAAGTTTTTACTTAAAAACGTCTGCAAGGTTCGCAATATTCCTGGCATCGCTTTCAATTTCCAAAATGCGTTATCCCCGTTTTGTTTTTTGTGATAATATGGAAGATAAGGGGATTGAAGAGGGAAGAGCTCAAAATTTTCAAAGAATACTCATTGCTGAGACTGAAAAATATTCAAAGGATTCGTACCAATTGATTTATACGACTTCTTTTATTCCAGATGAGTTAGATAATACAGAATACTGTGTGGGAGAATATTACTCTGAGGAAAACCCAACTCTAAAAAATGTATAATTCATGAGAACATTTATTTTATCCTACGACAGGTTAAAGCGATGAATGATGAATTAAATTTTATGGCTTTTGAAAAAGAAGAGGCAAAAAGGCAAGTAGAATTAGATAAAATAAATTTGCTTACAAACAAAATAAGACCTGTTATTTTTCCTTGTTATCAAAAATCAGATAGCGTTAAATACGAAAGATTTCAATAAATAAAAAACCGCCCCGAATTTCGGAGGCGGTTTTTTTTATTTCATCCCAATCACCGCGATCATTCTGCCGGTATTTCCTTTTTCTTTGCGATGAGAAAAAAATAATTTGTTATCTGCAACGGTACAATATTCTGTTATTTCAATATTTTGTGGAAGCACCCCGAAATCTATTAATTGATTTTTGTTTGCACTTTTTAAATCAACAAACCATTTTTGTTTTTGTGTATCAAAGTGTTTTAAAGAATCATTAAAATGTTTTGCGACATCTTCATCCACTTCAAAATTTTGATAGGAAATACACGCTCCTATAAATGCTTTGCAGTCTTTACCTTGTGTTCTAAAATTAGTTTGCATTGCTGCTAGGGTGTGTTTTACAATTTCTGTAACAGTTCCTTTCCAGCCAGCGTGAATGGCCGCAACAGCATTTTGTTTTTCGTCATGAATTAAAATAGGCGTGCAATCGGCAATGGAAATTGCTAAAAAATTATTTTTTTTATTGGTTATTAAAGCATCAAATCCACTTGATGTTGTTGGTTGATTCACAACTAAAACTTTATTGCCATGAACTTGTTGGCTTCTTGAAACATTATTTAATTTTATGCTTAGTTTACCAAAAAACAATTCTCTGTTTTTGATTACATTATATTCATCGTTATTAACAGATAGTCCTAAATTTAATGAATTGAAAGGCTGAGAGCTTACGCCTCCCTCTCTAGTACTTTGAGCAGCAATAATTTTTGAGGTATTAAATATTCTTGGAACAATCATCATTTATGCAAAAGTATATCAATTCTCGATACATCCTGATTTCATCGGAACAACGAATTGACTACAAAAACATTTTTAGGCTCCTCATATATATTGATAATTTAGCTAAATTCGTATTTCTAAACCCTGTGTGTTGAGTATTTATTCGAAAAAACAAAAATGGAAGCTTGGGCTTTTTGTTGCAGCAATTACTATTGTTGGCGTTTCGCTTTGGTACACCAATACGCTTGTAAATAAAATAGCTGCTGACGAACGCAAAAAGGTAAAGCTATGGGCTGATGCTATTCAAAAAAAGGTAAATCTTGTAAAATATACCAACGAACTTTTTGATAAAATAAAAATTGATGAACGCAAAAAGGTAGAATTGTGGGCAGAAGCAACTCGCCAACTTTCGCAAGATTTAAGTGATTATGGTTTTGTTTTAAAGGTGGTTGCCGACAATACTACTGTTCCTGTAATACTAACAGATGAACATGGGACTCCTATTACCTCAAGGAATCTTGACCCTGAAAAAGAAAACGACAAAACCTATTTAAAGCTTCAGATGCAAGCGATGAAAAGTGTGCAAGAGCCAATAGAAATTAATATTTACAAAGGGAAAAAAAATCTTTTATACTATAAAGATTCAAAATTATTTTCGGAACTAAAACATGTTTTAGATGATTTAATAAAATCTTTTATTTCTGAAGTTGCTGTGAATTCGGCATCTGTACCTGTTATTTATACCGACTCTACCAAATCAACTGTAATTGCTTATGGAAACATTGATTCCATAAAAATTCAAGATGAAGTGTTTTTAAAAAACAAGCTGGCTTCAATGGAATCGCAAAATACTCCTATTGAAGTGCAGTTTGGCGATGGAAATAAAAGTTATATTTTTTATCAAGAATCTACTTTGCTTACACAATTAAAATATTATCCTTGGGTAATGTTTGGTATTATAGGATTGTTTTTACTTGTTGCTTATTTATTGTTTAGCACCGCCCGAAAAGTGGAACAAAACCAAGTGTGGGTGGGAATGGCAAAAGAAACAGCACATCAGCTTGGTACGCCACTTTCGTCATTAATGGCTTGGTTAGAATATTTAAAATCAAAAGGATTGGACGCAGAAACATCGTCTGAAATTGAAAAAGATGTAAAGCGATTGGAAACAATTACGGAACGTTTTTCAAAAATTGGCTCTGTTCCAAAATTAGATACTACAGATGTAATTGCTGTAATGAATGATGCTGTAAATTATATGAAATTGCGTACATCTAAAAATGTTTCGTTTACAATTAATGCTGGTAACGAAAAAGAAATATTTGCACAAATGAATATTCCATTGTTTGAATGGGTAATTGAAAATTTAATTCGCAATGCTGTGGATGCTATGACTGGTAATGGCAGTATAACTATTACCATCAGCGACCAAATTCAATATGTGTATATAGATTTAACTGACACAGGAAAAGGAATATCAAAATCCAAATACAAAACAATTTTTGAACCCGGATATACTACCAAACAAAGAGGTTGGGGCTTAGGATTGTCATTAACAAAACGAATTATTGAAAATTATCATTCCGGAAAAATATTTGTAAAAGGTTCTGAAATGGACAAAGGAACTACCTTTAGAATTGTTTTGAATAAAATATAATGGCAGGAATTTACATTCATATTCCTTTTTGCAAACAAGCCTGCAACTACTGCGATTTTCATTTTTCAACTTCACTTAAAAATAAAGATTCATTTCTTTTTGCATTACAAAAAGAAATTGAAATGCAGAGGGACTACCTCTCCCTAGCCCTCTCCAAAGAGGAGAGGTCGAGAGAGGTATCAACAATTTACTTTGGAGGAGGAACGCCTTCTTTATTGAACCAATCAGAGTTAATGCAAATTTTTGATTCGTTAAACAAACATTTTGATATAGCATCAAATGCTGAAATAACGCTGGAAGCAAACCCTGATGATTTAACAAAAAACAAAATAAAAGAATTAAAAGATATTCCTATAAATCGTTTTAGTATTGGCATTCAAAGTTTCTATGACGAAGATTTAAAGCTAATGAATCGTGCACATAATTCACAAGAAGCCGGATATGCTGTAAAATGTGCGCAAGATGGTGGTTTCGAAAATATAAGCATTGATTTAATTTATGGTATTCCAACACTAACAAACCATAAGTGGAGAAATAATTTGCAAAATGCTTTTTTGCTAAATGTAAAACATATTTCTGCCTACTGTTTAACAGTAGAACCCAAAACTGTTTTGGCGCACCAAGTAAAAACAGGACAAATTAAAAATGTTGATGAACAACAAAGTGCCGAACAATTTGAGATAATGTTAGAAGCAATGAAAAAATTTAATTTTGTTCAGTATGAAATTTCCAATTTTTGTAAAGAAGGATATTATTCCAAACACAATAGCAATTATTGGTTAAAAGAGAATTATTTAGGATTAGGACCAAGTGCTCATTCTTATAATGGAACATCACGGCAATGGAATATTTCGAACAACGCCTTGTACATTAGTGGAATCGAAAACAAAAAACTAAATTTTGAAATCGAAGAGCTTACATTGTCGCAACGCTACAACGAGTATATTTTAACATCATTAAGAACAATGTGGGGAACATCTATTGATTACATAAAATTAAATTTTGGAGATGATTTTGTTCGCTACTGCTTACAAGAGGCAAAAAAATATTTTGAGGCAAAAGATCTAATTAATGAAGAGAATAAATTATTTTTAACAGATAAAGGAAAGTTGATTGCCGATAAAATTGCAAGCGACTTATTTAAACTAGAAAAATAAATGGTATCAAAAATTACACATAAAGGAATTTCTTATCATGCTGATTTATCAAAACCCATTGATATTTCTATTCCATTAAGAACAGGGGAAGAAAATGTAAATGCATGGTATGCCCCTACCGTAAAAATAGAGCCTGTAAAAATGGGTGATTGGATTGGTGATGTAAAACAAGGAGGTGCTGTAAATTTTAGAAACATTTTTTTTAATCCGCATGGCAACGGAACACATACCGAGTGTGTAGGACATATCAGCAAAGAAGATTACACGATTAATCAGTGCTTAAAAACATTTTTTTTTATTGCCGAAGTAATTACAATTTTACCTGATGAATTAGAAAATGGAGATAAAGTGATTACAAAAAAACACATTGAAAATTGTTTGCAAGAAAAACGCCCAGAAGCAATTATTATCCGAACACTTGATAATCATATTTCAAAAATAAACAAACATTATTCGAACACAAACCCTCCATATATAACGGAAGAAGCTGCTTTATATGTTTACTCGCTTTCTATCAATCATCTTTTAATAGATTTGCCTTCGGTAGATAAAGAAGTGGATGGCGGTAAACTATTGGCGCACCATGCTTTTTGGCAATACCCACAAAATACAAAAACAGAACGCACAATAACCGAAATGATTTATGTTCCAAATAATGTTTATGATGGAACGTATTTATTGAATTTACAAATTGCTAGTTTCGAAAATGATGCTTCACCAAGCAAGCCTGTTTTGTATCAGTTGAATAAAGCGTTATAGTTGGTTTTCTTCCAAAAACTTATCTATTAATCTTGGAACAGCTTGCTTAGAAAGACTTTTTATCGGAACCACCAAACCATTATTAATTTTTATTTTAGATAAAGAAGCAGAAACTTCTACTTCATAAAAACAAGCAAATATTTTTTGATGACTTAAAATATGTTTGTATTCCCCTGACACTTTTTTTACAACATATTTATTTTTCCCAATCATTTTTTCCCATTCAGCCGAATTAAAAAAATCATCAAGGCTTATTTTTTTTGCTGTTTCAATTAATGGAAAGTCAAACAAGTTTACCCAAATATCCTTTTCAGTTCGTTTTTTTATTAAAGTTTCATTTTTGTTTTTTAAAACAACATAATTAAAATAGCGGTTTCTTACTTTGGTTTTCTTTTCTTTTATTGGCAATTCATTTATTTGTTTGGTTTCAAAAGCATAACACATTGCTTGTAAAACACAGTTGCTACAATTTGGATTAAGCGGTTTGCATTGTATAGCACCAAACTCCATAATTGCCTGATTATAAATTCCTGCATTTTTTTTATCAATAAGTTCGTTTGCCAGTTTCAAAAAATCTTTTTTTCCTTTGCTACTATCGATTGGAGTTTTTATACCAAATACCCGAGCAAGTACTCGGTAAACATTGCCATCAACAACAGCATGTGGTTGATTATAAGCAAATGAAACTATTGCAGCAGCCGTGTATTCGCCTATCCCTTTTAGTTTTATTACTTCATCAAACGATTTTGGAAACACTCCATTATGTTTTTCTTGAATAATTTTAGCAGTAGTGTGCAAATTTCTTGCTCGGGAATAATAGCCCAAGCCTTGCCACATCTTCATTATTCTATCATTTGGTGCTTTGGCAAGGTATTTTACCGCTGGAAAGGCTTTTACAAAAGCTAAATAATAAGGCATTCCTTGCTCCACACGAGTTTGTTGCATAATTATTTCCGAAAGCCATATAAAATATGGATTTTGAGTGTTTCTCCAAGGCAAATCTCTTTTATTTTGATGGTACCAACGTATAATTTTATCGGAAAAGACTTTCATTAAGGGGATTTTTAGCTTAAAATCGACCAAAAATACAATTAAAATTTTTGTATGAATTTTAAAATACTATCTTTGCAGCCCTAAAGATAAAAAAGAGATTTAATTGTTTGATTTTTAACAGATTAAAGAGTATGACGAAAGCAGATATTATCAACGAAATTGCAGAAAAGACAGGCATTGAAAAAGTTGCTGTACAAGCTACAGTAGAAGCATTTATGAAATCGGTAAAAAGCAAAATGGCTGATGGAGAAAATGTTTATTTAAGAGGGTTTGGAAGTTTTATTGTAAAAAAGCGTGCTGAAAAAACAGGACGAAATATTTCGAAAAACACAACAATTATTATTCCTGCACACTATATTCCTAGCTTTAAGCCAGCAAAAACATTTGCTGAAAAAGTGAAAAAAAGTGTAAAGGTGGTAGAAAAAGCATAATTATTTATTAAGCCGTGATTACACAGCTTGGTTAATTATATTTTACAATGGGAGTTTTAAATAAAAAACAAATTATAGTTATTGCAGGCTCCTTTTTATTAATCGTTCTTTTATTATTGGCAAATACAAAACCTTCTAAAAAAGAGGTTGAAAAGGCTCAGATTGAAACTTCTCCTTTGCTTGAAAATGTTATTGAACAAATAAAATCAAGTTTAAGTGCTGAACAAAAAACTCAACTACAAAAACTTGAAAGTAATATTCAAAGCGCAAGCAATAAACAACAAGCTTTTGATACGATTATCCGTTTTTATGACGGATTAAGACAGCCGATTGCTGCTGCCTATTACACCGAAAAAGCTGCCGAAACTATTGCAACAGAAAAAAACTGGAATACTGCAGGTGTAAGATATTATGCTGCAACTCAATTTTATGATGGCGAAAACAAAGGTATATTGTTTAAAAAAGCAATTGAATGTTTTGAAAAAACGGTAGCAATAAACCCTACAAATGTTGATTCAAAAATTAGTTTGGCGGCTTGCTATGTAGAAGGCTCTCAAGACCCAATGAAAGGAATTTCAATGCTCAAAGAAATTGAAAAAACCGATTCGAATAATGTAAACTTACAGTTGAATTTTGCGTTTTTTTCTGAGCGTTCAGGGCAATGGGAAAAAGCAATTGCTCGTTTCGAGAAAGTTTTAAGAATTCAGCCTGAAAACATTGAAGTGTATTTGCATCTTGCTGATGCTTGTGTTCAGATGAACAACAAACAAAAAGCAATTGAATATTTAGAAAAATACAATAGTTTTGTGGACGACACAACTATAAAAACTGAAGTACAAAATTATATTAATCAATTAAAAAAAAATTAGACCATGCCAAGCGGTAAAAAAAGAAAAAGACATAAAATGGCTACTCACAAACGTAAAAAACGTTTGAGAAAAAACAGACACAAGAAAAAATAAGAATACTTATTTTTAGTGTATTCTTTTTAAATGCACCATTATTATTCTCAAACATGCTCGTTTAATCAACGATGTTTTGTTTTGGTGTGTTAGTCTGTATTCATTCGGCAAGGAGCCGAGTATTAGCACTATAACAATTTTACGATTACTCAATTGTTCTAATCAAAGAACGATTGGGGATGTCGTATTTTAAAATATTTAACCGTGAATAACGAATTAATAATAGATGTAAACCCATCTGAAGTTGTAATTGCGTTGCTACAAGAAAAACGATTAGCAGAGCTAAATCGTGAAAAAAGCAATAACAATTATTCTGTTGGAGATATTTACTTGGGCAGAGTTAAAAAAGTAATGCCCGGATTAAATGCTGCTTTTGTAGATGTTGGTTACGAAAAAGACGCTTTTTTACATTATCTGGATTTAGGTCCTCAGGCATCTTCTTTCATTAAATACACCAAATTGGTGCAAACAGGCAAACAAACAACCTCCAACTTAATGTACTTTAAGTATGAGAATGATATCCCAAAAGATGGAAAAATTGGAAGTGTGGTTTCTTCTAACCAGAACATTCTTATTCAAATTGCAAAAGAACCTATTTCAACAAAAGGTCCTAGAATAACAACCGAAATATCCTTAGCGGGAAGATACATTGTTCTTATACCATTTTCAGAAAAAATTTCGGTATCACAAAAAATAACAACAAACGAAGAAAAAACAAGATTAAAAAAGTTGATACAAAGTATTAAACCAAAAAACTTTGGTGTAATAATTCGTACTGTTGCTGAAGGGAAAAGTGTGGCTGATTTGGATGCTGATTTAAATGATTTAATGGCAAAGTGGAACACCTGCTATGAAACATTAAAAACAGCACAAGCTCCACATAAAGTTCTTGGAGAAATTGACCGGACTTCTGCTATTCTTCGTGATATGTTAAATGCAAGCTTCAACAGTATTCATGTAAATGATCAAGCTTTGTTTGAAGAAACAAAAACATATTTAAGAACCATTGCACCTGATAAAGAAAAAATTGTAAAACTGTACAAAGGCAATGTTCCTATTTTCGACAATTTTGGGGTAGATAAACAAATTAAAGCTTTATTCGGAAAAACAGTTACGTTAAAAAGCGGAGGTTATTTAATTGTTGAGCACACTGAGGCGCTTCATGTAATTGATGTAAACAGCGGAAATCGTGCTAAATCGGATAATACACAGGAAGGAAATGCTCTTGACGTAAATTTAGAAGCTGCTGCTGAAATAGCTCGTCAGTTGCGTTTACGCGATATGGGAGGAATTATTGTTATTGATTTTATTGATTTACATTCTGCCGAAAATCGAAAAATTTTATTTGAAAAAATAAGAGATGAGATGGCGAAAGACAGAGCGAAGCACAATATTTTGCCTCCAAGTAAATTTGGATTGGTTCAAATAACTCGTCAGCGTGTTCGCCCTGAAATGAATATTGTTACGGTTGAAAAATGCCCATCATGTAGTGGAACAGGAGAAATTCAAGCAAGCATTTTATTAGAAGACCAAATTGAAAACAACTTACGTTATATAACAAAAGAATTAAACGAAAAAACAGTAACGCTTTGTGTTCATCCATATATTGAAGCGTACTTAACCAAAGGATTATTTTCGGTAAAACGTAAGTGGTCATATAAATATAAGTGCAAAATTAAAATGCGACCAATCACTTCGTACACCTTTTTAGAATATCATTTTTTAAATAAAAACGAAGACGAAATAAAACTGTAAGCTATTTTTTATTTGTTTTGATTTTTGCGTTTATTCCCACCCTAATTACAAGAGGAAAAACTTTGCGATAAATAGATGGTACGTCATTCCCATAATATGTTTGTGTGTAAACTCCTGTTTGTAGCATAAACTTGACGTTTTCTCCACCAGCTTTAAAAGTTAATGATGGCTCAACAGTATAGCTGTTTGAATTTTTTACGTTCACAGTGTCTGTTCCACTTTTCTTCCAAACAGATGTTGGGTCCTGAGGGTCAACAGGTCCAGAATAATGGTCGTATCTATCTACCCGGTAATAATAATCACTAACAAACCAGTTTGAAAGTTTTACTGAAAATGTTAAATTCATTTTGTCAGTAAAAAGCATACTTATTTGTGGTTGTAAAAAAATTCTGTTCGCTTTTATTTTAATATCATAGTTGTAATAAAAGTTGTCGATACTTAAAATGGTGTGAAATTCTTTTTGGCGATTATAATTGTATTCGCAATATGCATAACCACCATACAACCCTAAATACAATCTATTTTCAAATGCATTGTATGCTCCTAATCCAATTTCTGGACTAACCATTCCATCATAACTCATTGCCATATTAGCCATAATTCCAAAATGTTTTATTGGAGAATAAGCCAATTGTGCATCCAACGTTTTGGTAGAAACGGCTGCATTAACCTCTATATTATTTTCTTCTGTAAATACTGGAGTATTTTGTACTTGTGGTAAAAAGGAGTGGTTTTTACAACTCGAAATAATTAAAATCGTTACAAACAAAATCCCTGCTTTTTTTATTGTTGCTTTCATTATTTTGAATTTTTCGTATTGCTAAATTAATTAAAATAAACAATAAAACAAATTCAATACCTTTGGCACACTAGAAATTAAAAGCATGAATATTGAATTAAATACACCTCAACATTTTACCGATTATGAATTGATAGATGTTGGTGATTTTGAAAAATTAGAACGATTCGGACAATACATAACCATTCGCCCAGAACCCCAAGCCGTTTGGGAAAAAACACTTAGCAATGTTGAATGGGAAAAACTTGCGCATGTAAAATTTATTCCTCGTTCAAGCTCTGCCGGTGAATGGAAAAAATTAAAGCAAATGCCCGATCAATGGCAAATTGTTTATTCAATAAATAAGACTGATGCTGCTATAAAGTTTCGTTTAGGTTTAACCTCCTTTAAGCATGTTGGCATTTTTCCTGAACAAGCATCAAACTGGGACTTTATTTACAATTCTATCAAACAAATGAATGTTGCACAACCCAAAGTTTTAAATTTATTTGCATATACCGGTGGTGCATCATTAGCTGCAAAGGCTGCTGGGGCAGATATTACGCATGTTGATTCCATCAAACAAGTGGTAACATGGAGTAAAGAAAATATGGATTTGTCAAACCTATCGAATATTCGTTGGGTGGTAGAAGATGCTTTGAAATTTGTAAAACGTGAAGAAAAAAGAGGCAACAAATACAATGGAATTATTCTTGACCCTCCCGCATTTGGACATGGGCCAAACGGAGAAAAGTGGAAACTAGAAGATAACATCAACGAAATGATGAAAGGTGTTTTGAACTTGTTGGATGAAGAAAAACATTTTTTGATACTTAATGCTTATTCACTTGGTTTTTCTTCTTTGATTATAGAAAATCTTTTACAGCCAAAAGCAAAAAATAATTTATCAATAGGCGAATTGTTTTTAAAAGCAAAACATGGAAATGTATTGCCTTTAGGCGTTTTTGGAAGGTTAAAGAATTTTTAACCCTAAATAGGCTGTTCATTATTTGAACTGCCTACTCCGAAATTTTTAATTGATTAATTGCTTTCAGCGGTCCTGGACAATGTTCTGAGTGGCAACTTGCACAGGCAGCAACAACGGCATTGTAATTTTTTTTCAGATCTTCTTTTGGTGAGTTGTATAAATTTTGAAGATTAGAAATATAATTACTTGCAAAGGCATCAAAAGATTCTTTCTTCGTGTCGCTATCTGTAGGTTTTGCAGTATGAATTTTCTTAAACGCTTCTGGAAATTCTTTTGGAATATTTCCTTGTTCGATTATCTCTTTTAAATTTTTTGAAGAGCTCATCATGTTACGCATCAGTAAAGCAAGTTCACTGTCTCCATTAGGATTTAACGGCTTAACACAATCTGTTGAGTCTGCTTTTTTTGCTTCTTCATTTGTAGCGTTGTTAGAGCAATTTACCAACAATACTACAAATGAAAATAATGTAGCAAAAACAATTAGTTTATTTTTTAATGATAACACCATTTGCTTCAAAAGATATGCTGATTTCTGGTTCTGTTATTTTTGCAATTTCTTCTTTAGATTTTCCAGCATCTTCGGCATAGTGCTGTAATTGTGCAACAGGAATAGTATCGTTATACGCCCAACCATCTATAAATACTGTTTTCCCAGCAGCATCTTTCGGCATAAAAAAAGCATAGTCTTTAAACTTAACACGCATAGATTGTTCGTTACCCAAAGATAAATTCATCCAACATCCTTTTTTCTGACAAACATCCTCAATTGTTCCTGTAAGTTTTATTTGAATAGAATCTTTCCCTTTTATCTGATTTAATAAATCAGAACAAGCCAAAGCCCCTTCCGTAGTGATACTATCTCCAAAATACATTAAAGTTGTATCAACGGTTGCCACTTCTTCTTTTGTTTCGTGATTACTTCCACAAGCAGATAGCAACGCAACACCTATGGTTGATAGTAGTATTAGTTTTTTCATTTTTATTTAGTGTTGATTAATTTATTTGCAAAGAAAACTCTTTTTATTTAACAAAAGATGATACAGCTCATTCTTTTAACATTTTTTCTACAAACAAGGTTGTTTCTTCAACAAACTTAGTATAAGCATCACCTGTTGCGGGTCCACTAAAACCTGTATAAATTTTTCGCACATTGCCTTTTTTGTCAATGTAAATGGTTGTAGGAAATGCCATTACAGCATTTAGCATGGGCAATGCTTCCGAAGCTTGTTGTGCTCCAGTTTTCATGGTAATTAAAAAATCATAATTCACATTAAATTTATTTTTTGTGCGTTGAACATTGCTTACAGCTTTTGCAAAATCATCAGTACGTTCAAATGCTAGGGCAACAATTTCTAATCCTTGTTTTTTATACTTTTCGTAAAATGGTGCAAGAAATTTTGTTTCGTCCATGCAGTTAGGACACCATGTTCCAGTAAGTTGAACAATCACAACTTTGTTTTTATATTTTTCATCACTCAACGAAACCGTTTTGCCTTCTAAATTTTTAAAACTAAAATCAACTTTTGAATACCCCGGTTTTAAATACGTAAGTGAATCGGGATTTCGCAATTCAAATTTATCATTACGAACAGCAACCCAGGGTTCGTGCCAATGTGAACCTGAATAAAAATGTCCGTTTACAATACTATCTCCTTTTACTTCACCTGTAAATAAAAATGCATGCGAACCATCGAAGCAGGATAAAGATATTTTATCAAATGCAGACTGTTCTCCTTCAAGAAATCTGTAATCTCCTGTTTCAGTTAAAAATGTGCCTGTAATATGAATGTCCTTCATTTTAAAAATTCCGAGAGCATCATTTGAATTTTTTGTTTTAGGACTAAACACTGTTTCCCATTTTCCTGATATATCTATTTGTTTCAGATAATCTGTTTTACTATAGAAAAGATAATAGTTTCCATGTTTCGCATGAAACGGAATAATGCTTTTATCCTTTTTTGCATGGTTTATCCAGCTTCCTTTCATTAAGGTATCGCCAATCATTTGCACTCTAAATTCGGAATCAAAAACAGGCATTTTGATGAAAACAGAATCTCCAAAAAATTTTATTTCATCCACCACTATTCGTTCATCTGCGTTAATTATTTCAAGGCTTAATGCTTTTACTTGAAAGTTAAATGGCAATTGAGTAGAATCATTTAATTGCAAAACTCCTTTCCAAACACCGGTTTTAATATTTGCATCTTGAGCAAAAGAACTTACAAAAAGCAAAAGCGAAACAACTATTGTTGTTCCGCTTTTGTATATGCTTTTTTTTATCTGCATTTTTTATATCATTATTCCCTGCGCCCTCCGCGCCTCTGCGAGAAATTTAAATATTAAAGTTTATTCCTTGCGCTAATGGCAAGCTTGTGCCGTAGTTAATGGTGTTTGTTTGTCTGCGCATATACGCTTTCCAAGCATCAGAACCTGATTCGCGCCCTCCGCCTGTTTCTTTTTCACCACCAAATGCTCCGCCAATTTCTGCACCCGATGTTCCAATGTTTACATTTGCAATTCCGCAATCAGAACCAGAAGCGGATAAAAACAATTCCATTTCACGCATATTATTTGTAAAAATAGAAGATGACAATCCTTGCGGAACACCATTTTGCATTTCTATTGCTTCGTCAATTGTTTTGTATTTCATTACATAAAGAATAGGAGCAAATGTTTCTTCTTGTACAATATGAAAATGATTTTTTGCTTCAATGATACATGGTTTTACATAGCAACCGCTTTCATAACCTTCGCCTGTTAAAACGCCACCATCAACAATAATTTTTCCGCCTTCAGTTTTTGCTTTTTCAATAGCATTCAAATAATCTTGTACTGCATTTTTGTCAATCAACGGTCCAACATGGTTGTTTGAATCCAAAGGATTTCCAATTTTTAATTGGTTGTATGCATTTTTTAAAACATCTATTGTTTTATCGTAAATACTTTCGTGAATAATTAATCTACGAGTTGAAGTGCAACGCTGACCTGCTGTTCCAACCGCACCAAAAACAGAACCAACCAAAACCATGCTTAAATCAGCATGTTCAGAAATGATAATTGCATTGTTGCCACCTAATTCTAAAATAGTATTTCCAAAACGTTCTGCAACAGTTTTTGATACGTGTCGTCCGATACGGGTAGAACCAGTAAAAGAAACCAATGGAATGCGTTTGTCATTATTTATTAAATCACCCGATTCATTACCGATAACCAAACAACTAACTCCTTCAGGAACATTGTTGCGTTTTAATACATCAGCAATAATATTTTGACACGCTACAGCACACAATGGCGTTTTTGAACTTGGTTTCCAAATACACACATCTCCACAAACCCAAGCTAACATAGAGTTCCAGCTCCATACAGCAACAGGAAAGTTAAATGCAGAAATAATTCCTACAACACCAAAAGGATGCCATTGCTCGTACATGCGGTGCATGGGGCGTTCACTATGCATTGTTAAACCATATAATTGACGAGATAAACCAACTGCAAAATCGCAGATATCAATCATTTCTTGTACCTCTCCTAAGCCTTCTTGTAAACTTTTTCCCATTTCGTAAGAAACAAGTTTTCCTAATGGATCTTTGTATTTACGTAATTCATCACCCATTTGGCGAACAATTTCTCCACGTTTTGGTGCTGGCATTAAACGCCAAACTTTAAAAGCTTCTTCTGCGGTTTTCATTACAGCAGCATAATCTTCAGCTGTGGCAGCATTTACGCTACCTATTAATTGACCATCTACTGGAGAGTAGGACTCAATTTTTTTACCTTTTGTGATTGTATGTTTTAAACCAGTGCTAGCACCGTAATTATTTTCTTTTAATCCTAATTGCTTTAGAACATCTTCTATTCCAAATGCATTTGCTGTTAATGTTGTACTCATTTTTTTGTTTTTTAAATTGGGATACCAAAGGTACAAAAAATGTGTGGAAAATGGTATTCAATTCCGATTTAGAATTGACTTTGCTTTTTATTTATAATAACTTTACTTTTAAAAAAATATAATGAATTCTAAATGGATTTGTATTTAACATCCCCTGATTGGGTAGAGTTTAGTTATTCAAGAAAAATTGAAAAAATTGAGCGAATTAAGATAGGGTTGTTTTCTTATTTACATGCTACAATGGTTGACCAAGTCAAAAATTATTCAGACGAAAGCAAGTCAAAAGAAATAATTCTTACAACGTCATTTCATTTTATTAGAACAAACTATATATCAAGACTTCCTTTAGAATTAAACGTGTTTGCTATTAAAATTGATAAAAGAGGCGAACTTAGATGCGGAATGTATTTAGCAAAAGGTGTGTCTCTCCATTTTAAAGACTAGGATTTGCCTTTGCTACTTCTTCTGCGGAGGATTTATTACAGCATTAAATTTTGTCGCAATAAAATTTGCGATAGAAGGAAAAACAAGTGCAACAACTTTTTTAGGATTGTTTTCTTGGGAAGTAAATTTTGCTGATGCAGCTCCAGCAAGAATTAATTTAGAGTCTTTGTCGATAATGGTATAATGAACAGTTACTTCTCTTTGGTAAGTATTTGTTGCCATATCATACGATTCGGGAACAGATTGAATATCTAACTCATTTATAAAAACAAAATATTCTGATTTATATTTTTTATTCAAATACGGAATCAATTCATTGTTTGTTGTTTTTATGTTGGTGAATTTTTTATCTGCGCTTACTTCAACAGTAATTTGTCCGTTTTTAATTCCACTTTCTTTTTTATTTTCTACCGTTGGTGCTGTTGGTTTATCAATTAAGTCAAAAGAAATTGCTGTTGATTTATAGATGTAATCTAAATCTTTTGCGGTTTTAGCAGAATCAATGTAAAAGGAAACTACAGGGGATGCAATGCTTTGAAACTTTAATTTTAATTGGCTATCCAGCTGATGGCGGAAGTATTCACGTATTTGATTAAAATTCCATTTGGTAGGTTCATTAAATTTTTGGTCAAATTCACTCATGTACATTTTAGGTTCAAAAGGAACAATCATAATTTTTCCAGTAATTTCTTTTTTTGCAGCGGCAGAGTTTTTAACTCCTTCTTGCGCAGCAGAAACTAGGGTGATTAGAAAAGATAAAAAAAAGAAAACTACTTTTTTGTTTTTCATTTTTGTTTCTATTTTTTTGTTTGCTACAAAAATTTGTTACTTCCCAAAAATCCATTTCACAACATCGTTGCCATTGGCATACAACAAGAGTGCCAACAACAAAAACATTCCAGCATATTGTGCGTACTCCATTATTTTTTCATTTGGTTTTCTGCGAGTAATAACTTCGTACAACAAGAACATCACATGTCCGCCATCTAAAGCTGGTATTGGTAAAATATTCATGATGGCTAAAACAATACTTAAAAAAGCAGTAAACGCCCAAAAGCTTTGCCAATCCCAATCGGGACTATATGCGTTAGCTATTCCAGCAAAGCCGCTCAACTCACGATGAGCACCTTTTACTGTAAACAACACTTTCATTTGTTTTAAGTAATCGTTAAATGTTTCTTTTGCTTTATTAATTCCAGCAGGAAAAGATGCCGCAAAATCATATTTTTTTGTAGATAAATCAAAATATTCATCTAATGTTTTTGGTCCTATTCCTATTGTTCCTGTTTCGCTTACTTGAGCAATTTTAGTAAGCGTATCATTGCTTCTAACTAAATCAATTTTTATAGCAAGGTTTTTATTGTTTTTCAAAACTTTCACAAAATCTTGAAAATAAAATGTTGGTGTTCCATTCACAGAAAGAATTTTATCTCCTTTTAAAATTCCTGCCGCTTCTGCTGCCTTGCCTTTTAAAACAGTATCTACGTCAAACGGAAAGCGTGGTTCTACAAGCATATACTTGTTTTTTATCATCTCGCTTATATCATCTTCTGTAATATCAAAGCTCATTTCTTTTCCATCGCGCTCCACCTGAATTGATTTTGCTTTGTTAAGCATAATCTCCAAAGGAATCTTTTTGAAATTATCCACTTGCTGGTTGTCAACAGAAAGTACTTTATCTCCATCACGTAAACCGATTTGATAACCTAAAGTATCTACATGTACACCATATTTTGCATTTTGTGTTGGTAAATATTGTTCTCCCCAAACAAACAAGACCATTGCGTAAATCAAAATTCCTAAAATAGCATTAACGGTAACGCCTCCCACCATAACTATTAATCGTTGCCAAGCTGGCTTGCTTCTGAATTCCCAAGGCTCTGGCGGTTTTTTCATTTGCTCTTTGTCCATGCTTTCATCAATCATTCCAGCAATTTTTACATATCCTCCAAGAGGTAACCAACCGATACCATATTCTGTTTCGCCTTTTTTATATTTGAACAAAGAAAATTTCCAATCGAAAAACAAATAGAATTTTTCTACTCGTGTTTTAAAAAGTTTTGCAGGTATAAAATGCCCTAACTCATGCAATACAATTAAGATTGAAAGGCTTAGTATAAATTGTGCTACTTTAATTAATATTTCCATCGAACTCACCCCTTTATCCCCTCTACAAAAGAGAGGGGGAAACAACCAGGTGCCTGTTGCTTTTAGTTTTTGTTATTATTATCTATTATCTCGCATGCTATAATTCTTGTTTTTTCATCTGTATCAACATAATTATCGTACGTTGGCTTTTTTATAAAATCTATTTTTTGTAAACAATTTTCTACCACATCGCTCATTTGTAAAAATCCAATTTTGTCTTTCAAAAAAGCATCTACTGCTATTTCGTTGGCGGCATTTAAAACACAAGGTGCATTTCCTCCTTTGTTCATAGCTTCATATGCCAATGCAAGGTTACGAAATGTTTTTGTATCTGCTTGTTCAAAAGTAAGTTGAGGATAGTTAAAAAAATTAAAACGAGGGAAATCTGATTGTATTCTTTCTGGATAAGCCAAAGCGTATTGTATAGGCAACTTCATATCGGGCAAACCCATTTGAGCTTTCATGCTTCCATCATTAAATTGTACAATTGAATGAACAATGCTTTGAGGGTGAACAATTACATCAATTTGTTCTGGTTTTAATCCAAACAACCATTTTGCTTCTATTACTTCTAATCCTTTATTCATAAGTGAAGCAGAATCGATGGTTATTTTTGCTCCCATCTCCCAGTTAGGATGTTTTAATGCCTGCTCTTTTTTTATAGATTGTAAAAATAGTTTGTCTTTTCCTCTGAATGGTCCGCCAGAAGCGGTTAAATAAATTTTTTCGATGGGGTTGTGCCATTCGCCTGTTAAACATTGAAAAATAGCAGAATGCTCTGAATCAACAGGATAAAGGTTTACAGCATTTTCTTTTGCTAATTGAGTTACCAATTCGCCAGCAACCACAAGTGTTTCTTTGTTTGCCAAAGCAATTTGTTTGCCTGCTTTAATTGCAGAAATAGTAGATTCTAATCCTGCATAACCAACAATAGCAGCCAACACCACATCAATTGATTCCATTTGAACAACTTGTGAAACAGCTTTGTTTCCTGCAAAAACTTTTATGTCTTCCTTTTGTAATGCCTCTTTTACGTATTGATATTTTGACTCATCAGCAATTACAACCGTATTGGGGTTAAATTCAATGGCTTGTTTGATCAGCAAATCAGCATTTCCATTTGCAGTTAATACTTCCACAACAAATTTATCGGGATTTGCTTTTATAACCTCCAGCGCTTGTGTTCCAATGGACCCCGTACTCCCAAGTATTGCTATTTTCTTTTTTTCTGACATAATTTAAAACACCATGTATTCCTGAGGATTTATGGCAGTGCCATTATACCATAATTCAAAATGTAAATGTGGTCCTGTTGATTGTTCTCCTGTATTTCCAATAATAGCAATCGGTTCACCAGCCTTAACATAATCACCCACCTTTTTTAATAACGTAGAATTATGTTTATAAACCGACACAACATTGTTTGAATGTTGAACGGTGATGGTATATCCTGTTTCGCTCGACCAGCCTGTAAATATAACTGTTCCATCAAGTGTAGATTTTATTGCTTCGTTTTCTGGACCAACAATATCAAGCCCAAAGTGTTGTTCTTTTGCTTTAAACGAAGATGTTATCATTCCTTTTAATGGAGTAAAAAAGAAAAAATTGCTTATTCCGCTTTTGTTTGTTTCTGAGCCAAATGCAAGGCTGTATTTGTCTTCTGCTTCAATTTTTTTACGTAACTCTTCTTCTTTTTTAGATGCTGCAGTATTTATTTTATTGTAATCTGTTGATTTGTTTGGTTTATTTTGAGTGCTATCGTTAGAGGTGTTTCCATTTAAAACTCCACCAATATTTTGGATGTATGCATTTTGCATAATCAAATATTGTTGCAAAGAATCTGTTTTAAAAGTCATTTTTAAAACCTCTCTTCTTAGCCCAACATCTGCATATCCTGGAACATATTCTCTCAAAGGTGTAAATGCAATGATGGAAGTAACCAGTGCGGTCATTACTATGGTAATAGAGCCAATCAACACAAAAAAGCCAAGTGGTGTTAGTCGCAATGAAAATTTTTCTTCAAACGTATCGTCATTCATTATCACAATACGATAACGGTGTTTGATACGATCTAAAAATTTACGTTTATTTTTTTTCTCTTCTGCCATTTATTTGGGTTTGCAAATATCGTAATTATTTTAGTTTAAGGCATCCTTTGGGCAACCCTTCCGTCTATTTATTGTATAAAAAAGCCTTTTTATCAAAAAAATAAAATATTTTTGCCTTTCTCTCGTTATGTGAGATTGTAATAACAAAAAGGAGTTGAAGAATTTTATAAAATATCTTTTTTACGTTTTGTTTTTTTTGTTTGTGCTGCAAAGCTGTAAACAAACAAAAAACACTGCTATGCATAGGGGTTGGCACAATATGAATGCCCGTTATAACGGTTATTTCTATTCGAATGACAATATGAAAGAAACGGTTAAAAAAATAGAAAAAAACAATAAAGACGATTTTTCTAAAATTATTCCCATTTATGTTTACCCAGATAATAATTCCGCAAAAACCTATTTTGGCGATTTAGACAAAACGATTAAAAAATCTTCTACCGTTATTCAACGGCATGCTATACAAAATAAAAAAACAAAAGAAGAAATAGCAAATGCTTGCAAATGGATTGATGAAAATTATGTGTTGATTGGTAGAGCACATTTGTATAAACGCGATTTGTTTTCTGCTTTAGAAACGTTTGAATACGTTTCTAAAAAATATCCCAACCCAGAAGCAAAATATATGGGGATGCTTTGGCTAGCAAAAACACAAAACGAAATTGGAAGTTATTCGCAAACAGAATTAATTTTAGATAATTTAAGAAACGCAAAAGATTTGCCTGCTACAAGATATTATCAAAAAGATTTTGCGTTGGTAACAGCAGACTTTTATATCAAGCGCAACGACTACTCTCCAGCTATTAAAAGCCTTACAAAAGCAATTACTCTAACCAAGAATAAGCGAGAAAGGGCTCGTTATGTTTATGTTTTAGCGCAGCTATATGAATCGATGGGTGAGAATAAAAAAGCAAGCCAATATTATTCTATGGTTCCCAATATGAACCCAAAATACGAAATGATTTTTAATGCTCAAATGAAAAGAGCTCAATTGTTTGAAGGGAATGCTGCTGATAGTAAAATAGTAAAAAAACAATTGATGAAAATGTTGAAGGATGCTAAAAATACAGAATACCAAGATCAAATTTATTATGCTCTTGCTCAAATTGAATACCAAGAAAAGCATACCGACCAATCTCTTGTTTACCTCGAAAAATCGGTTCGTGTAAGCGTTTCAAACAATTCCCAAAAGGCATTATCATATTTAAAACGTGCTGACATTTTTTTCGATGTTGCTAACTATACTGTTGCGCAAGCAAATTACGATAGCACCATTATGTTTTTACCGCAGGATTATCCTAATTACAAACAAATTGATGCAAAGAAAAAAAGCTTAACCAACTTGGTTGTAAACTTAAAAGTAATTGCTCTTGAAGACAGTTTACAAGCACTTGGTAAAATGAATGAAGCAGACCGAAATGAAAAAATTGACAAAATAATTGACAAAATAGAAGAAGAAGAGAGGCTTGCTGCAGAACAAAAATTAATTGATCAAAATAATTTGTTAAACCAAAACAACAACCCAACTACTATTACAAATACAACAGCCAGTAATAGCTCTTGGTATTTTTATAATCCCGGTACCGTTGCTTTTGGTGTTGGAGAGTTCAACAAAAAATGGGGACCAAGAAAACTAGAAGACGACTGGAGAAGAAAAGATAAAGAACAAATTTTGGTTAATAATACAACTGACAATAACGAAGATATTGTTGATTCTGCTGCAACAAACACCACAAATACAAATAATAATGCCATTGTAAAAACAACCAACAAAAAAGAAAGAGCCTATTATTTAAAAGACATCCCCTTAACTCCTGAAGCATTTGAAAAATCGAATGTAAAAATTGTTGCTGCTTTTTATAATGCAGGAAGCATTTACAAAGAAGAATTATTTAACAATAAAAAATCGGTTGAAACTTTTGAAGAACTAATAAAGCGTTATCCCGAAAACAAGCACAAGCTTTCTTGTTATTATCAATTGTACAGAACCTATTTGGTTTTAAAAAATGAACCCAAATCTGATTATTACAAAAATTTAATTTTAACAGAATATCCGAATACCGAATACGCTAAAATTATTAAAAACCCAGATTATGCTAAAGATATTGCTGCGAGCAAAAGTGAAGTAGAAAAATTTTATACCGAAACATTTATGCTTTACAGCGATGGCAAATATTATGATGCGCTCGCAAATTGCAAAAGAGCAGACTCGCTTTATTCTAAAAGTGCTTTAATGCCACAGTTTACTTTTCTGAAAGCATTGTGTATTGGCAGAACGCAAGATATTAATTCTTTTGAAGGTGCATTGGTAAACGTAACATTAAAATATCCAAAGGAACCTGTGAGAGAAAAAGCACAACAAATTTTAGATGCAATCAAAAAACAAAAAAATCCTTCTTTAAAAGATTCTACTGCAACTGTTGCACAGAAATATATTTTTAGTGAAACAGGAGACTATTATTGGGTGGTAATTATCAAAAATGGAAAAGGGAATGTAAATGCTTTTAAAGAAAAACTGAGCGACATTAATTCCCAAACATATAGCATTCAAGAGCTCTCGATTACTTCTATGTTTTTAGATACACAGCAACAACTGGTAAGTGTAAAAACTTTCAACGGAAAAAAGTCAGCAATGGACTATTACACATTTATGAAAACCAATGCTTATCTCTATTCTGATATAGAAGCGGGTGCTTATCAATCATTTATTATTTCTTCTGAAAATTATACTACTTTTTACAAGGATAAAAATGTAGAGGAATATCAGCAATTCTTTACTCAGAATTTTAAATAACAGCCTTAAATTTTTCTTAAAATAATCTCTCGTTGATTTTTTAGTTTTTTCAATTATCTTTACGAAAATCTACTTTTAATTAATATACCTAATGTTTAATAAATCTATGGCAAAAAACACAAACGAAACGCCTTCGGTAAACCTGATAGGTGCAGGAACAGTTATTGAAGGCGACATCACCACGAATGGCGATATGCGAATAGATGGCAGTTTAACAGGAACCATAAACGTAAAAGGCAAATTGGTTGTGGGAGCAACGGGAATGGTAGAAGGTGAAATCATTTGCCAAAATGCTGATGTTTCTGGAACAATAAAAGGAAAAATTGGTGTGGCAGAATTGCTTTCTTTAAAATCCTCATCAAAATTAAACGGAGATATTATTACAAATAAAATTGCTGTTGAGCCAGGAGCTACATTTAGCGGCTCTTGTAGTATGGGAGGACTTATAAAAGACATAAAAGGTGAACAACGAGAAAAAACCGAACTTGCCGAAAAAACAGCTTAACGGCTATGTAAAATATTCGGGAATGGCAGTACAAATGGCTGCTATTATTGTTGGTGGTGTGCTAGGCGGCATTAAGCTCGATGAATATTTAGAATTGAAATTTCCTGCATTTACCTTGATTCTTACCTTACTGGGTGTGTTTTTAGCAATGTATTATTTTATTAAAGATGTTATCAAAAAAAAATAAATGCAATCACCTTCTTTAAAATCATTTTTCATTCAATTATTTATTTTTTCTTTTTTTACAGGACTCTTGGTTTTTGTTTGGAACCACTATTTTAGCTTACGATTTCAAACAAATTTATCTTGGGCTATTTGGTTGTTTTTTATTTGTTCAACTACCGTTATTCATTATGTATTAACAACTGCAGCAATAAAAAATCCAAAACGATTTATTGTTGCTTTTATGCTTACAACAGCAATTAAGCTATTCGGTTTTTTAACGCTTATTTTAATTTATGCGGTTATTAAAAGAGAAGCTGCATTAGGGTTTACAATGCTGTTTTTAACAATGTATCTTTTATATAGTGCCTTTGAAGTAATAACTCTTATGAAATTTTTTAAGAAACAAAAGGAAGATGCGAAGCGATAACCTCCACCTCCCTCCACTCTCCTGCCTTCATATTTCCAATTTTCCAATCAGCAATTTTTGTTCGTTTTAAAAAAACAACTTCATAGCCTAATTTATAACACATTCTTCTTATCTGCCTATTTTTGCCTTCTGTTAGCGTAATTTTAAATGTATTGTTTTCTATTATTTCTATAAGGCAAGGAGCGGTTTTGTTTCCCATAATCACAACTCCCGTTTCCATTTGTGATTTGAGTGTTTTATCTATTTTTTTGTTTACCTGAACAATGTATTCTTTTTCTTTTTTGAAAATAGGATGGGCTAAATTATTGGCTAGTTTACCATCAGTAGTTAAAAACAATAAGCCTTCAGAATCTTTGTCTAAACGCCCTGCAAAAAACAAACTTTCAAATTCTGGAAATTTATTTACAAGACTATTTTCAATTTTTTTATTGTGAGTTGTTTCTATTCCTTTGGGTTTATAAAACAAAATATATTTATGTTTTATTTTTTGTTGTAGCATTTTTTTGTCAAAAACAATTTCATCTTCTACATTTACAAAAACGTTTTCAGAAATCACAACATCATTCACAATAAGCTTTTCGCTATCAATCGCTTTTTGTGCTTGCTCGTTTGTAAATCCAGAATGATGAACAAGAAAGTATTTTATTTTTTTGCGAAAACTCAATCTTGTTTTTTTAGAAGAGAATACACTACCGAATCTAAATATTTGCCTTCCCAAAATTCATTTTCTTTAAAATGAGCTTCTTTAATAAAACCACATTTTTGTAGAATTTTTTCAGAAGCAAAATTGTCTGGGTCAATCACTGCTTCAATCGAATGAAGTTGCATTACACTAAAACCGTATTTAATAACTTCTTTTAATGCTTCTGTTGTGTAGCCTTTCCCTTGGTGTGTTTTTTGAATCATATAACCTACTTCTGCACGGTGGTGTTCGGGTTTGCTTCGATAATAACCTATTGTACCAATAAATTGTTTGGTTGCTTTTAATTCCATCACCCAATTTATAGTTTGATTGTTTAAAATTCCTTGTTGTGTTTTTTCTATCAACTCTAAAACTATTGCTTTGTCTTGAGCAATTGGACGTGGGACAAATTGCATGGTTTCTTTGTCGGAACGCATAATAAACATCTCATTCACATCATCGTTTATAAGTTGCCTTAACAACAATCGTTCAGTAGATAAATATGGAAATGGATTAAAATTAAACTGTACCATTGTGTTGTCTTTTTTTAATACTCCAAGTACCTGCACAGGACTCATCAAGCCAATTTTCACCGACTTGTTCTGATGAAATTACAATCTCCCACTCCCCTTCAAATTTTTTTTCAAATTCATTATATATGCCACTATAAACAATTTCAACTCCCTTTTTATTATCATCGAAAAGGATTTCTCCTTCTTCTGAAAAAAAATGAAATCTTTTATATTTTTTAATAAAACTAATTGTATTATTTATTGCAAAGCCGCTTATTTTAGCTTCGTCCGGAGAGACTCCAACACCACCTATGTCTTTCGATATTCCAACAAAACTTTCTTCATCTGCTTCTGTAATTAACATTTCAAATAGGAGAAGTTTTCCAGCTATATCAAGATATGCAGGACCATAAACAACTTCTCCATCCCAAATTCCTATCATATTTGTCATAAAAAAAGTGCTTTTTCAATACTTCATTCCTAAATTATAAAACACAAAGCTCCAAATATCGCTGTATTCTTCAATTTGTTTTGTTGTTGGTTTTCCTGCTCCATGTCCTGCATTCGTATCAATACGCACCAACACAGGATTTGTTCCTTTTTGTTTTTCTTGTAATGTTGCAATAAATTTAAATGAATGAGCGGGCACAACTCTATCATCATGGTCGCCAGTAGTAACAAGTGTTGCAGGATATTCTGCTTCTTTTACATTGTGTAAAGGTGAATATTTTATCAAACAATCAAACTCTTCTTTGTTTTCACTTGTACCATAATCGGTAGCCCAAGCCCAACCAATTGTAAATTTATGATAACGCAACATATCCAATACACCAACTGTTGGTATTGCTACTTTTGCAATATCGGGGCGTTGAGTCATTACAGCACCAACAAGCAAGCCTCCGTTGGAACGTCCATGAATCGCTAATTTAGCGTGTGAAGTATATTTTTCTTTTACTAAATATTCTGCTGCTGCAATAAAATCATCAAACACATTTTGTTTTTGACATTTTGTTCCTGCTTTATGCCAATCTTCTCCATAATCGCCTCCTCCGCGCAAACCAGGGATTGCATAAATGCCTCCATTTTCTAAAAACACAGCACGGTCAATTCTAAATTCTGGAGAGTAGTAAGAGTTAAATCCTCCGTAACCGAACAAAAAGCACGGATTGGTTCCATCGAGTTTAATTCCTTTTTTATGTGTAATAAACATCGGAATTTTTGTTCCATCTTTGCTATTATAAAAAACTTGTTTTGTTTCGTAATCATCCGATTTAAAATCGATGGTAGGTTTAAACCATACTTCCATTTTATTGGTAACAATATTATATTTATAAATTGATGCCGGAGCGGTAAATGTGTTGTAGCTGAAGAAAGCAAGGCTGTCGTCTTTATCGCTGTCAAAAGCATCTACTTTGCAGATTCCGGGCAATTGAATTTCATTTTCTTTTTTACCATCTAAAGTAAAAACATATAACCGTGTTGTAACATCTTTTAAATACTTTGCCACTAATTTTCCATTACATAATGAAACACTTTCTAATAAATCATTTGCTTCAGGAATAATTTTTTTCCAGTTTTCATAATCGGGTTTTGCAGTAATATCTATTTCTAATAATTGATATTTCGGAGCGCCTTTGTCGGTAATAACATACAGTTTATTTCCTTCATTATGAACAACCCCATAATTGTTTTCAAAATTTGTAACAAGCCAAACAAAAGGAGAATTCGGTTTTTTTAAATCCTTAACAGCAAGTGTTGTTCCACTAGTAGATTCACTTCCATAGAGCAATAATAAATTTTGATCTTCTGTGATTCCTGCTGAAAAATTTCTCAAAGGATGTTCCTTGTCTTCATATACTAATGCATCTTTCTTTTGAGAGTCGCCTAGTGTGTGATAAAAAACTTTGTGGTACTCGTTTTTGTTTGACAGTTCGCTTCCTCCTTTTGGGGAATCATAAGCGCTGTAATAGAATCCATCTCCTTTCCAGGCTATGTCAGAAAATTTCACCCACTTAATTTCATCAACTAGTTTTTTGCCACTTTCAATTTCCATTACATAAATTTCGCTCCAATCGCTACCTGCTCGATTAATACTATATGCTAAATATTTCCCGTTTTTACTGATAGACAAGCCTCCCAAAGAAACGGTTCCATCGGCAGCCAATGTATTTGGGTCTAATAAAACTTTTGCTGTGCCATTTAAGCCATCTTGAACAAACAAAACGCTTTGGTTTTGAATGCCATCATTTTTATAATAAAAATATTTTGTGCCTTTTTTAAAAGGTGCAGAACGTTTTTCAAAATTCCAAATCTGTGTTAAACGTTCTTTGATTTTGTCTCTGAAGGGAATTGTTGCTAAATAGTCAAAGGTTACTTTGTTTTGTTCTTTCACCCATTCGCCAGTTTCTGCTGACTTGTCGTCTTCTAGCCAGCGGTAGGAATCCGCAATATTGTTCCCAAAATAGGAATCAACAGTATCTACTTTTTTGGTGTTTGGATACGTTATTTTTATTTGTTCAACTGGTTTTTCAGAATTTGTACAAGCAGCTACTGTGCATAACAAAACAATTGGGGATATTTTTTTTAACATTTTTATTTGTTTATGGAATCAAAAATAAGAAATTAATAGTTTGTTTATACTTATTGGGATTAATGGCGAAAATAAAGGACGGAAGGAGTTTTTGATTTTGAAATATTCAAATTAAAAAACTTATATTTATGCAATTGCTTAAAACAATGGAAATAGAAGATATTTATACTTATTTTAAAAATTTGTCGATAGATGATTTTAGCTTGGCGTATATGGGTGATTTTGACGATGAGCTAACTTCCTCTTTAATGGAGGCAAACGAAACCAGTATAAATGAACAAGCTAAATTCAAAAAAAAGATTTCATTTTTAGTTGCCGAAAGCTTTCAAAATATAATTCGACATAAGGAAAAGCCTGAAGTCATAAACAGGACAAACAATAAACCAAACTTTTTTTTGATACGAAATGTTGGAAATCAACATTATATTTCATCCTGCAATTTAATTTCAAACACTAAAAAAGAAGATCTTTCAGAAAAATTAAAATCAATTAATACGCTTTCAGAAGAAAGATTAAAAGAAGTTTATCTTGATGCGCTTGAAAACAACGAAATTTCAGAAAAAGGTGGTGGCGGGCTTGGATTAATTGAAATGGCTAGGAAATCAAAATTTCCACTCGAGTTTGATTTTGAGTTTGTGAATTTTTATTACTCTTCTTTTTATATGCAAATTCATTTTACTTCTTCAGAAAGGGGAGGCGAAATAATTCCTTCGACCATAAACAAACAATGTAACATTCACTTTGTAAAAGATTTATACACAAAAATGTTGGGAGAAAGCGTGTTAATGATTCGAAAAGGAGATTTTTCTCAAGAATCTATTCTTCCGCTAATAGGTCTTTTGGAAAGCAATCTAAAAACACAGTCTGACTTTTTGGGGAGCAAAACAAAAACAATATATATTTTGATTGAGCTTTTGCAAAACATAAGCAAGCACGGAGCTAAAATAAACGATAAGCATGAAGGCTTTTTTGCGATTTCTAAAAAAAAGGAAAAATATGTGCTTAGCTCTGGTAACTATATACACAATAATATCGTTGAATCTTTCAAACAAAAACTGGATACTACCACAAACCTTAATGAAACAGAATTAAAAGAATTATACACTAAAATCATTCTTTCTGAGGAACAAAATATAAAAGGTAATGCTGGTGTTGGTTTAATAGAGATGATAAAATACAGTAGTGAAAAAATAAAATATTCTTTTACAAAAATAGATGAAGAAAAATCATTTTTTTCTTTGAGTGTTACAATATAATTTATGGAAAAAAAGTTACAAATCGCAAGCACAGAAGATTCTCCTGAAATAATTTTTGATGTTGAAAAAAACATTCTATTGATTTCTGGAAGGTCTTTGCCTGAGGATGCATTCAATTTTTATGCGCCTATTTTAAAATGGATGAAAGAATATATAAATGAACCCAATCAAAATTCAGAATTAATACTAAACCTTGATTATTTTAATTCTAGTTCTGTAAAACAAATTATGCGCCTGTTTACCATTTTTGAAGAGCTGGGGGCTTCCGGGAAGGATGCAAAAATAATTTGGAAATATTCTCTTAGTGATGACTTAATGGAAATAAAAGGACAAGAATTTAAATCAATGATTACAAAAGTTCCTTTCGAATTGGTAAAAATTGTTGAAGATTAAAAACGAATGCCAATAACTAACATATCATCTATTTGTTTTTGATTTCCTTTCCAAATTTGAATGGCTTTTTCAATTTCTCCCTTCTGTTCATCCATGTTCATTTTTTGGATATGTATAAGTAATTCCTGAAAATTTTTTACGTTGTATTTTTTGTTTTCTGTGCCTCCGAACTGGTCCATGTACCCATCGGTAAACATGTATATTGTCATTCCTTTTTCAATTGGCACAACCTGATTTGTAAAAAGCACTTCATTATTTTTAAAACCATCTCCTCCAATTGAATTTATATCTGGCTTAACCACCAATACATCGCCACCCTTAACAATGTACATTGGATTCATTGCCCCAGCATAATTAATAGTATTTGTTTCTTTATCTATTACGCACAAAGAAATTTCCATTCCATCTTTACTACTATTGTTTTTGTCTTCTTGGTGTAATGACTTTACAATGCCATGATGAAGTGCTTTTAAGATTTTTGAAGGATCAACAATTTCTTTTTCATTTACTATTTCATTTAGCAAAGTATTGCCTATTAACGACATAAAAGCACCAGGAATACCATGTCCAGTACAATCAATGCAAGCAATCACTATTTTTTTACCGATAATTGAAAGCCAATAAAAATCTCCACTTACAACATCTCTAGGTTGAAAATAAATAAACGAATCGGGTAAAAGTTTTTTAATTTCTTGCTCAGATGGTAAAATGGATTCTTGTATTCTTTTGGCATAATTAATACTATCTGTTATTTTTTTGTTTTTCTCTTTTAATTGAATATAGACTTCTTTTTTCTGTTTATTAAATCGTAGAATTATAAACATCATTCCTAATAGCAATATTAAGCTTGCTACAGAAACAAATAACAGCTGTCGTTGAGTTGAAATTCTACTTTTTTGTAATTCAATTATTTTTTTTGCTCCTATCAATTCATTTTCTAGGTTATTTAATATGTTTTTTTTCTCCAGCAAACGAACGCTGTCTATCTCTCCGCTCTTCAACAAATCTTGTTCAATCTCTTCTTTTAATTGATTAACCCTTTCTTCCAAAACAAGAATGTCTTCTTGATTCAAATTATTTTTTACTTTAATTTTACTAAAAACACCTGTAAGGGTATCTTTCTGCTTTAATGTTCTAATGCCACCTACACTCGTTTTGTTAATTTCATCGCCTTTGGTTGTGCTAATTTTATTTGTTTTTTTAGAGTCTATAATTTGAGAGTTCGTTTTGTTTTTTTTAACCGCACTTTGAATCATTGAAAAAGGATTGTCATAATATTCTCTTTGTTTTCTTGAGCTCTGCTCTGTTTGCTTAAAATCTAGATAATTGCCTTGAGTATTAAAAAATAATGTCCCAAAAGGTTCTTTTGTTTTTCCTTCATTTTTAAATTGAAACTGATTTAATAAAAATTCTGTTCCAACAAACTGAATTCCGTTTTTTGAAAATTGCTCAGGAACGTTTGTTAGGTCAATGGCTATAATAATTGAGGAATAACCCTCCTTAGAAAATTCAAGTAAATAGCTTCTTCCCAATTTTATCTTAAAAGAAAAACTTCCTTTTGTGTTTGTATGTGTTGAAAGAATAATTTGTCCGCCATTAACAACTTCAATTTTGGCATTTTCTAAAACCCCATCTATTTTAAGTTGCTTATCTTTTTTGAACAACCTTATCGTTGGATCGTATTTATATCCATAAACTAAGCCTTCTACCAACAGGTGTTCACTTGCAGCATGCTGAGAAAACAGATTGGAATTAATAAAAAAAACTAAAAGAAAAAGTAAATGATTTTTGGACATAGAAAATAAATGAATAACACCAACAAATATAATGATTTGAAAAGTGATTTGTTAAATAAATTAAACAGGTGCTTTTATGTGTGTAAATCAAAGCCGAATATTTACCTTTATCCTTCTTAAAAACAAAGTTATGAAAAAAATATTTTTTGCAACCATCGCTTCTTTCCTGCTTTTTTCGTGTGGAAGCGAAAAACAATCAGATGAAAAAAAAGCTGTTGCTGATATGAATCCACAATTTGATAAATATAAAGAATGGTTTATTGAAAATCTTTGGAAAACATACCCCGGATGGGCAAGCAGTATGGGTTTCCATAAGTATGATAGTGTTTTAGTTATCCCAAATAATGAAACAAGGATTAAAGAAATTTCGTTTGCAAATGTAAATTTAGATTCGTTAAAATCATTTGATATCGAAAGTTTGTCTGATAATAATAAAACAGATTATTACATGATAGAAAATCAACTGAAATCTATCATTTGGTCTATCAATGAACAGAAGTCCTTTGAGTGGAATCCTTCCGATTATAATGTTAGCGGTGCTTTTGCAGATATGCTCTATAATAATTATGATTCCATTGATGTTCGCCTAAGAAATTTTTATTTAAAAATGGCAAATGTTACGGCTTATTATGAAGCAGCAAAAACAAATATTAAAAACCCAACTGCCGAACACACTCAGCTTGCGATTGACCAAAACCTTGGCGGTATTTCTGTTTTCGAAAAAGATTTTCATGATGCTTTGAATAAAGTACATTTTGGTGAACACGAAAAACAAATGATGGAAGTGCGCGCACAAGAGTGTGTTGCTTCTATTAAAAATTTTGTTGAGTGGCTAAAAAAAATAGATAACAAAACGCCAAGAAGTTTCAGACTTGGAAAAGAATTATATGCTAAAAAGTTTGAGTTGGATATTCAAAGCGGCTACTCTGCTGAGCAAGTTTACGAGAAAGCTATTGCACACAAAAAAGATTTGCATGAAAAAATGTTTAATCTAGCAAATCAACTATGGGAAAAATATTTGCCTGCAGAAAAAAAGCCTGCGGACAAACTGCTTTTAATAAAACAAGTTATTGATAAAATATCAGAGAAGCATTGTAAACCTGAAGAGTTTCAATCAACCATCGAAAAACAAATTCCAGAACTTGTTGAGTATATAAAAAAGAAAGACTTAATTTACATTGACCCATCAAAACCACTTGTTGTTAGAAAAGAACCAGATTATATGGCTGGCGTTGCTGGAGCTTCTATTTCTGCTCCTGGCCCGTATGATAAAAATGGAAATACCTATTACAATGTTGGCAGCTTAAATGGTTGGGATAAAGAAAAAGCAGAAAGTTATTTACGAGAATACAATCATTATATTTTGCAAATATTAAATATACACGAAGCCATTCCTGGCCATTATACACAATTGGTTTATAGCAATCAATCGCCAAGCTTGATTAAATCTATTTTCGGAAATGGAGCAATGATTGAGGGTTGGGCTGTTTACACCGAACGAATGATGTTAGAAAGCGGCTATGGAAATGATGAAAACGAAATGTGGTTGATGTATTACAAATGGAATTTACGCACCACCTGCAATACCATTCTTGATTATAGTGTTCATGTAAAAGAGATGAGCAAAGAAGATGCTCTACATCTTTTGGTTAATGAAGCATTTCAACAAAAGGCAGAAGCAGAAGGAAAATGGAAAAGAGTTTCTGTTACCCAAGTACAACTTTGCTCCTATTTTACAGGATATTCAGAAATTTATGATTTCAGAGAAGAGCTAAAACAACAACAACGCGAAAACTTTAATTTGAAAGCATTTCATGAAAAATTCTTAAGCTATGGAAGTGCTCCTGTTATGTATATTAGAAATTTGATGTTAAAAGAATTAAAACAATCAGCAAACTAATTGTTTGAAAACATATGATTATTCCTTGTAATAAGATTCCAAACAAAAAAAAATCTGCTGTTCGTAAAAACCCATCCAGCTTTGCTTTTGCTGTTTATGATTCTGTTTCAATGATTAATAAAGAACATTGGACAGAAATAGCAAAACATGGAAGCGAATTTTTAAATCTCGATTATTTATCTGTTTTTGAAAACAATCCACCCGATAATATTCGTTTTCATTATGCTATTATTTACGAAACCCAAAAGCCTGTTGCAATTGCTTATTTTCAAGTGATTGACTTTGCTCCTGAAAGTTTTGGTTCTATTGTCGATCAAAAAGATGAAAGAGGATGTTTAATTACTGACTACATTAAAAAACATGTTAAATCTCATCTGCTAAGAGGTGTCGATCATTTTAATATGCGCCTATTAATATGTGGAAATGCTTGCATAAGCGGAGAACACGGGTTTACGACTGTTCCTAATGTAAACAAAGAACTTGCTTTTGATGCCCTTGCCGATGTAATTTACAGAATTGCCCGGGCAGAAAAACTAAGAGGGAAAATAGCAGCTGTTTTAATAAAAGATTTTTACACCTCATCACTAAAACATACAAAAGAGTTAGAAGAATTTAAATACCACGATTTTCTTGTGGAGCCCAACATGATTATCGATATTAAATGGAAAACATTTGATGAGTACTTAAACGCAATGAGTAAAAAGTACAGAAGCAGAGCAAAATCAATCATTAAAAAAGGAAAAGAACTCAAAAGGAAAAATTTTTCATCGGATGAAATAAAGGAATATTCAAAAATAATCGACAAATTATATTTGAATGTACACAAGAAAGCAAAATTCAGAATGGCAACACTAAAGCCCAACTATTTTGTAGAAATGAAAAAAGTGTTAGGAGATAAATTTGTATTTATTGCATACTTTTTAAATGGTAAAATTGTTGGTTTTAGAACATCTTTTATTTTAAAAAAATATACCGAAGCGCATTTTATTGGCTTGGATTATTCTGTAAACAAAGACATGGAGCTTTACCAAAATATTCTTTATGATTATACAAATGAAGCTATTCAAAATAATTGCAAAAAACTGTTTTTAGGACGAACTGCTTCCGAAATTAAAAGTAATATTGGCGCAAAAGCCCACGAACTTACTTGTTATGTTAGGCATAGAAACCCTTTGTCAAACAGAATCATAAAACCCTTTATTGATTATTTAGAACCTTCTGAATGGATTCCGAGAAATCCTTTTAAAGAATAATAATTAGTCCAAATACAACTTTTCCCCCGTTTTTTTCATCTATAGAAGAAAGAAGCCTCTTTTTTCTTTTACGTTTGCTTTTAATTTTGATTTTTATATACTACATTGGCTTCCCTAATTATAATTTTTTCTCTCTAAAAAATGAAAAACATAACAATACTTATTCTTTTTATTTCTTTCTTATTACCAAAATTCTTTTTTGCACAAAGGGGAAAAGATGGAAATGTAACAGTAAACACAGCCAACAGAATAGTAAACGAATACACAACCCTTACAAGTGATGTTTCGGTTGGCGCAATCACCATTCCTGTTGCTGCAAGTGGGTTAAACGCAAATGCAAGGTTTTCCACAACACTTCAACCAGGCGATTTAATCATGATTATTCAAATGCAAGGAGCAACAATCCTTGGTCAACCAGATGCTTTTACCCCAACTATCAGTAATCCAAATGACGCAACTTGGGGAGGGGTAACAAATTACAATAATTGTGGAAAATATGAGTTTTGCCAAGTTTCTTCTGTCCCAAACGGGACTAGTATTGTTGTAGATTGTGGCCTTGCTAACAGCTACACAGCATTAGGAAAAGTACAAATCATTCGTGTTCCACGATATAATACACTAACCATTACTTCGCCAGGAACCATAATAGGTCAAATTTGGAGTGGTACCACCGGAGGGGTTGTTGCAATTGAAGTGCTTGGAAACACAACAATAAATGCAGGAGCGCGAATAGATGCTTCTGGAATTGGTTTTAGGGGTGGTGCTCTTTTTACAACCTCAGGAAGAGTTTCAACTGTTTTATATTCATGTGTAAGTTTAGATGTTGGAACAAATAAAGGAGAAGGTATTGCTGGATATGATACAGATTATACGCCTTATGGAGGAAGATATTGTCGAGGGGCTGCTGCTAATGCTGGAGGGGGAGCTAATGTTTGGAATTGTGGTGGTGGCGGTGGGTCAAATGCTGGAAATATTGGAAGTTGGACAGGCCAAGGAAACCCAAATTCTTTACCCGCAGGATGGGCTACTGCATGGAATTTAGAGTCGCCTGGCTTTGCAACTCAAACTTCTTCTGGTGGCGGAAGAGGAGGATATTCTTTTTCTAATTCAAATCAAAACGCAACAACACTCGGACCAGGAACAGTTGGATCCACAAACTCTTGGGGAGGAAGTTATAGATATAATCTGGGAGGATTAGGAGGCAGACCTTTAGATTATTCTACAGGAAGAATCTTTATGGGCGGAGGCGGAGGTGCTGGCGAACAAGATAACGGCAGAGGGGGTGCAGGAGGAAGAGGTGCTGGAATTGTTTATTTAATGAGTTATGGTGCTGTTAGTGGCGCAGGAAGTATTGTTGCTGATGGTGCTGCTGGAGCTTCTACTCCAAACTCTGCTTTCAACCCAGGGAATGATGGGGCTGGTGGGGCTGGCGGTGGTGGGGCTGTTATAATAAATTCTGTTGGTTCAATCAGTGGCATCTCTGTTTCTGCAAATGGGGGAGTTGGAGGAAATCAAGTTGTAAATGCAGGCACTTCAGAAGCAGAAGGTCCTGGCGGTGGCGGTGGTGGTGGATACATCGCTATTTCAAATGGAATAATAACACAGTCCGTTTTGGGTGGTGCAAACGGAACAACAAACTCAAGTCATTTAACTGAATTTACTGCAAATGGTGCAACAGCAGGAGGCAATGGTCTTTCAAATCAAACAATTACAAACTATACTTTTTCTGCCTTAGGTACAACAATATGTTCTGGCAACACAGCAACTCTTACCGTTACAACTAGTGGAACTGTTCCTGGAGGAACAACCTTTAGCTGGTATGCAAACCCAACCGGAGGAAGCCCAATTGGTTCAGGAACAAGTTTTACAACCCCTGTTCTTTCTAGCACAACTACTTATTATGTTGAACCTTGCCCTGGAACATACAGGATTGCCGTAACCGTAACAGTAACTCCTGGCCCAACTGTAACCGTTAACTCCCCAACTATTTGCTCTGGACAAACAGCAAGCTTAACTGCAGGGGGAGCCACTTCTTATGTGTGGACAGCTGGTGCTACTTCAACGGGAACAAATACTGCTGATGCTTCGCCTTCTTCTACGACTAGCTACACTGTTACTGGAACTGCTTCTGGATGTTCAAATACCGCAGTTGCAACAGTTACTGTTACACCTTTACCAACGATTACCGTTAATTCTCCTACAATATGTACTGGACAAACAGCTAATTTAATTGCGGGAGGAGGGACATCTTATGTTTGGTCTGCTGGAGCCACTTCCACAGGAATAAACACTGCTGATGCTTCACCTTCTTCTACGACTAGCTATACTGTTACTGGAACTGCTTCTGGATGTTCAAATACCGCAGTTGCAACAGTTACTGTTTCCGCTGCTTTAAATATTACTGTAAACTCTCCAACAATTTGTAATGGACAAACAGCTAACTTAACTGCGAGCGGAGGGACTTCTTACACATGGACTGCTGGTGCTACTTCCTCTGGAACAAATACAGCTACAGCCTCCCCTTCTTCTACAACCAGCTATACCGTTACAGGAACTACTTCTGGTTGTTCTGGAACCGCAACTGCAACTGTTACAGTTACGCCTTTGCCAACTATTACGGTAAATTCACCTACTATTTGCTCTGGACAAACAGCTAACTTAACTGCGGGAGGTGGAACTTCTTATGTATGGACGGCTGGAGCTACTTCTACTGGAACAAATACTGCTGATGCTTCGCCTACTAGCACAACTACTTATACCGTTACGGGTACAACATCGGGCTGTTCTAATACAGCCATCTCAACAGTTACAGTTACTCCTTTGCCAACTATTACGGTAAATTCACCTACGATATGTAATGGGCAAACAGCTAGTTTAACTGCTAATGGAGGCACAACTTATACCTGGTCTGCTGGAGCCGCTTCTACTGGAGTAAATACTGCTGATGCATCACCTGCTAGTACCACAACTTATACCGTTACAGGTACCGTTTCGGGCTGCTCTAATACAGCCATCTCAACTGTTACTGTTACTCCTTTGCCAACTATTACGGTAAATTCGCCTACTATTTGCCCAGGACAAACAGCCAGTTTAACAGCAAATGGAGGCACAACTTACACCTGGTCTGCCGGAGCCACTTCTACTGGAGTAAATACTGCTGATGTATCACCTGCTAGTACCACAACCTATACTGTTACAGGAACAACAGCGGGGTGTTCAAGTGCTGCGGTTGCAACAGTTACTGTTTCTGCTGCTTTAAATATTACTGTAAACTCTCCAACAATTTGTAACGGACAAACAGCTAGTTTAACTGCTAGCGGAGGAACAACTTATACTTGGAGTGCTGGAGCTACCTCAACAGGAACAAACACTGCCGATGCTTCGCCAACTAATACAACTACTTATACTATTACTGGAACAACTGGTTCTTGCTCAGGAAGTACTACCGCAACAGTTACGGTTACACCTTTGCCAACTATTACAGTAAATTCCCCGACAATTTGTAGTGGACAAACAGCTAACTTAACTGCTGGCGGAGGAACAACTTATGTTTGGAGCGCTGGCGCTACTTCTACTGGAGTAAATACTGCTGATGCTTCGCCTGCTTCAACAACAACCTATACCGTTACTGGAACAACCAACGGTTGCTCAGATTCAGCAATAGCCACTGTAACGGTTAGTGCTGCTTTATCAATTACTGTAAATTCACCAACTATTTGCAACGGACAAACAGCTAATTTAACTGCCAGTGGAGGAACTACTTATGTTTGGAGCGCTGGGGCTACTTCTACTGGAGTAAATACTGCTGATGCTTCGCCTACTTCAACAACAACCTATACCGTTACTGGAACAACAGGGTCTTGTTCTGGAACAGCAACAACAACTGTTACAGTAAATGCTTTACCTGCAGTAAATATTTCTGGTGTTTCATCAATATGTAATGGACAAAGTACAACACTAACAGCAAATGGAGCTACAAATTATGTTTGGAATACTTCATCAACAACAAACCCTCTTACTGTTTCTCCATTAACCACAACAATATATTCTGTTGTTGGAACAGATGGAAACGGTTGTACAAATACAGCTTCTATTACAGTTGTTGTAAATACTATTCCCCTTGCAAATGCAGGAAATGATATTACTATTTGTTCGGGAAACACAACTATTTTAAGTGCATCGGGTGGTGCGAATTATTTATGGAGTAATTCTACCTCTACTGCCTCAAACCCTGTTAGCCCGAGCGCTACAACAACTTATTATGTAACAGTTTCGAATGGTTCTTGTTCAGACAACGACACAGTTACTGTTTTTGTAAATACAAGCCCTATTGCAACAGTAAGCCCCGACATCACAATAACACAAGGAGCCAGCACAACTTTAGTAGCAACAGGTGGGGGAAATTATTTATGGAACGATGGTTCTACAACACCTTCAATTACTGTGAGTCCGAATCAAACAACACAGTATTGTGTTGAGGTGTCGAATGGAACCTGCTCGGATACTGCTTGTGTTAGGGTTTTTGTTGATTTGCTCTGTGGTGAATTATTTGTACCAAATGCTTTTTCTCCAAACAATGATTTGTCAAATGATAGGTTTAGAGTTAAAGTAGGAAATATTGCTTGTGTTGAAGATGTTCAATTGGTAGTATTTGACCGTTGGGGAGAAAAAGTTTTTGAAGCTACATCTCCACAATTTGCTTGTAGCGATAGCCCTTCTGATAACATCGCTGGTTGGGATGGTGTATATAATGGAAAAGCATTAGATAATGGAGTTTTTGTTTATTACTTAACAATTAAATTATCAAACAGCACAGAAGTAATTAAGAAAAAAGGAAATGTTAGTTTGATTAGGTAAAAGAACTAATGATTGTTTATTTAATCTGATATTTCTTTTTATACTTTTCGTATAATTCTTTTTGTTCGTTGTTTAAATCTATTTGTTTGCCTTTAATAAAAGCATAAATAACATTATTTGATTTCATATCTAACGCATCACCATCAGAAATAAAAAGATTAGCATCTTTTCCTGCTTCAAGTGTTCCTGTTGTTTTATCTATTCCTAAAATTTTTGCTGTATTGCTTGTTATTGCTTTTAATGCTTGTTCTTTTGTTAAGCCATAAGCTGCAGCGGTTCCTGCCATAAAAGGTAAATTCCGTGTTCCCATTGCTTCCATGTCTCCTTCGTTATTTAAACAAAATAACACTCCTGCTTTTTGCAATAAGTACGGAAGTTTAAAAGGTAAATCCACATCGTCTTCGGCATAATCGGGCAAATCGTGAACTCTATTTATTACTACAGAAACATTGTTTGTTTTTAATAAATCTGTTATCATCCATGCGTCTCTTCCTCCAACAATAACAACTTTGTTTAACTCAAATTGTTTCGCAAAATAAACTGCTTCTGTAATTTCTTTTACGTTGTTTGCATGTAAATAAATATTTTGTGTTCCGTTAAACAATCCTTTCATTGCTTCGAAACGAAGATTTTTTTCGTTGTTTTCTTTGCTATTGTATGCCTTTGCATCGGCAAAAAGTTTTTTTAATTCATCTACTTGCTTGTTGTATTCTTTGTTTTTTTCTGTTGCACCAAAAGTAAAATCGTTTTCATTCCAATTTCGTGATTGAATTCTGGGCCAATTAATATGAATACCATCATCTGCTTTATATGTTGCATCTTCCCAGTTCCATCCATCGAGTAACATAATACTAGATGTTCCAGAAACCATTGCTCCACGAGGAGTAATTTGAGCAATCAGCACACCGTTTGTTCTTACCGTAGGAATAATTTTGGAATCTGTATTATATGCAATTTGAGTGCGGACGTTTGGCAAAATACTTCCTGTTTCTTGTTTATCAATGGTTGCCCTTACGGCATCAATTTCATTTAATCCTAAAGTAGAATTAGGTGCAATGAATGCTGGATAAACATGTTTTCCTTTTGCATCTATTTTTTGAGAATAGTTTCCTAATTCTATTTTTGCTTTTGAACCATCCACCACTTCTATTATTTTTCCATCACGTATTCCAATGATTGCATTTTCAATTACACTATCATTTCCAATATGTGCTGTTGCATTTAGTATTACAATACTTGTGTTTTGTGCAAAGGAATAGGCAGTCAGAAAAATGGCGGTTATTGTTATTAGTCTTTTCATTGTCTTTGTTTTGTTTTTTAAAATTCGCTTGAATAATCATCTTCCATACTATCGCACTCATAAAGTCTTTTGCGTTTTATTGTAGGCTTTTGCGTGTCTGAACCTTTTTTCTTGTCTTCAATCATTTTTTGAATGATGCGAGCTCTTTCCTTTTCTATTTCAGCTCTTAGTTTAGCGTCCTCTTCGCTATCAAAATAAATTTTTCCATCAATAATTGTTTTTTCAACTTTAGCATAAATTGAAAGAGGATTATCTGACCACAACACCAAATCAGCGTCTTTGCTCACTTTTATACTACCCACTCTGTTGTCGATATGCAAAAGTTTAGCAGGATTAAGTGTTACTAGTTTTAATGCTTCTTCTTCTGAAAGCCCACCATATTTAATTGCTTTAGCTGCTTCTTGGTTTAATCTTCTGCCCATTTCTGCATCATCGGAATTGATTGCAGTAACAATTCCCATTTGACTTAACAATGCTGCATTATAAGGAATAGCTTCTTTCACTTCCATTTTATATGCCCACCAATCGCTGAATGTAGATGCCCCCACTCCGTGTGCTTTCATTTTGTCAGCCACTTTATACCCTTCTAAAATATGGGTAAATGTATTTACTTTAAAACCCATTGAATCTGCCACATGCATCAACATATTGATTTCAGACTGAACATAAGAATGGCAAGTGATGAATCTTTTTTTATTTACAATTTCAGCCAATGCTTCTAACTCTAAATCTTTTCTGAATGGGGTTGCTGTTATTTTTGCTTTGTCGGATAAAGCATTGTATGCTTTTTGTTTTGCATCATATTCTTTTGCTCTTGTAAAATAATCGTAATATACCTGCTCAACACCCATTCTTGATTGCGGAAAACGAATGGTGTTCATCTCGCCCCAGTTGCTTTGTTTCACATTTTCGCCCAAAGCAAATTTTATAAATCCATCTGCTTTTGCATATTTCATTTCTTCTGGCGATTTTCCCCAACGTAATTTTATAAGTGCCGATTGTCCACCAATTGGGTTTGCTGAACCGTGTAACAATTGAGCCATTGTAACGCCTCCAGAAAGCTGACGATAAATATTTACATCTTCGGAATTTACCACATCTCCAATTCTCACCTCTGCGCTTGATGCTTGAGTTCCTTCATTCACACCTGCGCTAATTGCTATGTGAGAGTGTTCATCAATGATTCCTGGAGTTAAATGTTTTCCTGTTCCATCAATTATTTTTGCAAAAGCAAGTTTTGGAACACCAATATCATCTGCTATTCTAACAATTCTTCCTTCGGTAATATAAACATCTTGGTTTTTTAAAACTCCTTCTTGCTCATTTGTCCAAACGGTTACGTGCTTTATCAATATGGCATCGTAGCGTGTTTTGAAATCGTTTACAATTTTATTAAATCCTTGTCTGTCGTCAAGCTGTTTTCCGTAAGCGGTGAAAGGATATATTACTTCTCCAAATTTTATTTCTGTTTTTTTTGCAGTGTCTTTTTTTGTTTCTGGAACAACTATGGCTGAGTTGTATGTTGCGCTCCATTCAGTCCAAGTTCCATCGGGGAATTGTCCTTTACCACTCATTTTTAAATCTGTACTCACATTTCCGCCCAATCGAATTACTCCTTTTATATCTTTTTGAGAAAACGACAAAGCAACAATGTTCCCTGAAACAGTAATATCAACAGCTGTTTTAGCGGTATCTAACAATAATGTTGCTTTTAATTTTTCTATTTCTCCTTCTATTTTTAATTGTTTGGATGTTCTATCTGTTCCGTAAACAAAATCATACACTCCCCTAACATCGATGGTGTTGTAATCATTTATTTTATATACGTTACCTTGAATCCAGTTTTCATAAATGATTGTTTTTTCTTCGAACACATTGCCCGATGTGATAATAAAATTTGCAATCATTCCTGTTTTTAAGACTCCTGTTTTATCAGAAATATTAAGCATTTGCGCAGGAATGGTTGTTAATGATTTCAATGCTTGTTTTTCAGATAAGCCATAATCAATTGCTTTGCGAAGATTTTTTAAAAAATCTTTTTTCTCTTTTAAATCAGCTGTTGTAATAGCGAAAGGAATAAAATATTTTTCCAAAGCAAAAGGGTTTACTGCAGCCATTTCCCAATGTTTTAATTCTGTTAATGAAACATTGCGTGCATCATAAACATCTTCAACATCATAAGGCAAAGGAAAATTAATCGGAACAATTAATTTGCAGTTAGTCACTTTAATCTCGTCTATTCGTTGGTATTCTGTTCCGTTTGTTTTAACGATATAGTTTATTTTAAACTCATCACCAATTTTGTCCGCTCTTAAAATATTTAATTTATCATTTGCTTCAAAAATTTGTGGTAGTGTTTGAATGTTGTTAAATGCATCTAATGAAATATTGACCTCTTTTTTTATTTTGTCTTTTTTATACCAATCCGCATCCAAATATGTTTGACGAATCAATGCGATTGCTCCCATCAAGGATGAAGGATAATCTTGCGTTGAGCTTCCTTTGTCAAAGGAATACATTGCTGCTGCTTTTTCGTTAATAATTGTATTGTTTTCTTTTGCATCAGCAAGTGTTACAACAGCTGCCGAGCCTCTTACAACTCCATCTTTTTGAAAAGTTAAAACTGTTCCAAAGCCAATTTTTCTAAGTTCTTCTGCTTGCTTACTATCTGCTACAAAATTTTTGTTAGCTTCAAACTCTGCTTTAATTGCTTGATTCCAACCATAGGCTCCTTTGATATTACTATCCATTTGAACGCCACGAGTAGGTATTTTTTTAATTTCTGGCATTCCATAATTTGTGTAAGCATCAATAAAAGAAGGATAAATCGACTTCCCTTTTAAGTCAACAATAACAGCCCCTTGTGGCAAATTTATTTTTGTGCCAACAGCTATAATCAATCCGTCTTGAATGATCATGGTGCCATTTTCAATTGTTTGGTCTGCATCCACAATAATTTTTGCATTTACAAACGCATAAGCAATGTGATTGTTGTTGCTTGTTCCGTTTACGGGAAAGGTTTCTTGAGAGAATGAATAAAAATAAAATAATGTGGCTATAAAAAGGGTGATGCGTTTTTTCATTTTTGTTTTGTTTTTTGAAGCAAAACAAAAATAGCATTTTAATTCAATCCAAAATTAAATATTGATGAACGGTTGTTTGGCGGGATTTTTATTACTTTTGCGATGATTAACAACAAAACATTTTAAAAATGGAAACAGGAATTCGCCACACACATTTACTTACCGTAATTTTATTTTTATTAATCTATTTGATAAAAACAGCATTATTGCTTTTAAATAAAAACGAAGCATTAGCAAACTTTACAAAAAAAGTAAAGGTTCCTGAAATGATTATTTCTACTTTGTTTTTAGCCACAGGAATTTATATGATTACACAAGTACCAGAAATAAAATCGTTGTTAATCATAAAAATTATTGCTGTTCTGGTTTCTATTCCTCTTGCAATTATTGGATTTAAAAAGGGAAACAAGGCTTTGGCTGTTATCGCGTTGCTATTGCTTATAACAGCTTATGGTTTAGCTGAAATGAGTAAAAAACAAAAGTCTAAATCAATGGAAACAATTACAGAAACTGTTGTTGATGGAAAAGCAATTTACAATGCAAGTTGTATTACTTGCCATGGAGAAGATGGAAAATTAGCCTTGATGGGTGCAAAAGATTTAACGCAAACACAAATGGATTTGAATGCAAAAATTGAAATAATAAAAACAGGAAAAAATGCAATGACTCCCTTTGCTGGAATGCTTAACGATGAGCAAATACATGCTGTTGCAGAATACGTAGAAAGCTTAAAAAAATAAATGTTTGATACCTCAAAAAAACAAGAAACAGCTGTTCTTGTTGGATTAATAAATAAAAATCAGGACGAAGAAAAAATTGCTGAATACCTTGATGAGCTTGATTTTTTAGCTGATACCGCAGGTGCTAAAATTTTAAAACGATTTACGCAACGTCTTGAACACCCCGATTCCAGAACTTTTGTTGGCTCTGGCAAGCTAAACGATATTCGAAATTTTGTAAAAGAAAACCTTGTTGACATTGTTATTTTTGATGATGAACTAAGTCCTGCACAGCAACGAAATTTAGAAAAAGAAATTAAAACAGATAAAGATCAAAAGGTAAAAGTGTTGGATAGAACCACTCTTATCCTTGATATTTTTGCTGCTCGCGCCAGAACAGCTCATGCAAAAACACAGGTGGAGCTTGCGCAATATCAATATTTACTTCCTCGCCTTGCAAAAATGTGGAGCCATCACGATAGGATTAAAGGTGGTATTGGAATGAAAGGTGCCGGTGAAAAAGAAATTGAAACAGACAGACGAATTGTTCGTGATAGAATTGCTTTATTGAAAGAACGGCTTGTTACCATTGACAAACAAATGGAAACGCAACGTAAAAGCAGAGGAGAATTAATTCGAGTTGCTTTGGTGGGTTATACCAATGTGGGAAAATCTACTATTATGAATATGCTCAGTAAAAGTGATGTGTTTGCTGAAAATAAATTGTTTGCAACATTGGATACAACCGTAAGAAAAGTGGTAATAGAAAACCTCCCTTTTTTGCTTTCAGACACCGTTGGTTTTATACGAAAATTACCTACTACACTTGTTGAATCTTTTAAATCAACGTTAGATGAAGTTCGTGAAGCAGATATTTTAATTCATGTGGTGGACATTTCTCATACTGGTTTTGAGGATCAAATAAATGTGGTAAACCAAACCCTTGCCGATATTGGCGCATCCGACAAAGAAACTATTTTGGTTTTTAATAAAATTGATGCTTTTACTTTTGAGCAAAAAGAGGAAGATGATTTAACCCCTATTACAAAAAGAAACTTGAGTTTAGAACAACTTAAAAAATCATGGATGAGTAAATTAAATTCGCCATGTATTTTTATTTCTGCTACCAACAAACAAAATGTGGATGAATTTAAGCAGACTTTATATAACAATATAAAAGAGCTTCATCAAAAAAGGTATCCTTACAATAAGTTTTTGTATTAAACAAAAAAGCCTCTATTCGAAGAACGAATAAAGGCTTTTAAATATATAAAAATTTCTTACTTAAGTGTATTGTTTTCTTTCGCTTCTTTGTTAAACTTGCCTTGCATACGTAACCAAACGCCAATTAAAACAATAATTATTGCCCAGAAAAATAAATTCGGATTGTTGCCTAAAGGTTTCATTATTCCAAAAGACCATTGAAAACATTCGCCTAGCTTGTTCCATACATCTGTCATATTCATAATCAAAACAGTTTAAAAGTTTAGTGCTCAAATGTACAAATTTTATTTAAAATGCATAAATTTTTACGTTATTTTTAGACGCACAAAATATAGGGCAATATGATTCTTCGTTTATTCAAATCAAACAATGTGGTTGCTCTTGTGGCACTACCTTTGGTTGCTTTGGCAATATGGGTTTTTGGGTTTTTACAACCACAAGTTGTAGCCATTGAGCGCGTTATGCCTTTTTTTGAGATTCTTTCTACTGCCCTTTCTTCTCTTCCAATGTTAAGCATTTTTATTGCTGTTGTATTGCTTGTTTGTGAAGCATTTTTGTTAAACTATATCATTAATGAAAATGCTGTTTTATCAAAACAGTCCTATTTGCCAGCATTGTTTTACATCATTTTTATGAGCAATAATAAAGATATGCTTGTTTTGCACCCGCTTTTGTTTGCGAACCTTTTTGTTTTACTTGCTATTCAAAAAATAATTTCGTCTTATAGAAAAGATGTTGCTTTTTCTGAATGTTTTGATGCTGGAATTTTATTGTCTATTTCATCCCTTTTTTATTTTCCAAACATTATTTTTTTCCCATTGTTGGGGGTGGCTTTTATTTTGTTTCGCCCCTTTAATTGGCGCGAATGGATTATTTCTTTTATGGGAGTGGCTTTGCCGTATATTTTTTTAGCTGCTTATTTTTTCTGGAATGACAAGTTAGAGAGTTTGATTTTCGATAAATTATTTTTTCAGCTTGTTCATGAGCAATCTACGATTTACTTTCCTAGTAGTTTTTATACAATGATTGCTATTGGTTGGTTAGTGATTTTTTTATCCTTGATTAAAACGTTTGGGTCTTTGTCGGTAGGCTCACAAAAAAGCAAAAAGAGCATGGTGTTTTTTATTTGGTTTGCTCTCTTTTCGGGCTTATCGGTTTTTATTGCGCCTGAAATTTCAACCAAATATTTTTCTGCATTAGCCATTCCTACTTCTGTTTTTTGTGCCAACTTTTTTTTAAATCAAAAAAAAGAATGGTATGGCGAAATCCTCTTCCTGCTTCTCATAGGAACGTTGTTTGTAAACCTTTTTGTTCGATTTTTATAAACAATGTTTTAACACAAAAAAATCGAGTATAATTATTTCGTATTTTTACAGAGTATAATAAAAACAGCATTTTATGAGCAAATTTGGAGTTGTTATTTTTCCTGGGTCGAATTGCGACCAAGATATGATTTATGTGTTAAGAAACATTATGAAGCAAGAGGTGGTAGAGCTTTGGCACAAAGATACCGACTTGCAGGGTTGTGATTTTATTGTGTTACCAGGAGGTTTTTCTTATGGTGATTATTTACGTTCGGGCGCTATTGCCCGTTTTTCTCCTATCATGGAAAAGATAATTGAGTTTGCAAACAAAGGAGGATATGTACTTGGTGTTTGTAATGGTTTTCAAATATTGTGTGAAGCCGGATTGGTTCCGGGAGCTTTATTACACAACAACGAAAGAAAATTTATTTGTAAAAATGTTTATATAAAAGCGCAAACAAAAGATTCTCTCGTTACATCATCTATCCCAAGCGACAAAGCATTAAAAATTCCCATTGCTCATGGCGAAGGCAAGTATTATGCTGATACTGAAACGCTTAAAAAAATGAATGAAAACGGACAAATTCTTTTCCGCTATTGCGATGAGAATGGAAATACAACAGAAGAGTCGAACCCAAATGGTGCAACCGAAAACATTGCAGGTGTTTGTAATGCTGGAAAAAATGTTTTTGGTATGATGCCACATCCAGAAAGGGCTTCTGATAAAGAATTAAACAATTCGGATGGTAAATTGATTTTTGAGTCTATCTTAAATTTGGTAAAAGCATAGTTTTTTTCAGTATATTTTGATAAAAAGAGAGCATTTTTGATTAAAATTTGCTCTTTTTTTGTGTTTTTTCTGGTTTTCTTGGTTTTCAACAACTACTGGTTTTCAACAGTTTTTCTTCATTTGTTCATATTTATTGCTTTGAATCGGACCCTGAATGATTTAACTTTATGTCGGTTATTAAATAAAAAACAATTTAAAAATTTTTGCCATGAGTTTTAATGAAGCTTTCCCAAGTGTTTTAATAAAAAAGAAAAACATCAATTCTTTGATTGATTTTTGCATTGAAAACAAGATTGATTTTGCAGTAAAATCAAAATCTAACGATGATTTTGATGTTGAGTTTTTAATAAATGACACAAAAAAAGCAATTGCTTTAGGTATGTGTTTAAAAGAACTTAAGCTGGAGCTTAAAGGATTACAAGTAACTACTGTAGCGGCTATAAAAGCTACTAAAAAAGCAAGTGCTACAAAAGATACTTTAAGTATAAATGAAAACGTGTTTGATACCAACAATGAATCAAGTCTTGCATTCGAAGATGCTTTGCAATTTGAATTGGGAACTTCTAATTAAAGGAGTTTGCTAAAAAGTTTTTAAGTTGGCGCCCCCGAGAAAATCGGGGGCGTTTTTTTTATTTTTTCTCTATCGGAAAACCTTTTGAAATCCAATCGGATAATCCTTTTTCAAGGTTGTACACTCTTTTAAAGTTTTGTTTTTCCATTGCTTCTGCGCAATCACCGCTTCTTCCTCCTGCTGCACAATAGATATAGTATGTTTTAGTTTTATCCAGCTTTGCTAATTCTTTGTCAAAATCTTTTGAAAGGTAATCCATAAAAATAGCTCCTTTAATAAACCCTTTTTTAGTTACTTCGTCTGGTGTGCGCAAATCAATTATCACAGCGTTTTTATCTGCTTCAATTATTGCCTTAAACCTTTCTGAAGATACGTTGGTTACCACTTGTGTGTTTGTTTTTTGTGCAAAAGATGCCGCAACAATTAATAAATTTAATGCTAAAATGCTAAGTGTGTGTTTCATTGTTTTTTTGTTTTTAATTATATTACATCTGCACTAATTTTATGCCAGTTTCTTTTATTTTACCCATTCCGCCTCTAACGTTTGTTATTTTATTAAACCCTTTTTGTTTCATTATGGATGCAGCCATCATAGAACGATAGCCTCCTGCACAATGAATATAATAATGGGTGTTTTTGTCTAAAGAGTTTACTTGTTTTTGAAATTGAGACAAACAGATGTGTTGCGCATTTTCAATGATTCCTGTTGTTTCTACTTCACCTTTCTTACGTACATCTAAGATATTATCTGAACTATTTATTTTGTTTACAAATTCTGTTGCTGTAATACTTTCTACCGTTTCTGTTTTTTTGCCTGCAGCAATCCAAGCTGTTATTCCGCCTTTTAAATAACCGTGTACATTCTCGTATCCAACACGAGCTAGCCTCAGAACGGCTTCAGATTCTTTTCCTTCATCAGCAATTAATAAAAGAGGTGCGTGTGCATCTAACAAAGCACCAACCCAAGGCGCATATTGTCCATTAAGTCCAATATTGATTGCCCCTGGAATGTATGCTTTTTCAAATGTATCTGCTTCTCTTGCATCTAAAACAACAGCTCCATTTTTCATTTCTTTTTCAAACTCCTCGATTGAAAGAGGCAGCGTGTTTTTGTCCATTACCTCTTCAATGCTGGAATATCCATTTTTATTGAGCATAGCATCCACAAAAAAGTACTGTGGTGGCTCTGCAAGTCCATCCAACAAGGCTTTTACAAATTCTTCTTTTGAATTTTGGTTTAAAGCATAATTTGTTTTTTTCTGGTGCCCGATAGTTGAAAATGTTTCTTTGCCAATGTTTTTGCCACAAGCAGAGCCGGCTCCATGTGCAGGGTAAACCACTACATCGTCTGCTAGTGTTTTAATTTTTGAATTTAATGAATCGTATAAAAGCCCCGCTAAATCTTCTTTTGTTAAATTACTTTTTACTGCAAGGTCGGGTCTGCCAACATCACCAACAAAAAGTGTATCTCCTGTAAATACAGCAACATCTTTCCCGTTTTCATTTTTCAATAAATAGCAAGATGATTCCATTGTGTGCCCTGGTGTGTGAAGGACTTTTATTTTTATTTTTCCAAGAAAAAATTCTTCGTTATCGTTTGCCACTAAAATGTCGTAACCCGCTTCTGCCTTTGGACCATAAACAATTACAGCACCTGTTTTTTTAGCTAAATCAATGTGCCCCGAAACAAAATCAGCATGAAAATGAGTTTCAAAAACATATTTAATTTTGGCATTCCGTTTTTTTGCTAATTCTAAATAGGGCTGTGTTTCACGCAAAGGGTCTATTATTGCTGCTTCGCCATTTGATTCAATGTAATAAGCTGCTTCTGATAAGCATCCGGTATATAATTGTTCGATATACATAATATTTGTTTTATACAAAGGTAAGACAATGTGCTCTTACAAAAAAGTGATATTTGTCACACTACAAAAAAAGTTCTTTTGCAATAATGAAAACACCCATCACAAGAATAAACCAGCCAAAAGTTGGTTTTAATTTATTTCCACTTACAAATTTTGAAAGGTAAGACCCTGTAATTATTCCTACAATTGCAAAACTCGAAAACATTAATAAGAACTTCCAATTAAACTGATGTATCCCAAAATCGCTCAAAAAACCAATCGTTGAATTTAATGTTACAATTGCCAAAGATGTACCCACAGCCTTTTTCATGGGCAGTTTTGCTAACATAACCAATGCTGGAATAATTAAAAATCCTCCTCCTGCTCCCACCAAACCTACAAAAGCTCCAACAATTAAACCTTGCTGCACTATCAAAAAGTAGCGGTATTGGTCGCTATTCGGCTCTAAGTTTACTTTTATTGCTTTGGGTTTTCGCATCATGGCATACGCAGCAAAAATCATCAGTATAGATAATAAAATCATTAATGCTGCATTTTTTGAAATATCAATGCCTGCTATTGTTATCAAATGTTCTGGAATGGCATGTAATAAATATTTACGGGTTATAAAAATGCTAAATACCGATGGAATGCCAAAAAACATTACTGTTCGCAAGCAAATTAATTTGTTTTGCAAATAACGAATACCGCCAATAAAAGCAGAAACACCCACAATAAACAACGAATAAGAAGTAGCATTAACGGGCGATATCCCAATCATATATACCAACACCGGAATTGTAAGTATGGAGCCTCCTGCACCAACTAAACCAAGAGATACACCAATTAATATTGCAGCAAAAAAACCCAAATACTCCATAATACGAATGTGCAATTTTTTACGAAAGTATGGTTCTTATTTTTTTATTTTTTATCAACCTGTAATGAATATTAGTAATTGATGCCTACAAAGAAAATGTTTAATATTTTTGTGGAATGGGACTTTTATTACAGAACAATAAAAAAATGTTGGTTTTTATACTGTTTATAAGTTGTTGGTTTTCATTAAGTGCACAATCATTCAAAAAACTTTCTGCCCCCGAAAAGCGTTGGGTTTTTTTTCATCCTATAAAAGCAAAAAAAGCAGCAGGTGTTACAAAACAAGTAACGCACGATGTTGATTCTATTAAACAAACTGGATTTATTGGAAAAGATAATAATGGTGGAGCGCTGGATGCTTTTAAACATTCGTACTGGATGGCATTGCTAACTTTAAAAATTGGAAGTAAACAAGCAAAAAAAATTGGTGATGCACACGAAAAAGGAAATTATTTACAATTTAAAAAAAACAAATTAGAAGATGCTTTTTTGCCCGATTCTGTTAGCTCCGAAATGGACTTGTTTAACAATAGTGTGGGCATACATATTTTTGGAAATTGCAAAACCATTGATAAAACAACAGTACAAAAAAAATTACTACTTGCTTTAAAAGAAGGGAAATTAAAAATGATAAAAAAAGATGGACAAGGAAATTTTTTAAATTGTGAAGGAGAAAAAATAGATTTACTTATTTGGAAAAAAACATGGGGAATACCAAAATGTTTAGTTGATTCTTTTTATTAACCCCGATACGGAATCTGTAATAGTCTAATCCAAAAAAAATCGGATGAACTCTAGCAACTTTTCTATCGGCATTTACAATACTAAGATACTTGACTTTCTCCTTTTTTTCGAATAACTTTACCTCAAAAAAATAACGAACGCTAAATCACAATTAAAACTGCGTTTAGCTAGGCATTAGCACTCATTTATGAAGACGACAACAATACTTCTTTCATACATCATTATCTCAACGACTTCTTGCGGACAATCAAATTCGGCTGACTGCGAAAAGACACTTGACAGAATCCCTTATTTCGCAACTCATAATGCAGCTGCGGCAAACGACTCCGTTCTTATTGACTTTAAGATACTAAAAGAGTGCGGGCAATTGGATTCAATAGACAGAGAACTGATTAATGGACCGATGCTCGGATCAATAATGGTCAGACAAGCCACACAAGACAAAAAAGTCACTTATCGTTCAGTGCTAGAAAGCATAAATGAATTTAAGAAGACCGCTGATTACAAAAGATTTCGGGAAGCTAAAATATTAGAAAATAAAATCGTAAACATATCGGATTGGGAAAAAGACAAGCAGTTGTTACTTAGTTTAGGAGTCTCTGAATCAGAAACTGAAAGTTTGAAAGAATTTATCTTGATGCATCCTAAGGAAAAAATGACTTATAAAGAAGCTTACATGAGTTACATGGCTTCAAAACCTAAAGAACCAAGTATTGAAACTGCAAGGTTAAAATTCACAGACCTAGGTAACTTTGAAAACGCAGTAAAACTTGGCAAATTGAGTAAAAAGAATATTCTAATATACTTCACCTGTTACGCTTGCGTAAACGCTAGAAAAATGGAAGACAATGTATTAACGAATGTAGAAATTAAGGATCTGATTACCAACAACTATTTATATTATTCTGCCTACGTTGACGACAAGACCAGAGATCCCAATGACAACTTAACCATTGGGAGTAAATACATGAAATTACAAGCTGAAAAATTTAAAAGTAACTATCAACCTCAATTTGTTATCGTAGACGAAAATGGTGAAATTATCGCTACACAAAACTACACAAGCAAGACAGACGAGTTTATAGAATTTCTAAAAAAGGGACGAAAATAAACGAGTGCTAACACCGGATGATGCCTAGCCGGGGAACGTTATTTTTTTGAGGTAAAAAGTAAAGACTTAATCCTTCGCAGGCAAACTCACAAAAAAACATGTTCCTTTATTTTGTTCTGTTTTAAACCAAATTCTGCCATTAAAACTTTCAACAATACTTTTTACCATTGCCAAACCTAAGCCCATTCCGCCAGTTTTGGTTGTAAAGTTGGGTGTAAATATTTTATCAATTACATCATCTGCTATTCCACAGCCATTATCGCTTACAGAAAAAATAATATTGCTTTGTTCCTGCTCTAATAACAGAGTGATAATTCGTTTTTCTTCTTTGTCGGTTGCCTGTATTGCGTTTTTAATAAGATTATTAAATACACGTAAAAGCTGCTCTTTGTCGGCTAAAACGGTTGTTTGTTTAGCGATTTTACATTCGTAATTTAATTCTATTTTTTCATCTGTTTTAAATAAATGTATCGCACTTGTAATGGCTTCGTGAATATTTATTTTTTCCAAATTAGCTTTTGGCATTTTCGCAAAATTGGAAAACTCTGTAGCAATAGAAGAAAGCGTATCAATTTGTTCGATAATTGTCTTTGTTAGTCGCTCCATTTTTTCATCCATGTCGGGCGCATTGTCCTTGTATGTTCGTTGCAAGTGCTGCACGCTCAACTTCATAGGTGTAAGCGGGTTTTTTATTTCGTGTGCTACTTGTTTTGCCATTTCTCTCCAAGCACTTTCTCTTTCGCTTTTGGCAAGTAATTGCGCACTTTTCGAAAGCTCCAAAATCATTCTGTTGTATTCGCTTACCAAACTTCCAATCTCGTCTTTCTCTTTCCATTCAATAGTTTCATTGGTTTTTCCTAATTTAATTTTACTCAATTTATCTTGAATTAATTTTAATGGTCGAGTAACATAATTTGAAATTACAACAGCGGTAATAATAGAAAGAGCAAACAACAAAACATAAATATTAATGAGTGCAACCAAGAAGCCAGAAATTTCTTTTTCGAGTTCACTTTGTTTTGCAAAATAAGGCAGATTAAGGTATGCAAGCACTTTTCCGTTGGTGTTTTTAAAAGGAATGTATGCTGATAAATATTCTAGTTTTCCAATTTGTTCGTCATGGATGAACTCTGTTTTGCCAGCAACGGCAATTTGTTTAAACGCTTCCGGATTCATTTTTTTTGATGTTAGTCCTTCATCAAAAACTTTTGAGCGAGAAGAAGCATAAAGGTTTCCTTGAGTATCATATAGATTAATATCGGTAAAAAATATTGCGGATAATTTTTTTAGTATGTAGCTGGAGTATTCCGCAAAGCTTGGTGGTAGGGTTTCTTCGTTTGCTAGTTTGCTTTCAATATCTAACAAAACAGAGCGAGATTTTTCACTTATATTTTCTTTGTTTTTATTTTCGAATTGTTGGTTGATATAATAAATTGTTCCGCTACCAAAAAGAGCCAAAGAAATTAAAACAATTAAAACCAATAATACCTGTATACGATATTTAAAATTAAATCCTTGAAAAAGATTTCTGGCTGCGCTTCTTTGTAAAACCACAACAGAGGCCAACAACAAACTAAAAAACGTAAACAAAAACGAAAATGCTGTTGCTTTATCAATGAGTTTTTGTTCGTGCTTGCTAATTACAATTATCGTTTTGTCGTCTGGCTTGTAAACAATATGGTTAAAACCATCATTATTTATGCTTTGGAACGTTTCGTTTGTTTTTTCAAAAGCTATTGCCTCCAAACCATATTTGTGTTTCCCGTTTTGATTAATCAGCTGTCCATTTTTAAATTTTGCATACGAATACACACTTGTTTCGTGCAACATTCCAATGTTTCTATCTAGCAACAATTCAGGAAAACCAACTTCATCAGAAACGAATTTAGCATTTAGTTCAACATACAGTGTGCCTAGTTTTGTTTCTGCCTGGTTTGCATTTTTAAAAATGTTTTGGCGAGCGATATAGCTTATTTTTCCTGTTGGGTTTTGTAATGAATAAAAGTTTTCTGAAATGGTTGTAGCGCCTTTTTTTGCGATTAAATCATCGTAATAAAAATTATTGTCGTAAAGGCTGTTAACTGATTTTACAATGGGTGAACATAGATTGTCAAAATACGTTATTTGCACATCATACTTATCCCAAAATCCGCTAAAATATTGTTGTTTTAAGCGTTTTTCAAAATCGTTTGGTTGCTTTGTGTTGTTGGCGATGTATGACACTAAAACGCTATCTGTTTTTATTTTTTTTGCAATATCCTTATAAAGCAGCTCTGCCACAGGGTCTTGTTCGGCTGCAATTCTTTCTGCAAATATTTTTCTGCTTTCTGTTTCTTTTATTTCGGTGTGTTTAATTAAAATATGAACAGCATAAACAGAAAAAAGAAATACCAAAAACACAACGCTTGAAAACGGAAGAGCTTCATCTGGCTTTTTAATAAAGTATAAAATAGCAACAAGAACAAAAGGCCAAAAAATTAAAATCAAGTCGAGTGTTCCTAAATAATGATATATTGCTGTGTGAATAATTGCCGAAATAAAAAACACTAAAAAAGCTTGTTTTGTTGATGTTTCAAGCTGATTAATAATTTTAACCAGTTTATTTGCAAATAAAAAATAAACAAGCAAGAGTAGGCCAATTATTATAATTGCAATAAACGAATATTGGTTTAGCTCGAACAAATTATTTATTGTTAGAGTAATGTTAGAGTGTTTTATCAAACCAATAAACAGGGTATTTATCAACCAAGAAAACCAAAAGAAAGCCAAAAACAAAAACAACAAAAAGCCAATTTTTGCTTTCGAGTTTTTTAAAAAATAGCTTGGTTTTATTTTTATTTTAGAAAAAGCATATTGTGTTAAAAACAACAATAGCAATATGTTTATTAAAAGATCGCCAAGAGAATTTAACCAAATAGATTGTGCATCGGCAAATATTTTTGGGCTGAATAAATCAAAAGAATAAAAATTATCGGGAAATAAAAGCAAAATAGAAATGTAGCGTATCGCCACAATTGTTATCACAAACAAAATGTGTTTGATGTTTTCGGAAAGTCCAGCGATATTGCCATTAAACAACTTTACAAAGAAAAAGATTAAGAACAAAAAACCTAAAACATTAGATATTGCAGCAAAATATTGTGGAGTAGCAACTGTTTGATTGGATTGGCTAATTAATAAAGAAAACAAAAATTCGCCTTTTGAATTTTTTATTTGAATACCAACGGAAGGGTTGTCTGCAATTAATTTTGTTTCTGCTGGCAAAGAAAACTTTCTTTGAAATTCGTTTTTTAAATATTGGTTTTGATATGGATATTCATTTTTCAAAAGAATTAAACCAATTACTGTTTTGTTGGTTGCCGCATTTGTTGTTGGCGCCATTACTTCGAACCAGCCATTTTTCAGTTTTGCTATTTTTGTATCTAAACAAACCTCTTTTATCCAATTTTCAACAGCAATAGAGTTGTCGCTCCAAAATTTTAATGTGTCGTTTTCATAAATTAAAAGCGCAAGCCCGTCTTCCGACATGAGTTTTGAATAATTATCTGGATTGGACCGAAATAGTTCTTCGTACGAACTTTGTTCTGCTCTTTTTGCAAGCAATAACATTTCATCAGATAGTTTTTGTTCCTTTTTTAGAAGCGTTTGTTGGAAGTTATCTGCTAAATGTTGTGTGTTATCCGCTAATGGACGATGCAAAAAATGAGCAGCAACAAGAAAGAGCAACGCAACAAGAAGAAGAATAAATTTATTTTGGCTTTTTTTTTTCACCGAATTACTTATTGCACTATTTTTACTTTTATTACAAACCTAAAGATTTTTTATTTTAGGCAAGCATTTGTAACACAAATTATACCAAACACAAGGCGTGTCAAAGAAACAAAACAAAACAAAACAGGGCATCACCCCTTCTGCTGACTGGAGTTTTTCGGGTTTCCGTTTCCAATCATTGGTATTGTTTTTTATTGGCTTTGTTTTTTATTTTAACTCACTTAACAACCAATATGCGCTTGACGATGGAATTGTAATCGTTAAAAATGATTATGTGAAAAGTGGAGTAAAAGGAATTAAAAAAATTCTTACCACCGATGCCTACGACTCTTACTACAAAAGCATGAAGGCAAAACAACAGCTTTCTGGCGGAAGGTATCGTCCTTTATCGTTTATAACTTTTGCCATAGAACAACAAATTTTTGGAGATGATTACAAAGACGGAGAGTCTCCAAATGATACCATAACTTTTATTCGGCATTTGGTAAATGTGCTTTTGTATATCCTTTCTGTTATTGTGCTTTTGTATTTTTTAAGAAACACCTTGTTGCCCGAAAAACCTTTTGTTTCTTTTGCTGTATGTTTATTGTTTTTAATCCACCCGCTTCATACCGAAGTAATTTCTAATGTTAAAAGTAGAGATGAGATTTTGTCTTTCCTTTTTATTATTAGCACATTTGTTTTTTATTTCAAACATTTAGACACACAAAAAACAAGACATCTAATTCTTTCTCTTGTTTCTTTCTTTTTTGCTTTTTTATCAAAAGAATACGCTATCACCGTTTTGGCGCTGTTGCCTCTGCTGCTTTACATTAAAGGATCTGAAATAAAAGATTGTTTTTTAAAAACAATTCCTTTTGTTTTTGTAACGCTTTTATACATCATCATGCGTTACAAATTTGTTGGATTTGGAAGCACCGAAGACAATACAGATGTATTAAACAACCCCTATCTTTTTGCAACAGCATCCGAAAAATGGGCTACAGAGTTTTTTGTTTTATTAAAATACTTAAAACAATTATTCTATCCTGTAGTACTTTCTAGCGATTACTCTTACAACACCATCCCTTACGTTCATTTTTCGAATGTGTTGGTTTGGTTTTCTATTTTATTTCACACTGGGCTTGCTGGGCTTACCGTTTGGTTGTTTACTAAACGCAATGTACTTGCTTTTGCTTTTGCTTTTTATTTGCTTCATTTACTTTTGGTTTCCAACCTTGTGATGAATATTGGAGCAACTATGGGTGAGCGACTTGTTTATCATTCTTCATTCGGCTGGGCTTTAGCATTAGGACTGGCAGGTGATTGGTTGTTTTCAAAAATAAACGGGGCAAAAATTAAACAACTTATTTTTGGTGTTTTATTAATTCCCCTTGTTGTTTTGGCTGGAACAAAAACAATAGAAAGAAATAAAGAATGGAAAAACGATAGTTCGCTTTTTATTGCTGATGCATTAAAAGTTCCAAACAGTGCATTGGTAAATGGCAACGCAGGAAAAGCCTATGTGGATTTAAGTGAATTGCCCGAAAACAAAGGAAAAGAAAGCGAACTGTATGAAAAAGCAATGTTTCATTTAAAAAAATCGGTTGAAATTCATCCTCGATATGTAAACGGATATATCAATATTGGTGTGGTTTATTTTAAATTAAAAGACTACAAAAAAACAGAAGAATATTGGAACAAAGCAAAAGAAATATTTCCTAGAAACCCTTTGATTAAAAGAAATTTTGAGGTGCTAGCAATTACGTATTACAACGAAGCAATGGTAATTGGTGCTAAAAATCCAGAAAAATCCATTCAACTTTTAGAAAAATGCACAGAACTTGCCCCTCAAAATCCAGACTACTGGTACAATTTGGGGGGCGCCTATTTTACAATAAATAAGTTTCAGAAAGCAATTGACGCTTGGAAAAATGCATTGCTATTGAAGCCTGATTATGAATTAGCAAAACAAGGAATGGCAGCCGCACAAGCAAAAATAAATTCAAGCAAATAAACCTTTTGTCTCTTTTGTTGTTTATATAAAAATGTTGCGTTTTATACTTTTTCTATTTATTAATTTTGGAGCTCTTGCTTTGGGGTCTTTGTTGATGGGCAACCCATCAACAAATGAATGGTATGCCTCACAACAAAAGGCTCCTTGGACGCCTCCTGGTTGGGTTTTTGGTGTAAGTTGGTTTTTTGTAATGCTTTGTTTCACTTTTTTTCTCAATTATACTTCAAGGAACTTAAATAAAAAAACTGCGGCTATTTTTTATACCTTTTTTTCTTTACAATTTATATTAAATGTTTTGTGGAATCCAATCTTTTTTAAATTTCATTTGGTTGCTTTGGGCATGATTGTTATTATACTTTTGCTTTTTGTGGTAGCTGGATTTCTTATTTGGGGATTTAAAAAAAATCTGATTGCTGGAGCTTTGGTGTTTCCTTATTTTGGTTGGCTCTGTATTGCAACCTCATTAAATGCTTATATTCTTTTTAATAACTAGCTATCGTTTTTTTATCAAAAATCATTATTAAAATTGCCAATATTGAAATTGCAATTGCCCCTGCCAATCCAGCAATGTTTCCAATTAAATCATTGTAATTATAACACAGTAACATAACTCCTCCTGCACCAGCATTTACCATTCCGTGAAGTAATGCTGGAGCAATAACCGTTTTGGTTTTTATTCGTGCATAACTCATTAAAAATGCCAAGGAAATACAAAATACAACCATCATAAAAACACCAGCAACAGGATGTTCGGGGTAATTGTGCCCTTGTAAAATTATAGGTGCATGCCAAAAGCCCCAAATTGTTCCTATGATTAAATTGCTTTTTATAAAACCTAAAAAACGCATTTCGTTGAACAAAAAACCTCTCCAGCCCAACTCTTCTCCTAAAGTAAACAAGCCATTAATTATGCCTCCTAAAACGGCTGAAAAAGAAATGGAAATAATTAGTAGGGCTGCTGGAGAAATTGGAATTTCGGGAGACTTGGCAGCGCCCATTTTAATCATAATCTCCTGCATTTTTTGATTAAGAAGCAATTTTTCAAAGCTATAAAATCCAAAGCTTTCAATTTCTAATTTGTTTCCAAAAACAAAAATTACTCCTACAAAAAACAAACAAATTAAGACCTGAATTAATGGCAACCAGAGCATTTGTTTCCATTTGATTTGTTTAAAATCTAATCCTAAATTTTTTATAGGCTCTTTGTATATTCCCTTTTGAACAACAAGCGCAGCAATAGCTGGCGCACCCATGTATACAATAGCAACTACCGCAACCGAAACGGTTGAGCCATACGGAACACCCATAAAATAAAGTATTGCGGCTGAAAGCCAGCTGATGCCAAATGCAAACAATAGAAAGAGTACTATTTTTCGGAGGTTCATTTTTCTTTGCAAATATAGTTGCTATTTAACCCTAAACAGACAGTTAAAAAAAATAACTGCCTACGATTAAGTGTTTGTAAGACTTTTTTGTATTTTACTGGGATAAGAAATTCTAACAAACACTAAATCGGGATTATCCGCATTAAGACAGATAGCGCAGCTTTTCCAAAGCTTTCTACTGTCTAATTGCGGTTTAATATTATTCGAACGTTTTGTTGTGTTTGCCTGGTTCGAATTTGTCGGGAAAGCGAGAAAAGGGGGAAACAAAGGCTTTTCTTTTTTCTTGACAAAAAGAAACAAAAAGTAAAGACGACAAAATTGCCGCCCACAAAGCGAATCGGCTTAGTTTGTTGTTATTTATTCTTTAATGATTTTCTGCGAATATTGTTGATGTTCCAATGTAACAAAAACGAAATATATTCCAGAGGGAAGGAAAGAAATGTTTGTCTCCGCAGAACCGTTTAAAGAAGAAAACCGAATCTGCTCTTCTCCTAAAATATTTATTATTGTAATTTGCATAGGGGCTGTTTGGACTGTTTTAACATTTATCAATCCTTTTGTTGGCGAGGGAAATACTACTATTTTTTGTTCTTTTTTTTGTTCAGGAATTGAAATTATTATAGAGTCGCATGAGACTCCTCCTGCAGGAAAAACAATTGTGTTTCTGTGTTTAAAACAGTCCAACCAGTTTGCTGTTTCAAAAATCGGCAGAAGGTCTCCTAGTAACCCAAATGTGCTTCCAACTCCTTCAATAATACTTACATAATCTACCGCCCATGACATTGTTGTATCCCCAGAAATATGAAAAACTTTTCGATATACACCCCCAAGCAAAGCTGAATCAACAGAAGAAACCCAATTATCATAACCGTTTGTATATGAATCCGGGAGTGTGTCGCCAACACTTAAATTGAAATCATACAGCAAGACTTCGGCTGTATCAAAAGCGGGGCATATTAATATTTGTTTTAGCGTATTTTCTCTAATTCCTCCTTGATACAGGTTTGAATAATTATAACTGTAGCTCGTAGAGGCGTTGTGTGTGAACGTCCCTGTTTTTAATATTTTATGATATGTTTTTCCCGAAATCACTGTGTCTCCTTTGATAAAAAGTTGGTTAACCCACGAGTCTGTGAAACTAGCATCTGCCTGATAGCCCGACTCTCTCCACATTGCGCTATCAATTGGAAATGGTTGATACGCTTGAGAAAAGGCGGCATTAGAAATCATTAAAAGAAAGAATATTTTTCGCAGCATTTTTTGTTTTTAGCTTTTACCAAATTTAGATTATTATTCTTACAAAACAAACTTTCATTTTTATATATTACCATAAAAGTTATTTTTGCAGGGCAAATAAAAAATCTCTTTAAATGAAAACAGTTGATAATTTTAATTTTTCTGGTCAAAAAGCATTGATTCGTGTGGATTTTAATGTTCCTCTAGATGCTGAATATAATGTAACAGACGACACCCGCATTCGTGCGGCTTTGCCAACAATTAAAAAAATTATTGCTGATGGTGGTGCTGTCATTTTAATGTCGCATTTGGGTCGTCCGAAAGAAGGCCCAACAGAAAAATATTCTTTAAAACATGTTGTAAATTATTTAAGCAAATTATTAAACTCTTCCGTTTTGTTTGCAAACGATTGCATTGGCGATATTGCAAAAAATGCATCAAGCTCTTTAAAAATGGGCGAAATTTTGCTTTTGGAAAATTTGCGTTTTTATAAAGAAGAAGAAAAAGGAGATGTTGATTTTGCAAAAAAACTTGCTGAGCATGGAACGTTTTATGTAAACGATGCTTTCGGAACAGCACACCGTTCGCATGCTTCAACAGCTGTTATTGCACAGTTTTTTCCAAACAATAAATGTTTTGGATATGTAATGAGTGGAGAACTAGCAAGTATCAACAAGGTTTTAAAAGAATCGGAAAAGCCCTTTACGGCTATCATGGGTGGAGCAAAAGTTTCTGATAAAATTTTGATTTTAGAACAACTCATTAACAAAGCAAACAATATAATTATTGGCGGAGGAATGGCATTTACTTTTGTAAAAGCTCAAGGAGGAAACATTGGTAAGTCGTTGGTTGAAGAGGATAGATTAGATACTGCACTAAAAATTTTAGAAGATGCAAAAGCAAAAGGTGTAAACATTTATATTCCTACGGATGCTGTGGTTGCTGATAATTTTGCAAATGATGCCAACAAACAAACGATTAAAATAAATGAAATTCCTGATGGCTGGATGGGACTGGATATTGGACCCGAAACAGAAAAAACCTATGCCGAAGTAATTGCCAACTCAAAAACCATTCTGTGGAATGGACCAATGGGCGTTTTTGAAATGAGCTCGTTTGAAAAAGGAACCAAATCTGTTGCAGAAGCAATTGTAGCAGCAACAAAATGTGGCGCCTACTCATTAATTGGAGGAGGCGATAGTGTTGCTGCAATCAACAAATATAATTTTGGAAACGATGTAAGCTATGTTTCCACAGGTGGTGGAGCTTTGCTTGAGTATATTGAAAAGGGAAGCTTGCCTGGAGTTGATGCTGTAGAGAAATAATTTTTTACATTTTTTCAAACACCTTCAAACAAGCATCTTCTTGTTTTGTCATTTCTTCTTTCGCTTTTTTTGTTTTGTCTTTATAGCCTAGCAAATGAAGTGTTCCATGAATGATTACACGATTTAATTCATTTTCTTTTGTTTTAGAAAATTTTTTTGCGTTCTCCTCTACCCTATCAATGCTGATAAAAACATCTCCACTAATTGCTTTATCGTTGTCTCCTTTTGAATAATCAAATGTGATAATATCTGTATAGGTGTTGTGATTTAAGTATTCTTTATTGAGTTTTAATAAATATTCGTCTGAACAAAAAATAAAATTAATGTCGCCTGCTTTTCGCTTTTTTTGAGCAATGGTTTGAGTAATCCATTGTTTTGTTTTTGTTTTGTTTTTTAAAACAAACTTTATGTCTTGACTATGAAAACTTATCATAGCACAAATGTATAAATCATTTTTATTGACTTTCTCCTTTTTTTCATCGAACTTTACCCTGAAAAATAACGCACGCTAAAGCGCAATTGAAACTGCGATTAGCTACACATTGTAGGCAATTTTAACAGACCTCTTAACAATAATCAGACTAACAATAAAAAGAATATAATGATAAACATAGATAATTATTTAGACAACCATTACATACACAGAAGTAATTGGTTAAGAGCAGCAGTATTAGGAGCGAATGACGGAATTATTTCAATTTCAAGTCTTGCTATTGGAATTTCAACTGCAAGTAATTCAAGAGAACCAATTGTATTAGCAACAGTTGCAGGACTTGTAGCAGGTGCATTATCAATGGCAGCAGGAGAATATGTTTCTGTTAGTTCGCAGACAGACATTGAAAAAGCAGACATTGAAAGAGAGAAAAAGGAATTACAAGAAATGCCAGAAGCTGAATTAAAAGTGTTAGCACAAATTTACGAAAAGAGAGGTTTAAAGAAAGAAACAGCTTTGCAAGTAGCCAAAGAACTTACTGAAGTAGATGCTTTGGGAACTCATATTAGAGACGAATTAGGTATTAATGAAATTAGCCAAGCAAACCCAATGCAAGCAGCTTTAGCTTCGGGTTCAGCATTTACGGTTGGTGGCGTATTGCCATTATTGGTAACTCTGTTTGCACCAGTAAAGGGAATGGAATATTGGCTTTATGGGTTTACATTATTCTTCTTAATCATTTTAGGAACAATATCTGCAAAAACAGGTGGTTCAAGTGTTGCGAAAGCAATCATAAGAATTACAGTTTGGGGAACAATCGCTATGGCATTATCGGCATTAGTTGGTTATTTATTTGGTGTTAATGTATAAATGGAAAAATACTATCTATTCATATTACTTGCTTTTATTTCAGAAGTAATTGGAACTGTATCAGGTTTCGGTTCTTCTATTTTATTTGTACCAATTGCTTCCCTATTTTTTGATTTCAAGTCAGTGTTGGGAATAACTGCTATATTCCACGTTTTTAGCAATCTATCTAAAATAGCACTTTTTAGAAAAGGCATTAATAAAGACATAGCGATTAAATTAGGAATACCTGCAATTATTTTTGTAATAATAGGTGCTTTTATAACTACTTTTTTACCAACTAAACAAATAGAATTAGTTATGAGTTTTATGCTAATTTTTCTTTCTATTTATTTGATTATAAATTACAACAAACCAATTAAGCAAACAGACACTAACCTTTATTTAGGAGGACTTACTTCGGGTTTTATTGCAGGAATTGCAGGGACAGGAGGAGCAATAAGAGGAATTACTTTGGCAGCTTTTCAACTATCAAAAGATGTTTTTATTGCCACTTCTGCACTTATAGATTTAGGTGTTGACACGAGTAGAGCCATTGTTTATACAAGCAACGGATACTTCAAAAAAGAATATCTATTTTTTATTCCTTTTTTAATTGGCATTAGTATTTTAGGAAGTTATATTGGAAAACTTATACTTAAAAGAACTTCTGAAAACATATTTAGAAATATAGTTTTAGGAGTAATTATTTTGACAGCAATATTTCAAATTTTCAAATATTTAAAACAATAATTGAAGATGACGAAAGAAGAAAAACTGCCTACAACACGGGTTTGCCAAAATGGGGGGCAGAAGCGCTGAATTGAGCATTTGGAATTCTATTGTACATTTGTGCTAAATTGTACATTTGTACTTCTAATTCCCCCACTTCGGCAAGCCCCAAAACGTTATTTTTCAGGGTAAAACAAAAAAATTACAACTTATCCAGCGCTTGTTTTAAATCTTCAATTAATGTTTCTGGGTTTTCTAAACCAATGTAAAGTCGCACCATGTTCCATGGCAGTGGATTTTCAAAACTTTTACTTGCTGCTAATGCGCACAAAGGAAATTGTAAAGACTCATATCCGCCCCAAGAGGTTGCCATTAAAAAACAGTTTAAGCTATCGCAAAAACGCTCAACAGCAGCTTCGTCTTTTGCATCAATTTCAATAGAAAGCAAGCCTCCGCCTTGTTTCATTTGTTTTTTTGCTAAATGTAATTGAGGATTGTTTGTAGCAAAAGGATAGTTTAGTTTTTTAATTTTAGGGTGTTTTTCTAGGAATTCAGCCACTTTTTTTGTGCTGTCGGCACTTTTGTTTACTCTTAGTTCAAGTGTTCTTAAACCACGTAAAATTAAGGCTGCATCTTGCGGTGAAATTATACTTCCAATGGTCATGTATTCTTCGGCAAACATTTTCATTATTCGTTCTTTTGTTGAACACGCCACACCACACACAACATCACTGTGTCCGTTGATATACTTGCTTCCTGAGTGCAACACGATATCAATTCCCATTTCAATTGGGTTTTGATTTAATGGCGAATTATAGCTGTTGTCTATGATTGTTGTTATGTTTTTTTCTTTTGCAAGTTTTGCTATTGCTTCAATGTCTTGCATCTCAAAGGTCAATGAATTTGGGCTTTCTAAGTAAATTAGTTTGGTGTTGCTTTGTATTGCTTTTTCAAAATCTTTTTCCTCTCCTCCACTTACAAAAGTATGTGTAACGCCATATTTAGCAAGGTATTTGGTAATTAAATTACTTGTCCAGCTGTATGGTTTTTGAACACATACAACATGGTCTCCTTCCTTAACAACGCTCATTACAGCAGCGGCAACAGCTGCGCTTCCGCTCGAAAAAACAAGCGCGTCTTCTGCTTTTTCAAGTGCTGCTAATTTCTTTCTAAGTGCTGCTGTTGTGGGGTTGTAGCCTCTTGTATAAAACGGATTTTCTAATTCCTTTTTTAGTTTTTCTCGCATTTCTGCAACCGATGCAAAACAAAAGTTGGTTGTTTGAAACACAGGCGGAGCAACAGCTCCGTAATATTCTTGTCGTTCTTCTCCAAGGTGATTTAAGATGTATGAAATGTCCATTGTTGAGTTGTTGAATTGTTGGGTTATTGAGTTGCTGAGTTGTTGATTTTTGGTTGTTGAGTTGTTTCGCCTGACAAGCCCTATCTCACTAATCGCTATTTACTATTGCCTTACACTACTTCTTAAAAATAAAATATACTGCTAATATCAAAAAAATAAAGCCAACTAAGTGGTTCCATTTTATGGTTTCGTTTTTGAAAAATACAAGCGTAAAAGCAACAAAAACAATAAGTGTAACGACTTCTTGAATTACTTTAAGCTCTACTAAACTAAACGGACCGCCATTTTCCTTGAATCCAAGCCTGTTTGCGGGTACTTGAAAAAAATATTCGAATAGTGCTATTCCCCAACTAATAAGCACAACGCTTATTAATCCTAGGTTTTCGAACCATTTCATTTCTTTAAATTTTAAATGCCCGTACCAAGCAAAAGTCATAAATGTATTTGAAAGTATTAGTAAGCCAATTGTTAAAACGCCTCTCATTGGTTTTGTTTTTTTTCAGGAACAAAAATATCTTTTCTTTTTAGATTCTGAAATATGTTAGGACAGGATAAAAATGTTGTTTTAAAAAATTAAGCGATTCGAACAATTTCAATCGTTAAATTTTTTTGAGATAAAAAAACTTGAACGATTTTTGAACAAACGGAGCAAAAACAGCTGAAACAAGCGACAGCAAAGGGCTTTGGCCCGCATCGTTTTCTTTCGTTTTAAGCTGTTTTTTGGGGGGGGGTTGAATGTTCTTCTGCTTCAGAGGGTTGTTTTGCGCTTAAACGGGTTTAAATGCGGTTTTCTTTGTGCTTTTTTGATTTAAAGCATGTCTGGATACGATTTCTCCTCGTCAGTCTAATTGATATGACGTTTTTGTTTGAGGGGGATTTTTCAGAAAAAGAAGAGTCGTTTTTTAGAAATAGAAACGAAAAAAATCGTTTTAGCTAAATTGTTTTGAGGTGATCCATCAAAAAAATTCTTGAAAACTTAATTTTGGGGTTTGAAAAAAATTGAATCAAAATTAAATATCATAATTAAAAATTTAAATTAAAGCTTTTGGGTGTTTATGATTTTCTTGTTTTTTGGGGTGTGTTGTTCTTTGCGGAGTCAAATTGGAGTATTTAAACAGCTGGAAAGGGTATTCGAAAGCAATTCGAAATAGGTTTTAAATCAAACAAAAGGTGGTTTAATTAATAAAAAAGCGTGTTATTTTCTGATTAAATAGATTTGGCTAGAATATGTTTTACCTGTTTTTAATGCAGAAATATTTGATCTTAATCCGTTCCACGTGGAACGAATAATGTTTGTTTTACCCGTTTTTATCTTTTCGCTGAGCATGGAAACATAAAAAGAATCAAATACCATTGGCAAAATTCTGAACACTTTTAGGTCGACTTTTTTAAACAATGTCTCAATATCTTTTGGGGTAAAATGGTATAAATGCCTTGGAACATCATATGCTGCCCAGTTGTTTGCATATATTTTAGCATCTAAAGAATTGCAGTTTGGAACAGCAATTATAATAACACCATTGGGCTTAATTAATCGTTTTAATTCTTCAACTCTTTCGTTCAATTTTGGCACATGTTCTAATACGTGCCACATAGAAATAATATCAAATGATTCGTCCTCAAATTTGTTTAATTCGGCTTCTTCTCTAACATCCAAAGCGTAGTTTTTTATCGCCATTTTTCTAGCATCAGAATCGGGCTCAATTCCAAATGTTTGCCATTTAGCATTTTTACAGGTATTTAAAAACTCTCCTGTTCCACATCCAATATCTAATATTTTTCCGGTTTTATAAAACTTAGAAATAAGCTGAAGTTTTTTTAGTAACGTGTATTTTCTTACACTTTGGTAGGTAGCGTTTATAAATCCTTTTTTGGTGTTTGAATGAGATACATAGTCTGCTGACTTATAGTATTTACCCAATTCGTTTTCTTCTGGTCGAGGGTTAGTGAATTTAAAACCACAAGATTCGCACTGAACTATTGCAAATGTTTCACGTGAAACAGTATGGTCTTTACACAATAAAAACTCTTTGTTTCGAATAGAATTACAAATAGGGCAATGTTCTAACTTTTCCATAAATATTATTCGTTCTTTTCCTCTTTCTGTATTTGTTTCACGTGGAACTTTATAAAACCAAGTCCTGATTAAATTTCAATACAATTATTAAATACTTTTTATGCCTGACTCGCCTTCTCGGCTCCGCTCGAAGCGACAGCGTGCATAATCTTCAAACAAGAGAACTACCTGCCTAAATAAACCATTAAAATAGAAACATCTGAAGGTGTGATACCAGAAATTCGAGATGCCTGTCCAATGGTTCTTGGTTTAATTTTACTTAGTTTTTCTCTTGCTTCAGTAGACAAAGATGTTAGTCTTTTATAGTCAAAATCATCATGTAAAACAATATCTTCAAGTCTAGTTAATTTGTCTGCCATCTCATTCTCTTTCGAAATATATCCTTCGTATTTCATCAATATTTCTGCTTGCTCAATACTTTCCATATCATACTTTAAAATGAACTCCTTAACTTTTTTGGAGTTTAGTGCAAAGTCTAAAAGCGTAATTGTAGGTCGAGTTAATACTCCAAACATTTTAACTTTTTGTACAATAGGAGAGGAGCCAATTGCTTCCAAAGAAGGGTTTATTTCTGAAGGTTCTATACTTTCTGTTTTAAAATATTTAATTATTTCCTGAGCATTTTTTATCTTTTCGTTCACCCTCTCTAATCGTTTTTTTGATGCTAAACCTAATTCGTGAGAACGAGGAGTTAATCTTACATCTGCATTATCTTGTCTTAAAAGGATTCTATATTCGGCTCTTGAGGTAAACATTCTGTATGGCTCTTCTGTTCCTTTTGTAACTAAATCGTCAATTAAAACACCAATGTATGCCTCTGAGCGAGTTAATATAAACGGGTCTTTTTGATTGATTTTTAAGTGAGCATTTATGCCTGCCATTAATCCTTGACATGCTGCTTCTTCATATCCTGTTGTTCCATTTATTTGTCCCGCAAAATATAAATTCTGAACCAACTTTGTTTCCAATGTTAAGCTTAATTGTTGTGGTGGAAAATAATCGTATTCAATTGCGTATCCAGGACGGAACATTTTTACATTCTCAAAGCCTGGTATTTTTTTTAATGCTTTGTATTGAACATCTTCTGGTAAAGAAGTTGAGAAACCGTTTACATAAATTTCTACTGTATTCCATCCTTCTGGTTCCACAAAAATTTGGTGCCTATCTCTCTCAGAAAAACGAGTAATCTTATCTTCTATACTCGGACAATATCTTGGGCCTAAACCTTGAATTCTTCCAGAATACATTGGTGATTTTTCGAATCCTGTTTTTAAAATATCATGAACTTCTGAATTGGTATAAGTAATGTAACATGGCATTTGTTCAGCTGGCCCATTTTCAAATGCTCCTTCTTTTTTCTTTTTAAACTCAAATTGTTCCACGTTTAAATAAGAAAATTTACTCGGGTTTTCATCACCATGTTGAACCTCCATTTTTGAATAATCTAATGATCGACCATCAACTCGGGGTGGCGTTCCTGTTTTCATTCTTCCTGCCTCAAAACCTAGCTGAATTAACTGTTCTGTAATGCCTGTAGATGATTTTTCTCCTGCTCTTCCTCCACCATATTGCTTTTCACCTAAATGAATTAAACCGTTTAAAAAAGTACCATTTGTTAATACAACAGCTTTAGCTCTAATTTCAACATCCATACCGGTAATTACTCCAACGACCTCTCCCCGGCCCTCTCCAGCAGAAGAGGGAGAAATAAGTAAGCCTTTAACCATATCCTGCCAAAAATCAAGATTAGGAGTATTTTCAAGCATCATTCTCCATTCTTCAGCAAAACGATGACGATCGCTTTGTGCTCTAGGGCTCCACATTGCTGGACCTTTTGAACGGTTTAGCATTCTAAATTGAACAGCTGTTCTATCTGTAACAATAGCTGAGTAACCTCCTAAGGCATCAATTTCACGAACAATTTGTCCTTTTGCTATACCACCCATTGCTGGATTACAACTCATTTGTGCAATCGTTTGCATATTCATTGTAATCAATAGGGTGGAAGAACCCATATTAGCAGCAGCAGCAGCAGCTTCACAGCCTGCATGACCAGCACCAACAACTATTACATCGTATTCTTTAAACATTTTATTAAATAAAAGTTTGCAAAGGTAAACAAATAAAGGATAATTAATACTAAAAATTAATATAATATATTGAATAACAACACTTTATATTTATTATAATCCAAATTTTGCGGATAATTCCAGCATTTTTTCAATAGGTTTTCTTGCGTCTTCTAATAATTTTTTATCCATTAAAATCTCTGGTTGTTCGTATTTTAGACAGTTGTAGAGTTTTTCTAAAGTGTTTAATTTCATATGTGGACAATCATTACAAGCACAAGAATTATTTGGTGGAGCTGGAATAAATATTTTATGTGGATTTTTTAATTGCATTTGATGAATAATTCCTGCTTCTGTAGCTACAATAAATTCTTTACTATTAGATTTGCTAGAATAATTTAATATTCCTGTTGTACTACCAATATAATCAGCTATTTCAAGTAAATTTGCTTCACATTCAGGATGAGCTAATAATTCTGCTTTTGGATGTTGATTTTTTAACTTAATTATTTTCTCTAATGAAAAAATTTCGTGAACCATACAAGCACCATCCCACAAAACCATATCTCTACCCGTTTTTTTTATTATATAAGCACCTAAATTCTTGTCCGGAGCAAATATTATCTTTTGTTCTTTCGGAAGGCTCTCAACAATTTGTAAAGCATTTGTAGAAGTACAAACAATATGAGTAAGTGTTTTTAATTCTGCTGTACAATTAATGTATGAAATTACTAAATGATCAGGATGTTGTTTTTTAAATTCAGCAAATTTATCAGCAGGACATGAATCTGCTAACGAACAACCAGCTTTTAAATCAGGTAATAAAACTTTTTTTGTAGGTGATAAAATTTTTGCTGTTTCCGCCATAAAATGTACACCGGCAAAAACAATAATATCAGCTTTTGTTTTTGCAGCTTCCTGAGACAATCCCAAACTATCACCGATATAATCTGCAATATCTTGAATATCGGCATCTTGGTAATAATGGGCAAGAATAATTGCATTTTTTTCTTTTTTTAGTTTATTTATTTCAGCAAACAAATCTAGTGATAAATCAACTGGAATATCAAGAAAACCTTTTGTTTGTAAATCATTCATGATATTAATAATAATATATATTTTTTAATTTAAAATAAAATATGTTGTTGTTATTGGTCTGTTAGTTAAGTGTATAAAAAAAAGTAGAAAATGTTGTTTTAGTTAATTATCAGACTTCATTAACACTTATTGAAAAGGTTATTTTTTGTAATATACTGAATAAGAGTTGTTTTATTCTTTATTAACACAACGTTAGTAACCTTTTCACCTAATAAATTCTTCACAAAAATACAGTTAATTATGTTATAAAACTGTTTGTTTATTCTATTAAAAAATAGTAAGTTTAGTTTTGTTGTTTCGAAAAAAAGTTCATGCAAAAGAATTATTGAACTAACCAAAAGAAATTTTCTAAACATTAATAACAAACATCTTTATTATCAACAGTTTCAATGTTAATAAAATTAAAACTATAGGGTTAATAATCAACACTTTATTTTTGAACTTTACCAACGTGTTAATTCACGGTTAATAACCCTAAAATACCCAAAAAACTCCGGCTTTGCCGACTCAAAAACAAAAACATGTATAAAATAGCAATAGGATGCGATCACGCTGCGTTTATCTTAAAAGAAAAGCTAAAGACATATTTACAAACGAAAGGCTTTGAAATAAAAGATTTTGGGTGTTATTCGGAAGAGCGAGCAGACTACCCTGATTTTGCACATCCCGTAGCAAATGCTGTGGAAAATAATGAATATGACTTTGGTTTATTATTATGTGGTAGCGGAAACGGAATTAATATGACTGCAAATAAACACAAAGGAATCCGTTCAGCGCTTTGTTGGAATGCAGAATTAGCAGAATTAGCAAGGCTTCATAATGATGCAAACATCTTAACGCTTCCTGCAAGATTTATTAGCGAAGAAGAAGCAAAAAAGTGTGTGGATGTTTTTTATTCAACAAACTTTGAAGGAGGAAGACACACAGATAGAGTAAAAAAAATAAGTGAAGGCTGTTAAGAAAAACAAAATGATTAAAAAAACAATTTTACTTCTGCTGGTTTCTGTTTGCGCTTTTGCACAACAGAAAGACACAACAGCGGTTCGGTACTCAAAAATAATTTCGGGCACAGAACTAAAAAAGCATTTAACCATTATTGCCTCAGATGAATATGAAGGAAGAGAAACAGGAAAGAAAGGACAAAAAATGGCGGCAGAATATATTCAAACACAATTCAAATCGTTTGGCATTCCGCCTTACAAAGAACAAACCTATTATCAACAATATCCATTAAACATAATAATGCCTGCACCAGCAGACGTTTCTGCAAACGGAAAAAAATATACAGCAAACAAAGATTATTTTAATTTTTCGGGATTAACAGAACAAATCATTAACACAAAAGAAATTCTTTTTCTAGGATATGGCGTGGATGAGCCTAATTTTTACAACGATTACAAAGGCAAAAAAACAGAAGGAAAAGTAATTATGATAATGGAAGGAGAACCACAAAAAAGCGATGGAACATCTTTAATTACTGGCACAAAAACACAATCGCTTTGGACGAGTTATTATAAATTAAAATTAGAAAGAGCAAAAGAGGCAAAGCCGGCTGCTGTGTTTGTGGTTGTAAACAATATTACTGAAAGCATGGAAAAGTTTAAACATAAAATAGAATCACCAGCAATGAAATTAGATATGTCGAAAAAAGAAATTCCGTTTATATACATATCAAAAGAAATGGCGAACGACTTGCTGCAAAAACAAACGGTAGATGAAATTAAAAATAAAATAACAGCAACAGGCAAACCAAAACAGATAAAAACCAAAACAAAATTAAACATCAACATTAAAAATTCGGCACAACAAATTAATGCAGAAAATGTTTTAGGCTTTGTTGAAGGAACGGATTTAAAAGATGAAATTATTATTATCACCGCACATTACGATCACCTTGGAAAAGAGGGAGATATTGTTTTCAACGGAGCAGACGATGATGGCTCGGGAACAGTTGCTGTTATTCAGCTTGCACAAACATTTGCACAAGCAAAAAAAGAAGGACATGGACCAAGAAGAAGCATGTTGTTTATGGCTGTTTCGGGCGAAGAAAAAGGCTTGCTCGGCTCAGCTTATTATGTTGAGCACCCAGAATTTTCTTTACAAAACACCGTGTGCGATTTAAACATTGATATGATTGGAAGGCTTGACGAAAAACACGCAAACAACTCCAACTATATTTACTTAATAGGTTCCGACAAATTAAGCTCTGAGCTTCACCAAATAAGCGAAAACGCAAACACAACCTATTGCAACATAGAACTTGATTATACATACAACAACGAGCAAGATAAAAATCGCTTTTATTATCGTTCAGACCATTATAACTTTGTAAGAAAAGGAATTCCTGTGATTTTTTATTTTAACGGAACACATGCCGATTACCACAAAGAAACAGATGAGGTAGAAAAAATAGATTTTAATAAAATGGAAAAAATTACGCGCTTAGTTTTTTTCACTGCATGGGAACTAGCAAACAGAAACGAACGCATAAAAGTAGATTCAAATAAGAAATAAGCTACGAATTACGAATAGTTACGAACGCACGAAAGTGGAGTAATGAGCAATGATTAGTAAATAGAAATAAAAGAATAAAATAAATTACGAATAATTACGAATGTACGAAAGCGGGGCAACGAATAAGGATTAGGAAATAAAACGAAACCGAGCAAAGGCGAAAAAACTTTATGTCAAAAGCATTAGAAACATTTTTAGAAGCATCAGAAAAAAAAATATTTGATGTAAACCATCATAAAACAATTCTTAATAACATAGCGAAATACGATGCAAAAGTTATTGAGGGCAAGCAACAATTTTCGAATTTAGAACTTGCCAAAACACGTGCTGCTGCTCGCAAACAAAAAGCAATTGATAATCTTGAAAAATATTTAATAGAGTTTGAATCTAATTTTATTAAACGTGGAGGAAAAATAATTTGGGCACAAACCACCGAAGAAGCCATAAAAGAAAGTTTGCAAATAATGAAAAAAGCAAACGCAAAAACAGTGGTAAAAGCAAAATCAATGACCACCGAAGAAATTGATTTTAATGCAGAGCTCAAAAAAAACGAAATAGAAAGCATTGAAACAGATTTAGGAGAATACATTGTACAGCTTCGAAACGAAGCGCCCTATCACATTGTAACCCCTGCGATGCACCTTTCAAAAGAAGAAGTAGCAAAAACGTTTCACGAAAAAAAAGAAACACCCATTGATTGGACACCAGAACAAATAACAACCTATGTTCGTTTGCAGTTGCGCCAAAAATATAGCCAAGCAGAAGTAGGAGTGAGCGGAGCAAACTTTTTAATAGCCGATGCTGGAGCAGTTGCGGTTACCGAAAACGAAGGAAATGGAGTGCTTTCAATGGCGTTTCCTAAAATTCAAATTGTGGTTGCAGGAATAGAAAAGGTTGTGCCTTCCATCTTTGATATGGAATTGTTTTGGCCCCTTTTATCAACTTATGGAACAGGACAAAACATTACAACCTATAACACAATTTATTCTGGACCAAGGCAAACGGGTGAAACAGATGGACCAGACGAAATGTATATTATTTTGTTAGACAATGGAAGAAGCAATATTTTAGAAGAAACAGAACAACGAAGAGCGCTTTCCTGTATTCGTTGTGGCGCATGTTTGAACGCTTGTCCGGTTTATCAAACCATTGGTGGACACAGTTATGGAACAACATACAGCGGACCAATTGGTTCAATTATTACACCGTATTTTAAAGACACAAACGAATACAAACATCTTAGCTATGCATCTACCTTGTGTGGAAAATGCACGGATGTTTGCCCCGTAAAAATAGATATTCATAAGCTTTTACTTTTAAACAGAGGACGGTTTATTGAAAAAGGATTAAGCACAAAAGCCGAAAATTGGGTTTGGTTTTTTTGGAAAGGAGCAATGCTAAAACGCAGCAAAATGGATAAAGGAGGAGCAAAGCTAAAAAACTTTATGCTTAAACAATTCTTTAAAAAACAATGGGGCGAACGAAGAGATTTACCACAAGTTGCCCCAAAATCATTCAATCAAATCTGGAGAGAAAGAAAAGGTATTAAGTAGTTTTACTCCCAAGAAAATAACGTTTAGCTAAACGCAGTTTTAATTGTGATTTAGCGTTCGTTATTTTCTTGGGAGTAAAGTTATTCGAAAAAAAGCAGAAAGTCAATAATAGAACTATAAAAATTAGAGAAAGAAAAGGAATTAAGCAAAATTTAAATCACACTTACCCTTACTTTTTTTGTTTTTAATTTGCTGTTGTTTACCAAAGGCAAAACACGATTTACTTCCGAAGATTTAATAGCAACATAAGAACAATCTTGTTTTAGCTCAATGTTTCCCACTTGGTCTTTATTTAATTTTCCTTGTTTAAAAAACAAGCCTGCAATATCTCCTTTCGAAATTTTATCTCTTCTGCCACCAGTAATATAAAGCGTTTCCCAATTTGATGGAGACAAGGCTTTTGTTTTTTGAACTTTTTCAATTTCGTTTCCAGAAATAAAATCAGGAACCCTTTCGCCCTCCCACTTTAAAACATACGCTGTTCCATCGCTGTTCATTCTTGCTGTTCGCCCATTTCGGTGCGTAAACTCATCGGGCTTTGGAGGAAGTTCATAATGCAAAATAAATTTTATTTCAGGCACATCAATTCCTCTTGCCGCCAAATCTGTTGCTACTAAAAGGTTGTATGTTCCGTTTCTAAATTTAACTAAGGAAAGTTCTCTGTCGTGCTGTTCCAAGCCACCATAAAAACAACCATGTGTAATGTTTTTTCTGTTTAAATAATTACTCACATCTTCAATAGAATCTTTGAAATTACAAAAAATAATTCCGGGCTTATTTCCAATGTGGCAGAGGGACTCAACAAGAGCGTCTAATTTATTTTCAGTATTTGTTTGTAGTGTTTTTATTTTAAGTTTGGTGCTTGATGCGCTTAAATAATTAAGCGTTGTTGGGTTTTTTAGCCCAACAAAAGAAGGGATTTCAACCTTTTGTGTTGCAGAAGTTAAAATCTTTTTTTTCAATTTGGGCAATGCTTTTAAAATTTCATACATCTCTGTTTCAAAACCAATTTCAAGCGATTTGTCAAACTCATCAAGCACAAGAGCAAAAATATTTTCACTTGAAAAACTTTCTTTTCGGAGGTGGTCTGCTATTCTTCCTGGTGTGCCAATCAAAATTGCGGGTTTGTGTCGTAAATCTATTTTATCTTCTGAGCCTGCACGACCGCCATACACAGCGTTTGCTTTGTATCCTGTTCCCATTTCTCTTACAACTTGTTCTATTTGTATGGCAAGTTCTCGGCTTGGAACAACAATCAATGCTTGAATTTCATTACAAGCAACATCAAGATTTTCTATTATTGGCAAAAGAAAAGCAAGCGTTTTTCCTGTTCCTGTTGGCGAAAGAATAACAACATCGTGTTTGTTGTTGTAGGCTGCAATTGCCTCTTCTTGCATGGGCTTAAGCGATTTAATTCCCAGTTTTTCTAATATGCTTTTTTGATTTTTAATGGTTTGTAACATATCGCAAAGGTAATTTAATTAAAGCGCGCAAGAACCGTAATTAAAAAAACTATCTTCTTCTTTTCTTCCCAGCAGCACTTTTTCCGGTTTTTTTATGCTGTTGTGATCTTCCTTTTCTGTAATCTTTGTTGTCTGATTTTTTTTCCCAAGAGCGAGAATTCTTTTTTGTTTTGGTAGTATTTTTTGAGGGTGTTTCTTTTGTTTTTTTTAAACTAACATTTGAAGAGTTTTCAATTAAAGTATAAAACTGTTTTAATTCATCAGGTGTAAAATCTCTCCAATCGCCCGAGGGAAGACCTTTTAATGTGATGTTCATTACTCGTACCCGCTCTAGCTTTGTAACAACATAACCAAAATGTTCGCACATTCTTCGTATTTGTCTGTTTAAACCTTGCTTTAAAATAATTCTAAAAACAGTTGGAGCTTCTTTTGTTATTTTACATTTTTTGGTGATTACGCCAAGCATGGGAACACCCGCAGACATTCCAGCAATTACCTCGTCCGAAAGAGGTTTGTTTACTGTTACAACATATTCTTTTTCGTGATTGTTGCCAGCGCGCAAAACCTTATTTACAAGGTCGCCATTGTTGGTTAAAAAAATTAAACCTTGAGAATCTTTATCTAATCTTCCGATTGGAAAAACACGTTGGCTGTGATTTACAAACTGTACAATATTGTCGCGCACACCTTCTTCTGTTGTTGAAGTAATTCCGGGAGGTTTGTTAAGCGCAATAAGAATAATATTCTCTTCTTCTCGGGGCTCAAGTTCAATGCCGTTTACTCGGACTCTGTCGTTTGGTTTTACTTGTGCACCAACAGAAGCTCTTTTACCATTGATAAAAACAGTTCCATTCGCAATATGCTTATCTGCTTCTCGCCTAGAACACAATCCGCTTTCACTTATAAATTTATTTAAACGCATTAAAAATTTTTTCTAAACCGCTGACAAGATAAGGATTTGATAGAATTGTTGAGATATTTAGCCCTAAATAGGCGGTTCATTATTTAAACGTCCTACCAATCAGCACAATATTGTTTTCTTCAAAAGTATAACACGGAACCCGCCACTTCAGCTCTTCTGTTAGCCCACAGCCAATAAGAATAGCTCTTAGCTTTTCCATTTCTTCTTGCCAATTTTTGGCTTTGCTTATATATTCATCCACTTTTGTATTCATGCTGTTCACTCAATAATAAAAAAACGCAAGTAAAAATATCTGAAAAAAAGAGGAATTACAAACAAAACCATGTGCCCAACAACCCACAGTTTTTTGTATATTCGCTCCGTAGTAGTCCTGTAGGGACAAACAATTAAAAAAGCAATTAAAATGAACAGACCAATACGTGTATTAGTAGCCAAAGTTGGACTCGATGGGCATGATAGAGGAGCAAAAGTAATAGCATCATTTTTGCGGGATGCAGGAATGGAAGTAATTTATACGGGCTTACGACAAACGCCAGAAATGGTTGTAAATGCAGCATTACAAGAAGATGTGGACGCAATAGGAATAAGTATTTTATCGGGAGCACACAACACCGTTTTTCCTAAAATAATGAATCTTATGAAAGAGAAGGGGCTTAACGATGTGTTGCTTACGGGCGGAGGAATTATTCCGGATGAAGACATAAAAAAATTAAACAATATTGGTGTTGGAAAGCTTTTTCCTCCAGGAACCGACACAAAAGAAATTATTGATTACATCACAAATTATGTAAAAGAAAACAGGAAAATATAATCTCTGCGAGAAAAAGATAAAAACAAACCCCTCTGCGAGCACTGCGTCTTTGCGAGAAAATAAAACAAAACAATGAATTACGAAAACATTTTAGTTGCAACAGAAAACAACATTCAAACGATAACAATTAATCGTCCAGACAAACTAAATGCACTTAACAAAAAAACAATTGATGAATTAAGTAATGCATTTTCTGAAGCAGAAAAAAGCAGCGTAGTAAAAGTTGTTATAATAACAGGGTCGGGACAAAAAGCATTTGTTGCTGGAGCCGACATTTCTGAGTTTGCAAGTTTTAGCGTAGAACAAGGAAAGGCATTAAGTGCCGAAGGACATAAAAAATTATTTGATTTGGTACAAAACTTAACAACACCTGTAATAGCTGCTGTTAATGGCTTTGCGCTTGGCGGAGGATTAGAACTAGCAATGAGTTGCCACATCCGCATAGCTTCCGACAATGCAAAAATGGGTTTGCCAGAAGTTTCTTTAGGCGTTATTCCTGGTTATGGCGGAACGCAGCGTTTAGCACATCTTGTAGGAAAAGGAAAAGCACTTGAAATGATAATGACTGCGGACATGATTTCTGCAAGTGATGCATTGGCTTGGGGCTTGGTTAATCATGTAACATCACAAGAAGAGCTTTTACAAAAATGCAATGAGATTGCAACAAAAATACTAAGCAAATCTTCTGTAGCCATTGCAAGCGCTATACGTTCTGTAAACGCAAACTATGTGGACGGAACAAATGGTTTTAATGTGGAGATAGATGAATTTGGGAAATGTTTTGGAACAGAAGATTTTAAAGAAGGAACAACAGCATTTTTAGAAAAAAGAAAAGCAAATTTCCCTGGAAAATAAAATTGTTCAAAGAAGGAGCATCATGACAAAACAAAAAACCTGTTGAGTATTTTCATTTTCAAATTTTTTAACTTTTAGCTTTATAATTGAATCCACTAAAAAAACTTGCATCACAAACAGCCATTTATGGTTTACCTACAATTGTTGGCAGGCTTTTAAACTATTTTTTAACACCGCTTTATACCTATAATTTTACAACATCGGAGTTTGGTGTGGTTACTTCGGCTTATGCCTATGTTTCTTTTTTGTTGGTTTTTCTAACATACGGTATGGAAACAACGGTTTTTAAATTTTCTCAATCAGAAACAAACAAACAAAAAGTTTTTACAACATCGTTAATTTCTGTTTTTATAACTAGTGCAAGTTTTGTTTTGTTTGCAAGTGTTTTTTCACAAAGTATTGCCGAAAGCATTAAGTTTACCGACCATCCAGAATATGTAGTTTGGTTTGCGATAATAATTGCAACAGATGCGCTCGCAGCCATTCCTTTTGCAAAGCTTCGTGAACAAGGAAAAGCCAAGCGGTTTGCATTAATAAAAACAATAAATATTTTAATCAACATTGGTTTAAATCTGTTTTTTATTATGTTTTGCAAAAGCGTTTATGAAGCAGAAGAATCTTCCTACAAAGGTTTTGTTGACGCTGTTTATAACCCACAAATAGGAATTGGTTATATTTTTATTTCCAATTTAATAGCCAGCGCAGTAACACTTTTATTGTTATCGCCAGAAATGATAAAAACAGAATATGTGTTTGACTCTTTGCTTTGGAAAAAAATGATGCGCTATGCTTTACCGCTGTTAATAGCAGGTTTGGCAGGAATGGTAAACGAAACATTAGACCGTGTTTTATTAACCCATTTGCTTCCAGAAAACGAAGCATTGTCGCAAACAGGTATCTATGGCGCATGTTACAAGGTTTCTATCATCATGACCATTTTTATTCAAACCTTTCGATTTGCTGCAGAGCCTTTCTTTTTTAGCCACGCAAAAGAACAAAATGCTCAAAAAGCCTACGCAGATATTATGAAATATTTTGTAATTATTTGTTCTTTAATCTTTTTGGGCACTATGGTAAACATTGGTTGGATTCAATATTTTGTTGGAAAAGATTTTAGAGCAGGAATGAATGTTGTTCCAGTTTTACTTTTAGCAAATTTATTTTTAGGCATATTTATCAACCAATCTATATGGTATAAACTAACAGGGCAAACACATTACGGAGCAATTTTAACCATTTTTGGTTCTATCATAACCATTGCACTAAACATTTATTGGATTCCTAGGATTGGCTATATAGGCTGTGCTTGGGCAACATTAATTTGTTATGCCGGAATGATGGTGCTTTCCTATTTTATGGGTAATAAACACTACCCTGTTAATTATGATTTAAAACGCATCTTCTTATACTTAGGTTTATCATTAACTTTGTATGCTTTGGGCGTATTCTTAAAAGTAGATTCAACAACCATCAACTTGTTTGTTGGAAACATTTTACTATTAGGCTTTGTTTTCTTTATTTGGAAAATGGAAAAACAAAACCTAATGAAACAACCCATTAGAAAGAATTAAAAAAATGAAAATAAAAATAATTAATAAGTCGAAACACGAGTTACCAAGCTATGCCACAACTGGTGCAGCAGGAATGGATTTGCGAGCAAATTTAGATGCAGCAATTGTTTTAAAGCCACTAGAAAGAACCCTTGTGGCAACAGGTTTGTTTCTTGAAATTCCTTTTGGCTACGAAGCACAAATTCGCCCAAGAAGCGGCTTGGCATTTAAAAATGGATTAACCGTATTAAACTCTCCGGGTACTATTGATGCAGATTACAGAGGAGAAGTAAAAGTAATTTTGGTAAACATTTCGAATCAAGAATTTATAATTAATGACGGAGAACGCGTGGCGCAAATGGTAATTGCAAAACACGAACAAGCAGAATGGATAGAAGTTGAACAGCTTGAAGAATCAGCCAGAGGAGAAGGCGGATTTGGGAGCACAGGAAAAAAATAAAACGCATTTATGAAGATAATTATTCCAATGGCAGGAATGGGCAAAAGAATGCGCCCACACACACTTACAACACCAAAACCATTAATTCCAATTGCTGGAAAACCAATGGTACAGCGTATCGTTGAAGACATCACAAAAGTGTGCGATGAAAAAGTAGATGAAATAGCTTTTGTTGTTGGGCATTTCGGAAAAGATGCAGAAAACAATTTAATAAAAGTAGCAGAAAGCCTTGGTGCAAAAGGTAAAATATTTTATCAAGACGAACCACTTGGAACAGCCCATGCAATTATGTGTGCAAAAGAATGCATTACAGGAAAAGTGGTGGTTGCCTTTGCTGATACGCTTTTTAAAGCCGATTTTAAAATGGATTCAACACAAGAAGGAATTATTTGGGTTCAAAAAGTAGAAGACCCAAAACCTTTTGGTGTTGTTAAAATTGATGCAAACAATATCATCACCGATTTTGTAGAAAAACCACAAGAGTTTGTTTCTGATTTAGCAATCATTGGAATTTATTATTTTAAAGATGGCGATTATCTGAGAACAGAATTACAATATTTATTGGATAACGATATCAAAGAAAAAGGGGAGTACCAATTAACAAATGCTTTGGAAAACATGAAAGCCAAAGGAACAAAATTTAGTCCTGGAAAAGTAACAGAATGGCTTGATTGTGGCAATAAAGATGCTACCGTTTATACGAATTCGCGAATATTAGAGTTTAATAAAGATAAAGCAAGAACAACAGTTTTTACAAACAAAAATTCAAAAATTATTGAACCTTGTTATATTGCTGATGGAGTACAGTTGATTGATTCTGTTGTTGGTCCACATGCTTCTGTTGGAGAAAATACCATTATTGAAAATTCGGTGGTTAAAAATTGTATTATACAAACAAACAGCAAAATAAAAAATGCAGATTTAAGCAATTCCATGATTGGTAATTATGCTGAATACACAGGAAAATCAAACGATGCAAGCATAAGCGATTACAGTACAATACGATAAAATTGAAAAAAAGAAACACATATTTTTATTTACAAACTTGTTTTTTGCTTGCAATAAGCGTGTTGGTGTTTTCGTGTAAATCTGGTAAAGAAGGAGCTTCCAGTAGTAAACAAGAAAGTAAAAAAGAAACCACAAAACTATCTGACAGAGAAAGAATACAATTTGAAATGCTGTTTTTTAATGCCAATAAAGAAAAAATGCTTGGCAACTATGATTTAGCAGAAACCTATTATAGTCAAGCATTGCGCATCGACCCCGCTAGTGCAACAACCATGTATGAATTGGCAAATATTTATTCTTTTCAAAACAACAAAAACCAAGCACTTTTTTATAGCAAAAAAGCAGCAAACCTTGAACCAACCAACGTTTGGTTTATGTTGTTATATGCTGATTGTTTAAAAAACAGCAGGCAGCTTACCGAAGCAGCAAAGGTTTATGAAAAACTTGTAAAACAAAACCCCGAAAACATTGATTTTTATTATGAATTAGCAAGCACCTATTTGTACTTAAACAAACCACAAGAAGCAGTAAGGGTTTATGATAACATCGAAAAACAAATGGGCATTACCGATGAGGTGTCTGTACAAAAAGTAAAAATTTATAAAGCAGTAAAAAATTATGATAAAGCAATAGAAGAAATAAAAAAGCTAATAAAACATAATCCTAAGGAAGCAAAAAACTATGGTATATTAGGAGAGCTTTATCAAGACAAAGGACAACCAGAAAAAGCACTTGAAGCGTATAAAGAATTATTAAAAATGGACCCGAACAATGCTTATGTTCACCTTTCTTTAGCAGACTATTATCGCTCACAAAAAGAGAACGAAAAAGCATTTGATGAAATTAAAATAGCATTTAAAAGCAAAGATTTAGATATTGACACCAAAGTAAAAATATTGCTTTCGTATTATTCCATTACAGAGGTTTATCACGATTTAAAACCAGATGCCGATGATTTGTGCAGGATAATGGTTCAAGTGCATCCAGAAGAAGCAAAAGCATATTCTATGTATGGCGATTTTTTATACAGGGATAAAAATTATGAAGAAGCACGCATCCAATTTCGAAAAGCAATAGCATTAGACAAAGATAAATATGCTATTTGGAATCAACTGTTAATAATTAATTCAGAATTAAATGACAATATTTCTTTGGAAAAAGAAAGCAAAGAAGCAATAGAACTTTTTCCGAATCAAGCTTTGCCCTATTTTTTTAATGGTTCAGCAAAAATTCAGTTGAAAAAATATCAAGAAGCAGTTGAATCTTTAAGTGAAGGAAAAGAGTTTGTAATTGGAAACCCTTTATTGTTAGCACAGTTTTATGCAAATCTTGGTGATTGTTACAATCAATTAAAAAAATATAAAGAGTCGGACGAGTCGTATGATAAAGCCTTGCAGCTAGACCCAAATAACACCTATGTTTTAAACAACTATGCCTATTACCTCTCTTTAAGAAAAACAAATTTAGAGAAAGCGGAAACAATGTCGAAAAAAACAAATGATTTAGACCCCAACAGCAGCTCTTATCAAGATACGTATGGTTGGGTGTTGTATCAGCAAAAAAAATATGCAGAAGCAAAAATTTGGATTGGAAAAGCAATAGATAATGGAGGTAAAAACAACGGAACACTTTTAGAGCATTATGGCGATATTTTATACCAATTAGGAAGCACAGACGAAGCGCTGCTTTATTGGGAAAACGCAAAAAAAGTGGGTGGAGGAAGCGAACTACTAAACAAAAAGATTGCAGATAAAAGAATATATGAATAAGTACAAAACCCCACTTTTGAATGTAGCACTATTCAGAAAAATATTTTTTCCGGTTTTTGTTTTATCCCTTATTTTCTCCTCTTGTAAAACACCAAAAACAATCACGCTGAACAATGGTAAATGTATTTTAGAACCTAAAACAGCCCATCATCTTACAAAAAAACTAAAAGAAAACGAATTTAAATTCGACAGGCTCAACGCAAAATTGAGCGCAGAAGCTGAAATAGACAGCTCATCCAATTCTTTTACCATAACATTAAGAATAAAAAAAGACAGCATCATCTGGATGTCAATCTCTAAACTTGGTATAGAAGGAGCAAGGGTAATGATTACAAAAGATTCTGTTAAGTTTATGAATAGGATAAAAAATCAATTTTTTAAAGGAGATTTTTCTTACATCAGCAAGCTTTTAAATACCGACTTGGATTATGAAATGGTTCAGTCTTTATTGGTTGGAAATAGCGTTGAATTTTATGATGAGGACGAAAAAATAAAACCAGGAATAGATGATTGTAGGTATTATTTGGGAACGGTACGCAAACGTAAAATGAAAAAAATTATTGAAAAAGGAAAAGAATACAAAGAACCCGCTCAAACCATTTATTTGTCGCCAGAAAAATTTAAAATAACACGAATTGTTTTTTTTGAATTTAACCCCGACAGAAGCTTTGATGCACAATATGATAATTATGTTTCCGTTGATTCTACACAACTGTTTCCACAAAAAATTACGTGTAACATAAAAGCACAAAAAAAAATTTTTATCCAACTAAATTATACCAAAACAGTATTTAATGAGGAACAAACATTCCCGTTTAAAATACCAGAAAACTATGAATCTATTGTTTATAAAGAAAAATAAAGGTGCATTAACACTATTTTTTGTCTTGCTTTTTTTAAGCAACACATTTTCTTTTGCTCAAAAACAAAACAAAAAAGATTTAGAAAACAAAAAGAAAGAGCTTCAAAAAGAAATAGAATACACAAATCAATTACTTTCTGAAACAAAAAAAAATAAAAAACTTTCTTTAGGACAACTCATTGCTCTTAACAAAAAAATTAGCGCTCGCGAAGAGCTTATTTCTACTATTAACAGAGAGATTTATAACCTTGAAAAACAAATTCAAGAAAACAATAATAGCATCAACAAACTTCAAAACGAATTAGACAAACTAAAAAAAGAATATGCAAAAATGATTTATTATGCCTATAAAAATCAAGATGCATATAGCCGATTAATGTTTGTGTTTGCAGCAAAAGATTTTGAACAAGCCTATATGCGATTAAAATATTTACAGCAATATAGTGAATTCAGGCATAAACAAGCAACAACAATTCTGGAAACAAAAAAACAATTAAACGAAAAAGTTCAAGAGTTGGAAGTAAAAAAATCAGATAAACGAGTTTTGCTAGGCAACGAACAAGAAGAAAAGAAAAACCTTACTTCCGAAAAAAGCGAGAAAGAACAAGTGCTTTCTGGCTTACAACAACAAGAATCGAAACTGAAAAAGGATTTAGAAAAGAAAAAACAAGATGCACAAAAATTACAACAAGCCATTCAACGTATCATAGAACAAGAGCTTGAAAAAGCACAAAAAGCAGCAGCAGCAGCAAATAAACCAAAACCACAAAAACTTATTTTAACTCCAGAAGCACAAGAGCTTTCCAACTCCTTTGCAACAAACAAAGCAAAGCTTCCTTGGCCCGTAGCAAAAGGAATTATTAGCGAAAGGTTTGGCGTACATCCACACCCAACAATGTCCAACATTGATATTAATAATAACGGAATTGATATTACAACAAACAATGGTTCTATTGCACGTGCAGTTTTTGATGGAGAAGTAAAAGGCGTTGTAAATATGCCAGGAGCAGGACAATTTATTTTAATACGCCATGGGGAATATTTAACAGTGTATTCTAACCTAAAAGATGTGTATGTAAAAGTGGGAGATAAAATTACTACCAAACAAAACCTTGGAACTATTTTGTATGATGAAGATGATGCAAAAACAGTTCTTCATTTCGAACTCTGGAAAGGACAATCAAAACTTGACCCCGAAACATGGTTGTATAAAAACAATTAATACAATTTTTATACCCTAAAAAATAATAGTTTGCAAGCAGGCGCAGGCGGCATTTGGAATACAAACCTGCCTACTTGCACAAAAGGTTATTCGAAGATATGAGAACTTTATTAAGCGGAGGCAAATAAAATAAAATGTCTGCGAAGCAGGCAATAATTTATGCCGAAGCCTTGCACGTCCTGCCGCTTGCGCTTGCTTGGTGCTTGGTGTTAGCGGTAGTAATTATTTTTCATACATTACTGTTGAAGAGAACCCTAGTCCTAAAACGCCAACCTTCTTCCAGGCTCCTTGACTGGTTTTCCTGTAAAAACTGTCTGCATTTAACACACCACCACAAAAATATAGGTCTCTGCCTTTAAAGTTTTTTATCCATTCTATTGAGACGAAAAAATCTCCTTCAACAACTAAATTATGTCTTTTTAAGTCAACAGTTAAAGTTCTGGTATTCTTTGTGGCTGTTATATACATTGGCTCGGTCAAAATATTTTCCGTAGGTACGCCATTTTCCATTTTATATATATTAACTCGAAATGTGACACTATCATATTTATTCGAAGCGATATTGAAGTTTACATTTTCAATAAAAGTTGGAGATTTTTTAATTTTCATTACGGTTCCTATCTCAGAACCTAGGTCATTTGATTCAAAGCCTGCTATGAATGATGTTGAGTTTGATGTGTTTCCAAGAATCTTAGTTTTGTACTCTTTTGGTTTAACAGTTATTTCTTTTAAATTCGTAATGCTTTTTTCTAGCCTGAGTTCGATGTTTTTTTTAGCTAAGTATTCTTTTTTAAAGTTTTTTACAACAAATTCAAGATTTTTGAAGCCAATTATTGAAAATTTCAAAGTATCTTCATCATATTGATTGTCTAGTTTTAAAGTAAAAGTTCCATTTTCATCAGAAACAGTCCCTACATTCTTTCCGACAATTCCAATGTTTACATACCCGATAGGGGTCGATTCAGAATCTAAAAGTTTTCCAGAAATTGTCTGGGAATCACAATTCGAAATGGGGAAAAAACAACCAATAATAAAAAGTATATTTAAATATGTCAAAATATTTCTCGTCATAGGTATTTGTTCATTCTTGTTTTAATTATTGCCGCTAACGGTCGTTATTTTTTTGAGGTAAAGTTATTCTTAAAAAAGGAGAAAGTCAAGCAGAGCCAACATTTGGTTTGTGCACAAAACCTTTTTTTGAAAAGCAAAATACACTCCGTTCTCCTAAATTCATTTATAGCTAATTGGCAAAACTTTTGAGTCTTTTGGTTTTGACAAAACAACCATGGTTTGCATTTGCCCTATTTCTTCCATCTTGCTTAATCGGGTGCTTATTAATTCTTGAAAAGCAGGAATATCTTTTAACATCACAATTAATACATAATCTGCATTACCCGTTACTTGATAACACTCAACAATTTCGGGAATATTATTTATTTCATTTTTAAAAGTAGCAATAGCATTTTCTACCTGTCGTGTAAGCGTAATTTCAATAATAGCGGTAATTCCAATTCCTAACGCTTCGTTATTAAGTTGTGCATAATAGCCTTTTATGAGATTTTGTTTTTCTAATTTTTTAACTCGCTCAAGCGTTGGAGCAGGAGAAAGCCCAACTGTTTCTGCCAATTGAACATTTGTAATTTTTGCATTTTCCTGAAGAACTTTCAGTATTTTTAAATCTATTTTATCCAAGTTCAGTAGCATAGAAAATTTGTTTTTATCAAAAGTAAAAAAATAAAAAACAACCTGTATTTTTTGTTACTTTTGAAACTCTCAAAACAAAAAAAGATTTTGGTATGGAAAATAAAATCAAAGATTTAGAAAGCAAAATTACCGAAGCACAATTAGGCGGAGGGGTAAAAAGAATAGAATCGCAGCATAAAAAAGGGAAACTAACAGCTCGTGAACGATTGCACTTTTTGCTTGATGAAGGAAGTTTTGAGGAAATTGGAATGTTTGTTACCCATCGTTCGTCTGAATTTGGTTTAGAACGTGAAAAATATTTAGGCGATGGCGTTATCACGGGTTACGGAACAGTAAACGGAAGATTGATTTATGTTTTTTCTCAAGATTTTACAGTGTTTGGAGGTTCTTTATCTGAAACACATGCAGAAAAAATTTGCAGAATAATGGATTTAGCAATGAAAAACGGTGCACCTTTAATAGGCTTAAATGATAGCGGTGGCGCCAGAATTCAAGAAGGTGTTGTTTCTTTAGGCGGGTACGCAGATATTTTTTATCGTAATACTTTAGCATCTGGAGTAATTCCTCAACTATCTGCAATTATGGGACCTTGCGCAGGAGGAGCGGTTTATTCCCCCGCAATAACAGACTTTATAATGATGGTAGAAAACACATCGTATATGTTTGTTACAGGACCAAACGTTGTAAAAACAGTTACACATGAAGAGGTTACTTCTGAAGAACTAGGCGGAGCATCTACCCATTCAACAAAATCGGGAGTAACACATTTTTCATGTGCAAATGAAATAGAGTGTATTAATAACATAAAAGCGTTGTTAAGTTATATGCCACAAAATTGTGAAGACGATGCGCCATCAGTTGCTTATGACATGCCTTCTAGTGAAAAAAGAACAGAACTAAACAATATTGTTCCCGAAAACCCCAATCAACCCTATGATATTCGCGAAGTAATTAACGGAGTAATTGATACAGAATCTTTTTTAGAAGTACATAAAAATTTTGCAGAAAATATTGTTGTTGGATTTGCTCGATTAGCGGGAAAAAGCATTGGTATTGTTGCAAATCAGCCAGCATTTTTAGCAGGAGTTTTGGATATTGATTCTTCTACAAAAGCTGCTCGTTTTGTTCGTTTCTGCGATTGTTTTAATATCCCTTTGCTTGTTTTCGAAGACGTTCCCGGTTTTTTACCCGGCACCGACCAAGAGTGGAATGGCATTATTACAAACGGAGCAAAACTACTTTATGCCTTTTGTGAAGCAACTGTTCCGCGTATTACAGTTATTACACGGAAAGCTTATGGCGGAGCTTATGATGTAATGAATAGCAAACATATTGGTGCCGACATGAATTATGCTTGGCCTACAGCAGAAATTGCAGTAATGGGAGCAAAAGGAGCAGCAGAAATTATTTTTAAAGCAGAAATTGCTGCTGCAAAAGATCCTTCTGCAAAACTTGCTGAAAAAGAAAAAGAATATATTGAACACTTTGCAAACCCTTACCGAGCAGCAGAAAGAGGTTATATAGATGAAATAATAAAACCAGAAGACACTCGTGAAAAATTAATCAAAGCATTTGGTATGCTAAAAAACAAAGTGGATAAACTACCAAAGAAAAAACACGGAAATATACCGTTGTAAAACCTCAGCCCCAACCCCACCCCTTTTGTAGTAGAGGGGTTGGGGCTGAGGTTATTTAACCCTTAATCTTAATTTTTTGTCCGGGCATTAAACTGTATTTTGTTCCAAAACCATTTAAACGTTTTAGTTCATCAACAGTAGTTTTATATTGTAATGCAATTTTATAAAGCGTATCTCCCTTTTTAATAATGTAATATTGTGTTTTTCCAGAACCGCTAATTGGCGCAGTTGTATTAGAGGGAGCAGTTGGTTTTTTTGAAAAAATATAAATAGTTAATTTTTTTCCTGTTGGTACAGTATTCCCTGTAATTCCATTCCATTGTTTTAACTCAGCAACAGTACATCCATAACGAGAGGCAATAGTACTTAATCGCTCTCCGCTTTTTACGGTGTGTATTTTTGTTGTTTCTTGTGCCGCTAAAACAGTTTTGCTGTGTAGAGAATCCAATTTTAAATAGTCATAAATTTTTTCTTCGTTTGCTATAAAAGCGCCTATTTTTGATGTTGGAAGCGTTAAAAAACTTTTTTCGCCTTGCATTACAGGAATCACACCTTTTTTATAAACAGGATTTAAGTATTGAATTTCTTCTACCGTTAAATCCAAAACCTTTGCAATTTGAGAGAAAGAAAGTTGTTTTTTTATTTCAACTGTATCTACTTGAATAAATGTTTTTTTAGGGATAGCAGAATATAAATTATGTTCTGCGGTGTAGCTCATTACATAATTTACTGCAATAAAAGCAGGAACATAACCTTGTGTTTCTTTTGGTAAATAAGGACGAATTTCCCAATACGTTTTTTTTCCACCACTTCTTCTTATTGCTTTGTTCACTGTTCCAGGACCTCCGTTGTAGGCAGCTAATACCATTTGCCAATCGCCAAACAAACCATACAAATATTTAAAATACTCACAAGCTGCAATGGTTGATTTATAGGGGTCGCAACGTTCATCAACGTAAGACGAAACTCTTAGTCCATACATTTTTCCTGTAGGATACATAAATTGCCACAAGCCCATTGCTCCTGCACGGCTTTTAGCAACAGGGTTTAAAGCCGATTCACAAATGGCTAAATATTTTAATTCTAATGGCAAATTGTATTTATCAAGTTGCTCTTCAAACATAGGGAAATACAATTGTGATAATGCCATCATACGCGCAACCAATTCTCTTTTGCGGGTAGTGTACATTTCTATATATCCTTTTACAACAGTATTGTATTGCAAATCAAAAGGAGACGCAGCATCAATTTTTTTTAATCGTTGCTCATAAATTGCTTCATCATATTTTGGAACAGAATCATGAGGAAAATTAAACTTGTTCCCTTTTGGATAAATGATTTTTGCATAGCCATTTTCAAACATATTTAAACTATGCAAACTGTCTAACACAGCAGCAATAGGGTCGTCAATCATTAAGTCGGGGTTGTATGCTACTTGTGCATAATCAACATTTGAGCATAAAAACAAACCAGCAAAAACAAATCCAACTATTTTATTTTTTAAAGACAAAATCATTAATCGTTTTTTATATAGAAAACAAATAAACACAAATTGTATTGATAATACAAAAGTCGGAATCAATAATTGAAAAACATAATATATTTAGACAAACCAAGCCATGAGTACTACAAACAAAAAAAACAATTGCTTATTTAAGCCAAATAATCTATTTTTGGTAGTATATTACAACTACTCATTAATAAAATGACTTTGAATAAAGCAAAATATTTATTTACACTATTGTTTACACAATTTGCTTTTTTGCTTTTTGCTCAAAAAATAAAACACCCCGAACCACAGAATACCGTTAAGTTTACCGAAAATAAAAAGCAATGGGAAAACAATATTTTGTTTCGCGCACAGCTTGATGGTGGATTTTTATTTCTTGAAAAAAACAGTTTCACATATAACTTTTATGATTCAGAAACATTGCGTAGGAATCATATTCAAAAAGAAAAAGATTTAAACAAACAAAAATATGAGCCAATTCGCTCTCATGCTTTTCGAGTAACGTATGCTGGCGCAAACGTTAATCCGCAAATAGAAAAGAAACAAACAACACCTGATTACTGCAACTTTTTTATTGGCAACGATAAAAACAAGTGGGCGAGTGATGTTAAAAATTTCAAAGAAATAATCTATAAAAATCTTTACAATGGAATTGATTTGCAATTGCTAGGAATGCAAAACAGCATGAAATATAATTTCATTGTGGCGCCCCAAGCAAACACCGATAATATAAAATTAATTTATGAAGGCGCTGAAAAAGTGTATCTAGAAAAAGGTGCGTTAAAAATTAAAACAAGCATCAATGAAATCCATGAACAAAAACCCTATGCATATCAATGGATAAAAAGCAAAAGAGTGGAGGTGCCTTGCGAATTTGTTTTAAAAAATAACGAGATTACATTTAGTTTTCCTTACGGATTTGATAAAGGCTACGAATTGGTAATTGACCCAATCCTTGTTTTTGCTTGCTCTTCAGGTTCAACGGCAGATAATTTTGGAATGACAGCAACGTATGATGCTGTTGGAAACTTATATTCTGGAGGAACATGTTTTGCAATGGGTTACCCAACAACACTAGGCGCTTATGATGTAACGTATAATGGTGCCGTTGCATCAGGAAGAACAGATATTGTTATAACAAAATACGACTCATCAGGAACGTTTTTGCAATATTCAACCTACTTTGGAGGAGCCAACAATACTGAAGTTGTAGCAAGTATTATTGTGAACGCCCAAGATGAATTGTGTATGTATGGTGTTACTGGTTCTAACGATTTTCCGATGACACCAGGCGCTTACGATAATACTTTTGCGGGAGGAACATTATTAAATTATGTTCCGAACGGAACAATATTTAATAATGGAACAGATATATTTGTTTCTAAATTTAATTCAACAGGAACAACATTATTAGCATCAACCTATATTGGAGGAAGTCTAAATGATGGCGTAAACTCAAGCACTACGCTGGTTTATAACTATGGCGACTATTATCGAGGAGAAATCCAAGTAGATAATTCGGGAAATATTTATGTTGCCTCTTGTTCTTTTTCATCTAATTTTCCTATAACAGCAGGGGCTTCACAAACAGCGCTTGGCGGAGGTTTGGATGGTGTGGTTTTTAAGTTTGATCAAAATCTTTCTACACTTATTTGGAGCACATATTTAGGAGGCGTTCAAGACGATGCATGTTATGCATTAGCGTTAGATGATTCATCAAATGTTTATACTACTGGCGGAACAGCAAGTTCAGCATTTCCAATAACAGCAGGAAGCATTAGTACCGTTTATAATGGTGGCATAACAGATGGTTTTGTAACAAAAATAAAAAATGATGGTTCAGCTGTTTTAAACTCAACGTTTGTTGGAACAAATGCTTACGACCAATCCTTTTTTATTCAACTCGATAAAGATTATGATGTTTACATTGTTGGTCAAACACTTGGTGTAATGCCCGTTTCTGGAGGAGTTTATTCCAACTCAAATAGTGGGCAGTTTATCTGGAAAATGAATAATGATTTAAACACACAAATTTTTACAACCATTTTTGGGAATAGTAATGGAAGCGTAAATATTTCTCCTTCTGCTTTTTTGGTTGACTATTGCGAAAACATTTATGTTTCTGGATGGGGCGGACATATTTTATTGGGAACGCCAACAACAGGAATGCCGCTTACTGCAGACGCTATTCAACCAACAACAGATGGATTTAATTTTTATTTATTTGTGCTTTCTACCAATGCTTCATCATTGTTATATGCAACTTATTTTGGTGGACCGATAAGCCAAGAACACGTTGATGGTGGAACAAGCCGATTTGATAAAAAAGGAATTATTTACCAATCCGTTTGTGCCGGATGTGGCGGTAATGACGACTTTCCTGTAACTCCGGGTTCTTGGCCCAACACAGGAAGCAATGTAAATCACGCAACCAACTGTAACAACGGAACATTCAAATTCGATTTTCAAGTTGCCATTGCTGATGCAAATTTTACGGTTGATTACATCAGCGGTTGTGCACCGCTCACCGTTCAGTTTCAAAATCAAAGTACAGCAGGAGGAACATATTTGTGGGATTTTGGTTCAGGAGACACAACATCCACTGTTTTTAATCCAATAAGAACATATCCAACACCTGGCACATATTTAGTTCAACTCTATGTTTTTAATCCAGCAAGTTGTAATATTTGGGATACCGCATATCAATATGTAACAGTAAACCCTGCTATTGTAGCCGATTTTGATTACACAACAGTTCCGTGTAGCAACCAAGCATCTTTTTATGATTCTTCTGTAGTTGCAGCTACAACATGGCTTTGGAACTTTGATGATGGAACACCAACATCATCATTACAAAATCCAACACATACATTTCCTTCTGCAGGTTCATATGATGTTTCTTTGATTGCCACTAACCAATATGGTTGTAGGGATACTGCTGTTGTTCAAGTTGATTTAGCAGGAGCGGGAGCAACACTCAACCCAAACCAAACAATTTGTTTAGGAAGCTCAGCACAACTTTTAGCCACAGGAGGCATTGCTTACAGTTGGAGTCCACCAACAGGACTAAGCAGCACAACCATTCCGAATCCTGTTGCAACACCAAGCGCTACTACAACTTACACAGTAAACATTACAACTGTAAATTCTGTTGGCGATACTTGTATTTTAACGCTTACTACAACTGTTTATGTTATTAATCCTCTTTTATACCCACTGTCTGCAACAGCTGATGATGATACACTAGCCGCAGGAGAATCAACAATTATTCATGCTATTACCGATACAACATTAACCGTTTCTTGGAGTCCCGCATCAAGTTTAAGCAATCCAACATCTTTTAATCCTGTTGCAACACCACCACAAACAACAACTTACACAGTAACAGTAACAGATACAAACGGATGTTCAAGAAGCACAACCATTACCATTTATGTGATATCAAACAAATGTAGAACTGAAGACGTGTTTGTTCCGAATACATTTACTCCCAACAATGATGGACAAAACGATGTATTGTTTGTGAGAAGCAATGTGGTACAAGAATTATATTTTGCTGTGTATAATCGTTGGGGAGAGCTTGTGTTTGAAACAACAGATATTACAAAAGGTTGGGATGGAACATACAAAGGAATGTTAGCCGACCCCGCTGTATTTGCTTGGTATTTAAGAGTGAAATGTGTGAATGGCGATGAGCTGAAAAAGAAAGGTAATACAACATTGATAAGATAAAATGAAAAATAAAACAACATACTTTTTTACTAAAATCATTTTTCTGTTTTTAACAGTAATGAGTAGTATGTTGTGTGCGCAAGACATTCATTTTTCACAATTTAATGCATCACCACAGAATTTGAATCCTGCACAAACAGGTATTTTTAATGGCGATTGGCGTTTTGCAGGAAATTACAGAAGCCAGTGGAGCGCTATTCCTGTTCCGTACAAAACATTTTCATTTTCTACCGATACACGATTAAAAACAAAATTAGCGAATGATGTTCCTGCTGTTGGAATACTTATAAATAGTGATAAAGCAGGAGATTCTAGGTTTTCTACCAATCAAGTTTTTATTTCAGGCTCTTATATAAAAAGACTGAATAAAGATTCTACACAGTTTGTTTCTGTTGGTATTCAGCCCGGTGTAACCACAAAAAGTTTTGACATAACAGCACTTACGTTCGATAATCAATTTGATGGAGATGCTTACAATGCAGCATTAGCAAGCGGAGAAAATTTTCCGAAAACACGCATTACCTATTTTGATTTAGGAACAGGATTGGCATACTTGTGGAGAAAAAATCAACGAACATTTGTAAATGCAGGCGTTTCTTTTTTACACATTAATAAACCTAAACAATCTTTTTTTAATAATGATGCTATTCGTTTAGATACAAAAATAAACGCAAGCGCCATTGCCGAACTTCCTTTAACTGCAACAATAGGACTTGCACCTACATTTCAATATCAAAAGCAAGGAAAATTTAATGAAACCGTTTTAGGTGCATTCGGAAAATATTATTTAAAACCAATTAATGGGATGAATACCGCTGTTTCTCTTGGTGCATTCTACAGACTAAAAGATGCATTTATAATGGTTGCAGGAATGGAGTATAAAAATATAAATGTTGGAATGAGTTATGATTTTAATACTTCTAGATTAACAGCAGCAACAAACAGAAGAGGTGGATTTGAAATTTCTGTGATTTATATTTTTAGAAAAATAGTTCCTTTTGTTGCAAAGCAACGTGTTTGCCCTATTTACATGTAATCTTAAATTGTCATTTCGACCAGAGGGAGAAATCTGCAACCAACAAAAAAACGTTACACCAATACTTAGTAAGAAAAAGTCGTTTCACTATTACAAATTCCGTATCGGTATTACTCCTCTATTTCTTTCCCAATTGTTTGTGGTCCAGAATTATCATCCGCATCTCTTACCACATAAGGAGCAGAACTTGTGTAGATGTACATCTTATACGTTCCACCACCAATTCCTTCTAATGTTAAAGTAACATATTGTTTCTTTTTATACCCCGCCAAAACACCCGAATTCCACGAATCACCATTTACAGGACCAATAGATTTTGTTGTGCCATCGGCAGTAACATAACGCACCGTAAAAGGATTTGTTCCTGTGTTGGTGCGTTGTATGCGGTATTGAACCGTATAATCTTTCTCCTTCTTTTTACAAGCAAATAAAAAAGCAGAAAACAAAAACAGAATAAATATTTTTTTTGTGATTTGCATTCGTTTATTAAGTTTTTACTTCAAGTTTCTTGGTTAAGTAATTGTAGAATTCACTTGAGTCTGTCAATGTGAAGTCCTTTGCACATTTCAATATTTCGCTGTCGTCAAAACCGAATAAACCCAGCAACAAAGGAAAAGGTCTTATCACTTTTTCTCCAACGTCCTTTCCAAATCTCTCATCCACGATTATGAAATATGAAAACTCAAAGTTAATGCTGTATTGTCTTGTAACTTGACGATATATTGTCGAACATTTGCTGCAACAATAAACAATGTCGTCATAGTCCCCCAAACCACTATCACTTATCCTTTTGATTTCTGTCAAATAATTTAACTCCTTTTTTGTTGAGCGAGATATGAGATAGTTCGTGTCAGCACAAAATACAGGTCCTGCTTTATAGTTGTCGTGTAAAAACGTTGTCAATTCTCTAAATCTTGGATAATGGCAAGGGCAAGACTCCTTTAACATTTCTGTCAAAACGGAAATAAGTGTCGTCCGTAGCAATTCAGTAGATTCAACAGTCAATTGTCGTCTTGGTATTTCTGTTTTCGTCACGCTAAAAATATTTTTTTTGTGATTTGCATTCGTTTATTAAGTTTTTACTTCAAGAAAATAACGCTTAGCTGTTAGCTGCTGTATTTTTCGATTTTTACATCTCCACTCTCGATAATCATTTCGGATTTATAAAAATCGAGAGTTAGTTTTTTGTCGTTTGCTATTGTCTTAATTGTTGCAATGTCGTTAGCGCTCGTCTTTGCTCCAAATATTATTCCAGTCAATGAGTCAATATTAAATCCTATGGTTTGTTCAGTATGTAAAGATTGGTAGGGAATGAAGGCCCTTAGTTCTTGTTCGTATTTCCATCTTTCATATTTAGTTGTTAAAACCGTTTCGTGATCAAATTCTATTTGTTTATGTTTTTCAACATTCGCGTTTATTGCTACTTGCGGAATTGAGGCAGGATATTTTACATCAACTAACTTTATATAAGGATTATTAAATTTCAATTTATCCTTTTCAAAAATTAAACAAATTCCTTTATGCGAATCTGCATAATGCGACCACATTAATGTTTCTTTTGCAGTATAAGAAAAACAGGTAATACCTGTCATTCTTTGGATTGAATAATCCCAAAAATATTTATAATCCCTTTCGAATATTGAATTGTCTTGTTGAAACTGAGCTTTTCTTTTTGCTATATCAACTTTCTCGGGAACAAATTTATTATAATCTGAATAGAAGTGCTCAATATCGGATAGGTCTGGATAGTTTGTGATTTTTAAATTAATCATACAGTCTAACGGGTCGTTAAACTTGAAAGGATTTCCAAACCAAAATTCTGAGTTAATAATAGTTTTTAGTGAATTCAGAGTTATTGGAGCATACTTATATATTTTCATGTATGTGTCTCTTTTTATAGCTACTGTTAGCTGCAATATTTATTCGTTATTGTCCGAAATATTTTTTTCAAAATTTCAATTCCCTCCAAAAATTCAGTCCTGCTAAGAACGGCTAGAGTCTCAATTAAATTTGCATCTTCGGGGATATTTTTAATAAATTCTGCTGTTATTTTCCCTTTTGAATGTTGATAGGCATGTCGCTTTTCAAAAACACGCTTAATCTTAGTTTTTTCAACATCTGAAATTCCTTCATATATATTCAAACCGTCATTTTTGAAATGCTCTTTCGTATTTTTAAGATTTTGAAAGTTTACTTTTCCTAAGTTATGCCTTTCTGATACGCGTTTGCAGTATGACTCAAATGTCGATACGAGGTCATTGTATGCATGTCTTAAAGATCGGTTCGGATTATTTGAATTGTCAATTTCTTGAAGTAAGATCTTCAAATTTGCTTCATAAATCAGAACATTGTCTTCTTTACATCCCGGACAAAATCCAAAAATTCCATAAACTTGAAATTTCATGTCACAAGTCGGGCAATTAATTTCTGTGTCAACTTCTTTTTCAACGTGAGAGGTCGGCTGAGTGATTTCCGTTCTTGAACCTGGTGTATACGTTGTCGTTTTACTATTCTTAAATACGTCCTTAAGCATCTTTTCCATTTCATCCTCGATGAATCTCTTGCCAACTTGAGTTGCTATTTTTCTAGCAATTTGATTTTGCTCTTTTGTCCAAAGTTCCTTATTTGGCTGCAAATCGCCACAATAGGGACAAAATAAGTTGTCTTTAATTTTATCTGAGTCAATTTTGAAATATTTATTGCAGATATTGCATTCTCTTCCCCAAAAACCATTGTCAGTTGGAAATGAAACTTTGAATTCAATAATGCTCATGGTTGTCGTGGTTTGTGTTTGAATATTGCAGCTAATGTGAAGCTAATCTCAGTTTTAATTGCGCTTTAGCGTTCGTTATTTTCTTGATTAAAGTTATTCGAAAAAAAGGAGTAAATCAAGTAATGGCAATTTGTTTCCATTTTGAAACATCTAAAATTTTTCAAGGTTTTATTTTTTCAAGTTAGTTTCATAAATATTTATCCATTCTTTTACACTCATTTTTTTCATCAACTCACCAATGAGTTTATAGGGGATTTCGTCCAATTTTTTAAACCGAACGCAACTTTTACCCATGTCCAGCTTTTGCTTACAGTGCTTGGGATATTCACCAACAAACCAGTTCAATAATTTCGGATCGGAATAAATGCCCATGTGGTAAAAATTAATAGAATTTTTTTGCGAAGCTATTCCTGCAAATGGAAGAGGTTCGCTTGGTTTGCAATGGTAACCAGCTGGATAAAGTGAATGTGGAACGACATAGCCCAAGCCGCCATAACTAATAGCTGCTTCAAAGCCTTTTGGCAGATTTTTCAAAATAACATCGTGTAGCTTGTTAAAAGGTTCTGCTCTTTCCTTCGGAAGATTGGTTAGAATTTCATTAACTGTTTTACCTGTTGCTTTCATATATTTTTGTTGTTCTGTTTAATTTGTCTGTCGTTTTTCAATGAATAAAAATGCAGCATCGGCATTTTACAAGATATAAAGTTATTCTTAAAAAAGGAGAAAGTCAAGCAAAACAATATTCCTGTATTTTTACGTCACTAATGAAAAACGATTTTCCGATACAAGAAATAATTTCAGAATTAAAAACAACATTAAAAAAACAGAATGTTATTATTTTGCAAGCTCCTCCCGGTGCAGGAAAATCAACTGTTTTGCCATTAGAATTATTAAATGAACCCTGGCTTGCCGATAAAAAAATAATTATGCTCGAACCGCGCAAGCTTGCTGCAAGAAGCGTTGCAAATCGTATGGCAAATTTGTTAGAAGAAGAAATAGCCAACACCATCGGTTATCGTGTACGTTTCGAAAACAAGGTTAATAAACAAACAAAAATAGAAGTACTAACAGAAGGAATTTTAACCCGAATGTTGCAAAACGATAATGCTCTTGAAAATGTTGGACTTGTTATTTTTGATGAATTTCATGAACGTAGCCTAAACGCAGATTTGGCGCTTGCCCTTTGTTTGCAAACCCAACAAGTGTTACGAAACGATTTACGGATTTTAATTATGTCGGCAACATTGGATGGAGAAAAGCTATCAGCATTGCTCAACAATGCACCAATAATAACTTCTGAAGGGAAACAATTTTCTGTAAATTATATCTACGAAAATATAGACGAAAAAACACCCTTGCATTTAACAATGGCAAAAGCCATTAAAAAAGCATTGAACGAACAACAAGGAGATGTTCTTGCATTTTTGCCTGGCGCAGGAGAAATACTTCGCACTCAACAACTTTTAGAAGAGCAAACATCCGTATCCATTCATCCGCTTTATGGCGATTTAAGTACACAAAAACAACAAGAAGCAATAATGCCACACCCGAATGGGAAAAGAAAAGTGGTATTAGCAACATCTATTGCAGAAACATCTTTAACCATCGAAGGAATCACAACAGTTGTTGATTGCGGCTTTTCTCGTGTACCAAAATTTGATGCTCGAAGCGGCTTTACAAAATTACAAACAGTAAAAATTACAAAAGATGCTGCTGACCAAAGAGCAGGAAGATCTGGGCGTTTGGGCCCTGGTGTTTGTTATCGCTTGTGGAGTCAGGGTGCACACAACCATTTGTTGCCGAATCGCAAGCCAGAAATTTTAGAAGCAGATTTAGCTCCATTTGTTTTAGAAATAAGCGAATGGGGAATTAAAAATGTAAATGAATTACAATGGCTAAATAACCCTCCTGAAGGAAACGTGTTGCAAGCAAAAGAATTATTAAATCAATTAGGCGCACTTAAAAATGGAACAATAACTGAAAGAGGAAAGGCATTGTTGAAAATGCCAACACACCCTCGCATAGCACACTTACTGGTGGAAGCGCAAGCATGGGACAAACAACAAACAAAAATAAATTACACCTCTTTAGCTTGTGATGTTGCCGCATTGTTAGAAGAGCGAGATCCACTACAAAAAGAAAGCGGAACAGACATTTCGTTACGAATAGAAATTCTTCGCAAATGGCGAAACAAAGAGTTTGTAAATGCAGATAAACGAGTATTGGAAAGAATAGAGCGTCTTGCACAATCTTGGCGAAAAACATTGAATGTGCAAGTAGATAATTCTGCACCCGACATTTTTGCTGTTGGAAAATTAGTTGCGGCAGCTTATCCCGAGCGCGCTGCAAAACGTACAGACAAAAACAGCTTGCGCTATCGCTTAGCAAACGGACGAATTGTGAAATTGCAAGAACAAGATATTTTACATCAGCAAGAATATATTGCTATTGCACAATTAGATGCAGGATTAAATGAGGGAAAGGTTTTTATGGCAGCGCCTTTAAATCCAAATGATTTAAAAGATTTAGCAACAGAAAAAGAAACTATTTTTTGGGACAATGAAAAAGGAATAATTGCTGGTACTATCGAAAAAAGTGTTGGAGGAATTGTTTTAGAATCAAAAGTAATAACCACATTTTCGAACGAAACAAAACAAAAAATTATTTTAGAAGCAGTCCGCAATCAAGGATTAAAGCTTTTAGGCTGGAACGAAAATCAAGAAGAATTACAAGCACGTATTTTAAGTTTACGATTATGGAGAACAAATGAAAATTGGAATGATGTAAGCTCCGAAAATTTATTAAACACCCTTGAAGATTGGCTATTGCCCTATTTAAACAATATAACAAAGCGTTCAGAACTACAAAAATTAAATCTTTCACAAATTCTTATTTCTTTTTTACCTTGGGATTTAGCATCAAAATTAGACAAGCTTACGCCAGAAAAAATTATTGTTCCGAGTGGATCGATGATAAAAATAAATTATTTTTCCGATGGCAGAAAGCCAGAAATGGCAGTGCGTTTACAAGAGCTTTTTGGGCTGTTAGAAACACCTGCTGTTAATGAAGGAAAAAATAAAATCTTATTACACTTGCTTTCGCCAGGATACAAACCAGTTCAAGTAACACAAGACTTAAGTAGTTTTTGGAATAAAACATATTTTGAGGTGCGCAAAGATTTATTATCACGTTACCCAAAACATTCTTGGCCCGAAAATCCTTTAACAGCGGAAGCTGTGAGGGGGGCAAAGAAGAGGCGCTAATCCTCAGCAGAAACTTTCCAAAAAACTACCATTAGGTAGCAACACACTATTTTTGTTTCTGTTCCTTTGATAAAGCTTATATTCGTAATCCTATATTTATAAAACACATGAAACATTCTTATAGACTCTTTTTTACACTTATTCTACTTTTTATTATTTGCATTTCTTTTTCGCAAAATGCAATGCCTAAAAATTACCAAAGCTTACTTTGGGAAATAACAGGAAAAGGATTAAAAAAGCCATCTTACCTATACGGCACAATGCATGTAAGCGATAAAATGGTTTTTAATTTACCCGATTCTTTTTTTGTTGCGCTAAAAAATTGTGATGCTGTTGCTCTTGAATTAGATATGGATACATGGATGGATGATATTATGATGATGCAAGAGGCAGAACAAAATAAAAACACCGTTCCGTATGTAAGCAAACCCTATGCTTTTTATCGTAATGCATTTAGTGTGGATGCTCCTAAGGAAAACGATTTAAAATCTATTTTGCAGTTTAGTCCCAACATAAGCAATCGTTTAATGTATCGCAACAGCAAACAAAATAGCGATTATGAAGAAGACAACTATTTAGATGTGTTTATTTTTCAAGCTGGAAAAAAATTAAATAAAAAAATAATTGGATTAGAAGTTTTTAAAAAAACAGAAGAGCTTTCTAAAATGGCGGAAGAAGACGAAGAATCTGAAGAAGATGCAAAAGCAAAAGAAGAAGAGCGGGAACAAAAACGTTTACGATTAAAAGAAATAAGAGGAGATAAAGCCTATTACGATAAGCTAGAAGACGCCTATCGGAAAGGAGATTTAGACCTTTTGGATAGCTTAAGCAAATTATCAAGTGAACCCGGTTTTTTAAAATACATGCTATATGAACGAAACGAAATTATGGCAAAAAGAATGGACTCCATCATTCAAAAAACACCTTTGTTTACGGGAGTTGGAGCAGCACACTTGGCAGGACAAAAAGGAATAATAGAATTACTAAGACGAATGGGATATACGGTTCGTCCTGTCAATACATCAAAAACAGATATTAAAACAAAAACACAAATTGACGAAACACGTTTTCCAACACAGCTCAAAACACAATTTGCCCCTGATTCTGTTTTTTCGGTTGCTGTTCCTGGCAAACTTTATGAAATACCTGACGGAGGATCATTCCGATATTATTTATACAACGACATGAGTAATGGAAGTTATTATTGTGTTCAACGAATGAATCATTACGGAAAACTAATCGATCAAACCCAAGAATACATTTTAAAACGTATTGATAGTTTAATATTTGAAAATGTTCCAGGAAAGCTTTTAAGTAAAAAAGAAATTAAAAATGCAAACGGCTACCCAGGAGTAGAAATAATAAACAAAACAGCAAAAGGAGACATTCAAAAGCACCAACTATTTATTACTCCAAATGAAATTTTTTCATTCAAGATGAGTGGAAGCCAAGAGTATGTTAAAAAAGGGACGGAGGCGGACGCATTTTTTTCGTCAATCACATTTTATGAACCACAGCAAGCCACAATAGAATATAAATCGAAGTATGGATACAAAGTAAATATCCCCGCAAATAAAACAAACTCTTCTGATTTGGCGAGCAGAACAAATATGCAACAAGAAATTGTAAGTGCAACAAGCAAAACCAACGAAAATTATGTTTTGGTAATGGCTGCTTCTTTATATGATTTTGATTATATCGAAGAAGACACATTTGAGTTGAATATGCTTGCAGAACGATTTTGTTTGGAAACAAATAAAAAAATAATTTCTAAAAACATCCAAAACAAAAACGGTTCTCCTGCACTCTGGTTTAAAATGGAAACTCAAAATAAACCCGAACAAAAATGTTTTGCTCAAATTATTATTAACGGACCAGATTATTATTTGTTATGCACAAACAGCGACAGCTTAAACGCTATTCCCTTTTTTAACTCATTTAAAACAATAGAAAAAAAATATGCAAAAACATTTTCAACTGTTGTTGATACCAGCATGTTTTTTAATGTTACAGCACAGGAAATAACAAACGATTATTCTTGTTTGTTGGAAAACGAAAACACAAATAGTCGATATAAAACAAAAAAAGAAAAGGATTCGAAAGAAAAAAAAGAATTTTTGCCAATTAGAGAAACTAAAGTGTTTACCTCACCAGAAACAAAAGAAAAAGTGTTTGTAGAATACCGAAAATTTAGCCGCTATTTTCAACAAGAAACAATGGATGAATTTTGGAAAACAAGAATAAATACAGTTTCTAACAATAATGATTTAAAAGTTTCTAGGGCCGTGCTAAGCAAAAAAGGAAACACAGCAGAATATAATTTATTGCTTTCTGATACAGGAAGTACACGAGGGATAATGGTTAAAATGATTCAGCGCTGTGGTGTATTCTATACACTCAAAGCTGTTGTGGACACAAGCAAAGGATTAAGTGGTTTTTCAAAAACATTTTTTGAGACATTTACACCAAAGGATACGTGTATTGGAATTGATGTTACATCAAACAAGTTAGACTCCTATTTTTTTAGTAAATTATATGCTGCCGATACTACAGAAAGTAAAAGAGCAAAGGCAGCAATTGAATACGTTCAGGCAAACATGCTTACTAGCAATATTCCAACGTTAATAAAAACAATTAATCAAAAAGAATTTAATTTACTTTCTACAAACAATAAAAAAGATTTGTTGGCTTGTTTTGAATCTGTTAAGTCAAAAGAAACAGTGCCTTTTTTAGAATCACTTTATATGCGCTATTCTGATTCTGTAGAAATTGAACTGTCAATATTAAAAGTACTTGCAAAACTAAAAACAACCGAAGCAACAAAAACATTTTTAAAATTATTAAAAATAGATGCGCCCATAACAGCCAACGAATATAGTATAAGCAATATTTTTAACTATTTTTCTGATAGCTTACAAAACGCACAATTGCTATTTCCAGAAGTAATAAAATATACGAAATATGCCGAGTATAAAAACAGTATTTATAAATTAATGGCACAAGCAAACGAAGCAAAAGCGTTGAAACACAAGGCATATAGCAAAATGGTAAACGATATTTTGCTGGATGCAAATTATGAATTTAAAAAATATATTTCAGAAAAAGACAGAGACAAAGAAGCTTACCGTTATTCGTATCAAAAGCAGGATAGAATTTATGATGACCTAAATACAAGACAACAAAAAATTTATAATTACACCTGTTTACTTGCGCCATTTTATAAAAACACAGACGTAAAAAAATTTTTCAACAAACTATTGTCGTCTTCCAATAGCGATAAGTTTAAAGCGGTTATCTGTGGTCAGCTAATTGAAAACAACATAGCGGTTGATGATACTATATTGAAAAATTATTCCGCTTCTTTATCAAGCAGAATAATACTTTATAAAACCTTAAAAAAACAAAACAAATTAAACTTGTTTGATAAACAATATTTAACGCAAAAAGAATTAGTTATATCACAACTTTTTGGAAGCAATGAAAGTTTTAAGAAAGATACACTTGTTTTGTTGGCTGTAAACAAGGTAGAATTTGATAAAAAACAAGGCAATGTATATGTTTTTAAAACACGACCCAAAGACAAAAAAATATGGAAACTTTGCTATTCTGCTGTTCACCCTGACGATAGTATCAACATTAATTACAAGCCGCAATTCACAAAAACCAATTTTGCTTTTGAAAGTGAAACCTTAGCACAAAAAGAAATAGACACACTAATGCGTAAAATACGTGTTGAATCTCGAAAACGAGCTAGTGTTAAAGATTTTGAAAAAGATGTTGATAATGATTATGGTTATTTTGGGTTTTAAAGAACGAAGAGGCTTAAAGTCCCTGTTATTGTGGATAATTGCATTGGGCCATCAATCAAACTCGGGTTTTTAATAAAAAAATGGTTCTCTCCCTCAACCAACGTTTTGGCAATACCTAAAAACCTATCATATATTAGCACAAAATAAATTCAAAATAAATCCTATTTTTAGGCAAAAATAAATTAACCCTCAATAATGAAGTTAAAACATCTTTCGTTTGCGTTGGTTGTGGCATCTGGCTCTGTCCTTTTTGCACAAGCACCAATAAAAAAAACAGAGGCAACAAAGCCCGCTAACAACAATAATATAAAATTTACAGAATACGATTTACCAAATGGTTTGCATGTAATTTTGCACGAAGACCACAGCACACCAATTGTTGCAGTTACTGTTCTTTATCACGTAGGCTCTAAAAACGAAGACCCACAACGAACAGGCTTTGCACACTTTTTTGAACACCTAATGTTTGAAGGCTCTCCAAATATTGGAAGAGGCGAATACATGAAGCTTGTACAAAATGCCGGAGGAAGCCTTAATGCAAACACCTCTTTCGACAGAACATTTTATTTTGAAGTATTGCCAAGCAACCAATTAGAGCTTGGTTTGTGGATGGAAGCAGAAAGGATGTTTCAACTAAAAATAGATTCTGTTGGACTAGAAACACAACGTGGTGTTGTAAAAGAAGAGCTCAAACAGCGCAACGAAAATACGCCTTATGGTTCTATTTTAAATGAAACATTTGCACATGCTTATGTTGAACATCCATATCGCTGGACTCCAGGCGGCTCTCCTGAATATATTAACAAAGCAGCAATGAGTGAATTTGTTGATTTTTATAAAACGTTTTATGTACCAAACAATGCAACTCTTTGTATCGCTGGAGACATTAACATTGCAAAAACAAAAGCAATGATTTTAAAATATTATGGAACTATTCCAAAAGGCAGCAAACCTGTTCCAAGACCAACGGCAGTAGAACCACAAAAAACAAAAGAAGTTCGCGATACCGTTTTTGATAATATACAATTGCCTGCTGTGGTAATGGCGTATCACATCCCAGCACAAGGAACTCCTGATTTTTATGCTGTAAACATGCTTACAACATTGCTTTCGCAAGGCAAAAGCTCTCGCATACAAAAATCAATTGTGGACAAACAACAAAAAGCACTATTTGCTGGAGCATTTCCTTTTTCTTCTGAAGACCCTGGTTTGGCACTTGTTTTTGGAATTACAAACATGAGCGTAAACCCAACCGATTTAGAAAAAGCAATGGACGAAGAGTTTGACAAAGTAAAAAAAGAAATTATTTCAGAAGACGAATTTCAAAAATTACGCAATCAAGTCGAAAATGATTTTGTTGGCGGAAACACTAAAGTGGTGGGTATTGCAGAAAATTTAGCAAATTATTATGTTTATTTTAAAGACGCTAACTTGATAAATACAGAGATAGATAGATATATGAAAGTAACAAGAGAAGACATACAAAAAGCGGCTCAAAAATATTTAATAAACGAAAACAGAGTGGTGTTATATTATTTGCCCAAAAAATAATTTTTTTTTAATTCAAGAGTAAGAAAAATTATTTGGCAATAAAAAATAAAAAACAATGAAAAAAATAATATTATCAATAGCAAGTATCGTAATAACTACAACACTTTTTGCACAACAAAAACCAGTATCGCCCAAGCTAGACAGAAGTAAGCGACCTATTCCAGCAGCAGCACCAGAAATTAAAATGGGTCAAATGCAATCTTTTGAATTAGCAAATGGATTAAAAGTTTTTGTAGTAGAAAATCACAAAACACCAACAGTTGCATATTCTTTGGTATTAAACATTCATCCTGATTTAGAAAAAGAGGCAGCTGGCACAGCAGATGTGGCAGCACAGCTAATTACAAGTGGAACAAAAAACAGAAGCAAAGACCAACTAGATAACGATATTGATTTTATTGGAGCTACGCTTAATGCTTCGGCTACTAATATTTATGCAGCATCATTAAAAAAACATCAAAGTAAATTACTAGAATTAATGAGCGATGTTTTATTAAACAACGAATTTAAACAAGAGGAATTAGACAAAATAAAAAACCAAACATTATCCGGCTTGGCAACCCAAAAGGATGATCCAGATGCAATTTCAAAAAACGTGAAAGCGGTTTTGAATTATGGAAAAAAACATCCTTATGGTGAAATTACAACAGAAACAACGGTTGAAAAAATCACGTTGGACAATTGTAACAATTATTTTAAAACATACTTTCGTCCCAATGTTGCTTATTTGGCTGTGGTTGGAGATGTTACATTAGAAGAAGTAAAGCCATTAATTGAAAAATATTTTGCACAATGGCAAAAAGCAGAAGTTCCAAAAGCAGATTTTGTTATGCCTTCAGCGCCATCAAAAACAGTTGTTGCTGTTGTAAATAAGACTGGTGCAGTTCAGTCCGTTATCAATGTTACTTATCCAGTAAACTTAAAACCAAACAGCGAGGATGTTATTAAAGCAAGAGTGATGAATACAATTCTTGGTGCTGGATTTTCATCTCGTTTGTTTATGAATTTACGCGAAAAACATAGCTATACGTATGGTTCTTACTCATCATTAGATAACGATGATTTGGTTGGCGAATTTAGTGCTTACGCAAAAGTGAGAAATGCAGTAACAGATAGCTCTGTTATTGAAATATTATACGAGCTAAATCGTATTCGAAATGAAAAAGTATCTACGGAAGAATTAGAGGGAATTAAAAATTTCTTAACAGGAAGTTTTGCAATTGCTTTAGAAGACCCACAAACAGTAGCGAAATTTGCAATCAACATTGATAGATATAATTTACCAAAAGATTATTATGCAAACTACTTAAAAAATATTGCAGCAGTAACTATTGACGATGTGTTTGCTATGGCACAAAAATATATCCGACCAGAAAATGCAACCATATTGATTGTTGGCGATAAAGAACAAATATCAAAAAAGCTAGAAAAATTTAGTGCAAACAATACGATAAGTTATTATGATAATTATGGAAATCCTGTCGCAGCCAATTTTAAACCAATACCTAAAGGCGTAACTGCTAAAACAGTTATATCAAACTATGTAAAAGCTGTTGGTGGCGAAAAAGCGCTAAATAAAATATCGGATATTACCATTAAGCGTACTGCTGAAACACAATATGGTAAGGTAAATATGACAACTCAACAAAAATCTCCAAACAAGTATTGCATGACTGCAAAAATGGGTATAATGACAATTCAAAAAGTAACATTTGATGGAGCCAAAGCAAAATCAAGTGGAATGCAAGGCAAAAAAGAAATTACTGGAGATGAATTAGATGAGTTAAAAGAAGAAGCAATTATAAACCAAGAGTTACAATATGAAAAGCTTGGATACAAACTTAATTTGAAAGGAATAGAAGAGGTAAATGGAAAAGATTGTTATGTTGTTGAAATAACAAATAAAAAAGATAAAAAAACGACAGAATGGTATGATGCAGAAACTGGATTAAAAGTTAGGGTTGCAAAACCAATAAATACAGAACAAGGCACTTCCATTCAAACATCAGATTTATTAGAATACAAAGAAATAGACGGAATTAAATATCCAAATGTTATTTCTACATCAATAGGTCCAATGCCTATCAAACTTATGCTGGAATCGGTTGAAGTGAACAAAAAAATTAAAGATTCTGAATTTACAGTAGAATAAAAAATTTGCGAAAACTCCTTTGCAATGTTTTTATAGTTTATTAAAATACGCAGGCAACCCTTCTGAACCTTTTACGTCATATAGGCGTAAAAAAGGAGGAAAATGCGGTAAGCTTTACTTATGAACGAACTCGACATTATTAAAGGTTGTGTCAAAAACGATCGAGCAAGCCAAAAAGCGTTGTACGAGATGTTTTATGGCAAAATGTTGGGAGTTTGTTCGCGTTATTCAAACAGTAGCGATGAAGCACAAGACATTCTCCATGAAGCTTTTTTAAAGGTGTTTAATAGCATCAAAAATTTTAATAATACAGGTTCTTTTGAAGGTTGGGTTCGTAGAATCATGGTAAATACAGCCATTGATCATTTGAGAAAAAATAAAAAGAATCATTTAATTGTTAGTACGGTTTATGCAAATCAAAAAGCAGTAAACATTCCTGACGAAGCCATTGAAGACGAGTTGTTTTTACATATTGATAAAGAAGAAATATTAAAAGCTGTTCAGGAATTAACACCAGCATACCGAAACGTTTTTAATTTATATGTGATAGAAGAACACACACACAAAGAAATTGCGGAATTATTAGAAATAAGCGAAGGAACATCTAAATCAAATTTATCTAAAGCAAAATTTAATTTAAAGAAAAGCCTAATGCATTTAATAAAAACTACGAATGACAGATAATAACAAAAACACAGCATTTGAAGAAAAGCTAAAAGACACGCTCAAAAATTATGAAGTGCCAAATGCTTCTCCCGATTGGGCGCGCATGGAAAACATGCTCAATGTTGCCCCAAAATCACATTCGTTTAATTGGAAAATTGCATCTAAAGCAGCCGTAGGCATTGTTGTTGTGGTAGGGGGATATGTTATTTATAATGCAATTCCAGAATCAACTAAAACCGAAAATAAAGTAGAAGAAACAAAATCAGAAAAAAATTCTGTTACCGTTGAACCTAAAATAGAACCAACTAAAACAGAGCAGCAAATTATTGTTCCTATTAACAACAACAGTCTTGAAGCAAACCAAAATAAAGAAGAAGTTGTTGTGAAATTGGAAGAAACAAAAACAGTAGTAGCCGCAGAAAAAGCAAAAGAAAATAAAAAAGAAGCAGAAAAAACTAAAAATCAAAAAATATTTAAAATGGGCAACGAGCCAATTTTTGGCGATATGCTTGATTCTTCAAAAGGAATAGTAGGAAAAACACAAGAGAAAGAAGAAGTAAAAAAAGCAGCAAAAGAACAAACCCACACTAAAACAAACTGGAACGATTTCTTGTTTTCGCCTGTGATGCCTGATACGATTAAAAAAAACAGAGAAAAAGCGAAAGCAGACTCCTTAAAAACAGATTAAAATAACATCCTTAACACCCAAAAAACTACTCCAAGTTTAAAAGCCTCGAAAACATCTTCGAGGTTTTGTTTTTTCTCAGGCAACCCTTTTTTTAAATTACGTCTTTCTTTCAAACAACAATCCTTAAGCGCATGAATAAAACAGCTACTAAAGTAATTATAGCATTAGTGATGTTGTGTTACGGAGAAACAAAAGCACAAGACCCTCAGTTTACGCAGTTTTATGCAAACCCTTTGTATTTAAATCCAGCATTAGCAGGCTCGAATATTTGTCCACGCATTGCACTTAACTATCGCAACCAATGGCCCGGTATTTCAGGAACATATGTTACAACAAGCGCATCATTCGATCGGTTTGTTTACGGAATAAAAAGCGGAATAGGTATTCTTGTAACAAACGATAGAGCAGGAAGAGGAACCATTCAAACAACGCAAATTAGTGGAATATATTCCTATCAATGGCGACCAACACGCGAACTGTCTATAAATGTTGGTTTTCAAGCTACTTATGGACAAAAAACATTGGATTGGAGCAAGCTTACTTTTGGAGATATGATTGATGAAAGAAATGGGTTTGTGAAATATACCAATGAAGTTCAAGGCACCTCCAAAAAATCGTATGTTGATTTATCAGCCGGAGCAGTTGCTTTTAGTAAAAGATATTTTGTTGGGTTTGCCGCACATCATTTAAACGAGCCAGACGAAAGCCTTTTACAAGGAACAGGAGCGAAACTGCCAAGAAAATATACTGGGCACGCAGGAGCTGTTATTCCTGTAAATGGAAATGAAGTAACGGTTTCTCCCAATGTTTTATTTCAAGCACAACAGGATTTTAAACAACTCTTACTAGGATTGTATGTTACAAAAGGAGCACTAACAGGTGGATTGTGGTACAGAGATAGAGATTCATTTATATTATTAGCGGGAGTACAACATGGCGTTTTTAAATTTGGGTACAGCTATGATTTAACCGTATCAAAACTTACCAACGCAACAGCAGGCTCACACGAGCTATCATTAGGACTAAATTTTTATTGTAAAAAACCAAAACCCAAATACAGGCCGGGATCGTGCCCGAGTTTTTAGTGAAGTTGATAAAGTTAAATTAAATGTTTTAGTTTAGAGAGCAAAAAACCCGCAAGCATTTATGGTGCGGGTTTTTTGTTAAATTATTTTTTTAATTAATTTTCAAATATTTCAAATTCATAAAACTCCATAATTTGATTTGCAAGCAATTTTTTGCAAGCTTCATCCACTTTTGTTTTTGCTTCATCTTTCGAAACAGCATCTATTTCTAATGTTATGTGTTTGCCAATGCGAACATTTTGTATTTCGGGCAAACCTAAATTTTTCATACTTCCAGTTACTGCTTTCCCTTGAGGATCAAGTAATGCTTTAAGTGGCATCACATCTATTTCTGCTCTAAATTTCATGTGTTTTATTTCTTGTGTAAATGTTATTGATTATTGATAAAATGATGTACAAAAATATAATAAAAGGGATTGCAATGAACTTAAATAGTATTAACAAAACAACAGAAATTATTAAGAATGCGTAACGAATTTTATTATCGACCCACTTAAACGATTTAAATTTTAAAGCAAATAAAGGAAGTTCGGCAACAAGCAGACAACACATCAGTAATGTTAATCCAACTAAGAAAAAAGAACTTGTAATTAGGCTGCTAAAATTAATTCCAAAAATTTCAGGCTGGATATATTTTATCAATGGTAAAGCACAAATTAAGATTGCATTGGCAGGAGTTGGAACCCCAATAAAAGAGGATGTTTGACGAGTATCAATATTAAATTTTGCCAAACGCAAAGCAGAAAAAACAGGAATTAAAAAAGGAGAATAAACAAACAGAGAATAATGGTTGTTAATAATACGGTCAAATGAACTAAAGAAAGAAATATTATTGTGCTCCTCAATTGTTGCCCCCCACCAAGCCTGACCCAAAAGCAAATACATTACCACTCCAGGAACAAGTCCAAAAGTTACCATATCGGCAAGAGAGTCTAATTGCTTTCCGAGTTCACCACCAACTTTTAAAAGTCGTGCAACAAAGCCATCAAAAAAATCAAGAACGGCTGCCAAGCCAACTAAATATGCACTCGCAATCATATTTCCCTCAAAAGCAAAAACAATAGCTAAACAGCCACAAAGTAAGTTACCACAAGTAATAGCGTTTGGGATATGTTTTTTTATGTTCATTACGTTGTGCAATTTACTAATTTTATAGCATGCAAGTGGTGTTACCAATAATATATGCTCTTTTGTTTGCTTTTGTCATTTACAAATGGCGATTTTTTCAAATAAATTCTATCAAAAACAAAGTTTTTGTTCTTTTGTTTTTAGTAAAAATTAGTGTTGGGGTAGTAGTTGCAAATATTTATATACATTTCTACAACTATACAGGCGACCAATTTGCCTTCTTTAATGATGGATGTAAGCTGTTTGCCTTTTTTGTAGAAAACCCTTCTCATTTTTTCGAAATCCTTTTAAGTGGCGATGCCAAAGAAGAATTAATGATTTGGATATCACCATTTGAATCTTCTACATTCAGTAGTTCAAGAATAATGATTATCATAAATTTTTTAATCCGATTTGTTTCTTTTGGAAATATTTACGTACATATTTTCTTTTTTTCTTTTTTCTCTTTTGTTGGACTAGTGTTTTTTACCAAGTTGTTTGCTCAAAAATTTCCTGAAAAAACAAAAATTATTTTAGTTGTTGTTTTTCTTTTTCCAAGTGTTTTGTTTTGGACATCGGGTATTCAAAAACAATGTATTAGTGTTTTATTGGTAGGCTATTTGGTTTACGCAACACATTTTGGAGAAAAAACAAAATATAATAAAAAAGAATGTTTTTTTGTTTTGGCTTCCGTTTTTTTGCTTGCTTTTTTTAAAGCATATTTATTAGCAATTTATCTTACAGTTGCAATGCCCAATTATCTGTTCACTACAAATATTATCAAAAAAAGGTGGCTTGCCTTCGCTTTCGTTTTTTCTTCTATTCCCCTGTTTTTAATTATTTCAGAGCTAATTAACAAACCAATAATACAGGAAGCAATAACAGAAAAACGAGCAAAGGCAATTAGTGAAGCTAAGGGAGGTGTTTTTTTAAACAGTTATACAAAGTTTATTTCTATTGATTATTCCCAAAAAGAGGAAGTATTGATTCCTTTGTCCGATAGTGCTTTCAAAATAAAAGAAGGAAGTCCTTATTTAGAATGGGAGTTAGACAATATGAAAGACACAACATTTGTAAAATCAGCTATCGACACTGCAACATTTTATTATTTATATGAAGTGGCGCCTGCAAAAACGACAATAACAATAAAAAAAATAACACCAAACACCATTGATATTGTTGCACATTTACCAGAAGCACTTTTTAATTGTTTTTTTTATCCAACGATTTCTCAAATAAAAACACCATTTCATGTAATACAATTTATTGAAAATGTTTTCGTGTTTTTATTAATACTACTTCCTGTTTTCTTTTTCGATAAAAAGGCAAGAGCAAACAAGCCGATTCTTTTTTCTTCAATCTTTTTTTCTTTTTTTCTTTTTACAATCATTGGGCTAACAACAGTTGCTGTTGGATCTATTGTGAGATATAAAATTTTGGGGATGATTTTACTAATGCTGGTTATCGGAATAACAACAGATACAGCAAAAATTAAATCTATTTTTTTTGGTACAAAGAAATAGAAACAAAGCCAGATTTAACTTCTTTTAATAGTAGCCATTCTTTTTTTATTTTTTCTATTTCTTCCATATTTTTAGGATTCATTATATTCGAAAAAAGAAAATAGTTATAATTATTAATTTCTTCTGTTTCTGCGCTAGTATATACAAATGTTGAGTCAGAGAGATAAGAAAAGTAGTTGTTTGTATGTAAAGGGAATTGCGTTGCAATTTTTTTTGGTTCAATGTTTTTTGTTTTTACAAACAAATCCATTTCGTTTTTAGTTTTGAAATAAGGAAGTATTTTAAGAGATGAATCCCATCCATTTCCATACTTCTGAGGATAAATCCAAAAGTTTCCTGTAACAAGAAAAACAAAAGCAAAAATCAAACTTATTATTCGATAGTTTTTGTTTTTAATACGCTGCACAACAAAACAAAAGCAAATAATTAATAAAACAAAGTTGAAAATAAAATATTTGTGCCCGACAGGATTAGACACTAACATCATAAACAGCATTGTTATAACGGTTGGCACAAACAAAAAAAGAAAAAGATTCTTAGATTCTTTTATTTGCTCTTTTTTTGTAACTAAAAAAAGTAAAATAAAAGCAATTAAATAAAATCTTCCAAAATCAATAATTTTCCAGATGGCGTATAAAATTTGACGAACAACCATTTGAAAAGAAATAAAATGCTCGTCTGTTTTTTCGTGCAAAGGAGAAAACAGAAACCAGCCTGTTTTAAATTTGTGATAAACAAACCAAGAGCAAACAAGAAAAAAGCAAGGGAAATAAGCTTTTGACAAAACAAATAAATTAATTTTTTTAGTGCGATTGTGTTCTAATATGAGGTCAATAATAAACAGGGAAAGGGTAAGAAATAACGCTCGGATACTGAATAAAGCAAGGACTGGAAGCAAAAATGAATAGGCAACTCTTTTTTTGTTGAGCAATAGGTTTATTGCAAATAAAAATAATGAAGTCAAAACAATATCATAACCCATTAAAATTGTTTGTGTTAAAAAAGTGGGCTCAATAAGCAACAAAAGCAAAGAAAAGGAAACATATTTATCAGTTAAGAAACGGGATGCCATTTTATAAAATTGAAACACCAATAAAATCAGAAACGGAATGATAGCAGCATGAGAAACAAAAAGCGTTTTTGAAAAAACGCTCCAAACAAAACTCAAGTACCAACTGTACAAAGGAAGTGTTGTGTTGTCAGTATAGGCGCCACAATCAAAAAAAGAATTTTCGCCATTATAAAAAAAAGCAGCAGCCTTAGAAAAATATTCGCCATCCCAAAAAAACGGGATATTGCTATAAAAAAAAACGATTGCAATTAATACAAGAACAGAAAAAATAAAAATGTACTTGCTTTTAATTGTTTGCATCTTTTGTAATTAGTGTTTCTATTTCGTATTGCTTAGCCCCGTGTAAAATAATATAAATTTTACCAATATATTCTCCCAAAACACCAATTGAAAAAAGCACTAATCCAATTAATATGACAACAATCGTTTTAAAACAAGAAATCTGTATTTTAAATGGTAACAACACATCAAAAAAACAAAGCACCAATCCTGCTAATGCAAAAAAGCAAACAAATAGCCCCATAAAAAAAGCAAAACGCAAAGGTTTAACAGAATAGCCTGGCAATAGTCGAAAAAACAAAGCTAACAGTTTGCTGAAGGTATAATTTTTTTTAGTGTTTAAGCTTTTGTTTTGCGACACTATAATTTGTGAAATGTTTTGTGTGTATTTTAAAACAATAGAGTCGATATTAAGAATTGGCGTTGTATGTAAAGAAACAAAATCTGCTGTTTTTCTGTTCAGCATATTAAAAGAAGATAAATAAATCCCCTTTGGTTTATTAAGAAATTTATATGCAAGAAAATTGTACAACCAGCTTCCAATGTTTTTTACGCTATATTTTTTTTTATTCGAAAAATTTGCATAACAAATATCAAATCCTTGTTTGCTTTTTTCATAAAGAGGGATAATGTCTTCTGCTTTGTGTTGATAGTCGGCATCCATAAAAACAACATACTTGCCTGACGACATTCTGAGTCCAGCCATTTTTGCATTTTCTTGTCCAAAATTAGATTTATGCTTTATGGCAATTATGTTCGCAGAAAATGTTTGGCTTTGTTTTAATTCTTTAATTTTTTCCCAACTTTTATCTTCGCTTCCATCATCAATTAAGATTATTTCAAAACTATGCTTATTCAGCAGAGCATTATAAATGTCGCCCACCAAAACACTTAAACTGTTTTGGTTGTTAAAAACAGGAATCACAACACTTATTTCAACAGGAGTACTCATTTGGTTTAGTATTTTTTTAACTTTGTTAAAACATAATCAACATTTGTAAAAATACTTAATTTAAACAATCTGTAATTAAATTGAAAAAAGTATTTATATCTCAATCAAACTATATTCCTTGGAAGGGATATTTTGATGCTATCAATTCTGTTGATGAATTTATAATTATAGATAATGTTCAATACACCAAAAACGATTGGCGCAACAGAAATAAAATAAACACACCATCTGGTCCAATTTGGCTTTCCATACCTGTTCAAACAAAGGGTTTTTTCCCTCAAAATATTAACCAAACAAAAGTGTGTAATAATCTTTGGGCAAAAAAACATTGGAAATCTATTTTTTTAAATTATGCCCGTTCATCAAACTTTAAAGAATACGCTCCAATATTTGAAGAATTATATCTTTCAAATAACGAAAAATATTTGTCTAAAATAAATTACAAATTTATTACGCAGTTGTGTTCTTTAATGCAAATCGATACAAAAATTAGCCAGAGCGACTCTTATTCTTGGGAGGGGAAAGACAAAACAGAACGAATAATAAATCTTTGTAAACAAGCAAAAGCAACACACTATTTAACAGGACCCTCTGCAAAAAATTATTTAAACGAAACTCTTTTTAAGCAAGAAAAGATAGTGTTAGAATACATTTCATATCCTCCAAACGAAACAATTAATGTTTCAATAATTGATTATTTGTTTAGAACAGAATCGGGTTTCCAGCAAGAGAAACAAAGAAAACTAATTTCGGCTGAATATTAGGTGGATTTAATTAAAAAATATACCGACTATTATCAGCCCAAAATCGAAAGATTTGGTGCAACATTTAAAGGTGTTGACTGGGGCTCTGAAGAAGCGCAAAAAATTAGCTTTGAACAATTAATTAAACTTTTTGAAAAAGAAGGGAGCGAGAAGTTTTCATTGTTAGACTACGGTTGTGGTTATGGCGCACTTTTAGAATATTTAAAGACAAAAAAAATAAAAGTCGATTATTTCGGATACGACATTTTACCATTAATGTTGAAAACAGCAAAAAAAAAACATACTGATTCAGATGCTATTTGGTTATCAAAACTTGACAAAGAGCAGGCATTTGACTATACCATTGCAAGTGGCGTATTTACTTTAAAAATGGAGGAATCAGAAAAAAACTGGGAAGAGTATGTTTTAAATTCGATAACACAAATAAATAAAATATCAAAAAAAGGATTTGCTTTTAATTGCTTAACATCCTATTCCGACAAGCATTTGATGAAATCTTATCTCTATTATTCCAACCCATTAAAGATGTTTGATTTCTGCAAAACAAATTTTTCAAAACAAGTTGCGCTGCTTCACGATTATCAAAAATACGAGTTTACAATCATTGTAAAAAAATAAAAAAACAGGGTAGTGGCAATAATTGCTACTTTTTATCGTTCCCTAAAGGTTTGTATATCAATCTAAAATAGCTTATTTTTATATCCTTGTTTATGAAAAAAATAATTGTCTTTAGTTTTCTTTTTTTCCTTGTGTCAAACATTTTTGCACAAGCACCAAAATATAGTAATGAATTTATGAATATTGGTGTTGGGGCAAGAGCGCTTGGAATGTCAAACTCGTATGTTACTTCGGTAAATGATGTAACAGCAGGCTATTGGAATCCAGCAGGACTTTTAGGCATTGGCAATCAACATCAAGTTGCGTTAATGCACAGTGAATATTTTGCTGGTATAGCAAAATATGATTATGGTGCTTTTGCAACAAGGCTAGACAGTTCAAGTGTTTTGGGAATTAGCCTTATCCGTTTTGGTGTTGATAACATTCCAAATACAACAGAATTAATAGATGCAAATGGAAATGTAAATTACGACCGAATTACCACTTTTTCTGCTGTAGATTGGGGCTTTTTGGTTTCGTATGCAAAAACAATGAAAATACCGGGATTAAGAGTTGGCGGAAGCGCAAAAATTATCAGACGCAAGGTAGGAGATTTTGCTGGCGCTTGGGGTTTTGGCATTGATGCGGGAGCACAGTACGATTATAAAAAATGGAAGTTTGGTTTAATGGCAAGAGACATTACTACAACATTTAATGCTTGGAGTTTTAATTTAAGCGATGAGATGAAACAAACATTTGTAGCAACAGGCAATGAAATTCCAGAAAACTCAGTAGAAATAACGCTTCCAAAGATTTTGCTGGGGGCTGCCAGAAAATTTGATTTCACAAATAAAATTTCTTTGCTTGCCGAAGTGAATGCAGATGCAACGTTTGACGGTAAAAGAAACGTCTTAATAAAAAGTAAAGTAGCAAGCATCGATCCTCATTTTGGATTAGAAGCATCGTACATGAACATGATTTTTTTACGTGCAGGAATTGGCAACTACCAAACCTATACCGATGCTTTTCGTAAAAAAGTAAGAACATTTCAACCCAATATTGGTGTTGGCGTTAAAATAAAAATGGTAACAATTGATTATGCCTTAACTGATATTGGCGACCAATCTGTTGCTCTTTACTCAAATGTTTTTTCGCTTAAAATAGATTTAAACAAAAAACAAAAATGATAAAACGATTACTTGTTTTATGTTTTTTTATTTCCTTTTTAACTACTCTCAAGGCGCAGCCTTATCACAACGAGTGGATTAACTACTCTCAGTCTTATTACAAGATAAAAATTGCTCAAAACGGAATTTATCGCATCGATTCTACAACACTTGCAAATGCTGGAATTCCTATAGCATCTATCAACCCAAAAAATTTTCAACTTTTTAATAATGGAAAAGAACAATATATTTTTGTTCAAGGAGAAATCGACAATATTTTTAATGGAACAGATTTTATAGAGTTTTATGGTAAGAAAAACGATGGTTTATTAGATACAGCATTATATATTAATACTCCCTTTTTGCCCAATCCTTATTATAGTTTAATCAACGATACTGCGGTTTATTTTTTAACTTGGAACAGCTCTACATCCAATTATCGGATGCAGGTTGAAAACGACACTACATTCAGTTTATATTCGCCAACAGCATATTTTTTTAAAGAAGAAATAAAATCATTTAACTCTGATTATTTTGCAGGAGAAACGGATGCTGTTGGGCGAACAGATTCTCGCTACACAAAATCAGAAGGATGGTTTGATGCAAATGTTTTTTATTTGGGAGGGAATAACCAATATTTGAATCTTATAAACACGAACAACAGATTTACGTTTGGGCCTAAAGCCCTTTTTAAATCTGTTGTTGTTGGAGCCTCACAAGCACAAAATTTAATTGCTTTAGGACAAAACGACCATCATTTAACTATAGAATATAGAGGCGCTTCTGGGTCTTATTCAACAATAAAAGACACCGCATTTAAAGGCTACGCATCAAATAGGTTTATAGATTCTATTCCAACATCCTTGCTAGGAAACACATACACAGATTTTAAATATTCAAGCGTTGCTGATCCTGCCTTTACATCCAACAGAACAACAGTTTCATATATTTATTTAAAATATCCTCATACTCTTGATTTAGAAGGCAAACAAAAATTTGACATCTATCTTCCTGATAACACAAGTCAAACAAAATCTTTTTTAAATATTTCGAATTTTAATGCAACAGGTACTGTCAGATTTTTTGATTTAAGTAATAACAAACGAATAGATGTTGTTCAGGCGGGAGCAAATTATAATGTTTTAGTGCCAAATACTGGCTCAGAAAAAAAATGTTATATCACTTCGGATGCAAATATTATAAACATTACTAATCTTATTCCTGTTAGTCCATCCGCTCAATTTGCCAACTATTTGGCACAAGCAGCCGACTCTGTCTTTATAATTATTACACATAAAAGCTTGATGAACGAAGCTCTTTTGTACAAGCAATACAGAAGCATAAATGCATTTGGTGGAAATCACAATGTAGTGATTGCAGATATTGATGAATTATACGACCAATTTGCTCACGGCATTGTTAAAAGCCCGCTTTCAATCAGGCGCTTTTCCGAATACTTAATAGATAATTACCCCTCTCCACCACAAAATTTATTTTTATTAGGAAAGTCGATACACATGTATTTATGCAGGAATACACCAGCAAACTATAATTTATGCCTTGTCCCTTCTTTTGGAAACCCTTCGAGTGATTTGTTGCTCACAGCAGAAATTAACGGACTAGGGATTGTTCCGTCTATACCAACAGGACGATTAGCTGCACGTGTGCCAGCAGATGTTTTAACCTACCTCAACAAAGTAGAAGATTACGAAAACAGAACAACAAACCCAGTTGACGAATGGATGAAATACGGATTAAATTTTGGGGGAGGGGGAACAATAGGCGAACAGACTCAGCTTAGAAATTATTTAACAGAATACAAAAGAATTTTTCAAGATACCTTGTATGGAGGAAAAATAATTAAAGAATTTTATAAAACAACATCTTCGCCAATACCTATAGCCATATCCGACACACTTGAAACACTTATTGAAACAGGTGTTTCTATTCTGAATTTCTTTGGACACTCTTCTGGAAATAGTTTTGATATAAGTATTGACCAAATAACACAATACAATCCAATTATTGGCCATTATCCTTTTATGATTTCTAATGGCTGTTATTCTGGCGATCTTCATGAGGACGACACTAAAATTTCAGAAGAGTTTGTGTTCGCACAAAATAAGGGTGTAATTGGATATTTAGGATCAATTGGTAAAGGCGTTTCTTACGCTTTAGATATTTATACAAAAGAATTATACAACCAAATGTGTTTGTATAATTATGGAAACGGAATAGGGTCTTCCATAAAAAAAACAATAAATACTATTCAGGGCTCAGCTGCTGGCGATGCCTTGGTTAGGGCAACATGCTACGAAATGACCTTGCATGCAGACCCTTCATTAAAACTGAATGCTCAAAAAAAACCAGATTATAAAATAACAAATAGCAATGTAATAGTTGATTTAAGTGATGGTGTAGACTCTTTTGCTATTCACGTAATACGCATAAATTTAGGAAAAGCAACAAAGGATAGTATTTTTGATAAACTCACCAGATACTTTCCAAATGGAGATTCTGTTATTTATTATAAAAAAACAAGAACCCCCAAATTTAAAGACACCATTACATATAAAATTCCTTATGAATACGAACGTTCGGTAGGATTAAACAGAGTAAAAGTTCAATTGGATTATTATAATAATGTTGATGAATTAAATGAATTTAATAACACAACCAATCCAGATGTAACATTTCAAATAACAGGTAACGACATCATTCCTGTTTATCCGTACAAATTTGCTATTATTCCAACAGACACCATAACTCTGAAAGCGAGTACCGTAAACGCCTTGGCAACAGCCAGAAATTATATTTTTCAAATAGACACAACCGACACATTTGATTCTCCATTTATGAAGCAAACAGTTGTAAATGCACCTGGAGGAGTTGTAAAATGGAATGCTAACATTACAAATGGATTTAATTTTACAGATAGCACCGTTTATTTTTGGCGTGTCAGCCCCGACTCTGTGAGTCCTACAAGCGGTTATTTATGGCGAGAAAGCTCTTTTCAATACATTCAAAACAGAAAAGGTTGGGAACAAGCGCATCTTTTTCAGTTCAAAGAAGACGGATACCAATATGTAAAGTTAAATCGTGTTACAAGAGAGTTTGATTTTGCAAATGATGTGATTGATATATTTTGCCAAACAGGCATTTTTCCCTACACCAATTGGTATGATATACTATATAAAATTAATGGGTCTTCCGTAAGTGTTTGGACCTGTCTTTTCCCTCGTTCCGGTTTTACATTTGCCATATTTAATGCAGCAACAGGAGTTTCTGAAACGAGTTATCTTGTTGGTGGCGGACTTGGTCAGTATGGCGACTATCATTGTGTTTCTAATTCTTATCAAGCATTTGAATTTTTTGATGATACACCCGCTTGGCGCGATACATTGGCTGATTTTTTAAATGGATTGCCACCAGGAACAAGAGTTTTAGGATTTAGTGAAATGTATGGGCAATATAGTCAATACGAACCCTATGTAAACAATGCATTTAAAGACATAGGCGTAAACGATATGCTTTCTCTTCAAGATTCCACGCCTACTATTATTTGGGGAATAAAAGGCGCAGCACCAGGAACAGCAACAGAAGTGGTTGGAACTTCAATAACTTCAACAATAAATTTAAGCACATCGTTTCCTACAAGCTGGAACGAAGGATATATAGCATCACCAATCATTGGTCCTGCGCAGAGTTGGGGTTCTTTACATTGGAGGCAACATACAAATGATGGAACCTACACAGAAGATAGCATTGTTGTTCGTGTTATTGGAATTGATAATGCAGGCAACGAAGCGGTGCTTGCAAATTTTCCGAAAGACAGTATCGATATTTTAAATTTATCGGCTTATGTGAATGTTACACAATATCCAAACATACGCTTGGTAGCGTATATGAAAGACGACAGCTTACATACGCCACCCCAAATGGAACGCTGGCAAGTAATTTATGCGCCCGTTCCAGAAGCAGCATTAAATCCTCCATTGGGCTATAACATCAACAACAGCCAATTACAAGAAGGAGATAGCTTAAGAATTCGTTTGCCTATACAAAACATTGGTGATGTGGACTTCACAGATAGCTTGTTGGTTTCTTATTGGATAGAAGATGCAAACAGAAACAATCACGCATTGCCCGATAAAATAAAGAAAAAACCATTTATCCCTAACGAAGTAATAATTGACACGATTGCTGTAAGCACCGAAAATTATGGTGGTGCAAATGCTTTGTGGGTAGAGGTGAATCAAATTAACAAACCAAAATCACAGCTAGAACAATATCATTTTAATAACATTGTTCGTATTCCGTTTACGGTTGATATAGACAAAATAAATCCATTGCTGGATGTTACATTTGATGGTGTTCACATTTTGAATAATGATATTATTTCTGCGAAGCCCAATATTTTAGTGAAGTTAAAAGATGAAAATCAATTTTTAGCATTGAACGATACCACCGACTTTAAAGTGTTTTTAAAAACGCCAACAACAGCTATTGCACAACGAATATGGTTTTTAAATACGCTTACTTTTACCGAAGCGGTTTTGCCAAACAACAGTTGTAAAATAAATTATACACCGTATTTACAACAAGATGGTATTTATCAATTAATTGTTCAAGCAAAAGATAAGTCTGACAATCAATCGGGTTCTATTGATTACAAAATAAATTTTGAAGTAATAAATAAATCAACTATTACAGAAGTAATGAATTATCCCAATCCGTTTAGCACATCTACTAAATTTGTATTTACGCTAACAGGAGAAGTGGTGCCAACTACATTTAAAATACAAATTATGACCATTACTGGGAAAGTGGTGAAAGAAATTTATCAAGATGAAATAGGACCAATACATATTGGCAGAAACATTACAGAATATGCTTGGGATGGAAAAGATGAATTTGGAGATAGACTTGCAAACGGAGTGTATTTATACCGTGTAATTACCAAAATTAGCGGGGAAGACATTGAAAAACGAGAAACTTCTGCCGACCAATATTTCAAAAAAGGTTGGGGAAAAATGTATTTGATGCGATAGAAAATACCCTTTTTGAGGTATTGTCCTTTTCTGTTTAAAAACGCAATTTTGTTTGCGTAAATGAAACCACAACAAATTCAATCATTAACAATTACAGAACAAAATACTTGCTCAGGTATTTGGAGTTTCTATCCCGAAATTGTAATGGATTTGAAAAAAAAGAAATGTTGCAAAAGCTATAAAAAAGATAAGCGTTGTAAAAAATGCCCGATGAATAGCTGATTGAAGTGTTGCGCAAAAAAACTCTTTTTACTTCCAAGAAAATAACGGTTTGCAAGCAGCCGCTTGCGCTTGCTTGCTGTTATAGCCAGTTTATTTTTGTAGTTACACCCTACGTATAATTTTTGGATTTCTTAATGGATAAAATTATTTCATCTAAATCATAGCCGCTTTCTACATAAAATAAATCACAATTATTTTCAAATGCCAATTTACGTTTTCTATTGTCTCTTTCAATGTTTTTTTTGAAAGCCTCATCACCTCCAAAATACTCAATCGACTCAAAGTGCTGTTTGCCTTGATATTCAATAGCAATATTTAGCAACGGAAAATATATATCGAAATGTTGTCTCCCTAACCATTTAGGTTTCAGGTGTCGAAGAACAACGTGATTCTTAAAATGACTTTTTAATTGATAAAAAAGTTTTGTTTCGCTAATCCAGCCTTCTCCGAGTTTTGGAAGATTAAGAAGTTCACGCACTCGATTTATTGGTTCATATGTTGCTTGAACATAGTCATTCAAGTCCCCTTTATTCTGTAAATACTCAATCGGGTTCATGTTTAAACTTTTAATATTATTATTGTAGCAAATAGGTTCGTTAGTTGGACTATTATGAAACCTAAATTTTAAAAGTTGAACTTTTATGTTTTCGTTTTGTAAATTAGTATAATTTGAAAATAAATCGGCTCCTCGAAGTAGGCCATATTCGCCCGTTTCTGTGTAGTTATTTAAATCGGCATCAATTTCTTGAATTTTAGTTACTCCGAATCTGTTGAGTTGATTGATATATTTATTAAATCCGAATTTGTATAAATAATCGACATTAAGCCAAAATTCATTTACATGACCTCTTATGTAAAATTTCTTTAAATGGGAATCAATGCAAGTCTTATAATATTCCTCAAGAATTTCAAGGTTTTCGTTTAATAGTTCTCGAATTTGAAGAGGAATTGCCGTTGGAAAAAAATTGAAATAATAAATTGAATCCAGATAATTAACTTCCTGAACCATTTTCAGTTGTTCCTGTCTTGAATAGTAATTGATTCGGTAATCAATTAAATCGTCATCAAGATGGACTTTGTAATCCGAATTTAATTTCTCTGATAGAGTATTTTCAATAAATGTAAATATGTCTTTGCTTGGAAAGTCGTTATTGTTTGGTGGAGAAGATGAATACTTTGTGGGGTATTTGCTTTGGTAAATTCTTGAACTTGTTTCAGCTATTTCTTGTCCATTGTTAAGAAAAAAGTCCTCTCTATGCTTTTTAATTCCGGTTAAATATTTATTACTCATATTGGTCCGCTGAAAATATTTATAAATAGTATTAGATTACTTATTAGTTGGAAATAATCTCAAAGAACTTAAGAATTTGAATAGTTGTCCAAGTAATTACACAGATGGCAGTGATTATTCCTAATGGCTTCACTAAAAAATCAACATAGTCTGATATTTTTTGTGCTAGCATTTGTCGTCTCGCAATTTGATGTTGTCTTTTATAGCCGCCATTGTCGATAAAAATAGAACCTTTGTAAAGTGCAATAAAATGCGGGTCGGATTCTTCTCCTGTATTTTTGTTCGTTGCCATAATCCTTTTTGCATATCCGTCAGTATTCAACATATCCAGAATCAAATACGCTTCTGCTTTATTCTATTGCCAGACCAGCATTTTTAGCAATTAGGTCAGGCCGAGTTGGAATTTCGGCCATGTTTTGTGACATATGCAAAAGTATTTTGTCGATCTTTTCGTGTCTAGTCATTGGTTTGGATAAATTGGCTATAATGTTTAGCTAAACGCAGTTTTAATTGTGATTTAGCGTTCGTTATTTTCTTGGAAGTAAAGTTATTCGAAAAAAAGGAGAAAGTCAAGTAGTTTAGTATTGTAAATGCCACAGATTCCGTATCGGTATAATAAGTACTTTTGTGTTTATTAATTAACATTATAAAATCATGACAAAAGTTGTTCGCTACTTTTTACAGGGCTTGGTAATTACTGTTCCTGTAGGAATCACAGCAATTGTAATTTATAAAGTTTTTGCTTGGTTCTTTTCTGTTTTCTCCATTTTTGGAACAATTATAAGCCCTGTTGTTGACCCATTTATCATTCTTGTTTTAGCGCTTATAAGCATTGTGTTAATGGGTATGTTGGGCTCTTCAATTATTCTTCGTCCTTTGTTTACCTTAATTGACAGCACTCTTGAACATACACCTGTTGTAAAAACGGTTTACAGCTCTATAAAAGATTTTATGTCTGCTTTTGTTGGAAGCAAAAAACGTTTTAACAAACCTGTTCTAATTACTATTAATAAAGAAAACAATATTCAACAATTAGGTTTTGTTACCAAAGAAGATTTATCCGAATTGAACCTTGGAAAAAATACGGTTGCTGTTTATGTTCCTTTATCTTATTCTATTTCTGGAAATTTATTAATTATTCCAACCGACCATATAACTGTTGTAGATGCTTCTTCTCCTGAGGTTATGAAGTTTATTGTTTCTGGTGGTGTTACCGATATTGATGATTAGGCATTGTTTTTGTTTTTAAAAAACAATTACTATCTTGTACTAACATAAATTAAATCAACCTTATTATGAAAAAAATAGTTACACTCCTATTTGCTATTGCTAGCGTTTTTTCGTTTGCACAAAAAATAAAAGTTAAAGAAACAAAAGAAAATATTGGTGGGGGCAGCAACAATGCTTTTGTTGTAACGCTATATGGTATTAGCCCTTCTGATGCCGAAGAAGCTTTCCGTTCTTTTATGAAAAAATATGATGGGAAGCGTTCCTCAAAAGACGGTGGAATTTTTATAGATAATGCCAACATTAAAGAAATTAGCGGAAATAACACCATTGATATTTACGGCAAAGCACAAGGAAAAAAAGGGGACAAAGAAATTACATTTGTTGTAGCATTTGATATGGGAGGAGCATTTTTAAATTCAGGAGACCACAAAACAGAAGCAAAAGTTGCAGAAAAAATTGTAAAAGATTTTGCTGTAAAAGCAACCAAAGACGCAATTGAAGAAGAAAAGAAGGCTGCTGAAAAAGTTCAATCCAAATTAGAAGATGAGCAAAAAGACTTAGAAAAAGATAAATCGAAACTAGAAAAAGACATTGAAGATTATAAATCGAAAATCAAAAAAGCAGAAGACGATATTGTAAAAAATAAGTCGGACCAAGATAAAAAGAAAGCCGAAGTTGAGGCTCAAAAAAAGGTTGTAGATGGAATTAAAGATAAATTAAAAGCGGTTGATTAGTATTTAAGTTTTTTCACAACAAAGAGCACGGAGATTTTTTCTCGCAGAGACGCTGAGTGCGCAGAGGAGCTTTTGAATTTTGAATTTTTTTCTTTTGAATTTTTTTCACCACTAAGACACCAAGAACACAAAGGTTTAATTGAAAAATCTTACCCCATCATAACTATCATAAAAATCTGTGTGCTATTTTTTTACCACTAAGACACGGAGAACACTGAGGATTTTTCTCGTAGAGACGCTGAGTGCGCAGAGGAGCTTTTGAATTTTGAATTTTTTTCTTTTGAATTTTTTTTACCACTAAGACACCAAGAACACAAAGGTTTAATTGAAAAATCTTACCCCATCATAACTATCATAAAAATCTGTGTGCTATTTTTTTACCACTAAGACACAGAGAACACTGAGAGCTTTTGAATTTTTACTCTTTTCTCTTGAATCTTTTGTCAATAGTCTATTACCAACCGCAAACTGTTTTCCCTAATTCAGCTTATACACTTTACCCGGTAAAGATTTTACCACACCAGAAAATTCAAGATTTAACAAAAGAGAAGAGACTTTACTCATTGGCATTTTTGTTGAAAAACATAAATCGTCAATGTTTATGGCATCTTTTTGTTTTAAAACATTCACTACAATTTCTTCTTCTGGTTTCAACTCAACAAATAATTGTTTTTGTACGTTTTTCTTTTTTGATTTTTGTTCTTCCCACCCCAACAAATAAATTACATCAGCAGCCGATTGAATAAGTGCTGCTTTGTTTTGTTTTATCAAATTGTTGCATCCCTCTGATGTTGCATCTCCAACTCTGCCTGGATAGGCAAAAACATCTCTACTATAACTGTTTGCAATATCTGCGGTAATAAGTGAACCTCCATCTTTTTTTGATTCTACCACAATCGTTGCATCAGAAATTCCTGCAACGATTCTGTTCCTTCTAGGAAAGTTTTCAGGATTCGGTTTTGTTTGGCTTGTAAAATCAGTAAGCAATCCTCCACAATTCAACATCTTTTCTGCTGTTGATTTATGTAAAGCGGGATAAATTTTATCCAAGCCGTGTGCAAAAACACCTACCGTGTGCAAATTGTTTTTTAAAGCCGCTTTGTGAGCGCAAATATCAATACCATAAGCCAAGCCACTAACAATTAATACATCGTGTTCGGCAAGCTCTTCTATAAGCTTATTGCAAATACGTTCCCCATATTCTGTGTTTTCTCTTGTGCCAACAATACTTAATACCTTACTTTTATTAAAGTCCGTTTCTCCTTTAAAATAGAGCATTACAGGAGAGTCTTCACAATGTGTTAATCGTTTTGGATAATTTGTATCTAAATAGAATAAGGCTTGAATTTTATTTTTTTCTATAAAATCAATTTCCTCTTCTGCTCTGTTAAATACTTTTTGATTTATTACAGCAGAAGCATAAAAAGTTCCAATACCTGGAATTTTTTCTAAAACAGACTTTTTTTCTTTAAAAACAGCATCTACACCACCACAATAAGCTACAAGCCTTTTGGCAAGGATGTCTCCAATGTTTGGGATTAAGGATAATGCAATCTTATTTTTGAGGCTTTCGGACATATTTTTTTTACAAGAAATTTTTTTTACATTGCACTAACATTAAACACATTTTTGGTACAAAAGTAATATAGAAACTAAATGAAAAAAATTCTTACTCCATTATTTTTCATTCAAGCCGTTGGAAGTATTTTTGCTCAAACAGCTTATATAAAAGGGAAAGTAGCCGATACCAAATCAAAAGAAACTTTTGTTGGTGCAACAGTTGCCGTTGATGATAGCACAGGAACAACTACAGATATTGACGGGAACTATTTTTTTAAAACCACTACGGGAAAACACAAAGTTGAATACCGAATGGTGAGTTTTAAATCTCAAATAAAAAACATAGAACTTAAAGAAAACGATACCCTTCGTTTAGATGTTTTTTTAGAGAACGATTCCAAACAACTTGATGTAGTGGTTGTTTCAGCGGGAAGGTTTGAACAAAAACTTGGTGATGTTACCGTTTCAATGGAAGTTTTAAAACCATCCTTAATTGAAAACAAAAGCATACAAACTATTGAAAGTGCTGTTGACCAAGTTCCAGGCGTAAATGTGATTGATGGACAAGCAAATATTCGGGGAGGAAGTGGTTTTAGCTACGGTGCAGGAAGTAGGGTTCTTTTACTAGTTGATGAAATGCCAATGTTAACGGCTGATGCGGGAGATGTAAAATGGACTGCGCTGCCAATTGAAAATTGCGAACAAATAGAAGTTATAAAAGGAGCATCCTCTGCATTGTTTGGCTCTTCCGCATTGAATGGTGTAATTAACTTTAGAACAGCTTATGCAAAAGAAGATCCTGAAACAAAAATAAATATGTATGGTGGTTTTTACGAAAAACCAAAACGCAAAGAACTTGCTTGGTGGCAAGACGGTAACCCTGCATATTCAGGAATAAATTTTTATCATGCTCAAAAAATCAATCAACTTGATTTAGTAATCGGAGCAAATGTTTACAGCGATGATGGCTATAAAAAATTAGAAACAGAACAACGTTATCGCGCAAATGTAAACTTACGCTACCGTTTCAAAAAAATTAAAGGACTATCTGCCGGAATTAACGCTAACACAATTAGTACAAGAGGCGGTTTGTTTTTAATATGGGTAAATCCAGATTCGGCTTTATATCCTGCTGGAGGAGATTTAAGCCATTATAAAACATACAGAACTAATATTGATCCTTATATAATTTATCATACAAAAAAAGATGGGAAGCACACGATTCGTGGGAGAATATTTAGAACAACTAATCTAAATAATACTAACCAAGAATCAACAGCCGATGTTTATTATTCGGAATATCAATTTCAGAAAAAATTTAAAAACTCATTGGTGTGGACTAGCGGAATTGTTTATAATTATAACGAAGTTCGTTCTGCTGCAATGTATGGAAATCATTATAGCAACAATATTTCCGCTTATGTTCAGCTGGATAAAAAATTCTTTAAAAAACTAAATGTTTCATTAGGGTTGCGTGGCGAATATTTTAAAACAGATACTGTAGAAACTCGTGAAAATATTTACCTTTTGTTAGATACATCAAAACCTCCAATTGCCAAACAATCAAAAGTAAAACCAATTACTCGTATTGGCTTAAGCTATTCTCTTTTTCAAGCTACATACATTCGTGCTTCTTTTGGACAAGGCTTCCGTTTTCCAACAGTTGCCGAACGGTTTATTAGAACAAGTGCTAGTGGTTTAGAAATTTATCCGAACAGAAACTTAACCCCAGAAAGCGGCTGGAGCTCTGAAATAGGAATTAAACAAGGCATTAGATTAGGCGAATGGAAAGGCTTTGTGGATGTTGCTGCCTTCTGGACAGAATACAAAAACATGATGGAGTTTACGTTTGGTCAATATGCGCCACCAAAACCACCTTTTGCTACTATTGCTGATTTGGGAATTGGATTTCAATCTCAAAACATAGGAAACACGAGAATCAAAGGAATAGATTTTTCTATTATGGGACAAGGAAAAATGGGTGCTGTTAATACAACCGTATTAATGGGTTATACATACATTGACCCGCGTCAAACAGACTTCGATCCCGTTAATGACACAGCAGGAAACACCTCTAAAAATGATATATTAAAGTATCGTTTTCGTCATTCTGGAAAAGCCGATGTAGAACTTAATTATAAAAAAATTAGTTGTGGATTTAGTATGCGAGCAAATAGTTTTATGGAAAATATGGATGCTTTTTTTGAAGATAAAGTGTTTTTCCCGGGCATGAAAAAATACAGAGCAGAACACAACAAAGGCGATGCTGTTTTTGATGCTCGCGTTGCTTATCAAATACACAAAACAGCAAAAATGTCGTTTATTGTAAATAATGTTTTTAATCGTGAGTATATGAGCCGCCCTGCAGATATGCAACCTCCACGAACACTTGCTTTGCAACTCACGCTTAAATTTTAATGTTTCTTTACCTTTTTTTGCTTAAAGTTTTTGTAACTTTGTGCTTATAAATTTATGTACAAATTAAAACTTTAAAAATATGTATCCAGAAAGTATAGTAATGCCAATGAAAGCAGAATTAACTGCAGTTGGTTTCGAAGATTTAACAAACCCAGATGCTGTAAATGCAGCTATAAATAGTAAAGGAACTGTTTTGGTAATGGTAAACTCTGTTTGCGGATGTGCTGCAGGAGCTGCTCGCCCAGGAGTGAAATTAGCTGTTACAAATGCTAAACACCCAAATAGAATCACTACTGTTTTTGCCGGTTTTGATACAGAAGCTGTTGCCGAAGCCCGCAAACACTTTGCTCCTTATCCACCTTCTTCACCAGCTATTGCCTTGTTTAAAGATGGTAAGCTGGTTCATTTTGTTGAGCGCCATCATATCGAAGGGCGTTCTGCACAAATGATTGCAGACAACTTAAAAATGGCTTTTGACGAGTTTTGTTAAATCGTTTTCATCTTTTTAAAACACCTTTGTTTTGTTATGAAATAGAGGTGTTTTTATTTTAACAACAACTCTATTTCATTATTTTTACGTATTATTATTGACTATGGAAAAGCGCTGGAGTATTAAACCACAAGCCGACTCTTCGGCTATTAACCAATTAGCAAAAGAACTAAATATTGATACTGTTCTTGCTAATTTGTTATTGCAGCGAGGTGTTTCAACTTTTGATGAAGCAAAATATTTTTTTCGTCCTTCATTAGAAAACTTGCATAATCCTTTTTTAATGAAGGACATGGATAAAGCTATAGAACGAATTGGTAAAGCGGTTGCTGCTCATGAAAAAATATTGGTTTATGGCGATTATGATGTGGATGGAACTACAGCGGTTGCCCTGGTTTATTCTTTTTTTAAAAAACATACAAGCAACCAAATTGATTATTATATCCCTGACAGATATTCCGAAGGTTATGGCATTTCTTTTCAAGGAATTGATTATGCAAAAGAAAACGATTTTTCATTAATCATTGCTTTGGATTGTGGAATTAAATCAATTGATAAAGTTGATTATGCAAATTCTTTCGGAATTGATTTTATTATTTGCGACCACCATCGACCGGGTGCAGAACTGCCAAATGCTGTTGCTATACTCGATCCCAAAAGAGAAGATTGTAATTACCCTTTTGATGAGCTGTGTGGTTGCGGTGTTGGATTTAAGCTTGTTCAAGCGTATGCACAAAAAAACAACTTATCTTTTGATGTACTAACAGAATTTTTGGATTTAACCGCAATTTCTATTGCTTCTGATTTGGTTCCCATTGTTGGCGAAAACCGAATTTTATGTTTCTACGGTTTGCAACAAATAAATAAAAATCCAAGAAGAGGAATTAAAGCAATATTAACATTAGCCAATATTAAAAAAGAAATTACCATTAACGAATTAGTTTTTACTATTGGTCCAAGAATAAATGCAGCAGGAAGAATTGAAACCGGTCGAAATGCTGTTGCTTTGCTTGTTTCAGATAATGATGGACATGCAAACGAATCTGGAATAAGCATTAATATAACCAATACCGAACGAAGAAATTTAGATGTTACCATTACTCAACATGCTTTAGATATAATTGGAAACAGTATTGAATTGCAAAGCAGAAAATCAACAGTAATTTATCATCCAGATTGGCACAAAGGTGTTGTTGGAATTGTTGCTTCACGTTTAACAGAAAAATATTATCGCCCTACAATTGTTTTAACCGAATCAAATGGAAAAGCAACAGGTTCTGCCAGAAGTGTAAAAGATTTTGATGTATATGATGCCATAGAAGCATGTTCTGATTTACTTGAACAATTTGGTGGGCACAAATATGCTGCTGGGCTTACCTTAAAAATTGAAAATATAGAAGCTTTTCAAAAAAGGTTTGAAGAGGTTGTTTCTTCTACCATCGAAGAACACATGCTTACACCTGAAGTAGAAATAGATGCAGAATTGGAGTTGAATCAAATCACACCAAAGTTTTTTAATGTATTAAAACAATTTGCTCCTTTTGGTCCCGGTAACATGGCTCCTGTTTTTATGAGCAAACAATTAATTGATAAAGGTTTTGTGCGCATTGTAGGAAACAATCATTTAAAATTTGATATTCAGTCGGCTCTTAATCCTCGCGAAAGCTTTTCTGCAATTGCTTTTGGACAAGCAAATTATTTTGATGCGCTATTAAATAAAAAAATATTTAGTGCTTGTTTTGCTGTTGAAGAAAACGTATTTAACGGAAGCATCACATTGCAGCTAAATGTGAAGGATTTAAAATTGGAATAAATTTTTTAAACAAGATTGCATTCAAATTGCTCAGCAAAATATTTTTTTATTTTTTCTTTTACTTCTGCCTCATCTATTTTTTTCCCTAATTCTTTTTCCATTGAAGTAACGGCTTTGTCTGAAATGCCACAAGGCACAATGTTATTAAAGTAATTCAAATCTGCATTTACGTTTAATGCGAATCCATGCATGGTAACCCAACGGCTTGCTCTTACACCAAAAGCACAAATTTTTCGTGTTTTTATAGTGTCGCTGTCAATCCAAACGCCTGTTTCTCCTGTGCTTCTTTCGCCTTTAATGTTATAATCGGCAAGCGTTTTAATAATCACCTCTTCTAAAAAGCGTAAGTATTTATGTATGTCCGTAAAAAAATTATCAAGGTCTAAAATCGGATAACCCACAATTTGTCCTGGACCGTGATAGGTTATATCGCCTCCACGATTTATTTTATAATAGCTTGCTTTTTTTTCAATTAGCTGTTTTTCGTTTACAAGCAGATGGTTTTCTTTCCCGCTTTTACCAAGTGTGTAAACGTGTGGGTGTTCACAAAAAATTAAATGGCTTTGTGTTTGAATAAGCGTTGTGTCCTCCGCTTTTCTGTTGCTTATTTTTGTTTCTACAATTTGATTAAAAAGCATTTCTTGCTTATCCCAAGCTTGCTTGTAATCTATCAATCCCCAATCCGAAAAAATAACCTCTTGCATTTTTTATTTATTATTTGCCATACATTTCGAGAGCTGCATCCATGTAGTAAAACATATCTTTTGGATGTTCGTTTCCTTTAGGTTTTTCTCGTTTTTGTCCTAAACGTACTACTACCATATTTTTGTCCGGAATACAAATAATGTATTGTCCTAAAATTCCTCGAGCATAAAAAATTTGATGTCCTTTGTAATCAGGAATTAACCACCACGAATAGCCATACTTATCGTTTTTTGCTCCATCATCAGCATAAACCAAATCGGCTGGTTTAATCGAGTTTAAAACATACTCAGGATTTATTAGCTGTGTCCCATTCCACTTTCCTGTGTCTAAGAACAGCTGCCCAATACGTGCAAAATCAGGAGCATTGGAGTTAAAACAACAATATGCTTTTTCCATTCCATTTTCGTGATCGAGGCTCCAGAGTGCGGTGTTTTTTGCACCCAGTGGCATCCATAATTTTTCGGACATATAATCACTCAGCGATTTTCCAGTGGCTTTGTTTAATACCATTGCTAATAGCTCGGTGTTTCCGCTTAAATATTTGAATATTTTTCCTGGCTCTTCCGTTGCTTTATATTTCATAGTAAGTTCAGTTATTTCGCTTCCGTAATATGCTCTTGCTGGATAAGCAAAAGGGCTTACATAATCTTCATCGAAATTAATTCCCGAACACATGGTGAGCAAATGTTTAATTGTAATTTTTGCATTATCACCTTGTTTGAATTCTGGCAAAAAATCGCCAATAGGCTGGTCAATGTTTTTAATTTTTCCCTCATCAATAGCAATACCTACCAACACACTTACAATTGTTTTTGCCATTGAAAAAGAATTGCTACGAGCATCTTCGTTGTACCCATCCCAATATTGTTCGTGAGTAAGTTGATTGTTTTTAATTACCACAAAAGCAACTGTTTGTAAATCAGAAAAATTTTTTTCTTGTGCTGTGGGAATTTTAGATGCATTATAATTTTCTGATTTTTTCCATGCTTGATAATTTCCCGCTTTCACTTCTCGGTTTTCAAAAATATCAAACTCGTTGATGCTTGGCCCCGAGCGCCCTTTTAAATAGGTGTTTGAAAGTCCTTTGTAAATATGAACATTACCTGTAAAAATAATTGCAAGGTTAAGCAACACCAAAATGATTAAAAACCATTTTCCTATTTTTTTCAATATTTTCATCTGTATAGATATTGTTTTGTGATTAAAAACAAAAATACTTAAAATGTTTGATACGGTTGATTTTCTACTTTTTTAGAATAACCTCATTGTATATTGATGCTGGTATTGATATCTGCTGGCGCAAGTTTTTAACTCGTGCCTTTTATTGTTGGGCGTATTCCCCACTTGTATGGTGGCGTCCCGCCACCTAATATTGGGAACGAGCGAAACAGGCTCGTTTTAGCGGGGCGTTATTATTTTAACTTAAGCATAACGGGTTTCAATCTATAAACAATTCCGTCACTTCCAATTGCGTTAATTTGTTCAAAAGAGAATCGTTCGCCACTTTTGCTCCCCTTAATTACCTCTCTCATTTCTTTGCTTATGATGTTCCCGAGACCTTTAAACTCTTTTGTCGTGCCATTTGCGAAATAGATCATTACAAAACTATAAATTTTAAAAGGAGCGTCTATTTCAATAATCTTGGTTAGTATTAGTGAGTCTTTCGAAATATCACCAGTCTTAAAACCAGCAATTGTAGCACTCTGAGCATGAGATAAAAAAATTATTAAGGTGAAAAATGAAAACACAAAAAAGGACTTAGTACTCATAATTAATCATTTTTAAGGATTATTTAACTTGCTGTTAATGTGTAGCTAAACGCAGTTTTATACCGATAGCACATTTGTAATAGCCTGATTTTATCAGCCTAAAAAAATGCAGCATCGACATTTCACAAGGCATAAAGCTATTCGAAAAAAAGGAAAAAATCAAGTAGCTTAAGTCGAAACAGTGGTGTTTATTTTTTCAGCAACTCACCATTTTTATACATTTCTGTTTTAACAATTTTTCCTTGTTCGTTGTATAATTTCCAAGCACCTTCTTTTTTTCCTTTAATATATTTTCCCCATACTTGTATTTTTCCATTTTCAAAAAACTCTTTGTATTCACCTTCTTCAAGGTTATTTACCATTTTTACTTCAGAATTTATATTTCCGTTTTTGTAAAACGTTTTTTGTACACCATCCAACTCACCGTTTTTATAATTGTATTCTACACTTAATTGTCCGTCTTGATAATACCATTTAGTGATACCGTTTCGAAGATTATTTTTAAATGTCCCTTCTTCTTGTAAAAGCCCTTCGGGATAAAATATTTTTTTTACTCCATCTAGCATACCATTTTTATAATTTGTTTGTTGCTTTAATCGACCGCCAGTAGCATAAGAGCTGCTTGTTCCATTAAGTGTATCGTTTTTGTATTGGTCGGTTTGAAAAACAAATCCTGTTTTATCAATCATTAAACTCACACCATTTTTTTTGCCATTTTTATATTCTTCTACAAAAGCAACTATACCATTAATATAATAAGCAACCCACATTCCTTCTCGTAGGTTATTTTCGTATCGCCCTTGCCATTCTATGTTGTTTGCTGTTTCTTTCCAAAAGCCAGTTTTGTTTCCTGCTGCATCCACTTTGTTGGTATCGTTTTGTGCAAAAGCAAAACCAATTAAAAGCAAACAAAAAAATGTTAGAATTATTTTTTTCATCTGTATATTATTTTGAGATAACAATGTTTTTTTCTTCTATAAGCGCCTCTGTCATTAGCTTTAAAAGCAATTGAGCTACTGTTAAAACATCTTTTTGACAATACGTAACAATGCGTTCAATATTTTTTTCTTTCCAATAAACACGCCCTACATCACTTCCATCCATATCGTCTTTTGGTGTGGGAATATTAAACAAACTTGCCAATAGACTTAATGATGTAAAGTTTTTATAATCACCAAAACGCCACAGTTCCATGGTGTCAATGTGTGGAACTTCCCAAGGTTTTTTTCCTGCAAGGTTTAACATTTTAGGAAGTTTAATTTCGTTTACCAACATTCTTCGGCATAAAAAGGGGAAGTCAAACTCCTTACCATTGTGAGCACACAAGCGATTGTCTTTTTTGTTAAAATGCTTGTTAAGCAAAGCAGCAAAGTCAGACAGCAGTTTTTTTTCATCATCGCCAAAAAAAGATTTTATTCTAAATTCTGTACCATTAAAAAAACCAACCGAAATACAAATTACTTTTGCAAACTCAGCATAAATACCGGCTTTTTTATAGTGTTCTTTTGGTGTTTCGCTGGTTTGGTATCTGAATTTTGCATCCCAAAACGAACGGACATCTTTTTTTAAATCATCGTATTCAAAGACTAAAGCAGCCGTTTCAACATCTAAAAAAAGGATGTTTTCTTTTTTAATCAAATCAAGCATAATTACAAGAATAATTGGATAAACAAATATACTGCATATTTTAAAAAACGAACAAAATTATGTACGTTTGATAAACCAAACAAAGTAAAATTGAAATTATACATTGTACCAACACCAATTGGAAATTTAGAAGACATAACATTACGTGCTATTCGTGTGTTAAAAGAAGTTGATTTTATTTTAGCAGAAGATACTCGAACAAGTGGAAATCTTTTGCGCCATTTACAAATAGAAAAAAGATTGGTTGCTCATCACCAGCATAACGAACACAAAACGGTGGAGATGATTGCAGAACGAATTGCTAGCGGAGAAAAAATAGCATTAATAACAGATGCTGGCACACCTGGAATTTCTGACCCTGGATTTTTATTGGTTCGTGAGTGTGTCGCAAAAGGAATTGATGTAGAATGTTTGCCAGGCGCAACAGCTTTTGTTCCAGCACTGGTAAATTCTGGTTTACCCTGCGATACATTTTGTTTCGAAGGTTTTCTTCCACAAAAAAAAGGTCGTCAAACAAAAATAAAATCGCTAATTAATGAGCACCGAACAATGGTTTTTTATGAATCACCTCATCGGTTAATAAAAGCATTAGAGCAGTTTATAGAATATTTTGGTGCAGAAAGAAAAGCTTCTGTTTCGAGAGAGCTAACAAAAATGTATGAAGAAAACAAAAGAGGAACATTACAAGAATTGCGTGATTACTTTGGTTCAAAAACGATAAAAGGTGAAATTGTAATTGTGGTGGAAGGCAATAAAAATAAGATTCAAAAAGAAGAAGATTAACCGCAAAAAACGCTGCGTCCTTTGCGGTAAATAAAAAATAAAAAATGAACAACATACAAGATAAAACAGGCGCACCTCCCGGAACAGTTGTTTATTACGGTGAACAACAAACGAAAAAAGTAAAAATTACTTTGATTGAATACAATGAAACAGAATTCATTGAAAAAGATTTTTATGATTTATCAGAATGTGTTACACTTATTAATCCAAACATGGTACGTTGGATAAATGTAGATGGTGTACATGATGCAGAATTAATAGAATCAATTGGGAAACAATTTAATATACATCCATTAACACTTGAAGATATTGTAAACACCCATCAACGTGCAAAGTTTGAAGATTACGATAATTATGTGGTGTCCATGATGAAAATGATTACGCAAGAAGAAGGAGAAATTCATTCCGAACAATTGTGTGTGGTGTTGATGGAGGGAACCGTAATTTCGTTTCAAGAAGTGGAAGGTGGAGATGCTTTTGATTACATCAGAAATCGCTTACGACAGGGAAAAGGACGAATTCGAAAAATGGGTGCAGATTATTTGGCGTATGCATTAATCGATGCTGTTGTAGATTGTTATTTTGGAATTCTTGAAAAAATTGGCGATAGAATAGAAGAGCTAGAAGATGATTTAATGAAGGAGCCATCAAAAGAAACACTTCATGTTTTGCATAACATGAAACGAGAAATGATTTATATTCGAAAAGCAGTTTGGCCCCTCCGCGAATTAATAAACAACATGCAGCGCTCCGAAACAGAATTAATAAAACCATCAACAGATATTTATTTGCGTGATGTTCATGACCACGCTATACGAGTGATGGATACCGTAGAAACATATCGCGACTTGCTTGCAAGTATGATGGATATTTATTTGTCGAGTGTTAGCAATAAGATGAATGAAGTAATGAAAGTGCTAACAATTATCACCACCATTTTTGTTCCCGTAACATTTATCGCAGGTGTTTACGGAATGAATTTTGAATTTATGCCTGAACTTCATTCGGCTTGGGGATACCCCATTACATTGATTTTAATGGGAATAATAATTCTAATTCTGCTTTATTATTTCAGAAGAAAAAAATGGTTGTAATAAACTTTTGTACTTTTGTGGTGTAATAAAAATAAAATGAAAACAAAACCACTGTTTCTTTTTTTATCTGTTGCAACTATAATTATAAGTTGTGGCACTGATAAATCACCATTAGCAAAATATGGAGCAGTATTTGAAAATGTAATGCGCTCCGACCAAGAAGTATTCAGAGGGTTTTCGCTTGGCGATAATATCGATTCTGTGAGAACCAAAGAAGAAAAACCAATTGAAGAAGACGATGCTTATTTGTATTACGAATATTCTATTGATACCACAGCCACTTACAGTATTGCATATACATTTGAAAATAAAAAATTAAATGAAATTCAGGCTTATGTTTTTATAAACAACAATGCTAAAACAGAAGAAACGCTAAACACATTTAAAAAATATTTTGATGAGCACTATGGCGCAAGCCAAGACCACATGGGTTTTTTTGTGTGGACTGTAAAATCTAATTTGTACGGAACAGTACGAATAAATTTAAGTGATGAAAGCGAAGATTTTTCTGTGCAAAATGCTCCTGGAAAAATTTCTATTTGGATTTATCCAGATAAGAGCGAATAAAAAACTAAATACTTTTCGCAATCGCAAACAAATCACTTTCTGCAAAAGGTTTTGCTGTAAATTGTACACCAAATGGCATCTTGTTGGAGTGTACACCAGCAGGAACTGAAATAGCAGGATGCCCAGTAATATTAGCCAACACCGTAAAAATATCTTCTAAATACATAGCAATCGGGTCTGTTCCTTTTTGTCCGAATTTAAAAGCCGTTCCCGGTGTAGTTGGAGAAAGAATAAAATCGTAATCAGTAAAAATTTCGTTTACTTTATTTTGTAATAATCTGCGAACACGCTGTGCTTTTGAATAATAAGCATCGTAATATCCTGCACTTAAAACAAATGTACCAAGCATTATTCTTCGTTTTACTTCTTTTCCAAATCCTTCTGTTCTCGATTTTTTATACGTTGATTCTAAATCAAAAGCATTTGGAGAGCGATATCCAAAATTAATTCCATCAAAACGAGCAAGGTTGGACGATGCTTCGGCTGTAGTTAAAACATAATAAGTAGGAACCAAATAATCTAAATAAGGGAAATCAACAGGTTCAACAACATGCCCTTCCGATTTTAATTTATCTATTAATTGATAAATATTTTTTTTGATTTCTGAATCCAAACCATTCGCCTCAACACAGTCTTTTAAATAAGCTATTTTATATTTTTTTTTGTCTGCGCTTTTTAATTCTTTTGAATATTCGGGAACAGGTTTTGATGAAACAGTACTATCAAATTCATCATTTCCAGCAATTATTTCAGTAATTAAAGCAGCATCATCCACATTTTTTGTTAGCGGACCAATTTGGTCAAACGAAGAAGCATAAGCAATAGCACCATATCTTGAAACCCTTCCGTAGCTTGGTTTTAAACCAACAACACCACAAAATGATGCTGGTTGACGAATAGAACCTCCCGTGTCCGTCCCTAATGTTGCTAAACACAAATCAGCGGCAACAGCAGCAGCAGAGCCACCTGAAGAACCACCTGGCACATATTCGGTATTATGAGGATTCAACACATTCCCCTTCGAAGAATTTTCATTAGAGCTACCCATTGCAAATTCATCACAGTTCAAACGACCAATAATTATTGCATCTTCTACCAATAAACGCTCAACAACCGTTGCGCTATATAATGATTCAAAATTGTCCAAAATTTTTGATGAAGCAGAAACTTTATGCGATTTATAACAGATATTATCTTTTAAGCCAATAACAAGCCCAGCAAGCTTTCCTGCTGTTTTGTTTTTTATTTTTTCATCAACTTCTTTTGCTTTTTCTAATGCACTTTGTTCAAACACTTCTAAAAAAGCATTTAATTTTTTATTTTCATGGATGCGTGAAATATATGATTTAGTAAGCTCAACACAAGATAGCCTGTTGTTGTATAAATCAGATTGAACTTCAGAAATAGAAGAATATGTTTTCACAAAAAAAATAGAAGTAATGGTTTAAAAACACAAAATCCATAACAAAATGGATTTTGAAAAAGAGTTAATGTATTAGTCTTTTTTTTCGGGAGTGTTCGTTGTGTCCTCGTTCCCTTTTGATGCGTCTTTAAATTCTTTTACGCCTTTTCCAAGACCTTTCATTAATTCAGGAATTTTTTTACCACCAAAAAGTAATAAAACAATTATTAGAATAATGATCATTTCTGGACCACCCAAACCAAAAATTCCAAGTAATATACTATTTAACATGATTTATGTTTTTTTAAAATGCAGCACAAAGATAGTAAAATATTAATTCGGAAGTGTTGTGGCAGAAGCAAAAGAAACTGAAGGACTATAAAAAATATTTTTCCTTCAAAAATTCTTTATAATCATCTAAGTTAGCCATCACCTGTAGTTCTTGATAGCGTTTGTGAAACGATTCATCATCTGTTTGAGCATTTAAAACAGCCAACCTAAATTTATCAAAATTTGAAAGGGCTTGTCTTTCTTCTTTTGAAAGCAACTCACCATTAAATTCTTTATCACGCAAATCATTAATACTAATGGTCCCGCCAATAGAAGATTTTGAAAAATATTGTTTAAGTAGGGCTTCGCGCTGATTCATAATAAAAAACTAACACGCAAAAATAGTGCTATTATTTGTGTAATAACTTGTTTTGTGTGCTATTATTATAAACAAAATGCTGTTAATTCTTTGTTATACCAAAGCAATATCGAATTGAACCAAATCAACGAATTCTTGAACGCGCTCATCAACTTGTTCCTGAGATAGATTTACTAAATTTTCTGTTCCGAATTTTTCTACACAAAATGATGCAGTAGCAGAACCAAAAATGATAGCACGTTTCATATTATCAAAAGAAATATCTTTTGTTTCAGCAAGATATCCTATGAATCCCCCAGCAAAACTATCGCCAGCACCCGTTGGGTCAAACACATCTTCTAAAGGTAAAGCTGGTGCAAAAAACACTTGTTCTTTATTGAAAAGCAATGCCCCGTGTTCCCCTTTTTTAATAATCAAATATTTTGGACCCATTGATAATATTTTTTGAGCAGCTTTCACCAAAGAATATTCTCCAGAAAGTTGGCGAGCTTCAGAGTCGTTTACTGTCAAAACATCAACCATTTTTATTGTTTCCAACAAATCGTTTAAAGCAATATCCATCCAAAAGTTCATTGTATCCAGAACAATTAGTTTTGGGCGTTTTCTTAATTGAGTAATTACTTGTTGTTGAACTTTAGGAACAAGATTCCCCAACATTAAAAATTCGCAATCTTGATACGCTTCAGGAACAATAGGGTTAAATGTTTCCAAAACATTTAATTCGGTAGTAATGGTATCTCTCGAATTCATATCATTATGATATCTCCCAGCCCAAAAAAATGTTTTTTGATCTTTTAAAATCTGCAAACCATCAGTATTCACAGAATGTTTGTTTAACAGTGCAATATTTTCATTTGGAAAATCGCCACCAACAACAGAAACTAAATTTATGTTTTTTGTATAATAAGATGCAGCCAAAGAGATATAGGTAGCGGCTCCTCCAAGTATTTTATCTGTTTTTCCAAAAGGTGTTTCAATAGCGTCAAATGCCACGGTTCCTACAACTAATAAGCTCATAAAAAAGATTTTTTAAAAATTTCGCACAAATATATTGCATATTTCATACGAACACACTAATATTGCACTCCTTTTTTTAAGGCTTTAACTTAAAAACAAGGAAAAAACCAGATAAATTCCTTCTTAGCTCAGCTGGTTAGAGCACATGACTGTTAATCATGGGGTCCCTGGTTCGAGCCCAGGAGAGGGAGCAAGAGGCGACAACTAGTCGCCTTTTTTTATGTCTTTTTTTAAAAGCCCCATCCAATATTTCCCTTAAAATTTCCTTAAAACAGTTTTTCTTTAAAAACTCGTATAAAAACTTGATTTTCTGAGAAATAGAAATTACCTTAGTGCTTCTCTAAACTAAATTTAATTATTAATACAATGAAAAAAATTACTTTTTTAAGCTGTGTTGTTTCTCTTGTTTTGCTTACAAACAAAGGAATTTCGCAAGGTCAAAGTTGGGTGGAAATGATGCAAGACCCAACTGTAAACTTTTACGATGTGCAACAAGCATTTGAACAATATTGGTCAGACCCCTCAAAATCAGTTCAGGTTGAAGTTCCGAATCCTAACGCAAATATACCGGTAAAGTGGTCAAATGTTTCTACCCCTACAACCATCACAAAAACAAAAAAGCCAGGATGGAAAACATTTAAACGTTGGGAAGATTATATGAAACCACGCTTGTATCCTAGTGGAGACAGGTCTGTTATGATAAATGCTATGAATGAGTATTACGATACTTATTATAGTAATGATGGTTCAGAACCAAATAGAGGAATGGAGGGAGGAACACCAACTATTCAAGCAGCAAATTGGACACTAATAGGACCAACAACAACAATACCAACAGGCGGAGGTGCTGGACGTATTAATTTTGTTAGATTCGACCCAACAAGCACAAATATTATTTATGTGGGTTCTCCTGGTGGTGGGTGTTGGAAAACAACTAATGGTGGTACAAGCTGGGCTACAACAACAGACAATTTACCCGTAATTGGTTGTACAGATGTTGCAATCAATCCATTAAACAATCAAATAGTTTACCTAGCAACTGGCGATGGCGATGCATCAGATACATACAGTATTGGCGTTTATAAATCTACCAACGCAGGAGCAACATGGAATACAACAGGACTTTCTTGGGCTGTTACAAATGGTCGTGTTATCAGTAGATTATTGATTAATCCAATAAATCCAAATACCATTCATGCTGCGTCTTCAAATGGTATTTACCGCTCAATAAATGCAGGAGCAACATGGACTCAAATAACAGGCACAAACGGAATCAACATGAAAGACATTGAGTATCGCCCAGGTGATACCACTACTGTTTATGCTTGTTCTACAACGCGTTTTTATAAATCAACAAACGGAGGAACATCCTATACAAATATTACTTCGGGCTTACCAGCAACAACAGCCGTATCTAGGCTTTCAATTGCTGTAACAGCTGCAAATGCTGCTTATGTATATTTGTTAGCTGCAAATACTGCTTCTGGTTTTCAAGGGGTGTATCGTTCAATAGACAACGGAACAACGTTTACAACACGTTCAACAACACCAAATTTATTAGGATGGTCAAACACTGGTAGCGATACTGGTGGACAAGGATGGTATGATTTAGCATTAGCTGTTTCTCCTTCAAATGCTGACCATGTGATGGTTGGCGGAATTAATATTTGGCGTTCTACAAACGGAGGAACAAACTGGACAATTAATGCTCACTGGACTGGCTCCGGGGCGCCCTACGTACATGCTGATATTCACGCATTGGAATATATTCCAGGAAGCACAACAACTTATTATGCGGGTTGTGATGGAGGATTATTTAGAACTACAAATAGCGGAACAGGATGGACAGATCTTAGTAATGGCTTGCAAATTTCACAAGCATATAGAATAGGCTTATCCACAACAAATCAAAATATGTTGATTACAGGGTGGCAAGATAATGGAACAAATCGTTGGAGTGGAACAGCCACATGGACAAGACCTTTGGGTGGAGATGGAATGGAAGCAATCATTGATTTTACCAATGCAAATGTTCAATATGGCGAATTGTATTATGGTGAAATTTATAGAACAACAACCGGAGGAAATCTTACAACAAATATTGTTCAAAGTGGAGGAACTGGTGTAAATGCCGATGGAGATTGGGTTACACCATATATCATGAATCCTCAAAGAGCAACAACTTTAGTGGTAGGAAAAGCGAATGCTTATAAATCAGTTAATAGAGGCACCAACTGGACCGCCTTAGGAACAGTTACTGGTGGGACGGGAAATATTATTGCAATGGCGTATGCTCCATCGGATAGTAATTATTTATACACAGCAAAAATTAATAGATTCTATGCATCAACAAATGGCGGAACAACTTTTACGGATAGAACAGGAACACTACCCGTTGCTTCTGCTGCTATTACATATATAGCTGTCGCAAGCAATAATCCGCAACATGTTTGGGTAACTTTTTCGGGTTATTCTGCAGCAAACAAGGTTTTTTATTCTGCAAATGCAGGAACAACTTGGACTTCTTACGGAACAGGGCTTCCAAATATTCCAGTAAATTGTATTGTTTACCAAAATGGTTCTGCAACCGATATTCTTTATGCAGGAACAGATGTTGGTGTTTATTATCGTGATAATACTGCGGGTTCTTGGTCTGCATATAATACTGGTTTACCAAATGTTTCGGTTAGAGAACTCGAAATTCAATACACAGCAAATAAATTGCGTGCTGCAACTTATGGTCGTAGCATTTGGCAATCAGATTTAAACACGCCAGGAACTTCGCCTCCTGTTGCAGATTTTGTGGCTAGCAGAACAAATATTTGTGTTGGAAATTGTATAAACTTTACAGACTTATCTACAGGAACACCAACTTCTTGGGCTTGGTCATTTCCAGGAGGAACACCCACAACTTCAACTGTTCAAAATCCAACAAATATATGCTATAACACAGCAGGAACATACAATGTAACGCTTACTGCAACAAATACTAATGGCAGTAATTCAATGACCAAAACAGCATATATTGTTGTTTCTGCCCCAACAACATTACCATTAGTAGAAGGTTTTGAAGGCGGAACCTTTTTACCAACGGGCTGGTATTTGAACAACCCAGATGGAGATGCTTATACTTGGGTGCAAGCAACAAATGCAAATGGACCATCCGCAGCCGGAACAAATTCGGCATCCATTGATAATGCCACACCACCAACATCAACAGCAGGAAATATTGATGAGATGCAAACTCCAAAATATAGTTTTGCAGGTTTATCTACCGCAACATTAACTTTTGATGTTGCTTACGCAAGGTACAATGCAACCTATTTTGATTCTTTAATAGTTTTGGTATCTACAGATTGTGGAACAACTTGGACAAGAGTGTATGCAAAAGGAAGCACAGTATTAGCAACAGCTCCAGACAATAGTACAACTGTTTTCGTTCCTTCTGGTCCAGCTCAATGGAGAACAGAAACAGTAAATCTAAACAGTTATGTGGGGCAAGCAAATGTAATGTTAAGCTTCCAAAATAAATCTGGTTGGGGACAAATGCTTTATGTTGATAATATTAACCTTTCTGGAACAAGCAATGTAGCAGGTGTTTCAATTGTATCAAATGACGCAGACAATATTATTTGTTCAGGACAAAGTGTAACCTTTACCGCCACTCCAACCAACGGAGGAACAACACCAAGTTATCAATGGCAAGTAAACGGTAGTAACGTAGGAACAAACAGCCCAACTTATACCACAACAACACTTACAAACGGACAAATAGTTACGTGTATTATGACATCTAATTTGCCTGGTGTTACTGGAAACCCTGCAACATCCAATGCAATTACCATGACTGTTAATCCAACTCCAGCCACACCAACAGCAGGTAGCAATACTCCTGTATGTACCGGAAACACCATCAATTTAACAACACCAACGGTAGCTGGAGCTGTTTATGCCTGGACAGGACCAAGTGCATTTAGTTCAGCATTACAAAACCCAACCCGCACAGGAGCAACTGCAGCCATGGCAGGAACATATAGTGTTACGGTAACTGTAGGAGGTTGTACTAGTTTAGCAGGAACCACAACAGTAGTTGTAAATAATACTCCAGCCACACCAACAGCAAGTAGCAATACTCCTGTATGTACTGGAAACACCATCAATTTAACAACACCAACGGTAGCTGGAGCTGTTTATGCCTGGACAGGACCAAGTGCATTTAGTTCAGCATTACAAAACCCAACCCGCACAGGAGCAACTGCAGCAATGGCTGGAACATATAGTGTTACGGTAACTGTAGGAGGTTGTACTAGTTTAGCAGGAACTACAACAGTAGTTGTAAGTAATACTCCAGCCACACCAACAGCAGGAAGTAACTCGCCTGTGTGTGTGGGTCAAACAATAAATTTAACAACTCCAACAGTTGGAGGAGCAACGTATGCGTGGACAGGACCAAGTAGCTATTCCGCATCAACACAAAATCCAAGTAGGCCAAGCGCAACAACAGCAATGGCAGGAACATATAGTGTTACTGTTACAGTTGGAGGGTGTACGAGCGCAGCAGGTACTACAACAGTTGTTGTTAATACAGCTGTTACACCAAGTGTTTCAATTACTGCAAGCCCAGGAAGCACAATTTGTGCTGGACAAAATGTAACATTCACGGCAACACCAACTAACGGAGGAATAACTCCAAGCTATCAATGGCAAGTGAATGGAAGCAATGTGGGAACAAATAGTGCTACATACTCTTCGAGTACTCTAACAAACGGACAAGTTGTTACTTGTATTTTAACATCAAATGCAACTTGTGCAAGCCCTACAACAGCAACATCAAACTCAATTACAATTACTGTTAGTAGTTCTGTAACGCCTGCTGTAAGTATTGCAGCAAGCCCCGGTTCGACTATTTGTGCAGGACAAAATACAACATTTACGGCTACGCCAACCAATGGAGGCAGCACGCCAAGTTACCAATGGCAAGTAAACGGAAGTAATGTAGGAACAAACAGTGCAACATACTCAACAACAACATTGACCAATGGGCAAGTTGTTACATGTATCATGACATCAAGTTCTTCTTGTGCAAGCCCTACAACAGGCAATTCAAATGCAATAACAATGACGGTAAATGCAACGGTAACACCAAGTGTTTCAATTGCAGCAAGCCCAGGAACAACAATTTGTACTGGTCAAAATGTAACATTTACAGCAACATCAACCAATGGCGGCACAACACCAAGTTACCAGTGGCAAGTAAACGGAAGTACTGTGGGAACAAATAGTGCAACATACTCAACAACAACATTGACCAATGGGCAGGTTGTTACTTGTTTTATGACATCAAATGCAACTTGCCCAAGTCCTACAACAGCGAATTCTAATTCTGTTACGATGACAGTAAATGCAGCAGTAACACCAAGTGTTTCAATTGTAGCAAGTCCAGGAACAACAATTTGTACTGGTCAAAATGTAACATTTACAGCAACACCAACCAATGGCGGCACAACACCAAGTTACCAGTGGCAAGTAAACGGAAGTAATGTGGGAACAAATAGCCCTACATACGCTTCAAGTGTATTAACAAACGGACAAATAGTTACTTGTATTCTAACGTCAAATGCAGCCTGCGCAAGTCCAACAACAGCGAATTCTAATTCTGTTACAATGACTGTAACGGGCTCTGTAACACCAGCAGTTAGTATTTCGTCAAGTCCAGGGAGTACAATTTGTGCTGGAGATATGGTTACGTTTACAGCTACACCAACTAACGGAGGAACAACTCCAAGCTATCAATGGCAAGTAAATGGAAGTAATGTAGGAACAAATAGTTCAACATTCTCATCCAGTACATTAACAAATGGACAGATAGTTACTTGTATTATGACTTCAAGTTCGGCTTGTGCAAGTCCTACAACAGGAACAAGCAATAGTATCACAATGACAGTAAATCCTATTCCTGCAACACCAACAATTACTCAAGTTGGTAATGACTTACAATCAAGTTCAGCTACAGGCAATCAATGGTATTTTAATAGTGTAATTATTCCAGGAGCTACAGGTCAAACATACACACCAACACAAGATGGAAACTATACTGTTGTGGTTACAACAGTAGGTTGTTCTTCATCAGCCTCAGCACCATTTAATGTATTATGGACAGGAATAACAAACACCATTAACCCATATCTACTAACGATTTATCCTAACCCAAGTGATGGGAACTTTAATTTAATATTTAATGCAACGTCAGAAAGTAGTTTCAGAATAGAAATTACAAATGCATTGGGACAAATTGTTTATAGAGAAGAGGTGAAAAATGTGAACGGAGTATTCACAAAACCAGTGAGTATTGTTGAATACGGAAAAGGGGTTTACACGATTACTTTAAAAGACAACAAAAATCAATCAACAGAAAAAATAATTGTTTATTAAACAATAGAAAATATTAAAAAAAGAAAAGCCCAGCTGAAATTTTCAGCTGGGCTTTTCTTTTAAAGCTGAAACACTACCGATTATTTGTTAAATACTACCATTTAGAAAATGAGTTTAATGGGAAACAATTACTTTGATAGTTTTGGGTTATTAAATCAGTATTAAATTTTTTAAAGAAGCTATGAATAATTTTTACTTTCAAAATAGATTTAGTATGTTTGAAGCCTTGTTTTGGAAAAAACTATCTAAAACCATTCAAAAAATAACTTTGTATTAAAAAATAATTAAAAACCAAAAACAAAATCAATATGAGTAACAAAAAAACAACATCGGGCGGATTTAACTTTATGACCGCATTATTAGCGATAATAATTTCAATTGGTATTGGAATTATGATTTATGTGTTTGTATTAGGTAGCCCATCAAACTTTGATGCAGAAGGGCATCCAAAACAAGGAAATTATTTAGGAATGATGCATGCGGGAGGGTTTATTGTGCCAATTCTTATGGCAATCTTTATTATTGTTGTAACGTTTACTGTTGAGCGATTCCTTACGATTTCAAAAGCAAAAGGAAAAGGAAAAACAGATGTTTTTTTACGTAATATTAAATCTATGTTGGCTGCTCGTCAATATGATGAAGCTATCGCAGCTTGTGATAAACAACAAGGTTCTCTAGCGAATGTTGTTCGTGCTGGAATCGAAAAACTACAATTAGTTGAAAACGATAGCACCTTGAATACAGAAGATAAAATTGAAGCAGTTCAAAAAGAATTAGAAGAAGCAACATCATTAGAGTTGCCAATGCTTTCTAAAAACTTATCTATCATTACTACTTGTGCAACAATTGCAACTCTTTGGGGGTTAATTGGAACAGTATTGGGGATGATTCGTTCATTTGCTGCCATGTCTGCTGCAGGTTCACCTGACACAGCAGCACTTGCAACAGGTATTTCTGAAGCCTTGATTAATACAGCATTAGGTATTACAGGCTCTGTTGTTGGTATTATGGCATACAATTATTTTAGTACTCGTGTTGATGCTATTACACACAGCATGGATGAAGCAGGATTTAGCTTAGTTCATACATTACACCATGCTAAATAATGATCATAATTAGAAAACAGAAAAATAACATTTATTAAAAAATAAAACATGGCTGAAGTAAATACAGGTAAAGGTAGCCCTTCGTTGGATATGACTCCAATGGTGGATTTGGCTTTTCTTTTGGTAACTTTCTTTATGCTTACTGCTACTTCTAGGGTTACAGAACCTGTAATTGTTGATACGCCTTCTTCCACATCAGATAAATTATTACCAAAAAATGTAATAATGATTTCTATTGATGATAAAGGGAAAGCGTTTTACAATATCAACAATTATGATGTTCGCGTAAAAACCCTAGAAAAAATGGGACAACAATATAAAGTCGAATTTACTCAAAAAGAAAAAGAAACTTTTGGAGGCATGACAAGTTTTGGAGTTCCTATTTTACAACTGAAGCAGTACATTAATATGGAAGATGCCGATAGGGTTAAAATAAAATCACCAGGAATACCTCACGACTCTTTAGATAACCAGCTTGCGAATTGGATTCGGTTTGGGCAGATAGAAGCAGCAAGACAGGCAAAAACAGAACAAGAAAAAGCAAAACAATTGGGAAGAGATTTTAAATACGAGCCATTAAGGTTTGCAATTAAAGCAGATGCAAAAACAAACTATATTGCAGTAAAAGAAATTATAAAAGTTTTTACTGATATGGAATTGTATCGTTTTAATTTAATTACAGATCTTGAACAGGGTCCAGAAGAGGCTCCGGCTAATTAAAGAAAACAATTATTAACGAATAAAAAAACAAATATGGCTGAAGTGAATACAGATGGTGGTGGAGGTGGAAAGCACGAAAAAAAGCGCGCCAAAAAATCATCTACCCGAATAGATATGACACCCATGGTGGATTTGGCATTTTTGCTCCTTACGTTTTTCGTACTTACTTCTACATTTAGTAAACCAAAAGCAATGGAAATTAATTTTCCTGCTGACCCGAAAGATGAAAAAGAAAATATCAAAGTAAACAATGCATTAACTTTTATCATGAGCGGTGATAATTCGATTTACTATTATGCTGGAGAGTTTTATTCGGAAGGAAACGAAAAAGGAATGCCTCCAACAGCATTAATAAAAACAGATTTTTCATCAGAAGGGCTTCATAAATTATTATTAGAAAGAAATAAACCAACCGATGATGCTATTAAAAAATTGACAGAACAATTAAAGTCAAAAGAAATAGTGGATACTACTTATAAACGCTTGGTTAATAGAGAAAAAGGGCTAAAAGAAGCATTAACGGTGTTAATAAAAGCAGATGACAAAGCAGTTTACAAAAACATAATAGATGTAGTAGATGAGCTAAATATCTGCAACATTGGTAAATATGCAATTGTAGATTTAGGTGCCAAAGAAGGAGAATTATTAAAAGCAATAAATAAATAAGCAACATGGCAGATTCAGTATTTAATAATTGGGATAGTGTGGTTGCACCTGTGCGCAACGACATTGTTTTTGAAGACAGAAACAAATCCTACGGAGCTTACTTTTTAAGAAAAAATCACAATAGAAGCCTTGCAATGGCTTTAATAATTACTGGTTCAACATTTGTGTTTTTAGTAAGCTTACCAGCAATTATCGATTGGATAAACAACAAAATGGATGAAGTAGAAGTTCCAATGGATATAACTCCTATGGACTTAACTGCACCACCACCACTTGACGAAACAGAACCGCCACCGCCACCGCCACCGCCACCGCCAGTGATGGAAACAGTAAAATTTACTCCTCCTGTGGTTACGGATGATGAAGTTGTGGATGACCCCCCTCCTGTTCAAACAGAGGAAACGCCAACAATTTCAACGGTAACACAAGAAGGAACGGGAGATAATAATGATATTATCATCCCCGAAACAGGAACAGGAAATCAAATTGTGGAAACCGTAGAAACACCATTAACCATTGTTGAGCAAATGCCAACTTTCCCGGGTGGGGAAGCCGAGATGATGAAGTGGATAAAAAACAAAATAGAACAAGTTGGTTATCCTCAGATGGAAAAAGAAGCAGGTATTTCTGGAACATGTTATGTAACATTTGTAGTTGAAAAAGATGGAGGAATCACAGATGTTAAAGTATTGCGTGGAGTTTCCGGAGGACCAGGATACGATAAACTTGCACAACAAGTTGTAAAAGCAATGCCACATTGGAAAGCAGGAAAACAAAATGGACGCGAAGTACGTGTACAATTTAATTTACCTATTAAGTTTACAATAAAGTAAAAAAATCGATTTTTAAAGTAACCCGATGGTTAATAAGATTAGTCACTACTTTGGATTTTTTATGGTGGCAGTTTATTTAGCAATTGGCTTACTTTTTTTATTAACAGATATTGCAGAAAATTTATTTCCTAATTACAGAAAAGAAATAGGATTAGTAATGATTGCTTATAGCATTTACAGAGGCTATATGATTTATAGAAAAATAGTTAAGGGCACTTCTAAAAATTAACATTTCAGTTCTCTCCAACCATTGGCGGAGGGTAAGGGGTGTGTAATTTTAAAACACTATTTTTAGAATTGCCCTTAAAATTAACCAAGACTGATTTTATCCATGTCGCCAAAAATTAAAAATATCGTTAACGCAACTCGCTTTTCATTTACCTCTTTGGTAGTTATATTGTATTTTGTAGTTAGCTTTTTATTTTTGTTTACAAATGTTTGGGGCGATTTATTACCCAATGCACGATTGACGATTGGATTAATCTTATTGTTTTTTGGAGCCTTTCGATTTTATATAGCTTATCGTAGATATAAATCAAAGAAAAACCATCCCCATAAACAAAATAACACAAATGAAAATGTGGAATAAAATTTTATTTGCTGGAATTATTACCTTATTAGTGTTTTATGCTTGTGGAAACCCTGCTGGAAATGAAGCAACAGATACACCTACTTCAGGCGAAGTAAATATTGTTGTGGATGAATCATTTACAAAACTTTTTGATACACAGATTTATACTTTTGAATCAATCTATAAAAATGCTAAAATTTATGTTAAATATTTGCATGAGGATGAAGCGCTTAGTCGGCTTGTAAATGATTCGTGTAAAGTTGTAGTGATGTGCAGAAATATTACAGCCGCTGAAAGAAAACAATTTGAACAAAAAAATATTTTTCCGATAGCTACCAAAGTTGCTGAAGATGCTATTGCAATTGTAATCCATCCAGAAAACAACGATTCAACCTTAACAGTAGAAAAAATAAAATCTATCTTACTAGGAAATGATAGTTTGTGGAATCAGATAAACAAAAACTCTTCATTGGGAAAAATCAATGTAGTGTTTGATAATAAAGGTTCTGCAAATGCCAGATATATGCAAGACACATTATTGCAAGGCAAAGCGTTTGGTAAAAATGTGTTTGCTGTAAACTCAAACCCCGAGGTTATTGAATATGTTAGCAAAAACAAAAATGCAATAGGAGTATTAAGTGTAAATTGGATAAGTGATATTGACGATAGTACCACAACCAATTTTTTGAAAAAAATAAAAGTTGTTGGAATTTCAAAAGCAGAAGGAGAAAGAGGATACAAACCTTACCAAGCATACATAAAAACAAAAGATTATGCTTTTACGCGCGATATTTATATGATAAACCGACAAACACGCGCAGGGCTGGGCTTGGGATTTGTTTCTTTTGTTGCTGGGGATAAGGGACAATTAATGATTTTAAAAGCAGGTTTAATACCAGCAATAGCACCCGTTAGAATGGTGCATGTGAGTATGGAATAGTATTTGCGTATAGATGTATAATAAATAAAGAAGAATTATGAAAAAGATTAAATTATCAATTGTGGCTTTTGTTTTAGTGTCGGCAGGAGCAATAGGACAAACATTAGATGAGGCAATTAAATTAACCAATAACGAGCAGTTCGAAAAAGCGAACGGTGTTTTTAAAACGCTTGTACAAAGCCAACCAAATAACGGAGAGCTTTTATTTTATTATGGCGAAAATTTTATTAAAAATGATAAACCAGAAAAAGCAAAAGAACAATATACTAAAGCCGTTGAACTAAATGCCACAAGCCCTTATGGTTATATCGGGTTAGGAAAGTTGGAGTGGAATGATGAAAAACAAACAGAAGCAAAAGCAAATTTTTACAAAGCAACAACACTGGCTGCAGGCAAAAATGCTACTGTATTAATGAAGATAGCGGAAGTATATATACAATCTGAAATAAAAAACATTCCTGAGGCATTAACACTGTTAGCTCAAGCTGCTAAATTAGAGCCTAAAAACCCAGAGGTTTATATTTTAATGGGTGATGCTTACTTAGAGCAAAATGTAGGAACAAAAGCCATTGAAAACTATGAAAAAGCAGAAAGCTTAGATAAAAAAAATGTTCGTGCAATTTTGCGTCAAGGACAAGTGTGGAACAGAGCAAAAAATTATAATCTAGCACTAGAATCTTATAAAAGAGCCGGGTTGATTGATTCTACTTATGCGCCTGCTTATCGTGAAAAAGCCGAAATTTATGCTCGTGCAGGACAATATGCAAATGCCGTTTATAACTACAAACGCTTTTTAGATTTGAATAATGATTGTGGAGCACGAGTTCGTTATGCTGCATTTTTATTTCAAGCAAAACAATACAAAGAATCTGTTTCTGCATCCACAGATGCACAAAAGTGTGATGCGGAAAATGCATATTTAAACCGCTTTTTAGCTTTTGCACAATATGAGTCGGGGGATTATGAAAATGGATTAATCAACAGCGAATTATTTTTTAAACGAGTTTCACCTGAAATAAAAATAATTCCTATGGATTATGAATATTATGCAAAATTATTATCAAAAAACAAAAAAGACTCTTTGGCAATTATTCAATACCAAAAAGCATTACAACTTCAACCAGACAAAATTGAATTGAATTCTGATATTGCAAATGCTTATAAAAGCATGAAAAAATATGGAGAAGCAATAAAATCATATATGATTAAAGTAGATGCAGGAAAAGCTGGAGCAAACGATTATTATGGGTTGGGGTTATCGTATTATTATAATAAAGATTTTATCAATGCTGATTCTGCTTTTGTAAAATTTATTAAACTGCAACCAGAGATGTCTGTAGGTTATTTATGGAGAGGCAAAATAAATTCCCAATTAGACCCCAAAAATGAGAAGTGGTCGGCAAAACCATTTTATGAAACCTTTTTAGAAAAAGCCAAAGCGGATGAATACAAAAACAATTTGATAGAAGCAAACACTTACATTGGTGTTTTTTATATGAATAATAAAGATTATTGTAAAGCAAAAGAATACTTTAAAAAAGTGTCTGAAATAGATCCAGCAAATGCGAATGCAAAAAACTTTTTGAATAGTGCAGAGGCTAAAAAATGTCCATAAAAAACAAACTTAAAATAAAAAAGAGGCGATAATTATTATCGCCTCTTTTTTATTTTTCATCAATCCTTTTTAAGCTAACATCTTTTGGTGGCGCTAAAATTAGCGGAACCATTTCGGTGGTTACTGAACTAGTATCTAACCCAAAGGCTTTAGCTTCAGATAAACTCATGTGTTTTAAGAAAGTATAAATATCCAAAATTAATTTTTCATGAATAGGCAATTCATTTTCATAGGAAAGAAATTTTTCAATTACAATAAATCTAAAATCGCCTATGATATTATTTTTATTTAAAGATGCGTATCGGCTAGTAATATCCACTTCTTTATTTTTAACCAAATCTTCCACCACTTTTCTGAACATTAAATTGATACGTGGCGCTACACGGAAACCTAATCTGAAATCAATTCGGATTACGTCATCATGAATAAATTCACATACGCTATATTCCATTCTGTAAGGTTCATCAACAACATCCACATGTACAAACCAATATATATCAGCACGCTTAGGTTGTTTTTGCATAATTGAATAAATAATTTTCGATTCAATCTCTTCTCTATTATTTGCACTCGTTAAATACACCAAATGTGTTGCATATTTAGGAATTGCAAGGTCTCTGCTTAAGTCTTCTAATACAGGAAGGTAATCGACCAGCTTTACAAATTCAACGTATCTGTTTCTGATTTTACGAGCATAATACCAGATTAACATTACGGAAGTTAAAACACTTGCTATAAATAAACTTATCCAACCTCCCTTTGTAAACTTGTCAAGTTGAGCAACCAAAAACGAAAGCTCAATAAAAAGATATGTGAAAATAAATCCCCAAACTAAAGGAGCCCAAAAACGTTTTATTTTCATAAAGTAAACGAGCAAACGAGATGACATTAACATTCCTAAAATGATTGTTAAACCGTAAGCGGCTTCCATTTTTGAGGATTCTTCGAAGTATAAAACAACAACAATACAACCCGCACACAGCAACCAATTTATAGCAGGAATGTATAATTGCCCTTTTAATTCACTTGGGTATTTAATTTTAGCTTTGGGCCAAAAATTTAATCGTATAGCCTCATTTATCAAAGTGAAAGAACCGCTAATTAAAGCTTGGCTGGCAACAATAGTTGCAACAGTTGCTAAGCCAATTCCTATTGGCAAAAACCATTCTGGCATTATCGTGTAAAAAGGGCTAGCGCCATTTAACTCTTCCCCTTGATGATTGATTAACCATGCACCTTGCCCAAAATAATTCAACACCAAACTTGTTTTTACAAAAGTCCAACTAATACGAATATTCTCTTTACCACAATGTCCTAAATCAGAATATAGGGCTTCTGCCCCAGTTGTACAAAGGAAAACGGCACCAAGCAGCCAAAATCCTCCTGGATGTTTTACCAACAAATCATACCCATACATTGGATTAAGGGCTTTTAATACGCCCCAATTACCAGCTAATTGTGAAACGCCCAGTACTGCCAACATTAAAAACCACAATAACATTACAGGACCAAAAAGTTTTCCGATTGATTTTGTTCCAAATTGTTGTATCCCAAAAAGTAAAACAATGATAACAATTACAATAGGTACGGTGTGTAAATGTTTTAATGAATCAACCATTCTTAATCCTTCAATTGCTGACGAAACAGAAATTGGCGGAGTAATAATTCCCTCTGCTAATATTGCGCTTCCACCAATTACAGCCGGGAACAACAACCATTTAATTTTTGTTTTTTTTACTAATGTATATAATGAAAATATTCCGCCCTCTCCTTTATTGTCTGCATTTAAGGTGAGCATTACATATTTTAAAGTAGTTTGTAAAGTAAGAGTCCAAAATATACAGGAGATACCGCCTAGAACAACGGTCGAGTCAATAGGATTATCTCCAACAATTGCTTTTAATACGTATAAAGGAGATGTTCCAATATCGCCAAAAATAATTCCAAGAGTTACGAGTAAGCCTGCTGCTGATATTTTGTGTGAATAATGATGACCGTTGCTATTGCCCATTTAGTAATATTGATAAGAATGTGCTTTTTAAATGCGGGACAAAATTATAAAATAAAAACACTTGTGCACTCTAAAAATTCGACAAAAACAACAAAAGAACACATGTATATGTTTACAAAAGAAAACAGATAAATAGAAACAGCAACAAAAACATATTGATTATTTTTGTCTTTAAATGAAGTATTTCGTTATTTATAAGCCCTATAAAATTATTTCTCAATTTGTTTCTTCACACCGAAAAAAGAAATGTTTAGATAAAATAAATTTCCCTTTTCCAGCAGACGTTCGACCAATTGGACGTTTAGATGAAAATTCGGAAGGACTTTTAATTTTAACAAATGATAAAAGTTTGAATTATAAATTATTGAATCCAAGCTTTCAACATAAGCGGGTTTATCTTGTTCAGCTGCAAGGAATAATTACAGAAGAAGGATTAAAACAACTAGAAAAAGGAGTTGTAATAGCTTTAAATTCGGGGGCATACTTAACAAAACCTTGTACTGTAAAAAAAGTACAACCCCCTAAAGATATAGCTCCGAGAGGGCATCCAGTTAGTGAACGCTTGCCAACATCTTGGATTGAGTTAACATTAATTGAAGGAAAATTTCATCAAGTTAGAAAAATGACAGCAGGTGTTGGTTATCCTTGTTTGAGATTAGTTAGAATAGCAATTGAAAATATTTTAATTGAAAATATGAAGCCAGGAGATGTTATAGAATACAGTTCGGAATTCATCTATAAAAAGTTGAATATAATTGCCTTAGAAACACCTTAAATTGTTGTTATTCAACTATTTTTTGTTATTTTCGTTTGCGGATAAATAACCTTATGTTTTTCTTTAAACCATCAAAAAGCAACAACCTCAAATATAGATTTCCCATAATTTTTATGGTGCTGTTTTTTGCTTTTTCATTTTCTGTAAAATCGCAAGCGCCTGGGATGCTTGAATTTGCAGGTAAAGCAACCAAAGACAACAAAGCACTTGCAGGAGCTACAATTACCGTATATAGAAACGGAACAATTCTGCAAGAACAAGTAAAAACAGGCAAGAATGGTAAATATAAATTCTTTTTAGTTTTTGGTTCCGATTATAAAATCACTTATTCTTATCCAGGCTGTGTAGATATGTATTTGATAGTTTATACAAGCAAACTTTCAAAAGAAAGAGGCGATTTATTTCCACTATATGAAACAGAAACACCATTTTTTGAAACAACCTCAATTGGTGTACGTGTGAGTAAATACAAAAATCCATTTACAAAAGTTATTTACGATGGAAAAAAAGCATTTAAAGACGATGATGCCTACTTGGTTGATTTTATGAAAGATTTAATTGTGGACCCTGTTGAGCAAGCAAAAATAGTTATGGAAAGAGAAGCGAAGGAAAAAGCCGAACAAGAAAAATTATTGGCACAAGAAAAAGCCAAGAAAGAAGCGGAAGAAAAACTAAAAAAAGAAATAGAAGAAAAGTTGTTGGCTGAAAAGAAAGCAAAAGAAGACGCAATAAAAAATGCAGCCGAACTGGCAAAGTTGAAAGAAGATGCAGAAAAACAAAGGTTGAAAGAAAACGAAAGTATGGAATCGGAGGCAATGCGTTTGCAACGAGAAAAAGAAGAAAAAGCCGCATTAGCAAAAAAGAATAAAGAAATAAAAACAAATTATGAAAACGACTTATTAAAAATGGTTGCAGAAAATGAGCGTACAGTTAAACAAGAAGCATATAATGTTAAAAAACAAGAAGCACGGTCGAACACCGTGATTGAACAGATGCGAAGAGAAAATGACTTAAAAGCAAAAGCAGATAAACTAAAAGAAGAGCAACAAGAAAAACAAAAAATAACACTTGAAAATAAACAATATAAACAGCAGCAAATGCGTAAACTTGTTGAAGCAGCGGCTTTTGCCGAACGTTCTGTAAAAATCGGGAATCAAAAATCATTGCCAGACATAAAAAACTATTCCCGTAAGGAACAACCTAATGTTGCTGTTGCAATAGAAGATGGCTTAATTAAAACAACAAGAACAACAACAGTTACAATAAACAAACAACTTATTACTTACAGAAAAGAATCGTATTTCTGGGGAACAACCACATGTTATAAAAATGATATAGAAATTAATGAAGCAACATATAATGTTGAAGTTTCTTACTATTTGTCATATAACATCAACCATAAACAGGACCAACTAAATAAATCATCGAAAAATGATAACAAATAAAAAAGTAAAAAAGCATATTTGGATATGTTTGTTTTTGCTCTCTTCATTGGGTTTTGCACAAACAACAAGTTTTATTTATTATGGTGTTGAACAAGGACTTTCGCAATCGCAAGTGCAAAGCATTGTTCAGGACGATGATGGAAATTTATGGGTAGGAACTTTATCTGGATTAACGAAATATAACGGAAGAACATTTCAAATTTTTTCTCGAAAAGATTCATTGGCGGAAGATTGGGTAACCACACTTTATAAAGACAATAAAGGAAATATATTGATGGGACATTGGGCAGGAGGAGTTTCGATGTATGATTTTAAAACAAAAAAAATTGAAAACTTAAACCTAGAAGAATATACTAGATTTAAAACAGTAACATCTATCATTCAAGATGACCAAAACCGATATTGGATAGCTACAGAAGGAGCAGGAATATATGTGTTTGATCCGCAAAACAATAAAATGGTTTCTATTACACAAAAAGACGGATTGAGTAGCAACAATGTTTATAGCTTAACACTTGACCAAAAAAATAATGTTTGGATAGCAACGGATATTGGCATTACCATTTATGATTCGAAAAATGAATTGGGTTCATCATCATCGTTTAGTATTTTAAATACAGGAAATGGTTTGCATAGCAATAGAATTACATCTTTAACTCTTGCAAATTACAACGAGATATGGGTTGGTAGTGCTGACGCTGGAGTTATGGTTTTAAAAGTAGGAGATGATTTTAACACCAAAATACCATCTCAAACAGTTGAGAAGGCAGGACATAGAATAGACATTAAAAATGGTATTGGCTCCAATTTTATTACCTGTATCATAGAAGATAAAACACATAATATTTGGATTGGCACTGTTGGTGGGGGAGCAACAAAATGCGTTCCTTATCCTTCAAAAGAAAGAGCAGAAGCATTATCAAAAGCATTAATCTATAATTACAATACTAAACAAGGACTAAATTATTTTAATGCCAATGCAATTTTTCAAGACAAAGAAGGAAGCGTTTGGGTTGGTACTGACATTGGATTAAACCAATACAGAGGAGAACGATTTCAAATTTATGATGAAGCAGATACTTTAGTTAATAATCTTGTGTGGACAACTCTTTGCGATAAAGAAGGAAATATTTGGCTCGGAACAAATGAAGGAATATCTAAAATTACATTTAGCTATTCAGCAATTAATAAAAAACAAAACAGAACAATAAAAAATTATACTACAAAAGATGGATTAAGTAGTAATGTTGTTTTGTCATCATTTGAAGATAAAGAAGGAAATTTGTGGTTTGGGACGGGATTTGGAGGTGTTTGTAAATTAAACAAACAAACAAATAAGTTTGAGGGATATAATAAATCTAATGGTTTGGCAGGAGATATTGTATTTGCAATAAGCGATGATAACAATGGAAACCTTTGGTTTGGCTCAAAAGAAGGAGTTTCAAAATTTAATCCAGTTGAAAAAACATTTAGAAATTATAGTATAGTAGATGGCTTAGGAGGAAACAATGTTTACAGAATTTTTAAAGATAGCAAAGGAAATATTTGGTTTGGTGCATTGGGCGGCAGTTTGTCGATGTACGATGGAACAACCTTTAAATCGTTTGGCGAAAAAGAAGGAATGCGTCATCGTTTTATTTTATGTATTAACGAAGATAAAAACCATAACCTTTGGTTTGGTGCTTATGGCGGAGGTTTATACATGTATGACGGAAAAACATTTACAAACTACACCACAAAAGAAGGACTAACAACTGATTCTCCTTATTCGATTATTGCAGACAATGAAAATAATATTTGGATAGGAGGAAGCAGAGGAATAGATAGATTTGATATTGAAACAAAAAAATTTATTCATTACGGAAAAGCAGAAGGATTTTTAGGTGTTGAAACAAATCCAAATGCTGTTTGTATAGATAATGTTGGCAACCTTTGGTATGGAACAATTATGGGGGCTGTAAGATATTCTCCAAAAGAAGATAAGCCAAATTTAGTGGAACCACAAACAGGTATTTATGGATTAAAACTTTTTATGAAAGACATTCCATTTCCTGATGATGCTCGTTTTTCTTATGACCAAAACCATCTTACGTTTAGTTTTGTTGGCGTTAGTTTAACTAATCCAGAAAATGTAAAATATCAATATAAACTTGAGGGCTTTGATAATGATTGGCTGCCAAGCTTTACAACAAATAACGAAGCCGTATATACCAACCTTTCGCCAGGAACCTATACGTTTATGGTAAGAGCATGCAATAATGATGGAACATGTAATGTTTCTCCTGCAATCTATAAATTTACCATTGCTCCACCTTTTTGGCAAACTGTTTTATTTTATGTTTTGGTTGCCGTATTTGTGATTTTTAGTATTTATGTTTTTGATAAAATACGCACACGCAATTTAATTGCTGCAAAAAAATTATTAGAAGAAAAAGTAGAAGAACGAACCGAAGAACTTGCTGTTAAAAATGCAGAGTTGGCAGAAAAGAATAAAGATATCACCGATAGTATTCGTTATGCAAAAAGAATTCAAGAGGCTATTTTACCTAACAACTATACAATACGCACTTGCTTGCCCGATGCATTTATTTTTTCAAAACCCAAAGACATTGTAAGTGGGGATTTTTATTGGATTGATAAAAAAGGAGACAATGTTTATTTTGCTGCTGTAGATTGCACTGGACATGGTGTTCCTGGAGCCTTTATGAGTATTATTGGATATGATATTCTAAATCAAGCATTGAGTGAATCACCCAAAAGTACGCCTGCAGAATTGTTAGATAAATTAAACAAAGGCGTGAGTGAACGATTAAACCAAACAGCGGACGAAACAAAACTGCGCGATGGAATGGACATAGCATTGTGTATGATTAATTTCAAAAAAATGGAATTGCATTTTGCGGGAGCATATAATCCCTTGTTTATTGTAAGAGGAAAAGAATTATTAGAAACAAAACCAGACAGTATTGCTATCGGAAGTTATACAAGAAACAATATTGAAAATTATACCAATCATCAAATACCATTACAAAAAGGAGATACTGTTTATATTTTCTCCGATGGTTATGCCGACCAGTTTGGTGGAGCAGAAGGCAAAAAATTTAAAATAAATCAATTTAAATCAATGCTAATACGTTTAAATGGAGTGCCAATGGAAAAACAAAAAGAATTAATTGAAAAATCAATTGAAGATTGGCGCGGACCATTGCAACAAGTGGACGATATGTTAGTAATTGGAGTAAAAATTTGAAAAAAACATTAATCATACAAGGCGGAGGATTCCGAACAGCATTTAGTTCAGGAGTGTTAGATGCTTTTTTAAAAGAAAAGTACAATCCATTCGACTTGTATGTTGCCGTTTCAGGGGGTGCTATTGCTACATCATATTACATAGCCAATCAAAAAAAATATTGTTTTAATGCGATTTGCTTTTTATCGGAGAAAGGACGATTTGTGGATTATTCCAAATTTTTAAAATTACAACCAATAATGGATGTGGATATTTTTCATGCTATTTCTAATAAACATTATCCTTTTGATAAAAATATAGCCGAACAAAATTTAAAAGGGAAACAATTTTCTATTGTGCTAACGAACAAAGAAAATGGACTTCCTTTTTATGGTAATCCACTAAAAAGTGGTTGGGAAGAAACCGTAATAGCTTCTTGTTCATTACCATTTATTACCAAAGGAAAACATACCATTAACGGTGTTGATTACATGGATGGCGCGTGGGGCGACCCTTTGCCTGTAAAATGGGCAGTAGAAAATGGCGCAACCGACATTACTATTATACGGACTGCGCCCGCCAACGAAAAAATAAAAAAGTCATGGATTGATTTATTGGGAGAAACGTATTATCAAAAAAACGAAAAAATACGAAAAGCATTTACAGATAATTATCGCATATACAATGATAGTATTGATTATATAAACAACCCTCCTGCGGAAATACATATTACTCAAATAGCTCCCGAACAACCATTAAAAGCAGGAAGCTATACTAATTCTATTGAGCTGCTGGAAGAAGATTATTGGAATGGATTTGAAAAAGGGGAAAAGTATTTTAAGCAAATTAAACAAGAAGTTGTGCTGCAAAAAATGATACACGGATAATTATGGTGGTTAAGAAAAAAGGTGGCAGTTGGCAAAGCCTCAGCGCTCCTTGCGTCTCTGCGAGAAAATAGCACACGGATGATTATGATTGTTATGATTTTCACAGATTTTATATGGTACAAATTTTCTGTGCCTCAGTGCTGGATAATTTATTAATCTCGCTATATCGCACAAACAAACAACTTATTATCTCGCTTGTTGTAAATATTAAACAAAGAATTAAAATTTACATTAGCAATAATGTAATTGGTGCTTGCTGATTTGTATTCTTCTTCCACATTTAATATTTGTAAATCTTTTAATTGTTCTTTATCCTGAAAACGAATGTATAGCTTAATAGAAAAATCAAATTCTACTTGCTTGATTCCATCTTCAATTTTTGTATTGTTGCCCAACGCTTTTTTTAGCTTTTTGTACCCATATTTATAATCATAAGTTAATGCTGAAATATCTGATAACACAGCGCTGCCCGTAGGATGACTTCCCGCTCCTTTGCCTACCAGTGTTTGTTTACATGAAAAAGCTCCTTCCACTTCCACTGCATTGTATTCATATAACACGTTATACAATTCGCTTTCGCGTGTAACAAAATGAGGAATAGCATATACTCGGTATTTGTCGCCCACTTTTTGAGAAAGCCCCAACATTTTAATTCTTAAACCTCTTTGTTTTGCATACAATATATCATCATAACTTACATTTTGTATTCCAGTATTAAATACATCATCGGGTTTTAATACAATTCCGAATGCATGAATAGTAAGTAACAATATTTTAAATTTAGTGTCAAATCCTGCAACATCTAGCCAAGGGTCGCTTTCGGCAAAGCCGTTTAGTTGAGCATCTTTTAAAATGGCTGTATAATCTTTATTTTCTAGCTCCATACGAGAAAGAATATAATTACAGGTGCCATTCAAAATTCCCTTTACGCTACTTAACAATTCGTTATCGTAATATTCTTCTAAGTTTCTAATAATAGGAATGCTTCCTCCTGCAGAGCCTTCATAAATTAATGCTACATTATTTTTTGTTTGCAATTGGTAAAGCTCTTCAAAATTTTCGGCTAACATTTTTTTATTGGCAGAAACAACACTTACACCATTATTCATAGCTTCTTTTACAATGTCGAATGCCTCATTGGCATTGTCAATCAATTCCACAATTACATTATGATGTCCTTGTGTTAAAATTTCTTTTTTGTCGTAAGTAAAAAACGAAGCATCAATTTTTCGTTTTTTATTTTTATCTTTCACACATATTTTTTGAATGTTGGCTTTTAAACCCTCTGAGTGATTTAACACATCATACAACCCTTGTCCTACGCACCCAAAGCCAAATAATCCAATTGTTATTTCTTTATTTCCCATAATTAATTAAATATTTTTGAGTTAGAGAATTGTTGAATAATAAAATCTAACCGTTCTCTACTCTATTTTATATTGTTTTTGCGTTACGAAATTATTTATTATTAAATTTTTTTATCATTCAAATTTTACCTCATTTAGCAATTGATACATCCAACTCCATCAGCCTAAATTAACTGAATCAACCAATTAAATGCTATCTATAAATGCAAACCACATTCTGTTTTAGACTTATTCACCCAGCGTCCAGCTCGTCCTTTACCCGCTACGGTACAATGAAAACAGCCTACCGAATGAAAACCTGCTTTTAAAAGAGGGTGTTCGGGCAAATTATTTTTTTTAATATAATCAAATGCTTCTTGTTCTTTTAAATCTACCAATGGATAAAACTTTAGTATTCCATCTTTCTTTTCAAATATTTTTAATGTACCTCTGTGTTTATTTTGTGACGACATTAAACCCGAAACCCACACTTGAAAATTATTTTTTATTTTATCCAGCGGCTCTACTTTATTAATGGAACAACATAAGTCGGGATCCGAGTTCCATGTTTTATCTTGTGTAGTAAAATTATTTTTCCATGATTCAGGCTTTAAATCAAGCACATTCAACTTCAATAAATCAGTTACTGTTTTTTTGTAATCTAATGTTTCGTTAAAATGGTAAGTGGTATCTAAAAAATAAATTGTTTGATTTGGATTTATTTTGTTGAACAGATGTAATAAAAATGCGGAAGTTGTACCAAAAGAAGAAGTAAATAGAATTGTATTAAAATCTTTGTACAGCTCTTTAATTCTATCTTCTGGAGATAATGGTGTATATTTTATATTTAATTTTTCTATCTGCATTAAAACAAACCTGTTAATATATTACGCAAACTTACGATTATTACAACAATGCCTACTGTTATCAAACCTGCACGCACAGGTATTTTAGATGTGAAATAAGCCGCAAGCGGAGCTGCAATAGTTCCTCCAATGATTAATCCGATGATAATACTCCAATGTTGTAAGCCAATAATTGTAAAAAATGTAACGGAACTGGCAACGGTTATAAAAAATTCAGCAAGATTTACAGAACCAATCGTATAACGTACATTTCTTCCTCTTGCAATTAAAGTGGAAGAAACAATTGGTCCCCAACCACCACCACCAATAGAATCTAAAAATGCACCCAAAAAAGCAAGAATGCCAATGCGTTTTATTTTCTTTTTTTCATTTAATTTTCGAATGGCTTTAATAATGATTATAATGCCTAATAACAATGTATATCCCGACACAATGGGTTTGATGATATAACTGTATTCCTCCGCAGAAGATAATATATATGCACCAATGATAGCACCAACAATTCCAGGAAATAATAAACTTTTAAATAATTTTGTATTAACATTTTTAAATTTCAAATGACTTAATCCCGAAGCACCTGTTGTAAATATTTCAGAAGCATGAACGCTTGCACTAGCTGCTGCAGGCGTTATTCCAAATGAAAGTAAAAAGGTAGTTGCTGTTACCCCATAAGCCATTCCTAAGGAACCATCCACCATTTGTGCTACAAACCCACCTGCAATAAATATTAAAAGAGTGGAATCGATTGAACCAACTAATTTTCCGGCAAAACCCCCAATGCTCGAAAAAGGAATATAAGTAAAAAGCAAATGACCTACTACCATTAATGCTAGCGATACCAAAGAATACATTAACCAATAACGAATCCGTTGCTTCTTTGTTTTTTTAAGAGGGCCGACCAAATGCGGCTGTAAGGAAGAAATATTTTTACTACTAGTTAAAATTGCCGTAGCTTCATTCAAACGTTTTACTTTTTCTGTGAAATCGCCTTTTAATTGATTTCTGAATTTATTTAAGCTGTCGATTGTAATTTGTGTATCCTCTGGCAGCGCTTCATTAAATACTTCTTTTAATCGCTTAGCCAATGTAGGCGATTTTCCATTGGTAGAAATAGCAATTTTCAAATCTCCTTTTTGTACAATAGAACCCAAATAAAAATCGCAAAGGTCGGGTGTGTCAGCCACATTGATTAATATTTTTCGTTGAGTAGTTTCTTTTCTAATTACTTCACTTATTGCTCTATTCCCAGTTGCTGCAATTACCAAATCTTTATTATCTAAATCCGAAACCTCAAATTCTTTTTCCTGCAATACAACTGATGAATAGTTTACGGCAAGTTCTTTAATTTCCGTAGAAATATTTTTAGAAACAAGCGTAATGTTTGTTGATGGTGCATTACCCAGTATAGCAGAAAGTTTTTCTAAGCCAATAGTTCCACCACCCACAATTAAAACATGCAGTTGTTCTATTTTTAGAAAAACCGGGAATAAGTTGTTAGGTGTCTTATTGATTTTTATATGTTCGCTATCTGTTTTCAATTGTTCTTAAAATTATGAAAAAAGGACAATACAAATACATTCGTGTTTTCAAATGAATCGGGTCTGTTTTTTTGAATTATAATTTTAGTGTAAGAAACCAAAACATTCAGCAACTCATTTTGTTTATAACCAATTCCTATGGCGATACGATTTTGATCAAAATTATTGTAAACAATTTCTTTTCCGAAATTAAACATTATTTCATCTGAAACACTTGCATACACCGTTTGGTTTTCTATTCGTTTTTTATTCAAAGGAACTTGTAATGCTAATTGGTACCTTATTCTGCTTACAAAAGAAGATACAACGCTAAATTTATCAGCAGGATTTTTTTGGATAAAGCGTTGTTCCGTTCGGATTCTATTATTTATTTTTACCCTGCCTGTATTTTGGCTATGCATAAACTGTTGCCATGTTCTGTATTCTGTTTTAATACTATTTTTATTAAAATGATTAAAATAAGCGACTCCCACACCAGTAGAAGCTGTATTAGTAATTTGATAAAATGCTCCAGCACGAACTAATTGTTGGCTCCACTCTTTTGTCCATTTATTTCCTCTTAAACCAATATCCATATATAAGCTCCATTTTTTATTCATTTTCCAATTTATAAAATCGCTAAACCACAATGAATTAGAATTTTTAATTTCCGTTTTTTCTACTGCTAACAGTTGATTTTGGAAACTAAAAAATAAAACAAACAACAACTGATAGTTAATTTTTTGCAACAATTTTTTTAAGTTTTAAATAAAGAGTATAAAAATAACAGCCTAGGCAAATTTCAAAAACACCTTCCAATATAGCGCAAACAAACAAAATAGTTGATGCAACTAATTGGCAGTTTTCCCAGCTAAAAAACTGTGTAATAAAAATGACAACACTAAAAGCAAAACCAATTTTAGCAGCAAAAATTTTTGGTGCAGCATCAATCAATTTGTTTTTGAGGGTCGATACATTAGTCAGATATTTTGCAATAATTTTTAAAACGCTTCCTCTTCCATTTAAAAATGCCCTTGAAAAAAAGTCCAACACCAAAAAGGCGGGAAACAAATAAGTTTTAAATAAAAAAGATAAAAATATAATCAATGATATTAAAACTGCAATTATTTTAACTGTAGTAGCGTTTGTTTTCTGTCCCGAAAAAGGACATGTATAATTTATTTCTGTTTTCATTTTTTAGTTTAATAAAAATTTCCAATCCACTAAGCTTAAAGAAAAATCTTTGTGAAGTTTTACAACATCACCAATAACAATAATTGCAGGAGCTTCAATCTTTTCTTCTTTAGCAATGTATTCAATTGTATCAATCGTTCCCAAAGCAAGATTTTCTGATTGTAATGTTCCATTTTGTAATAGTGCAATAGCAGTATCGTGCTTGTTGTGTTTTTTATAAACAGAAACAATTTCACTTAATTTATTTAAGCCCATTAAAATTATTATAGTTGCGCTTGTTTGAGCAGCTAGCTTGACATCAGAAGAAAGTTTTCCTTTTGATGTTGTTCCTGTTATTACCCAAAAACTTTCGCTTGTACCTCTGTTGGTTACTGGAATGCCTTGTGATGTGGGCACTCCTATGGAGCTTGAGATGCCTGGGATTATCTCTGTTTCAATATTGAATAATTCAGCGTGTTGAATTTCTTCAAATCCTCTTCCAAAAACAAAAGGGTCTCCTCCTTTAAGGCGAACTACATTTCCGTATGCAAATGCGTTATCAACTATAAGAGCGCTTATTTGTTCTTGAGTATAAGTATGTTTTTTGTTTCGTTTTCCTACATATATTTTTAAGGCACCTATGGGAGCATACTTTAGTAATTCTTTATTTACAAGTGCATCATAAAGCACAACATCGGCAGAGCCTAATGCTTCTATCCCTTTTACTGTTATTAAATCAGGGTCACCAGGTCCTGCGCCTATTAATGTCAATTTTGGTATTATATTATTTCTTGTTTTCATGATTTTCATATTTTTTTTGCAGAGACTTGGAGGTCGCAGCGAGTTGTTTTTTATTTTCCTCTTTTAACTCAACTATTTTTGAAGAGGATGGTTTATAATATGGTTTTACTTTAAAAAAGTTATTGTACCAACAACTATCGAATTTTATATGTGATTTATATTTTGTTTTCATAACCTATTGTATTAATTTTTTCCTTCTCGAATCTCTCGATAGCAATCGGAAAGAATAGACAACACATCTCGATACAGCTTCCTTCGTCAGCTACTCGATGTGACTTATTCCTCTTATTAAAAGCCAGTTCGAGTGTTTTGCTTTTTCGCAAAACGTATCGAGAACTGATTAATAAAATCTATTGCTTCGTTCAAATAGCTTTCTGCAAATAATTTTGAAGGTTCATTTTGATTTATCTGCAAAACAAATTCTTTAAATGTGCTATTTAATTTAATTTCCTTTGTTTCAACATACTGTTTATCAAAATCATTAATAATACCATGATGTGTATTTGTTGGAACACTTTTGTCTAACAACAATGCTTTAGCTCCGCTGATAATTGCTGCATAACTATGATAAATACTATCGCCATACAGTTCATCTGCTAAACTTGATTTTGCCCAATCTAATTTTTCTTCTGCTTCAAAAATTAATGTTGCTACTAAATCAATCATTACACCTGCACATTCACCTACTCCTATTTCTGTTTTAAATTGTTCCGAATGTCCCCAGTCAATATAATCATCAGCAACAAGAGTAGAATTATCGGCATGTGGTTTTAATAATTGGTAGAAATAATCTTTCCCCTTTTTATCGTAGTAGTTATTAAAATATTCACCTTCAACAGCATTTTTTTCAAAATCAATCAATAATGTCCTTAATACAGCTGGACCTCTTTTGCTTGGTATTTTAATGATTTTATCTGCAATACGTCCGCCACCATTTCCTAATACACCACCACCTAAAACCAATTGCAAAGCAGGAACAACATGCGCACCATTTTTAAATGAGCTACCATGAAAACCAATTTGTGCTAAAGAATGTTGTCCGCAGGAGTTCATACAACCACTGATTTTTATTTTAATATCATTGTTAAATTGTAATTCAGGAAATTCTTCTGTAATTACTCTTTCTAATTCTTTCGTTATCCCAGTACTGCTTGATATACCTAAATTACAAGTATTCGTTCCTGGGCATGCTGTAATATCAGCAACCGAATCAAAACCAATATCTGCTAAATTTAATTTTGCTAATGCTTTGAACAAAGCAGGCAAGGCTCCTTTTGGAACAAACTTTAACAACAAACCTTGATTTACGGTGATGCGTATATCATCCGATGCATAAGTGCTTACCACTTCTGCCAATGTTCTTGCTGTTGCAGAATTAATATTACCTAAACTAACTTTTATGAAAACACCATAAAAGCCTTGCTGCTTTTGTTCAAACACATTAGTTACTAACCAATCTTTATAGGTTGAATCATCACTTACTTTAAAAGTGGTGAATGATGAATTGATATATTTTTCTTTTGAAACTACAGCCTCATGATTAATTACAAAAGATTTTACATTCAATGCTAATCGTTCTTCCTCTGTTAATCTCAAAAATTCATCCACTCCAATTTTATTTATTAGGTATTTGATGCGTGCTTTATGTCTGCTCAAACGTTCACCATGTCTATCAAATACTCTTATCGCTGCTTCTGTAAAAGGAATTAGTTGTTCTTCTTCCAAAAACTCAAAGGCTGTTTTTGCTAAAAAAGGTTGTGCTCCCAAACCTCCACCAATCAAAACTTTGAAGCCTCTAACAATTTGCCCGTTTACAATTTTAACTTTAGGAATAAATCCTAAATCGTGCATAAATGTGTAAGCAGTATCATCATCATTCGAAGAAAAAGCAAATTTTAATTTTCTTCCTAATTCTTGTCCGAAAGGCTTTCGCAATAAGTAGCGGAATAATGCATCTGCATAAGGAGAAACATCAAAAGGCTCTTTTGGGTCAATTCCAGCAACTGCAGAAGCGGTTATATTTCTAACGGTATTGCCACATGCTTCACGCAAAGTAATATCATCTTCTTCTAGTTTTGCCCATAGTTCAGGTGTTTTATCTAAACTTACATGGTGTATTTGAATATCCTGACGGGTAGTTAAATGAAGGTTTCCATTTGAATATTCATCACTGATATCGGCAATACGTACCAATTGTTTGGGTGTAATTTTTCCGAAAGGAAGTTTAATGCGTACCATCTGAACACCTTGCTGACGCTGACCATAAACTCCACGAGCCAATCGTAATGAGCGAAATTTATCTTCGTGTAATGTTCCATTTTTAAATGCACGAATTTTTTCTTCTAATTCAATAATATCTTTTTCTACTAATGGATTTTCTAATTCTGTTCTGAAGCTTTGCATATTAGTTAGGCAATTGGTTAATTGGTTAAATTTTAATTAGGTGAAAAACAAAAAAGCCCTTCTGCTATTCGCGGAAGGGCTTTTTCATTTGCTGTATATTGTTTTATTTTTCACAATAGTGCATAGTAGTAGCGTTCCGCATTCGCAGGTGCATCATACAACACATACACATTAGTAAGTTGAAGATTAAAAGTTGAAAGTTAATAATTGTTGTCATTTTTTTGTTTTGTTAACCTCCTCTCCACAAGAGCGGGTGAATAAAAAAGGGCTTTCCGTTTTGGAAAGCCCTTTAAAAAATATTAATATGTTAATTATAACAGGCTTTCCATAAATTAATACATCATACAGCACATCATTTGGCTGTTTGATTTCACTAATTTATTTATTGCTTTGTTATTCATTGTTTTCTTAATTGCGATGCAAATATATGAATGTATTTTTCTTATTTGCAAATTTATTTTTAAAATATTTTTATCTCACAATCACTTTCCCAACACCCACAATACTTTCAGCGGTAAATAGTTTATAGAAATACATTCCGTTTTCTAAATTATTTCGGTTGATGCTGAATTGTTTTGCAGTAATATTGTTTTGTTCCATTACTTTTTTGCCCAACACATCAAACAATTCAAAGCTATACGCTTCATTTGTTTTTGTTGAATTCACAACAAATGTGGTTGTTTCAGAGAATGGGTTTGGATAAATTTTTACATTACCATTTTCTGATGATTCATTAAATACAGAAGAAGGAGAAACATATGTATTTATTGCGGTGTTGGTAATTACAGGCTCATTAAAATCAAAATAAATATATGCTGTATTTTCAATTACTTGACCTACAATTGGAGTACTTAATTTATTAATTCTAAATTGGATATGTCCATGGCTTGCAGGTTCATTGCTTGTGCTATCCGCTAACATAATGTTATCAAAACGGAATCTCAATAAATTATTAGGTAATAATTGTACCACATAATCATGGCTCACATTTAATACTTCTAAACTTTGTAAATCTAATAATCCTGAAATAGTATCATCCACCACAATATTCACAGCCGGACCATTTCCCGTATTTTGAAAACGAATCAAGTAATTAAATTCTGTTTCACTTAATTGAATATCGCCAGTAGCACCAACACCTGCAGGGGAAACGGTTTTATCATTGGGGTCAAATGAACCAGTAACTGGTCTAGTATAAGTATAGGTGTTACAAGCAGGATTAATATCTGTTCCACTCGAAACTGTTGCTGTAACCACTGCAACGGTTGGCGTTCCAAGGCTTACGGTAGTTGGTGTGTAAAAGGTAACAGTATAAATAGTTGTGTATGCAGTAATATTAGTATAGTTCCAACAAATAGAAGAACCAGAAACAGTTGCTCCTGCTGGTGTTGAGCTAACATAATTTAAAATGCTTGGTAAATTAAAACAGATTGTTCCGCTTACTGGCAACGTGCTATAATTAGATAAATAGATATAATATGTTCCGTTGAATCCAGGAACAACACCAGGGCTCCAGGTGCTTACACATACATCATACACAGGAGGAATGGTATAAGAAAAATTATTGTTATTACTCACGCTTCCACTCGTAACAGTTACATTATAAGAAGTTGTACAACCACTTGTTAAATTTAACGAAGAGCTTGGAACAACAGTATAACTGCCGTTTGGCACCCAAATGCTATAATAACCAGATGCATTAGTAATACCAGAATAAGTATTTATACCATTTGTTACCGTTACATAATAGTTTGTTAATGGGCTGTCTCCAGCATCATATACACAGTTTTGATTAACATCATTGTATAAGAATCCAGTAATATATCCGTAACTAGGAATTGTTGTAACATTATAATTATAGGTTATACAATTACCATTTGCATCGGTGATTATTACACTATAATTTCCTGCTGTAAGCGAATAAATATCTTCCGTAGTTGCACCATTGCTCCACATAAAAGTGAAAGGAGGATTGCTTCCACCAGTAAGTGTTAAATCAATATAACCATTATTCATTCCAGCAGCGCTTTCGTTTACAACTGTTTGGGTTACTGTTAATCCTGGTATTCCATTGTTTGGAACAAAAAGAGTAGCAAATCCTAAACATCCATTACTATCTGTAACAGTAGCGACATAAGATCCTGAACAAACTCCTGTAAATATATTTGATGATTGTTGCGGAGAGCCATTACTTAAATCATATAAATAAGGGCTTGTTCCTCCCGATTGAATTAAATTAACTGTTCCGTTGCAAGGGCTACATGCAGATGGCGTTACGTTATATGTTAATGCGGGTGCTCCAATATTTGTAACTGTTACTGAGCCTGTTGTACTGCATCCGTTTGCATCGGTAACAACAACATTATATGCACCGCTACAAACATTTGTAGGGTTTTGAATAGGAGATAATCCTCCTGACCAGCTAAAAGTAAAAGGAGCAACACCACCTGCTAGATTCAATGAGATAGCACCATCACACGTACTACAAGAGGACGGAGTTGAAGACAAATTAATTGAAAGAGGTGCTGGCTGATTAACTATTCCAGAGCTTGGAAAACTACAGCCCATGGCATCAGTAACAACAACAGTATATGTTCCTGGGCACAACCCGGTTGGAGCTGGAACAGTATTTCCACTTGGAGACCAATTATAAGTATATGGAGGAGTTCCTCCGCTTGGTGTAGCTGTTAATGAACCATCACAAGTACCAAAGCAAGATGCGTTTGTTCCCGATACAGAAACGACTAAAGACGAACTAGCACTCACAAAAGTTGTTGCGGAAGAAACACAGCCAGAAGAACTTGCTGCAGTTAGCGTATATGTGCCAGTACATAAATTTGTAGGGTTTGTTACAGTTGAAGAATATCCAGAAGGCCCAGCCCAACTATACGTTACCGCTCCAGTAGTAGAATTTGAAATACTTCCGTTGCAAGAGCCACAAGCTGTAGGATTTGGGGTAAGTGAAATAGAAGGAGGGCTATTAACAACAACAACAACTGTTGCATTTGCTGTACAACCATTAGCATCTGTTACAGTTAGCATATAAGTTGTAGCTCCTGGAGGAGGACAACTAATAGGAGTAGCAACTGTTGATGATGATAAATATGTTGGTGGATTCCAGTTAAAAGTGTATCCTGGAGTACCGCCTGTTACAGAAGGATTTAAAGCAACACAACTTCCAGCACATGTTTGTATTGTGCCAGGCATACTAATTATCAATTGAGCTGGTTCATTTATTATTAAAGTGTAAAGCGCGGTACTCATATCACTACTATCTGTTGCAGTTACAACATACGTTCCTGCACACAACCCAGAAATATTTTGTGTGTTTGCAGTATAACCAGATGGTCCAGTCCAAGAATAACCGTAAGGTCCGATTCCGCCAGAAGCAAAAGAATTTGCTGTTCCGTTACACAAACCATTACAGGTAACATTTGTTCCAACGGCTGTTGCAACATGCCCACTGGCAAAACCTATAATGGAAGAAAATGTAATAAATAGTGTAGTAAATAATTTTTTCATTTGGGAGTAGTTTTAAATTCAACAATAGTGTATTAATAAGTTTTAGAAGGATTCAATTTTTCAAAAGTGTTTCATGCTTTTCTTTGTGTAAGATGTATGAATTTCTTTATTGGTTGCATTGCTGAAATATTTTATCAAAATCAAAAAAAACAAAAATGAATTATTTAGATATAATACTTTGCATTCCACTTGTTTGGGGCTTGTATAAAGGATTTACAAAAGGATTGATAATTGAAACTGCTACTTTTGTTGCTTTTGGGCTGGGCGTTTGGGGTGGAATAAAATTTTCTGACTATGTTGCACAAAAACTTACAGAGTGGTTTGATTGGCAATCGCCTTATTTGCCTATTATTTCATTTGCACTAACATTCATTTTAATTATAGCAACTGTTTTTTTAGTTGCCAAATTGGTTCAGCGTGCTGTTGAAGGAATGGCATTAACAGCAATCAATAAAATTGGGGGAGCAATTGTTGGCGCATTAAAATTTGCTATGGTGATGAGCGTAATTATTTTTGTGATTGATGCTGTTGAGCAGAGTTATCCTTTTATTTCTTTTAAATCTAAAGAAGAATCTTTGCTTTATAAACCAATCGGAAAAATTGCACCAACATTAATCCCTGCATTAAATAAAAGTAAAATGGCAGCATTAGTGCCAAAGCCAGATGTGGATGTAGAGCTGAAAGTAAAAATGAAAGAAGAAAACAACTAAATTCTTCTCAAAGGAATATATGTTTTTTCGTTTTCAATAATAATATGTCCTTGTTCCGATAGCGCACCAATAATTTCTTTAAATAATTCCGTTACCAAATCGGGTTCTTGTTTCCAAAACTGTTCTTTGCAAGCCTTTACCGAATCTTCAATCTTTTCTATTTTATAAAAAGCCATTCTTCCTAAGTAAAAAACCACAAGGTCGGATTTTAAAAGAAGTCTGTTGTCGGTGTTTTTATTTTCAACTATGATTGGCTGTGCTTCCTGTTTTTGTTGAGGTGCAGGAGCTTGTTTGTTTTCTGGAAGTTCATTTGTTTTTTCAATTCGTTTAACAGCCCACCCAGAGCCATTTCCAACAGCACCGCAAGTAAATTTCATGTTGTGATTTTTTTCGATATACCTTACAAGCGTTGATGGGCTTGCTTTTCGAGTCCAATCTTTTTTTTCTATTAAAACAGCTTCACCAATTTTTAAATTAATTAATGAATTAAAAACATGCGAACTCCTTCCTTTTCCTTTTAAATAAAGGTTTTCGAATTCATTTTCGTTGAGTTTTTTCATTTGAATTGATTTTAAGCGAAAATAGTAAAATATCGTTATTAAAAATGTATTAATCAGTTTTTAAATATCATATAAAACTGTTTATATATCATTTATGTATTTTTAAAAGTTGCATAAATGTTGTTTAGGTATTGTATAAAAAAGTCCGAACAAAGTTGTTCGGACTATAATAAGAATAATACCAATTATGCAAATGCACAGATAACTCCACCCATCAATGCTAGCGCAACTGTCCAGTATCCAGCATTAATAGCAATGTATTTGAATCCTTTGCGTTCAAACAATGCATTCGTTCCTAGTATAGGCAACGCTAGCATTATTCCAGCAATAACACCATGCAAAGCTCCATGTTTAAAGGTGCGAAAATTTGTTCCGTGTTTTTCCATAAAATCCTTTACCATTAAACTAACATCTGAATTAGGATCTTTTAATCCCGCATCATTTGCTAATATTGAAAAAATATGCCATTGGTGAATAACCATAAACTGTTCAGCCATGGCAATAAAAAAAGAAAATAAAAAAGACATCCCGAAAATTAAAGCCATGTTGGCTCCTTTTGCGCTTTCCTCGGTCATTCCAGTGGATTTCATCCAGGCTGTTCCGAAAACTTTTGGGTTGTACCAAACAAAGCCAAGTGCCATTGGTATTAGTGATGCGAGAAAAATAATTAGAAAATTTACAGTCATAGTATTTAGGTTTTGGTTTAACCCAAATATACAAAAAAGGAAAGCTTTATAACAAAGAAAAATTATTTATTATTAGCGCTATACCTCATGTTTTGTTCTGCATTAAATGCACGAATACTAGCTTTCGTTGCTTTTTCTCGTCCTGAAATTTTGAATGCATCAAGCTTATTTAAATACTCTTGCGATTTAATAAAATCGTTTAGCCAAATGTAAGCTTCTCCCAAATTTAATAAAATGGATTCTGTAACACTTTCATTAATCCTAGCTTTTTTACTTGTTAGGTTACTTTCTTTTAAAGCGGCTTCCCAAGTACTAATTGCTTTACGCAAATATTCTTCACCTTGTTGTTGTGTTGAAGCTTTTGTAATAAGGTCATAGCCACTTTTGGCATTTGCCATAGCATCTTTTAAATCATCGTAATTTACTTTTTTAGCCGTTGCAAAACTTACTTGAACGGTACGTGATTTAGGCATAAAACCATAATTATCATTCAAATAATCGTTAATAGTTTTTAAATTTTCTTTTACAACTCTATCTTGTGCTGCCGCTGCTTCATAATTTTTTTGTACTAACCAATATGCCTCTAACTCTGCTTGTGTGTAAAAATCTTTTGAGGTATATGTTCCGTAATTTAAAGTAGAAGGAAACATTTCATCCATTGCAAACTTTCCGTTTGGCAACAATATTTTTAGTTTCATTAAATGGCGGTAATTAAATTGATAAACATAAGTAAGTGTATCTCTTGTTCTGCCATCAGCTCCTTTAATTTGTTTTTTTTGGGTGGTAGCCTTTCCTTCTGTTCCTTCAAACCCATTCATGTTAATTTGAATGATAGCAGCATTTTCGGGCAAACGATTAAAGCCTTCTAGCTTTATATGTTGTGATGCTAATAATTCATTGTTAAATTCTTTATCATAAAAAGGTTCTGTAACCACCGCTTTAATGGGCGCTGGTTTGGGAATAAATGTTGGGCGAGGAGTTACAGCCTGTAATTCAGGAGTTAAACGAAACCAAACATTTAATTGTGTTTCTACAGTTAATGAATCTTGTTTTCTGGTTTCTAAATATTTTTTCATTTCTGCTTTGTAATCAGCCTCTGCTTTTGTTGATGCAGCCTGATAAGTAGCCTTAGCTGTTGCATTTTTTTGTAGATAGTCTGATAATATTAAAACTTGGTAATTTTTAACGGTTTTATCCAAAGGTGTTACAGGTAATTGTGTGTAATTTATTGTAACTGGCGAATAAGAAATTTTTTGTGAGTAAGCCAAAACACTTGCCAATAATAAGAAAGAAGTAATTATTTTTTTCATTTTTATGTTTTTTTATGCAATACAATAATACAATATTATTGCCAAAGTAGAAAATCTTTGCAAACTCATAACTACAGATTCCGTATCGGTATAATCCCGATTTAGTGTTTGTTAGAATTTCTTATCTCCATAAAATACAATAAGTCTTATAACCACTAAATCGTAGGCAGTTCAAATAATGAACTGCCTATTTAGGGTTAAACACACTCTTAATTTTTTTTCATAAAAAAACTCCCGATGAAAATCGGGAGTTTTTAGTTATTTATGAAATATTAATATTCATCTTCGTTAAAAAAGAAATCTTCTTTTGTTGGATAATCTGGCCAAATTTCTTCAATTGATTCATACGATTCTCCTTCGTCTTCAATTTCTTGAAGGTTTTCAATTACTTCCATTGGCGCGCCAGAACGAATAGAAAAATCAATCAATTCATCTTTTGTTGCGGGCCAAGGCGCATCTTCTAAGTTTTTTGCTAGTTCAAGTGTCCAGTACATAATCTTATTTTATTTGAATATTTGTAACGTTATTTTTTAAAGATTGTTTCATAGAGTAAAAAAATTTACTCTCTAATTTTCTGCAAAAGTAAAAATTAAATTGAGTTATCAAAGGTTTTAAGAGAGAAACTATTTTTTTTATTAAACAAATCGTTAAAAAGCCTTAAACAAAGCTATTCAAGGGAAAAGAGATGAAGAAAAGTGGGTAATTTACATTCTAGCTTTCCAAGGAATTTCTTTTGCATTTAAATCCATTGTTAATTTTCGGGATAGAACAAATAAATAATCACTTAGTCGGTTTAAATATTTTATAACTAAATCAGCCACAAAACTATTTTCGGAAAGATGAATGGTTAGTCGTTCTGCTCTGCGACAAACACAACGAGCAATGTGGCAATAGGAAACAGTGGTATGTCCTCCCGGCAAAACAAAAGAACGCATTTCTGGAAGCGTTTCATTCATTTTATCTATTTCATTTTCAAGTAAAGTAACATCTTCTTCTTTTAAGTCCGGAATCTTCATTTTGCTTTTTTCTGGGTCAGAAGCCAAGGAAGAGCCAATCGTGAATAACCGGTCTTGTATTTCTAAAAGCGTTTTTAGCACATGTTCCTCTATTTTTTGGTCGCGAATTAAACCAATGTATGAATTCAACTCATCAACGGTGCCATAAGCTTCAATTCTTATGTGGTGCTTAGGAACACGAGTGCCTCCAATCAACGATGTTTGACCTTTGTCGCCAGTTTTTGTATATATTTTAAAAGCCATTGTAATTCTAATTATTTGTACTAATGAACTAATCTACTGCCCACAGTCGTTATATTTTCATTCTTATAATCTCGTTCTACTTCTCCATCTTTTAGTCGAACAATTCTATGGGCGTGTTGAGCAATATCTTCTTCATGTGTAACAAGTATAATGGTGTTTCCTTGTTTGTGGATATCTTCCAACAATGCCATTATTTCTACTGATGTTTTTGAATCTAAATTTCCAGTAGGTTCATCTGCTAAAATAATTGCAGGGTTGTTTACTAGCGCTCTTGCAATAGCAACACGTTGGCGCTGACCGCCAGACAATTCATTTGGTTTGTGCATTATGCGTTCGCCTAAACCAACTTGTTCCATAACTTCTTTTGCACGTTTTATGCGATTTTCTTTTGAAAATCCAGCATAAACAAGGGGAAGCATTACATTGTCCAAAGATGTAGAACGAGGAAGTAAATTAAACGACTGAAAAACAAAGCCTATTTCTTTGTTTCGAATTTCTGCAAGTTCATTATCGAGCATTTTAGCAACCGATTTTCCATTCAATATATATTCACCACTCGAAGGACTGTCTAAACAACCAAGAACATTCATCAAAGTACTTTTTCCAGAACCAGAAGGACCCATCAAAGCAACAAATTCATTTTTGTATATATCTAATGAAACAGAACGAAGTGCATGAATAACTTCCGTTCCTATTTTATAAGCTTTTGCAATATTTTTTAATTCTATGATTTTTTGCATGTAGAATACGCGCTAATTATTTTGCTAATGTACTACTAAAAAACAAGAGATTTTATGTTTTTAAAAACGAATCATAAAATGTTGTTTGGCTTGTTCCTTTCTAAAAAAAACAATACCAATGTGAAACAAATCTATTGTTATAGTTACTTCTGAATTTTGTTTTATTTCTTTCCAAGCTTCTGTCATTTCGGAGCTCCAATATATATCATCAAAAACAAAAATGCTTTCTGAATGTTTTTTTTGCAAACAAGATTTAAAATAATTTAGAGTGGCTTCTTTGCGATGGTTTCCATCAAAAAACACAAAATCCAAATTTTTTAAGTTTTTTATTTCAGAATCAAGAACATCATCAAAATTTCCAATAATTGATTTAATATTTTTAATCTCTAATTCTTTAAAATTTTGATTCGCAACTTTTGCAGTTTCACTTGCCCCTTCAATTGTAATTACATTTGCTTTTTGGCTTGCTTTTGCAAGATAAGAAGTAGTTATTCCTAAAGATGTTCCTAACTCTAAAATACTTGAGGGTTGAAAATGATTAACCAACCGAAAAAGCAATTGAGCATATTTTGGTTGTTTTAGAGATTTTTTAGCAATTTGCTTTATTTGTTTTTTATACTTTTTTGCATTTGCACCCAAATCATCAACTTCAATTTTATTAATATTTGTAAGCATTTGAGTGCGAATCTTTTCAATTTCGAGGTACGAATAATAAGGGCTGTAATTGTAAATAACCGTTGTTACAAGTTCAAAAATAAAAGGAGAGTGAACAGAATGTTCGTTTTTAGCCTTCAGGAGATAATATACGTATCGAATTGCTAAATGCAGATTTTTCACAAAACAAATGTAAGATTTATCCCTTTATCCTTAAATTATGATAGTTCAAATGCAACTTTCAGCTACAAAAAAGAGTCATTAGTAGTAGAAAAACACTAAAAAGTTGGGTCAAATGCTAATTATAGTTTAACTTTGCAGACTCAAAACAACATGAAACCGTTTAATTTTGAATGAATTAACAAAAATTTATCTCCATAAGAAATGATACAAAAAATTAAGAATAAAGGAATTTTGATAACATCATTATTAATAATGTTAGTGTTTTCTTTATCAACAAAAGCTTCTCATATAGCTGGAGGAGAGATTACTTACACTTGTTTAGGTGGGAATCAATTCCAAATTAATTTGAACCTTTTTGTGGATTGTTTGGGCTTTAACCCAGGAGCAAGCCAAACCATAAATTTTACTAGTACTTGCGGAGGAAATGCAAATCTTACTGTAAATGTTACACCAGCAACAACAAATGGGCAAGAGATATCTCAATTGTGTGCACCTCAATTACCAAACAGTACTTGTAACGGAGGAACATTGCCAGGAATGTGGCTTTTTAGCTATACAGGAGTTGTAACGCTTGCGCCTCCTTGTGATACATGGACAATGAGTTGGAGTACATGTTGTAGAAACTCTGCTATTACTAATCTTTCGGCTGCAAGTAGTAATTATTATGTTGCCGCTACCCTCAATAGTGGAACTGCTCCTTGTAATAGCTCACCACAATTTACAGCACAACCTATTCCTTATGTATGTGTTGGTCAACCTGTAAATTATAGTTATGGTGTTTTGGAGCCAGATGGCGATTCTTTGTATTATCAATTAATTTCTGCTTTAGATGCAGCTGGTGTAAACTCAACTTATAATGCAGGTTATTCTGGAACATCACCAATACCTGGTATAACAATAAATTCAAACACGGGATTATTAAGTTTTACTCCTGCAACTGTTGGTAATTTTGTAGTAGTTGTTTTAGTTACTGAATATAATTCAGCAGGACAAGTAGTAGGAACAGTTATGCGCGACATACAGTTTGTTGTTCAAAATTGTACTAACCAAGTACCAAACCCTTTGGGCGGAAACATTACAAGTTTTAGTGGAAGTGCTGTTCAGACAGGACCATTTTCAATCGAATTATGTGCTGGTAATAATTTTAGTTTTTCATCTTCTTATACTGATCCAAACCCAACAGATGTACTTACCTACATTTCAAATATTACATCTGCCTTGCCTGGTTCTACTATTACTTCATCTGGAACAAACCCCTTGAACTTGAATATTAGTTGGAGTGCACCAGCAGGAACTCAGGGTCAAAATTTAACGTTCACAGTTACTGTGCAGGATGGAGCTTGTCCGATACAAGGTCAGCAAACGTTTGTTTATAGTGTAAGTATTTTAGATGCAACAACAACCAACCCAGATGTTACAATTTGTGGTTCTCAAACAGCACAACTGAATGCCTATGGAGGAAGTGTTTTCAACTGGTCGGTTGTTAGTGGACCTCCAATGGTTGTCGGAACTAATTTTTCATGTAACCCTTGCTCAAACCCTGTTGCTAGTCCATCTGCAACAACTACTTATGCCGTAGTGAGTGATTTAAGCGGAAGCTGTGATAACGTGGATACGGTTACTGTTTTTGTAGTGCCAAATTTTACTTATAATGTAACGCAGAGTTCAACTAGCTCATGTTTGTTACAACCTATACAATTAGATGTTGCTAACTTAACGCCAGTTGCGGCAGGTTATACTTTTAGTTGGAGCCCGGGAACCTATTTAAACGCAACAAATATTCAAAATCCTATTGCAACAATTACAGCTCCTGGCACATATACTTACACTGTAACAGTTACAAGCCCTCAGGGATGTATTAAAACAGATAATGTTACAATATCCGTAGTTCCTGCTGTTTCACCAATAATTACTGCACATAATGATACAACTTTTTGTGCAGGAAGTACCGCATCATTAAGTGTTACATTTGGTAACGGAGTTCCTGCAACATGTGGTGCAAGTGCAACTGGAGGTTGTGCGGCTTCTGTTCCAATAGTTACTGGCACTGGAGTTATTGCCTCTGTTTATCCAACTCCATTTTGTGGCTTTTGGAACAATGGAAGAGTTCAGATGTTATTTACAGCAGCGGAATTAAATGCTTTAGGTTTTGTTGGAGGAAAAATAACTTCTTTAGCATTAAATATTTCTCAAAAACAAAGTACTCAGCCATACAATGGCTTTACAATAAAAATAGGCTGTACGAGCCTTGCATCATTACCAAGTGCATCTTATCAAGTAGTTCCAACAACAGTTTTCGGACCAACAGCTACAACAACAGCTTTAGGATGGAACACATATAATTTTGCAACCGTTTATGAATGGGACGGTATTTCAAACTTAATTGTAGAAATATGTTATAGTAATGCATCTTGGACTAGCAATGATGTTGTAAATAAAACTACTACTACATTTGCTTCCGTTGTTGCCTCATGGCAAGACCCTAGCCCAGGTTGTACTTACGCAACACCGAGCACAGGGTATTCTCAGTTTGAACGACCAAATGTTCGCTTTGGGACATGCGCTGTTGCTGCAAATCCAGCTAACTACAGTTATTTATGGGCTCCAGCAGGAGGCAATATTGCTAATTCAACAGCTCAAAATACAACAGCACAACCAACTACCACCACCACATTTACTGTAACAGTAACCGATATTGCTGGAGGCTGTACCTCAACAGACAGCGTACTAGTAAATGTTATTAATGTAAATGCGCTAAGCATAACACCAGCTGGACCATTTTGCGTAAATGGCACTACTTCCACATTAGCAGTAAATGTACCAATGAGTTATGGAACATGGAGCGGACCGGGCGTAAATGCTACAACAGGAGTATTTAATCCTACAACAGCAGGTGTAGGAACACATCAAATTATTTTTGCTGTAAATGGAGCCTGTGGAACAGGCGCTGATACAATAAATATTACCGTTATCCCTCAACCTGACGCAACAATTAATGTTGTTCCAAATCAATGCTCTACTGGAACACCAATAACCTTATCTGCAGCAACTGCTGGAGGAACATGGAGTGGAACGGGAATTACAAATACAACTTCAGGAATTTTTGACCCAGCCACAGCAGGTGTTGGTTCACATTTAATTACATACACTATCAATACTCCTTGTTTATCAACGGACACAATTTTGATAAATGTTACTAATCAATTGAATTCAACTATAACACATGTTGGTCCTTTCTGTTCTGCAAATCCTTCTGTTACATTAGTAGCAGTGGACCCAGGCGGAACATGGAGTGGAACGGGAATTACAAATACAACAACAGGAGTTTTTGACCCAACTACAGCTGGAGCAGGAAATCATGTAATAACATATACGATTCCTGGTTTGTGTGGCTCAACAGATACAGATACAATACAGGTTATTGCCTCTCCTGTAATTTCATTTACATCTAATATAACAGAAGGTTGTGAGCCAACAACAATTAATTTTACAAGTTCGACCGATCAACCTGGAGGTACTTGTTCATGGACGTTTGGAGATGGCAATACATCTACAAATTGCAATCCTTCAAATGTATATGTTTATGCAGGAAATTACTCGGTAACATTTACATATAGCAATACAATAGGTTGCACAAGTACTGTTACACAAGCAAATTACGTTACCATACATTCGCAGCCCGTTGCTGCGTTTATTTCAACGCCACAACCAACAACTATTGTGGCTCCTGAAGTTCATTTTATTGATTATTCAACAGGGCAAATAGATAATTGGTTATGGACTTTTGGAACAATAGGCAATTCTATTCAACAAAACCCATCTTATGTATTTCCTGATACGGGATATTATGCTGTTCAGTTAATAGTTACAAACGTTTATGGTTGTGCAGATACAGCATCTCAAACCATTGCTATTGACCAAATAGTGTTGTTTTATGCTCCAAATGCATTTACACCAAACGGAAGTGGGTTAAATGACGAATTCCGTGTTTATGGAGATGGTATTGATAAATCAGCTTTTGAAATGCGAATATTTAACCGTTGGGGAGAAATGATTTTTAAATCAAATGATTACTACAAAGGATGGAATGGAGCAAGAAATAACAATGGTGATGTTTCAGAGCAAGGCGTTTATGTATGGAAAGTTACATTTAAAGACTTTACAGGCAAGACACAACAGCACATTGGGCATGTTACGTTGGTGAAATAAAAGGGATAAAAACAAAAAAAGGCTGTTTCAAAATTTTGAAACAGCCTTTTTTGTTAGTGGTGGGAACTACTGGGTTCGAACCAGTGACCCCCTGCTTGTAAGGCAGGTGCTCTGAACCAGCTGAGCTAAGCTCCCTTTTTTAATGGGCTGCAAATATATACACTTTTTGTAATGTTCAAAAATATTTTTCAATTTTATTTTTAATAGCCCTTTTCAAGGTTTTTTGTTGAAATCTTTGTCAGTTAAAAATAAATTGTTAATTTCGTGCCCCCAAGTAAAAAAGTACTTGGATTAGTAATAATTAATAAAACCCTAAAAAATGTACGCAATCGTAGAAATAGCCGGGCAACAATTTAAGGTAGAACGTGGAAATAAAGTTTACGTTCACCGCCTAGAAGCTAATGAAGGGGCTAAAGTTGAATTCAATAATGTTTTATTGATTGACAACGATGGCAAAGTTCAAATAGGAACTCCTTCTGTTGATGGTGCAAAAGTAGCAGCAACTGTTATTTCGCATCTTCAAGGTGACAAAGTAGCTGTGTTTAAGAAAAAACGCAGAAAAGGTTACCAAAAATGGAACAATCATCGCCAACAGTTTACACAAATCCTTATACAAGGTGTGTTAGCAAAAGGTGATACGTTGAAAGACGAAATTGCTGTTGAGAAAAAAGCACCAAAAGCTAAAAAAGAAGTATCAGCAGAAGTTGAAGTAAAAAAAGCAGCTCCTAAAAAGGCAGCAGCAAAAAAAGCTCCAGCGAAAAAAGCAGCTCCTAAAAAAGCAGCAGCAAAAAAAACAACAAAAGAATAAAAGTCTGATTATCGGCATTTAATTGTTTAACTTTTAAAAATAAAATAAAATGGCACATAAGAAAGGTGCGGGTAGTTCAAAGAACGGACGCGAATCGCACAGTAAACGTTTAGGTGTTAAAATATATGGTGGTCAATTAGCTATTGCTGGTAACATCATCGTTCGCCAACGCGGAACTAAACACAATCCAGGTCTTAATGTAGGAATTGGGAAAGATCACACTTTATTTGCATTAGTAGATGGAACAGTGGAATTCAGAAAGAAACGTGATGACAAATCCTTCGTTTCAGTTGTTCCATTTCCAGCTGAAGCATAAAAAGATTTTCAAAAATAAATTTCAAAAATCTCCTTGGCTTCAAACGAAGTTGAGGAGATTTTTTTATTTCAACAACGCATCTAAAATAAAATAATTCATAACGTAATATGTTACAACTTAATTATATCCGCGAAAAAAAAGAGGAAGCAATTCAAAGACTTTCAATAAAAAATTTTGATGCTAAATCTATTTTAGAAAAAGTATTAGAGTTGGATAGTGATAGACGCAAAACTCAGAATGAGCTTGACGCTTTGCTAAATGAAGCAAATGTGCTTGCAAAACAAGTTGGAGAATTATATAAATCAGGAAAAAAGGCAGAAGGAGATGATTTAAAAAATAAAAGTACTGCTTTAAAAGAAAGTTCTAAAAAATTAGATGAGCAATTAACAAAGATTGAAGAAGAACAAAAAAAATTATTAGTGCAAGTTCCTAATACACCAAGCGCAAAAGTTCCAAAAGGAACAAGTCCGGCTGACAATGAAAATGTACATGAAGAAGGAAAAATTCCAAAATTGCATGATGGAGCAAAGCCACATTGGGAGCTTACTACACAATATGATTTAATTGATTTTGAGTTAGGTGTAAAATTAACAGGAGCAGGATTTCCTGTTTACAAAGGGAAGGTAGCACGATTACAACGTGCATTAATTAATTATTTTTTAGATAAAGCAACTGCGGCAGGTTATTTGGAAATTCAACCTCCAATCATGATTAATGAAGCATCGGGTTTTGGAACAGGGCAGTTGCCTGACAAGGAAGGACAAATGTATCATGTTGGTATTGATAATTTATATTTAATTCCAACAGCGGAGGTGCCAATTACAAATATTTATCGCGATGTAATTTTAAAAGTGGAACAATTACCAATTAAAAACTGTGGCTATACCCCTTGTTTTAGAAGAGAAGCAGGAAGTTATGGTAAAGATGTTCGAGGGTTAAATCGCTTGCACCAATTTGATAAGGTAGAAATTGTTCAGGTTGCTCATCCTGATAAATCGTATGAAGTATTAGAAGAAATGAAAGAATATGTTGCAAGTTTATTACGTGAATTAGAATTACCATTTCGCATACTTAAACTTTGTGGAGGTGATATGAGTTTTGCATCTGCTTTAACATATGATTTTGAGACATATTCTACAGCACAAGAAAAATGGTTGGAAGTAAGCTCTGTTTCTAATTTTGAAACATTTCAAAGTAACAGATTAAAATTACGTTTCAAGGAAGGTGATGGAAAACCTGTGTTGGCACATACTTTAAATGGGAGTGCTTTGGCTTTGCCAAGAATTGTTGCAACGATACTTGAAAACAATCAAACGATTGATGGAATAAAAGTACCAAAAGTTTTAATTCCGTATTGTGGATTTGATATGATTAATTAATACAGATTCTCTATCGGTATTATTCAAAAAACACATTACAAAAGAGAAAAAACAACAAAGCGTACACACTTTTGCAAGTAATGTACGCTTTGAAAATAAACTATGGGTTGGTGGTAAAGTTTATTTTTTTCTTAAATCTGTTGAGCTTACTAAATTTCCGTTTTCGAATTTTTGTTCGTAGGTAGCATTTCCGCTTTCATCCCACCATAACCAAGTTCCAATTTTTTGTCCTTGGTCATTATAACTTCCTTCGTAATTTTTTTTGCCATTTTCGAAATAACCAGTCCATTTTCCAGTAGTAATCATTCCTGATTTTATAGTTCCTTCGCTTTGTTTGTTCCCATTTGCATGAAAATAAACTGCTTTTCCTGTATTAAAATTGATTTCTGATGATAATTGACCGTTATCGTTCCATGATTTCCATGTGCCAACCATTTTGCCTTTATCATACGTTTCTTCGGAATGAACCTTGCCACTTTCGTAGTAATATATCCATTTTCCATCTTTGTTTTGAGCAGCAGCGGTACGAGCCATTGCTTCTTTTGATTCGTTGGTTGATGCGTTCACATCTCCATATATCATCCCTTCAGCTTTTTTATTGCCATTTGGGTATGTTTCAGTTACCATTTTTTGAGCATGAACGCCCAAAAATGTTATTATTGCTAATGATGATACTACAATTTTTTTCATTCTTATTTTAAATTTATTTCGGCAAAAATACCTAAAAATCGCCAAATTTTGTAAAATAATCTTGGCAAGTAAAAAAATACCTTATACCTTTCAAGCAGTATTAAGATGCTATCGTTTTACAAATGGTTGCATGGGTATAAAAATAATTTTTAAAAAACAGTATAAATATGGTTTCAAATATCCAATTTACTAAAAACTTTTCCCTGTTCGAATTACTACTAACAAGCCACAGAGAGTTTGATAATGAGCAATATAATCCACCGCCAGAGGTAATTGAAAATTTACGTGCTTTGGCTGTAAATATTTTGCAACCTTTGAGAGATACGTTGGGAACACCTATAAAGGTAAACAGCGGATATCGTTGCCCATCTTTAAACAAAGCCATTGGTGGAGCATCAAAAAGCCAACACATGACAGGTCATGCGGCTGATATAATAGATTTAACCAACGGAAATGAGGCATTATTTAAAAAAATTAAAGATTTAAAACTTCCATTTGATCAAATGATTGACGAATTTGGTTTTCGCTGGGTACATGTTTCTTTTGATTCTAAAAGAAATAGAAGAGAAATATTACAAGCAAAAAAGGATGCAAAAGGTAAAACAATTTATGTTCGCCCTACCTTGTAACAAATCATTCAATTAATCGTCTCAGAACTAAAATAAAAACAAACACAATGCAATTAAAAATCGAAAATCTTTCAAAAACGTATTCCAACGGACTAAAAGCGCTAAACAATATCAATCTTGAAATCAATAGCGGTATGTTTGGTTTATTAGGTCCAAATGGTGCTGGCAAGTCTTCTTTAATGCGAACCATTGCAACTTTACAAGAAGCTGATAATGGTAGTATTGTGTTAGATGATTTAGATGTATTAAAAGAAAAAGAAGAAGTAAGAAAAATTTTGGGTTATCTACCACAAGATTTTGGTTTTTATCCAAAAGTATCTGCTTGGGATATGATAAACCATTTTGCTATTTTAAAAGGTATTGCTAATCCTAAAGAACGTAAAGAAATTTGTGAGGCTTTGTTGAACCAAACCAATCTGTGGGAAGCTCGCAAACGAAATATTGGCGATTATTCTGGAGGTATGCGCCAACGATTTGGTATTGCGCAAGCATTGTTAGGAAATCCTAAATTAGTAATTGTAGATGAACCAACGGCAGGTTTAGACCCAATGGAACGTAACCGTTTTCATAATTTATTGAGCGAAATAGGAGAAAATATTATTGTAATTCTTTCTACACATATTGTTGAAGATGTTCGCAATTTATGTTCAAATATGGCTATTATGAATCAAGGTCAAGTATTGTTGTATGGTAAGCCAGAAAAAACAATCAATGATATGCAAGGAAAAATATGGATGAGTTTGATTAATAAAGAAGATATTGAAGATTACCGAAATAAATACAAAGTTATTTCAACAAAAGTGGTGGATGGTAAAATTCAAGTGCATGTATATGGCGATAACCAACCGGATGCAAACTTTAAATCATCAACAGCTGATTTAGAAGATGTTTATTTTGCAACGATAACCAATTAACCAATTTACCAATCAACCATCACAAAATGTTCAAACAAATATTTTTATTCGAATTAAAATTATGGTTTAAAAAGCCATCTACTTATATTTTCTTTTTAGTGTTTTTTGGTTTTTCAATGCTTATAACGGCTGGTATGGCTGGATTAATAGGTGTTTCAACTGCTGATACAAACGCTACTATAAATTCGGCTTTAGCCATTGCTGATGTTTTAAATGGCTTGAATACTGATATTATTGGAGCAATTATTTTGATATCTATTATTGCTCCTGCGGTGTATAAAGATTTTCAATACAATACTCACCCTTTATTATTTACAAAACCAATTTCAAAATTTGGATACATGTTTGGCAGATTTACTGCTTCATTTCTTGTTGCACTTTTTGTTATTAGTGGAACTTTGTTTGCACATTTAATTACATGCTTTTTACCTGGAATTGATTCTGAAAAATTGGGTGCTTTTAGCTTTATGAATTATATTCAGCCTTTCATTTATTTTGTAATTCCAAATACATTGCTTGTTGGAGCAATCTTTTTTTCATTAGTTACATTTTCACGCAATATGATAGCTGGTTATGTTGGCTGTGTTGCTTTGATATTGTTAAAAAATCTTGCTTCTGCATTGTTAGGTAATATTGATAATCAATCTATGGCTGCTGTAATGGAGCCTTTTGGAGAACAAGCACTAAAACAATTAACTAAATATTGGTCGCCTGACGAACAAAATAGTTTAATGATTCCATTTGAAAGTGTATTGTTATACAATAGATTGCTTTGGTTAGGAATAGGAGTAGGAATAACATATTTTACATATTATAAATTTCAATTTAGTCAATTTAATAATCCTGTAAGTTTATTTAAACGCAAACATAAAACAGAATTGCTTTCTCTGGCATCATCTCCAATTCATTCTTTATCACAATTGCCAAAAGTTGAACAATTATTCAGTGGTAAAATTATTTTACAACAAATAAAATTATTAGTTCGATTCGAATTTTTAAAAATTGTAAAAAGCATATTTTTTGTAATTATTGTTTTACTATGTATTCTTTCATTGGCTTTAATTAGCACACAAATGGGTTTAATTTATGGAACAAATACTTACCCTGTTACCTATCAGATTTTACAAATTGGAGGGGCACTGTTTCAGTTTTTTATGCTCATTTTAATTGTGTTTTATTCTGGAATATTAGTATGGCGCGAACGTGATTCAAAAACAGAAGAACTAATTGGAACATCTCCAATTAAAAACGGAACAATTTTGTTTTCCAAATTTTTAGCATTGGTATTGGTTCAGGTTTCATTGTTGTTTGTAATTATTATTGCAGGAGTGTTTATTCAAATGTACAATGGCTATTTTAAATTTGAATTGGTACAATATTTTAAAGAATTGTTTTTTTATAAACTAATTGGTTTGTCAATTGTTTGTGCTTTTGCTATTAGTATTCAAACTATTGTAAATAATAAATATGTAGGTTATTTTTTAACAGCATTGATAATAATTATTTTACCAATTGTTTTTAATCTAATGGATTGGGATAATCAATTATTTACATTTAACAGTAGCGGACCAAGAATGTTGTATTCTGATATGAATGGTTACGGACACATGCTTTATTCATTTGTAATGTTTAAAATTTATTGGATAAGTTTTGTTACATTCTTATTGTTGCTTGCCAATTTATTTTGGATGAGAGGTAAAGAAAAAGGACTAAAAGCACGTTTTAAAATTGCAAAATCATTGTTTAATGTAAAAGCTAAATTAGCTGTTACAGTTAGTGTTTTGGTGTTTTTATTAACAGGTGGTTTTATTTATTATAATACCAATATTTTAAATAAAAACATTTCAGAGAAAGATCAAGAAAAGCAGCAAGCAGATTTCGAAAAAAACTATAAAAAATTTACAACAACTCCACAACCAAGAATTACACTTGCAAACTGGACGGTTGATATTTTTCCAGAAGAAAGAGGTGCTAAAATAAAAGGATTTTATTTTTTAAAAAATAAAACGCAAAAAGTTGTAGATAGCATTATTCTTAATTCGTATTCGGAAGTAAAAATAAATTCAATGGAATTTAATGTTTCTTCAACCAAGGTGCTAGATGATAAAGAGAATGGATTTTATATTTATAAGCTAGTAAAAGGATTAAATCCAGGAGATTCAATTAAACTTTCAATGGATTTAGAATATTTTCCAAAAGGTTTTAAAAATTCTGATGCAGGAACAGCGATTGTATATAATGGTACTTTTTTTAATAGTATGATCTTACCAAGTATTGGTTATAACGAACAAGTAGAACTGAGTGAAAATAAAGTGCGAAAAAAGTACAATTTGCCAGAGAAACCAAGAATGGCTGATGTGCATGATACACTTGCAAGAAATAATAACTATATCAGCAATGATGCCGATTGGATAGATTTTGAATGTGTGATAAGTACTTCAAAAGACCAAATTGCAATTGCTCCAGGTTATCTACAAAAAGAGTGGGAGCAAGAAGGAAGAAAATATTTCCATTATAAGATGGATAGTAAAATTTTAAATTTTTATTCTTTCTTATCGGCTAAGTATGAAATTAAAAAAGATAAATGGACCAATCCTTTTAATTCTGCAAATGAAGTAGCAATTGAAATTTATTATCACAAAGGTCATGAATATAATGTCGATAGAATGATAAATGGGATTAAAAAATCCTTAGATTATTATACTGCTAATTTCAGCCTTTATCAACACAAGCAAGTTAGAATACTTGAGTTTCCTAGATATGCAACTTTTGCACAATCATTCCCAAATACAATTCCTTTTTCTGAAGGAATAGGATTTATTGCTAAAATTGATGATAAAGATCCAGAATCTATCGACTATCCTTTTTATGTAACAGCACATGAAGTGGCACATCAATGGTGGGCACATCAGGTTATTGGAGCCAATGCTCAAGGCTCAACTGTAATGTCTGAAACAATGAGTCAATATTCTGCTTTGATGGTAATGGAAAAAGAATTTGGTGCACAAGCAATGAAAAAATTCTTGAAATATGAAATGAATCAATATCTGCAAGGTAGAGCCAGAGAGGGTAAAAAAGAGTTACCGTTGATGTTGTGCGAGAACCAACAGTACATTCATTATAACAAAGGAAGTATAATTATGTATGCTTTGAAAGATTATATTGGGGAAGACAGTTTGAATGCTGCTTTGAAAAAGTATATTCAAAAAGTTGCTTTTCAAGAACCGCCTTATACTACTTCTATAGAGTTTATTTCATTTTTGAAAGATGCAACACCTGATAGTTTAAAATATATTATTAATGATATGTTTGAAACAATTACACTTTTTGAAAACAAAACAACAAAATGTTCTTATACAAAAAATGAGCAAGGAAAGTTTGTGGTTAAGATTTCCATTGAAAGTAAAAAAATGAAAGCAGATAGTGTTGGTAAATTAAAAGATGTTGTTATTGCTGATTACATTGATATTGGTGTTTTTGGTGAGAAAAAAACAAATAGTAAAAAAGAAGAAACAATTTTATATCTAAAAAAATATAAGATTGATAAAAACAAAATGGATTTTGAAATTATTGTTGATGAAGAACCCCTTAGTTGTGGTATCGACCCATTAAATAAATTAATTGATAGAACTCCTGATAACAATAAAAAATCTTTTAAAGGAGGAGACAAAGCTTCTGAAGAATCTCCTGAAGGAGGAGTAACAATTTCAATTGGAGGATAAGTTATGGAAACAGAAAAGCATTTTTTAGAAAACATAATTGGTGTTTTTAAAAACTATAAAATACTGGCAGAAAAATCTTTTAATCAATTGAGCAAAGATGAACAGTTTCATTTTGTTTCAGATTATGAAGCAAATAGTATTGCCGTTATTATAAAACATATGAGTGGCAATATGATTTCTCGATGGACAGATTTTTTAACTACTGATGGTGAAAAGCCAACAAGAAATAGAGACATTGAATTTATTGAAGGAACCGAAACAAAAGAACAATTATTACAAATTTGGGAAAAAGGATGGGGTGTTTTTTTTGGTACTCTTAATTCATTAACTGAAAAAGACTTGTTAAAAATTGTTACCATTCGGCAAGAACCATTAACCGTTACTCAAGCTTTGTTGAGGCAAGCTGCTCATTATTCTTATCATGTAGGGCAAATAGTTTTTATAGCAAAACACTTAAAAAATAAAAATTGGAACCCTCTTTCTATCCCGAAAAATAAATCGAATGAATTTTCAAAAGGAACGTATTTAGATAATATCAAATAAAAAAATCCCATTCAATTTTTTGAATGGGATTTTTTTGGTGATAATTTATTAATCTTTTTTAGCTGCCTTTTTAGCTGCCTTTTTTGGAGCAGCTTTTTTAGCGCTAGCATCTTTAGTAGTAGCTACACTTTTTGGTTTTGCTGTTGTAACTTTTTTCGCACTAGCAGTTTTTGTACCTGCTTTTTTAGCTTTTTTGCGAGGGCGAGTTACACCGTGTGAACCCATAAATATTTTACCCTTGCGTGATTTTTTATCTCCTTTTCCCATAGTTTTTTAATTAAGTATAATTTGAGAGTGTAAACCTACGCTATTTTTATAAAAAATCAAAACTCTTTTATCCTTACAATTGGTATTAGCTTAAAAAAGGAATATATTTTGAGTACTTACAGCATTAGCCTATATATTCAAACCTTTGTTTTTTTATTCTCTGTTTTCCTTCAGATATGGCATCTACTTCTACGTTTTCTAAAAACATTTTTAAAGGGCGAACCCATAAATTTTCGCCTTCGGTTTGATATAGTGCTTTGTAAACAACTAAGTCTTCTAGTGTTTCAGAGTGTTTTGCAATACCAATAACTTCGTATTCTTTTCCTTTGTAATGTTTGTATTTGCCTAATTTAATCATAGTTGTAAACGCTAAAACACACCTCTAATGGCTATCAATAGGGGATAAAAATTAAATTAAAAAAGGATTATTCATTTTTTCAAATCCAACATTTGTTGCTGGTCCGTGCCCCGAATAAACTTTATAGTCATCTCCTAATGTAAACAATTTTGTTTTTATACTGGTAATTAATGTTTCGTAATCGCCACCAGGAAGGTCGGTTCTGCCAATGCTTCCATAAAATAAAACATCACCAGCAATCATGAACTTTTGTTCGGTATTATAAAAGGTGATGCTTCCGGGAGAATGCCCTGGCGTAAATAAAATTTCAAGATTAGATTTTCCAAATTCAATAATATCTCCTTCGCCAATATAATTTGCTGGTTGCGGAGAAGCTGCTGCATTTAAGTTGTACAAATCTGCAGTAGCAAGATATGCATCAAAAATACGTTGATCATGCTGATTAAAAACTAAATCAATTTTATATGTTTCAGCAACAAAGCCATTCCCGAAAATATGGTCGAGATGGCAGTGGGTGTTTAATAATTTTACAGGAATTAATTCATTTTTTTCAATAAACGAATTCAGTTGCTGTCTTTCTCGGTTATCATAACATCCAGGGTCAATTATTACACATGATTTTGTTTCGTCAAAAAGGACGTATGTATTTTCTTGAAAAGGACCAAAAGTAAACGATTGAATTTTTATCATAATAAAACAGCTCTTATTGCGTTCCAAAATTAACAAAAAATATACGCAAAAGGTTTGGCTTTACAGCAGTATTTTTAGTATTTTAGCATTCCTAAAACCAATAATAAGAATTGTTTTCATACAGAAATAACACAAAAAAAATTCAAGCAAAAGCATTCTTTCTGTTTTTGATGCTTTGTTCGTTTTTATCGAAAGCACAATTTTATACTGGTTCAAGGATGGAGTTTGGGAAAAATCGTGTTAAATACGAACAGTTTTTTTGGACATTTTATGCTTACGAAAGATATGATGTGTATTTTTATGAAGAAGGGAGAGACCTTGCTAACTACGTTTCTAAAGCTGCCAAAAAAGAAATCACAGAAGTAGAAAAATTGTTGGATTATTCTTTTGAAGGAAAACTTCAATTTTTGGTTTATAACAAACAATCGGATTTTAAACAAAGCAATATCGGTTTGTCATCAGAAGAAGAATACAATACCGGAGGAACTACGCGTATTGTAGGCTCTAAAATATGTTTGTATTACGAAGGCGATCATGCAAAATTAGATGCTCAGATAAGAGCAGGAATTGCAAGTGTAGTTGTTGACCAAATGATGTATGGAGGAAACATGCGTGAAGTATTAAAAAACAATACTTTGCTTAATCTGCCAGAATGGTACACAAAAGGATTGGTTGATTATGTTGCTTCCGACTGGAATTCAGATATTGATAACAGAGTAAAAGATGGAATATTAGGTGGACGATACAATAACATTAATCGATTAGAAGGGGAAGATGCCGTAATTGCTGGTCATGCATTTTGGAAATATGTTTCAGATAACTATGGAGAAGCAGTGATATCCAATATCATTTATATGACTAAGGTTAGCAGAAACATTGACAATTCTGCTTTGTTTGTGCTAGGAATTTCTATCAAAAATTTATGGAAAGAATGTGTAGAGTCGTACCAGAATAAGTACGATGAAAAAGACAAATCAAAAACACTACCCGAACAAAGCCCAATTATAGTAAAAACAAAAAAGACTCGTATTTATTCGCAATTAAAAGCAAGCCCGGATGGCAAATATGTAATTTATACAACAAACGAATTAGGTCAGTATAAAATTTGGTTGTATGATATTGAAAAACAAAAAGCAAAACGGATATTAAAGTCAGGCAAAAAAATAGATAGGATAAATGATTATTCGTATCCGCTGTTAGCATGGCATCCAAGCAGTAAATTGTTTTCGTACATTATTGAACGAAAAGGATACTTGGTGATGGCAACTTATGAGCCTGAAACGAAAGAAAAAACAGAACGAAATATTATTGGGTTCGAAAAAATACTTGATTATTCATATAATGATGATGGGAAAAAATTTGTGATGAGTGCTGTTCAAAAAGGGCAAACAGATCTTTTTATTTTTACATCTGCATCAAATGGATATGAACAAATCACCAAAGATATTTATGATGATTTGAATCCACGCTTTGCAAACAATTCTTCAAAAATTGTATTTGCTTCTAATCGCCCTGTTGATACACTCTTTTTTGACCCAAAAAGAAAAATGGAAGGCGCAATGAAACACAAAGATATTTTTGCGTTTGACAATATTGCAAAATCAAGAACGCTCATTAGAGTTACCAATACACCACATATTAATGAATCTTTTCCGAGTGATTATGATAAAGACCATATCACTTTTTTAAGCGATTTAAACGGAATCAGAAACAGATACATTGCAACATTTGATAGTACCATTGCTTATGTGGATACGGCAGCACATTATAAAGCCATTGCAACGTATTATCCTATTTCAAACTATTCGAGAAATATTTTAGAACAAGACATAAACATTAAATCAAATAAATATTCTGAAATAATTTTTGATAATGGCAAATACAAAATGTTTGTTGCCCCTCTGGCAAGTGTAGAAACACTTAATCCAATGACATTGCAAAATACATCGTACAGAGATTACAGAAACAGGCTGGATAAAAAAGAAGAAGTTGAAAAAAACGCAAAAGAAAAAGGGATAAAGGAAACGCCTAAACTTGAGAATGTAAAAACGGTTATTAATATTTCTGACAATAACAAAACTAAAAAAGATTCCACAGAAGTTGATATAAATAATTTCACATTCGGGAAAGAACAAAATAAAACAGAACCCCAAAAAGAACCCGTATCGCAACAAACAAAAACAATTCCGGATTCAACAAATATAAAAAAAGAGAACAACGAAGAATTTATAATAGCTCGTCAGCGAAATTATAATACCAGCTTTTCTGTTGACTATGTTGTTTCTCAGTTAGACAATTCATTTTTAAATGCAACATATCAAAAGTTTACAGGCGGTGGCGGACCTGTTTATTTGAATCCTGGGTTAAACGCATTTTTCAAAATTGCAATCAGCGATTTGTTTGAAGATTATAGACTAACGGGGGGGATGCGCTTTTCGGGCAATCTTAACAGCAATGAATATTTTGTAAGTTATGAAAACAGAATGGGTAATGTAGATAAACAAACAGTACTCCATCGACAAAGTTTATTGAATATTTCGGGCGGAAATTCATTGATTAAATTACAAACGCATGATGTACGTTACACTTTGAAATTCCCATTTAGCGAAGTAACAAGTTTCAGAACAAGTTTAATGTATCGTAACGATAGAACAATATACACAGCCACAGACTATACCAATTTAAACAAGCGCGACACATACGAAAACTGGGGAACATTAAAGTTAGAATATGTATATGATAACGTAAGAAAAAGAGGATTAAATTTATACAACGGATTAAGAGGAAAGTTTTTCGGAGAGTATTACAGGCAAGTTGATAAAGAAAAAACAGATTTTTTTGTTTTAGGAATGGATTGGCGTTATTACAAAAAAATTCACCGTGATTTTATTTGGGCAAATCGTATTGCAGCAAGTACTTCTTTTGGAAATCAAAAACTTATTTATTACATGGGTGGTGTAGATAATTGGTTTACTCCACGTTTTGATAACACAACAAATATTGCAACAGACCAAAATTATGCTTATCAAACATTAGCAACTCCAATGCGTGGTTTTTATCAAAATGCAAGAAATGGAAATTCATTTGTTGCAATCAATAGTGAGTTACGTTTCCCAATTTTTAAATACTTATACCAACGACCAATTCGTTCTGATTTCATTCAGAATTTTCAAATTATTGGATTTGGAGATATTGGCACAGCTTGGAATGGCTCAGATCCTTTTTCAGACAAAAATGCTTTAAATACAACTGTTATTGGAAATCAGCAAACACCATTAATTATTACACTAAAAACACAACACGATCCAATTATTGGTGGATATGGAATTGGTATTCGTAGCCGATTGTTTGGCTATTTTATTCGGTTAGACAGAGCTTGGGGAATACAAGACGGTATTGTCTTAAAACCTATTTGGCATTTATCTTTTAGCCTTGATTTCTAAAAATTATTCACTACTATTTTGAAAAACAAAAATATTGATATGGCAACAATTTTAATTTTGCTTTGTGTTGGCTTACTTGCTGGCATGCTTAGCGGTTTGGTTGGTATTGGAGGAGGGATAGTTATTGTTCCGGCTTTGGTTTATTTTTTGGGCTACTCACAACACCAAGCACAAGGAACTGTACTTTTTATGTTTTTAATGCCAATAGGAATTTTAGGGGTATATAATTATTATCAAGAAGGACATATAGAGTGGAAAACAGCATTAATAATGGCTTCTACATTTGTTGTTGGAAGTTATTTTGGTTCAAAGATTTCAATTTCAATTGATCAAACTACATTGAAAAAAGTATTCGGAGTAATTATTTTATTGCTATCATTAAAAATGATTTTTGGAAAATAAATGGAACTTGTTTAAATTTTTTACTCATCATTCCTAATACCTGTTAAACTATTTTAAGAAATTTAAACGGTTCATAAACTAAATAAAAATGAAAAAAACAATCTTACAAATTTTATGTATTCTATCCTCAGTTTTTGCTTTTTCTCAACAAGCAACATTTTCAATCGGTTCGCAAAGAACAATGTATGCCGGAGATAATCCAGATGTGATAACATTTAGAATAGGAAACAATAATTATGTGTTGTTCCAAAAATTTAAAATGTCAGAAGGAATGCTGTTACACCTTGACGGATTTACTGACCCAAGCGATGCTTACCTTTGCTCTCAAGATTTTTCTACACCACACGAACCCAATGAAATTGCTATATTCGAAGGGTTTATTGCCCTAAGCAATAAAATGTTTTTATTTAGATCGGTTTATAAAAAGGAAGAAAAGAAAAGTGTTTTGTATGCACATGAAGTAAGTGAAAAAGGAATCGTTTCTGCTACAGGAAAAGAAGTAGTTTCTATCGCAGCAGAAAAAGCAATGAATTCAGGTAATTTTATTATTACTGCTTCTGCCGATGGAAACAGTTTTGTAGTATTATCAGAATATCCTTTTGTTAAAGAAACAAAAGAAAAATTTTCGGCAACGGTTTTTGATAACTCCCTAAATCAAATTTGGACAAAGGAAATTGAGTTGGCTTATGATTCTCGCAGAGGACCAACCAATAAACCCATTATTAGTAATTCAAAACTTGTTTACATTATTAAAAAAGTAGATGGCGCAAAAAATGCAGATTTTTATACTACCTATCAAATTTCAGATAAAGGACTAAAAGTGAAAGAAAACGTTCTTGAAACGGAGGCTCCTAAAAAAATTGTTAATTATGCCACATCAATTGATGAAACAAATAACGACTTAGTTGTTGCTGGCTATTATACCGAAGATGGTAAAGTTTCAATAGGTGGCACAGGGTTTAAAGGAACATTTGTTTATAAAATTTCAGGAAGCTCGAGCGAAATAAAATCAAAAACAACAACAGCATTTGATAAAACACGAAGCAACTTAATTGTTGCTAATCTTAGTATTATTAAAGGAAATATTTTTTTAGTTGGTGAAGAAAGCTATGAAAATAATGTTGCAACAGAACAAAAAGATTCAAAAGGATTTGCTGTTTACAGAAGAGATTATATCACAAACGATATTTATGTGAATGTATTTGATGGAAATGGAGTAAAAATCACTAGCAATGTGCTTAAGAAAGAAAATAAATCTTCTGAAGATAGCGGCTTAGGAAACTCTGTTGCAGTAAGTGTTGTAGGAGAACAGCTAATGTTGGTATTTAATGGTTACCAATACAATTATGATGGAGAGGTTCATAAGATTGTAGGTCCAGGACTTGCTAGTATTAAAATTCCTGTCATTCAATTTTATGGAGCAGATGGAAGCACTGGAAAAACAATTGCAATGATTGATTCCAATGTTGGAGGTAAAAAGGGAACCGCTTATTTATATCCAAATGTGTTTGTGCCTATTTCGGATAAAGAATTCTTTTTTTTAAGCAGAGGCGATAGGGGAACAATTCATCCAGTACGCATGAAATTACCATAACACAAATTTACGTGAAAGAAAAAATTAAAATACTTGCAAAAAATTATTACTCCGAAATAGTGGAGATAAGAAGGTATTTACATACCAATCCAGAACTATCATTCGAAGAATACAATACATCAAATTATATTGCACAAAAATTAAAAGAATATACTATTCCTTTTACACAAGGAATTGTGAAAACAGGAATCGTGGCTTTAATTGAAGGGAAAAATCCAACAAAAAAAGTTATTGCACTTCGAGCTGATTTAGATGCTTTGCCTATCATTGAAAAAAATGAATGTGATTATAAATCCCAAAACGAAGGGATTATGCATGCTTGCGGACACGATGTTCATAGTGCTTCTTTGCTTGGTGCCGCAAAAATTTTAAATGAGTTGAAAAATGAATTTGAAGGAACAATAAAATTAATTTTTCAACCAGGGGAAGAAAAATTACCTGGAGGAGCATCCTTAATGATTAAAGAAGGCGTTCTTGAAAATCCCAAAGTTTCAAGCATTTTCGGACAACATGTTTTCCCTAGTATGGAAGTTGGAAAAGTTGGCTTTAAATCGGGAATGTACATGGCAAGTACCGATGAATTATACTTAACAATAAAAGGCAAAGGTGGTCATGCAGCCATGACAAATGAATATAATAATCCTTTGCTAATTGCTTCTAAAATTTTATTAGAGCTACATAAAGCATTCATGGAAATGCCACCCGCTTATTCAATATTGGAAACGGATAATAAACCTAGCCCTCCTACTGTTTTAGCTTTCGGAAAAATAATTGGAAATGGCGCCACCAATGTTATACCTGAGGAGGTAAAAATTGAAGGAACGTTCAGAACCATGGATGAAATATGGAGAGTTGCAACACATGCTAAAATGAAAAAAATTGCAGTAGATGTGGCGAAAAGTATGAATGGAACTTGCGAATTCAGGGTGGAAAAAGGATATCCTTTTTTGGTTAATGACGATGTTATTACTTCAAAAGCACAAAAAGCTGCGGCAGAATATTTAGGTAAAGAAAATGTAGAAGAATTACCAATACGAATGACAGCGGAAGACTTTGCTTATTATTCGCAGCAGTTACCTGCTTGTTTTTATCGTTTGGGAACAGGTAACAAATCAAAAGGTATTATTAGCGGTGTACATACTTCTACTTTTGATATTGATGAAAAATCATTAGAAATTGGAGCAGGATTAATGGCTTGGCTTGCTATTAATGAATTAATGCCGATACGAAATCTGTAATACTAAGTAAGAAATAATTTTTGGACTATTTCTTACCAATTATTGGTATAACATAAATCTATTTCATCACTTTATTTTTTGCAACTACACTACAAGTAAATCTGCTGATACAAGTTAGGTCGTTGGTTTCATCATAAATTTTAATTTCCCAAATACGGTTCATTCCTTTTATATGCAAAGGCTTGCAGATTGCAGTTACAATACCACTTGTTACTGTTTTAATATGATTTGCATTTATTTCTATTCCAACGCCAATAAAAAAATCGGGATTCACAGTTAGCCAAGTAGCAATGCTTCCTAATGTTTCAGCTAATGCTACATTTGCCCCTCCGTGTAATAAGCCAAAAGGTTGTTTTGTGCGTTCATCAACGGGCATTGTTCCTTTTATAAAATTTTCTCCAATTTCAGTGATTTTTATACCTAAAGATTCCGAAAGCGTTTTGGCGTTCATCCAGTCTATGTCCTTTACAGAAGGGTTTCCGAACCAAATTTTGTTTGTCATAATAGATTATTTTTTGTACTCTTTTAGTTAGCAACAAAAATACTCAAATTCGACTAACATCAATTATAATACGTTGGGCATGAAGCAACATTACAATAAAATCACTACTTTTGCAGCCTTAAAATAATCAGCGCTTCATTTTTTGCGTTGTACTAATAAATTTATAAAAACAAAATGCAAAACATTAGAAACATTGCCATTATTGCCCATGTCGATCATGGAAAGACAACATTGGTTGACAAAATTTTACACACAGGTAAATTATTTCGTGAAAATCAAGAATCAGGAGAATTGATTTTAGACAATAACGATTTAGAGCGAGAAAGAGGAATTACAATTTTGGCAAAAAATGTATCGGTTAGATACAAAGGAACTAAAATTAATATTATTGATACTCCTGGACATGCCGATTTTGGAGGAGAAGTAGAGCGCGTGTTAAATATGGCAGATGGTGTTGTACTTTTAGTAGATGCATTTGAAGGACCAATGCCACAAACCCGTTTTGTTACTCAAAAAGCATTGGCACAAGGCAAAAAAGTAATTTTGGTTATTAATAAAGTAGATAAACCAAATTGTCGGCCAGACGAAGTGCATGATCAAGTTTTTGATTTGTTTTTTAATTTAGATGCTACAGAAGAACAGCTTGATTTCACAACTGTTTATGGCTCTTCTAAGCAAGGTTGGATGGGACCTGATTGGAAAAATCCAAGTACAGATATTACTCATTTATTAGATACGATTATTGAAAAATTTCCTGCAGCTCCACAAAATGAGGGTACATTGCAATTACAAATAACTTCGCTTGATTATTCTTCATTTGTTGGACGTATTGCCGTTGGGCGTGTTATGCGAGGAACAGTAAAAGAAGGAATGCCTGTTTCTTTGGTAAAAAGAGATGGATCAATTGTAAAGTCTAGAGTAAAAGAACTTTTTACTTTTGAAGGTTTAGGAAAACAAAAATCAGCCTCTGAAAACGCAGGAGAAATTGTTGCTGTTACAGGAATTGAAGGTTTTGAAATTGGAGATACTATTGCAGATTTTGAAAAACCAGAAGGATTAACCCCAATTGCTATTGATGAACCAACAATGAGTATGTTATTTACAATTAATAACTCCCCATTTTTTGGTAAAGAAGGAAAATTTGTAACATCTCGTCATATTCGTGAGCGCTTAGAAAAAGAGTTGGAAAAAAATCTAGCTATGCGTTTGGAAGAAACAAATAGTGCCGATTCTTTTTTAGTGTTTGGTCGCGGAATTTTGCATTTATCAATTTTAATTGAAACAATGCGAAGAGAAGGATATGAATTGCAAGTTGGACAACCGCAAGTTATTATTAAAGAAATTGATGGCGTTAAGTGTGAGCCGATTGAATACTTAACAGTAGATGTTCCAGAACAAAGTGCGGGGAAAGTTATTGAATATGTGAGCCAACGTAAAGGAGACATGTTGTTAATGGAACCAAAAGGAGATTTACAACATTTAGAGTTTGAAATTCCTTCTCGTGGAATTATTGGATTACGTAATAATATTTTAACTGCTACTGCAGGTGAAGCAATTATGGCGCATCGTTTTAAAGCGTTTGAGCCTTGGAAGGGGGTTATTCCTAGTCGTAATAACGGGGTATTAATTTCAGGAGAAATGGGAACTGCTATAGCATATTCAATTGATAAGCTGCAAGACAGAGGAAACTTTTTTGTTGAATCAGGCGATCCAATTTACACAGGGCAAATTATTGGAGAAAATAACCGTCAAGATGATATTGTTGTAAACATTACAAAAGAGAAAAAATTAACAAATATGCGTGCGTCAGGAAGTGATGATAAAATGCGCATTGTTCCAAAAATTAATTTTTCTTTAGAAGAAGCAATGGAATATATCCAAGCCGATGAGTATGTTGAAATTACCCCACAATCATTACGTTTGCGTAAAGTAATTTTAGATGAAACCGAGCGTAAGCGTCAAGAGAAAAAGTTAGTTTCATAAAAGTGAAAACTATAAATAAAAAAGCCTCCGAATTTTTCGGAGGTTTTTTTTATTAAGTCAATAAATATTATGAATTCGGTTTAGCTTCTTTAGCTCTTAATGATTTAGACGCCTCAATCATACTTTCGGCTTGCTTTTCATCAAACATTTCTTCTTTTAAATTTTGAATAACATAAGATTTTTCGCCTGCTTTAACTACGGTATAAAAATGAAATTCAGGTTGTGTAATTTCAGATTCCCAAAATAGCATAGTAGGTTCGTCTTTAATATAGCGTTTAAATTTATTTACATCATTACCTGCAATATCGCTTTTCATTAAAGCAACATCTCCATCACTTTCTTCAATAGAAATTTGGAACTCTTTTCCAACTTTTATTTCTGTTGCTCCCCAAGATTGTTCAATTATTTCCATTTTCCCTTTTGTAGAATCAGGTGCCATAATTGTCATTTTAGTTCCACTAACAGTTATTTCTGTTTGTACCATTCCGGGTATTGTAACTGTGTCTTCTGTTTTTGAGCCACCACAACTTGCAATTAATAAAACTGCTGGTGTAGCCAATAATAAAAATAGTTTTTTCATCTGTATTTAGTTTGGTTGTATTTAGTATAACACAAATATAAGATATATATACAATTTATCCCAAAACATATTTTTAATAAATAAATAACATTCTTCACTTTATTAAAAAGGGATTATTTGTTATTCAAATAAAAATGTAAGAAGTGTTGCCAAAATAATTTTACTTTCGTTTAATAATAAACCATAATGAAACTTACTTATCGGTCAGAAAATTTATTATTTAAGCATCCTTTTAAAATTGCTCATGGTATAAGGACAAACACGCCTGTAGTTTTTATCGAAATTGAATACAACAATTTTATTGGATGTGGAGAAGCAAGCCTGCCCCCATATCTGTTAGAAAATCAAAATTCAGTTATGGCTTTTCTAGAAAAGGCAAAAATTATTTTGAAAAACTTGGAATATCCTTTTCAGCTAAATGATGTTTTGAATAAAATTGATTGTATCGAGGAAAATAATACAGCCGCAAAAGCTTCTATAGATATTGCCTTACATGATTTACTTGGAAAAATTGAAAATATACCCTGTTGGAAGTTATTCGACTTAAACACAAATGAAACACCATATACCACTTTTACTATTGGAATAGATTCTATTGATATTATAAAACAAAAAGTTAAACAAGCTGAATCGTTTAAAATATTAAAAGTAAAGTTGAATGGCGAGAATGATAAAGAAATTATTACTGCTATCAGAAGTATCAGCGAACAACCAATTGCAATTGATGTTAATCAGGGATGGAAAAATAAAGAGGACGCATTAAAAACGATAGAGTGGTTATGTAACAAAAATGTTTTATTAATAGAACAACCCTTACAAAAAGATAAATTAGATGATTCGCGTTGGTTATATGAAAAATCGCCTTTGCCAATAATTGCAGATGAAAGTGTTCAACGGTTAATTGATATAGAAAAGGTAAAAGATTGCTTTCATGGAATTAATATTAAATTAATGAAATGTACAGGATTGAATGAAGCAAGAAAAATGATTGTGAGAGCACGCGAATTAAAATTAAAAATATTGCTTGGATGTATGAGTGAATCATCTTGTGCTGTTTCTGCGGCAGCACAATTATCACCATTGGTAGATTATGCTGATTTAGATGCTCCATTATTAATTACAAATGATTTTTTTACTGGAATAAAATTTAATGATGGGAAAATAGAACTGTCTGAAAAGGCTGGTATTGGTGTTGTTTTGAGAGGAGAGTAAATTTTATAAAGGAAAGGAGGAAAATTAGGAGCAAAAAAAAAGGCTCTTTCGAGCCTCTTTCTTACTTTTTCTTTTTAGCTGCTTTTTTAGCAGTTTTTTTAGCTGCTTTTTTAGCTGCTTTTTTAGGAGCTTTTTTAGCTGCCTTCTTAGCAGCTTTTTTTGGAGCTGCTTTTTTTGTTGCTTTTTTTGCCATGGTTTTTTTGGTTATTAAATTATTTGATACGAAGTAAGAAAAATTATTAACACAAAAAACATTTTTGCAATTTATTTTATTAACACAGATTTGTTCATATTGTTAATATCCTAAATCCCATTTTGTCTTTTTTAGATTGAAATTAAAACCAATAGAAATATATAAAAGAACATTTTCATTTCATAAAAAAATAAAATCTTTTGTATGTGCTTATTTTATTGTCTGTTCAGGAGTGATTGCAAAAAAATAAAAATCAAACAGATAAAAAGGATAAATAAAAAAAGAACAAATTATTTCTAAAAAATAACGTATTAAAATATGGGAGGAGCCGAAAAATTATTTTAATCTTTCTAATAATGCCATATAAAAACCATCGGCATTATAAGTATCAGGAGAATATCTTTTTTCTCCTAAAAGATTCCATTTTGTATTTTCATTATTTAAAAACCATTTTATTTGATCCTCTCCTTCGCTAGGTAATATGCTACATGTAGCGTAAACCATTTGCCCACCAACTTTTGTTATATCAGAAAAATTAGTAAGTATTTCTTGCTGAATTTTTTTCACTCTTTCAATTTCTTCTATTGATAATTTCCATTTACTATCGGGATTTCTTTTTAAAACACCTAATCCAGAACATGGCACATCTAACAAAAGTCTATCGGCAGTATTTTTTAATCGTTTGGTAACTTTTGAAGAATCAATCCATCTTGTTTCTACAATATTTACCTCTGCTCTTGCAGTTCGTTTTTTTAATTCTAATAATTTTTTCTGTTTTGTATCTAAAGCAATAATTCTTCCTTTGTTTTTCATAAGAGCGGCTAAATGCAATGTTTTTCCGCCAGCTCCAGCACAAGCATCCACTACACGCATGCCAGATTTTACATTTAAAAACTCACTTACCATTTGCGATGCCGCATCTTGTACTTCAAACAATCCTTTATGAAAAGCTTCTGTTCTAAAAACATTTCTTGAAAATTTTAATTCAATAGCATCGGGCGACCAAGTAACTAAACTTGTTTCTTTAATGTTTTCTTCTGCTAATAATTGTTGTAATTCTTTTGTATTTGTTTTAAGAGTATTTGCTCTTAAAACCATATTTGGTTTTTGGTTTAATGCTTGAATTACTTTATCCCATTTTTTACCAAGTTCTTTTTCTCCTATTTCATCTAACCAATCAGGAAGAGATTCGCGCAATTTTCTGATTTTATAAAATTTTTCGAGTTGTGATATGGTCTTTTTTTCGTTTACGGGTTTAAAATATTCACTTTCTGGCAAATCGTATCCGTCAAAAATTAAATAAGTTCCAAATATTATCCATAAATTTTTATCTGTTAGTTTAGTTTCTATATTGGCTGCGGTATTCAATAGTCGCCAATTTCTTATAATATCATACGTTACCTCCGAAACAAAACTACGTTCTCGAACATCCCACTTTTTGTTTGCACGCATTATTTTTTCAATGGCTTTGTCGGCATATTCTCCTTTTTCAAAAACATCTTTTAAAACAGTAAAAATTGCTTTAACATGAAATATATGGTGTTTTAAATAAAATATCTTTTTCATGCTGCAAATATACACGAAATATTTCCGAATGATTGAATGTTCTTATTGCTTTAGCTCTGTATATTTGTGTGATGAATGATAATTATATAACGATTGGAAATTTTACATTATTTGAACCAACCACAGTTTTAACAGATGTGATTGTTTCTATACTGTGTATATATATATGTGTAACGCTTCGTAAAAATACGCTGTCGGATATTCAAAAAATGTGGACGTTGTTTTTTCTGTTTTTTGGTTTATCAACTCTTGTTGGTGGTTGTTCGCATGCTTTTTATCAAATTCATGAAGGAGTGGGATACAAATTATTCTGGCTGACGATGCAGATATTCAATGGAGCAGCTGTAATGTTTGCTCAACTTGCTACATATACTAAAAAAGCTAAACAGATATTAGTAATCCAGTTTATTGTTTTTGTTTTTGCGGTATTATTTTTTCAAAAATTTATAGTGGTTATTATTAATAATATAATTTCTCTTATTCCTGTTATGCTATTAAATTTTCAAAAAGAGAAAAAAGCTATTTTCAATAAAAAAATTGCCTATGGAATTTTAATTTCATTTGCTCCCGCACTCATTCATGGGTTTAAAATTTCTTTTCATACTTTTTTTAATTATAATGATATAGCCCATATATTTATTATGTTGAGTTTGTATATTATCTTTTCTGGTGTAAATGAATTAGAAAACAAATTTATTCTGTTTTGATAATTCGTATAATGTTGTTTTTGTTGTTCACGCTTAAGTTTATAAAGTAAACACCGGAAGCTAATTCTTCATCTAGTACAAAACTATAATCTCCTGCCTGCTGTTTAGTATTGATAATTGTTTTTTCTTTTATGCCTAATACATTGTACACTTCAAGCATAACATCCGAATCATTGCTTAATGAATAACTTACATTAAATATCTTTTTAGATGGGTTTGGATAAATCTCAAATTTTGAATTGTTGATTTTACTTGCATTATTAATGTTAGTTACAATAGGATAAATTGGATAAACCGAATTACTATCCACACCATGGTCAAGTTGATTATAAATATAATTTGATGCATCTACTGTAATGTTATATAGAGAGTCACGACCCAAGCCTGGTATATCCACATAAATAGTGTAGTATTCTCCAGGGATATTTACTGGAATATTATTAAAGGTAAATTGACCAAAAGGATTTGTTTGTGTATTTGTTACTAATTGTCCTCCAGGATTTCTTCCAAGTTTAACATCAATTCCTGGTATGGGGTCTCCGTCTAATCTTTGAAACCCGGGACCTTCAGTAATTGTTCCACTCAATACACCTGGTCCTGATATTGCAGGAGGTTCTATCATTTGAATATTATTTCCATTATTGTTTGTAATGCAACTATGATTTACAATTGTTGCAAAATCCCATAAATAAACATCTCCCAAATATGTTGGATTTACATCTGGGAAGCTAGCAAAAGGGAATGCTTTAACAATATAATCGCCAGTAGGAACACTACTAAAATTATATAATCCCGAGCCATCAATCAAAGTAGTTTGTGTTGTGTCGAATGAAACAAAAGTAGATTGATGTTCATATAATACTACTGTGCCTCCGTTAATAAAAGCCCCAGCAGAATAACCAATATATCCACTAATATCAGTTAAAGGGTTCACGGCAACACTTGGATTGCCATTAGCCGTACAGCCATTAGCATCTGTTATTGTTAAGGTAAAAGATGTTCCAGTAGAAGGAGCAATAGTTATTGAAGGAGTATAATAATAGACTCCTCCTTCATCCCAAGTGTATGAGTAAGGTGTGGTCCCACCTGTAACAGTTGTATTTATAGTGGTTGAATCGCCAAAGCAAACAGATGTTGAAGAAGGAACACTTAAACTTAATGCGGTTGGCTCTAAAATAGTAATGGCACTTTGAGTATTACAACCATTTGCATCAGAAACATAAGCAATGTAATTTCCTGCAATTAATCCTGTTGCGGTTGTTGTGGTTTGGTTTAGTGCATCGTCCCAATAATATAGATAAGGAGCAGTTCCTCCACTTGCAGAAACGGTAGCACTTCCATTTGCTAACCCATTACAAGTAACGTTTGTTGAGGAACTAATAGTAGATGTTGGTATCGCATTAACCATAACATTTGTTGAATTAACATTAGAACATCCCATTGCCGTAACGGTTAATGTGTAGGTTCCACTTGCAAGTGTTGTTGCTGGATTTATAGTTGGATTTTGCATTGTTGCTGTAAAACCATTTGGTCCAGCCCAAGAATATGTTCCACCAGCCACAGAAGCTGCCATTAAAGAAATAACTCCGCCATCACATGTTGGAGAATTACTTGATGGATTTGCATTTGGTAAAGAGTTTACAGTTACAGTAACAACACTAGTATTTGTAGATGCAAGAGCATCTGTAACGGTTACGGTATATGTTGTAGTTACAGATGGCGAAGCAATGGGGTTAGAAACAGTAGTTGAACTTAAGCCAGATGATGGAGACCAAGAATAAGTAAATGGAGGATTTGCTCCCGTTGCAGTTGGTGCCCCTCCAATGGTTATTGATGAACCAAAACAAATAGTTTGATTTGGACCCGCATTTGCTGTTGGTTGAGCATAGGCTTTTTGATAAAATAAAATGCATAATATTACTAAAGCAAAAATGTTTAATGTTTTTGTTTTCAGAAAAAGGGAGTAGAAGTTTTTCATATTTTTGTTTAGATTAATCTATTTTAATAATTCTTTGTGAAGTAGAGTTTCCTCCGATGGTTAAACAAATAAAGTAAACACCTGAATTTAATTTGTCATTTAATAAATATTTATATTCTCCTTTTTGTTGTTGAGTATTCACAAAAGTATATTGTTTAATTCCAAGCAAATTATAAATTTCTAATTTAACATCTGCTTCTGCAATTAACATATAAGAAACTATTAAATTTTCTTTATACGGATTTGGATAAACACTAAATTTATTTTCTTTAGCTAAATCAATATTGCTTATTCCTGTTGATGATGTTGGAACAATATAAATTGTTGTAGAGTCAACCATATAATTTAAACTATCTAACATTGGTGTTGTTGCATCAATAGTAACAACATAAGAAGAGTCGCGAAGCAACCCCGGGATGTCAACATACACCGTGTAGCTAACACCATTTGCTGCGCCATCATTCAAAGCAATACTTCCAAATGAGTAATAGCCATTACTGTTTGTATTTGTATTTGTAACCAATTGTCCGCCTGGATTTCTTCCAAGTTTTACATCAATACCTGGAATTGGATCGCCTTCAAGCCTGCTAAATCCTGGTCCTTCAATAATTCGTCCACCAATAAATCCTGGACCGCCAACTAATGTTTGTTCAGACATAACCACATTAGCTGTGTCGTTTGTTGTACAACCATGAACTAAAATTGTAGCGGCATCCCATAAAAATGTATTTCCAAAATAGGTTGGAATTAAAGAAGGGAATGAAGTATTAGGAAAAACTTTAATAATATAATCTCCATAATTTACAGAAGCAAAATAATAATCTCCACCAGCATTTAATGTTGTTACAGCAACAGTATCAAAAGCTGTATAGAAAGAATAGTAGTTATACAAAACTACCGTTCCGCCATTTGCTAAAGAACCTCCAGAATAACTTACATGCCCACTAATATCAGTACTTGGAGTTACTGTTATACTTGTAAAATCTCCAGCACCGCATCCAAGTGCATCGGTTAAATAAACAGTATATCCATTGCTAGTTGATGGTGATACAATTTCTGTTGCGTTTGTTCCAGAGAATGTTCCTCCATCACTCCATAAATATTGGTAAGGAACAGTTCCACCACTACCAGAAGCACTAAGCATTGCATTGCCGCTATAACAAATAGTTTGTGGTGTGTTTGCTGTTACAAAAACTTGTGGACTATAATATATAGTGATAGAATCAACAGCATAACAACCTGAAATGGTGTCGGTAGCAAAATACATGGTAGTAGCTGTAGGAGTGGCTACAACAAATGTCCCAGTTGAACTACTTAATGTTGCGCTAGGCGACCACATTACATTTGGTCCAATTGCTGAAAGAACGGTGGTTCCACCATAACATAATGTATCGCTAGTTGCTGTGATGTTTGTTGATGGAACAACAATAGTTAAAGGTTCTGTTGTAGAGCAACCAGCAGAATTGGTCATTGTTAATGAATAAGTTGTTGAGGTTGTTGGATAAGCAAAATTATTTAATGTGTTAGTTGAAACTAAATTATAATTCGGAGTCCACGAGTAAGTCATAACCGTATCAGGCTCTGAGAATCGTAAACTCCAACCTTTTAAAGAACCTTGATCTCCACCTGCATGATCATAAATTTCTAATATCCAATTTCCATTTGCTGTTCCATTTAAAAAGTAAAATGGTTCATCAGGATACCAACTTCCAGTGAATGGACCTGTTCCAGAGTTGTAAGGATTTTGAGCCTGGATATTAAATTCTGTTCCAAAAAAATTGTCGCTACCTCCTCCGGCTCCTCCTGTTAAAAGAATAGAAGACCCATCAGGTGCATACAATCTAAATTCTACATCACCACAATAAGTATGATATAAACTATCAATTGTTATGGAGTATAATGCGTTACCTGCAGGTTCTGTAATTCCACTTATTGAAAGTGTATCATACGTATATTGATAATCCATTATAGTATCATTCGTTATTTTAGGAATAGGAGCAAAAAGCGTTAACAATCCTGTTCCTGCTTGTGCTGTGATAGACATTGTATCTCCTCTACATACTATTTCTGAACCTGGAATATCCAAATTGGGATTAATAAAATTTACAGAAGGAGCTGGAGTGTTTGTTAAAACCATTTCATCATAACTGGAACAATTATTTATATCTGTGATAACACAACCATAAACACCAGGAACATCAATAGTAATTGTTTGAGTGGCATCACTTGTAGTCCAGCTATAAGAAACAGCGCCAGCACCAGCATCAAGGGTTATGTTAATTCCTTGACAAACAGTTTGGTCTGCTCCCAAATTAATTGTTGGAGGTGTTCCTAAGCAGCTTCTCCAAATTTGTGCTCCAGTTGAACCACCGCCACCACGCAGAGGATTTGTGTTCGAAGGATTAGCTACAACTCCAAATGAATAATTTCTTGTTGCTAAATAAACATTGTTATTGAAATCTGCAAAGTTTGCATAATCACCATTATTACCTATTTGACCAAAGCCCGGTGTACTGGATTGTGAAATAGTTATCCCATCGCTAGAGTTATATACAACAACATTATTTCCATCAATAGCAGCAATCCAAAGTTTTCCTCCTGCTGAAATCATTGATTTAGTATAACCGATATTGCTTGGAAATTGAAACGCCAATGTCCAAATAACACCATCATTTGATTTCCATATTTGTGCACCATCGGAATAATTATTTGTACTAACGTATATATATCCCCCGAATTCGGTTATTGATGTAATTTCTGAATTATTCATATTTCCAAAACCGAAACCTACACTTGTATTTTGGTTAAAATTCATGCCATCAGAAGTACTCCAGAGAGTAGCATCGTTCATTCCTAAGTATATTTTTCCGTTTGCTACAAGCGAGCTGGTTACTCTTGTGTAAGGACTAACAGATGAAAAATCAAAAATTGTTTGCCAAGTACCAAGTGTATCATTCGGGTCGTTGCTGTTATAAGCAGCTTTTTTAATAATGGAACCCATATAAAAGTCGTTGATTGCATAGATGCTATCATCCGTTCCTAAGCCTTTGTAAGAAAGAAGATGTGAAAATTTTTCAGATGAATAAATATAAAAAGGAGTCCAAGTTATTCCATCATCAGAACGAGAAATTTTTGTTTGATTATTGAAATAAGAAAAAGTTGAAACATATATATAGCCAACTCCACTGTTTGTTACAGCCATTGCATTAATGTCAGCAACATCTGTTTCGCTGTAGGACAACCCCCAGTCGTATTGATTACCCGTTGGAGTTTTGTAAATCAAACCATCGTAATCACCTGCGCCAGCATACAAATCTCCTTTAAAAGGAATCATGCACTTTACGTGCCCATTCCAACTATTACCAAATCCATCGGTTACTGATGGAACCCAAGTGTTTTGTGCGTTTGAACTACTAAGAATTATAAATCCCCCAAGAGCTAAGAGTAGAAATTTTTTCATTAGTTTAAAATTAATTTTTCGAGGAACTAAAATACAATAAAAATTAAATTATTCGAATTTTAATGATGTTAAATTTTTGCTGGTTTTATTTATCAATAACTTTTGGAACTTTAAAATAGTCAGAATCTTTTTTAGGTGCGTTTTTTAATGCGTCTTTTTGCGTGATAGTATGTGAAACATCATCTTCTCTTAATACATTTACTTCGCCACTCATATATACAAGAGGTTCAATATTAGATGTGTCAAGTTCGTTAAGTTTATCAATAAAACGTAGCATATTATTCATGTCATTAATAATTTCTTGTTTTGATTCGTTTTCAAATTCTAAACGAGCCAAATGAGCAATTTTATCTACAGTTTCGTTATCTATTTTCATTGATTATAATTATTTAAATCATTTTGAATTATATCATATATTTGAGTGCGCAAAGATATTAAATCCTTTTCAGTCATACCAATTGTGGAAAAGGGTTTATTAATTACTATTTTACTTATTCCGCATCTTCCATGCGATTTAAAAAAGCCTCCATTTTGTAATAGTTTCCAGTTGTTTAAAAAAGTAATAGGTACAATTGGAATTTGTTTTTCGATAGCCAATTTAAAAGCCCCATTTTTAAATCCCCTCAAAACACCTTTGCTAGATATTGTTCCTTCTGGGAATAAAAAAACACTTTTACCTTCATCAATATTTTTTCCTGCTCGCAAAAAGGCACGGTGAGAACCAATGTTACTTTTTCTATCAACCAAAATATTCATTTCTTTAAAAAAAATTCTGAATAGCGGAGCTTTATCTAATTCTTGTTTTCCCATGAAAACAAAATATTTTGGTATAATTAAATAACTGGCTACAATATCCAAATAAGAAACATGGTTAGAAATATAAACACATGGCTGTGGCAAATTTTCTTTCAGTATTTTTCGATTTGTTTTTATAAAAATTCCTGGAATGGTTAAAATCCAAGCTGCCCAAATTTTTTTTAATAGAAAAGCATATTTGAATCTTTTTTTACTGCTTAATAAAAAATAAAAAAAAGGGTATAAAACAATTAAACCCAAAACAAAGTTTAGTAAAAACAATGTTTTCCATAAAGTTCTTGGTATGATTAGCAGGTAATTCATTTTACAGAACGTAAATTTACACAATTAATATATGTGATACATTTTCAACCGCAATTAGACAGTAGAAAGCTTTGGAAAAGCTGCACAACCTGTCTTAATGCGGTTAATCCCGGTTTAGTGTTTGTTAGAATTTCTTATCCCCATAAAATACAAGAAAGTCTTACAAACACTTAATCCTAGGCAGGTCAAATAATGAACTGCTATTTAGGGTTAAAATACAGATGATTTTTAACCTAAAAAATTAAAAATTTTATGTAGGTTTGGTCGATAAAAAAGTAAAAACAGTTTAATGGCAAGAATTTTAACAGGAATACAAAGCACAAATATTCCACACTTAGGAAATATTTTGGGAGCGGTAATGCCAGCAATAGAATTATCGAAACAACAAGGAAATGAATCGCTTTTTTTTATTGCAAATTTACATACGCTTACTACGGTTAAGGACATTGATTTTTTAAAAGAAAGTACTGATGCTGTTGCTGCTACATGGCTTGCATTTGGATTTGATACGAAAAAAAACATTTTTTATCGCCAGAGTGATGTGCCCGAAGTGTGTGAATTAACATGGTATTTGAATTGTTTAACACCATTTCCAATGCTTGCTAATGCACATTCATTTAAAGATAAATCAGAAAGATTAGCTGATGTAAATGCGGGCTTATTTACTTATCCTGTTTTAATGGCTGCGGATATTATTTTGTATGATGCAAATTATGTTCCAGTAGGGAAAGACCAAATTCAGCATTTAGAAATGACTAGAGATATTGCTGAAAAGTTTAATAATCGTTTTGGTGAAACATTTGTAGTTCCTGAAGTAAAGGTAGATGAACAAGTTATGATTGTTCCTGGAATTGACGGACAAAAAATGAGTAAATCGTATAATAATTTCATCAATATTTTTCTTCCAGAAAAAGAATTAAAAAAAATTGTGATGAGTATAGTTACTGATGCCACACCTTTGGAAGCTCCTAAAAACCCTGATACATGCAATGTTTTTGCATTGTATAAATTATTGGCATCAAAAGAGCAAATACAAACAATGCGTGATAATTATATGAAAGGTGGTTACGGATATGGAAATGCAAAAACAGCTTTGTATGAACTTATTTTAGAAAAATTTAAAACACAAAGAGAGCGTTACAATTATTATATGAGCAACAGAAATGAGTTGGATGCTAAATTACAAGAAGGTGCAGACAAAGCACGCATAATAGCTAAAGCTACATTAAAAAGAGTAAGAGAAAAATTTGGATTTAAAAATTAATAAAACAAAACAATGAAAACATCATTATTTATTTTTGCTGTATCATTTTCAACACTTGCTTTTGCACAAGATTTAAGCAATAAAAAAGATGGAAATTATAAATTTACAGTAATAAAAAATTTAGAAAGCACCGAAGTTCAAAATCAAGCACACTCGAGCACCTGCTGGACTTTTTCTACATTATCATTTTTTGAGTCGGAACTTTTGCGTATGGGTAAACCTAAAGTAAATTTATCTGAAATGTTTATTGTAAGAAATTCATATCCTGCAAAAGCAGAAAAATATGTACGTATGCATGGACTTATAAATTTTGGACCAGGAGGAGCTTTTCATGATGTAACCTATGTTTTAAAAAATTATGGAATTGTTCCTCAAAAAGTTTATTCAGGTTTAATGAACGGAGAAAAAGATATTGATCATGCTGATATGGACAATGTTTTAAAATCTATGGTAGAGACAATTTCTAGAAGTAATAAACCAAATCCATCATGGAGCAAAGCATTTGATGCAACACTCGATAGTTATTTAGGTACTGCACCCAAAGATTTTGAATACGAAGGAAAAAAATATACTCCACAAACCTATATGCAATCTTTAGGCTTAGATATGAATAATTATGTTGAAATAACATCATTTACACATCACCCTTTTTACAGAAAATTTGCATTAGAAGTACAAGACAATTGGGCTTGGGATGAAGTTTACAATGTGAGACTAGCAGAAATGATGGAAACAATTGATAATGCAATAATGAATGGATATTCTGTTGCATGGGCTGCCGATGTGAGTGAAAAAGGTTTTTCATTTAAAAATGGAGTAGCAATAGTCCCCGCCTTGGATTGGGATGAAATTAAAAAAGAAAAAATAGATTCAGTAATATTAAACCCAGGGAAGCAAAAAGAAATTACGGAAGAGATTCGTCAAAAAGCATTTGATAATTATGAAACACAAGATGACCATGGAATGCATTTTGTTGGAATAGTAAAAGATCAAAATGGCACAAAATATTATATCGTAAAAAATTCTTGGGGGACTAAAAACAATGAGTGCGATGGATATTTTTATGCTTCAGAAGCATATGTAAAATATAAAACCACTTGTATCATGGTGCACAAAGATGCTGTGAAAAAGGATTTGGGAAAAAAATTGGGTTTCTAAAATCAAGAGTTTAACAAATAAAAAAGCTATCAATAATTTGATAGCTTTTTTTGTGGCTCCGGCAGGAATCGAACCTGCATCAAAAGTTTAGGAAACTTCTATTCTATCCATTGAACTACGGTGCCAAAATAATTTGAGCCAATAAGTCAATAGAAAATGAATTTTAAAATTAACCAGGCAATCTATTGATGTTTTTCTCCATCATTTTAATTTGCTTTTGCAATTCGTCCGATTTAGGTTTTAATGCTTTAGCTCTTTTAAAATATTCTTTTCCAACTCTGTTTTGGTTGCGTTGAATTTCAATAGAGCTTAATTGTAAATAAACTGCTGCAAGACTTTCTTTGTCATCAATTCCGTATTTAACAGCTTCTAATAAATTTTTACGAGCCTCTTTTGAATTTCCTTGTTTCAACTGAATGAAACCAAGTTGCATTAAGTTTGCTCCTTGCACATTTCCTACAATAGATGATTTTGTATTTAAACTTTTTTTTATGTTTTCTTCTGCTTTTTGTAAATCGTTTGAAGCAAAAGACATATTACTTTGTAGCATATAATATGTTACTCGTATGGGTTTAAATAATAAACGAGGAAACCTAATTTTTTTCATGTAAACCAACGCCTGGTCCACATTTCCTTCTGATACCGCTTCTTGTACCAATCGCATAGTTCCCATCATAAAATATAATAACAAAGAAAAAAAGGAGATGATATAAAGAATCCAAGCTGTTATCAAATCATCAAAAATATGTGCCGTAATACCTAAAGCAATTAACAATAAGGTAATTGGCAAACGATATAAAATATAGAAACGTAAAACTTTCATTTTTTAAAAAATATAATTATGAGGCGCAAAAATAGGAGATTTAAATGAATTTTTATAAGAATAAAACCCATTATTATGACAATTGTCATGTCCTGTACTGACACTAATCATAAACTAGCGCTTTCTGGCTTCCTATTTTTGTTTTATGAAGATGAATGCTATGTTTAATGAAGAAGACGTTTCCGACTTTAGTTTGTTTAAACTAATTGAGTTCGTTGAGAGTAACTTTCATGCCTATTTCAATGAAGTGATTCGCGATATTGATATTAAACTGCTTTCTGCTACAAAGATAGATAATTGTGAAGCATTTAGTGTTAATAATGTGTATGACTTATTTTCTCAGTTTAGAGAAATGCTCAGTCAGCATATTGGGGAGGAAAAACACATTGTTTTTCCGATTATAAAAAAACAAATTACCGATACAAGCACTAAGACAGATTTAGAAGAAAAGGAAATTCGATATATTTTTAAGAACATCGAAAAAGAACATCACAGAATGGGAAAATATCTTAAAACAATTTCGGAGGGAACAAACAATTTTAAGATAGACCTTTCATTCTCTCCTGTTTTAAAAGATTGTTTTTTAAAACTTGAACAAGTTCAGCACAACTATGTTGTCTATCAATTTATCGAAGCCAATTATTTATATCCTAAAATAAATCAAATCAAAAGTAAATCTTTAATTTAAAAAATGAACCGATGAAGAACATACTTGTTCCTATTGATTTTAGTGAAGTATCTAAAAATGCTACCGACTATGCTATTGGGCTAGCTAAACTTTTAGGCGCTTCTATAACGTTGTTTCACGTATTTCATATCCCTGCAGTGGCAAGCGAATCATTGGTGGTAATGCCAAATTTTAGTGAGCTAGAAAGCAAATCGGATGAATTAATTAATAAATACAAAAAAGAATTGAAAGACAAACACGGAAACGAGATATGTATTGATACTATTGTAAAACCAGGCTTTTTAATAGAAGAGCTGAAAGACATTATTGAAGAAAAAAAGTTTGATTTAGTCATTATGGGTATTACTGGTGCCGGGAAACTTGAAGAATTATTAATGGGGAGTAATTCAACAATGGCTATTAATAATATTAAAGCCTCTGTTATTGTCGTGCCTCCAAGAGCCCAATTTAAACCAGTTAAAAATATTGCTTTTGCCTGTGATTTTGAAAAAGAAACAACTTCTAATACCATTGAAAAAGTAAAAAAAATTTCTACTGTTTTCGATGCTCAACTGCATATTTTAAATGTTGTAGATTCTGATGAAAAACCAAATTTTGACAAGGCATCAGCAGTTGTTAAGTTGGAAATTATTATGAATAATGTTCGACATACGTTGAATTTTCCAGAAAGTGATGATATAACATTTGCAATTAATGAATTTGCCGATAGACATGCTGTTGATTTGTTAATTATGGTACCACATAAGCACAACTTTTTGAAATCATTATTTCATAAAAGCAACACAAAAAAAATGGCATTCCACACACACATTCCCTTATTAGCTATAAACGAATAAAGAGATAAAATGAAATTAGTAATCAATAATGATGTTTTAATAAAAACGCTACAACAAGAATTTAATAGGGGATTTCCGTATTTAAAAATTGAGTTTTTTTCTAAGAAACATAAAAAAGGAGAAGGCTCACAGCGGAAGGACTTGAAAAAAGACAACTCCAAAATTAGTGATTGCAGAAAATCAGATAATAATGGGATAATTACGATTACAGGAAACGAAAAAGTTTCTGAAATAGAAAAAATTTTTCAGGAAACATTTGGATTATCTGTCCAAATTTTCAGAAAATCGGGCAGAGTATGGTTAGAAACAACATCGACTGATGACTGGACATTGAAAAAACAAAACAGCCAAGCAGAAGAATTAAGATTTCCTGTAAACGATTGAAAACGAAAAATAACGAATATGAAAACGCATTTATTTTTTATCAAAATAACTCAACCGAAATATTAATTTAAAACCTTTATTTTATGAATAGAAAAATTATTGGATTTGTTGTCCTAGCTTTAGTTTACTTTTTCCCATTTAGATGGGCATTTTTAGATTATCCTTCAAATATTGTTATACGAGGAGAGCATGTTGACGGAGGAGGGATGGAATATATTTTTTATTTCTTATTGGTAGTGTTTGGGTTTCTAACATTCATGTTTTTAACAACAGATACACCATCTGCATCTAAAGAATATTAATGTTTTTTTTGAAAACAATTAAATTGGGAAGTGGTTGTATGAAAAAAAATGTTCCATAACATTTTGGGTTTGGTGAGATTCATACTTCCGCTTTCTTTTTTATCTTCGACCATAATTAAACAGTAGAAAGTTTTAAAAAAGCTACTTTGTTAGCATAATCTTATTTTCTTACAAAACCAGAAAACTCTTTATGTGTTTTATAAGGTTTTTGTTTTCCATTAGAGCAGAAAGGTTAGAATATTCTCTAAGCATTTTTAATGCATTTTCTAAATCAAAATTAGATTGTTTTTCGGAGTAAACCATTTTTTTATTTTTTAGATATTCTGCCAGATATTCTTGCTCTGTTTGTCCTGGGGTAGGAATAAAAATGACTTTTTTATTTAATGATGCTAAATCCATAATGGTGGAATATCCACTTCTAGCAATTATAATATTCGATTTTAAAATCATTTTTTGCATGCTAAAAGAATCAAGATGCGATATCATTGTTACATTCTGTCTTTCTTCTTTTTTAAATTTTTCATCGGGCAAGCCTAAAACAATCAAGGATTTTAAGCCACTTTTAGATAATTGTACGAATAGTATTTTTTCAAAAATTGTTCGTTGTGGCTCTGGACCAGAAACAATTGCCATTACATCATAAATCATTTCTGACGATTTAATATTTGAAAACCGGGTTAAAGGACCAATAAAAAATGTATTTGTTAACAATTCATATTTATGAGAAAGGTCGCCCGACAAATTATTTTCTCCTTCATAATCAGGTATCCAACATTCATCATACTTTTTGATGTACTGCTGAATTTTTCGATGTAATAATTTCTCGAAAAAAGGAGTCTTAATCATTAATTGATGTGTAATAAAAATACTTTTTACTTTTTTGTTCCAGCAACCATATCTATTGTCTGATATAACAATATCTATGTTGTGTAAATCAACTATCTTATCTAATTCCTTGTGTTCAATATGTATTCCTTTTAAAATTTTAGGAATGGATAATAACATAGATAATATCATTGAACCTCTTTTAGAATAATTGATTTCGTAACCTTTAAGTGTAATAAATTTTAAATCTGAAAACTCTTGTTTTAATAATTCGAGAGGACGTTTGTCGGCAGCAATCATCACTTCTGCATTATTTTCAATGAGTAAACGGATGATAGGAACGCACCGTGTGGCATGACCTAAGCCCCAGTCAAGAGGGCAAATAAGTATTCGTTTTCCTTTTAGCATAATTGTTACTTTTGTAAAAATAATCAATAAAGAATAAAAAGGCTAAGAATATGGCTAAACGTAAAATAAAGAAATTCGGAGAAGTTTCTTCGTTTTCAAATTGTTTCTTTTTATCGTTTGAACAATCACAAAAAGAAGGGTTGTTATTGAAAGGGAAATGGCATAGTAATTATTTTAAAAATAATAATCCAATAGTTTTGGAGCTTGGCTGTGGCAAGGGGGAATATACTGTTGGGCTTGCAAAGCGCTACCCGAATAAAAATTTTATTGGTGTGGATATAAAGGGAAACCGAATATGGACAGGAGCCAAACAAGCAATTGATGATAAGATGAATAATGTAGCATTTATTCGTACTCGTATTGATTTTATTGAAGCATGTTTTGCTAAAAATGAAGTAAGTGAAATATGGATTACTTTTCCAGACCCGCAACCCCAAAAACCAAGAGAAAGAAAACGATTAACAAATATAATGTTTGTGAACCGTTACAAAAATATAACAATTGATAGGGCTTGCATAAATTTGAAGACTGATAATGAGCCATTTTATGAATATTCTAAACTAATTGTAAAAGAAAATAATTTAACGCAGTTGGATGCTACAAACGATTTATATGCAGATATAAGTTTGAGAGATGAAGCATTGACTTCAATAAAAACACACTATGAAAAACTTTTTTCTGAAAAAGGATTTAAAATATGTTATTTAAAATTTCAATTGTAAATGAAACAACACGAAGATTTTTTTCAAATGGTGTATGAAGTTGTTCGGTTGATTCCTAAAGGGCGTGTTACAAACTATGGAGCTATTGCAAAATATTTGGGCTCAGCTCGTTCTTCAAGAATGGTTGGCTGGGCAATGAATGCTGCACATTCACAAAAAAAGAAAGTGCCAGCACACCGTGTCGTAAACAGGAATGGCGAACTTACAGGAAAGCATCATTTTGAAACACCGTTTTTGATGCAAGAACTATTGGAAAAAGAAGGAATTGTTGTTAAAAAGGACAAAATAAAAAATTTCGATAAACATTTTTGGAATCCCAACTTAGAATTAGCGTTGTAGCAGTTTAATTCTAAACCAAAGAGTCATTAAGAACCTTCTACTATTTCATTTCTGTATAATCTGAATGAATTTATCTATATTTGATTATATGAAAAAAGCATACTCCTTTATAATCGTTTTTTTCTTTTCATTCTGTTTTTTTTCTGTGAATGCAGGAACGAACCCATTAGACTCATTAACATTAGTTTTAAAAACAACAAGTAATGATACTGTGCGTTTAAGCACATTGGTTTTGCTTAGTGATTTGTGTGCTGAAGAAGAAATTCTTAAATACGCTGATCCTGCATATAATTTGGCTCTAAAGCTTATACAAAGTGATGACAAACAAATTAAAAATTTTGCACAAAACAAATTCGCAAATGCATGTAATAATATTGGTTATGCTTATATGCATAAAGGAGATATTTCTTCTGCAATTAAATATTATCAGCAGAGTTTAAAAATTAGGATGGAAATCAAAGACAATAATGGAATTGCTCAAAGCTTAGTTAATATTGGCTATTTACTTGAACAAAAAGGAGATATTGCCAAAGCACTTGAAAACTATCACAATGGATTATTGTATTACGAAAAAGGAGGAGACAAAAGTGGTGTTGCGTATGCTTTAAATAACATTGGTTTTATCTATCAAAAACAAGATGATTTAAATAAAGCCTTAGAATATTATTTGAAAAGTAAAAAAATAAGAGAAGACATTGGAGATAAACATGGACTTTCTCAATCACTTACCAACATAGGTGCCATATATAAAAATCAAAACAATTATGAAGACGCACTAAAAACGCATTTACAGAGCTTACAGATTCAAAAAGAATTAGGAGACAATTCTGGCATTGCAAATTCTTTTAATAATATAGGATACATTTATGAATATAAAAATGATTATGGATTAGCATTGGATTATTATCAGAAAAGTTTTGAAATAAGGGATATGATTGGAGAAAAAAAAGGGAAAGCAAACTCCTTAAATAATATTGCTCGTATTTATTATCTTAAAAACAACTTGCCTTATGCTTTAGATAAAGCTAAACTATCTTTTAAATTGTCTCAAGAGTTAGGATTTCCAGAAAACATAAGCAATGCATCAAATCTTTTAGCTACAATTTATAATAGAGAAGGAAAATATAAAGATGCGGTGGTGATGTATCAATTATATATCAAAATGCATGACAGCATTAACAATGAAAGTATTAGAAAAAATGCAGCGAAACAACAATTGAGGTATGAGTACGGAAAAAGAGCTGTGGCAGATAGTGTTAAATATGCAGAGTTACAAAAAGTAAAAGAAGCACAAATACTTGCTCAGCAATCCCAAATCAGTCAGGAAAAAATAAAAAGATGGGCAATGTTTGGAGGGTTATTTTTAGTATTAATATTTGCAATGTTTATGTTTAATCGCGTTAAAATAACCCAAAGGCAAAAAGTAATAATTGAAATTCAGAAAAAGGATGTTGAGCTTCAAAAAGAGATGGTTGAAGAAAAGCAAAAAGAAATTTTAGACAGTATTAATTATGCAAAACGAATTCAATATACTTTGTTGGCTCACCAAGAGTTGTTAAATCAAAATATTGCCGATTATTTTGTGCTTTTTAAACCAAAAGATATTGTTTCGGGTGATTTTTACTGGGCTACACAAAAAAATGATTTATTTTATTTAGCTGTTTGTGATTCCACAGGGCATGGTGTTCCTGGCGCTTTTATGAGCTTGTTGAATATTTCATTTATGAATGAAGCAATAAATGAAAAAAATATTTTAGAGCCCAATAAAATATTTGATTATGTGAGGAGCCGTTTAATTACAAGTATTTCTCAAGATGGTGCACAAGACGGAATGGATGGAATTTTGTTGTGTTTTAACAAAACAAAATCCATTATTACTTATTCGGCTGCACAAAACGCACCGATTTTAGTTCAAAAAGGAGAAATGATAAAATTAATATCAGATAAAATGCCTATTGGTAAAGGGATTAAGGAACAGCCTTTCGAACTTTATAATTTACCATATGAAAAAGGTGATATGATATATTTATATACTGATGGTTTTGCTGATCAGTTTGGAGGACCAAGAGGAAAAAAATTTAAGTATAATCAATTGAATGAATTGTTAGTTAAACTTGTTAATGAAAAGGCAGAAAAACAAAAGGAAAATCTTACAAAATCATTTTTGGAGTGGAAAGGAAAGATGGAACAAGTTGATGATGTATTGATTATAGGCATTAGAGTTTAGGCGAAGGAGCAAACAAAAAAAGGCTGAATCGTTTTTGAAACAGCCTTTTTTTATTAGTAAATTCTTCTATTTATTTATTATCACCTTTATCATCGTCCTTCTCAACTTCTTTTTTAACGAACGTGCCGTTTGCATCAAAAATATAATCTACATCATCTACTTCTGCTTCGTAAGTAACTTTTCCTTTTGCATCTGTAATTTTTGAAGCTTCTTTTATTTTTTTACCAGCCATGTTTTTAGCTATATATTCTGATGCTGCTTTTGGTAAAGCGGCTACATTAATTTCTATTTCTGTTTCAATAATGTTTCCAGCAGCATCAAATAATACTGACGTTTCTACTTTATTACTTTCAAATTCTGCTTCAAAGTTAGAACCTTCTTTTTCCCATTTTTCTACTTTTGTGTTTGGGTAATGTTTAACAAAACTTTCTTTAACTGCTGCAGGAATATCTGCTTCTTTTACTTTTTGTGCGAAGGCAGAACCAATTCCGAAGCTCAATGCCAACATTACAATTATTTTTTTCATTTTTATATAGTTTTTAAGTTAATAGTTCAAAAGGAATACTCAAATCTATAATAATTTTGTGGTTAAATTCCTACAAATTCTATTTTATAATAATTTTTGCCCTGCCAACCTTTCCATCAGCAGAATACTTCATTAATAAATAAATTCCAGATGGAATGTTGTCTAATGATAAGGTGTAATAAGCACCTTGCATAATGTTGTATGGAGTTGCTTTGCATAATCTACCTGTAAAATCATATAATTTGAATTGAGCAAACTCAAAGCCCGTTGCATCATTATTTATATTTATATAATTGTCTGTTGGGTTTGGAAAAACAAATAAATCGTAAATAGAATTATCTTCAATTGAACATTCAATTAAATCCCATGCTTGTATTTGAAATGCAGCCCATTCTCTTTGTGATTGTATAAAAGGATAAATACCGGGGTAAGTAATTCTTATGACATATCCTGAATGAGTCATAGATACTTCATCTAAATTATTTTCTGTTAATGAATTTTCAAAGGATGTATAAGTATTATACCTGTAGGGGTCTTGTTTGTAAGCTTCGTCAATTAAATTATGTCTATCATAAATAAATTGACCTAAATGATTTAAGCTATATTTTGTATGAATTAAATCGCATACATAATTTAAGTATTCTGTTTTGTATTCAGGAAATTCAAAAATTCTTTTCAGCAACGGACGCTCATCAAATTTATTTGTAGGCACTAAATATCCTGTAAGTAGTGATGTACCACTCAGTAGTTTAATGTCTTGAAAAGTTTCATTCATATCCCATGGAATCCAGCGATATTGACCATCTGGATGTTCGTACAAATAGAAATTATTTCCTCCACCCCAATAACTATCCCAACTTCTGATACACTTTTCAATCGCAAGAATTTTTAAATAATTATGTATATCAAATTTGTTTTCGAGTTGTTGTTTAAAATCAGCATCATGATTGTTATTTAAGAAATCAATGAAAGCAATCATCTTCGTCCAGTCATCAACTGTTTCATTGGTTGTAAGTTTTAATCCTTTGTCTTTGTATGCCGATGATTCTGTTCCTAACCAATCTAAAAAAACAGAAGCCCCTCTATCTGTTTTATATAAATTACCATCATTGTTTGCTCCACCATAATGTTTTTTTAAAAATGTTTTGTCCACATTTTCAACAGTTACATACAAGCCGATATATTCCCCATTTACATAAAGTTTAGTATAAGATGTTCGAGAAGCTACAAGCCCCGCATCACGAAATAATTTAAAAGAAATAACATCATGTAATAAAGAAGGGTCGTTAGTAAAATTGTTAAGATTTATTTTTTTTAACCCATCCAATGTTTGGTTTCTAAATTCATCAAATGAAATTTTAAAGGGTTTTTTCTTTCCAAAGTTTACAAGCAGATTAGAAGCATTTCCTTTTTCTCTAAATCCACAACTGTCAAGAGTAATTCCGTCCCAAGTTACTTTGCAATATCTATAAATTTCTGGGTATAAACTTGGGTTAGAAAAATTCTGTTGAAAATCCTGTTCTAAGGTACCAAACCAATCAGTAAGAGGAGTTTCAACAACAAGAGTGTGTAAAATAGAATCGTTAAAAACCTGATTCCCTACTTGTGAAAAGGAAATGAGAGCATTAAAAAAAACTATGAAAAAAAAATTCTTTTTCATTTTCTTGGAATTTTATGTTCCGTATTTAACAAATGGTAATAACGTTTAAAATTTCTTCTTAAATAATGTAAGCCAATTGTAGTGTTAAAACCTGTTTGATTGTTTTTATTAGCAATATTAATTTGCAACTGAAATTTAAAATTTAAACGCAGTTGAGAACTTAATTTTAAATCATATCCTGTAAATGGTTCAAATGTTGTTTGTGAACCATTATTCATTTTCGCATTCATAAAATTTAATTCAACTCCGGTAAAAAAGCCTGTTTTTTTAATATAACTACTTTCACCTAAATAATACTGCAACCCAAATCCAAATTTTGTTATTTCGTGAGGTTTGGCTGGAGAGTAGGTAAGGTTAGCATAATAAAGCTTATTGCCTCTGTAAGCCATGCCAATTTTGTGTTGAAATCCATATTGATTCCCAACCACATCTTCATTTTTAAAAACAGAAAAGTAAGGAATGTTGTAGTATCCGAAATTTGTACCAATCCAAAAAGTTTTTAATTTTTTACCGTGAATGGTATCTATATTATCCCAAGGAATTGTTATTTGGGATTCGTCCATTGTTTTAATTTTTACATTTTGAGAATCACACAAAATAATTGTTCCTGTTTTGGAATTCCCATCCTTATAAACAATTTCATCTGTTATTAATTTTCTGGGGTTGTAACAACCACTTAAAATTAAACAACATAAAAAGATAAAACAAATTTGCTTTAATTGAAATTGCATAAACGAAGATACAATATTTGGCGTATTGTTATAGAGTGAGGCTCATCAAAAAATAACGGTTTCGGGCTTTGCGTTGGTGGGCTTTTGAAACCGAAAACTGTCTGCCAACACCAACGTTTATTAATTGCTCAAATGTTTCTTTTCGCACTGTCCGCCCACTAACGCACCCGTGTTATAGCCAGTTTTAATTATTTTCCTTACATGCTTTTATGTGACACAATCTTGTAAAATTTAGCCCAATTCTTGATGTAAGACACTTCTCGTTTTTGTCAATAGTCCATTTGTTGTGAATTGCAAATTCCGAATTATAGTCTTGCAAATAAATTGTGTTTCCTTTTCTAATCCATTTTCCTTTGACATCAATTTTTTTGTTGGAATTGGAATTATCAAAATAATGGAATGAATTGTCTTCATTAATCAGAAGTTCGGTCTTGGTAGTCGAATTACTATTGTCGTCACAATTGCAGACACCGTAAGTACCTGTCAATAATGATAAATTTTCTGATGGCTTAAAAGACATAATTGCCAAAACAACTACGGTTGTCAGAATTAAATTTACTTTTTTCATAATTTTCATTTTTATGGTTAATTTATAGATTTTCAAGTCGCCTTATCTTTTTTAAACATTGTTAACAAGTCCTACAAATTGGCTATAATGTCTAGCTAAACGCAGTTTTAATTGTGTTTCAGCGCACGTTATTTTTTGAATGAGTAAAGTTAGTTGAAAAAAAGCAAAAAGTCAATTTGTTTGCCAGTGTTGCTACACATAATTAAAGGTTTTTTGAATGTTATTTCATCTTCTCCAACCATTCAAAAGCATCTTCTCTTGTACTAAAATCCTTAGTAGGAGCTATGCTTTTTTATAATTTGTAGTTCTGCTTTAGCTGTTGTACTCAATGCTTGTTTGCTATTTTATCCAAAAGTAAAAATAAAAAAGAACAACTTATACAATCGAACTGAAGCGAAGTAGTGTGTGCAGGGGCTTAGTGTCTTTTGTTTAAAGTAAGTTTTACTTATCTGGGCGTGTTGTGTGTGATGAAAATTTTGATTGGATTGTAGATGTAAGCATACAGATAGAAGAGATGTCGCTAGGCGGAATCTAGCGCCTACGAGGAGTATCTTTTGAAGTAGTAATCTGCGCTGTCAATCAGCATTTTGAGTAATAATTACGTGAATTTAGTATATCTTTGTATTTATATTAATTATTTATACTATTTTTGTATATAATATTGATATAATAAAATTATATACACTTTTTGTATAATGAAACCAATAAGTAACATAGCAGCATTTGTAAAGTACCACCGAGAAAAACAAAAGCTTACACAAGAACAACTAGCAGAAATGACTGGCTTGGGTATTCATTTTATTCGTGATTTAGAACAAGGTCGTTCAAAATTACGCCTCGATAAGGTAAATGAAGTGCTTTCGTTTTTCGGTTTTCATCTCGGACCAAACGTTAATGCAAATGATCCATGGCAAATTTGGCACAGGTTCATCAATAAAGCCGTTACAATTACAAAAACAAATAAACAACAAGTTGTAGGGTTTTTGATGAGCGAAATAAGAGATGAAAAAAGTAACATCATTGCATGGAAAGTACTTCCAAATCCTAGTGCGCTTGAATGGAAGAAAAGTAAAGATGATGCGTTATTAGTTGAAGTAAAACAAAATGAAATCGCTGATATTAATTATCAAACATTATGATATGAAGAAAGGGCAAGTAAAATTTCATGATACAATAGTAGGAACCGTTTATCAGGTGATTGGTAACGATGATAAAAATAAGAATGGATATTTTTTTGAATACAATACGGAATACATTAAAAATCCTATTCACGGACCGATAAGTCAAACCTTACCGGTTCGTGAAGAACCATATCGAAATGAAGAAAATTTGATTCCGTTTTTTGATGGATTAATTCCTGAAGGATTTCTTTTAGATATTGCTTTAAAGAATTGGAAGTTAAATGAAAAAGACAGAATGGAATTACTACTAAGAGTATGTAACGACTGCATAGGTGCAGTAAGTATAACAAAATTAAATGATGAAGCAAGTAAATAGCAGATGTTTGTATTGCTACAAACCTTTGGATGAAAATCAAATTGATTTTCATCCAAAATGCAGCAAATTATTTTTTGGATTAGAATTACCGCCTGTACTCTCATTAAGTAAAGAAGAGCTTATTGAAATGGCAAATGAAATTACCAAGAAGAGCATTACCATTCCTGGTGTTCAGCCTAAATTATCATTGAATCTTGAAAGCAATCTCGATGATTTAAAAAAATCAAGATTGACCATTGTAGGTTTATGGGGGCAATTTATTCTGAAACCACAAACAGAATCATTTAAAGCATTACCTGAAAATGAAGATTTGACTATGCATTTAGCGGGGTTAGCGGGAATTAAAACAGCTTCGCATACGTTATTGCGTACAACATCAGGACAATTAACTTACGTTACAAAAAGATTTGACAGAATAAAAGGGAAAAAAATTCCGATGGAAGATTTTTGTCAATTGATGGAAGTTCCAAGCACAGGAAGAAGTAAATATGATAATGGCACCATGGAGCAGTTAGGAAAAGCTATTGCAAAATACTCATCCGCACCGGGTATTGATTTGATTAATTATTTTGATATCGTAATATTTTCTTTTTTGATAGGGAACTCGGATATGCATTTGAAAAATTTTTCAATGATTAAAATGGATGATAATCAATATCGATTATCACCAGCGTATGATTTAATCTCGAGTAATTTAGCAATGGGAAAAGAAGATAAAGAACAAATAGCTTTGCATCTCAATGGGAAGAAAAACAAAATTCGTAAAAAAGACTTCATGGCGCTTGCAGCCACTTTAAAAATAGCAACAACAGTAACTGATAAAATATTTTTAAAATATCAAAATTTGCTAAATGAATTTGAAGCATTTATTCAAATAAGTTTTTTGAATAATCAGTCAAAAGAAGATTACATTAAATTACTGAAGGAAAGAGCAAGTGCATTAGAATTAATATGAAGAATCAATTTTATCCTCCACACAAATCTCCAGCTGGAGCGAACGTGTTTCGCTCGTTCCCAATATTAGGTGGCGTTTCGCCACCATACAAATGGGAAAAATGCCCAATAATAAAAAGCACGGGTTGAAAACTTGCGCCAGCAGGAGCCTTAGCTGTTACCAGCAGTTATTCTTTCATCCATTCTGTAAATATTTCTACAATGTTAACAAAATTTCTTAGCTCATATACTTGAGGGTAAAAGTCTGCGTAACTGACTGGATTGCAATAACTGTATCGTCTAAAATATTTTCCAACTTTGAACTCAATAAAATAGCAAGTCCCGTCACAAACGGACATTCCAGAGCCAATTAATTCATCTGTCTCAGGATTGTATTCATATTTTCGTGTTTTTAAACTGCCTTGGTCTGGTAGTGCGAATATATTATTTAATACCAGTCGTGAAAAAATAGTATCGATTGTCTTTTTTGATTTGATGTCTTTTGATAAAAGAGCATTCGTGTCTGGGGTGTAGTAGTAGTATTTTGCACTCCACTTATTGTCGTAGGTCAAGACTGTATAGTTCGTATAATTGAATGATGGTGATGTAATAAAACGGATTTCGATTTTATAATTGGATTTCAAAATTGAAGTCAACGCAGTCCGATAGTTGTTACTTTTAAAGGTTGTTGTGTCAGAAATAATATTTCCGATAAACATTGTTTTGTCTTCCGTCTGAGCAGTTAATGTCGACAGTGTAAGTATAAATATTGATGTTAAGATTAGTCTTGTCATAATTGCCTGTAACGGTTTGCGTGTATGTTCGTTTTTGTCTGTCGCTGGTTGTGCGGTTGCGAAGTTTTATTTTTTTGAAGGGAGGCAAATTTTTTGTTTTTTAATTTTTCTTGGGATGGAGAAAAAAATACTCTCTTAAAAGCTTTGGTTGAAGAGTTTCCCATAGCGGCTTTTAAGAGTGTATTTTTTTGTGTGTGGAAATTCATCATAGATTAAAATAACGAAAGTTGATTAGAGTTGTCAGAAGGTTTCTCTTGCTTTAATTTTATTACAATGCCTTTCTTTTTGTATTCAACAGTGAATACTTGATTTCCAAGAGAGATTTCCTGAATCAGTTTTTTTTCAGTGCCATGTAAATTTACAGGTTGAACATAAGGAATATTAATATTATTCTCAACTACTTGTATCAAGTTTGCCTTCTGGGGAAGTTTGTATGGCTTATTTCCCTCGCTTAGGTTTTCTTCAAAACCTAAGTCAAGGGTTGGCTGTTCGTGCTGAGGAATGACCTTTATTAATGCTTCCTCCGATGTCTCTAACAAAAAAGTCCCCTTCTCAAAGCCACCTTTCTTTTCTGATTTTTTATCCGCAATTACGATGAGTTCTTCAATATTAATCCCGAATATCTTACAAGTGCTCCTTATAACTTCATACATGTCGGCTAATTCTTCAATTGTATTATCCTCATCTTCCTCCCAATAAAATTCATATGATTCTTCAATTGCCTTTTCCTTCAAGAATTTGAGAAGTTCTTTAGCATCTAATTGAAATGCTTTTGCAGTTTCTCCTTTTAATTCAATGTTAATCGGAATGTGGTCTCTCACTAGTTTATAAAATTTTTGCCGTTTATATTTCGGGTCAAATGGTTCTATACACTTAACCCTTGCACCACACTTTCTAAGAATATAGTAAGTGTGCGACAATATGCTGCCATCTAATTCAACTGAAATATTTTTTTTCTTGCAATAATTCCCAATACTTTCAATGAAGTGTTTCTCTCTTAAAATATCTGGGGTTAGTTTTAATTTAATTGAGAATTTACCTTTTAATTTCCCCGATGAAATTTTTGTTTTAAGAAGTTCAAAATCATCTAAACCAGTAACTATTTCTCTGACACCTGAAAAAATAACATCAGTAAACTTCTCACTTGAATCAGGAATTTCTTCTGTAGTGTAGAACCAAGGCAACAGTGAAGGGTAGCCAGTGTTTGCATCTACATCAACAAAATACATTACTGTTACCGGCTTGTTTAAATAATCGGCAATAACTGTTGTAAAATTAGAAATGTTTTTTATTTGTGAAGCCCCTAAAGATTCTGCCCAATCCCAATTTGTGCCACTCTTTTTTGAAAACCATTTTCCATTTTTATCAACATCTAAATACTCTGTTTTACATCTAATTCTTTTTTTTGTAACTGCATTGGTCAAGTTAAGTTCAAAAGAGTCGTGTGGGTGATAATATAACCCATCAACTATTCCCCATGTAGAATCAATACGAACTCTTGGAATCCCGGGTTTTGCAAATGCAAGTGCACAGGACTTTGAAATAATAAATCTGTGAATTAGAAAACAGAAATCATTTGCATTCACTCCGCGCTCCGAAAATGTTTTTGAATGATGCATTAAAAATTTATACGCATCATCAAGTGTAAAAATTGTTTCAGTCCTTGGAAGAAGAACACCACCATAAGCATCTGATTTGGCAATATCCATTCTTATCACAATTGGATATTGCAACAACTCTTTCAGGTCTTCCGTTAGTTTTTCATTTCTCTTTTGCTGAATTAGCTCTGTGATTAGTTTTAAATCTTCTAAAGCATAAACTTCGCCTTGGGGAAACTTGCAAGCACTAAAAGTTTCAACACATTCCATTTTTCTCCACCGCTTTTCAATAACTCGGAAATTATGTAATACCCTTGGGCTAAAAGAACCAATAAGTTTTTTGCTCCGAATCCAACTTGAACCAGGGGATGTTCCTTTTGAAGTATTTTCTTCAATGTCTTTTTGAACAACCCAAAATCTTGCACCGTCCCAAACCCATTCATAGTGGGATCTGTTTTCATCAGATTTGCTATGTGCAGCCAAAACTTTTAACTGGTCGATGAGGTCTGTCTTTGTTGAGCATCTAAAATTTATTGGAGTGCTTTGAGGATTAATCGGGGCAATGTCAAACTTAATGCTGTCGGAAAACTCTCCTTTATCATTAACTATTTCAAGCAACCAGTCAGTTTTGTTTCTACTAACTCTCCTTTCATTTGAAAGGTGTCCTAAGAACTTGGGCTGAATCAGTTGTTGAATAATAAGAGCAAACTCATTTCCTTTTGATACAGAAACATTGGACTTGTTTTTCTCTAACGCTAACTCAATTGCATTTTTTAAATCTTCCTTTTGAACTGCACTTTCAATACTTTCATAAAAACCCCTCTCCTCAAACCCTTCAATTTTTGCACTGGAACGAACAATGAATTTTGTTACGCCTAACTTATCAAAGTCATCCGTAATTTTTTTTACAATTTCTGATAGTATTTTTTGGGCACTTGATTTATCTCTCAAATACTCTCCGAAAAACTCAAATGAAATAATTACAAACGGGGGAGTGGTTTCTTTGCTGCAAGTCAAAAGTCCTCTACCTTTCTCACCAACTAATTCTTTTAATTTCTCGTTTTGAATTGTTGGTGGAAAGTGTTCACTAAATAGAAGAATTTCATTCGTGAGCATTAATTAGATTGATAAATTATTTTTTTTGTCCCATACTGCTTCCGAAAAAAACTTGTGCAAGTTCCGTCAGCTTTCCAATGGCATTATCAGAAAAATATCCTACAAGGAACCCAATACCAAAACACTTGTGAATTGTCAAACTTTTTGGTGAAGCAATGTTTAGCATTTCTGAATTCATTAAAACAATAAAGACAAGGGCTAATGCTGCTGATAAATGTGGAGTCAATATTCGCCACATTTGCCTGTCAATATTCCAATTATATTTTGCAACACTATGATAAAGCCATTTAGCAGAAAACATTGTTCCTCCTAATGTCCCGCCTGCCCAAGCGAATAAATATTTTTTAAGGTTGGTGCTATTAAAATTTATTTGTGATTCAAACAAACTAAGCAACAGCATTATTAAAACAGGTAAGATAACGCTACAGCCAAAAACAATTATTAAATAATTTCTTTCCCAACAAATCGCTTTTTTTGCCACATCGTCACTGTATCGGCTTTGCCAATGTCCGGGCTTCCTTCCGTCAGTTAAATCATAGGGAGCAAAACCTGCTGTAGAATCACTTGGTTTTTTCAGTTCTTCATCTGGTTGGCTCATATTCAAGTTCGGTTAGTTTGATTGATGATTGATATTTCTTGAATCTGCTGATGGTCTTGGAAATATTTTCAATTTCATGAAATTGCTTCCAGTCAAATTTGTCAGGCACATTAAGAAAATGTGCAATTACTTTTCTGAAGAGTTGACTTGGAATTTTTTCATTTTGAGTAACTAATGAGTTTCCTAAATGGTCGGTCAAGAAAAGATATTCAACACCTTTTTCCGAAGTATTGATTGCGGTTTTCAAACCTGAAACTTTTTTCCACTCATACTTAATGTTTTGAAATTCTTCCAACCCATGAAGTAAGTCAAAGTTAATAGGCACAAGATGTAAATGAGCAAAGTCAACTCCACAGCCAACTGTGCTTTTGGGCTGAACTGCTCCATGCTCAAACATTGTTACAAATCCAAATTCCTTTACCATTACTTCGCTTACTGATTGAGAAATTTCTTCCAATTCGATTAAGAGAGTATTGTTATCAATACACTGTAGCGACAAATATTCTTGCTTAGGGACAATCAAAAGCCATCCTTCTACCAATGCACCAAGAGTAGGGATAACAATAAAGTTTTCACTTTCAAAAAGAATTTCGTTGTAAAATTCTTTGCTGTGATATTTTCTGAAATTTTCTACTTCCATATTATGACTTTTTTACAAAGTTAATAAAATAAAACACCAATTTTTGCTACGATATTAGGAATCGTCAAGGCGTTGTAAAATTTGGCTCTTTGACTTTTGCCCTTTTGTGTGGCTTGTGCAATTGCGGGCAATAGGCAATGTGCCAAATGAGCGTCAGCCGTAAAATTAAAAAACAAAAAATGCGGGCAGGCAAAAAATAAAACTTCTTTGTGTCGGCTTGTGAGTTCGGTCGTCCCGTTTACAAGTCGGTCAGTCCACCGTGCTTTTGTCTTACGATATGTTTCTGTTTGCACTGTCATTGTCTTGTTGCACTGTCTTTTTAGCATTGGCGGTAATGTCTAGCTAAACGCAGTTTTAATTGCGTTTCAGCGCACGTTATTTTGTATAAGTAAAGTTAGTTGAAAAAAAACAAAAGACAAATTATTGCGGTTAAACACTTATTATACAATCGAACTAAAAATTTGTGATTGAGGAATATTTTTCCAAAGGCGTGCATCAAAAGCCATACATACATTACGTACAAATGGGCGAGCAGATTTTTTAATTTTTAAATGAAATGGTTGTAGTTCAATAAGCTTGTCGTTTTCCATTTCTGATAATCGTTCAATTGCATTGTAAACAGCTTCACATTGTTCTTCTTTTTGTTCCCAAGATGTTTCTAGTTTGCACATGAGGTTTAATATATGCTTGCGAATAATTAAATCTTCTTGGGTAAGTATATGTCCTTTAAAAATTGGAAATTCATTTTTGTTAATTAGTTCGTAATATTCTTCTACTTTTTTTACATTTTGTGCATAGGCATACCATGTATCACTTATGGAAGAAACGCCCAATCCAATCATAAGCTTAGAATAAGAATGGGTATAACCCATAAAATTTCTATGCAATTTTTTTTGTTCTGCCGATTTGTAAAGTGAATCTGTATCGAGCGAAAAATGGTCCATTCCAATTTCAATATATCCGCTTTCAGAAAATTTTTCTTTCCCTATTTCATACAACGCTCTTTTTTCTTCATCAATTGGCAAATCAGCTTCTGTAAATTTTCTTTGACCTGGTTTTATCCAAGGCACATGAGCATAACTATAAAAAGCAATACGGTCGGGTTTCAATAAATTTACTTTGTTAATGGTATCAATTACACTTTTTCTTGTTTGTAAAGGCAATCCGTATATCAAATCAAAGTTTATGGATTCATACCCAATTTTTCGGGCTTCATTTACTACTTTTTCTACTTTTTCAAACGGCTGAATCCGATTTACAATTTCTTGTACTTTATAATCAAAATCTTGAATTCCTAAACTCAATCGTGTAAAACCTACTTCATTCAATGCTTTTAAATGTTGAGTTGTTGTATTATTCGGGTGAGCTTCAAAACTAAATTCAGCATCAGAGCAAACAACAGTATTTTCAAGGATTCCACCAATAAGTTTTTTTAAATTTTCGGCTGAAAAAAAAGTAGGCGTTCCTCCTCCTAAATGAATTTCTTTGATGCGTGGAGTATCACCAAATAGCTTTAAATACATTTTCCATTCTTTGAGTAGGGCATCAATATATGGCGTTTCCACAGCATGATTAACTGTAATGCGTGTGTTGCAGCCACAATAAGTACAAAGGCTTTCACAAAACGGTAAATGAATATACAATGCTATGCCATCACTTGCATTGGTTTCGTCAAACGATTTTTTTACATTTGTTATCCATCGCCCAATAGTAGGAGCTGTTGCATCCCAGTATGGTACAGTCGGATAGCTGGTGTATCTTGGACCGGCAACATTGTATTTTTTTATTAAGTTCATGACCTCTTTTCCAGCCTCTCTCTAATGGAGAGAGGGAATTATTAATATTTATATTCTGACCTCAGCCCCATCCCTTTTCCGAAGGAGATGGGTGCGTTTTCAATGTTTATTCTCTCCTCAACCCATCATCACCGAATAGGGGAGAGGCGCTAATTGTCCTCCGCATACCATTCGGCATAAGAACTTGGTGTTTCCTGCAAGTATAAATGGTGTAATTGAACAGATGCAGAAAGATGGGGTTTAATTTTATTGGCAATATCTATCAACATATTTTCGCAAGTAGGCTGATAGTTTACCAAAACTAATTTTTCGAACAATATATTTTTATTTGCCAAATCTTTGTGTGGCGAATTAGCATTTAAAATAGTAGCATGATCCAACCCATCAACTATTGGTTTTACGATTGCTTTTAAATCGGTAAAGTCCATTATCATTCCTTGCTTTGGATTAGAAGAGTCGTTTATTGGTTTCCCTTTTATTGTTACTGAAAGCAAGTAAGAATGCCCATGAATATTCTTGCATGCACCATCATATCCATAAAGAGCATGTGCCATTTCAAAATTGAATTTTTTAGTGATTCGTATGTTGTCCATTAAATCAGGTTTTATCAAAAATCCATCAATCACGACATTTATCAAGACACAAAACGTACGACTGAGAGTACAAAATTAGAGAAAATGTTCGACCCCAATAACATGATAAAAGTCATTTTTTAAACCGATGTTAAAAATTAATTTTACCAGTTTCTATTAAAAAGAACATTGTAATGACTAAATTAGCGCTTCAAAAGAAAACACCTATTATGGAAAGCAAAGAGGGATTGCATGCGCTTTTTGAATATGCAACAGAAGGCATTTTAGTAACCAATAGCCGGGGGGAAATTATTAGAATAAATGCAAGTGCCGAAAAATTATTTGGCTATGAAAAGAATGAACTGCTTGAGCAAAAAATAGAAAAATTAGTCCCTCAAAAATACAAAGGAGCTCATGAAAATCATCGTGAAGACTATAATAAAAATCCTCACCCTCGGTCTATGGGAAAAGGAATGACTTTGTTTGGGTTAAGAAAAGATGGCTCAGAATTTCCTGTTGAAATAAGTTTAAGTAATTATACTTATAAAGAAGAAAAGTTTGTTATTGCATTTATAATCGATATCTCAATAAGAAAGGAAGCAGAGGAGAAATTAAAAACATATTCTATTGAGTTAGAAAAAAGAGTTGAAGACAGAACATTAATGTTACGCGAAGCAATAACAGAATTGGAAAGAACAAAAGAAGAAATTAATGCTGCACTCGAAAAAGAAAAAGAATTAAATGATTTAAAATCAAGATTTGTTTCAATGGCCTCCCATGAGTTTCGTACTCCTTTAAGCACAATATTGTCGTCTGTTTCACTCATATCAAAATACAACACACCCGAAACAGAAGATAAAAAGGTTAAACATGTTACTCGTATTAAGTCTTCGGTTAGCCATCTTACAGATTTATTAAATGATTTTCTATCTTTAGGAAAATTGGAAGAGGGCGTTATCGCTTGTGTGCCTTCTGATTTTAATATTGTGGAGATTACAACTAATGTTGTAATGGAACTGCAGAGTGTAAGCAAAAATAATCAAAAAATAAATTATCATCATGCAGGAGCTTCATCAGAAGTAAAACTCGACCCCAAATTGTATAAGAATATATTAATCAACTTGATTTCAAACGCCATAAAATTTTCAGGGGAGTCAAGTTTAATTGTAGTTGAAACTTCAGTAGATAAAACAGCTATTGAGTTAAAAATAAAAGATAATGGAATTGGAATTTCTACTGAAGATCAAGTACATTTATTTGAGCGATTTTTTAGAGCTCAAAATGCAACTAACATACAAGGTACAGGCTTGGGATTAAACATAGTTTCAAAATATGTTGAATTGATGGGTGGCATAATTTCTTTTGAAAGTGAATTAAACAAAGGCACAACATTTATAATTAAATTTCCTACAAAATGAAAACAATTTTATTAATTGAAGATAACGATGAAATGCGTGAGAATACTACAGAAATTCTTGAACTAGATAATTATAAAGTTATAGCAGCACCTAACGGAAAAATAGGAGTAGAACTTGCTCAAAAAAACAAAATAGATTTAATAATCTGTGATGTAATGATGCCCGTTTTAGATGGCTATGGAGTATTGCATCTATTAAGCAAGAATCCAGAAACAGCAAGTATTCCTTTTATATTTTTAACTGCCAAAGCCGAAAGGTCAGATTTTAGAAAAGGAATGGAAATGGGTGCAGATGATTACATTACAAAACCTTTTGACGACATTGAGTTGCTTAACGCAGTAGAAAGCAGATTAAAGAAAAATAGTATTTTAAAATTAGAATACTCAAAAAATATAGAAGGATTAAATGAATTTTTCAGCGAAATAAAAAACTTAGAAGATTTAGGTAAACTTTCGAATGAAAGAAAAACGAGAATATATAAAAAGAAAGAAGCTGTTTTTTCGGAAGGTAGTTATCCAACGGGAATTTATTTTATTAATAAAGGAAAAGTAAAAACGTTTAAAACAAACATTGACGGGAAGGAATTTATAACGGGCTTACATAAAGAAGGCGATTTTATTGGCTATTTGGCTCTTTTAGAAGAAGGTAAGTATAGTGAATCTGCGGCTGTGTTAGAAGATGCGGAGGTATGCTTGATTTCGAAAGATGATTTTTTTACTCTGATATATAAGAATCCTTCTGTTTCAAAAAAGTTCATTAAAATGTTGTCGGACAATTTAGCTGAAAAAGAAAATGAATTATTAAAACTAGCATATAACTCAGTAAGAAAAAGAGTTGCTGAGGCATTAATCACATTAAAAAAACGCTATCAAAAAGACAGCACAAAAGATTTTACAATGTCTATTTCAAGGGAAGACTTGTCGAATATTGCTGGCACTTCACCCGAAACAGCAATAAGAACCTTGAGCGATTTTAAAGAAGAAAAGCTTATTCAAATTAATGGAGGTAGTATAACGATATTGAACCCCGATAAATTGGGAAAAATGAAAAATTAATTTTCTATTGAGATAATTCAGTTGCCCTATTTTTTGCTTTTATAATTCCTACTTTCTTTTAAATCTTCTCCAACTTTTGATTGTTCAAAATGAGTGAGAGCAGCTTCTGTTGTTCCTCCTTTTGAAGCAACAGCTTTTATTAATTCATCCAATGACTTATTGGCTGTATTTAATAAATGAAAAGAACCGAGCATTGTTTGTTTTACAAGCATGGTAGATGTTGCTTCATCAAATCCCATTTCAACACCAGCATCAATCATGTTTTTTAATAAATAAAAGAAATAAGCAGGACCACTACCGCTCAATGCTGTAACAGCATCCAATAAATTTTCATTTTCAAAAAAAACAGTTCTTCC
>JAJNQB010000021.1 GCA_021155045.1 Arcticibacter sp.
AGTTGATGAAATAAGTGATTTAATAATAAAAAAAAACGCCCAACAAGAAAATTGTTGGGCGTTTTTCTTTTTAAAGATTCCGTATTTAAATCTTAACAAACTTTGAAATGGATTTTTTTATTCCTTGACGAACAACAATAGAATAAACTCCTTTATCTAAATTGTTTGTATTCAAATTTAGTTGAGCAGTATAAGCTTCTTGATTATTTAAAACAGTTTGCCCTAATTCATTTACAATAGAAATAGATAATAGTTCAGCATTATTGAATCCAGATAAATTTAGTGTAACATTATCTGTTGCTGGATTTGGATAAACAGAAACAGAATTATTATTTGTGATAGTAGCAATTCCTGTTGGCATAGTTCCGCTTACATTAATATCGTCTATAGAAAATGAAGGGTCGCTGCCTGCTGTTGCAGTAGTATTCACAAATTTAAATCCGAACATCAACGATGCGTTATTATCAAAAGCAGCATTTGTAACTGTTTCTTGAATCCATGTTGCTTGGTTGATGTACTGTGGTGTTGCTGTAGAAAGTGTCCAGGTGGTTCCCCCATTCGTGCTGTAATATAATTCGCCATAAGCATTAGCGCTACCAGCACACATCCACCAAAAAGAAATAGAAACACCTGTGTAGCCCGTTGTTACAATAGCTGGTGTTTTTGAAAAATAGTTTTCATCAAAAGTACAAAATCCATCTGCTGGGCGGTAATTTGCATTTGTAATGGAAGCTGCTTGAGCATCTGTTGATAAAATATGTAGATAATTTCCACCAGGAGATGTAATTCCAGCAGGTTGGCTAGGTGTATTGTTTATTGTTGCAGAAAAAGGAAATCCCATACAAACAATAGTTGTGCTTCCTCCTGTGTAAGAATTATTTACAACCCAAGTATTGTAACCAGCATTTGTACTACCTTGATCTGTTGTGTTTAACTGAAAGGTGCCAGCCCCTGCATTAAAATTTTGGTTGTAAAGCAATGTTTGTGCTTGCGTTTGTATGCCTATTGAAGCAAAAAACAATGCACCCAAAATGTTTTTGTAGTTTTTTTTCATGTTTGTGGATTTTGTTGGTTTTCACAAATTTAATAAATAAAAGTGTTAAAAATTAGAAAAAACTAATATCGGATAGTATTTTATTTGAATTTTACCGATAATTAGTATATTTGTGGTGTGGAATGGATAAATTACATAGAAAAAGAAATTGAAGTATTCAGAGAAATGCATCAAGGAACGATATTGCGCATATTTCAAAAAAAGCAAGAGTTGGACAAAAAACGACCTTTGCCAGCAATGGCATTGCAAAGAATAAAACAAGATTTATATATTGAGTGGTCTTACAATTCAAATAGTATAGAAGGCAATACCTTAAATTTGAATGAAACAAGGATGGTGCTTCAAGATGGAATGACTGTCAAAGGAAAATCATTGCGTGAACATTTGGAAATAACTAATCATCATGATGCTATCGATTTTGTGGAAGAGTTGGCTCAGAAAAAAGCCACTATCACTGAAAAAAATATTTTGAGTATTCATGAAATAGTGATGTTAAAAATAGAAAAACAATTTGCCGGTTGTTACAGAAACGGAGCAGTACGTATTATGGGTGCCAATTTTGTTCCGCCCAATCCATTAAAAGTTTCTGTTCTTATGGAGCAATTGATAGATTTTATTCAAGCTAATTCATTAGCGCTGAATGACATTGAAATGGCAGCTGCTATGCACCACCGTTTTGTCTGGATTCATCCATTTTTTGATGGTAATGGGCGAACTGTTCGTTTGATGATGAATTTATTTTTGATGCAAAAAGGTTATCCGCCTGCTATCATCTTAAAAAATGACAGAAAAAAATATTACGAAGCTCTTAATCAAGCAAACAATGGTAATTATGGAAAGTTATTTTTGCTTGTTGCTCAAGCAATAGAACGTTCATTGGATATATACTTGATGGCATACCCCGGGGAAGACTATCAATATCAATCAATCAATACAATTGTAGAAGAAGAGCAGTTGCCATACGGGCAAGAGTATATCAGTCTGTTGGCAAGGCAAGGAAAAATAGATGCTTTTAAAGAAGGAAGAAACTGGTACACAAGTAAAAAAGCAGTAAATGATTATTTGTCGAACAGAAAAAGAAAAAGAGTTGTTAAGCCGAAATAATTTTTTGCTATGCATGAAAATGTTTTACATTTGATTTTGTGATTTTAAACTCGGTTATGAAAAAAATATTTTGGGTATTGATTTTTGTTTTTACTGCCGGTATTTCATCTGCTCAAAATTCAGCACAAGAATATTATAGTAGTGCATTGATAAATGATTCCTTAAAAGATTATAAATCTGCTTTGCAAGACCTTGATAATGCTTTACAGGTAAAACCTAATTATGACAGTGCGTTGTATTTGCAAGCTTTAATTAATTTTAAGCTTGGCGAAAACAAAATAGCTATAAAAACATTTGATAAAGTATTAAAAATTTCACCCAATTATTTTGATGCAGTATATGCAAGAGGTGTGGCTAAGGCGCAACAAAAAGATTATATCGGTGCTATAAAAGATTTTAATAAATCACTCTCATTAAACAGTACCCATATAAAAAGTTATTACAATAGAGCTTTAGCAAAAGCGTATTTAGATGATATCCCATCAGCTATTACAGATTTAGATAGAGCAATTGAGCTGGATAAAAATTACACAAATGCATATTATTCTAGAGCTTTTTGGAAAGAAACTGCCGGAGATTATACAAATGCTATTGTAGATTATAAAAAAGTAATTGAGCTGGATGCGTCTTATGTGGAAGCATATATTGGCATGGCAACTTCTTATTATCAAAATGGAGAAAAACAAAATGCTTGCGATGTTTTAAAAATTGTATCAGAAAAAGGAAGTGTAATGGCTGAAGAATTAATGAATAAATTTTGTCAATAATAATGGTTAGAAGAAGAAACATATTATTTATTTGTTTTTTAATCTGTGCATCAACTAGTTTGTTTGCTCAAATTTCTTTTTCAATAGTTAAGATAGATGTTGCTTGTAATTTTTTTAGTCTTGGAAGTGTTGAAATAAATGTTGTTCCAACAAATCCTCCATACACTTATCAATGGAATATTGGAAACACCACACATATTGTTAATTCGTTACAACCTGGAGTTTATTGGGTAGCGGTTACAGATAATTTAGGGAATGATACATTGGTATATGTAACCATTGCCGAAATAAAATGTGAAATTGCTCCTGCTGTTGTTTTTACTCCCAATGATGATGGATACAACGATACTTGGCAACTGGATAACACCCAGTATTATCCAGAAAATTTAATTTTGGTTTATAACCGATGGGGGCAAAAAGTGTATGAGCATCAAGGGATTTATGAACCATGGGATGGAAAAGATATAGTAGGAATTCCAGTTCCTGATGGGGTTTATTTTTATGTTATCTATCATGATAAAAAAGATAAGAATTCAATTATAAAAGCAACCGTTTCAATTATTCGATAGATGATAAAAAAGATAATTGTATCTGTTTTTATTTTTTGTTCATTTATAATGAATGCTCAACAAAATGTGCAATACACACAATTTATGTTGAACGACTATGGCTTAAATCCTGCTGTTGCAGGTTCTTCAAAAGGATTGATGCTAATGGTAGGGCGAAGAACACAATGGAGAGGATTTGAATATGCTCCCGAAACAAATTTTGCAAGCATCACAAAAGATTTTGGGAAAAAAGGGATAAGACGTTTTTGGCATGGAGTAGGAGGTTATGTAGAAAACGATAAATTTGGAATATTTAGTAATAAATCAATTTATGGTTCTTATGCTATTCATTTAAAATTATCGGCTAAATATTTTTTAAGCTTTGGTGTTGCCGGAGGAATTAAAGAATATGCTGTTACCAATTCTATTTATAATGAATTTGACCCTGCTTTAAATACAAGAGCTCCAAGAGTTTTGGTTCCAGATATCATACCTGGCGTTTATTTGTACTCAAAAAAATTTTTTGGCGGAATAGCAGTTCGAAATTTATATAAAAATACATTGAAACAAAGTGGAAAAGAAATTGGAACGGGTAGTAGGCTATTTCCGAATGCATATATAACTGTTGGAAAAAAATTTGTTTCGAAAGGATATGATTTTATTGTTGTACCAGCATTACACATTCAAACTACTTTTGTAAACATTCCTGTAGTAAATTTTAATTGCATGACTTTTTTTAGAAAAAGAGTGGGCGTTGGTTTATCTTATCGTATGCATGATGCTGCTTCGGTTATATTACAAGCTCGTATTTGGAAAAATGTAGTTGTTGGTTTTGCTTATGATTATACCATTTCAAAATTCAGAGCAGCTAATGCTAACTCAACAGAGTTTATGATGGGCTTTTCTCCAATTATGAGTTCTGAAAATTATGACCGTCCAACAGGCGCAACAAATTGTCCTAAATTCGAATTGTAAATATTTATTTTTGTTTTGTGAAAGATTTTTTAAAAAAATTGTGGAGATGTTTATGGAAAGCAGCAATGTGGTTTTTCATTATCAGTATAGTTTCAGTTGTTTTTTTTAGATGGGTTCCTATTCCTGTTACTCCACTTATGCTTATCAGATGTGTTGAGCAAAAAATAGATGATAAAGAAATGAAGTTGAAAAAAGATTGGGTTTCGCTGGATGAAATTCCAAACAGCTTACAACTTGCTGTTGTTTGTTCCGAAGACCAAAATTTTATTAAGCACAATGGTTTTGATTTTGAAGCGATAGACAAAGCAATGGAATACAACGAGAAACATAAAAAGAAAAGAGGAGCAAGTACTATTAGTCAACAAACAGCAAAAAATGTTTTTTTATGGCCCGGCAGAAGTTGGATACGGAAAGGATTCGAAGTTTATTTTACTTTTTTGATAGAAACATTTTGGAGTAAAGAAAGAATAATGGAAGTTTATCTGAATGTGATTGAAATGGGCGATGGTATATATGGTGCTCAAGCTGCTTCTAAAACATTCTTTAAAAAAGACGCTAAATATTTATCTAAAAACGAATCGGCTAGTATTGCTGCGGTGTTGCCTAACCCAAGAAAATTTAATGTAGGCAAACCTAGTGCTTATGTTTTAAAGCGACAAGGTTGGATAATGCGTCAAATGTCTTTTTGGGGCGGAACATTAAAATACCAAGAGACCGAAAAAAAAGAAGTGAAAAGCAAAAAGAGAAACATAAAATAATAAAAACTTTTTTAATCGTTTATTCATTTGAAATTTTCAAATGAAATAATTTGAGTTAAATTAAAATCCTAGCCAGCTTCCTTGTATTCCATTTTTATTAAACTCCAAAGCTGGTGCTGGAATTTTTATAAATCCAAATGTATTGAATAGCGTTTTTAATATTTTTGATTTTGTTTTTATGCGTGTTAAATCAGCATCTAGTGAAACATAAAATTGTCTGTATCTATCAAAATAAATTTGGTTTCCATTTTCATCAACATACGGAGGGTTGTAGTTTCCGCCAGTCATTCCATTTCCACCGTAGCCAACAGCTACATTCAACCATTTTGGAAATTTTGTATCTGGGTGCATGAACGAAGAAAGATTTACTGATAGCCAATAGGTTTGTCCGTTATAATCTTTTAAAATATTTTCTTGAATATTTTTTCCTAATAAGTTGGGGCGATATGGAGCAAACTCACTTTTTTGAAAAGAAAATTTTAGTGTAATTCTTTGTTCATCCCAAGCTAATTCTTGTCCGATTACAAGCAAAGAGCCTGCTGTATTTGCTGCAAAATCAGTAATAGAAAATCCCCATTCGGTGGAATATCCATCCAGTATTTCGATTGTACTTTGGTAGAGGGAGCCGAGCATGCCGCCATACCAAATCGCTCTTTTTCGTTGTACTCCACACCATTTTAACGACTGAATTCCGATTCGTCCAATGTAGTACGAAGTTGTTGTATGCCCGATTTTATCCATTTGTAACCATTCATTGCTATCATCAAAAAAATGAAAAGATGAACGAGGATAATTTTTATACCAAAGTTCATTTAGTCCAATCATTGAACCTGCGTATAATACAGCTTCAGAAGAAGCAATAAGAGCTAGCCGTTTTGGTTTATAAGGATATGCCATGTTGCAGCCTTGAATAATTTCTTCTGCATGAAAAGAATCTTCCTTTGTTTTGGAAGTACTATCGTTTTGAGAAAAGATAAAATTAGTTGCTGTTAGTAACAGGCACAACAAAAGAATATTTTTGCTGAAAGTAGAATGCACATATAAAGATAAGAAAAACTAAATCATTCCATTCTGAAATAATTCAATGCAGATAAATCAATCAAGTTTACATCTTTATAGTAAAATTGTAAAATATCTTTGAATGTGTAATTAAGTTTCGACATTTGCATAGCTCCTTCTTGGCACATGCCTACGCCATGCCCATATCCACGACCATTAAAAACAATAATTTCAGCTTTTTGTTGAACGGAAAAGTAAGTTGATTTTAATTGAAAATCACTGCGAATTGTTTTTAATGGAATTTTTAAATTTTTATCTGTGAAATAAATTGCTCTTCCATTTGGTTGAGAAAACGACATGGCAGAATTAAATTTTAAACTGTCGTTTAAAGGATATTTGTGTTTTAACTGAAGATACGATTTCCAATCTTCTAATGAAATTTCTCTTTTCCACTTGGCATGAGGCTGGTTTAAACAAAATGTATCTTTAATCGATTTTAAGTAAGAAGTAGAAACAGACCAAACATCCTGCGAATTAACTGTTTGTCCACCACAGTTAGAATGAAATGCTGCGGTTATTAAATTTAGGTCGTTATCAACAACCACAATTCCTTTTGTTTCATGCACCGCTTTTATGATATCAATATCTCTGCTTCGGTTTAAATATGCTTGGCAATGAACATCATCGCAAACTTCAAAGCTTTCTGCGATGTGTCTATTAAAATGTGATAGTAAATATGTTCTACAAAGTATCGCTTGGCATTTGTAATATTCGGATGTTGCTTTTGTTCCCGATTCAGATTCTACAACTCCTGCAATATAACTTTCGAGTTCTACTTTATTAATTAGTAATAATTGTTTTTTATCCTGTGAAATTCCAGCTTCTAAATTGCCGTCATATGTTCTTATTTTTGTTTCTGGTATAACAGCTCTTAATTTAAAAGAAGGGTCAGTTTCGGTTCCATAAAATTTTATGCTTTTATATTTTCCAATATTTTTTTCAAATGTTTTTAATAAGATAGAATCATTATCTAGGCTCATTTGATAAATTGCAGAAGCATCACAACTTTCTATTAATTTACCATCACCATATACATTATACATTCCAGAAAGCGGAGAAAAAATAAAAGATGAAATTACTTTAGTTGTTAAAATACGTACAGAAACGATGTGTGCTGTAATGTTTGTAACAGCAAAACAGCAGAATAAAATAATTAAAATATATTTTTTAATTTTCATTGTTTTAAATACCCAATCATTAGTTCAGCAGCTTTTTTAGACGCTCCACTTCCACCAAGCTTTTCTTTTAAAATTTTATAATCATCAATCATTTTATTTCTTGTAGTAGGAGCAAGTAGTTTATCTAATTCAGCTTTTAAGTTTTTTTCGTTTAGCTCATCTTGAATTAATTCTTTCACTATTTCATTATCCATAATTAGATTGACTAAGGAAATGTATTTTACTTTAATCAATTGTTTGGCGATATGATAGGAAATTTTTCCTCCTTTGTAACACACTACTTCTGGAATTCCAAATAAAGCTGTTTCAAGTGTTGCGGTGCCTGAGGTTACTAATGCAGCAGTTGCTTGTTTTAATAAATGATATGTTTGATTGAAAACGATGGGAGTGTCATTTCCAATGTTGAATTCATGATAATATTCTTTGCTTTGCGAAGGAGCACCTGCAATTACAAATTGATAATTAGGATACTGATTTTTTATTGATAACATCAATGGTAGCATGGTAGAAATTTCTTGTTTTCTGCTGCCTGGCAACAATGCTATTATTGGTTTGTTTGAATCAATGGATAGTGTTGTTGATTCGTTTTTAAAATTTTCAATAGCATCTAAAAGCGGATGACCTACAAAATCAACATGGTAATCAAACTTATTGTAAAAATCTTTTTCAAAAGGAAGTATCACAAACATTTTGTCCACCACACGTTTTATTTTATGTACTCTTGATTGTTTCCAAGCCCATATTTGAGGAGAGATGTAATAAAATACTTTTATGTTGTTCTCTTTTGCGAATTCGGCTATTCTTAAATTAAAACCTGGGTAGTCGACCAAAATTAAAACATCGGGTTTATTTGCTAAAATATCTTTTTTACAAAAATCAATGTTTTTAAGAATGGTTCTTAAATTCATTAATACTTCTGTAAAGCCCATAAAGGCTAAATCTTTGTAATGTTTAATAAGTTTAGCGCCTTGTTGCTCCATTAAATCACCGCCCCAGCATCGAAAATTGGCATTGTTATCTAGCATTTTTAATGCTCTCATTAAATTGGATGCATGTAAATCTCCAGATGCTTCGCCTGCTATGATGTAGTAGTTCACTTTAATAAAATTTAAAGATATTGGTGAAATAACCTAATGATGTTATCAGAATTGCCGTTACAATTGTAATAAGAATAACTCCTTTAGTAAAATTATATTTTTCTCTATTTAATGAAATATAAAAAGGAATTAGATTTGTTACCATACACAAACTAATGTTTACTTGTCTTAAATTAAAATAGTTTACCACCAAATAATACAAGCCATAAGTAACAGTAGGAATTACTAATCCGAAAACAATTCCTAACCACAATTTATCCCAATCAAATTCTTTCATCTTATGCCATTAGCTATTATAATTTCCATTTTGTAATTTCTTTAATTGTTGTATGTGCTGTCATGTCAAATTGTGTAGGCACAACAGAAACATAACCATTATCCAACGCCCAAACATCTGTATCATCTTTGCCTTTGTCGTAATTTTCAAATTTACCGGTAAGCCAAAAATAGGGTTTGCCACTAGGGTCCATTCTTTCATCTAATTCTTCAATCCAATTAGCTCGTGCCTGTCGGCAAACTTTTATTCCTTTTAAATGTTCATATTTAAGATTTGGAATATTTACATTTAAACAAACATCTTTCGGCATTTTGTTTTTTAAAACTTTTTCTGCAATTGTTTTTACGATTTTTTTAGACGAACTAAAGTCAGCATCTATAGAAAAATCGCATAATGAAAAACCGATGGATGGAATACCTTCGATGGCTCCTTCAACTGCTGCAGACATTGTTCCTGAATAGATTACATTAATCGACATATTTGATCCATGATTGATGCCTGATACACATAAGTCGGGTTTGCGATTTAAAATTTTATTTACAGCTATTTTTACACAATCTACTGGTGTTCCCGTGCAGCTGTATTCTTGTTTTACACCATAAATATTTACTTTATTGATTCTTAATGTTGAATTAATGGTGATGGCATGTCCCATTCCAGATTGCGGCTTGTCAGGTGCTACCACAATAACATCTCCTAATGTTTTCATAACTTCCACCAAGGCTTTTATTCCTGGTGCAGAAATTCCATCATCATTGGTAACAAGTATCAGCGGTTTATGTTTTTTCATTTGTCAACAAAAATAAGCACTATTTGTTGTTTTAAGGGCTTATTGGATTTAGATAACATTCACAATGAATTGTTGATAAAGCAATACCTGAAATAGCAAGACACTTAAAACAAAAAGGAAAAATCGTTGTTAAAATTTGTAACTTTGAGGCAATTATATTTAAAATGAAAAATTTTAATATCCCTGATTTTTATAAAAGTCCTGTTATTTCAAAAGTAAAACAACTGAGAAAAATAACAGACCCTAAAAAAAAAGATTTTAGTCCTACCATTTTAGATTTTGGAACAGTACGTTTTTTTATTGCAAGGCATTTTGGTTTTTGTTATGGTGTAGAGCATGCCATTGAAACAGCTTATAAGGCAATTGATGAAAATGTTGGCAAACGAATATTTTTATTGAGTCAAATGATTCATAATCCAGAAGTAAATAATGACTTATTAAAACGTGGAGTAAAATTTTTAATGGATACATCTGGGAATCAAATTATTCCTTTTTCTGAATTGAATTCAGATGACATTGTAATTATACCTGCTTTTGGAACAACATTATCAATTGAAGATGAATTACAAAAAAAGAATATCGAAATTAGAAAATATGACACCACTTGCCCTTTTGTTGAACGTGTTTGGAAAAAATCAGAAAAATTAGGAGAAAAAAATTTCACCATAATTATACATGGCAAACATAAGCATGAAGAAACAAGAGCCACTTTTTCACGTAGCGAAAAAAATGCCCCTTCCATTATTATAAAAGATATTGGAGAAGCAAAAATAATTGGTGGTTTTATTTTAGGTGAAATAAAAGAAGAAGAAATCAAAAAAATGTTTACTGGTAGTTGTTCTGATAATTTTGATTTTAGTAAAGACTTAACTAAACTGGGCGTAGTAAATCAAACTACAATGCTTGCAACGGAAACGCAAGAGATTGCTGAATATTTTAAATCGGTGATGATTCAAAAGTTTGGCGAAGAGTTGATAAATGAACATTATGCTGATACAAGAGATACATTGTGTTATGCTACAAACGAAAATCAAGACGCCACTTATGGACTTTTAGAAATGAAAGCGGATATAGCAATTGTTGTTGGAGGATACAATAGTTCTAATACTTCTCATATTGTAGAATTGTGTGAAGAAAAATTGCCAACCTATTTTATTTCATCGGCATCTGAAATTGTTTCTAAAAAAAGAATCAATCATTTTGATTATTTAAATCAAGAACATTGGGTTTCGGATAATTACTTGCCAGAAAAAAATCCTGTTGATATTATTTTAACTAGTGGTGCTTCTTGCCCTGATTCGGTTGTAGATGCTGTTTTACAAAAAATTCTTTCTTATTTTGAAAACACGAAAACAATTGATGAAGTATTAAAAAAAATAGAAGAACAAAGGCAATAAAAAAAGCCGAAACAAATTTTGTTTCGGCTTTTTATTTTTAGAGAGAGATTTTAAATATAAGAATGACAAATTATTATTTGTCTAAGTCTTCAAAGTTCACATCAGAGAAAGAACCGCTTCCTTCAGAAGGTGTATTTGTGTTAGAAGTTTCAATAGCTGGAGAATTTGCTTTGATAAATCCAATGGATTCATTTAAGCCATCCATAAATTTATCGAAATCTTCCTTGTATAAAAACAATTTATGTTTTTCATAAAAATGTTTTCCATCATCGCTAAATCTTTTTTTGCTTTCGGTTACAGTCAAGTAATAATCATTACCCTTTGTGCTTTTTACATCAAAAAAGTAAGTGCGTTTTCCTGCTCTTACAGATTTTGAGAAAGCATCATCTCTGTCTGTTCCGTTTTTTTCAAATCCTTCTTCAGTGCTCATAAATTGTTTTTATTTTGGTTTTAAATTAACTGTAATGAGCAAATGTTTGCAAAAAAAGGGTCAAAAACAAGCCTTGTTAATAACTTTTTATAGCTTGTTAATTACGCTTGTAACAATGCTAATCAACTTTTTCATTGTCTAGTAGCTGCATTTTATATAATTGGTAGTAATTTTTTTTCAAATCCAATAATTCTTGGTGACTTCCCTTCTCAATGATATTGCCATTTTCAAGCACAATTATAGTGTCTGCATGTTTTACTGAAGATGCTCTGTGACTGATAATAATACTTGTTCTGTGGTGCATTAGCGGCTTTAAATTATTCAATATTTCTTCCTCTGTTTCTGTATCAACAGCAGATAGGCAATCATCAAAAATTAAGATTTTAGGATTTTTTATAATGGCTCTTGCAATTGAAATGCGCTGTTTTTGACCCCCAGAAAGTGTAATTCCTCTCTCCCCAACCATGGTTTCAAATCCATTCGGAAATCCTTCAATATTTGAATAGATGGCAGCATCCTTAGCTGCTTTTTCAATTGCATTTTTTTCTTTTTTTTCTGTCCCAAATGAAATATTGTTGGCAATAGTATCCGAAAATAAAAATACTTCTTGCGGAACATAACCAATTTGTTTTCTAATATTTTTAAGTGAGTGGCTTTTTATGTTTTTATTATCAATTTCTATTGTTCCTTTTTCTACATCATACAATCTGCACAGTAAGTTTGCAATGGTTGATTTTCCGCTTCCTGTTTTTCCGATAATGGCAAGTGTTTTACCTTGTTCTACTTCAAATGAAATATTATTTAATGCTTGTATTCCAGAATCGGGATATACAAAACTTACATTTTTAAAAACAACATTTCCATTTATTTCTTCCGAATCTGTGCTTTTGCTTATAATGTCAGATTGTGTGTGTAAAAATTCATTTATACGTGTTTGTGAAGCTGCTGCTCTTTGTATTAATGAAGTAACCCAACCTAATGATGCTATGGGCCACATAAGCCTGCTGATATAAACTATAAATTCAACAATGTTTCCAAAAGTTATTTGCTCTCCAATTACTTTTGAACCACCTAAATAAATAGTGATAATAGTACTTAGTCCAATTAAAAAAACCATAAACGGCTGAAAAAGGGCTTCTGTTTTAATTAAACCCATGGTTCGTTTCATGTATTCATTACTTTTTTGTTGTAATTCATTTTCAGAATATTCTTGTCTTCCATAAGCTTTTAAAATTCGTATTCCCGAAAATGTTTCTTGTGTATGTGATGTTATTTCAGACAATTGTTCTTGCACCTTAGTGCTTTTTTTATTGATAATATTACTTACAAGATAAATAGATATTGCGAGAACAGGTAGTGGCAATAAAACGTAAATGCTAAGTTCCACATCAATTTTGCCCATAGCAATTATTGTTAATGAAAAAGTAATAATTGTATTTACAATGTACATAACAGCTGGTCCGATATACATTCTTACTCTACTTACATCTTCACTAATTCGGTTCATCAAGTCGCCAGTATTGTTTCGTTTATAAAAAGTAATGTCGAGCGTTTGATAATGTTCAAATATTTCATTTTTCAAGTCATATTCAATTAGTCGCGACATTACAATTATTGTTTGGCGCATTAAAAACAGAAAAAATCCGCTAATCAATGCATAACCTATAACGATTAAACAATAAATCAGAATTTCATTTTTTATACTTTCTTCGGTGTTTTCAGGAGAAAATACTTTTTTCAAGAAATCAACCGCATTTCCAACATAACTCACGGAATAAATAGCAAAAATGTTGGAAACAGCCGTAAATAAAATGCCTAAAAGTAACCTCCATCGGTACTTATAAAAATATTTATTTATGTGTTTAAGCGATTTCAAAAGCTTGGTTTTAATTGTTCAGCAACTAATTATCAGTTAAATAGGACAAAATCCTTGTATTTGTTGTGTTATTTTCAATGAAATACATTTTGGCTACTCGAAAAATAACTATAATTTTGCGCCACCAAATTATTAGCGACAAAAGTACTTAAAATACGATATGTCAATTCTATCAAATAAATAAAATTCAACTATTAATTTATCAAATAAATAAGCATGGTACAAGTTCAAGATATAAAAAGTACTTCATTGATGGAAAATCCAGTGATTGCTCAAATGGCTTTGAATAATCACGAACAAATAGTTTTTTGTAATGATAATGAAACAGGTTTAAAAGCAATCATTGCAATTCATAATACTATTTTAGGTCCAAGTTTAGGCGGTACTCGTATGTGGAGCTATAATAACGAAATGGAAGCATTAACAGATGTTTTACGTTTATCTCGTGGAATGACTTATAAATCTTCGGTTGCAGGGTTGAATTTGGGCGGAGGAAAAGCTGTTATTATAGGTGATTCCAAAACTCAAAAAAATGAAGCATTAATGCGCAGATTTGGAAAGTTTGTAAACAGCCTTTCAGGAAAATATATTACTGCTGAAGATGTTGGAGTGAGTACCAAAGATATGGAATACATTAAAATGGAAACAGATTTTGTTAGCGGACTTCCTGTAAATATGGGAGGTAGTGGAGATCCGTCTCCAGTTACTGCTTATGGTGTTTATCTTTCAATGAAAGCATCTGCAAAAGAAAAATGGGGAAATGATAGTCTTTCTGGTAAAAAAGTTGTGGTGCAAGGAATTGGTCATGTTGGAGAAAGCCTTGTAAAACATCTAACAACAGAAGGTGCTAAGGTTTCTATTTTTGATATCAATGAAGAACGAGTAAAAGCTGTAGCTAAAGAAACAGGTGCAGAAGTTATTGTCGATGGTTCTAAAATTTACGATTTGGATATGGATATATATGCGCCTTGCGCATTAGGAGCAACAGTAAATTCTGATACACTTAAAAGATTGAAATGTGCTATTATTTGCGGTGCTGCAAACAATCAGTTGGCTGATGAAAATGTGCATGGAAAAATGGTAATAGAAAAAGGAATTTTATATGCTCCAGATTTTGTAGTAAATGCTGGTGGTATTATCAATGTTTTTTATGAATTAGAAGGATATAACAGAGAAAGAGCAATGGCACATGCCGAAAAAATTTACGATACAACATTGAATATTTTTAAAATTTCTAAAGAACAAAATATTCCAACATACATGGCGGCTAATCGTATTGCTGAAAAGCGTATAGCTGACATCGCAAAAATTAAAGTAAGTTTTTAAATTCATTGTTAAAATAAATCATTAAAAAAGTAAAATCGTATTCAATGTTAAACAGAAGGTATTTGAGAATTAAAGTGATGCAAGCGTTGTACGGTTTTTTTCAATCTGAAAATAAAGATTTAAATAAAACAGAGCGAGAAATGTTTAATGTGATTGATAAAATTTACGATTTGTACATTTATCAGCTTGCCTTTTTGTTGGAGTTAAAACATGTTGCAACGATAATTACAGCAGATGCAAAAAGTAAAAGATTACCTACTCAAGAAGATTTAAACCCTAATTTAAAATTTATTGAAAATAAATTTATAGCGCAACTAGAAGAAAATATTCATTTAAAAAGAGAAATGAATAACCGAAAAATTAGTTGGAACAATGAATTTGAAATGGTAAAAAGAGTGTTTAATATAATTAAGAATTCCGAAGAATACGGAAAGTATATGAATGCTTCGGATGACTCCTATAAAACACATCAAAATTTTATTGTTGAACTATTTAAAGAATATATTGCCGATTACGAAGGATTAAACCATTATTACGAAGAACGCAACTTGCACTGGGGAGATGATATTTATATTGTAAACCCAACCGTAGTTAAAACGATTGAATCATTTAAGGAAGATATAACACCTGATTTTAGTTTAAGCGTATTGTACAAAGAAAAAGAAGAAGATTCTGAGTTTATGAGAGAATTGTTATGCGAAACAGTTTTAAAAAATGAGGAAATAGAAAAACTTATTGGAGATAAAACAAAAAATTGGGAGGTGGAAAGAATAGCAATGATGGATGTTTTATTGATGAAAATGGCTGTTACAGAAGTATTACATTTTTCAAACATCCCTGTTAAAGTTTCATTAAACGAATACATCGAAATTTCTAAAATGTTTAGCACTCCAAAAAGTAAAATATTTATTAATGGAATTTTAGATAAGTTGGTAGCTGATTTTAAATCCGAAAATCGACTAAATAAAATGGGCAGAGGATTAATGGAATAACGTTAAAATGGAATACATAAAAACACAAATGAAAACACAACTTTTATTTTTTGCATTAGCATTGGCAATCACATCTTGTGAGCCGCCAAAATCAAATCAAGACGAAGCTATTTCAACCGATTTAATTAATGTTCCGGCAACAGCTTCTGATAAACAAATAAACACAGGCGCATCGCCCGATATTAAATTTAATGAAGATGTGCATGACTTTGGAAAAATTGTTCAAGGCGAAAAAGTTACTTTTTCATTTGTATTTAAGAATGTGGGAGGAAGTGATTTAATTATTTCATCCGCACAAGGAAGCTGTGGATGTACTGTGCCAACTTATCCAAAACAACCCGTTAAACCAGGTGAAACATCAAAAATTGATGTACAGTTTGATAGCGAAGGAAAATCTGGTTTAGTAAAAAAAACAGTTACATTAATAACAAACTGTAACCCAAGTACAAAAGTTTTGACAATTAGTGCAACTATTGAAGTACCTGAACAAGAATAATAAACAAAACGACAAATAATAATAATAACTAAAATTTAAAACAAAATGACAAACATTTTATTAATGGCTGGAGGACAAGGTGGAGGAGGAGCTTTAGGGCAATTTATTCCTTTGATTTTGATTATCGTAGTATTCTATTTTTTTATGATTCGTCCTCAATTAAAAAAATCAAAAGAGCAAAAAAAGTTTCGTGAAAACATCAAAGTAGGCGATAAAGTAGTTACTATTGGAGGAATTCACGCAAGAATTACTGAAATTGCAGATACTACTTTTGTAATTACAACGGAAGTTGGAAATGCAAAATTAAAAATCGAAAAAAGTGCTATTTCTACAGACGTTTCAACGATGCTAAATAGCGATAAAAAATAAATTTTAAAAATAAATATTTTAAGGAGTTGGGTTTAGATAAGCTCAACTCTTTTTTTTGTAATTTTATTGAAATTTGAAAAATCTACTTTCACATATTACTAACACCAAAGAGGGCAAAGCACCAACTAAACGAAATAAAAAGCTAGTTGTATTTATTGTTTGCGTTTTTGTTTCTATGTTTTTTTGGTTGATGATGTCTTTGTCAAAAGAATATATAATGACTTTTACATTTCCTGTAAACTATGTTAATATGCCAAAAGATAAAGTGCTTGCAAATCAATTGCCTCCATCAATTGACATACAAGTAAAAGCTACTGGTTTTAATATTTTAAATTATAAGTTTAAAACAAAACAAAAAAATGTATTGGTCGATTTAAATGATGCAAAACCACTTTCGCAAAAGAATCGCTTCTTTATATTAACTAATTCAAGAATTGATAAACTCAAAATTCAGTTTTCTTCTTCTATTAATTTGATAAATGTTAATCCGGATACTATTTATTTGAATTATAATAAAAAAGTAGAAAAAGTTGTACCTGTTGTATCAAATATTAAAATTCGTTTTAACAAACAATATCAATTGGTGGATTCTATTAAAATAATTCCATCTGAGGTTAAAATTTCTGGGGCAGCAGATATTATAGATTTAATCAATAAGGTGGAAACGATTCCTTTGGAGCTAACAGATGTTTCTTCTTCTTCAGAAGTTGAACTAAAAATAAAAAAAGATAAAACAATAGAATATCTGGATATTGAACCTGCTATAATAAAAGCAAAAATTGAAGTTGATAAGTTTACTGAGGCTACTATTTCAGTTCCGATTATAGTCGAAAATTTACCTGCTGGATTAACACTAAAAACATTTCCAGATAATGTGACAGTCAAATATAATGTTGCATTTAAAGATTATGAAAAAATTAACCCCAACATGTTTAAAGTTGTAATTGATTATTCGAAAATTGAAATAACAGATAATAGGGCAAAACTAAAACTTGTTGAATTTCCTTCTCAAGCAAAAGCTGTTAAGCTTAGCTTCGAAAAAGTAGAATATATTATCCGAAAAAAATAATGATAAAAGTAGGTATTACAGGAGGTATTGGTAGTGGAAAAACTACAGTTAGCAAAGTGTTTGAATTGCTTGATATTCCTGTTTATTACGCTGATGATGAAGCAAAAAACATTTTAAATGAAAATGATGTAGTAAAAAAGGAAGTAATTAAAATTTTTGGGACAGAAATTTTGGAAAATACCATTATTAATCGTCAAAAATTAGCCGCATTAGTTTTTGCTTCAACAGAAAAATTAGATAAGTTGAATTCAATTATTCACCCTGCTGTTGCAAAACATTTTCAAGAATGGGTAAAATTGCAGAAATCGAAATATATAATAAAAGAAGCAGCAATTTTGTTCGAAAGTGGAGCTAATAAACAAGTGGATAAAGTAATAACGGTTTCTGCGCCTATTGATTTAAGGATAAAGAGAGTGTGTTCGCGAGATAATGTTTCAGAAACGGATGTTTTGAAGCGCATAAATAGCCAAATGACTGATGAACAAAGAGAAAATCTATCAGATTTTATAATAATAAATGATGAAAATACGCTTGTTATACCTCAAGTTTTGGCAATACATCAAAAAATTATTTCATAAATGTATAAACAAAACAAAACTTTATTATTTTAGTTGAATAAACAAATAAAAAACTATGGAAAATCAAGGAGAACAAAGTCAAGAAAATATTAATAAACAGTTTGAGCAGCAATTCGGGCAACAGTTTGGACAACAACAATTGCCTAATTCTACCGCTGTTTTGGTATTAGGAATTATTTCAATTGTGGGTTGTTTTTGCTATGGAATAGTTGGGTTAGTGCTTGGAATTATTGCTGTTGTACTTTCAGGCAAAGCAACTAAACTTTACCAAGCAAATCCTTCAGCATACTCTGAAGCTTCTTATAAAAATATGAAAGCAGGTAAAGTTTGTGGTATTATTGGGCTTTGCTTATCTGCTGTTTATTTTGTTATAATTATAATTTACATTGTTATTTTGGGAACAACCCTCAGCATGTTGCCATGGGGAGCAATGGGCGGACATTAATATTAAAAAATATATGTAATTTTAGAGAGGACGAATTGTCCTCTTTTTTATTTTGATGAAATTTTTAGCAATTATACCTTGGTTAGAAAATCATATGTTGGCTTGTCCTTACAAGTCGATTATAGGTATTGACTGTCCTGGTTGTGGAATGCAACGTTCTTTTATTCAATTATTGAAAGGAAATTTTATTGAAAGTTTTATTATATACCCTGCATTGCTGCCAATAATGTTTACATTGTGTTTGACAGCTTTGCATTTAAAACTCAAATATAAAAATGGAGCTAGTTATATTAAATTTTCATTCATTGTTAGTATAATAATTATTATGGTAAATTATATTTTTAAATTTATTCTATGATAAAAATATTTTCATCACAACAATTACATGAAGTAGATGCATATTCTATTAACCACGATATGATAAAGTCAATTGATTTAATGGAGCGTGCTGCAATGGCTTGTGTCAATTGGGTTGAGTCGGTATTTGACAATTCAACAAGTTTAATAATTGTGTGTGGGAAGGGAAATAATGGTGGAGATGGTTTGGCGATTGCCCGCTTACTTTTTGAAAAAAAATACAACCTCTGTGTTTTTATTATTAATCATTCAAAGAATGAAACCACTGATTTTTCTGCCAATTTAAAACGATTAAATTCAAAAATTAAAACCATTGAAGTTTCGAATAGTAACGAATTTAAAAACAACATTGAAAAACTAAATTCTTTTGTTGTAATTGATGCACTGTTTGGTTCGGGTTTGAACCGTGCTTTGGATAATATTTCAGAGCAAGTTATTCGTTATTTGAATCAATTGAAAGTACCCAAAATTGCAATTGATATCCCTTCTGGTTTATTTGCAGACATACTTAATGATAGAGAAGATGTGATTTTTAATGCAGATTATACACTTACATTTCAGTTTCCTAAATTGTCATTTATGTTTACCGAAAACGCTTCCCATATTGGTAAGTTTACAATTTTAGATATTGGCTTGAACAAGAAATATATTGAAGAAACTAAGTCTAATTATTTTTTTGTTACGGGTGAATTTATTCGTTCTGTAATACAAAAAAGGAATGTTGCTGCTCATAAAGGTAATTTTGGTCATGCCTTGTTGCTTGCTGGTAGTTATGGAAAAATAGGTGCGGCTGTATTGTCTTCAAGAGCATGTTTACGTTCGGGTGTAGGCTTGTTGACAATACGTGTTCCAAAATGTGGTTATGCCATTTTGCAAACTACTGTTCCTGAAGCAATGCTGGATATAGATACTGAAAATAATTTTATTTCGGATACTGTTACTCTCGAAAAATATAATGCAATTGGTGTCGGTCCGGGTATTGGCACAGAAAAACAAACACAAAATGTTTTAAAATGGATGATTCAGAATACAGCTTTGCCTATTGTGTTTGATGCAGATGCAATAAATGTTTTAGCCGAGAATAAAACATGGCTCTCATTTTTACCTCAAAATTGTATTTTTACTCCACATATAAAAGAGTTTGAACGATTAGTTGGCAAATGTTATAACTCAATGGAAAGATTGGAAAAGCAAAAAGAATTTTCTTTAAAGTATTCAGCCTATCTTGTTTTAAAAGGTGCTCATACTTCTATTTCGAGTCCAGACGGATTTATGTATTTTAATTCTACAGGTAATCCTGGCATGGCAACAGCTGGAAGCGGGGATGCACTAACAGGTATTATTACTAGTTTAAAAGCGCAAGGATATAACTCGTTGTACGCTTCCATTGTTGGGGTATATATACATGGCTTGGCAGGCGATTTTGCTGCCGATGAAAAGTCAGAACAGGCAATGATTGCATCGGATATAATTGATAGTTTGCCTAATTCATTTAAGTTTATAGCACAAGTTTTATAATGCATAAATTAATTTTATATTGTTTTTTATTTCAGAGTATTATTTTTTATGCTCAGCCTTACAAGCCCTTTAGTTTGTATCTAATTGGAGATGCAGGAGAAGATACTACTTCTGGTCCAGCTTTATTAAGACTGAAAGAGAAATTGTTGGAAACGCCAAATTCTGCTGTTATATTTTTGGGAGATAATGTTTATCCATCAGGATTAAAAACAAACAATCCGAATTCTATTAAAAGGATGGAATCTCAACTACAAATTTTAAAAGAGTATCAAGGGCAAGTTTATTTTATACCCGGTAATCACGATTGGAATGCTCAAAAACCAAATGGAATAAATATTTTGAAACAGCAACAGAATTTTGTTTCGGACTATTTGAAAAAAAATACAACTGTTAAAAACAAAAATGAAAAAACATTTTTACCAAAAAACGCCTTGCCTGGACCAGAAACGGTTATGCTAAATGAATATTTACGACTAATCATTATTGATACCCAATGGTTTTTACACTGTTACAAAAAAAATAAAATAGGTTCGAAAGCAAGTACAAAAAAACTTTTTTATAATCGATTAGATAGTTTGTTGAACTATTCTGTTGCTCACGATGAAAAAATAATTATTGCTGCTCATCACCCTATTTATACAAATGGAGAGCACTCGAAAAAGAAACAGCCCTTACGTTTTTTAATTAATTACACTCCATTGCAAGTATTTGGTTTGTTGGGTTTAAATCGTTTGTTGTCGCAAGATATTGAACAGCCAAGATATAAACGCATGCGAAAAAAAATGATTAAAATATTTGAAAAGTATCCAAATAAAATCACTTATGTTTCTGGACATGACCATAATTTACAATTTATTATAAAGGATAGTGTTACTTATATTGTGAGTGGTGCAGGAAGTAAATTGTCAAAAATTAGAAAGGACAAAAAAACATCAATTGATGGTGATTTTTTAATGAAACAAGATGATTATACTGGCTTTGTTGAGTTAACGTACGATGAAAAAAGGTTTCGTATTCTTGTTTTTGATGGCTGGGAGCAAGGACTTAAATAGTAATCAAAGCAAAAGCAGCTCCTAAAATTATCACTATAAATTTTATAAAGTTAAACCGGTGATTTTCGCTCGATTCAAATAGTATGGTAGTTGAAATGTGTAAAAATATACCCACCACAACTGCCATTATTTTATCAAAATAAATTGAAAAATTGGCTATCATATTTGTTCCAATTGCATAGCTCGTAAAGGTTCCCAACGGAGTAATTAACGCAAATACTAAAAGTAATGCCAATGCTTTTTGTTTTGAAATATGCGATTGTAAAAGCATGGTCATTAATGCAATTGCAATAGGAATGTTGTGCATTACAATTCCTGTTAAAAGTGAATTGTGGGTTTGAGAATCTTGATTAGCCAAAGGCATTCCTTCTAAAAATGAATGAATACATAAGCCAACCATCATTGTATAAGGAAAAGTAGTATGTGCGTGCTTGTGAACATGAATGTGCCCATGTTCGATTCCTTCCGTAAAAAATTCTAAAAGTAATTGTGCAAAAAAACCAATTAATATGAACAGACCAATGTTTTCGGTGCCAGCAGAATAAATTTCTGGGATAAGGTGTAAAACACTTATTGCAAAAAGAAACGCACCACTGAATGATAATATAAGTTTTAAATTTTTGCTGCTAATGTTAATATACAAAACGGAAACTCCACTAACTAGTACGGATAGAATAAGAGCAATGTATGTTATATAATTTGTCATTCTTGTTTCTGTGCAATTATAATAAGCCTGTCCGAATTTAATTCATTAAACGGATTAAGTGCGTAATCGCCCAGCAAATTTACTACTTTTAGTTTGCAAGCTTTCAAATATTTTTCAAAATAAGGCAGCGTAAGTGCTTGAACTTTTTCTTCGAAAAAAAAATTTTGATTTTTGTCTGTAAAAGTTATTTGTTTTACGATAAAACCATCTTCCACTTTTTTGTGAATACTAAACTCAATTCCATCAATTGTTTTTGTTTCTTTTGTGATTAAGTTTGCTATTGCCTTTTTAACATTTAAAAAATCAATAACTACTATGCCATTAGGTTTAAGAGATTTCTGAATGGTTTCAATCGTATTGAAGTTATCTCTTTCATTTTCGAAATAGCCAAAGCTGGTAAATAAATTAAGTACATAATCATAATAATTGGTGCGAAACAATTTGCGCATATCATGTACATAAAAATGTAAAGAATCGTTTTCATGCTGTTTCGCACAATTAATGCTGTTTTCAGAAAGGTCAATCCCTGTTACATCAAATCCTTTTTTATTTAAGAACAATGAATGCCTTCCTTTGCCACAAGCTAAATCTAAAAAAGTAGCATTTTTTTTCGGCTGTAAAAAAATGAATAGATTGTTAATGAATAATTCGGCTTCATCACAATTTCTGTTTTTATATAAAATATGATAATAGGGGGAGTTAAACCAATCCTTAAACCAAGCGTCATTCATTTTTGATGATTTATTGCAAAAATAGGAAAAGCATTTGTCATGAAGCATAAATAATGATAAATCATAATATTCATTTTTTAGCTATTTTTAGGCTTTATTTTTTAAAAATACGTTTATGAATATTTGGAATCAGGTGCCACTTGTTCGTTTGTTGTTACCATTTGTTGTTGGAATTATTTCAGCAATTTACTTTCCATATTTTACTGAAAAAATCATATTTATTATTGTTGCGCTTGTTTCAATTATAGCTTTGGTTGTGTTAATTCCAAAGTTTTATATTTCATACAAAAAGTCGTGGTGGTTTGGTATAATGGTTTGTGTAGTACTGTTTTTATTTGCGTATCAAATAACGCTTGATAAAACAATTTTATATAAGAAAAGCTATTTTGCTAAAGTTATTTCTGCCGATTCAGTAAATTATTTTCATGTTCAATTAATTGAGCCTATTCAGGAAAAAGATAAATCGGTTAAGGCAATTGTTAAAATTAACAATGCAAAAAAAGGGAACGAATGGGTTGCCGTTTCTGGGAAAACCATTCTTTATTTTAAAAAAGATTCACATTCTTTAACGTTAAATTATGGCGATGAGTTGTTAATTAAGGCTAAAATGAATGAGGTGTTGCCTCCCCAAAATCCTTCTCAATTCAATTACAAGCAGTTTCTCAGCTTTCATAATATTTATCATCAAGCGTATGTTAAACAAAACGATTGGTTATATACGGGAAGGAATAATGGAAATTATATTCGAGCAAATTCATTGCAATTAAGAAATATTCTTTTGAATGTATTAAAACAAAACGGAGTTGCAGGTGATGAATATGGAGTTGGCGCAGCTTTGCTTTTAGGATATGAAGATAAATTGGATGCTGATATTATTTCGGCTTATTCAAGTACAGGAGCAATGCATGTGTTGTCTGTTTCGGGATTGCATGTTGGAATAATTTTTATTGTTTTTAATTGGTTGCTTTTATTTTTTGACAAAATAAAATATGGTAATGTTTTAAAGGCGGGTATTCTTATTTGTTTGCTTTGGTTTTATGCAGCATTAACAGGCTTATCGCCATCTGTTTTAAGAGCTGCATCCATGTTTAGTTTTATTATTGTAGCAAAATCGTTTAATCGTTATACAAATATTTACAACACATTGGCTGCTTCTGCTCTTGTGTTACTAATTATAAATCCATATATCATCATGGAAGTTGGTTTTCAACTTTCTTATTTAGCAGTAATTGGTATAATTTATATTCAACCTAAAATTTACAATTGGATTTCGCTTGAAAATAAATTGCTAGATAATATTTGGGCAATAACTACTGTTTCAATAGCTGCCCAGCTAGCAACTTTTCCTTTAGGCTTGCATTATTTTCATCAGTTTCCAAATTACTTTTTAATTTCTAATTTATTAGTTATCCCAATTTCAACTTTGGTTATATATACAGGAGTTTCACTTTTTGTGTTTTCAAAAATACCAATTCTTGCAAAATATTTAGCGCTTGGGTTTGTAGGTTTAGTTTGGTTTTTAAACGCTTCTGTTAAATATATTGATAAACTTCCTAATGCCTTGTTGCAAGGCATTTCAATTTCAATTTTTGAAACATGGTTGATATACATCATTATAATTTTGTTTTTATTTTACTTTACAAAACGAAAACAGTACTATCTAATCATGAGTTTAGTGTTGCTTATGTTTGCCCTTTCAATGCAAATTAATGAACAACAAAAAGAATACACTCAAAAAAAAATTATTGTATATAAAATAAATAAAACAAGAGCAATTGATTTTATTGATGGCAAAAAAAATGTTTTGTTTACTGATTCCATTTTAGCTAGTAATCAAAGTTCATTGCTATTTAATGTTAAGCATAATTGGTGGGATTTAGGTATAATAACTACTCAAATAGCAACGCAAAATTATAACAACGAACACTTAAAAATTCAAAATAATATTGTGCAGTTTTTTGATAAAACAATTATTTTATTGAATAGTAAAAAAAATATTTCGTTGCCTAAAAATGTTGTTCCAATTAAGGTAGATTATTTAATCATTTCAAATAATGCCTCTTTAAAAATAAAAGATATATTGGCGTGTTATAATGCAAAAGAAATAATTTTCGATTCTTCGAATTCAGTTTATAAAGAAAATAAATGGAAACAAGAATGTATAGTTCTAAATCAAAATTATTATTCGGTTAATGATTCAGGAGCAAAGGAAATAAAACTTTAATTTTTTTTAAGTAAAATGTTATCCATTACTTTGCCATTCGAAGTAGGCATTTTAAAGCCTAGTAAATGTGCAATGGTTGTGGCAATATCAATTTGTTCGTAATATGTTGAGCAAACAAAGTTCTTTTTAAAATCAGGACCAATGCCAAAAAATTCAATGTGTTTGCAACCTTGGCAAGTATCGCCATGTGAAATAAATCCATCTAAATAACCAGCAGTGTGCCTTCCATGATCGTTTGTAACAATTAATGTTGTTTTATTTTTATAGTATTCATCATTTTGAATGTATTGCCAAATAGAAGCAATGTAATTATCCGTATCCATTATTCCTTGAATATATCCCAGCGAATCTCCAGCGTGTGCTGCAGCATCAGGTTGTTTAAAATTAATCAACATCAAAGTAGGATGGTAGTTTGCCAATACTGTTTTTACTTTTTTGTAAGTAGTACTATCTTCTCTATAACCTGTTCCAAGTCCTAGGTTTCCACAATCAATAGATGGCTTAAAAGTATTGTGCCATTCAGGATTTGTACAATCTGCTAAAACAGCCAGTTTATCTTTTGAAGAAATTATCCATGCTTTTGAAGAATTTTGATTATAAGTTTTTAACCAATATTGTAAAACAGATGGCTCAGAAGGATATTCATTGCCTCCATTATTAATGTTTTGATAAAAGCCAGTACACATTGCTACGTGTCCAGGAACAGTTGATGTAGTTCCGTTGTTATAAAAATTTTCGCAAACAACACCTTCTTGCAACATTGCTGAACGATTAGGAATAAAAGAGCGATTGATAAAATCCCAAGTTTCTGAGTAGCGTGGGCCATCTACAACTATTAAAATTACATTCTGAGTTTTGTACCCAGAAATAGGAATATCTTTACTACAACAAAAAAATAGCGTTGTAGAAATGCAAATAAACAAGAGAAATGTTTTAATTCTCATTAAAACAAATATACTTAAAATGAGTTTAATGTTTTAAATTTGTCTAATGGACTTTTATATTGGAGATAAAGTAAGTTTTCTGAATGAAAAAGGCGGAGGTACAATAACGGCAATAAATAATAAGTTTATTGTTACTGTTACTACTTCCGATGGTTTTGATATTCCATATTTAAAAGCGGAATTGGTATTGGTAGAAAAAGCACCGCAGCCAATTGAGGAGCCAAAAATTATTTCTGCCGAAAAAAAATACTCTGAAAAAGAATTAAAAGAATCGCTGTTTCAAAAATATGTGAAACCTACAACACCAAAAAAATCAAAGCCACATGTAAAACGTGAAATAATTGAAATTGATTTGCATATCGAAGAGTTGGTAGATAACATCAAAGGCATGAGTAATTTTCAGATTGTAACAACACAACTGAGTGCTTTTCAATCTGCTTTGAATAAAGCAATTGAAAAAAAAGCAGGAAGTCTAATTGTAATTCATGGAGTAGGAAATGGTGTTTTAAAAAATGAAATCTGTTCTATCGTAAGAAACGATTACCATCTAAAATTTCAAGATGCATCTTTAATCAAATATGGTAAGGGTGCCACAGAGGTGTTTATTAGTTAATGTCAGTTCGAGTGCGAGGAACGAGCGTATCGAGAACGGATTAATTAGATGATTTGTTAATTGGTTAATTGGTCGATTGGTGAATGTCAGTTCGAGTGCGAGGAACGAGCGTATCGAGAACGGATTGATAAATATATTGGTTCATATTTTTTTAATTCTCAAACCTCTCTTCTAAATACGTATCTTTGCCCTGCAAGCTGTTCTATCGCTGTTCGCCTTTTGGCGAAGAGAGGAAAGTCCGGGCAACACAGAGCATCTCACTTCCTAACGGGAAGGTATTGTAGTAATACAGTAACAGAAAGTGCCGCAGAAAATAACCGTCCGCCATTTGGCAGATAAGGGTGAAAACGTGAGGTAAGAGCTCACGACTATTATTGGCAACAGTAATAGAGGGTAAACCTTGAGAGTTGAAAAACCAAATAAGCCGAAGCTTGAGAACTGCTCGTTCGATTTCGGTGGGTAGGTTGATTGATCCCGATAGTGATGTCGGGACTAGATAAATGATAGGACGTGTTCCGAACTAGCTTCGGAAACTCGACAGAACCCGGCTTACAGGCTTGCTTTTTTTCTTCTCTTAAATTTCTTTATAAGCTTTGATTCAATTCATTTTAATTGAAATAATTATCGCTAAGCGCTCATTACTTATTCTTAGAAGCTCAAAACCTTCTATTCGTCTTAATTTTAGGGGTAGATGTATTATGTTAATAAATTATAGTATCTTTGCCGCAGTTTTAGTCAAAATGGGATTTTTGCTGAGACGAATTTTTCAACTGGAATACATGCCGAAAATAGCTCAATTACAATGATGGCGAGCTTCTTATACAATCAGTTGTCGGATTCAACTCACACATACTTCCTAGTAAGTTGACAACTGTATTATAAACTTAAAAAATATTAAATGAACAAATTTGAAGCGTTAGGCTTTAGCAATGCTATTGTTAAAGCAGTAACAGAATTGGGTTTTGAAAACCCAACTCCAATCCAGGAAAAAGTAATTCCTGTATTATTAGAAGGTAATACCGACCTTGTTGCATTAGCACAAACAGGTACAGGAAAAACAGCAGCCTTTGGTTTACCTTTAACACATCTTGTTGATTTCACTTCGCGTGATACACAAGCCGTAATCATTTGCCCTACACGCGAATTGTGTATGCAAATTACTCGTGATTTACAGAGCTATACTAAATACATTGATGGTGCAAACATTGTTGCTATCTATGGTGGTGCTAGTATTGACAATCAATCACGTGATATTAAAAGAGGAGCACAAATAGTGGTAGCTACTCCCGGTCGTTTGTGCGATATGATTGATCGCAGACGTGTGAATTTTAGCAATGTGCGTTTTGCCGTGTTAGATGAAGCAGATGAAATGTTAAACATGGGATTCAAAGAAGATTTGGATACTATTTTATCTGAAACACCTGAAGAAAAAAATACTTGGTTGTTTTCTGCAACAATGCCAGATGAAGTTTTGCGTATATCTAAAAACTATATGGAAAAACCTGTTGAAATTACTGCAGGAACAAAAAACTCTGGTAACGAAAACATCGAACATATTTATTATGTAGTTCAAGCTCGTGATAAATATGCAGCATTAAAACGTATAGCAGATTCTAACCCAGATATTTTTGCAATTGTATTTTGTCGTACTCGTATTGAAACACAAGAGATTGCAGATGCTTTGATTAAAGATGGTTACGGAGCAGATTCATTACATGGTGATTTATCGCAACAACAACGTGATCACGTTATGAAACGTTACCGTGCTCGTTCACTTCAAATGCTTGTTGCAACCGATGTTGCTGCTCGTGGAATTGATGTGAATGATGTAACACACGTTATCAATTATAATTTACCTGACGAAATTGAGAATTATACACATCGTTCTGGACGTACAGCTCGTGCTGGTAAAACAGGTGTTTCTATCTGTATCATCAATATGAAAGAAGTTGGAAAAATCAGAATCATTGAACGTATCATCAAAAAGAAATTTACGCAAGGGACGATTCCTACTGGATTTGAAGCTTGTGAAAAACAATTGTTTAGTTTGGTGAAAAAAATTCATAATGTAGAAGTAAACGAATCAGCAATTGAATCGTATTTACCGAAAATTTATGATGAGTTGAAAGACTTAACCAGAGAAGATATCATCAAACGTTTTGTTTCTACTGAGTTCAACCGCTTTTTAGATTATTACAAAAATGCTCCTGACTTAAATGCAAATGCAAGCAGAGACAGAGAACGTTCAACACCAGGTATTACTAAGTTGTTTATCAATTTAGGAGAATTGGATCAGTTGGATAGAAACACATTAAAAGAATATATTTCTGAAGTTTCTGGCGTAGATTTAAATATGATTACGAATGTAGAAGTAAAATCTAGTTTTTCTTTTATTGAAGTAAAATCAGAAGCGGCTGAAATTATTCAAGGAACATTTAAAAATGCTCGTTATAATAATCGTAATGTACGTATTGAATCACGCGGAGGAAGTGGCGGAGGAGGAAAATCTCGTGGAGGATATGAAGGTGGTGGAAACAGACGTTCATTCGGTGGAGGAGAACGCAGAGGCGGAGGAAACAGTTATGGTGGAGGCGATAGACGTTCGTTTGGTGGAAACCGTGGTGGAGGTTATGGCGAAAAAAAATCATACGAAAAGAAAAGCTACAGCGATAGAAGTGATAGAGGAGAACGTAAAGATTTTGGTGGAGATAAAAAGAAATCTTATTCATCATCTGAATCATCTTCTTCTTATTCTGGAGGTGGCGATAGAAAAAGTAATTTTTCTCGCGAAAAACGCCCAAGAAAAAAAATGGATTAATTCATAAAAAAAACGCCTCTTATTTCAGAGGCGTTTTTTTATGTAAGATTTTTTAGCAATTGAAACTTATAAAGAAAATGAAATTTCAGCTTGCACAAACTCTATATTTTGCTTTTATTTTATTCTTTCGTTTTACAATATGCAGTTTCATAATATAAATTGGTTTTAAAATAAAGATAGCTGACTATCATTATCCTGTTGATGAATTTTTATTCGAGGCTTTTCCGTAGGCTTGGTAATTTCATTTAAAACATCTTCACGTTGTTCTGTTTTAGCAACAAAAGTTTCAATATTGGCAATGGCTAATTCAATTTCATTTGGCGCATCGGCAATTTCGTTTTCTGCTTTGTAAATTCGAGCTTCAATAATTTGTTGATGCCAAACTTCGAGCAATTCCAATGAGCCAGTATTTTTAGTTTTTTCGGCAAGTTCGGATTGTATGTGTACCAAATCAAGTTTTTTTGCCAGTTCTTTATCAGGCAATGTAGCCATGATGGCAACATACTTATCGTGGTTGTCAATACAATCTTTTATGCGAATGGCTATGCTCATTTATTTTTCGCCCAAGGCTTCTTCTATTATTTTAATATCACCTTCTTTTAAATCATACAACTCATAAACTAGCTCGTTTATCTTCTCTTCGCTATGTTGAATGTGTTGTTTTATTTGATCCATTTTAGTTTGAAGTTTCACATCTTTTAATTCTTCATTCAACTTAAGAAGTGTCTCAACGTGTTTAACAATTTCATCGTGATTTTTCCTTTGCGTGGAATTTTTAAAATCTATGTTTATAATTGGTAGTTGCTTTACATTTATCGCTTTCACTTCAGCAAAAGCCTTTCCTTTTTCTGGAATGAGTGCATTGTATATGAAATCTGTCAACTTTGAATTTAGAATACCAAGGAGAAAGGATAAATTTATCGGTTGATATTCATTAAGTATACAATGTGTAGAATGCCTTGAGATAAATTTATTTGTATCTAAGGTTGCAATTATTCTGTCGGATGTTTGCCGAATAATTATTTTATTCGATTCAAATATTTTTAGGTCACGCAAAGCAAAATCAATTTTATTTTGTTTCGTCTTTAAATCTTTTAATTTAATTCTACTTTTTAGGGTTGGATCGTAATTTATCCAAAGACCTTTCCATTGTGTCTTATAACGGTTAATATCTTTACCTTCAAGAATTTTTCGATAATTTTTATTTTCTGCTTTTTCAGAGAGGAGTATATTCGCAGCGTTCCCCGTATTTACACCATTATTTACCGAGCAGAAATAATCAAGTTTAGGATTGTCAAGAGTAAGCTTTGATACTATTTTTTGAATTTCCGGTTTGGCAAATGAAAATGATTTATTTTCTCCTATAAGGATATTTTTCTGATTGATTACGATTGGTGCTTTTTTTGAAAATTCTTCTCTATCATTAATTTCAAAACATTCGACATCTTTATTTATTTGGTTCGTTTTTGAAAATATGCAAATAGAAGTACCACCTGTAGTGGCATCATCAAACACTTCGTAATTTAATTTTATTAATGAAATTATTTTGCTGTTTTTTACAAAATATTCGCGTAATGTTTTGTAGTAGATATTATCAATAAGTGTTCTTGGAACAATATAACTTATTAAACCTGCATCATTTAAAAGTTTCAAACCTCTCTCGTAAAAAAATGCGTATAAATTAGGTTTGTATTCGTTTGAAACATAATGTGAGAGCAAATAATTAACTTCTTCTTTTCTAAATAAAGTATCTTCTTTCCCTCCAATTGTTACATAAGGGGGGTTTCCAATTACTACATCAAAACCACCTTGTTTAAATACTTCGGCAAATCCCTTTTTCCAAGAGAATGGTTTTATTTTTTTCTCTTCACCAAAATCAATACTATCATAAAAATCGGTATCGATTAAACTGTTCCCGCTTTTAATGTTGTTGTCAAGATCAGGGAGTACACGTTCGTGAAACAAAGATATTTGTTGTTTAATGGATGCTTCTGTTTCACCTTCCATACATTTTAAAAGCAAACTTAGCTTGGTTACTTCAACGGCATTGGAATCTAAATCGACTCCATAAATATTACTGAGTAAAATTCTTTTTTTCTCGTGTGTAGTTAATGTGCCTTGGGGTGTAAAAGGATTATCCTTTCCTTTTCGGGTGGCGTATCCTTTTTCGTGATACCAGTTAATATGATATTGGAGCAAATAATCAAATGCACCCAAAAGGAAAGAACCACTACCGCAAGCAGGATCAACAATTTTTATTTTTTCTATTTGCGTTGGCGTTTTGCCATCAACAAGTTTTCCTACTGTATTTTTTACAATGTATTCAACTATGTATTGTGGTGTATAATAAACGCCACCCGCTTTGCGTACTTCTGGCTTTTCTTCAATGCGTACACTACGTGCAGGTGTAATGCGAATTACTTTGCCGAGGAATTGCTCGTAAGCGTTTCCTAAAACTTCTACAGGCATTACCGAAAACTCGTAACGGCAGTGTGGATAATAAAGTTCTTCAATTACTGATTTGATTACTTTATTATCAACTTTTAATTTCGGAGTTATTTGGTCTTTCTCAAAATCAAATAATCCTGAATTGTATTTATCATCGGCTTGTTTAAAAAGGTCGAACAGATTTTTATATGATTCCCCTTTTGAAGTTGCTTTTTGTAATTGTCCATAAGGCTCTACCGCTCGGTCTTCGCAGAAGCGAAGGAAAATTAAACGGTCGATTGTTTGCTGAACTGCAAAATTTATTTCTTCGTCATTTAATTTTCTATTGTTTATTGCTATGCTTGTAGCAAGGTATCTGCGCCAGTTATCGAGACTTTGTACAAATTCTTTGTCAAGTGTTTGGCTTCCTTTTTTATCGGTATCGCTTGCTACAAATTTATCGAAGCGTCCTCGAGTAACTGCATCATGCGAAAAAGTGTCGTAAATAAAATCAAACTCTTTTATGTAATCTTCAAAATGAATATGCTTTAATCGTGAAACGCTTGCGCTATCATTTAACTTGGGAACTCGGGAGCAATCGTAAACAATAAAATCTTCAAAGTTTGTTAGAATAGAAACGTATGCTTGCGCACTACTTCCGTATCGTTTTAATTGATACGCAGATTCTTTATTTGTTTTTAGCGCAACGGATGGTTTTTTTGCTTCAACAAAAAACAATCTTTTTTTTCCGCTTCCTGCAAGGCGAAATCCATAATCGGGTGCTTTTGCTTTTCCTCTTACAAATACTTTGTCTTCGTAAATTACTTCGCGGTAAGCTTCGGATGCACCTTTTTCGTTGTCAATGTCCCAACCAAGTGCTTTGAAAAATGGATTAATAAAATCCTGTCTTGTTTTTTGTTCGTTATAATCAGGCAAATGGTATTCTTTACGGTGCTCCGTAAATCGTTCAACAAGTGTATTTATTATGGCTCTTGCCTGTTCTTTTGTCATATTGCTAAAAAAGTAACCAAATATACAATTTTGAGTGCAGAAATTGGGAGCTTTTCCCTACTGAAAATCGTAATGTTGAAAATTATTATCATGGTCGCCCGAGCGCTGGAAAGTTAACCTGTTTTTGGGGAGGCGAGATATTTTACAAAAACAAAACCGCCCAAGAAATTTTCAGGGGCGGTTTTAATAATTTTTATTTTGGATTAATTCATTACAATATTATAAGTAGTGCCATTTAAAGTTGCTGTAGCCAATGCATCGCATGCTCCAGAACCATAGTCAAATGTTATAGGGTAACTTGGGTAATTGTTTAATGTAAGTGTAAATGTTCCTTTTACAATCCAACGGCAACCAATATTCACTTGTAATGCTGTGTTTACAGTAATATCATAAGGTTCTCCATCACCAGAAACACCGTTTGCATTTCCCCAAATCATATATACATCATCAAAAATATTTATAGGTGTGTTATAACCTGCATAAAACTCACGGTATTGTACTGTGTTCCATGTGCTCGTTTGCCCATTTGTTGGGTGTGTTACTGTTGCACCATTTACCACAACTTTATAAACCAAATGTCCCGAAGCATTGCGCCCCATGTTGGTAATGGTTTGTGTTCCTTGTATGCGGTAATCGTTATGGTAATAGTTTGATAGTGTTACTGTAATAACAGTTAATGAATCTTGGTAACGCCCAGTAAATACTGCTGTAACAACTCCTCTGCGGTAGTTGCCATCGTTTCCTAAGCAATTAGTTGTTCCAAAATCAATAGTAACTGTTTTGGGCCAAGTAGTTAAATCGTAAGGTGTAATTGAAGCAGTGGCGCAAGCAGATGCCATTGAACGAATAGCTCCAGAGCTATCTGTTACTGTACCTATTTGCTTCCAGATGCCTGCAAAAGCATTGTCGGCAGCAGCATTATCAGCAGCAGAATTTGCATTTTTAGGTTTTTTATCTTCTTTTTTACAACCTGTATATACTACAGATGTAGTTGCGATGATTGCTATTGCAACAAAAAATTTAATTGTTTTTTTCATGATGAGGAGTAATTTTTAGTTTTTGTTAAATCAAATATAAGAAAAAAAATTATTAGGTTGTTGCGAGTGTTATTAAAAAAAGATTGGAGATTGCTTCGCTGCGCTCGCAATGACGCACAGCATTTTGTTTCTTCGTCATTGCGAGGGCTTTTCGCCCAAAGCAATCTCTTGGTAGTGTACAAAATAGCTTTATTAAATCCTACTACATGTTCTCGATACATCAGCCTGAGGCTGCCACTCGAACAGACATCGCACAGTTTTTTCTAAGTTAGATGCTTGTGTTATTAAAAAAAAGATTGGAGATTGCTTCGCTACGCTCACAATGACGCACAGCATTTTGTTTCTTCGTCATTGCGAGGGCTTTTCGCCCAAAGCAATCTCTCGGTAGTGTACAAAATAGCTTTATTAAATTCTACTACATGTTCTGGATGCATCAGTCTGAGGCTGATACTCGAACAGACATTACACGCACAGGAGGAGGGCTGGTATATTTATTTTACAATTACCATTTTAGTTGTTTTGCGTTTATCATCTGCAATCAAACTACAATAATAAATTCCGCTTGGTAAATTTTTTCTTTGGAATGAAGTGTTATGTTTTCCTGCTTGTAAGTTAGTATTTAAAAGGGTTTCAATTACTCTTCCGCAATCATCTAAAATTTGCAAAGTAACTTTTGATTTTGCATTTAATGTAAATTCAATGGTTGTATTATCACTAAAAGGATTTGGATAATTTAATAATTGAATGTCTTGTTTTGCTTTTGCAATATCGTTTATAGTAACAATATCATTCACGCTAGTTAAATTAGCAGAAAAAATTCCATGTGCATGTGTTGCAATTACAACCAATCCATCCGAAGCACGATAATCAATCATATCACAAACAGCATTTCCGATTGTATTTGCACCTTGCTGAACCCAAGTGGTTCCACCAGATAAAATCAATGTATCTGTGGCATAAATTCCCGTGCTTGTAGCAACCATATAAATTGTTCCATCGTTTACATGCATAATTTGCGCCCAACGTACAGATGGTCCTGCGCCTGTTCCTCCAGCGCTAGACTCTAAATTACCTCCAACTTTACTCCATGACGTTCCGCCATCCACAGTATAAAATATACTGTACACACCATAGTTGGAAAAAGTAACCATTACTTTATCCGCATCATTTGGGTCAACAGCAATACAACTTACATTACCGCTTCCTGGGAATCCGTTTGTTCCAGTTAGTGTTGATGTAATTTCAATTGGCGTTGGCGTTCCTACATTTGCATTGTCAACTCTATAAACTCGTTTTTTGTCGGTTCCATAATACACTCTGTTTGCTGGCGTTTTAGAAACAGCTACAGCAGTAATATAAGAATTAGCTGTTGGTACAGAATCAGTAAACTGCACCCAATTGGTGCTGATAGAATCCCAAGTGTTTAATAATGGTATGCCTGATAAGTCATTGTTTCTCCATAAATATTTTCCTCCTGCTAAATACATAATGTTGTTATTGTTTGGATCTAAAATAAAAGGATTGATGAATTGTGGTTTTTTTAAACCGATAGGGTCGATACGTGCATATGCCGTTTTATTACCGTTTGCATCCAATGTTGCTTTCATCATTTTTCCGTTTTGTATCGAAAAATAATAGTAGGATTGGTTGTCGGAAATTGCACAGTATGAACCATCGCCTCCTCTTGGTTGTACCCAAGGTGATGTTAAGTTTGTGGTATTTGTGTACCAAGTTCCGTTGTCTTGTGCTCCAGCTATAATAATATTATTGCCCGGGGTAGCATGGTCAATAGCAAGGGTATAAAACATCGTTGTTAAATATCCATTGTTCAATGATTGCCAAACTACAGTATCATTTATATTGTCGTTTGTTTTAAAAACTCCACCATCATTTGCGCTAATCATAGCATTTGGATTAGAAGGAAAAAATTCCAAACAATGTTGGTCAGGATGATGGTTTGCATAACTATTAATTACAGGTAATGCAGAGTATTGTTCGTAACCACCAATAAAAACAGTATTTGTAGAATCTTGAAAAGCAGAAGTAGAACGATATAAATTTGTGCCTCCTATATATACAATGTTAGAATTTGTTGGATGTACTTTTACAACCATATCGTAAGAGCCTTGAACTTGCCATTTATCAAACTGTCCACCACTATTTGGTAAATTCATTGATAAAGTATCCCACATGCCATTACTTCCAGCACCATCGCCTGTTAAATAAGTGTATTTATAAAAGCTATTCCACTCAGCGGTTCCTTGCCAATCATAAGTTGCTTTTCCAAAGCCAGGAGTATTTGCTAAAAAATAAACCTCGTTTTCATTAGATGGATTTATTCCAATTACTATTCTATTGTATGCTGCTGGAAATCCAGCAGGAGTAATGTTTGTAAAACTTATTCCATCATCACTTCTCCATATTCCTTTTTGTGTTCCATCATCACTTAATGTTGCATATACAACACCTGTGGTGGTTACAGCAACATCAGTAAAATAAGAATTACCACCTCTTGCAGTTACCCATGTTGCCCCGCCATTTGTACTTCTGTAAATTGAACTATAGCATGCTGCATAAATTTCTTCGATGGTATCGTTAGCAGAAACATCATTTGCAACATTCCAAACAATTTGAAAGTTAGTTGAAAATGCATGTGGATTTCCACCAGCAGTAGATGCTAATGGACTCCACGTTACACCACCATCGGTAGATTTAAAAAGTCCATCGCCTAAGTAATAAGCACCTCCATCACTTGCAGAAGCTCCATAACCTTCGCCACTTCCATGATACCAAGTGTTGGTGTGTCCAGTACGTTTATCTTGTACAAGACAAGTAGCATTTTTTAATTGAGAAAAAGTATTGGTCATGTTCCAAGTGCTACCGCCATCAGTGCTTAACCACATTCCTCCTGAAGTTGTTCCGGCTAATATTCTATTTTCATTTGCAATATCAATTCCTAATGCTCTTGTTCTTCCTCCTACATTCCATGGTCCACGTTGAGCGAAACTGATTGTTCTGTTTGCGTTTTCATCTGTTGGTAATGTTGCTGCAAAAGCCAATTCTTTTTGACGAATATTATCTGGTATTCTTCCAGAAGGATCTGCTAAACGGCTTAATTCCCAGCGATAACGTTCATTAGCATCATTTTCCATTGCTTCGGTTACACGATGATTTGTAGCTGGAAATTTATTGTTAGAGCTGTCATTAAACAATATTAAAGATGAAGAGATTGCAAACAAACTCGAAAAAATAAAGGTAGCAGTTGATTTCATTATTTTTAATTTTTTTAATGTTATTCAAATATATTAAAATTTGCGAAATAAATCTTTGCTTACCTTTGCAAACTATAATGCAACGCTATTTTATACATCTATCATACAAAGGAACAGCTTATCACGGTTGGCAGACACAGAAAAATACGCCCAATACTGTTCAGCAAGTGCTAAACGAAAAGTTTTCAATTGTGTTAAATGAAAAAATTGAAATCACAGGCTGCGGAAGAACAGATACTGGCGTTCATGCAAAAGATTTTTATGCGCATTTTGATTGTTCTCAAACGGATTTTATGGAAAATCAAAATAAATGGCTTTACAAATTAAATTCTGTTTTGCCAGATGATATTGTTGTTTTCGAAATTATAAAAGTATACAACAAAGCAAATTCTCGTTTTGATGCCATTAGCAGAACCTATCAGTATGTGATAACACAAACTAAAAATCCATTTTTGATTGATACAGCATTTTACTGTAATTCTAAATTTGATTTAGATGCGATGAATAGTGCTGCTAAATTATTGTTTACTTATTCGGATTTTAGTTGTTTTAGTAAAAGTAAAACTCAAACATTTACCAATAATTGCAAAGTAACTGAAGCGTTTTGGAAAAATGAAAACAATCAATTGATTTTTACAATCACCGCAGATAGGTTTTTAAGAAATATGGTAAGAGCCATTGTTGGTACATTGTTAGAAGTAGGTTCAGGAAAAATTTCTGTTGAAGATTTGAAAAAAATTATTGAAAGTAAAAATCGTTCAAATGCAGGAATGTCAGTTTCTGCTTGTGGTTTGTTTCTTACAAAAGTTACTTATCCCGAAAATTATTTTAATTAAAAAGCATTGATGCAAAAACAAAAAGATAAAACGGGAAGCGCTTTTGATTGGCAAATTTTAAAGCGAATTTTTGAATACACAAAACCGTATAAAAAAATATTTGTATTTGCTGTTTTTACAACACTTTCACTAGCTGCTTTATCTCCTATTCGTCCTTACTTAATAAAGTATATGTTGGATAATTATGTGGCTATACCTAATTTGACTTTATTAACTTACACAACAATATTATTAATTGGACTATTAATTCTTGAAACGATTATTCAATTTGCCGATTCTTATTTTACAGGTATTTTAGGACAAAGTATCATTAAAGATTTAAGGATTCAAGTGTATAAACATGTACTTAACTTACGATTAAAATACTATGATAACACACCTATAGGAACACTTGTAACAAGAACCGTTTCGGATATAGAGGTAATTGCTGATATTTTTTCTGAAGGCATAATTGTAATTGTTGGTGATATTATTAAACTACTGGTGATATTAGGTGTTATGCTCTTTCTAAATTATCAACTCACACTTATTTCATTAGCAACCATTCCTGTTTTATTAATTGCAACTTATTTTTTCAAAAAAGCGGTTGCGGCATCTTTTCATGAAGTACGTAATCAAGTTTCTAAATTAAATGCTTTTGTGCAAGAACATATTACTGGAATGAATATCGTTCAGATATTTAATAGAGAAGAGGAAGAAACCAAACAATTCAAAAGTATAAATGCGAAGCACCGTGATGCCAATGTAAAAGCAATAATGGCATATTCCATTTTTTTTCCCATTGTCGAAATTCTTTCATCTGTTTCATTAGCATTGTTGGTTTGGTGGGGAGGTAATGGTGTTTTAAAAAATACAGCAACATTGGGCGATATAATTGCGTTTATTATGTATATCAATTTATTGTTTCGTCCAATAAGACAATTAGCAGATAAATTTAACACATTGCAAATGGGTGTGGTTGCATCTGAGCGTGTTTTTAAAGTATTAGATACAAATGAAATAATTGTGAATAATGGAACAGAATCAGCAGAAAATATAAAAGGTGTAATTGATTTTAAAAATGTTTGGTTTGCCTATAATGATGAAAATTGGATTTTAAAAAATATTTCTTTCCGTGTTAAACAAGGGGAAACCGTTGCCTTGGTTGGTGCAACTGGTGCAGGAAAATCTTCTATCATAAATTTACTAAATCGCTTTTATGAATACAACAAAGGTTCTATTGTTATTGATGAGAAGGATGTTCGTGAGTATGAAGTTTCTTCTTTAAGAAAAAATATTGGAGTTGTTTTGCAAGATGTTTTTTTGTTTTCGGATACAATTTTGAACAATATCACTTTAAATAATTCGGATATTACAGAAGAACAAGTTGTGCAAGCTGCAAAAATTGTTGGCGCACATGATTTTATTTCAAAGCTTCCAAATGCTTATCATTACAATGTGATGGAGCGAGGAACAATGTTATCGGTAGGGCAGAGGCAATTAATTTCTTTTATTAGAGCGTATGTATATAATCCTAAAATATTGATTTTAGATGAAGCTACATCTTCAATAGATACAGAGTCAGAAATTCTTATTCAGCATGCCATAAATAAATTAACAGAGAACAGAACCTCCATTGTGATTGCTCATCGTTTAGCAACTATACAAAAAGCAGATAAAATTATTGTGATGGATAATGGCGAAATTGTAGAAGAAGGAAATCATCAAGAGCTTTTGAAAAATAACGGCAGCTATCGAAGATTGTTTGAGTTACAATTCAAAGACAATGCAATTGTGGTTTAATTTATGTTTTAGCTTTTAGCGACCAAACAAATTTGAATTGAGAAACTTTATCTCCCTTTTCATCAAACCCATTTGAAATTAATTCTACAGAAACCCCTTCATTACTTTTTTGTAGCTGGTTTATTAGTTCTTTTATTTTATTTCCGTCTTCGCAAGTAAAAGTGATTTTTCCAACAGCTTTTTTATAATATTCAGCTTCATTTTTAATAATTAGCATAGAAAATGCTGGTTCGGATTTATAAGTATAATTCATAACCAACAACCCTGTACTCATTTCTGCTGCCATTGCTTGGCAGGCAAAATACATGGATTTAAAAGGATTTTGAGTAAGCCATTTGTATTTTATTGTAACCGTAGATTTTTCATCCGTTAATGATTTAACCCTCACGCCAGCAATATATGCCATAGGGAGTTTGCTAAACAAAAACAAACGAAACATAAATGAATTAGCTACTAATTTTTTGAACATCTTGTTTAGTGTAATGGAAATATTTGTGATGACAATTGCATGGCATACGCAAATGCAATTTCATCTATTTCCGAATAAATATTATTTTCTTTTAAGTAGCTCAATACATTTTCAGTTGGCATATTGCCAGTTAGCTTGTCTGTTGCCATTGGGCAGCCACCATAACCTTTTATAGCGCTGTCAAATCTACGGCAACCACTCAAATAGGCTGCATTTACTTTTTCTTTCCAAGTGTCGGGTGTGGTGTGCAAATGTGCGCCAATTTCTATTCCAGGAAATTCAGGAATTAAATTTGAAAATAAATAAGAAATATTATCTGGGTTTGAAACGCCAACAGTATCGCTCAGCGCAATAATTTTAATCCCCATTTTTGCTAATCGTTTTGTCCAATTGATAGCAATTTCTGCACTCCATTCGTCAGCATAAGGATTCCCAAATGCCATTGAAATATATACAACCAATTGTTTTTTGTTTCTAAAGCATAAATCCTGAATTTCTTCTACTCTTGTTAGTGCTTCTACAATACTTGAATTTGTATTTCTTTGCTGAAACGTTTCTGAAATAGAAAATGGAAATCCTAAATATGTAATTTCTTCAAATTCTACAGCATCTTGCGCTCCTCTGCTATTTGCAACTATTGCTAATAATTTTGAACGAGTAGAACTTAAATTTAATCTTCCTAAAACTTCAGCAGTATCACGCATTTGTGGAATTGCTTTTGGAGAAACAAAGCTGCCAAAATCAACAGTATCAAAACCGCATTTTAAAACCGCATTTATATATTCTACTTTTTTATCCGTTTCAATAAATTCGTTGATGCCTTGCATGGCATCTCTTGGACATTCTATAAGACGGAGGTTTGATGCCGGACGATTATATGAGTTTGATGTCATTTTTAAATAGTAATAGTTTTTATTAAGGCTTGAAGTTTTGCAAAAAGTTTGGACCCAAGTCCTTCAATTCTTAAACAAAGGTCATCATTTTCTTCAATATATTTTCTTCTTTTTATTAGAATATAACAGGCATATACTTCAAGATATGAGCGAACAGCTATTCTTAAATATTTTACAAATTCTTTACTTGATGAATTAGTTGAGCCTTCTGCAATATTTAATGAAATAGAAGTAGCGGCTCTTTTTATTTGACTTGATAAATTATACATTTCTGTTGGTGGCAGCCGTTTATCAATTTCATAAATTAAATCTCCAATTTCAAGAGATAGTTGCCAGACTTCTAGATTTTCAAATTTATATTTTTGAGCCATAATTATTTTTTTTAGCGTCTGTCTTCAATCTGCTATCGTCTAGGACCCGTTTACAAATATTTTTTACTATTCCTGGTCCTTCATAAATAAATCCAGTATAAATCTGAACAAGGCTTGCTCCCGCATTTAGCATATTGATAGCGTCTTCTGCTGTATGTATCCCACCAACTCCAATAATTGGAAATGAATTATTGGAATTTTGGCTCAAGTATTTTACAACATCTGCTGCTCTTTTAGTCAAAGGCTTTCCGCTTAATCCGCCAGCACCAATCGTTTCAATTTTTTCTTTTGATGTTGTTAATCCTTCTCTCGAAATTGTAGTATTGGTGGCTATAACCCCATCAATTTTTGTTTCAGCAACAATTTTTATAATATCATTTAATTGTTCGTTGCTTAAATCTGGAGCTATTTTTAAAAGAATAGGTTTTGGATTTTTCTTTTCAGAATTTAATTCTTTTACTCGTATTAATAGTTTAGTAAGAGGCTCTTTATCTTGCAATGCTCTTAAGTTTGGAGTGTTTGGAGAACTCACATTTACTACAAAATAATCAACATAATCAAATAATGCTTCAAAACATTTTTCATAATCAGAAACAGCTTCTTCGTTGGGAGTGATTTTGTTTTTACCAATATTACCTCCAATAATAATTTTTGATTTGCGGTTTTTTAATCGAGCAACAGCTGCATCAACACCCCCATTGTTAAATCCCATTCTGTTAATTACGGCTTCATCTTGAGGCAAACGAAACATTCTTGGTTTTTCATTCCCTGGCTGAGCTTTTGGTGTTAGTGTTCCAATCTCAATAAAACCAAATCCATAATATCCTAGTTCATCATATAGTTTCGCATCTTTATCAAAACCAGCAGCCAAGCCAACAGGATTAGGGAATGTCAAGCCAAATAATTTTCTTTCAAGCCGCTTATCGTTTATAGTGTAAATGCTTTTGATGATGGAAGAAATTGCTGGAATTTGATTTGCAATTTTTAAGGTTCTAAAAACAATATGATGAATTGTTTCGGGCTGAAACAAAAAGAAAATCGGCTTGATTAATAATTTATACATACAGCACAAAGTTGCTAATTGTATTCAGATATTCAAAATTAATAGTTAATAAGTATGAAAAAATGTTTATTATTTATCGATAAAAAAACCAATTATATCCTTATATTTGTATTGTTAGTCTATAATTAATTTCATTGATTGATGAAAAAAATAACAACAAATACCTCTGAAATAACATACAATAAAATTGAACGTTTGTTGCATGTTAAATTATTAGAGAATGCTGAAATTGAATTGGAAGATGCAATTCAAATTCATCGTGTTGCCGAACAATTAACAGATGGCGATAAGTTTATGGTTTTGCTTGATGCAAACACAATCGTTACTGTTTCAAAAGAGGCTAGAGCATTTACGGCTAAACAACACGAAAATGATGGTAGAATTGCAGAAGCATTTGTAGTAAATTCGTTAGCAAACAAATTGGTTGGAAATTTTTATATCAATTTTAACAAGCCACAAATTCCTACAAAAATATTTTCAAACAAAGAAAAAGCAATGATTTGGTTGCAAAGTAATCTTTATTTAACTGAATCAGGAGAGGGAAGAGCAATCCAAAAAGAATTTGCAAGAGCTATAAGATTTTAAGGAGCTAATCGGTTTATTTTCCAATTATTATTTTCTTTCAAATATAAAATTCTGTCGTGCATTCTGCTTGGTCGCCCTTGCCAAAATTCGATAGATTCAGGTTTTAAAATATATCCTCCCCAAAAATCAGGTCTTGGTACAGTTTCATCTGAAAATTTTTCGGAAAACACTTTGTAATTATCATCTAATACTTTTCTGTTATCAATAATTTTACTTTGAGGCGAACTCCATGCACCTAGTTTGCTTCCTTTTGGTCTTGTGTTAAAATATAAATCAGAATCTTCTTTCGATTGTTTTTCTAAAACACCTTCTATTCTTACTTGCCTTTCCAATTCGGGCCAAAAAAATAACAATGCAGCGTGTGGATTTTTCTCTATTTCTAACCCTTTTCTGCTAGTATAATTGGTATAAAAAACAAATCCATTTTCGTTGAAATTTCTTAATAACAAAATTCTTGCTGAAGGTTTTCCTTCTGTTGTGGATGTGCAAACTGTCATAGCATTCGGTTCATTTACTTTTGAATCTACTGCTTCTTTAAACCATTTTTCGAATTGCAAAATTGGATTTGAATTTACATCTTTTTCATCCAATGTTTGTTTAGAAAAATCGTGACGTAAGGTGTTTATGTATAATCTTAAATCTTCCATTTTATATTGGTTCATTTGTTTATTTGTCAGTTCGAGTGGCGAGGAACGAGCTGTATCGAGAACTGTTTGATTTAGTCGTTAATTTGTATCTGTTTTTTTATATTTGATCAATTTTTCTATATCAATTTATTCAATTCATCTACAAACTTTTTTGAAGTATTATTAAAATATCTTTTTTGTTTGTATGCAACTACCCATTTCACGCCATTAATTGTATTGGTTAAAAATAATTCATCGGCTGCCAACAAAACATTTTGCATGATTGAGATTTCATAAACAGCGATTTTGTTTTTATGCGCTATTTCAATAATTTTTTTTCGCATTACACCATCTACACATCCATCGCTAACAGGTGGAGTATAAAGAACTCCGTTTTTTACCGCGAAAATATTTGAACTAATTGTTTCTATGATATGGTGTTTATCATTTAGGATAATGCATTCATCTAACTTTTGCTCGTTTTTATGAACTCCTGCCATTACGTAAACAATACTGTTTGCTGATTTTATAGACGATAATGCATTTTGGGGCTTTTTAAAATCGCTGAATAAATCAATTGTTAAGCCTTTTGCATTCAGAATATAATTTTTTTCTTCTAATGGATAAACTTCTAAAATATAGGATGTGTTGTTTTCGGAAGGAGCATACATTCCTCCATCATTTCTGAAAAGAGTTAGCCTCGCTCTGCCATCAGTATTGATTGAATTTTTTTCAATAAGCGATTGAATATTTTTTTCTAAAAATTGGAGATTAAACGCTTTATCCAATTTCATTTTTAAAACTTCTGTTCCTTTTAATAATCTAGAAAGATGTTCTGATAAAAACAATGGTTTTTTGTTTGCAATTCTAATGGTTTCAAAAAGAGCATCGCCATAACGAAAAGACCTATTCCCGACATTCAGCACAGGTTTGTCGGCTTCAAAAAAACTACCATTATAGATTAAAAATTGTTGCATTAAACGATTAAGTTCAATATTGTTTTTAATGGTTGGTTCGATTCAATTAAAATTCCTTTTACTCCAGCTTTATTGGCTGCTTCAATATCGCGTTCTTTGTCGCCAATAAAATAAGATTTTGTTGCATCTACATTAAATCGTGCTAAACCTTTTTCAACAAACAATGAATTTGGTTTGCGGCAAATACAATTTGTTTTATCAGGATGATGAATGCAATAATATATTTCAGCAAAAGTAATTTCGTGTTTTTTTAATTCAGCAACCAAATAGCTGTGTAAATTTTCTACATCATTTTGTGTATATAAATCTTTTGATATTCCACTTTGATTAGAAACAATAATAAAGATAAACCCTTTTTGTTTAAGTTGGGTCAAAACTTCCACAACATCTGGTAAAATTACAAAGTCTTCCAGCCTAAATGTGTAGCCTCTTTCAAAATTAATTACACCATCTCTATCTAAAAAAATTGCTTTATTCATCTATCCAATTATTTGTTGAATAAATAGATTAAATAAACTAGGCTTTAAAGCTATTGTAAATAACATTCCATATACAGCACCCCAAAAATGAGCATCATGTCCAATATTGGTGTTTCCTCGTTTACCCAAATAATATTCGGCAGCTAAATAAATACCTCCAAAAATATAAGCTGGAATAATTGGAGGTAAAATAAATAAGCCAATTTTAGCTGTTGGATTTAAAATAATAAACGCAAAAATAACAGATGATACTGCTCCAGATGCCCCTAAAGCATTATAATAGGAGTTGTTTTTGTGTTTTTCAAATGAATAAACAGAAGACATAAATAAACCACCTACATAAAGTAGAATATAAAATAGCGGACCTTTTGAACCGAATACATAAAAATCAGAATAATAGCTTTCAACGTGTTTTCCAATCATAAAAAGAGAAAACATATTAAAAAACAAATGAGTCCAATCGGCATGAATAAGTCCACCTGAAAAAAAACGATACCATTCTTTATGATGTTTAATAGCATAAGCGTTAAACATCAATTTGTTTTTCATGCTATAATCGTCCATTCCTTTGATAGAAGTAATTACGGTTATAGCTATTATTATGTATGTAATCATATAAACAAAGGTAAAATATTACAGTGGGAAATAATACTTTTTTCAAAAATTTAAAATAAAAACCTTATTTTTGTTTTTTAACTAATTAAATAAACCTTATGCAATCAAAATTGTTTTCAGCTAAATTTATTTTTGTTTCGGTAGTAATATTACTAGCTGCTCTTAGCCGTGTTTTGCCTCATATTCCAAATTTTACTCCAATTGCTGCAATGGCTTTGTTTGGTGCAGTAAATTTTTCTGATAAGCGATTAGCTTTTATAATACCAATGTTGGCAATGATTTTGAGTGATGTGGCCATCGAATTTATTTTTGGTTGGGGATTTCACAATACAATAGTGTATGTGTATGCTAGTTTTATCTTAACATCATGTATTGGTTTGTATGTTAGAAAGCACAATAATTTAAAAACAATTGTAGCAGGTTCATTGGCAGCATCTATTTTGTTTTTTGGGATTACAAACTTTGGAGTATGGGCTGCAAATGGTTTTGTTGGCGGTTCAGCAGGTTTAGCAGGGGTTTATACTTTAGGATTACCTTATTTTTCTTATACATTACTAGGCGACCTTTTTTATAATGCAATTTTATTTGGCTCATTGTATTTTGCTCAACGAAATATTCTAGCGCTAATAAAAGCATAACTAATTGAGTAATCATTTAAAAATCTCTCATTTTTACTGAATCTTAGCAATTTTGCAAAACAAAAGCTGCTTAGTATTGGTATAAAGTAAGGGATTTTTTTTTACAAAAAAACACAATGCATTTATTTTACACTCCCGATATTAATTCCAGTGCTACTACTTATACTTTGAATGAAGAAGAAAGCAAACATTGTATTAAAGTGTTAAGGTTGGGCAATGGAAAACGAATTCAATTAGTTGATGGAGTGGGAGGTTTTTATACTGCAGAAATAATGGACGATAATCCTAAAAGATGTAGTGTAAAAATTACTGATGTTAAAACAGGAGTAGGAAAAAAAGATTGGAGTATTCAAATGCTGATTGCCCCAACAAAAAATAATGATAGAATAGAATGGTTTGTTGAAAAAGCCACCGAAATTGGAATTGACCGCATTTCATTTATCAACTGTAAAAATAGCGAACGTATTGTAATTAAAACCGAACGAGCAGAGAAAGTGGCTATTGCCGCCATGAAACAAAGCTTAAAAGCATATTTACCTTTAATAGATGAAATGGCAGATTTTAAAAAAGTACTTGAGTCTTTAAATAATTCAACTGCAAAAAAAATGATTGCCCATTGCGATGCTTTTTCCAACAATTCTAAAAAGCATATAAAAGAGGTGTATAAAAAAACAGAATCTGCTATTATATTAATTGGACCAGAAGGCGATTTTACAAAAGATGAAATAGAGTATGCATTAAAAAATGGGTTTGAAGAAATTACTTTAGGTGAAAGTCGATTAAGAACTGAAACCGCTGCTGTTTATGCCTGTACGGTTGTTAATGTTTTGAATGAATAAAAAAAATGCCCGAGTTCATCGGGCGTTTTTTTTATAGATTTTAATTTTTTATAGGAATCAAACCTCTTATTCCCATATCGGTTACTACTTCACCAATTTCTGGTTGGTAGTATCCATCAGGAGTAGAATCAATCCACTCAAAACTTTTATTGGTTGATAAAGAAACAGTAATAATAATATCACTTGTTTCTAATCCTGTAATTACTAAAGGAGAATTACTCATTGTGTTATCCACAAATTGTCCTGTAACCAAACAGCTTCCTGCTGGAATTGGAGAAGTTGCAAACAAGGGATTGGGAACTGTTGTACCGCCAGAAGGAGCTTGTCCGTCATAAAAATAATCCTGCCCGGCAATAGTAGTTAAAAAGCCCCAGTATCCTTGATTGTGGTTTCCCGGTCCGCCCGATGCAGCACTCGGACTAAAACTCTTTCCATTTATTTTATATCCTGTTACATACGTTTTAAAGCCAATAAAAGAAGCTATTGTGCCCGTTCCTAAACCGCTTCCTGGTAAATATTGTGATTTGTAGGTAATATCATAATTTTGGTACGCTAAAGATATACGCAACCATTTATAAGAACCTACTGTTAGGCTCGAAAGTGGAATCGAAAAAAATGTAGAGCCTTCATGCGTTTGTGTAGAAGCACAATATGCTATTGCGTTTGCTCCTCCAGCGGTTGTTTGTTGTCCAACATATAAAACATTTCCGCCTCCAACAGGGTCTAAGTCGCCAGCTAACTCAATATAATGTTGGCTCATTAAATTAAAAATAGGTGATTGTGCCGCATGTCCCGATGGAATAGTAGAAGGATTTCCAAGATTGTCTAATCTTACCTGTGTACTATCAAATTTGAATTTAAAAATAAGTCTTGGACCCGTTCCTGTTCCTCCGTTATACACAGTATCAGGAATGCAAACAGATGGAGAAATGGGAGTAGGTGTAGGTTCCTCCTCTTTATCTTTTTTACACGAACTAATAATAATTGAAGTGGAAAATACGAAGGCTATTAAGCCCAAAAGGTTGTGTTTTGAATTCATAGTTTTATTTTGTTTAGTAGTAATTAGCTAAAATACGAAAAATGAATCCAAATATTATACTCATAAATAAAAGAAAATCAGTTTTTTGCAAAGTATTGCATTTTATTTCTGATATTTACTTAATAAAACATTTATCCAATGATAAAAAAAATACTTTCTATTGCATCTATTTTAGTTGCAAGTAATACATTTTCTCAAATAACAATTACATCGGCAGATATGCCCAATGCAAATGATAGCATTGTGCTTAGTACGGCAAATATTGCTGGTGTTACTGTTGCTCCTGGGGGAGTTGGGATGATTTGGGATTATAGTACACTCGTGCCAACTTTACAACGGTATGATAAATACGATTCTCCATTTACTTTTACTGCTCCATTTAATTTGTTGTTTAATCCAACGAATACTTCTTATGGAAGAGATAATTATCAGTTTACAAGTGTTTCATTACCTGGTTTGACTTTAACGGATGCTTATGATTTTATTAAAGAAACATCAAGCCAATTAAAACAAGTAGGTATTGGCTATACAATGAACGGAACCCCTGTTCCATTTACATATTCTTCTGCTGATATTATTTATAAATTTCCGATGAATTATGCAGATGTGGATTCTTGTGTTTATAAATTTGGATTACCATTTCCAATTCCTTCTTTAGGTTATTTTGGAGAAACAGGTACAAGACACACTACTGTTGATGGTTGGGGAGATATCACAACACCTTTCGGAACGTTTAATGCCTTAAAAATTACTTCCGTAATAGATGCAGTTGATACAATTTATGCTAGTTCATTCGGCTTTGGAACCAATATTCCAAGACCAAGAAGATATGAATACAAATGGTTAGCAAATGGAATGAAATCACCTGTATTACAAATTAATGCAACAGAAATTGGTGGAACACCGGTGATAAATGATATTCAGTTTGTTGATAGTCTTCGTAGTGATGTTCCTCATGTTGGGGTAACAGAAATAAATTCGTACAATCCAATTAATGTTTATCCAAATCCTGCAAATAATTATGTAATTGTTTCAACATTAAATACCGAAAAAGGAAGCATTATCATTTCAACTATTTTAGGTGAAATAGTTTATCAAGAGAGTTTAAATGGAGCCCAAACTAAAATTGATATCGAAAATTTTTCAAATGGAATTTATTTTGTTACTCTAAAAACAAAAAATAAAGGAAGCACTCAGAAATTAATTATAAGTAAATAAGAAAAAGCCCGATAAATCGGGCTTTTTCTTATTATAATGCTTTTGTTTTGTGAAATCTATTTAGGGTTTATTCTGTGTGGAGTCCTTTCGAGTTTATCGAGAAATGTGCGTGGCTGACGAATAAAATTTTTTCAGTAATTTTGTATTCTTAAATGAAAAAGTTAGTTGTATTTATTTTTGTTTTCTTACCTATTGTTTTGTGTGCCCAACAAAAATCAAAAGCTCATAAACCAGAATTTGGTTATTATTATAAAAACTATCAATTAAGTCCAGATTCGGCCACAACACCACATTTGTATTATCAAGTATATGATTGGCTAGGGGCAAGGTATAAATATGCAGGAACCTCTAAAAAAGGGATTGATTGTTCTGGTTTTGTTTCAAAAATGTATTCCTCTGTTTATTGCCTTCAATTAATTGGCGGCTCTGCTGATATATTTAAAACGGTATTGCCTGTTGAAAAAGAAGAATTAAAAGAAGGAGATATGGTGTTTTTTAAAATTAAAAAAGGACGAATTTCGCACGTAGGAATTTATTTAGGAAATAATAAATTTGCTCATGCTTCTGTTCATTCAGGTGTTATCATAAGCGATTTAAACGAAGATTACTATAAAAAATATTTTTATAAAGGCGGAAGAATTTTGGCTACTGCTTAATATCAATTAAAAAAACAAAATGACAAAAACATTAATTTTAAATAGTAAGCAGATAGAACAAAAGATAAATAGGCTTGCCTATGAAATAGTTGAAAATAATTATACCGAAAAAGAAATAATTATTGCGGGGATATCTAAAAATGGTTTTTTGTTTGCTAAAAGGCTAAATACGGTATTGCAAAAAATTTCAGAAATAAAAACTGTTTTAATTGAAATTGTTATTGATAAAGAAAACCCTTTGTCGAAAGAAATTAAAATTTCTCTTTCCGAAAAAGAGCTAAAAAACAAAGTTGTTATTTTAGTTGATGATGTATTGAATTCTGGAAAAACATTAATATTTGGGGCTAAACCATTTCTTGTTAGTCCTTTAAAACGACTTACAACTGTAGTGTTGGTGGATAGAGGGCACAATCGTTATCCAATTAAAGCAGACTTTGTAGGTTTATCACTTTCTACTACTTTGCAAGAACATATTACTGTGGAGCTTGATGTGAAAGGAAAAGAAGTAGTTTATCTTTCTTGATTTTAGTTGTTGCAAAAAGGCAGGTCGCCCCTACGGGGCTTACAATGTTTTAATGTTTTATTCTATTAACATTTCGCTCCTACGGAGCAAAACCGCTTCATGGTTTTTGTGTTGAAAAATTTTGCTAATATATAGAGGAAGGGATTCTATTTATTTTCGAATAACATTAACAAGAATGCGTTACGTTGACTATTTTTATATTAGCCCCAGAGGGGCGATCTGTATGAGACCATAGCTGCTATTGTTTTGGTCAAAAAAAAACCACTCCAGAGAGTGGCATTTTTTTATCTCAAATCTTCAATTGAAATTCCAGGATGTGCTTTTGTGTTAAATGTAAAATCAGCATCAGCAATTGCTGTATTGGTTTCAAATTTTTTGATTTCATAGGTATGTGTTGAACCATCTTTCATCATCATTTTTACCATTGAAATTTGTTTTTTTGTTTTATCAATATACAATTTAACGGTATGGTATTTTTTCTTGTCAGGATTTTCTGGGTATAATGCAATTATCTGTTGTGTTGCAGTTTCACTTTCGAATTTATATTTAAATCCTTTTTCATACATAGTAAAAATGGTCGTTGGATTTACTCCATCTTCTTTATCGTTTTCTGCCTCTTTTATTTGAACTTCATTGGCATCTTTGATATAATCCCAAAGTGTTTTTCCATCGCAATAAATTTCATGACCTGGAATTTCTAATTTGTATTTGCTTCCTTTGGTTTGTATTTTACCATTTTGTGTGTCTTTCGATTTGTCTTTCTTTTCTACTGTAAAGGCAAATTCAGCTTTAATACTTGTATAGGCTTTTGTTTTAGCACTTAATTCATCTAAAATTGTTTTTGCTTTGGGGTCGTTTTGAGCATTTAAAATAGAAGTGCTAGCGATTGCAATAAAGGCAATAATTGAATTTTTTTTAATAAACATTTTGATTCTTTTTTTAATTGTTGTCTTTGTTATTCAAAAACTGTTCCAAAGATAACATATCTTTTATTCTTACCTCACGAGCCTTTGAACCTTCGAATGGACCTATGATTCCTGCGGCTTCTAATTGGTCAATAATTCTACCAGCACGATTATATCCTAGTTTTAATCTTCTTTGTAAAAGTGAAGCTGAGCCTTGTTGTGTAGAAACCACAATTTGAGCAGCTTCATTAAATAAGTTGTCACGTTCGCTTGGGTCAAGTTCTCCTTTTCCGCCACCTTCGCCAGATTCATCAACATATTCTGGAAGTTTAAATGCTTCAGGATAACCTCTTTGGTCGCCAATAAACTGACAAATTTTTTCAACTTCTGGAGTATCAACAAATGCACATTGCAAACGAATTAAATCGTTCCCTGTTGAAAGCAACATATCTCCTCTTCCAATGAGTTGTTCTGCGCCACCTGAATCTAAAATTGTTCTCGAATCGATTTTTGAAGTAACTCTAAAAGCAATTCGGGCGGGGAAATTTGCTTTGATAGTTCCTGTAATAATATTTACGGATGGTCGTTGTGTTGCTATGATGAGGTGTATTCCAATTGCTCTGGCTAATTGTGCCAAACGTGCGATAGGGGTTTCTACTTCTTTACCTGCTGTCATAATTAAATCAGCAAACTCATCCACAACCAAAACAATGTATGGTAAAAATTTATGTCCATTGTTTGGGTTTAATTTTCTTGCAATAAATTTTGCATTGTATTCCTTTAAATTTCTTACTTGTGCTTCTTTCAATAAATCATAGCGTTGATCCATTTCAATACACAAACTATTAAGTGTATGAATTACTTTTTTTGTATCCGTAATAATTGCTTCGGCACTATCAGGTAGTTTGGCTAAAAAGTGGCGTTCAATTTTATTGAATAGTGTAAGCTCTACTTTTTTAGGGTCAACTAAAACAAATTTTATTTGTGACGGATGTTTTTTATAAAGTAATGAAACTAAAACAGCATTCAATCCTACTGATTTTCCTTGTCCTGTAGCGCCTGCCATCAATAGATGTGGCATTTTTGCTAAGTCGGTAATAAACGTTTCGTTGCTAATTGTTTTTCCAAGAGCAACAGGCAAGTCCATTGTAGAGTTTTGAAATTTTTCTGAACTTAATATCGAACGCATAGGAACCATTTCGGCATTTTGGTTAGGTACTTCGATTCCTATAGTTCCTTTACCTGGTATCGGTGCTATAATACGTATTCCTAGTGCTGAAAGACTTAAGGCAATATCATCTTCCAGGTTTTTGATCTTAGAAATTCTAACACCGGCAGCAGGAATAATTTCGTAAAGTGTAACGGTTGGACCAACAGTAGCTTTAATTTTTTCTATTTCTATTCCATAATCGCCAAGTGTTTTTAAAATACGGTCTTTGTTGGCATTTAGCTCTTCTGTATTTATTTTTATGTCTTTTGACCCGCCATAATTTTCGAGTAAATCCAAATGAGGGAATTGATAATTTCCTAAATCTAATGTAGGATCGTATTCGCCAACTTGTGATACCAGCGCTTCTGCAATTTCCTCGGGAGATAGCTCTTCTTCTTTTGTTTCGGTTTGTTCAACAGTAAATTGAACACCATCTGCATTTTCAGATAAAATAATTGCTTCTTTTTTTTCTTCAATAACAGGCGAAATTTCTTCTATTTCATGTTTTTCCTCTTCTTTAACTTCAGGTTCAGCAATTGGTTCTTCTTCATTGTTTACAATCTCAAAACCATCTTCGTCTTTTAATCTGTTTTTTAGAACGATTGGCTCTTCTTCCTGAATAGGTTCTTCAATGGCTTCTTCTTTTTTGCTGAGATCAAAAGAAAAATTAAATGCAGCAACCAAGTAAATGATAAAACTAAACAAAAGTAAAATTCCCGAACCAACAGCACCGATAAGTGAATTTAGGTTTTCAATCATTGTGAAACCAAATGCTCCACCAAGAAAAAAATAGTTGTTGTGAAAAATAAAGCCAAGCGTTAAAGAAATAAAAATTATAAAAAAGAAAGAATGGATATATACTTTTTTGCTGTCGAACAGTTGTATGTTTAATGCAATACGCATTCCCAAAACCATAGAAATGAAGGAAAAGATGTAAGAAGCAACACCAAACCACTTGTGAATAAAAATATGAGAAAGAAGCGCTCCGAATTTCCCCAGCCAATTATTTACTTGAACTTCTGAAGAAAACAAATTGCTTACAACTTTGTCTTGATCGGTTTGCCAAGTAAATAAAAACGAAGTAAAAGCAATCGCTAAATAAACAGAAAATAAGAGTAAGCTAAACCCAAATATTTTTTGAAAACGTTCGTTTTTAACAAAAGAAAAAAGATTGTTTATTTTTTGAAAAATAGACAGCTTACCATCTGATTCTGCCGGCTTTTTCTCTTTTGGTGTTCGAGGCGTTTTGGGTTTGCTTTCGTTACCGGAAAGTTTATCTTCAATCGTTTCGTCCTTTATGGTGTTTCGTAATGTATTTTTTTTAATTTCAGTCATTTAGTCTTAAATGGTTTAAACCAACCAAAATTAAGTAAATGCATAGCCTAGTGTGGCTTTTTAATTAAAATCTTATAAACTACTAATTGTGGATAAATGCTGGTTATTAGGCTTTTTGATTAAAAATAAGACAAAATAGGTACAATATAATTTGATTTTAAGCGTTTCTCAAGCGGATATTTTTATTTACTTTGTAAAGATGAATTTTAAACGCGTAGTTTTTCTTTTTTGTGCAATTGCTGTAGCTGTGAGTACTAAGGCTCAAGTGGGAGGAAACAATACTTTTGAATTTTTAAATCTGCCAATTTCTGCAAGAGTTACGGCTTTGGGTGGCAACCTTATTTCTGTAAAAGATAATGACTTGAACGTTTCCTTGATAAATCCTTCATTGCTTACTGATTCAATGGATAATAATATTGCATTGAGTTATGTAAACTATTTTGCGGATGTAAATTATGGATATGTTGCTTATGCCAAAAAAATTAAAAAAATTGGTTTGATGAGTTTTGGAATTCAGTATTTAGATTATGGAAAATTTATTAGAGCAGATGAAATTGGTAATACAGATGGAACCTTTGGCGCAAGTGAAATGAGCTTTAATGTTTCTTATGCCAGAAGCATAATTGATAGCAACCTAACTATTGGAGCAACTTTAAAAACAATATATTCTCAATTAGAATCTTACACTTCTTCTGGTTCTGCTTTGGATATAGGTGCTACTTATGTGCGCCCAAAACAAAATTTTGTGGTAGCTGCAGTAATTAAAAATATTGGAAGACAATGGAAAACATACACACCTGGTAATCGTGAACCTCTGCCTTTTGAAATTCAAATTGGTATTTCAAAAAAACCCAAACATGTCCCTTTTCGTTATTCTATCATTTATGAAAATATAGAAAAATGGAATCTGACTTATGTCGACCCTGCTGTTTCTACTACTGACCCTTTAACTGGCGACCCAATCAAACAAAACAAATACAAAAATTTTGGAGATAAATTAATGCGACATATAGTTGTTGGAGGCGAATTTATCATTACTAAAAATTTATTTTTACGATTAGGATATAATTATCAGAGAAGAGCAGAATTAAAAATTGCCGAAAAAAGAGGAATGACAGGTTTTTCTTTTGGCTTTGGATTTAGAATCTATAAATTCCATTTTAGTTATGGTAGAGCTGTATATCACCTTGCTGGCGCTACTAATAATTTCTCAATCAGCTTTGATTTAAACAGCTTTCATAAAACAGTGGCACGAATGTAATTACATTGTGAATAAACTTGTGTAAAACCAAACTCTTATTGTTTAAAGTATTCTAAATATTGGTTAATTTCGCATAACCAAAATATTTTTTGTGAAAAAAGTAGTTTCTTTTATTCGTCATAGTCATCCAGAAATATACAAAGCAATACTTTTTGTAATTGCTATTGGTTTGATTGTTTACATTTTTCCCAAACAAGGTAAATTCAAATATGAGTATAAAAATTTAAAAGGAAAACCTTGGCATCATGATGATTTGATTGCTCCTTTTGATTTTTCTATCAGAAAATCAAAAGATGAATTAGCCACCGAAAAATCTACTATAATTACAAACCATCGTCCTTATTTTAAATTCGATACATCTATACTTAAAAAAAAGAAAGAAAAGTTTTTAAAAGATGTAAATGAAAATAATTCGGGTAAGGGAAAAAGTATTTTAAAAGACAGGCATGTTTCTCTTTGTTTGTATTTATTAGACAGTATTTATTCAAAAGGAATAATTGAGCCTAATAAGGCAATAGAAGACAAGCCTGCTGATTATACTGTATTTGTTTTAAAAAATAATGTTGCAGAAGAAAAAGACTTAAATGATTTTTATACCATAAAGTCTGCTTATGAATTTATACAACAAAAAATTTCTGACAATGTAAATTTATCGCAGCTTTTAGAAAATGCCATTGCTCACAATGTTTTTTATGATAAAGTAACTTCTGATAAAGTCTTAAATCAAAGCATGGAAGACATTTTGCCTAGCAGAGACATTATAGTTAAAGATCAAAAAATTATTTCGAAAGGTGATATTGTTGATCTCGAAAAATATCAAGTTATTGAATCTCTTCAGTATGAATATGATTCTCAAGAACACGGCACAACAAATTTTGCTTTTATACTGTTAGGGCAATTGATTTTGGTAACTATTACCATGGCTATATTAACCATGTTTTTATTTGTATTTCGAAAAGAAATTTATTCCGATAACGCCAAAATTACTTTTGTTTTATTATTAATGGTATTACAAGTGCTGATGGCAAAAATGGCAGTTAATTCACAAACATTTAGCTTGTATCTTTTGCCGTTTTGTATTTTGCCTGTTGTTATTCGAGCATTTTACGATACACGTGTAGCATTGTTCGTTCATTTAGTAACCATACTTATCATTTCATTTATGGTTCCTAATCGTTTTGAATTTGCATTTATTCAATTGTTGGGTGGAATGGTAGCCATTTTTAGCATTGTGAACATGCGTAATCGTTCACAAATTTTTATTTCGGCTTTACTGATTTTTTTTACCTATAGTATTTCTTATTTTGGAATTACCATAATACAAGAAGGAGGAAGTGATGTAATCACTTGGTACGATTTTGCATGGTTTGGAGTTAGTGCTTTACTTACTATATTTTCGTATCCTTTAATTTTTGTTTTTGAAAAACTGTTTGGATTTATCTCTGATGTTTCTTTGCTTGAGCTTTCTGATACCAACAGAAAGTTATTGCGAGAATTGGCTTCTCGTGCTCCTGGTACTTTTCAACATTCATTACAAGTGGCTAATTTGGCAGAAGATGCTATTTATGCAATTGGCGGAAATACTTTGTTGATAAGAGCAGGAGCATTATACCATGATATCGGTAAAATGGAAATGCCAATGTATTTTATCGAAAATCAAGCTGGAGGAGTAAACCCACATGGCGAAATGAGTTTTGATGAAAGTGCCTCAATCATTATTAGCCATGTTATAAAAGGAATTGAAATAGCTAAGAAAAATAATTTACCGGAGCAAATTATTGATTTTATTCGCACACATCATGGCACCACGATTACTGCTTATTTTTATCGTTCTTTTCAGAATACTTTTCCAGAAGAACAAGTTGATGAATCAAAATTTCATTATCCAGGACCGATTCCTTTTTCGAAAGAAACTGCCGTGTTGATGATGGCAGATTCTGTGGAAGCAGCTTCCAGAAGTTTAAAAAAATACGATGCCGAAACAATTGATGCATTGGTAGAAAAAATAATTGGTTCTCAAATTGAACAACAACAGTTTATAAATTCCGATATCACTTTTAAAGATATTACTACTCTTAAAAAAATGTTCAAGAAAAAACTCATGAATATTTATCATGTGAGGGTAGAGTATCCGAGGTAATGAAAACTGAAATTGAAAAAATATCTTTTGGGCCTACATTTGAAGGAGTTTTTTCTTTTTTTGGCTTGGTGTTAATTCCAATTGGAGTAGCTATGTTCTTTGTTTTTGAGACAATGTTTTTTGCTCCTTTGATTCTTATAATTGGATTAATAATATTTCTACAAATAAAAGAGGTTTTAATAAATTATAGTACGAAGCAAATAAAAAGCTACGTAAGTATTTTGATTTATAAAACTGGTAGATGGGAAAGTTTAGAAAAATATAAGTGGATTGGACTCGATTCAATAAATGAAACTAAAACTTTTAATAGTAGAGGAGGGTCTAACACTGTCAAAATTAAGTATTATGACGTTTTCTTGTTTGATGAATATAAAAAAAACAAGTTGCTACTAAAAACATTTGATAGGCGCTTAGAAGCAGAAAAGTTTAGTCATGAATTTTCTTTAAAATTAAATATACAGAAAGTAGAATTACCCAGAATTAAACCACATGAACGTGATTTAAAACGAAAGTATAACTAAATTTCATCCGAATAAATATCTTTAGCTCTATCTCTTAAATTATAAGCAGAACTCATCACTTCGCCATAAGCCCCAGCAGTTCTGATAGCAATTATATCTCCTCGTTTTGTTTCAGGTAAGTTTACCGCTTTGCCAAAACAATCAGAACTTTCGCAGATAGGACCAACTACATCGTACTTCAAAATTTTTGATTCTGTATTTGTGTTTTGCGATATGTTTTCAATTTTATGATATGCTTGATACAATGCAGGGCGCATTAACTCTGTCATGCCAGCATCTAAAATGGCAAAATTAGTACTTACTCCTTTTTTTATGTACAATACTTTTGAAATCAATGAGCCACACTGGGCAACAATCGCTCTTCCTAGTTCGAAATGTACTTTTTGGTTTGGGCGTAATTCTAAAAATTCATTAAACAATTTAAAATATGCTGCAAAGTCTGGTAATTGATTTGTATCAGGCTCATGGTAATCAACGCCTAAACCTCCTCCAACATTAATATTTTCAATTTCTATTTTATGACTCACAAACCAAGATTGAATTTCATTCACCTTTAAACACAACGATTTGAATGCGCTCAAATCTGTTATTTGCGAACCAATATGAAAATGCAAGCCAATTAATTTAATGTTTTTTAAATTCGGTAGTTGATTACAAACTTCTTCTAATTCCCATAAATTAATACCGAATTTATTTTCCTCTAAACCTGTGGTAATGTATTTATGTGTGTTTGCATTTACATTTGGATTTATTCGTAATGCAATATTCGCTATTTTGTTTTTAGCAGTAGCAAGTGTATTTATTACTTCAATTTCTTGTAAACTTTCGCAGTTGAAACAAAATATATTTTCATCTAGAGCAAAATTAATTTCATCATCATTTTTTCCAACGCCAGCAAAAACAATATGGTCAGAGCTGAATCCACATTCTACAGCTTTTTTTACTTCGTTACCACTTACACAGTCGGCACCAATATTGAACGACTTAATAATATTTAAAAGTTTATTGTTTGCATTTGCTTTTAAAGCGTAGTGAACAGTAAAATTGTATTTATCACTTTCAGCTTTTATCGCTCTCAGCGTCTTTTTCAATACATCCACATCATAATAATAAAATGGAGTTTTGATGGATTCTAATTTTGGTATAATATCTTGATTGAACATTTTTTCTTTTTTATTTAAAACGCTTTTAAAACAATCCTTTGTTTAATGCTACCAATGTGTCTTTTTTTAATTTGCTATCTACCAATATAGATACATTGTTCGGACTTCCACCATAAGAAATCATACGTATGGGAATATTTTTAAGTGCATCAAAAATTTTGAAAGCATATCCTTGTTTTTCGGCAGTAAAATTTCCAACGATACAAACTATCGTTAAGTCTTTTTCTGTTTTTACAGAGCAAAACTCTTTTAATTCATTGGTAATAGCATCTAAATTTGTTGTGTTGTCAATCGTTAGTGATACAGCAACTTCAGAAGTTGTAATCATATCAATTGGTGTTTTGTAACGTTCAAAAATTTCGAATACAGCACGTAAAAAACCATAAGCCAAAAGCATTCGACCCGATTTAATACTAATTGCTGTGATGCCATCTTTTGCTGCAACGGCTTTTGTGCCATCTCCTGTTGATTTAGAAGTAATTACCGTTCCTTTTGCTTGTGGTTGCATGGTGTTTAAAAGGCGAACAGGAATGTTTCGCATTTGTGCTGGCAAGATACATGTTGGATGTAAAATTTTTGCTCCAAAATAAGCTAATTCAGCTGCTTCATCAAAAGAGAGTTCAGCAATAGGATGTGTTTTATCAACTATTCTTGGATCATTATTATGCATTCCATCAATGTCGGTCCAGATTTGGATTTCATCTGATTGGATTGCTGCTCCAATAATTGTTGCTGTATAATCACTACCTCCACGTTTTAAATTATCAATTTCTCCAAAAGCATTTCGGCAGATATAACCTTGTGTAATAAATAATTTTTTGTTGGGGTAGTTAGCCAATTCCGTTTTAGCATTTTGTTCGATATATTTCATATCAGGTTCTTCGTTTTCATCTATTCGCATAAAATTTAAAGCGGGGAGCAAAACGGAATCAATATTTATTTCTTCTAAATGATAGTGAAACATTGCTGTAGAAAGCAGTTCGCCTTGTGCTAAAATAGCACGTTCTTCATTTACTGTGAACATATCCATTGTAAACGAGCGTAAATAGTTGAAGTGTGATTCAATTAGCTCTTTTGCTTTTGTTAAGCTATTTTCAGATTTGTATAATTGTTTTATAACATCAAAATATTTTTTTTCTAAAGCATCTATTAAATGTTTTGCCTTATCATTTTCTTTAGCATACAATGCATTTGCAATTTCAACAAGGTGGTTGGTTGTTCCGCTCATAGCAGATAGCACAACAATTTTTGGCACATCATCATTAATCAAACTTACTAAGGCTTGCATTCGTTCTGCAGAACCAACAGAAGTTCCTCCAAATTTTAAAACTCTCATATTCAATTTTTATTTAGGGTAGCAAATTTAAACTATTTGACTTAGTAAAAAAGTGCTGGTTTAAAATAAAAAAAACATCCACCTTTTGGCGGATGTTTTTCTGTTTTTTCGTTATTTAATTTTATTCTACTACTATCACTAAATATTTTGAAACACTCCAGAAATCGTCCGCATTGGTTATTACTATCTTTTCTGCCTTACCATCTGTGCCTTCAATCTTATAAGAACCAGCAGGATGAGTAGATAAAAGTTTAGCCTTCTTCGAGCCTAAAGCAATTTCGCTAACTTGTGTGATATCAATTTTTGTAAAGTAGTTTTTGTTAAAGTCTTCTTTTACTTTTTCTGATTTCCCAATACCAATAAAACCGCCTTCTTTTGTAAGAACACCATTTTTAATTAATTCTTTTGATGTGCCAAAAGCATAGTAGGCTGTATTCAACTTTTGAGTCTTTGCATCTGCTTCTTGAGATAATTCTTGATAATTCGTATTTAAGGTAGAAAGTTCAATGTTTAAACGTTCCAAAGCGCTTTTTAAACTAGCAATTTCAATATCTTTTTCTTCTAGCTGAGCTGTTAGTCGAGAAATGAATTTTTCTAATTCTTCATTTGATTTATTCGATTTTTCAAGTTTTTGTTTTAATGAAGAAATACGTTGTTTGTTTTTGTTCATCAAGTCATAAATTGCTTGAATATCATCAACAATTTCTTGCTCTTTACTTTTGCGTAATTCAGCGCTTTCGCTATTTTTTGTTACAATTTTTTCTTTGTCTTTAATGGCATCCAAATTGTCTTGTATTTCATTGAATCCTCTGATAAAGGCATCAATGCTAGAGTCTTTGGCAGCGACCACACCCTTGAATTCACCATTTGCCATACGCAAACTGTCCTCTGTACTCATTTCACCATCTTTTCCGCTGTTTCCGCAGCCGAACAATAAAGGCATAAAAGCCAATACATAAATTATTTTTTTCATTTTTATTTTTTATAAAATTTTAGTGGAGCAAAGATATAGCAAATTAAAACGTGTTTTAACTGCAAGTGTTAATTTTTTTAAAATTTATAGGTTTTCTTCTCCTGAATCGTCTGATTCAACTTTTGTAGAATTTACAATGCTTAAAATATCACTGATATTGTAAACAGCTTTGTTATACTTGTTTGAGAATACAATAACAGTTATTTGCTTGTTTGGAATACGATAAAATAAAGTATTATAACAATGCCACCAGCCATTGTGATAAATTACTTTAGCATTTTTGCCATCATCTATTGTGCGCCAGCCAAGTCCATAGTTTCTTTTTCCTTTGTGTTCGTTGCTGTAGCCTGCATAAGCTAGGTTAATGCTCTCTTTTTTTAGCAGTTTATCAGAATATAATGCTTGATCCAGTTTGTAAATATCCTCAACGGTAGAAAAAATACTTTTATCGCCTACCACATCATCAGCAAAAATTTCATCTTCTGGCTTTTCATTTGCTTTGTATCCATTGGTTTTATTGGTATGCATTTTGTCATATTTTTGAGAACGAACCCATGAGTTTTTCATATTCAATGGCTCAAAAATGTTTTCATTCATAAAATCAGCAAAAGTCTGCCCTGAGGCTTTTTCAACTATTAATGCAAGCAAAGCATAGTTGGTATTACAATATTCGAATTTTTTATCAGGAGCAGAGTAGGCTGTCGGTTTTTTCTCAATAAGAAGTTCCAACATTGCATTATTATCGAAAGGTTTGCCATTGTAGGTGTTAGATTTTTCACAATATTGTTCGCATGCATAAATGTAATTTGGTAAACCCGAGCGGTGCGATAACAAATTTTGGATGCTTATTCCATCATAAGGGAAGTTGGGTAAGTACTTTTTTACATCATCAGTTAAGGTAATTTTATTTTGGTCTTTTAACAATAATACACCAATGGCAGTTAGTGTTTTTGAAATAGAAGCCAATTGAAATGCTGAATTTACTTTTAATGAATCTTTGTTTTCGAAATTAGCAAAACCAAAAGCATTTTTATAGATAATTTGCCCCGATTGAGCCACTAAAACACAACCATTGAATTTTTGAAGTTTGACTTTGCTTTCAAATAATGAATCGAGAAGCGCTGCTTTTATATCAGCATTAATTTGTTCTCTGATAGCATTGATACTATCTTGATTTAGATTTAATCCTTTGTTTAGTGTATTTGAAGAGTGTGAGTCGAAGCACGATACAAAAGCACTAACAAAACTATAAGCGATAAGTATAAATATTATTTTTTTAAGCATCTATGCGTGTTATTATCTTCTTTTATCAACCGCTTCCATTACAATCAACTCTCGACCTTTTATGTCTTTACCATTTAAAGCTTCAATAGCTTTTAGTGCATCTGGTTTTTTTGCCATTTCAATAAATGCAAAACCTTTTGATTCCCAAGTTATGGTATCATATACAATTTTAGTATCTACTACTTCACCGTATTGTGCAAACAATCCTTCAAGTTGTGCTTCATTTATTTCTTTATCGATATTTTTTACAAATAATTTCATTGCTGTAAATTGTTAAATTTTTACAAAATTATTTTTTAATCTGACTTTTGGCTTAAATTCACTAAAAATATCTACACATGAAAAAGTTAATAACTATTATTGCTTTCTTGATTTTTCTCATTACTGCAGTATCATTTAAATTTCAAGGTAATCCTATTACTAAAATAAAAAATGCAAAATTTTTAGTTGAATTTAAAGAAGGCGACATTGTATTTCAAACCACACAATCAGCACAATGTAAGGCTGTTCAGTTGGCAACGCATTCTCCTTACAGTCATTGTGGTATTGTATTTAAAGAAGACAACAATTTTTTTGTATATGAGGCGGTACAGCCAGTTAAAATAACACCAATTGACGAATGGATAAAACATGGTAAGGAAAATAAAATAGTGGTAAAACGGTTAAAAAATGCGGATAGTATATTGACAAAATCTGTGGTTGAAAAAATGAAGGTCTATGCAAAACAGTTTATGGGTAAAAACTATGATATCTATTTTGAGTGGTCGAACGATCGCATTTATTGTTCGGAGTATGTGTGGAAGATATATAAGAATGGAGCAAATGTAGAAGTGGGTATTTTGAAAAAATTGAAAGACTTTGATTTAACAAGTAAAGAGGTAAAACAAATTATGAAAGAGCGCTATGGTAATAATATCCCATATCAAGAAACGGTTATTTCTCCTGCCGATATGTATAATTCTACTTTATTAGTAGATATTTTGAAATAGAATTTTTACTTTTAGTAAAACTATTTTAATGATGGCTCTACATCGTAAAATTATCCATATTGATATGGATGCATTTTATGCATCGGTGGAGCAGCGCGATAATCCTGAATATAAAGGAAAGCCAATTGTTGTGGGAGGCAAGCCAGAAGGAAGAGGTGGTGTGGTGGCAACAGCCAGCTACGAAGCCAGGAAATTTGGCGTGCGTTCTGCAATGCCTAGCAAAAGAGCAAAAGAATTATGCCCAGATGCTATTTTTGTTTACCCCCGTTTTGATGCATACAAGGAAGCGTCAAAAAAAATCAGAGAAATATTTTATCGTTATACCGATTTGGTTGAACCTCTCTCACTAGATGAAGCATTTTTGGATGTTACAAATGATAAATTAAATATTGGTTCTGCCATTGAAATTGCGAAATTAATAAAGCAACAAATAAAAGAGGAAACCGGTTTAACAGCTTCTGCTGGAATTTCATCAAGTAAATTTGTTGCTAAAATTGCTTCCGATTTACAAAAACCAGACGGATTGACATTTGTTGGTCCTTCAAAAATCGAAGGCTTTATGGAAAAATTGCCTGTAGAAAAATTTTTTGGCGTTGGAAAAGTAACAGCTAATAAAATGAAAAAAATGGGTTTGCATACAGGAGGCGATTTAAAAAAAATGACCGAAGAGGAGTTGACAAAATATTTTGGAAAATCAGGCAGGTTTTTTTATAAAATTGTAAGAGGTATAGATAATAGAGAAGTTCAGCCTCACAGAGAGCATAAGTCTATGGGAGCAGAAGATACTTTTAGTTATGATTTAACAGAAGAAGATGAAATGAATGAACAATTAGAAAAAATTGCACAAACAGTTTGTAAACGTTTGCAAAAATATAATTTGAAAGGAAGAACCATCACATTAAAAATAAAATATCACGATTTCAAACAAATTACACGCAACCAATCTTTTCCATATTTAATCAATGATTTTGAGACAATTTTTTCTACTTCAAAACAATTGCTTTTAAATAGCAATATAGATGACAAAAAAATACGGTTGTTAGGCATTTCTATTTCCAATTTTATTGCACTAACAGGTGTTTCTAAAAAGAAAAAAAACAATGGTCAAATGGAGTTGTTTTAAAATTTTTATTTTTATTTTTCATATTTTATATCAAAATATTTGTTTTTCAGTATCTTCGTACATACTTTTTAACTCTATTTTAGTATCTGTTTGAATTTCTTAAAATAATTTAAACAGGTATTAAGAATGTAGTTTCGACCAGAGGAAGAAATTTTTTACTAAAAATGAGATTTCTGCTTTCAGTCGAAATTACAACTAAAAAAATATTTACATATGAAAGACTACAAAAAGACATATTTTTTGATTGTTTGTGTTTTTGGAATATTTTTTACAAGTGCCTGCAAAAAAGAAAATCGATGCGATTGTATTAAGCGAACAGGAAAAATAATTAAAGAAACAAGGGTGCTCAATTTTTTTAATTATGTTGAAGCAGAGGATAATATCAATGTATTCATAACTCAAGATTCAGTGCAGGAAGTAATTGTTGAGGCGGGCGAAAATATTGTGCCTCTGATTGAAACAGAATTGCAAGGGACAAAATTATTTATTAGAAATAAAAATCGTTGCAACTGGACTCGCAGCTATAATAAACCATTAAATGTTTATTTGCGTATGCAAGATATTAAGTACATAACTAATAGTGGTACAGCAAAAATTAAAGGATTAAATGTAATTACCGTTACAGAATTTGAAATTGAAACAAAAAATTCAGGCGACATAGAATTGACTGTTAATAATGAGCATGTAATCTCTCATATTTTTGGCTCGGGCGATGTTACTCTTTATGGTTATACTGATGTGCATGGTTGTAGTGTTGGTGGAACTTCTTATTTATACTGTGCGAATCTTAGCACTTCTTACACTTTTCTGCATGCTTTTAGTATTGGTCCTTGTGAAATTAATGTATCAGGACTTGTAGATTGTAAGATTGATGGTAAAGGAGATGTTTTTTGTTACGGTAATCCTTCTTCTGTAAACCAATTTGGAAAAGGTCCAGGTCGGCTCTACTTAAAATAAATTATTTCCTCTGATAATTTTAATTATTTATGGATTCGCTTTTAAAGCTTTTTCATAATCAGGATGCTCTAAAATGCTTTCGATGTATTTTTTATCTTTTTCTGAAAAATTAATTTTGAATGTCGTATAAAAAAATGCCTTAGCGGTCATGCTATCATAATGAATAACATTTGCTCTGTACAAATCCACCGACTTAATGTTGAATAGAATAATAAATAGAGTACTTACAACTATTAATGTTTTTTTATTTTTTAAATAATAATCAAAAAATGTTGCGAATCCAATACAAATAAGTGGATATGATTCTATCATTGCTCGTACTCCATGTCCGTATCCAAACCACCAGCACCACCAAAAACTATTCATGTAAATTAATATGGGAATAATTATAATGGAAGCTTAAAAAAATGGATTTTTACTTTTTTCATTTTTAATCTATTCTTATAGTGTAAACATCCGTATTGTTTCTAACAATATTTTTTACTTGAAAGCCACCATCTTGCGGTATGGATTCTATTAAATCGAATACAGCACATTCTTCACTTAAACCTTCAAATAATAATGTAAACTTTTGCCCTTTATTTTTTATCGTCCAATAAGGATAAAAAGAAATATTAAATGCGGTAATCAATTTTGCTTTTTTGTTGCTACCATATTCAATTAAATAAGTACTGGGCCATATTCTGTAAGCTGCATCTTGTCCACAAATGCAATGCACAATCGTTTGTCCTTCTTCCGCAAGTTCCGTTTGTAAGGCAAGTTCTGTTTTTTCTGCAAATTCTGTTTTTGTAGTCATAATAGTTACACACCCCTAACCCCTCTCAAGAGGGGAATTCGTAATTTCTTTTTTCCATTTAGCATCTGCTTTATCAATTGCAATTTTAGTGCAGTTGTTGAAGGTTGCAAATTCTCGTAATTTTTTAGCAAACATTAAATTAAATTCTGTATTTGGCTTAAATCCTTTTTCAAAATGCATTTGTTTAATATAAAAAGTATTCGTTGCTCTATCAGCTTTTGGGTCAAAACGAGCAACAAACATATTGTTATACAAAATGGGCAAACAAAAATATCCAAACTTTCTTTTTGGTTCTGGCAAATAACATTCAATCATGTAATCAAAATCAAAAATATTTTGCAGTCGTTTTCTTTGAATGATAGCATTGTCGAATGGAGAAAGAAAATGAATGTGGTTATTTATTTTTATTTTGTTTGATTCTTCTAATATTTTTTTTGTGGTATAATATTTTTCTTTGTTGTTTTCAATTGAAACGTTAATTAACTCAGCATTTTTTATTAAAGTTTTTAATGCTTTTCCTATCGCATCTTTTGTTTTAGAACGCAGATAAGTAATTTCTTTTTCTTCAACCAAGCCATTTGCTTGTATTGCTTTCTTAATCAAATATTCGGCATATTCTTTTTCGGAAGGAATGTTGGTGTTTACGTTTTTGGGTAAAACTCTTTCGGTTAAATCATACACTTTTTGAAATCCTTTCCGTTTAGCAACCATTAATTTTCCTTCCATAAACAATTGTTCCAATGCTTTTTTTGCAGGTTTCCATTCATACCAATTTCCAGGAGTATTGCGTTTGTGTTCAAAATCTTTTGACTGCAATGGTCCTTCTGCTTTTATTTTATCTAAAACATACTTGTTTAATTTTTTGTCTTGTTCAAACCAATGTGATTTCCCACTTGCATAACTTTGTTTGCGAGGCAATGAAAAGCGATAATCACATATAGGTAAGTAAGAAGCAGCATGACTCCAATATTCAAAAATAGATTTATCTTTTTCTAAAAGCTCGTGTAAATAATCTTCTTTGTAGTCCGGTAGTCGGCTCCAAAGCGAATGATGGTGTGCTCTAGCAATAACGGCAAGGGTATCAATTTGAATATAACCTAAATGTTCTATTGCCGATAATGTTCCTTTTTTTCCTTTGCCAAACTCGGAATCAAGTAATCCTTGATTTTTAAGTGCAAGTAGTTTCGCCTGTTCAAGAGAGATTATATTAGAAAACTTTGTCAATTTAAATAAAACGCAGATTTAAAGGGTTGTAAAGATTGAAAATCAATCTAACTTTTCATAAACAGAATTATTGCTTTTGTATTCAGGAACCAATTCTTTCATTTTTTTTACGATAGCATTGTTGTCTTGTTTATCAAAAAGTTGAATCAAATCAGAAATTGATTTAGATGTTGAATCAAAATCATATTCTTTTACTTTTGCAATTAATATTTGCTTGTGATGTGTAGGAATAGTGTTTTCTTCTGTTGTCAAAAGTTCTTCATATAATTTTTCTCCTGGGCGTAATCCCGTGTAAACAATACGAATGTCTTTGTTTAAAGTAAGTCCAGAAAGTTTTACCATCTTTTTGGCTAGGTCAACAATTTTAACAGATTCGCCCATATCAAAAATAAAAATTTCACCTCCATTACCCATTGCACCAGCTTCCAAAACCAATTGGCACGCTTCGGGAATGGTCATAAAAAAGCGAGTGATTTCTGGATGTGTAATTGTTATCGGTCCTCCATTTTCAATTTGTTGGCGAAAACGAGGAATAACTGAACCATTGGAACCAAGTACGTTCCCAAATCGAGTGGTGATAAATTTGGTGCTTGATTTCTTTCCTAAAGATTGAGTATAAATTTCAGCAATACGTTTGCTAGAACCCATAACATTTGTTGGGTTTACCGCTTTGTCGGTAGAAACCATCACAAACTTTTCTACTTTATATTGAACAGATAAATCGGCTAAATTTTTTGTTCCAAGCACATTTGTTAAAATAGATTCTGATGGATTATTTTCCATCATTGGAACATGTTTATATGCAGCAGCATGAAATATAATTTCTGGATTTAATGTTTTAAAAACATTTTCCATTCGTTCTTTATTACGAATATCGCCCATTACAATTTCATATTGTTGCTCTTTGTATTTGTCAAACAATTCCATTTCCATTTCATATAATGGAGATTCTGCTTGATCAAGTAGAATAATTTTTTTAGGGTTAAATTTTATTACTTGTCGAACAATTTCACTTCCAATACTCCCAGCTGCACCAGTAATTAAAATTGTTTTGTTAGTAAATTGATTTTTAATGTTGTCCTTGTCAAGCTGAATTGCATCGCGTTCTAGTAGTTCTTCAATTTGTACTTTTTTAATTTGCTTAAAGCTTAATTCGCCATTTATCCAGTTACTAACTGGTGGGACATTTAAAATTTTAGTATTATAGTTTAAGCAAATATCAACTATTTGTTGCTTTTTGCTTGGTGAAAGATTTTGAATCGAAATAATCATATTAGAAACATCATGACTTTTTAATAACTCGTTTAGTTTTTCAATTCCATAAATGGTTGCGCCTTCTAATTTTTTTCCTTGTTTCTTTTTATCATCATCAATAAAACCTAATACTTTATATTTTGTTCCAGCATCTCTATCAAGTGTTCTTTTAGTTATAATTCCTGATTCTCCTGCGCCAAAAATAATTACGCTTCGTTTTTCTTTGTTTGGATTTGTTAGTTCTTGATACAATGCTTTAAACATCACTCTTAAGCTAATCATTAAGAACGTGCTTGCCATATAATCTATGATGATGATAGAAAAAGGAATAGGGAATTTTTCGTTTACAAAATAATAGCTAACCAAGTTTACTATCACAAAAAGAACGCTACCAATTGTTAAAACAATAAAAATACGCTGTGCATCTTTTGAGCTGGTATATTTTACAATGCCTTGATATGTTTTTGAAAAGAAAAAGCTTAGTGCTCTAATTCCTAATACCACACTAAAAACAAAAGGGAAATCTACAATGGCAATAGGAGGAATAGAAAAGTTGAACCGAACTAAATATGCCAATATTAAAGAGAAAAGGCAAATAGTTATATCAATGAAAAAAATTACCCATCTTGGCATATTTCGTTGAAACAAAAAGTCAAGCGTTTTCATTTGTGGATAATTTGTTTTTTAGTTATTATTTGGAACATACAATGTTCTTGTAATCTTTTTTTTCGCACATTGAGCACAAAGTGCTATTTCATAAGTTTCAAAGATATGAAAAATGCCTACGAATTGTGAATTTTTGAAATAATAAAATCATACATTTGCAATCTATAAATCGTTAAATTAGTCTGCATAAAATGGAAACTACAACTGAACTAAAAAGTGTTGCTTTAGAAAAAATACATATCGGTCTTGGAGCTAAAATGGTTCCATTTGCTGGTTATAATATGCCTGTTTCTTATACAGGTTTAAATGATGAGCATTTAACAGTTAGGAATGCGGTGGGAGTTTTTGATGTTAGTCACATGGGCGAATTTATTTTAAAAGGAGAAAATGCATTGGATTTAATTCAACGAGTTACTTCAAACGATGCTTCAGTTTTAATGGATGGTAAAGTTCAGTATTCTTGTTTGCCAAATGAACAAGGAGGAATAGTAGATGATTTATTGGTTTACAAGATGAGCGATAATGAATATATGTTGGTAGTGAATGCTTCTAATATTGAAAAAGATTGGAATTGGATTTCGAAATACAATACCAAAGGTGTTGAAATGAAAAATATTTCTGATTCGGTTTCATTGTTGGCTGTACAGGGGCCTAAAGCTATTTTGGCTTTGCAAAAATTAACAGATATTAATCTGTCTGAAATACCTTACTATACGTTTAAAAAAGGAATATTTAATGGAGAAGATAATGTTGTAATTTCAAACACAGGTTATACAGGTGCTGGTGGTTTCGAAATATATTTTGCAAATGAAGTTGCAGACAAAATGTGGAATGCAATATTTGAAGCAGGAGCAGCGTTCGGCATAAAGCCAATTGGATTAGGTGCTCGCGATACATTGCGTTTAGAAATGGGTTTCTGTTTGTACGGGAATGATATTGATGATAAAACATCTCCTATTGAAGCAGGATTGGGATGGATTACAAAATTCACTAAAGAATTTACAAATAGTAAAGCCTTGTTAGAACAAAAAGAAAAAGGGGTTTCAAAAAAATTAGTTGGATTTGAAATGATTGACAGAGGAATCCCTCGCCATGATTATTTAATTGCTGATGCTGCTGGAAATGCCATTGGAAAAGTAACTTCAGGAACTCAATCTCCATCACTTAACAAAGCAATAGGGATGGGTTATGTTACAACTGCTTTTGCAAAAGTTGATTCTGAAATATTTGTTGTAATCAGAGATAAGGCTATCAAAGCAAAAGTTGTAAAAATTCCTTTTTATAAACAATAATTTTTCAAATTTCTCTCCTTTGGAGAGAGAAGTAGGGTGAGGTCTATGGAAAAAAAATTAATAGTTGATGTATGTTTATCACCACAATTATATCCTGCTTATCAAAAGGAAGATTCGATAGTTGTAGTTATAGATGTATTGAGGGCAACTTCTGCAATGTGTACTGCTTTTGAATTTGGTGTTGAAAAAATGATTCCTGTTGCTACACTTGAAGAAGCTACTGAATACAAAAAAAATGGATTTTTAGTTGGTGCAGAAAGAAATGGAATAGCTATTGAAGGCTTTGATTTTGGAAATTCTCCTTACAGTTATATGACGGAAAATATAAAAGGAAAAACCGTTGTTATTTCTACCACCAATGGAACACAAGCAATTGAAGCTGCTCGTGATGCCTATAAAGTTGTGATTGGAGCATTTACCAATATCACTTCTTTGTGCGATTGGTTACTATCTCAAAATAGAAATGTTTTGTTATTGTGTTCGGGCTGGAAAAATAGATTGAATCTAGAAGATAGTGTTTTTGCAGGGGCAGTTACAGAACGATTGATTAAAAATAATGCATATCAAACTGGTGATGCAGCTTTAGCCGCACTATTTTTATACCAACAAACACAACAAAGTCAAGTTAAATTTTTTCATAGCTCATCTCATTCAAAACGATTAGCTGCAATGGGTTTAAAGAAAGATATTAAATATTGTTTTTCTTTAGATAAAACCCAAATTATTCCCATTTTAGAAGGAAAGTATTTAGTAAAAATGGAATAAGTTTTCTTCTCTTTTTATTCTTACCTTTATAGTACCATTTCTAAAAATTTTAAAAAACGAATGAAAAAAATATTTTTTTTAATTTTTATTTTAGTAATTGCTGTTTTCTTTTTTTTACCATCAGAACATCCGGCATATACTTGGGGTTTTTATGCTCATAAAAAAATAAATAGAATGGCTGTGTTTACATTGCCAAGTGAAATGATGGGCTTTTACAAACAACACATTGAATTTATAAGTGAACATGCTGTTGACCCTGATAAAAGAAGATATGCAGTGGCAGATGAAGCAGCACGACATTATATTGATATCGATCATTACGGTTCACATCCATTTGATTCTGTTCCCATTTTTTGGAAAGCAGCTGTAAAAAAATATACAGAAGATACATTAAAAGCTTATGGAATTGTTCCTTGGCACATTGAAAAAATGGTTTACCGACTAACAGAAGCATTCAAAAATGAAAATTTAGATTTGATCTTGCATTACTCTGCTGATATTGGACATTACATTGGCGATGCACATGTGCCGCTACATACAACGGAAAATTATAACGGACAATTAACCAATCAAAAAGGCATTCACGGTTTTTGGGAATCGCGTATTCCTGAATTAAAATCGGAAGGTTATGATTATTGGGTAGGAAAAGCAAAATACATTGAAAAGCCAATTTTTAAAGCTTGGGAAACAGTAAAAGCAAGTCATGCTGCTGTTGATTCTGTGCTAAAATTTGAAGCGGAATTAAACGCAAAATATTCTCCTGACAAAAAATATAGTTTCGAAAACCGTGGCGCAATGGTGATGAAAGTTTATTCAAAAGAATATACCGAAGATTATGATAAGATGCTTAATGGAATGGTTGAACGAAGAATGCGCACAGCAATTATTACAGTTGGTAGTATGTGGTACACAGCTTGGGTAAATGCAGGAAAGCCTGATTTAGGTAGATTCGGTGATAAAGATGTTTCTGATTCGTTACGTTTGGCTCAAAAGAAAGAAGAAGAACTTTGGAAAACTGGTGGAACCAAAGATATTAAAGGGCATAATGACTAACTAATGAATTTTCAAATAAAATTGCCAATAAAATTTTTTGAACAAAAATTAAACTACAAGCATAAACTTTTGTTTGTGGGTTCTTGTTTTGCTGAAAATATTGGAGAATTAATGAGTCGCTATAAGTTTTCTGTTCTTTCAAATCCTAATGGAATCTTATATAATCCCAAAAGTATTGTCAGTTCAATAGATTCTTATATTGAAAATAAAAAAGTTCATGAGGCTGATTTATTTTATGCAAATGAATGTTGGAACACTTGGGAACATCATAGTAGATTTTCTAAAATCAATAAAGATGAATGCCTGCAAAATATAAATAATCAAATTGAAGAAGCTTATCAAGAACTAAAAAATGCAGATTGGCTTTTTATAACCTTAGGTTCTGCTTTTGTTTATTGGAACAAGGATAGTAAAAAGTATGTTGCAAATTGTCATAAGGTTGCTCAAGATAGTTTTACTAAAAAAATGATTTTGAGTGATGAAATTGTAAGCGATTTTGAGTTGTTATTTGAAAAACTAAAAACATTTAATCCGAAACTAAAAATTGTTTTTACGATTAGTCCTGTAAGATATATTAGAGATGGGGTAATAGAAAACAATTTGAGTAAGGCGCAATTAATTTCTGCTGTACATATTTTAATAAATGAGTTTGATAATGTTTTTTATTTTCCTGCTTACGAAATTGTAATAGATGAATTAAGGGATTACAGGTTTTATAAATCAGATATGGTTCATCCTAACGAGCAAGCAGTTGAATATGTTTTCGAAAAACTAAAAACAACAATGTTTGATATAGAAACGGAACAAAATTTCGAAAAAATCAAATCGATATATACATCCATCTTGCATAAACCTTTTAATAATGGAAGTGAGTCTTACAAAAAGTTTAAAGCTAAGTTGAGGATTCAATCTGATGAGTTAAAAACCAAACTTCCTTTTGTTGATTTTGATTCTGAATTGCAAAAAATACCCTGATTACTAACAATAGTTGATAACTGTATTTTGTTAATCGTTTTTTAAATTTTACTTTTCCATAAAATTTAAAATATATGATTCAAGAACAACAATCAAAACCATCAGCACTTTTAGTTTTAATTTCTGTTTTCTTTTTTTGGGGCTTTGTAGCAGCCAGTAACGGAATTTTAATTCCTGTTTATAAAGAAAGATTAAACTTGGAACAGTGGCAAACCATGTTTATTGATGTTGCTTTTTATGTGGCATATACTGTTGGTTCCATCATTTATTTCGGACTTTCAAAAATAAGTGGCGGAGATATTTTAAATAAAATAGGTTATAAAAATGGGATTTCATTGGGTTTGATGATATCAGCAATTGGTGCATTTTTATTTTATCCTGCTGCTGAATCAGAATCTTTTGGATTGATGATTACAGGATTATTTATTATCGGTTTAGGTTTTTCCTTACAACAAACTGCAGCTAATCCTCTTGCTATTACACTTGGTAATCCTAAAAAAGGCGCACAACGATTAAGCTTGGCTGGTGGAATAAATAATATTGGGACAACCATTGGTCCTGTGGTTGTTAGTTTTGCGATATTTGGTTCTTTTGTTGAAGGACAAAAATTAGAATCATTAGATGCGGTAAAAACACCTTATATAATTCTTGGGATTGCTTTTTTAGTAGTTGCACTTATTTTTAAATTGTCTTCTATCCCCAATAAAATTAATCACGAAGAAACTTTCGAAGAAAAATCAGATGAAACAGCTAAAAGTATTTTCTCTTATCCTCAATTGTGGTTGGGTATGATTGCTATTTTTGTTTACGTTGGAGTAGAAGTAGCCACAGCAGCAAATTTGCCTGAATTTATGCGTCAGCATTTAGGAACAGAAACTTCAGAAGTAGCTCCTTATGTGTCATTATTTTGGGCAAGTTTAATGATAGGAAGATGGGCTGGTGCTGTTGGTGTATTTGATTTAAGCAAAGGATTAAAAACAATTTTATCTTTTGTTCTTCCGTATGCTGCATTTGGAGTTTTTCTTTTAGTGAATAGTTTGGCTAATCACGATTTAACTCCTTTTTATATTTATGCAGTTATCATTCTCGCCATCATTATTGCTGATATATTCAGCAAAGGAAATCCTGCTCGCCAATTAATTGTTTTTTCTTTTTGTGGCATAGTAGCTTTGTTAATAGGAATGTTTGGAGATGGAATGATTAGCGTTTATGCATTTATTAGTGTTGGGTTATTCTGTTCAACTTTATGGCCCTGTATTTTTACATTAGCTATTGCTGGTTTGGGTAAAAAGACAAATGAAGGTTCCAGTTTTTTAATTATGATGATAATGGGAGGAGGGCTAATTAGTTTGTTGCAATCTGTTTTAGCAAAAGATAATTTACTGGGTATTCAAATGAGCTATATTGTTGGAGTTGCATGTTTTATATATTTAGCTTATTACGGCTGGAAAGCAAAAACAATATTAAGTAAACAAGGAATTGATTATGATGCAAAAAATAGTAGCGGGCATTGATATTGGAGGAACTAATACCGTTTTTGGTTTAGTAGATGAAAAAGGTAAACTACTTTTAAAAGAAAGTATAGTTACTGAACATTTTCCTATTCCAGAAGATTTAGTGGCTGTGGTTTGCGAACACATTAAAATTGCTGTTTCTAAATTTTCTGAAAATTACAATTTGGTTGGTGTTGGAATTGGCGCACCCAATGGAAATTATTTTAAAGGAACCATTGAGTTTGCTCCTAATTTAAAATGGAAAGGAATCGTTCCATTAGCAAAATTATTTGAGGAACGGCTAAATGTAAAAACTGTTTTAACCAACGATGCAAATGCTGCAGCTATTGGCGAAATGGTTTTTGGTGCTGCTAAAGGAATGAAAAATTTTATTTTTGTTACACTCGGAACAGGTTTGGGAAGTGGCTTTGTTGCAAACGGAGAAATGATTTATGGTCATGATGGCTTTGCTGGTGAGCTAGGGCATGTGATAATGTTTCATGATGGAAGACAATGTGGTTGTGGAAGAAAGGGGTGTTTAGAAACATATTGTTCTGCAACAGGAATTAAAAGAACTTATTCAGATTTATTAATGAGTAATCATGAGAAAGTAGAAGTACAAGATAAAGTTGCAGATGCAAAATTTATTTTCGATAGAGCAAAAAGTGGAGATAGATGCGCTGTTGAAGCCTTTAACTATACGGGTAATATATTAGGATTAGCACTCGCCAATAGTGTTGCATATACTAGCCCAGAAGCAATTTTTTTATTTGGAGGTTTGGCACAAGCTGGAGATTTTATTTTTAAGCCTACAAAAGAAAGTTTCGAGAAAAATTTATTGAACATTTATAAAAATAAAATCAAAATTTTGCCTTCCCAATTAAAAGAGAATGATGCTGCTATCTTAGGTGCAGCTTCTTTGATTTGGAAAGAATTGGAATAAAAAAGCCCCGAAAGGAACTACTACAAACCTATCGGGGCAGGATAAACACTTACACTCAACATGTAAGAAAAACTACTGGTACAAAAGTATTTATCATTCATATAAAAACAAGTATCATCTTGATTTTATTTTTAGTAATTGATAGCTTATTTTTGATGAAATGTGTTATTGTATCGCTTTATTTTCAATCAATTATAATATTTTGAATTATCTATGAAACGTAAAAAGAATTACATCATTTATTTCATTATTTGTGTTTTAATGCAAAGTTTTGCTTTTGCACAAACAAGCAACTTTTCTGAGTTTGTAAATCCAATAATTGGTACTGGAGGACATGGGCACACTTTCCCTGGAGCAGCTGTTCCCTTTGGAATGGTACAACTTTCGCCAGATACCAGAATAGATGGAAGTTGGGATGGTTGTAGTGGCTATCATTATAGTGATTCTGTAATTTATGGGTTTTCGCATACACATCTGAGTGGTACTGGGTGTAGCGATTATGGCGATATTATGATAATGCCAATGATGGGTAAGCCAAGCTTTGAGAGTAATGTGTATGCCTCTACTTTTTCTCATAAAAATGAAAAAGCGAATGCCGGTTTTTATGCCGTAAAATTGGACGATGACAATATTGATGTGGAACTAACATCTACCACAAGAGTTGGTTTTCATAAGTATAAATTCAATAATGAAGGAAATGTTGATTTTATTATTGATTTGAATCATAGAGATAAGTTAATTGAAGGAGAGATAAGAATCGTAAATGATACAGTAATAGAATTATACCGCAGAAGCGAAGCATGGGCAAAGGATCAACTAATCTACGCAAGAGTAGTTTTTAGTAAACCTGTTTTTATGAATGCTGTAAAAGCAGAAGGTGGGAAGATGCATTGGAATACATACAAAACAAAAGAAGGAATGGTGTACAATGGTAGTACTTTAAAAATGAGTTTATCTGCTACCGTTAAAAGTGGTGAAATTATTTATGTGAAAGTAGCACTTTCTCCGGTTAGTGTAGATGGAGCAAAAAAAAACATGGAAGCAGAACTTTCTCATTGGAATTTCGAAAAAGTAAAAAAGGATGCTAACGAATTATGGAATAAAGAACTAAGCAAAATTGAAGTAACAAGTGATGATAAAGATAAAAAGACCATATTTTATACTGCTCTGTATCATACAATGATTCAACCCAATGTGGCAATGGATGTGGATAGCATGTATCGAGGAAGAGATAATAAAATTCATAAGGCTGAAGGATTCACTTATTATTCCGTTTTTTCTTTATGGGATACTTTTAGAGCAGCGCATCCTCTTTATACAATCATTGATAGAAAACGAACTTCAGATTTTATAAATACCTTTTTAGCGCAATATGAACAAGGTGGAAGATTACCTGTATGGGAGTTGGCAAGCAACGAAACCGATTGTATGATTGGTTACCATGCTGTGAGTGTAATTGCTGATGCAATGGTAAAAGAAATAAGAGGGTTTGATTATAAAAAAGCATTTGAAGCAAGTAAACATAGTGCAATGCTCGATCATTTCGGATTAGATGCTTACAAAAAGAATGGATTTATAAGTATGGACGATGAACATGAAAGTGTTTCTAAAACATTAGAATATGCTTATGATGATTGGTGCATTGCGCAAATGGCAGAAATGCTGAATAAAAAAGAGGATTACAATTATTTTATGAAGCGTTCGCAAAGTTGGAAAAATGTTTTTGATAAAGAGACTGGTTTTATGCGACCAAAGAAAAATGGTGGTTGGCTTTCTCCGTTCGACCCTAAAGAAGTAAACAATAATTTTACAGAAGGAAATAGTTGGCAATACACTTTTTTTGTTCCTCAAGATGTAAGTGGTTTAATTGATAGAATGGGTGGACCTCAAAAATTTGAAGCAAAATTGGATGAATTGTTTTCAACGAGTAGCCAAACTACAGGAAGAGAACAAGCAGATATAACTGGGTTGATTGGACAGTACGCACATGGGAATGAGCCAAGCCATCACATGGCTTATTTGTACAATTATGTTTTTAAAAACACAAAAACTCAAGCTAAGATATTTCAAATTTTAAATGAGTTTTATCAAAATTCTCCAGAGGGTTTGATTGGCAATGAGGATTGCGGTCAAATGAGCGCATGGTATGTTTTAAGTTCTCTTGGCTTATATCAAGTGCAACCAGGAAGTATTAATTTTAATTTAAATGCTGCTTATTTTACTAATGCAAAAATTCATTTAGAATCAGGTAAAACATTTCAAATTAGCTATCCTACCTTAAATGAAAAAAAGTTGTATTTACGATCACTTAAATTGAATAATAAAAATGTTTACAATTTATTTTTAACTTACAAGGATATTATTTCAGGAGGAGACCTCGAAGCTGTAACAATTGATAATCCTTACGATTGGCATTGTTTTAGAATTGAATGTAATCCAAGTACAATAACTGATAATAATATAATTTCTGTACCTGTTATTTTTGCAAAATCAAAAATATTTACTGATAGTTTACTTGTAAGTATCAGTAATTATGGAGATGATCAAAAGGTTTTTTATACACTAAATAATAATGAAGCCCAAATATATTTAAAACCTTTTTATATAAATCAAAATACAAAAGTTGTCGCTTATGTAAAATCAGATCAGTTTAAACTAAATAGCAATAAACTGGAAATTGAAAAGAGCAATGAAGTGCAAGCTAGCTTTTTCAAAAAACCAAACAATTGGACAATCAAAATAAATTCAAAATATAATCCTCAATACACAGCAGGTGGTGATGAAGGTCTAATTGATGGATTGCATGGAACAGAAAATTGGAGAAAAGGAGAATGGCAAGGTTTTCAATATCAGGATTTTGAATGTGTAATTGACTTACAAAAAGAACAATTTGTAACTGAATTTTCGGCTAGTTTTTTACAAGATACGCGTGCATGGATAATTTTACCAACTAAAGTGGAGTTTTATATTTCTCATGATAATAAAAATTTTGAACTTGTTAAAACAATTGAAAATACAGTTCCTCCAGATGATTACAATGTAATGATTAAAGTTTTTAAAGATTCATTAAAAAATAAAAAGAAAGCACGTTATATAAAAGTAAAAGCATATAACTTTGGTAAATTACCCGAATGGCATCAAGGTTTTGGCGATGCCGCTTTTATTTTTGTTGATGAAATAGATGTAAAATGAGATATGAATTAAAAGTATTACTAGTTAATTTTTCAATTTCTATTGGAGTTAATCTAATAATGAGACCATTTTGGTTTAATGATATTGATGCAAAAACTGATTTAGCAATTTTTAGTACCACTTTTACCATTTTTCTTTTACCTTTTTTGCTTTTGTTGGTTAACTATTCCTTGTCAAAAAAGTATAAAATCACAAGCTTTGTTTATAGCGCAATAATTATTGTATTATCTGTTTGGTTGTCTTCCTATTTCCATTTTATAAACTGGGCAGATTCCGTTGGAAGTAGAAGTAATCCAGATGGTGGTACAGAAGCAATTACGTCTTTAGAAAAAATAGGAGGCAGTTTATTTGCGTTGTTTTTTTCTGTTATAATACATTTTGCTTTGAGAGAAAAAAAAGAATAAAGCTTATATCAAAATCTTACATTTTCACCAATTTTTTTACACTTCTGTTTTTAGAATCATTCACCACAATAAAATAAACACCTTTTGAAAAATTAGAAATATCAATTTGTTTATTTGTTGTAGTTATCATTGGTTTTCCATTGATATCAAATATTTCAATTTTAACATTTTCAATAGCATTTATCGTAACCATTTCTGATGCTGGATTTGGATAAACAATAAAATCATTTTCATTTGAAAGTTCATCTACTCCAACAAATTGATTTAAATGATATTTTCGAAAAAATATCCAAATTTTTTCGGATGCTTTAAAATCTCTATTTGTTACACCAATTGTAACAGGAGCGCTCGGCCAAGTATGTCCACCTCCAATAATTTTATAAAGCTCAACACTTGAACCCATTGCTCCTCCATTATAAACATAATGTTCAGCGGTGCAACCATCCGTTGTATTAATGTTTGGTACGGCTGTAAAAACGGGTGTAGGATTACAACCATTATTTATTACCCAATATTTTACTAAAGTATCTATTGCTAAAGATGTTGATGAACCAGTATAAGAAACCGTACCATCAGCATTGCCACTGATTTGCATAACGGGTACAGCACGATTTGGAACGCAAGTTGATCGTTGCAATGTTGTCATGCTTCCTGTAACAGAAGCAATAGCTGCAATTTTAGTATTTAATGCGCATGCAAGAGTATGGCTCATGTATCCGCCATTACTCATGCCACAAGAATAAACAGAGTTTAAATCAATATTATATTGAGTAGAAAGGCTGTCAATTAAATTTGAAATAAATTGAATATCGTTTACGGAAGTACCAAATCCAGCATTCCAATATTGTTGTCCACCTGAAAAAGTCCCATTAGGATAAACAACTAAAAAATGAGCAGTATCTGCAATCGGCATAAAATTAGAATAGAACTGCTCGTTAATTGCCGATGAAGTGTATCCATGTAAATCAAAAACAAGGGGCCAAGCCGTTGCTCCATTATAAGCTGCTGGTTTATAAACCCTATAATTACGATACATCCCTCCTGAATAAATACTATCAATTACAGTAGTTTGAGAGAAAGCGAAAGTTGCATTAATTAAAACGAATACCAGTAGTAGTTTTTTCATACTTCAAATTTAATAAATAAAGGAATATAAAAAATTACTGAAGTTTAAAAGAAACTAAACTGCGGTAGAGTCTGAAATTTTTCCGCTTTCACATTTTAGTGTACGGGAAGGAAATTTTTGAAACATCATGATATCATGTGTAGCAATTAAAACAGCTCTGCCATTTTTGCTAATATCAATTAATAAGTTCATTATATCTTCTGATGTTTCAGGGTCTAAGTTTCCTGTTGGCTCATCAGCTAGTATTAATTCAGGATTATTAAGCAATGCTCTTGCAATAGCAATGCGTTGTTGCTCACCACCTGAAAGTTCATGAGGCATTTTAAATCCTTTTGTTGCAAGGTTTACTTTTTCTAAAACTTCTTGAATGCGTTTTTGCATTTCATCTTTGTTTTTCCAGCCAGTAGCTTTTAAAACAAACATTAAATTATCATTTACTGTTCTATCGGTTAGCAATTGAAAATCTTGAAATACAATCCCAAGTTTTCTTCTTAAGTAAGGGATTTCTTTTCGTTTTAATTTTCTTAAGTCGAAACCAGCTACTGTTGCAGTTCCTTCGTTTAAAGTTAAATCGCCATAAAGCGTTTTTAGCAAACTGCTTTTCCCACTACCAGTTTTTCCAACCAAATAAACAAACTCTCCTTTATCAATATTCAAATTAACATTACTTAACACAAGGTTGTGTTTTTGAAAAATTGAAATCTTTTCTAAATGGATAATACTATCTAATGTCATGAGAGCAATATAAACAGATAATTAATTTTCCGAAATTACTTTTATATCTCCAACATAAAAATTAGCTTAAAACAATAGTTTCAACATACTTACGTTAATAACTTACAAAACACATTGCCAGCCTATGCAAGTATCCTTACTAATTTTACCTCAATCTTACAGATTAAATTAAATGGAAAAGAAAAGGATAATATTATTTTGTGCAGTGTTTTTGTTTTCGTGTATTTTGTTTGCACAAAAAACAACCGTTATTGTTCATGAAGATGCTGATTACAAAATAGGAGTAGAGTTGTTTCAAAAAGAAAAATTTGGAGCAGCACAAAAACATTTCAATAAAATTATAGAATCACATACAAATCTTCAATCTCTTGTACGTATTGATGCAGAGTATTATTCTGCTATATGTGCCATTGAACTTTTTAATAAAGATGGAGAATTATTTTTAAAACAATTTATTAAAAATCATCCAGAAAGCCCAAAAGTAAAACTTGCATATTTTTATTTGGCAAAATATAATTACAGAAAAAAGAAATACAAAGAAACACTTGAATGGCTTGAAAGAGTTGATATTTATGAATTAACGAGTGATGAACTGGCTGAATTTTATTTTAAACGTGGATATTGTTATTTCAATCAAAATAAAATTGTTGAAGCAAAAAAAGATTTTTATGAAATTAAAGATGTAGATAATAAATATGCCGGTGCAGCAAAATATTATTTCGCTCATATATCTTACAATGAAAAAAATTATGAAACGGCTTTAATTGATTTCGAAAAATTGCAATCGAATGAAACATTTGCGCCTGTTGTTCCTTATTACATAGCTCAAATATATTTTTTACAAAAAAAATATGATAAAGTAATTCAGTATGCCCCTGCTTTATTGGATTCGGCTACTACAAAAAGAGCTCCTGAAATTGCAAGAATTTTGGGTGAATCGTATTATGAAACAGGGAAATTTAAAGAGGCAATTCCCTATTTGAAAAAATATGAAAAATCAGTCGGCTCACTTAATAGAAAAGATAATTACCAAATGGGTTACGCTTTTTATAAGGTAAAAGATTATGAAAATGCAATTACTTATTTTGTTCAGGTAACCAATATTGAAGATTCGGTAAATCAAAGTGCATTTTATCACATTGCTGATTGCTACTTAAAAACAGACAATAAAGAAAACGCTCGCAATGCATTTGGTGAGGCTTCTAAACTAGATTTTGATAAACAAATTCAAGAAGATGCTTTGTTTAGCTATGCAAAAATGTGTTATCAATTAGCTTATAATCCATTTAGCGAAGCACAAAAATCATTTCAGAAATACATAAAAAATTATCCGAAATCATCAAAATTGGATGAAGCATACACATACTTAGTGAACGTATTTACGACTACAAAAAATTATAAAGATGCAGTAGAAGCTATTGAACAAATAAAGGTACTCACTCCTGAGTTAAAACAAGCCTATCAAAAAGTAGCTTATTTCAGAGGGATTGATTTGTATAATAATCTAAGTTATGAAGATGCTATTAAATATTTTGATAAATCAATGTCGTATAAGTTTGATAAAAATATTAATGCACAAGCATTGTATTGGAAAGCGGAAGCTTATTACAAACTGAAACAATATCAAGAAGCAATTAATAATTATACTGCATTTATATCTGAGCCTGGTGCAATTGGAAAAATGGAAACGAGTGATGCTAATTATAATATTGGATATGCTTACAACAAGTTAGGAGATTATACAAATAGTATTTTGTGGTTCCGAAAATTTGTAACATTTAAGCCACAAGCCGATGCTAAAAAAATAAATGATGCATTGAATCGTATTGCAGATGGCTATTTTATGAATAGGGATTATGCTAATGCAGTTGATTATTATGATCAAGCATATAAAATGAAACTTATAAATGCTGATTATTCATTGTTTCAAAAAGCAATGGGTAATGGTGTTCAAAAAAAATATGCAGAAAAAATTTCGGATTTAAAAATGTACATATCAAATTATAGCAATACATCATCTACATACATTCAAAGAGCAAAATTTGAACTAGCCTTTACATACCAATTAAACAATCAAAATGAGCAAGCATTATCAGAATACAAAAAATTTATTACGGATTATCCTAACAGTATATACGAAAACACGTGCTTAGGAAAAATTGGTTTGATTTATTACAATAAAGATGATGCAAATAGTGCATTGGAATATTTTGACAGATTAGTTAAAAAAGATAAATCCTCTCCTGATGCTAAAGAAGCCATAAATACAGTAAAAAGAATTTATGCCGATAAAGGTGATGTACAAGGAATGGAGAAATGGTTGTCTGAAATTGGCATGTCTATTTCACAAATCGAAAAGGATTCATTGCAATACAATATTGCTAAATCATTTTATATGAAAAGTGATTGCAACAATGCTATCGAAAACTTTGCAAAGTATATCAGTCAATTTCCAAACGGAATTTATTTTACACCAGCAAATTACTATAAGGCAGAATGCGATTATAGTTTAGGAAACACAGATGTTGCACTTGTGTCGTATGTAAATGTTATAAACAAACCCAAAGGAGAGTTTACAGAGCAATCATTAAACAGAGCATCATACATATTTTCAAAAAAGAAAGATTATGCTCAAGCATTAGATTATTTTAAACAACTAGAACAAATTGCAACAAATACCCAGAATAATTCAAATGCAAAAATTGGTTTGATGCGTTGTAATTATCAACTGAAAAACTATGCAGAGGCAATTGAAAATGCTAATAAAGTTTTTGGAATTGAAAAATTAGAAACGTCTATTTCAAATGAAGCACATAATATAATTGCTCAGTCGTATATGGTTTTGCAACGTTATGACGAAGCAATGGCTGAATTCAAATTGTTAGCCGGGCTTAAAAATAATTTAGGTGCAGAGGCTAATTACAACATTGCATTTATCTGGAATTTGAAAATGGAATATAAAAAATCTGAAAAAGCAATTTTTGATTTTATAAAAAGTGGTACAGGAAGTACTTATTGGGTTGGCAAAGCTTTGATTTTACAATCGGATAATTATGTTGCTCAAAAAAATAATTTTCAAGCGAAAGCTACTTTAAAAGGAGTTATTGACGATTCTGATAATCCAGAGTTGATTTCCATTGCAAAAGAAAAATTAGCAAAAATTATTACAGAGGAAGAAGCTGCAAAACAACCTACTCGTCAGCCAGACCCTGTTAAAATCGAATTTGAAGGAAACCAAAATGAACAAAACAGATTGTTTAATGATGGTAAAACAACTGAGGACTCAAACAAAGAAATTAAAATTGAACAATAATTTTTATAAAATGATATTGATAAAAAAATACGTTTCTTTTGCATCATTAATAATTATTTTATTGATGTGTGTAAATGTTTCTTTTGCTCAAACAAAAAAAATCGACTCACTAGTTGTTGAAGGTATTGGACAATTTAAAGTTACAATTGCAGATGCAAATAAATTGAGTGAAACACCTGTTATAAAAGATTCAACAGTTAAGCTTCCTGTAAAGACAATTGAAATTAATTCTAAAAAAGTAAGTACAAATTATGATGTGCAGCCAATTGCTGCTGCTGAAATGAGTGGAGAACCTTTGGTTAAGTTGTATAACGGTTTAGTTAAAATTGGCGTAGGTTCAGGCGTAAATACTAAAGTAACTCCTTATGGTGAATTATGGTACAATCATTTGCGTTCAAAAGAATACGCTTATGGAATTAGAATGAAACATTTTTCAGCAGCTTATACACCAAAAGAACTAGGGTTTGCAGGATTCAGCGACAATGAAATAAGCCTTTATGGGAAAAAATTTTTAAAAGAACATTCTATAATTGGAAACTTTGATTACAACAGAAATGTTGTTCATTATTATGGTTATGATGCTACCCTGAATGATTTAAACAAAGATGCGATTGTTCAACGTTTTAATTTATTTTCTGCAAGCACAGAATTAATGAGTCATTATACAAGTGCGAAAAGGTATAATCATGATATAAAAGTTAGCTATTACAATTTAGCTGATTTGTATAAATCATCTGAAAATAATATAAAAGCAACAGGATATGTTCAAACAGCTATTTCAAAAGAAATGATGCGTATAAATGCAATGGTTGATTTTTATAATTATAAAACTAAAACAGATACTGTAAATAATACTATAATTACTTTGAATCCTAGTTTTATAGCCTCTGGGGATAAATACAAAGCTGTAATTGGGGTAAATGCTACAATGGATATGTTTGTTCAATCTAAATTTTACTTTTATCCCAACGTTGAATTAAGCTATAATATTTTCGAAGATATTATTATTCCTTACGCTGGAGTTACTGGAGGGTTACAAAAAAATAGTTTTAAATCTTTAACAGATAAAAATTCATTTGTATTACCAACACTAAATTTGCTAAATTCAAATAAAAAATATGAATTTTTTGGAGGGCTAAAAGGGACGCTATCTTCAAAAATTGCATATAATGCAATGGTTTCATATGCAAGCGTTGGAAATATGGCAATGTTTGTAAATGATTCAAAAGAACTATTGAAAAATAGGTTCAATGTTATTTATGATAATGCGGAATTGTTGAATGTTAGAGGAGAAGTAAGTTATCAAAATAGAGAAAAATTAAGAGTTAGCTTGCGTGGCGATTATTACAATTATAAAACAAAAATTGAGATGCGTGCTTGGTATAGACCTCAAGTAGAAATTACCGCATCTGCAAATTATAATTTAAGAGAAAAAATAGTGGTAAAAGCAGATTTGTTTTATATAGACAATCAATATGCTAAAACAGTTGTAACAGATACAACGTCAATTACTGGAACAAAAGTAGTTGCAAAAGAATTAAAAGGAATGTTTGATGCTAATATAGGGGTTGAGTATCGTTATACTAAAAAACTTGGGTTTTACATTAACCTAAATAATATTGGAAATGTGCGTTATAACCGTTGGATGAATTATCCAACACAACGATTTGGATTTATGGCGGGTTTATCTTATTCGTTTTAAAATTTATTGTTCAGCAAATGCAATAATATGTCCGTCTATATCACTCACATAGCCAACTTTATCCCCCCAGCTTCTTTCTGAAATTTCACTAATTAAAAGTGCTCCTGCTTTCAGTGCGCGTGATATATATTTTTCAGCATTGTGTACTTTGAGGTATAATTCGCAACGAGGTATTCCATTTCCGGTTGAAGGATGTAGCGTTTTTGGAGTTAATATTTTAGCAATTCCATCCTCTGGCATTAAACCTAGTTTACAATCTTCTGATAGTTTAAATTCGGTCATTCCAGGAACATCTAAAAAGGTTTTTAAATCTAATGTTTTAGCGTAAAAAGCTTTACTTAAAGCTTGATTTTTGACATACAAAATAAATTCAATCTCTTTCATAAAGATTTTTATTCTATTTTTATTTTTAATTCTTGACACTTTTCTATAATCTTATTAAACTCTTCAACAGGATTTTTTTTTCTCCAAATAGAACTATAAAAAGCCATCCCAGCAAAACCTAATTCATTCACTTTTTCAATATTTTCAATTGAAGTACCACCTCTTGCAATAATTTTTTTATCGGACTTACTTAAAGCAGATTTTAAGCTGTGCTCGGTGTAGCCCCCTTGATATTTGCTTGTTAAACTATCAAAAATAGGACTCAAAAAAGCGTAGTCATAATTATAATTTTTTGTAGGACTAAGCATGCTACCTATATTTCCATAAGATGTTGTAATTATAGTATCGGGATTACGCATTTGAATAAATCGGGTATAAATAAAAGTTCTTATTCTTTTTTGGCGATGCTTTTTTGTATGATGAATTCCTTTTAAATTAAATTTTCTGGCAATTAAATGATGAGTATGTATCACAATTCGATTGTGATATTGAATAGGTATTTGTTTGATAAGCTCAATGGTTTTTTTTGTAGAAAGTTTGTGTTTTCTAAGATGAAAAGTTTCTAAACCTGCTTCAAAAAGTTTGGTGATGATTTTAGCTTCGTTTTCAATTTCGCTTGAACTAGAAATAACAATTATTTGCATATACCCCGTTTAAAATGAATGTATTGTTTGTGATATTTTTGAAATTAATTTTTCATCTTTTTCAATTGCATTTCCTACAACTATAATGTCTGCACCCGATTCACAGGCAGCATAAGCTTTTTCTGGGGAGTCAATTCCTCCTCCAATTACGAGTGGAATAGTTATCGATGATTTAACTTCTTTTATCATACTCTTGCTTATTGGTTTTTCCGCACCACTTCCCGCATCCATATATATCAATTTTAAACCAAGCATTTCCCCTGCCATTGCAGTGCAAAAAGCAATATCATTTTTTTCGTACGGAATAGGCTGTGTGTTGCTCATATAAACCGCAGAGGTTTGTTTGCCACTATCAATAAGCATATATCCAGTAGGGATAATTTCCAGCTTGCTTTTTTTAAGTAAAGGAGCCGCAACAACATGTTTTCCAATCAATAAATCTGAATTTCTTCCAGAAATTAAAGAAAGTAAAAAAATACTGTCTGCTGAAGCGCTTATTTGCAAATTATTACCCGGAAAAATGATAATAGGAACGGTACACTTTTTTTTAATTTCTTTAACACATTTTTCGAAATTTCCATTTGTAAGCAAACTCCCTCCAACCATTATAAAATCTACGTTTGTGGAATTTATTTTTTTTATTAAAGAGTTTGAATTGAATTTGTCTGGGTCTATTAAAACAGCAAAAGATTTTTTGCCTTTTCTTACGTTGTTCAAAATAATATTATAAACCCTTTTTTGCATTATTAAATAAAAATTTTAATTTAGCAATATTAATTAAATCATTTGAGTAGCTAAAATAAAAAATAAGGTAATCTTCTTTAATTTTTAGTTCTCGAATTTATTTCTGATATTTACACGATTTTCATATTTATATAAAAAAAACTAAATACTATGAACACAGCAAAACAAAAAGTAAAATTAATAGCATTAATTTTTATTGGTTTGATTTGTAAATTTTCTACTCAAGCACAAGATTTATATCCTTTCTCGGATAAAGGAAAATATGGTTTCATTAATAAATCTGGTAAGGTTGTTATTGCAGCGCAATTTGAATATGCAGATAAATTTTCTGAAGGTTTAGCAATTGTTAAGCAAGGCGGTAAAAGAGGTTTTATTGATGCTACCGGCAAAATGGTTATTCCAGCGCAATATGATCAAAAAATTGATGGCTATTTCTCTGATGGTTTAGCATGTGTTAAACAAGGAAGTAAATATTCATATATCGATAAAACAGGAAAAACAGTAATTGAACCGAAGTGTGAACATGCATATAAATTTTCAGGTGGAATGGCTCGTATTCAGGTAGGACTAAAATTTGCTTACATTGATAAAACAGGGAATATTGTTATTAAACCGGAATATGATGGAGGATGGGATTTTAAAGAAGGGTTAGCGCGTGTTAAAAAAGGAGGCAAGTGGGGTTTTATAGATAAAACAGGAAAAGTTGCAGTAGATTTTATTTATGATGAAGCTTTTGAATTTTCAGAAGGACTAGCAAACGTTAGGGTAGGTGATGAAAAAACAGGAAAATGGGGATTCGTTGACAAAACAGGTAAGGTAGCAATTCAACCACAATTTGATAAAGCCTATTTCTTTTCTGATGGCTTAGCATGTATTCGTGTTGGAGATTTTAAAACAGGTAAATTTGGTTATATTGATAAAACAGGAAAAGTAGTAATTAACCCAATTTACTCAGGTGCATATCCTTTTAGTGATGGTGTTGCTTGCGTAAGTACTTCGCCTATTGTTAGCGGAAGTTTAAAAGATGCAAGATGGCAATATATTGATAAAACAGGAAAAATTGTTGTTTCAAAAGGTTCGGAATATTATGCCGATTTTAATAATGGCTTAGCATACGTTCGATACGATGGAACATACAGCTATATTGATAAAACAGGAAAAATTGTTTGGTCTGCATCAGCAGAAAAATAAAAAGGATAAGTATTTTAATCATTGCGAAATTTGTTTGTTACATCAATAACAACTAATTTCGCAATTCTTTTTTAATAAAATAATAACTAAAAAAACAAAATGGCAACATCGGTGGAAAAATTTGTAAAATACAAAGTAAAAGACATGTCTCTTGCAGAATGGGGACGTAAAGAAATAAAATTAGCTGAAGCAGAAATGCCAGGATTAATGGCATTACGTGCTGAATATAGTAAACAAAAACCATTAAAAGATGCACGCATTGCCGGTTGTTTACACATGACAATTCAAACAGCAGTGCTTATCGAAACTTTGGTAGAATTAGGTGCAGAAGTAACATGGAGTTCTTGTAATATTTTTTCTACTCAAGATCACGCAGCAGCAGCTATTGCAGCAGCAGGTATTTCAGTTTATGCTTGGAAAGGAATGAATGAACAAGAATTTGATTGGTGTATCGAACAAACATTGTTTTTTGGTGAAGAAAGAAAACCATTAAACATGATTTTGGATGATGGAGGAGATTTAACCAATATGGTATTTGATAAATTTCCTGAATTAATAAAAGGGATCAAAGGTTTATCGGAAGAAACAACAACAGGAGTTCATCGGTTGTACGAAAGAATGAAAAACGGAACATTACATATGCCTGCAATTAACGTTAATGATTCTGTTACAAAATCTAAATTCGATAATAAATATGGTTGTCGCGAATCATTAGTAGATGCAATTCGTAGAGCTACAGATTTAATGTTGGCAGGAAAAGTTGCTGTGGTTGCTGGTTATGGTGATGTTGGAAAGGGCTCTGCAGAATCATTATCATCGCAAGGTGTTCGAGTTATTGTAACTGAAATAGATCCAATTTGCGCTTTACAAGCTGCGATGGATGGTTATCAAGTTATGAAAATGGATAATGCAATTAAAGAGGCTGATATCATTGTAACGGCAACTGGAAATAAAAACATTATTGTTGACCGTCATTTCAAAGCAATGAAACACAATGCAATCGTTTGTAATATAGGACATTTCGATAATGAAATTGATATGGCATGGTTAAACAAAAATCATGGAAATACTAAAGATGTTATTAAACCACAAGTAGATAAATATACTGTTGATGGAAAAGATATTATTGTTTTAGCTGAAGGTCGTTTAGTAAATTTAGGTTGTGCAACAGGTCATCCATCTTTTGTTATGAGTAATTCATTCACTAACCAAACATTAGCCCAATTGGAATTATGGTTACATTCTGATAAATATGAAAACAAAGTTTACACTTTACCAAAACATTTAGATGAAAAAGTAGCTCGATTACATTTAGGAAAAATTAATTGTGAATTAGATGTATTGTCTAAAGACCAAGCTGATTATATTGGAGTAAAGGTGGAAGGCCCCTTTAAATCAGACGCATACAGATACTAATAAAAAATTCAAATAGATTAAAAAGACGCTTGTAATTTTTACAAGCGTTTTTTAGTTATAGATATGAAGGATGCTTCCATCAAATGTTGTGTTGTAAGATTTTAAAGGAAGCCCAGCAGGCGCTTGTACAACAGAACCATCGTAAATTGAAAATTTTGAATGACAACAAGTGTCAGTAGCAATAATATTTGTGTTATCTACAACAACCGTTGCACAAGGATCATTTGATTGATAAGTACAATTTCTATCGTAAGCCATAAATTCGGTTGGCGTTTTTCTATAAACCAAAATACCTCTAACTCCGCCTGCAACATAAACCCAGCCACCTGTTACTTGCAAATTAATATAACTTGGATTGTTGATTTGTAAATATAAATCAACATTCACCATAGGAATAGTATTGTCGGCTTCTTTTTTGCAAGCATCAAATATTATTAATGAAACAAATGCTAATATGAAAACTATTTTTTTCATTGTGCAATTACAAATTTACAAACATTAAATGAAACAAAATATTTTATAAAATATAAATGTATTTTTGTAGTTCTAAAATTAAAATAATCGATTTGAAAAATTTATCAAAAAAAATAATAGTACTCTTTATTTGTTTTCTTCCCATGGTTGCAGTTTGCCAAGAAACTAAAACAGAGAAGGCTCCTCAAACGAGTAAAGCACAAAAGAAAAAAGCAAAACAAAAGTGGAAAGAAGATAGAAAAATGGAAATGGAGCATGCTAAAATAGTAAAACAACATCATAAGCGACTTCAAACTAAGGAAACAAGAAAAAGAATGAAGCAAGAAAAAAAGAAAAGTAATAAGTTAAGAGAGAATAAAAGAGAATTTTTTCTAATCAGATGGTTTAAGTTCAGGAAATAAATTTAAAATATTTAACATTTTTTGTAACTTTTGTAAAATAAATTTGTATAATTGCATATTCAAATTTCTTTGAACAACATCCCACTAATTTTATTGTACAGTTTTCTGTAACGTTTGCCAGTAATTTTTATGAATGATTAAATAGCCTGATTCCTTTGGAATTAATGCTGTTTGGGTTTAGTTTGAATGTAATAAAATTGCATTAAAAAAAGAGTGAATTATTTGTGAGTAAAAAATTTGTAAATCAAATTGAAATATTCCTATATTTACGCACTTTAAATTTTTGCACGAATTTATTTAACAATATAATAATATATAATATGCTACGAAAATTACTTTCTACATTATCTATTGTAGTTGCATCAGCGGGTTTTGTTATGTCACAAAATGAAGCCGCAATCAAAGTTAAACTTATTGATAAAGCTAATAAGGAAACCATTCCTTTTGCAAACGTATTAGTTGAAATTGGTGGTATTCAAGCTGCGGTTGGTACAACTAATATCGATGGTGAGGTAACAATTAAACCCCTTAATCCTGGTAAATATAATGTTAAGGCAACCTATGTTGGTTATCAAGCCGTTCAAATGGATAATGTTTCAGTATCTGTAGGTAAAACTACATATTTGAATATTGAAATGACTGCAGGACAGCAATTAGATGTTGTTGAGGTGGTTGAATGGACTAAACCTTTAATTGACCCAGATACAAAATCAGGAGGTACTGTAACTGCCGAAGAATACAGAAATATGGCTACAAAAAATATTAACTCTGTAGCTTCTACTACTGCTGGTGTTTACCAAAAAGATGAAGGGGAGGCAGTTAGTGTTCGTGGTGCCCGTTCTGATGGTACTATTTATTTTGTTGATGGTCAAAAAGTAATTGGTAGTTCAGGAGTTCCTCAATCAAGCGTTGAACAAATTACCGTAATTACGGGTGGTACTCCTCCTGAATATGGAGATGCTACGGGTGGTATTATCTCAATTACCACAAAAGGTCCTGCTAGTAAATATACCGGAGGTATTGAATTAATGACTTCTGGTTTAGGAGAAAAAGATGGAAAAAGTAGAGGCTTAGATGCTTATGGATATAACTTTATTGGATTTAGTGTAAATGGACCTTTATTAACCAAAAAAGATTCTGCAAGTGGTGTTAAAAAATCTGTATTAGGATTTAGTTTAGCTGGTGAGATGGTAAGTGAAAAAGATCCTGCCCCATCGGCTGGTGGTTTTTACCAAATTAAAAAAGAGAAATTAGAAAATTTAGAACAAAATCCATTACGTCCATCTCCCCAAGGTCAAGGATTTGTGTTGAACTCTGAATATGTAACAAGCGATGATATTGAAAAAATTAAAGCTAGAAATAATGTTGGACAACAAGCATTAAGATTAAATGGAAAAATAATTTATCAACCAACTCCAACAATGACAATAACTGTTGGAGGTTCTGTAGATTATTCTAAAAAACATGATTTTACTTATGAATACGCATTGTTTAATCCCGTAAATAATGCACAAATAATAGAAAACACTTGGCGTTCTTATGTGAAGCTAACACAACGCTTTAATAGTAATTCAACTGCCGAAGAAGAAAAAGCTTCATCAATCATCAAAAATGCGTACTTCACATTACAAGTTAGTTATGCAAAAACAAACAAAAAAACCCAAGATGATAACCATAAAGGCAATATTTTTGATTACGGCTATATTGGAAAATTCACTCAGACACGTAAACCAAGTTACCAACCAGAAGAAAGATATTATGATTTAAATGGTGATGGATCACCTGACACCACTTATGCATGGTGGCAAAATGGTTTTCAAGATGTTAGCTTAGCATATACTCCAGGAGAACAAAACCCAACAGGAACTCCTTACACAAATTATTATTTTGCAAATACGCCTGCCGATCAGATATTCAATATTTTTAATGTGCAACAAGGATTTGGAATGATAAATGGAGATCGTCCTAGGAATGTTTACTCGATGTGGTACAATACTGGTCGTCAATTCAATGCATATTTCAATGAAAATACAACACAATTTCGTGTGTTTGCTAACTTTTCTGCAGATATTAAAAAGCATGCAATTCAGTTAGGTTTTGAATACGAACAACGTGTGGCGAGAAATCATAGTCTAAATCCTATTGGTTTGTGGACTCAAATGCGCCAGATTGCAAATTATCATTTGAGCAATTTAGATACTATTCCTATTCTTAATACAGATGTTCATTATTTTCCTGATGGTACAATCGATAATACATTCTCTTATTACGATTTCAATCGCCTAGATGATGGAACAATGACTGAATTTGGTAGAAACATCAGAAATCAATTGGGTTTGTCATCTACTGATTGGGTGGATACAGACTCGTATGATCCTTCAACCTTTAGTATCGATATGTTTAGTGCTGATGATTTATTAAACATTGGAGGTACAAGTTATGTTAGTTATTATGGTTATGACCATAAAGGAAATAAACTAAAAGGAAATCCTTCATTAGATGATTTTTTTACTAAGAAAGATGCAAATGGAAATTATACTCGTGAAATAGGTGCTTATCAGCCTATTTACATTGCAGGATATATTCAAGATCAATTTGATTTTAAAGATTTGAAATTCCGTGTAGGTGTTCGTGTAGATAGATTTGATGCTAATCAAAAAGTGTTAAAAGATAAATACTTGTTGTACGAAGCGAAGACTGCCGGAGAAGTAAATTACAGCTTGTTCCCATCAAATACTCGTCCATCAAATGTAGGTGATGATTATGTGGTTTATGTAAATGATTTTAATAATCCTTCTGCAATTGTGGGTTATAGAAATGGTGATACATGGTATAATTCACAAGGTGTTGAAGTAACTGACCCAGGAACATCATTAGCTGGATCTAATACTGTTGATGGTCGTATTAAACCTTATCTTGTAAATCCTTCGAAAACAAGTGCTTATGACATAAATTCGAAGGCTTTTAAAGATTATGTCCCTCAAATTAACGTAATGCCACGTATAGCTTTTGCATTCCCAATTTCTGATATGGCAAATTTCTTTGCACATTACGATGTTTTAACACAACGCCCACCAAGTTTTAATAGAATGTCGCCTGTTCAGTACATGAATATGCAATTTAACCCTGGAGATTATATTAACAATCCAAACTTAAAACCAGAAAGAACGACAGAATACGAGTTAGGATTTGCTCAAGTGTTAAATGAAAAGAAAAATTCAGTTTTAACATTATCAGCATTTTATCGTGAGTTAAGAGATATGATTCAAACCACTTCTGTATATCAAGCATATCCTATCACTTATTATTCGTTTACAAATGTGGATTTTGGAACCGTAAAAGGTTTTTCCATTGCTTATGAGTTACGTAGATTATATAGTGGAGTGCAGTTGTCGGCAAATTACACCTTACAATTTGCTGATGGAACTGGTTCTAGTGCTTCTGATGGGCAAAATTTAGTTGCTTCGGGGCAACCAAACTTAAGAACAACTCATCCTTTGGATTTTGACCAACGCCATACGCTTGTATTAAATATTGATTATCGTTTTGGTGCAGGAAAAGATTATAAAGGACCTTCATTTACAATGAAAAAAGGAACAGATAGCGAAAAAACAATAAAATTATTAGAAAATGTTGGAGCAAATGTAACATTCCGCGCTGGCTCTGGAACTCCTTACACAAAACAACAAAATATTTCACCTGAAGGACAATTTGGAATTCAAGTTCAACGTGGTTTAGAAGGTTCTATTAACGGATCTAATTTACCTTGGAACTTCAGAATGGATTTAAGAGTTGATAAGGATTTGGCACTTGAGTGGGGGGGCGACAAAGAAGGGAATGGTAAGAAACAAGCATCTCTAAATGTTTATTTGCAAGTATTGAATTTATTAAACACCAGAAATGTGATAGCTGTTTATAAAGCAACAGGCGATGCTAATGATGATGGATATTTAGCTTCAGCGGCAGCGCAAAACACTATTAATGGACAGTTAAATCCTCAGTCGTTCCGTGATTTGTATTCTGTAAAAATTGACGACCCAAGAAACTTTCAACGTCCACGTGTTATCCGTTTAGGTTTAATATTATCATTCTAATTTTAATTATTATAAAGAAATGCTACAATTAAAAAATATAAATATGAAAACAAATCGTATTCATTTACTAATCTCAGCAGTTGTTGTTACGTTCTCGTTAAGCTTATCTGCAAAAGAAAATGTTGGCGGCAGCGGAATTGCACCTGTAAACAATAATATTGATCAGCAACGTTCAGTAGCAGCTCTTTGTACTCCTGCTACCGCTCAAACAGATTTAGATATAAACAATGTTAGAACCCGTATTTTAGCTGGTGGTGATATGTGGTGGGATTTACAAAATGGAATTTATTTTGTTCCAAAGCCACCAGCAGGTCAAACAGGTCCAACAGCTTTGTTTGCTGGTTCGCTTTGGATTGGAGGTAAAGACCCTGGCGGTACTTTAAAAGCTGCTGCAATGACTTACCGTCAAACAGGAAACGATTTTTGGCCCGGACCTTTGGATAATTCTGCTGCTACGGATGCCACTATTTGTAATGTATGGGATAAGCATTGGAAAATAAATCGTAAAGATGCTGAAGCTTATTATGATTGGGCAATTAATGGATTTGTTGGACCTAACCCTGTTTCTCCTTCTGCTATGGACGTAATTAACAGTTGGCCCGTAAATGCCCCTGACGGACATGCCGTTGCACCTTTTTATGACTTAAACAGTAATGGTTTTTATGAGCCACAAGCGGGCGAGGTACCTGATTTTGATGTTACAGGAACTCGTGGTTGTAATGCAAACCTTTTTGGCGACCAATGTTTGTTCTGGGTATTTAACGACAAAGGAAATATTCACTCCGAAACGAGTGGAGTACCAATTGGCTTAGAAATTCATGCACAAGGTTTTGGGTTTCAAACAAATGATGAAATTAATAATATGACTTTTTACCGTTATAAAATTATTAATCGTTCTTCTTTCCGTTTAGATTCAACTTATTTTGGTGTTTGGGTAGATCCCGATTTAGGTTCTGCCAACGATGATTTTGTGGGATGTGATGTGGGCTTAGGTTTAGGCTATTGTTATAACGGAGATTTGGTGGATGATAATCCACCTGCAGGACAAATTCCTTATGGTGTAAATCCTCCTGCTATTGGTGTAGATTTTTTCGAAGGTCCTTATGCGGATAGTAATTTTATTGATGACCCTGCTGGTACGGTGCCTCCAAGTTTTTTAAATTATGGAAACGGGACCGTAGATGATGAACGTATTGGAATGAAAAAGTTTGTTTATTATAATAATGATGGTTCTTTGACAGGAAATCCTGGTGGAGCTGTTGATGTTTATAACTACTTACGTGGGGTATGGAGAGATGGTACTCCTATTACATATGGAGGAAGTGGACATTTAACAGGTACACCATGCAATTATATGTTTCCTGGAACCTCTGACCCTTTAGGCTTTGGTACAAATATGAATCCGCAAGCACCTTGGGATGAGACCTCATCTGGCAATGTGCCTGCAGATAGACGTTTCATTCAAAGCGCTGGATATTTTACCTTAAAACCTGGTGCAGTAAATTATATTACAAAAGGGGTTGTGTGGGCTCGTGCATCACAAGGTGGAAACTTAGCATCGGTTGCCTTAATGAAAGGTGCTGATTCTAAAGCGCAGAAACTATTTGATCGTTGTTTTAAAACATTAGATGGACCAACTGCTCCAAACTTAGCAATTCAAGAATTAAATCAAGAATTGATTTTAACTTGGAGTAATCCTTCAAATTCAAATAATTTTAAAGAATGGTACACAGAGGACGACAATCCAACCATTCCCGATTCTCTTTATCGTTTTCAAGGATACATGGTTTACCAATTAAAAGATGCTACAGTGAGTGCATCAGAAGTTTACAATCCTGATAAAGCACGTTTAGTATTTCAGTGCGATAAAAAAGATCAAATTAAACAAATTGTAAATTATAATTTTGATTTGGGTTTAACAGCTTTAGTTCCTCAAGAAATGGTAACCGGGGCTGATGCAGGAATTGTACATTCAATTTCAATAACCGAAGATAAATTTGCAGTTGGCAATCCACGTTTGATAAACCATAAAACATACTACTATGCAATTATTGCTTATGGCTTTAGTCCAACACAATCGCCAACTAATTTGAATATATTAACGGATTATCTTCCTTTTATTGCTGGGCGAAAACAAGCTGATGGATATTTTGCACATTCTGCAATTCCTCATATTCCAAATCCTGAATCCGGTGGAACAGAGCAACATTCTAATTATGGTACTGGTCCAAAATTAACTCGTATCGAAGGTCAAGGAAATGGTGGAAATGTTTTAGATTTTACTGAATCTACAATAGCAAGTATTTTAGCTTCGCCAACAAACAGAGTTTTAAATCCTACGTATGAAAACAGCAGAGGTCCTGTAAATATTAAAGTGGTTGACCCTTTGAATGTTCCACTTGATAATAATTTTACATTTACATTGTACGATACAATTACTAAATGGAACAGTATTTCTTCTGTAGGTTTATGGAAATTAGTTAATACTACTACTGGGCAAACTATTTTGTCTGATAAAAACATTCAGATACCAAATGAGCAGTTGATAAATGGACAAGTAAGTGGAGTATCTTCTGTTACAATTCCTAAATGGGGAATCTCTATTAATGTTTCTTATACAACTGACCCAGGAACTGCAACTGCTACTAAGAATGGTTTCTTAACAGCAACGATGACTTTTTCTGACTTAACAAAACAATGGTTAACATCTGTTCCAGACGCAGAAGGTGATACCGACTTCAACTGGATTCGATCTGGTACAAGTACAGCTCCTGCAGACTATGCTGGTTTGGATGATAATCAAGAATATGAAAAAGTACTTGGCGGAACTTGGGCTCCCTATCGTTTGTGTGCATACAGTGCAACCGATTTAAGTTATAGAGCAGGTCCGGCATGGAATAAATTCAATGTATTAACGCAATTGAAAAATTTAGCAAGCGTGGATGTTGTTATTACAAGCGATAAATCAAAATGGACACGCTGTCCTGTAATTGAAATGCAAGATGAAACTGCCCTTGCAATTGGAGGAGCAATAAAACACCACATGCGTAAATCTCCATCTATTGATAAAAATGGATTAAAAGCAGGTGATGTGGGTTATAATTCTGCTGAAGGAGACTTCGGAGGTTCACAACCAATGGGTATGGGTTGGTTTCCTGGTTATGCTATTAACCTTGAAACAGGAGAACGTTTGAATATGGCGTATGGAGAAGATTCATATTATGCATTAGAAAATGGTGCAGACATGAAATGGAATCCAACATCTACTTCAACAAGTGGAGGTGATCCAATATTTGGTGGTAAACATTATATTTATGTGTTTGGTCATAATGGAGATAGAGCATATAGTGGTGATGCTCAAATGGGCAATGGATTAAGAGATGTTCCAACCTATGATCAAGGGGTTACATTATATCAACTTTTTAAGGCTACTGAAAACACTACCAGTACAACAAGCGATGCTTACAAACGTGAAATATATGCAGATGCAATGTGGGTTAATATTCCTAGATTAGTTGCTGGTCATGCCTTGTTGGAAAGCACAGTAAAAATTCGTTTACGAGTAGCTAAATCTTATCAAAAAGGATATGCTACAACTAGCACCCCTCTTGCTGATACAACATTAGCACCTCAAAACAAGAATATGCCGATGTACACGTTCAATACGAAAGATATTGAAACACATAAAAATGATGCAACTGCCGCAAAAGATGCATTGTCAATAATTAATGTAGTTCCAAATCCGTATTATGCTTATTCTTCTTATGAAAAAACAGCATTGGAAAACATTGTAAAAATAACCAATTTACCAGAAAAATGTACTATTACTATTTATACTTTAAATGGTACATTGATACGTAAATTTAGCAAAGATGATACAAAAACATCATTAGATTGGGATTTGAAAAACTCTGCCAGAATTCCAATTGCAAGTGGTTTGTATATTATTCATGTAGATGTACCAGATGTTGGTGAAAAAATATTGAAATGGTTTGGAGTATTAAGACCAATCGATTTGGATAATTATTAAGATTAATAAATGCTATAAAAAAGGAATTACGACTTTTTAAATTCAATGGATATGAAAAAATATATTAAAATAAGTGCTTTAGTAGCTTTGGCGGGTATATTCTGTTTACCTGTTAATACAATATTTGCAGGAAATCCTGATCGTGCTGGACAAGCAGGTGCAACACAGTTACTTATTAACCCTTGGGCACGTAGCTCTGGCTATGGTGGATCGAATGTTTCGTCAGCTCGTGGCTTAGAGGCTATGTTTATTAATGTTGCAGGAACAGCCTTTACCAAAAAAACAGAATTGTTGTTTTCTCGTACTCAGTGGTTAAAAGGTACAGATATAAACATCAATGCATTTGGTTTAACACAACGTGTTGGTGAAACTGGAGCAATAGGATTAACGGTTATGTCTATTAATTTTGGAGATATTCCTATTACTACTGTTGATCAACCAGAAGGTGGATTGGGTACTTTTTCTCCTCAATTTATTAATATCGGAGTATCTTATGCAAAAGGTTTTTCTGATAATATCTTTGGTGGAATTACTTTAAAAGTAATTACTGAAAAAATATCAAATGTTAGTGCTAGAGGTGTTGCTTTGGATGCAGGTATCCAATATTTAGCTGGTAAAAACGACCAACTGAAATTTGGTATTACACTAAAAAATGTTGGACCAAGAATGAAATATTCTGGTGATGGATTAGGCATAAAAACACCTATACCAGGAAATACACAAGGAGCAACAATGACTGCAGAGAATAGAGCAGCACAATTCGAGTTGCCGTCTTTGCTATCAATTGGAGCAGGATATGATTTTTATATGAAAAAAGATACTGCTGGTTCAAAAACGCATAGAATTACTGCATTGGGTTCATTTACTTCTAATTCGTTTTCGAAAGACCAATATAATTTAGGGTTAGAATACGGTTGGAAAAATATGTTAATGGTACGTGCAGGATATTCTTACGAAAAAGGAATTTTTAGCAAAGATACAAGAACGACTGTTTTTACAGGACCTTCGGCAGGATTTACACTTGAAATTCCATTTGGTAAAAATAAATCTACTTTTGGTTTAGATTATTCTTATCGTGCAACAAATCCTTTTAATGGAACACATTCATTTGGAGCTCGTATAAATTTATAATTTTTATATATTTGTTTTTAAATAAAAGAGTCCTTCTGTTTTAAACAGAAGGATTCTTTTTCTGTTTTTAGAGTATCAATACAAATTAAAATAAAATGGCACAGATATCTTATTATACTGAAGAAGGATTAAAAAAATTAAAAGACGAATTACATCATTTAAAGGTGCATGAGCGCTCTTATATTTCTAAACAGATAGCGGAAGCAAGAGATAAAGGAGATCTGTCTGAGAATGCCGAATATGATGCAGCAAAAGAAGCTCAAGGGCTATTAGAGCTTAAAATATCTAAATTAGAAGAAGTTCTTAATAATGCCAGAGTGATAGATGAATCAACGTTAGATTTATCAAAAGCCCTGATTTTATCTATTGTTAAAATAAAAAATGTTGCAAATGGTGCAACAATGAAATATACCCTAGTTGCGGAAAGTGAAGCGGATTTAAAAGCAGGAAAAATTTCGGTAGATTCCCCAATTGGCAAAGGTTTACTGGGTAAAAAAGTTGGAGAAGTTGTAGATATTAAAGTTCCTTCTGGAGTGATGAAATTTGAAATTATTGAAATTTCTAGATAACAACTGCCATGTCAAGCATTTTTACTAAAATAATTAATGGTGAAATTCCATCTTACCAAATTGCTGAAAATGATAAATTTTTAGCCTTCTTGGATGTTTTTCCTTTGGTTCATGGTCATGTTCTTGTAATCCCAAAAAACGAAACGGATTACATTTTTGATATTGATGATGTTGATTTATCAGAGATGATGTTATTTGCTAAAAAAGTAGCTAAAGCAATTAAAAAAAGTATTTCCTGTAAAAGAGTTGGTGTTGCTGTAATTGGATTAGAAGTACCACATGCACATATTCATTTGGTGCCAATGAATACAGTAAACGATATTAATTTTACTCAAGCTAAATTAAAACCTACTAATGAAGAACTAGAAAAAATGGCCCAGCTAATAAAGAGTAATGTTTTGTGATAGTTGGTTTCAGTATTTTACTTCCTTTTTTTCTTTTCTTTATTGATCATAACATCACTTTCTTTGCCTTTGCTACCACCTTTTGGGTTCTGGTAAAGATTGTCGCTATTGGTTTTGTCATTTTTAGGAGCAATGTTTTCTACAAACAGCCATTTCCCTTTTTTTATTTTAAAACCATCGTATTCAAAATCTGCTGTACAGTAGTATTGGTATTGCCCTTCAAACTGTGGTTCCATAGGTGCTAATCGATCAAACGTAATCATATTAAGTGATTCGTTATACTTTAAAACGAAGGCGCAATTACTAGCAAATTCAAAACTTATTCTTTTTGGATTTTTTTTAGGAATATCAAATACATCTGCTCCAAATTTTGGATTTCCATTGTATTCAAATGTTAATACATCAATGAATTTTTTTTGCGATACTTTATCATTGCCATCCCAACCAAGCAGCGTATAATAAGTTTTTGATTTTGTTTTTACTGGAATAATTTTGTAGTACAACATTCCGTACCATTTTTTATTATCACTAATATAATTTTCTGTGTTTTTTATGTCTGCTGATTTATCAATTAGCGGATAAACTAAGATGCTTTCAATTTTCTTTTTTGAAACAATGTATTTTTCTTGGATAAAACCGTAGTATTTATAAGTGCCATCGTTCAAAGGGACATTCCAGTGGATGATTCTAAACACATTGTCGGGAGAATTAAGGATTCCAAAATCTTTTTTTAGTGAGTCGAAGTTAAAGTTATATGAATCTTGTCGATTTAATGTTTCTTCAAAAAGAGAAATAATTTCTGTATTTAAAGAATTTTTTTCTTCTTCTGTTATTTTTTTTGTGTGAAATAATTTGTTTGAAAGTAACAGAATTTTTTTCTGTTGTTGTTCAAAAAAAGTAGATGATGTATCGTTTTTAGAATATGATACAAGGCTTATTAACATCAGAAAAAGAGGAATCACTTTTTGCATGTTTCAAAATTACACAAATAATAACGTAATGATTGGTGTTTTATTACAACAAAAAAAGCACCATTCTTTTTGAATGGTGCTTTTGATTTTTTTAATTGTAGATTATAAATGCAAAGTAGCTTTTTTGTCCAAAAGCTCTTCTTTACTTTCTCTCCAGTTTTCGTCATCTACACAGCAATCAACTGGGCAAACAGCGGCACACTGAGGTTCTTCATGGAAACCAACACATTCAGTGCATTTATCGGAAACGATATAATATAAATCCATCGAAACAGGTGTTTGAGGTGCATCAGCATCAGCAGAAATTCCACTTTTAGATGTAAATTCTCCTTTTAAAGAAGTGCCATCAGCAAATCTCCATTCGTTACCACCTTCGTAAATAGCATTGTTAGGACATTCTGGCTCACAAGCTCCACAATTTATGCATTCATCTGTAATTTTAATTGCCATAAGTGTATAATAGTTTTTAGTTTTGTATAAAAATCGATACAAATATAACACATACTTTCTTAATAGTAAATCGAAAGAATAGAAAATTTATGGATTTAAATACCAGAATTAAAGCATTTGTTGAGTTGGGGCAGTTTATGGCTCAGTTTTCTTCAAAGGAATCGGTTGTTGCTGAAAATAGATTAAACGAAAAATTTTATACTGATTTTGAGGAATTGATAAAAGATGTAAAAGTTCATAATCCTTGGTTTACCGAGGATAATGTTAGAAATGCAATTGCTTCAATTTCCGAAATGCTTAAAGAGGAAAATTTGGTAGAGTGGGTTTCAAGCTATATTTCTGAAATAAACAAACGAGAAAAAATAAATACTGTTGCAGTGATTATGGCTGGAAATATTCCACTTGTTGGTTTTCACGATATGTTATGTGTATTAATTTCTGGGAATAAATTTTTAGGAAAATTATCGAGCGATGATAAATTATTGATGCCATTTATTGCTAATATTTTAATTGATATTGAGGCTGAGTTTGTTAATTTAATTGAGTTTACAGATTCACAAATAAAAACGATGGATGCTGTAATTGCTACAGGAAGTAATAATTCGGCAAGGTATTTTGAGTATTATTTTGGTAAATATCCACACATTATCCGAAAAAATAGAAATTCTGTTGCAATATTATTAGGTTCTGAAACAGAAGAAGATTTAATGAAATTAGGGAGAGATATTTTTCAATATTTTGGTTTGGGATGTAGAAATGTTGCGAAACTATTCGTTCCTGCAAACTACAATTTTGATATTTTCTATGAATCCATTTATGAGTTTCAAGATATAGTAAGTCATAATAAGTACGCAAATAATTATGAATATAATCGTACGGTTTATTTGATGAAAAATGATCCTTCGCTATTAGACAATAATTTTTTGTTGCTAAAACAGGATGAAACGTATTCATCTCCAATTGGTGTTTTATATTATGAGTTTTATGAAACTATTGCGGAGTTGAATAAAAAATTAGAATCAGAAAAGGAACAAATTCAGTGTGTGGTTTCTAATTCTGTGGATATTATTGATGCTGTACCATTTGGCAAGGCACAGTGTCCTGCATTGTCTGATTATGCTGATGGAGTAGATACCATGAAGTTTTTGGCGGGACTGAAATAACATTAATTTTTTGGCGCGTGCTTCCTGCCAAATAAATGTTTTCTGCTGCTTTCTTCTTTTTTTCGGTAAGCTTTATTTCCTTTTTTAATTGCTTTTTTATCTGCTTTTATTTGTTTTTCACTTGGTCTTGTTTTCATGCTTAGGTAAGGATTTGACGCTCCTTTTTTATGGCAAGAAGAAAAAATGCTTGCTATAATAAATGCAAATGTCAGAAAAACAAAGCGAAAAGAATAATTCATACTACAAATGTATTGTTAAGAATAAAGAAATTTAATTTTTATTTTAATACTTACCAACGAGTTTTTAAACAAAGTAAATTAAAGTGTAATCAAAAACATTCTGTTATTTTTGTCTTGTAATTTTATAACGCAATGTCTTTAAAAAGATACATTCTTCTTTTTTTTCTGATTTTATCCTTAGGGATGTTTTTTTTCTCTTGTGGTAATGATAGTGAATTGCCTGAAAAAATTACTTATTCAGAACATATTGCTCCTATTATTTATAAAAATTGCACCCCTTGCCACAGAGATGGAGAGGCAGCACCATTTAACTTATACACTTACAGTGATGTTTTTGCCCGTAATAAATTGATAAAGTTTGTAACACAAACTCGTTTTATGCCACCATGGCCAGCTGATGCAAGCTACACGCATTTTGTTGGAGAAAAAGTTTTAACTCAAACAGAAATAGATTTAATTGTAAAGTGGATTGACGAAGGATGTGCAATTGGCGATTCTACAAAAATTCCAGCATTGCCAAATTTTCCAAAGGGTTCGCAACTAAGCGTTCCTGATTTGGTAATTAAATTTAGAGATGTTTTAAAAATTAAAGGTGATGCTCAAAACAAATTTTTTTTAATGCGTGTACCTTATGAAATTCCTAAAGACACATTCATTCGTGTTATTGAAGTTGCACCTGATAATAAAAAATTAGTACATCATGTAAATGCACAGCTGTTGAGTTACGATTTCGACAAACGTAAAGATGTGATGAAAGGGGATGTTGTAATTAATATTGATGATTACCCATCAATAATGGATGCATACAAACAACTTAATCTGGCAAACGATGATGGTACGTTTCCTTTGATGACACAATCTGTAACAAACTATTTGCCTGGAGTTTCTCCCCCAATTTATCCTGATGGAATTGGTGGTTATAAAATGAAACGCAAAGGGGCTTTGTTTTTAAAAGATATTCACTATGGTCCTTCAAGACTTGATACAACAGATCAAACTGCTTTTAATGTTTTCTTTTCTAAAGCTCCGCCTAAACGACCTACGCTTGAATTTCAAATGGGAACGTTTGGTGTTTCTCCAATTGAGCCTCCGTTGGTTATTCCGCCTGATACGATTATGAAATTTATTAGTCGTTATACATTGCCAATGGATATTTCCGTTTTAACAATAAACCCTCACATGCATTTGCTTGGAAAAAGTTTTCTTGCTTATGCTGTTACATTACAAGGAGATACTATTCCTTTGATTCGAATAAACAAATGGGATTTTAGATGGCAATATTTTTACACTTTTAAAAATATGGTGAAAATTCCTAAAGGTGCAACTATTTATGCTGAAGGGGTTTATGATAACACTAAAAACAACCCTAATAATCCTTTCAATCCACCACAATTAGTGGCAGAGCGGGAGGGAAGTATGAGAACAGAAGATGAAATGTTTCAGTTTATTATTACTTATTTACCTTATCAAAAAGGAGATGAAAACATTAGTTTAGAGATTAAGTAAATTATTTTTCTACTGGATAACCTTTTTGAACCCAATCTTCTTTAATGCCTACAGGAATTTCAATCACTTTCCTAAAATTACTTTCCAATCACTTTAAACTCTGTTCTTCTGTTTAAAGCACGATTTTCGTCTGTATCGTTTTTAACCTTTGGTTTAGTGTCGCCATAACCCTTGTAGGTTAGGCGTTTAGGGTCAATTTTTCCTTCCATTGTCAAATAATCGTAAACTGCTTTCGCGCGATTTTGAGAGAGTGTTAAATTCATTTTTTTATCACCAACATTATCGGTATGTCCACTTAATTCTCCTCTGATAGTTTTATTAGTATTCAAAAACTCAATAAGTTTATTAAGTTCAGATTTTGATTCAGGTTTTAAATCAAATTTAGCCGTTTCGAAAAATACATTTTTTAACTCTATTACTGAGCCCGTATCAATAGGTTGCATGGGTACATCCATTATAAATGGTTTCGACATATCAGCAAGTTCTTTTAATGCAAAATTTTCGGAATAAAATAAATATCCCGATTGAGAAACATTCAATGCGTAGTTTTTGTCGATTGGTAAACAAACCAAAAACTCCCCATTGCCACTGTTTGCATCAGATTCAATGACAGATTTTCCTGTTGCTAAATCAATCAATTCAAAATGTGCACCCAATGGATTTTTGGTTTTTACATCATATACTTTCCCTTTTACATACGTTATTTTTCCTGGTCTTGCAGCTTCATATAAATCAAATTGGTATATGTCTAAGCCTCCAAACCCACCTGTTCTATTGCTTGCGAAATAGGCTAAATTGCCTGATGCAGAAACCAAAATGCTGTTTTCATCAGCATACGTATTTATAGGATAACCTAAGTTAACAGGTGGGCCCCATTCTCCTTTATCATCCATACGAGATACATATAAATCCAGGCCACCCATTCCGACATGACCATTTGAACCAAAATAAATTGTTTTTCCATCAGGATGAATAAAAATTGACTCTTCATTGCCAGGTGTATTAATGTTTTTTCCTAAATTTTTTGGAGCACTCCAACTTCCATCTTGTTTTAATGTAGAAACATAAATATCTGTTTCGCCATAACCTCCTGGTCTGCTGCTTACAAAATAAAGTGATTTTCCGTCAGAAGAAAATGATGGTTGCGATTCAAAAAACTTTGTATTGATTGTATTTCCTATGTTGTAAACTTTACCCCAGTTTTTGCCAACTTGTTGGGTGTAAAAAATATCACAACTGCCAAAACCTTTTCTGTTGGGAGTGCCGTAGTTTCCATCTTCTTCTTGACATGCAGCAAAAAACAAAATTTGTCCATCAGCAGAAAGACAAGGAGCGCCTTCGTTTCCTTCTGTATTAATGCCATAGCCAATTAAAGAAGCTGTTTGCCATGCGTTGTTATTTTTTTTACTGACTAAAAAATCTTCTTGTAGATGATTTGATTCTGTTCTGTTATTTCTTGTAAATAAAAATGTTTGTTCGTCAGCAGTAATTGCGGGGAAGTATTCATCTAGGCTTGAGTTGATTCCTTCTCCAACATTTTTTGGTTCAAAAGGAACAGGGTTTTTGATAGCATTAATAGCAAAGTTGCAATTTGCTAATTGTATTTCAGCTTTTTCTCTCCATTCTGGATTGACATTTTGATATTTTAAAAATGCTTCGTAATCTTTTTTTGCATCATCATATTTTCCAATTGACATTTCAAGGTTTGCGAGTAAGAAAAATGTTTTTTTGTCGAATTTTGGATTTATCTGTAGTGCCTTACTGTATTCATCAATAGCATTTTGTTTTTGTTTTGCTTCAGTATATATCTGTGCTAATAATAAATGTGGTTCAATAAAATTAGGGTCTTTAGAAATGGCGTTGCTCAATTCTGTAATTGCCTTATTGTCTTGCCTTTGGTTGTAATATTCTAAACCCGCTTTAAATGCAGCAATTGCTTTTTTATTTGTACTTGTGTATTCACCAGGAGGCATTTGTGCTTTGCAAGAAAACAAGGTGCACATTGTAAGAAGCAGGATAAAATAATTTTTCATGTGTATGTCGTTTCAATTATTATTCCAAATTAAGGAATATTCATGTATTTATGTGTTTGTAAGGATGCATTCCATTTAGGGTGTTGCATAATATAATCAACAATTAATGGCATCATTTCTTTGGCCTTACTCCATTCTGGCTGTAAAAACAAGATACAGTTAGCATTTACTTTTGCTGCATTTTTTTCTGCCCATTCAAAATCACTCTTATTGTGAACAATGATTTTTAATTCACTTGCTTTTGAAAAATTTTCATCAAGCGGAGGGCTTGTTTTTTTTGGAGATAGACAAACCCAATCCCATTTTCCTGTTAGTGGATAAGCACCAGAGGTTTCAATAAAAGTTTGAATTCCTTTGTTTTTTAATTGTTCTGTAATATAATTCAAATTGTAAATGCTTGGTTCTCCTCCAGTAACCACAACTGATTTTGCCGGATATTTTGAAGCATTTTCGATAACACTATCAATGTCTGTTGCTGGATGCAAATCTGCATTCCAACTTTCTTTAACATCACACCAATGACAACCAACATCACACCCTCCAACTCTAATAAAATAAGCTGCTTTGCCAGAATGAAATCCTTCTCCCTGTATGGTGTAAAATTCTTCCATAATAGGAAGTAATTTGCCTTGCTCTAATAATAGTTGTTGTTCTTTTTCCAAGTTATAATTCTATAATATTTAATTTGAAATCAAATGGCATTAATTGCTCTTTCAATTTTGGAATTAATTGTTTCCCATGCATCAAGTAATAAGGCGAAAAATTTTCATAACGTTCTTGCAAAATACCTTCGGGCAAAAATTTATTTTTAATTTTTTTAATTTGGTTGATGCTCGATTCTTGTTTTTGTTTTTCTGCTTTTATGAATTTTGATTCTATGCTTTTTAATCCATTTAGTGCTTTCTGTAGTTCTGCTTCCACCGTGTTTTTAAGGGTAGTGTCAATGGCTTCTGCCTTATAAATTAAACTTGTGTATGCTGATTTTAATTCATTTTCTTCTTTTTCAATAGATATATTTTCAGATGAATTTGCTTTTAAAAATTCTTTGTTTAGTTCGTCTGTATTTTTGAAAAAGTCATTTATGGTAAATCCTAATTTTTCAATCTGTTGATTTGTTTTATCATCAGTAATGATTGCAAAATTTCTTGGAACTAAAATTGGGAAAGTGATAGCATGATGTTTAAACATTTCTTTATACTCCAGCCAATAAGCAATTTCACCAGGTCCTCCAACATAAGCGATATTAGGTAGCAGGAGTTGTTGATACATTGGTCTTAAAACAACATTTGGGCTAAATCTTTCTGGAAATGATTTTAATTCTGATTTCAATTCATCTAAACTAAATTTTATGTCGGTATTAAGAACAGCATAAGCATTTTCCTGTTTTTCAATTCTTTCTCGAATATTTTCTTTCGTATAGAAACAATTTATTTCTCTTGGGTTCACTTGCGGGCTAAAACCTAGTTTATTTAGTTTCTCAACCGTTTGATTTACTAATCTATAATTTGAATTGTTGATTATATCATCTTCAATAATTGATGCGAATTTTTGTTTTAAAGCGTTATCATCTGCATCTATAATCAATAATCCATATTCTCCAAAAAGTCGGTGAACAATATAACGAGTGGCGTCAGCCAAATTAGAATGTTTTAAGTAAGCATCCGTAAATAATTCAACTAATTCATTTGCATTCTCTGATTCACCAAAAATTTGTTTTAATTCTTCAATAGAATTATTTAAAGTGCGCGCATCTAATTTTCCAACAGAACCTTTTGCAGATTCATTCTTCCAGCTAATTTCTTTTCCAAATATATTAATGGAACTAATTTCTTCGAAGTCATGGTCTTCGGAAGCCATCCAATACATAGGAATAAAATTGTATTCAGGATATTGTTTTTTTAGTGTTTCGGATAAATTAATAGTCGAGATTATTTTAAAAATAAAATAAAGCGGACCGGTGTAAATGCATAATTGATGACCTGTACAAACTGTAAACGTATTTTTATGATTCAGTTTGTCAATCTGTAATTTTTGCAAAAATTTATTTGAGGTATTCTTGTATTGCTTATTTAATGCTTCAACTAAAACTGTTCTGTTGATGTTCAAATTATCGTTAAATAAATTTTTGAACGAATCAATAGAAGGGAAAAAATCATAGAACTCGTGCAATTTTCCATCTTTATTTATGTAATCAATAAATAATTGTGAAAATTGTTTGGTTTGTTCGAATTCGATTTTATGTTTTTTTAACGGCATAATTTTCACAAATTTAATCAATTTGTTCTGCTTCTGCTTACATTTGCTTGAATAATGAATACAATTAAAATGGAAGCAAAAGAATACGAAAATCCTTGGACAACTTTAAAATCAGAAAAAGTATATGATTCGCCTTGGATTGGTTTAACAAAACACGATGTGTTGAATCCAAATGGAAATGAAGGAACATATTCTGTTATTCATTTTAAAAATATCGCATTGGGTATATTGGCTTTGGATGAAAATTATAACACTTGGATTGTGGGACAATATCGATATCCGATTAATCAATATTCATGGGAGATTCCAGAAGGAGGAGGGAAAAGAGATGTTGAGCCTTTGGAGTCTGCTAAACGTGAATTACTTGAAGAAACAGGAATAACTGCAACTAAATGGACAAAGATTCAAGAGTTGTATTTAAGTAATTCTGCAAGTGATGAATTTTGTATTTTATACGTTGCACAAGGTTTAACTTTTGGTGAAGCACAGCCAGAAGACAATGAGCAATTAGAAGTAAGAAAATTACATTTTGATGAATTATACAAAATGGTTGAAGATGGACAAATTACGGATAGTTTAACTGTAGCTGCAGTTTTGAGAGTAAAAATATTGATGTTGGAAGGGAAGGTTTAAACAACCTCCCCAAATAAATCATAATCTTCGGCAGAAGTGATTTTTACGTTTGCAAAATCACCTATGCGCACATAATTTGAATCAGCTTTTACAAGAACTTCGTTATCTACTTCTGGTGAGTCAAATTCTGTTCTGCCGATAAAATAATCGCCTTCTTTTTTGTCAAACAAAACTTTGAAAGTTTTTCCGATTTTATTTTGATTTAATTCAAAAGAAATGCCTTGTTGTAACTCCATTACTGCTTCACATCGTGCTTGTTTTGTTTTTGCAGAAACATCATCTTCTAAAGAATGTGCATGTGTGTTTTCTTCATGAGAGTATGCAAATATTCCAAGTCTATCGAATCGAGTTTGTTCTACCCATTCCAAGATTTCTTCATGGTCTTTTTTTGTTTCTCCTGGATAGCCTGCAATTAATGTTGTTCTAATAGCAATGTTTGGGACTTTATCTCGTATTTGATTTACTAAATCAATTGTTTTTTGTTTTGTAGTTCCTCTGCGCATACTTTTTAGCATGTTGTCAGTAATGTGTTGCAAAGGCATATCTAAATAATTGCAAATATTTTTTCTTTCATTCATTACATCAAACACATCCATCGGAAAACCAGAAGGGAAAGCATAATGCAAGCGAATCCAATCGATACCTTCAACATCTGATAAGTTTTTTAGTAGCTCAGCAAGGTTTCTTTTTTTATAGATATCTAATCCATAATATGTTAAATCTTGAGCGATAAGCATCAATTCTTTTGTTCCATTTTTTGCAAGATGTTTTGCTTCTTTCACTAATTCTTCAATTGGTTTTGAAATGTGTCCGCCACGCATCAATGGTATAGCACAAAAAGAGCAAGGTCTATCACATCCTTCCGAAATTTTGAAATAAGAATAATGATGTGGTGTGGTTAGTAATCGCTCTCCAACCAATTCGTGCTTGTAATCTGCTTTTAATGTTTTTAATAATCTGGGTAGTTCACGCGTTCCAAAATATCCATCAATATTTGGAATTTCTTTTTCCAAATCGGGTTTATAGCGTTCGCTCAAACATCCTGTAACATAAACTTTATCAACTTGTCCTGATTTTTTTGCTTCTGAATAACGTAATATAGTGTCAATGCTTTCTTGTTTTGCATTGTCAATAAATCCACAAGTATTGATAATTACAATGCTAGAATCATCTGCATTACTTTCGTGTTCTACCTGAAAATTATTTGCTTTTAGTTGTCCCATCAATACTTCACTATCAACAATATTTTTTGAACAGCCCAGCGTAACAACGTTTACTTTATTCTTTTTTAATGTTTTTGTTTTCAAAATTCAATAATTTATTATGAGTTCAAAGTTAATAAATTCAATGGCTCAAAAAAACGCTATTCAATAACACTTTGCTGTTTATAACTTGCCATCTTTCACTTCTGATTAATTGCTCATTTGATTTAAGTTTACAATTAAAATTGAATATAAATGAATGTACATTTTGTAGCCATAGGAGGAAGTGCTATGCATAACATGGCAATTGCCATGCATAAAAAAGGTTTTAATGTAACGGGTTCAGATGACGAAATTTTTGAGCCTTCGAAAACACGCTTAGCAAAATATAATTTGTTACCAGCTAAAATGGGTTGGAATACGAATAACATTCACCAACAATTAGATGCAATTATTCTTGGCATGCATGCACGGACAGATAACCCTGAATTGTTAAAAGCTCAAGAGTTAGGTTTAAAAATTTATTCTTATCCTGAATATATTTACGAACAAACAAAAGATAAAATTAGAGTTGTAATAGGAGGGAGTCATGGCAAAACAACTATTACAGCCATGATACTTCATGTTTTAAATAAAAATAATATTGATTGTGATTATATGGTTGGCGCGCAATTGAGTGGATTTGAAACAATGGTAAAACTAACCAAAGAAGCAAAAATAGCGGTGATTGAAGGGGATGAATATTTATCATCTCCTATTGATAGAAGACCGAAATTTCATTTATATAAACCTAATATTGCTATTTTAAGCGGTATTGCGTGGGATCACATCAATGTTTTTCCAACATTTAAAAATTATGTTGAACAGTTTAAAATATTTGTCGATTTAATTGAAAATAATGGAAGCATCGTTTATTGCGAAATAGACGAAGAAGTAAAAAATGTATGTGAGGCTGCAAGAAAGGATATTAAAAAAATGCCCTATTCTGTTCCAAACCATAAAATTGAAAATGGCGAAACAATTCTTTTGACGGATTTAGGAGAAGTAAAACTTCAAATATTTGGAGATCATAATTTAATGAATTTGAATGGAGCAAGATTAGTTTGCAACCAGCTTGGTTTAAGTGATGAGCAGTTTTATACTGCAATTCAATCTTTTACTGGCGCATCCAAAAGGCTGGAATTGGTTGATAAAAATAATTCAACAGCAATCTATAAAGACTTTGCTCATTCACCCTCAAAATTAAAAGCAACTACTCAAGCGGTTAAAAAACAATTTCCGAACAGAAAATTAATTGCCTGCATGGAGCTTCATACATTTAGTAGTTTGAATCAAGTTTTTTTAAATGAATACAAGGGCTCAATGGCATTGGCAGATGAGGCAATTGTTTATTTTAATCTTCATACAATTGAACATAAAAAATTAACACCAATTACGGACTTTCAAGTAAAAGAGGCATTTGGCTCTAATAATATAAAGGTTTATACCAATTCTGAAGTTTTGTTCTCTGATTTATTAAAAATAAATTTCGAGAATAAAAATCTATTGTTGATGAGCTCCGGAAATTTTGATGGAATAGATTTTAAAAAATTATCGGATAAGATTTTAAACCGCAATCATACTCAATCTTGATAGATATACGAAAGTAAAGCTATTTAGAGTAGGCTTCCCAAAAAAAATTCAGAACAAGTGATGCCGATAGAGTTATTTTCATTTCAATGCCTTGTCGGTATTAGATAAAGAGCCGTTTTAAAAATTAATATTTCAACTCCATTCGACCATTGGCGGAGGGCAGGGTTGTGTAATTAAAAAATACTATTTTTAGAACTGCTATAAATAGATTTTGCTTTTTTTAAGCCAATTTTGAGAATTTTTAAGAAGCATCAAAATAACAAAACCCCTAATAAATCAGGGGTTTTGTTATTTTTTTTGTGCGGATGAAGGGACTCGAACCCCCACGCCTCACGGCACCAGATCCTAAGTCTGGCGCGGCTGCCAATTACGCCACATCCGCATGTGATAAAATTGGGGAACAAAGATATTACTTTTTATTAATTATTATGAAGTAAGTTTTTATTTTTTAAAAAATATCGCTAATACCGATTACACAAAATAGATAGTCCAATAAATTATCCTATTATTTTGTTGTATCGGCATTTACCATTGTAAGATTATACTATTTTATAATTACAATTGGTATTATCTGAAACAAAAAACGCTCGAAAAGTTCGAGCGTTTTTTGTTTATTCTAATTTTTGAATCCAAACATCAGGATATTCAGTTTTGAATTTCATTTGTTCTGTCTCAGCATCTGCTTGCTTAGTAAAAGTATTTACAAACACATAATAAACTTTGGTTTTATGGTTTTGAATAATTTGTGCACTATTATAACCTTTAATATGGTTAGCATCTTTAAATTTAACAGCATTTGCTTTGTTACTAAAAGAACCAATTACAACGTAGTAGCCAGCACCCATCGTCATTCCATTATCATCCACAAAATCGCTAGATGCAGCAATGCGCATTAAGTTTTCTGTTAAGTTTTCTGTATTTTGTTTTCCGCTTGAAGTAGCTTGTCCACTTTTTAAGGCTTCTAGCTGAGCTCTTAATCTATCCATTTCAGCTTTAGAACTATCAGAATCCGCTTTTAATTTTGCGAGAGCAGCATCAATCACGGCATCTTTTCCATCATCTTTGGCAACTGCCACCTCTTCTTCTTTTTTTCTTTCTCCGAATATATAACTTAATAAAAATTCAGACGAGCTTCCTGTATATCTTTTTATTTTACCGATTCCAATATCATAAGCATAACCAACAGCAATATTTTTGTAGCGCAAACCAATACTTGCAGCAACAGCGTAATTGCTATGATAGGTTACACCTACCCAACCTAATTTACGCCAATCAAATACAGCATTTATATCATATTGAACTGTACTACCTTGTGTTCCTCTTATCATAATTAAAGGGTAAGCAGTCATCCCTTTATCTTCATTTACATTAAACACATATTTAACTGATCCTAAATAATGGCGTGCTAAATTGTAGGAAGTATTTTTTCCGTTATCGTCTTTGTATCTAACTTTATTACCAACTATTTGCGGAACAGCAAATCCTACTTCTAATTTTTTCCATGTATATCCCAAACCAAAGTCAGCACTAAAAACAGTTTTATTTTGAGTTGTACTATATAGCAATGGATCATCCACATCACGTACAACAGCTTTAGAAAAATCTATTCGATTATTAAATACACCCAAAGCAACACCAAATAAAACATGGTTATCGTCATTAATTTTTAATTTGTAAGAATAGTTTGCCGCTGCTCCCATTCTACTTGTAATGTCAGTTGCGTCAGAATAAATTTTAATCCCCAATGCAATGTTTTTACTTTCAATAGGTCCGTCCACAGTTAAATAACTTGTTTGTGGAGATCCAGCAATACCAGTCCATTGAGAGCGGTGTGTCAAAAATGCTCTAGTGCTTTCGGATATTCCGGTAAAAGCAGGATTAGTAACAAACATATTCGTATAATATTGGCTACTAAATGGCAATTGCTGAGCAAATGCTGATGTTACTGTTAAAAGTATAGCTGATGTTATTATTGATTTCTTCATAGAAGATTGGTTTTTAGTTATTTGAATAATTTTCATTTAGTTGATAAACTCAAGTTAAATTATTGACCTCTATTTGTATCTCTAATTATAGTAATTGAACCTTTGTATAGTTTATCACTATCTTTAAATTTGATAGCATAATAATAAGTACCATCAACTAATTTTTTACCATACGTGTTTGTTCCATCCCAATTATTATCGTAATTATCATTTTGATAAAGCACTTGCCCTTCTCTATTAAATACTAATACTTGTGTATCGGGATAGTTTTCTAAGTTTCCAATTATCCATCTATCATTATAACCATCGCCATTTGGTGTCATTAAATTTGAAACAACTACATTGAAATCTGTGATTACTGTAATTGTAATTGAATCATTATCCATACAACCATTAATATCTGTACCGATAACTTCATAAGTGGTAGTTACAGCAGGGCTAGCCATTGGATTAGAAACAGTAGCACTATTTAATCCTGTGTTAGGAAACCAAGCCCAAGAAATAATTCCAATTCCTACAGTATTTAATGTATATGAACTTCCTAGACTAATTGTTGTGTCATTTCCAGCATAAACAATCGGTGCAGGGAACATAGTTGTAGTAATCATGTTACTTGAATTCATACAACCCGTTACAGTATCAGTAATTGTTACATCAAAGTTTCCTGATGTTGTAACAGTAATAATTTGAGTTGTAGCAGCAGTATTCCATAAATAATTATACCCACCTGCAACGGCAGAAAGCAATACACTATCACCTTGACAAAATTGTAATGGGCCGCTTGCGGTAACAACATTTGATGGTAAAGCATTTACCAAAACCGATGCTGTTGCAGTATCAGCACAAGAAAAATTAGAAGTTGTAACCAATGAAGCTGTGTAAGTACCAGCAGCATAGTTATGCACAGGACTTGTTGTTAATGAAGATGATAAATCACCAAAATCCCACTGATTAAACTGTATAAATCCACCAGTAATAGAAGATGTATTTACAAATGTGGTTGCATTACCAAAACAAACCGTATCAACAGTAAACGATGCCATTGGTTTTGGATAAACAGTTACTTCAATTGCATTTGAAGTATCTGCCATACAAATACCACTTTGCACCACAGCCTGATACCAAGTAGTATCAACAAGGTTGCTATATATTTCTGATGAACTTGTATTTGGAATGGTATTCCATGTTGCGCCTCCATCAATTGACGATAACCAATTTTGGATAGCACCAACATAACCATTAAGCACTAATGTTCCTCCATTTGAGCCTTCGCAACCTGCAACAGCACCAGAAATAGAACCAGCAACAGAAACAGGATTTACTGTAATGGTAGCAGGAGTAGAATACATCGCATTACATATTCCACTTTTTACACTTGCACGGTACATGGTTGTTTGTGTAATGTTTGAATAAATCAAAGAATCTGTAGTATTTGATAAAGGAATCCATGTTCCACCACCATTTGTACTAAACTCCCATCCTTGAACATTTCCAACATATCCCATTAAATGTAAGGTATCTCCATTTGCTGAAGCGCAAACAGTATCATCCATTGTTACCATTCCACCTACTGTTTGAGGATTTACATATATAGTGGCAACAGAAGAAGTATCATTTCCACAAACTCCACTACCTACAATTACTCTAAACCAAGTTGTATCAGTTAAGTTGGTGTAGGTATTTGTTGTTGTTGTATTTACTATTGTGTTCCAAGTAACACCAGCATCATTAGATGATTCCCAATTCATAATTGTTCCAACACTACCTACTAAAGTTAATGTACCACTATTAATTGTGTCGCAAACTGTTGTCGTTCCATTTAAAGTTCCACCCATAGCAATTGGGTCAACTGTTATAGTAACAGCATTTGATGTAGTAGAACTACATACTCCACTTTTTACATTTACTCTGTATGAAGTTGTTGTAGTTAGGTTTAAATAATTTTGAGATGCAGTAGTATTGGAGATTGTTGACCAGCTAATACCACCATCAGTTGAACGTTCCCAATTTTGGATTACACCTGTAAATCCTATTAATGATAATGTTCCAAAATTTGATGAAGCACAAACAGTATCATCCATTGATAAAGTTCCGCCATTCGAAATTGGATCAACAATAATGGTTGCAACTGAAGATGTTGCGTTTCCACAAACTCCACTTGATACAATTACTCTATAATCTGTTGTTTGGGTTAAGTTTAAGTATGATTCTGTTGTTGTTGTATTTGCTATTGGCAACCATGTAACACCTCCATCGATTGATGATTCCCAGTTTACAATTGTTCCAACACTTCCAGATAACGTTAATGTACCACCATTTGAACCTTCACAAACTGTTGTTGAACTACTCACATTTCCTCCCATTACAGCAGGATCAACAGTAATTAATGTTGAAGTGGAAGTATCAGCATTACAAACTCCACTTTTAACGGTAGCCCCATAAAGTGTAGATGTAGTAATATTATTATATGATTGAGTAGTTGATGTATTTGAAAGAGTATTCCATGTTACACCACCATCAGTTGAAATATTCCAATTTAAAACAGAACCAGTATGACCGCTTAACGTTATTGTGCCTGCATTAGCGCCTGCGCAAACGGTTGCTGGAGCAGATGTTGTACCTCCAACTGTTGGAGCATCAACGGTAATAGTAGCATAATTAGAAGTATCACTTGCACAAACACCACTTGTTACAATAACACCATATATGGTAGTAGTAATAACATTAGTATAATTTAAAGTAGCGGTAGTATTTGCTATTGGCGACCAAGTTGTGCCTCCGTCAGTAGAAGAAATCCATCCTTGAATAGTTCCAACATAACTTATTAAAGTAAGCGTTCCACTATTAGAACCACCACAAGCAGTTGTACTTCCATTTAATATACCTCCAACAGAAACAGGATCAACAGTTAAGGTGGCAGCAGCAGAATTTGCAATAGGACAAACACCACTTTGAACAACAGCACGGTATTGAGTTGTTAATGTAATATTTGCATAATTGTGAGATGTTGTAGTATTTGCTATGGAGGTCCAGTTAATACCACCGTCAATTGATTGTTCCCAACGAACAACAGTACCTGTGTGTCCAGCCAAAGTTAATGTTCCACTATTATTACCATAACAAACATTTCCACTGGCAGAAACGGTACCTCCAACCGATGGCGCATTTACAGTTATTGTATCAATTGAAGAAAACACCGCACTACATACACCACTACGTACATTTGCTCTATAATAAGTAGTGGCAGCTAAATTCGTATATGTTTGTGATGTAGTAGTATTTGCAATGGAAGTCCAAGTAATACCATCTGTGGATAATTCCCAGTTTTGTACCGTGCCCGTTTGTCCACTTAATGTTATTGTTCCGCTGTTTGCACCACTACATACCGTTGCATTAGCAGCAGTTGTTCCACCCACAGAAACAGGATTAACAGTAATAGTTGCAATAGCAGAGTTAGCAGCAGTACAGCCTCCATTTTGAACGACAGCACGGTATAACGTTGTAGTAACTAAATTTAAATATGATTGAGTTGTTGTTGTATTAGCAATGTTGGTATAAGAAACACCACCGTTTGTTGAAAATTCCCAACGTACCACAGAACCCGTATGTCCGCTTAATGTTAATGTTCCCGAATTTGCTCCACTACAAACAGTTGCATTTGCGCTAACACTACCAGCAACAGTAGCAGATGTTACCACTATTGAATCTATGCTTGAATAGGCTCCAGCGCAACCGGCACTTGTTACAAAAGCTCTAAAATAACGTGTTTGTGTTAAATTTAAATAAGACTGAGTAGTAGTTGTGTTAGCAATATTTGTCCAAGTTGCTCCTGCATTAATCGAAAATTCCCAACGGGTAACAGCACCTGTATGCCCGCTTAATGTCATATTTCCGCTATTTGAACCACTACAAACTGTAGCTCCTCCGGTAACAGTTCCACCAACAGAAACAGGATTAACAGTAATAATTGCAACTGAAGAAAACACTGCAGCACAAGCACCACTTTGTACTTGCACTCTATAACGAGTGGAAACTACTAAATTTGTGTATGTTTGAGAATTGGCAGTACTTACAATATCTGTCCAAGTAACACCACCATCAGTTGAAAATTGCCATTTTAAAATACTTCCTGTTCTTCCTGTTGATGTAACAGTTCCTGAATTTGTTCCACTACAAACAGTTGCTGTACCAGAAACAGAGCCAGCAACAGTGGTAGGGTCTATTGTCATTGAAGCCTGTGATGAAGTTGCCACAGCACAAGAACCATTTTGAACTTTTGCTCTATACAAAGTTGCAATTGTTAAATTCAGATAACTTTGAGTAGTTGTAGTATTTGAAATACTAATCCAAGTACCACCACCATCAGTAGAATATTCCCAATTTAAAACATTTCCTGTATGACCGCTCAATGTTAAGTTTCCGCTATTGGAACCTGTACAAACATTTGTTCCTCCGCTAACTGTCCCCCCAACAGATGCAGCAGTATTTACAACAACATAACCAGTAAAAGCATCATTTGAAGGGTTTATATCCCCAGCCAATGCACAAGTAGCATCAAATGTGTATGAACCAGCAATGCTTAAATTAGCTTGCGTTGTAAATGTATAGTTTAAAGTAGAGTTAGTTAATAAATTGGAAGCAAGAGTAACTAATTCAGTTACCGGAGCACCAGCATTAATCGTATAACTTACATTAAAAGTAGAACCAGCAGGAAGCATCGGTCCATAATTAAAAATTCTTATAGTTACATTTTCTGTGGCTGTTAAAGCACAACCAGAAACAGGAGCTGTAATGGCTGTAACACTTATGTCTTGTGCCATTGCGAATTTACCAATAAGAATAATGGAAAAAATCGTAAGAAGTTTCTTCATAAAATTAATTTGAATTATTTGAGTATAAAAGTAGCTTTTTAGTTTAAAATACCAGAATCGTTCTACGAATATATATATTTTTGGTTACGAAAAAATAAAAATCATGGAGTACTTAATGAAACAGGTATGATTTTGCCGTTCATATAATTATGTGCTGTTAAAGAAAAATTTGATATAAATTCAGCCATTTGCAATGCAGAAACAGGGGCTTTATAATCAGGAAAAGCTTCCTGTAGCATTTCGGTTTGTGTTGCACCTAATGCCAAACAATTAAAAGCAATATTTGTTTCTTTTAACTCTTCTGCCAAACATTCTGTTAAACAAACCAAAGCAGCTTTACTAGAGCTGTAAGCTGATAATCCAGCAAACTTAACACTACCTTGAAAACCACCGACACTACTTATATTTACGATATGAGATTTTTGTTTTGTGTTCATGATTGGAAATAACTCCTGGATAATGCTGAAAACAGAAAATACATTCACTTGATATACTCGTTTAATATCATCTATATTTAATGTCAAAAAAGGTTTGTTTACTATAGCGCCTGCGTTATTTATTAATATATCTACTACACTAATATTTTTTTTGATGGTGATTAGCAAATTTGTTAAATCTTTTTCGTCTGATAAATCACATTTAATTGGAATCACATTATTGTATGTTGATTCCTTTTGTAATTGATTTAATTTATTTTCGTTGCGAGCAATTGCAATTATGGTGTATGATTTATTTTGGCTAAACAATTTTACCAATTCGTAACCTATACCTCTACTCGCTCCTGTAACTATGATATTCATATTGCGTCAATTTAATTTAATCAAAGAAACATATTTTTTTACTAACTTTACACTACAATGATTATCAAATTTAAGATACTTTTTATTTGTTTTTTAATTACAAATGTAATGTTTGCTCAAGATAGCACATTTATGCGTAAGCAAAAACCTGTTAAAAAGGAAAGACTTGCCGATAAAATTTATTTTGGTGGTAATGTAGGTTTACAATTTGGAACGGTTACATTTTTAGACTTTTCTCCTCTGATTGGATATAGAATAGATAATAAATTTTCGGTAGGCACAGGAATAACTTATCAATATTATCAATATCGCGACCAATATTATAATTTTAAAACCAATGTATATGGTGGACGAATATTTACCCGGTATTTATTTACCGATTATTTATTTGGGCATGTGGAATACGAATACTTAAACCTTGAAGCATTTGATTTTAGAAGACGAAGAGTTGATGTTGGAAGCTTAATGGCGGGTGCAGGCTACATTCAACGATTTAGCGAACGTGCAGGAATGGTTGCAATGTTACTTTATAACTTCACCGAATCGGTTTACACACCTTATACCAATCCTATTTTCAGAATTGGTTTTGTAGTTGGTTTATAATACTTCCTTATGATAGTTTTTCCGAATGCAAAAATTAATATTGGATTAAACATTACCGAAAAACGTAATGATGGTTTTCATACTATCGAAAGTATTTTTTATCCATTACCGCTTTGTGATGCATTAGAAATTATTGAAAATGAAAATCAAACAGATGAAACCATTTTATTTACTTCATCTGGAATTGAAATACCAGGAAATTCGGATGATAATCTTTGCGTAAAAGCATATCATTTAATTGCAAAAGATTATTCATTACCAAAAATTAAAATTCACTTACACAAACATATTCCAATAGGTGCAGGACTTGGAGGAGGATCTGCCGATGCAGCATTTTTTATAAAATTACTCAACCAAAAATTTGAATTAGGATTAGCTTGGGGTGAAATGCATCACTATGCAAAACAATTGGGCAGCGATTGTTCTTTTTTTATTACTAACAAACCTTCTTTTGTAAAAGGCAAAGGCGATGATTTTGAAGGAATACATTTAGAATTAAGTAAATATTTTATCGCTTTAATTTATCCAAACATACATATTAATACTGCAAAAGCTTATGCAGGTGTAAAACCCAAAATTGCTATTCGCAATTTAGAGCATGATATTTTAAACTTATCCATTGAAGAATGGAAAAATAATATTCATAATCAATTTGAAGATACGCTATTTGAAAACTATCCCGAAATTAAAAACATAAAAGAGCAACTTTACAAATTGGGAGCCGTGTATGCATCTATGAGTGGAAGCGGTTCTGCTGTGTACGGTATTTTTAAGAACATGCCACAATGCAAAAACAATTTTAATAATTGCTTTGTTTTTGTAAGCAAAATGATTTAACCTTAAGCAGAATTTTTAAAAAAATAAAGTTCTGCGATTCTAAAACTTACTAATCAACTAATATATTAATACCCTAAAGTCTTTAACATCGACTTATAACTTTGCTCTTTAGCAAAAAGACGAGTATGAATTGCTCCATCATCATCTCTATCAATAATAACATGTTTTGGAGCAGGAATCAAACAATGTTGAATGCCACCATATCCTCCTAAACTTTCTTGGTAAGCACCCGTGTGAAAGAAACCAATGTATTGTGGTTTTTTCTGTTTATCTACTACTATTGGCATATATACTTGATTCAAATGTGATTCTGCATTGTAATAATCTTCACTATCGCAAGTTAAACCGCCTAAATTTACTCGTTCGTACTCTTTATCCCAATTATTTATGGCTAATAAAATAAATTTTTGTTTGATACCCCAAGTATCTGGTAAGGTAGTAATGAATGAACTGTCAATCATATACCACAACTCATTATCATTTTGTTTTTTTACATCCACAACAGAATATAATGTTGCTCCACTTTCCCCTACTGTAAAACTTCCAAATTCAGTAAATATATTTGGTTCTTGTACTTCACGCTCTTCACAAATATTTTTTATTTTCTGAATGATTTCATCTGCCATATAATCATAATCATAACTAAATCCTAATGATGTACGAATTGGAAAACCACCACCAATATCAAGGGAATCCAATGTTGGACAAACCTTTTTTAAATCGCAATATACATTTATACATTTAGTAAGTTCACTCCAATAATAAGTAGTGTCTTTTATTCCCGTGTTGATGAAAAAGTGCAACATTTTTAATTCACACTTTTCACTTTTTTTAATTACCGTATTATAATAATCAATAATATCAGCTTGTCTGATTCCTAAACGAGAGGTATAAAATTCAAATTTAGGCTCTTCATCTGTTGCAACACGAATACCTACTTTAAATTTCTTTTTGCATAATTTTTCCAAAGCAGGCAATTCTCGTTTATTATCAAGAATAGGAATTACATTTGTAAAACCATCATTTACTAAATCACATATATACTTTAAATAAGTTGGTCTTTTATAACCATTATGAATTATAAAAGTATCTTTTGATATTTTGCCAGCGCTATGTAATGCTCTAATCAAAGGAATATCAAAGGCAGATGAAGTTTCTAAATGAATATCATTTTCTAATGCTTCTTCCAAAACAAATTGAAAATGAGAGCTTTTAGTACAATAACAATATGTATATTTGCCTTTGTAATCAGCTTTAGCCATAGCAACATTAAATAGTTTTTTGGCTTTTTGAATTTGTGAACTTATTTTTGGCAGATAATTTATTTTTAAAGGTGTACCGTACTTTTTAATAATATCCATCAAAGGAATGTCGTAAAAGTAAAGTTCATCATCTACAACACTAAATCCTTCTTGCGGAAAATCAAAGGTTTGTTGTATTAAGTCGCGGTATTTATTATCCATTAGTTAAAATAAAAAGGTTAATAATTAAATAAATTAAAATGTAAGTAAGTTACCTTGTTAAATAATAGTCAAAGTAAGTAATTTAAATTAAAACTTAAAGTTATTTTATGGCATATTTTTTTAGTCATTAATTAACAATATTGAATAAATAAACATTATGAAAACAATAAAATTTATTGAAGTAAAATCAGAAATTGGAGCAGGAACAAGAGGTGCTAGTATGGGTGTGGATGCATTAAAAATTGCTGCGCTTGATTATGGAAGCAATATGTTTAAACAATTTGAATCTATTGAAATAAAAACAGAAAACCAACTTTTATTCGAGCCTGTTAAACAACCATACTCTAAGCGTATTGGTGGAGTTTTATCAATATATGAACGATTAGCTACAACACTCTCCCAAACATTAAAGAAAAACAACTTTCCGATTGTATTGGCTGGCGACCACAGCACAGCGGGTGGAACCATTGCTGGTATTAAAATGGCATATCCAAAACAAAAGTTGGGAGTAATTTGGATTGATGCTCATGCCGACATCCATAGCCCTTACACCACCCCTTCAGGCAACTTGCACGGAATGCCGATTGCTGCTTCATTAAATGAAGATAACATACAAAACAGAGTAAATAAACCGGATAAAGACACTGTAGATTTTTGGACTCGACTAAAAAGAGTTGGAGGAATTGCTCCTAAAATAACCTATAATGATTTGGTTTATATTGGAGTACGTGATGTAGAACCAGAAGAAAGTTATTTACTTAAAAAACACAAAGTAAAAACATTTACTACAGCCGAAGTAAAACGTAATGGCGTTGAAAAAATAGCACGTGATGCTTTAGCTCATTTAACACATTGTAATTTAATTTATGTTTCATTTGATGTAGATAGCATGGATTCTTCTATCTCAAAAGGAACAGGAACACCTGTTCGTAATGGTATTACCGAAAAAGAAGCAGGAAGTTTATGTGTACGTTTGATACAAAATGCAAAAGTTTGTTGTTTCGAAATTTGCGAAATAAATCCAACATTGGATAAAGAAAATTTAATGGCTGAAAATACATTCGAGATTTTACAAAAAGTAGTAAGTCAATTGACGTATTAGTTTTCTTAGTTGTTATCGATTTTCTTTTTATCAGATGGAACGATTGTGTTTCGCTCGATTCCAAAAATTTCATAAAATGAAAAAAGGAACATTATGTTTAGTAATTTTTTTTGTTTCCTAAATATTAGGATTAGCAATTATAGTACTAATGATTTCCCTGCTGGAGCGAGCGTGTTTCGCTCGTTCCCAATATTAAGTGGCGTCTCGCCACCATACAAATGGGCAAAATGCCCAATAATAAAAGGCACAAGTTGAAAACTTCGCGCCTGCAGGTTGTTGTTCATAAAAAAAATAATAAATATTAAAAAAACTATTTTTAAAAAATGAAGAATTATATTAAAAAAGTATCGCTTGCAGTATTTTGTCTTTTTTTCATTCTTACGGGAGGTTGTGGTCCTAGTGAAATAACTAGGGAAGGTCAAAATTTATTAAATGAAATTAAGGGGAAATACGACTGCTATGAAATCATTACTGGAAAAGGAGTTGAGATTGATAGAGATAATAATCGAATGAAATTTGTAAATGTTCGTTTTTGTGAATGCTTTGGAGCATTAAACTATGATTCTATTCAAAAGTATAAGGCAATCCGAGAAGATATTTTACAAAAAATTGCACCATTTATTTTAAAGAAAAATGAGTATGATGCCATTGCTTTAGAGTTTGACTACGATAAGAATAGTCCATTCGGAACGAAAACATATTATTATAAATTTGACAATACATCCTTTATACTGTCAGATTCAACTATTTTTAATAAGAAAAAAATGTAATGTTGGTGGTGTTCGAATTATCGTTTACCCTGCTGGAGCGAGCGTGTTTCGCTCGTTCCCAATATTAGGTGGCGTCTCGCCACCATACAAATGGGCAAAATGCCCAATAATAAAAGGCACGAGTTGAAAACTCGCGCCAGCAGGATACTATTTTGCACCTTCATCCACTATGTTTTTTGGTTTAATTTTGATTTAATCTATATTCAAATTTATTCTCCTCTAACAAGTCCAACAATTCATTATTAGGATTTAGTTTAATTTTTTTAGATGGCATATCCACAGAAATACCTTCTTCTCCATCAATAATTCTAAATCGCAGCAGACAATTTTTAGGCTGTGCTTCTTCATTTTGTTTGATGATATTGCTAATTCTTTCAATTAAATCATCATTCACCACTTTTAACGGAAGATTTACCGTAATTGTTTTTGCAAGCTTATCACGCAACTCCGAAAGTAATTGAATCAATGAAACTTTAAATTCTAAATCTGTTGGGTTTCCATATCGCGGTTGATATTTACCTCTAATAAATAAAAACAAACCATCAATCATGTATTGTTTGAATTTGATATAATCTTCACCAAAAAATGCAATTTCTGTTGATTCGGAATAATCTTCAATTGTAATTTTACCCCATGGCTTTCCTTTTTGTGTCATACCATGATATACGTTGGTAACAATACCTCCAAAGCTTAATTCCTTGTTTTTATTTTCATCAATATTTTTTATATCGGTAAGTTTGTTGTTACAAAAATTATCCAATTCTAATTTATAGGTATCTAATGGATGACCAGAAATAAAGAATCCTACAACATCTTTTTCATATTTTAATTGTTGAATATTTCCCCATGGTTCTGATTTTGGAACGGTTGGCTCTGGCATATCCACTTCACTTGCATCGCCAAACAATGAAACTTGTGATGAGTTTAGCCCTTCTTGATAAGCATTTCCAAAGCGAATTATTTTTTCTAAAAAATTAATATTATCGTTTCCTTCTAAATGAAAATAGGTTGCTCTTGGAATACCAAAGGAATCGAATCCTCCAGCATAAGCTAAACTTTCGAATGTTTTTTTATTTGCAGCACGTAAATTTATTCTTCTTACTAAATCAAAAATATTTTTGTAGTGCCCATTTTTTTGTCGTTCTTCAACAATAGAAATAACAGCAGCTTCGCCCACTCCTTTTACTGCACCCATTCCAAAACGGATTTGTCCTGCTTTGTTTACACTAAACTGGTAATCACTTTCATTCACATCTGGACCTAAAACCGTAACGCCCATACGTTTACATTCATCCATGAAGAATGTAATTTTATCAATATTACTCAAATTATGAGTAAGTACCGAAGCCATGTATTCACCGGGATAATGCGCTTTTAAATAGGCTGTTTGATAAGCAACAAAAGCATAACAGGTTGAATGTGATTTGTTAAATGCATATTGTGCAAATGCTTCCCAGTCGGTCCAAATTTTTTCAAGTTTATCAGCAGCTAAACCTTTTGCAGTAGCTCCTTCAATAAACTTGCTTTTCATTTTATCAAGAGTAGCTTTATCTTTTTTACCCATTGCTTTACGCAACACATCGGCATCGCCTTTGCTAAAACCTGCTAATTTTTGCGAAAGCAACATCACCTGCTCCTGATAAACGGTAATACCATACGTATCGCCAAGATATTCTTCCATCTCTGGCAAATCATATTCTACTTTTTCGATTCCATGTTTACGCTTGATAAAATTAGGAATATACTCTATCGGACCTGGTCGATACAAAGCATTCATGGCAATTAAATCGGCAAACTTATCCGGTTTTAAATTGATAAGATGTTTTTGCATTCCGGCACTTTCAAATTGAAAAGTACCATTGGTATCACCTCGTTGATACAATTCAAATGTTTTTGCATCATCTAATGGTACTTCATCAATTTCTATTTCAACTCCATGATTTTGTTTTATCAATTTTAATGCATCACGAATAATTGTTAATGTTTTTAAACCAAGAAAATCCATTTTAATTACACCAGCATCTTCAATAACTTTTCCATCATATTGTGTAATGTATAAATTTGTATCCTTAGATGTAGCAATAGGAATAATTTCTGTTAAATCTTTTGGAGCAATGATAATACCTGCAGCATGAATTCCCGTTCCACGCACAGAACCTTCGAGAATTAAGGCTTCTCTCAACACATCAGCTTGTACATCATTTCCATTCATTATCAGACGTAATTTTTTTACATCCTCTAATTCATCTTTAGTTAAATTTTCTTTGTCTTCTAAACTTTTTTCTCCGCTTAAAGGAGCTGTAAGGATTCTTTTTAATTCAATACCTGGTCGTTCAGGAACTAATTTTGCAAGCGCATTGGAATCGGGTAAAGGCAAATCTAAAACACGAGCAACATCTTTTATACTCATCTTAGCAGCCATTGTACCGTACGTAACAATTTGTGCTACTTGACTTTTTCCGTATTTATCTACAACATAGTCAATAACCTTTTGGCGACCTTCATCATCAAAATCGGTATCAATATCGGGCATTGACTTACGATCAGGATTTAAAAAACGCTCAAATAGTAAATTGTATTTTATAGGGTCTATATTTGTAATTCCAATACAATAAGCAACTGCAGAACCTGCTGCAGAACCACGTCCAGGACCAACAAAAACGCCAATATCTCTGCCTGCTTTTATAAAATCTGCAACAATTAAAAAGTAGCCAGCAAAACCCATTGTTTTAATTGTAAACAACTCAAAATTTAATCGTTCTTCTACTTCGGGTAAAATATCACCGTAACGTTTTTTTGCTCCAGTAAAAGTTAAATGTTTTAGATATTCCCATTGATTCAAAACGCTATCGCTATGAATTTGAAATTCAGTTGGAATAGGAAAATTGGGCAATAAAATATCTTGTTTTAATTTTAAAGGAGTAATCTTATCTACTATTTCATTGGTATTGTCAATAGCTTCGGGCAAGTCGCTAAACAACGAAGACATTTCTTCTGTTGTTTTAAAATAAAATTGGTCGTTATAAAAAGCAAACCGTTTTCCTTTTGAGGATGAATCATCAGAAAAATCTTTCATGGTAGGTGTACTTTGTTTTTCACCTGTATTGATGCACAATAAAATATCATGCGCATTGGAATTTTCTACATCTACATAATGAGAATCATTTGAAGCAATAATTTTTACATTGTATTTTTTAGCAAGTTTTAATAAAACTTCATTCACCAGATTTTGTTCAGGAATATCATGGCGTTGTAATTCCACATAATAATCTTCACCAAATAAATCCAACCACCATTTGAATTCTATTTCGCCAGCATCTTCTCCATCTTTTAAAATCACTCTTGGAACAGAAGCTCCCAAACAACAAGTAGTAGCAATTAAGCCTTTATGATATTTTAAAATAAGCTCTTTATCAATTCGAGGATATTTACCATAAAGCCCTTCGATAAAGCCTAATGAACAAAGTTTAACTAGATTTTGATATCCTTCTGCATTTTTAGCTAATAGCAATTGGTGATATCGAACATCTTTATCTTCTTTTGTAAATTGTTGTTTATCTCTATTTGCAACCACATAAAATTCGCAACCAACAATTGGTTTTATCTTATTTGGATTTTCAGGAGTATTGTATTTACCAGCTTCGGCAACAAATTTAAAAACACCAAACATATTACCATGGTCTGTAATGGCAATAGCAGGCATATTATTATTTACTGCTTTTTTATATAAAGATGAAATATCAGCAGCACCGTCTAATAAAGAAAATTGAGTATGTACATGTAAATGAGAAAATTTCATTATTGTTTAGAGTATTATAAATTCAACAGCAAGTTCTTAAAACGCCAACAAAAATATTGGATTGTAAATTTAAGGAATAATGATTTTAATTTAGGTGAGTGTTGAAAAGTATGCAAAAATTATTTTTATTCTCAAAAACACTTGATACACTTGATACGCTTGATACACTTGGCATTTCGAACAAATAAAGAATTCTCATCTTATTTGAAATGTTTTTTAGGTTTCATTCAAAATTAAATAATAATCATTACTAATAACGTAATCAATACTATACCAATAATATCAATAAAAAAACCTGCTTTTAGCATATCATTTACCTTAATGCGATTACTACCAAAAACAATGGTATTTGGAGCTGTGGCAACGGGTAACATAAATCCTAATGACGAAGCTAATGTTGCAGGGATTAATAATATTAATGGATGAATATTCATGTTTTGTTGTACCACAATTAAAACAGGTAACATTAATTGAATACAAGCAACATTAGAAGCAAATTCGCTGATAATGGTAATAAGTAAACACATTACCAAAATAAATAAATACAAATTTGTTCCTTCCGAAAACTGAAGCTGTGAAGCAATAAAGTTACTTAAACCCGAAATTTCGAATCCTTTCGCCAGAGCAAATCCTCCGCCAAACAAAAGAATAATGTCAAAAGGAAGTTTTGATACTTCTGTCCAAGAAATAAGTTTTTTATCCTTTTCATTTTTTGATGGAATAAAAAACAACAACAAAGCCATGAACAAAGCTACAGTACTGTCATTTATATACTCTTTTTTATCAAACAGGTTGTTCCAACCTTTTATCTGAAAAAAGCCCAAATCAATATCTGCTCTTGTAAACCAAAGTAAAGCTGTAATTATAAAAACAGTAGAAACTACTTTTTCTTCGAAAGATATTTTTCCAAGTTTTTTATATGCATCATTAAAATAATTTTTTTCTACCGCTAAGTCCATTCCTTTTTTAATGAACAACTTTTTTAAAATAAAAAACGTAAGTACTAAAAAAACGAGCGCCAAAGGAAATGCAATTTTGAACCAAACAAAAAAATTCAAATCATGATTATTTGCAAATTTATCATTGTATTCACGCAAAAAAATCATATTGGTTGGAGTCCCCACTAAAGTTGCCATACCACCAATAGAAGCAGAATATGCCAAACCAATTAATAATGCTTTTGAAATATTTTGCGAATGTTTTTCTTCCGAAAAATGTTGTTCAATTTGAACTACAATTGCAAGCACAGCAGAAATTAACATCATTACTGTTGCAGTATTTGAAATCCACATGGAAAGAATAAAAGAAGTAAACATAATTCCAAATAATATTCGAGAAGGGCTTGTTCCTACTTTGGTTAAAATTTTTAAAGCAATACGTTTATGTAAATCCCAACGTTCAATAGCAAATGCAATAATAAAACCTCCAATAAATAAAAATATGATAGGGTCCATGTATTGTGTTGCCATTAATTTTGAATCTGCAATCCCAAAAAGCGGAATCACTATCATAGGAAGTAAGGCTGTAACAGCTAAATGAACGGCCTCTGTTAGCCACCAAATAGACATCCACAGAGCAACAGCAGCCATTTTAGTTACTAGAGGATTTTCAGGAACAAAATCAAAAAATAAAATTATTATTGCAGCTATTAGTGGTGCAACAAGTAGTTTTACTATTTTTAAGGTCTTCATTAACGTTATCTATTGTTTTAATGCAAAGCAAACTTAAACAAATTGTTTTAATACTACTTGTAGTTTTATCAGCCTCCTGCTCAAAAAAAGTAGCGGGATTAAAAGCTTTTCCTGAAGAAGAAATAAAAGAGGGTTATACAAAAGCAACGGTTGTATATTCTACTGTGGATGGTTGTAATTGGCTACTACAAATAGAAAATGAGAAAAAAGTGGAACCCATTAACTTAAAAGAAGAATTCAAAAAAGATAAATTAAAAGTTTGGATAAAGTATGTAATTAAAAAAGGTGCTGTTGGAATTTGTATGGCAGGAGAAATTGTTACGCTTACTGAAATTGAATTAAGATAAATTAAAAAAAGTTGGCAGTTGGCAGCTGGCAAAATAAAAAAATCAAAAAAGGAAAGAAGCAAATAAGAAAGAATGAAAAAATTAAGAATTGTATTTATGGGAACACCCGATTTTGCAGTAGCATCATTGGATATTTTAGTAAGGCACAATTACAATATTGTTGGAGTAATTACCGCACCAGACAAACCCGCTGGGCGAGGACAGCAAGTACAACAATCAGCAGTAAAAAAATATGCCTCAGAAAAAGGATTAACTATTTTACAACCCGAAAAATTAAAATCAGATTTTTTTTTAAATGAACTAAAACAATTAAATGTTGATTTACAAATAGTAGTTGCATTTAGAATGTTACCCGAAATTGTTTGGAACATGCCACCTTTAGGCACTTTTAACTTACATGGTTCATTGTTGCCACAATACCGTGGTGCTGCACCAATAAATTGGGCTGTGATAAATGGAGAAAAAACTACAGGTGTTTCTACTTTTTTTTTACAACATCAAATTGATACAGGAAAAATAATTTTCAGAGAAAAAATTAATATTGACGAAAATGATACTGCAGGAATCATTCATGATAAATTAATGTTGATAGGCGCAGAACTGGTTTTAAAAACGGTTCAAGCAATTGAAAGAAATGATTATCCACAAATTGATCAATCAAAATTTATAGAAAAAGGAGAAACTGAAAAACATGCTCCTAAAATTTTTAAAGAAGATTGTAAAATAGATTGGAACAATTCCGTTGATGAAATACATAATCTAATTAGAGGATTAAGTCCTTACCCTACGGCATATACAGAGCTTGTGGCTCCCAACAAAATAATTCATTCGGTAAAAATATTTATATCAGAAAAAGAAATTTGTACACACTCTTTTTCTGTACCCACATTACATACGGATAATAAAACATATTTAAAAGTTGCAGTAAAAAACGGTTTTATCCATATTCTTGAATTACAATTAGCAGGAAAAAAGAAACTTGAAATAAAAGAATTTTTACGGGGTTTTGATATTGGTGCTGGTTGGTTAGTTAGTTGATTGGTAGGTAGTTTATTGGTAAATGTCAGTTCATCTGAAGGACTCATTTAGAAAATACTAGGAACGAGTTTATCGAGAACGTATTGATTAGTTCATTAGTTTATCGGACTAATACAGATGCCACATTATTATAACTACTTCAAAAAAATATACCTCATATATAGATAATCTAGCACACACAGACACCACAACAGCCTTATTTAGACCAATTCGCAATAAACACCACCTAAAAGTCTATTATATGTACCTTTTCAGCCGTAGTTATTAACAAAAAGGCGATTTATCAACAAAAATGCATTTTTTTGCTTCGGAATGTTGCACGAATAGGGTAATACACTATTTTTGTTGTGTTCAAATAATTAATTAATGTTTAACCCTTAAAAAAAACTAAAACAAAATGAACAAAGCAGAATTAGTTGAAGCTATTGCTTCTGAGTCTAAATTGACTAAAGCTGATGCTCAAAGAGCATTAGATGCATTTGTAAACGCTACTACTAAAGCCTTAAAAAAAGGTGATAGAGTTGCTCTAGTTGGTTTTGGATCTTTCTCAGTTTCTAAAAGAGCTGCAAGAACTGGTCGTAACCCACAAACTGGAAAAGCTATTAAAATTGCAGCTAAAAAAGTTGCTAAATTTAAAGCTGGTGCTGATTTAGCTAAATCAGTAAACAAATAGTTTTACAAGCTTCAAAAAAAAACGCTCCCGAAATTTCGGGAGCGTTTTTTTTTATCAATTTTTTAAAAGTCAACTTGCATCATCAAGCAACAAGCAATTTTAATGTTTCTTAAATCTGACTAAAAACATTGAATAATTTTCATCCTATTTTTTTAAGTATTTTTGCCCAACAAAAAAATTGATTATGAGCAAAGCAGAAAAGATTAAAAATTTTGATCCTAATAATTTAGGTGATAAAAATGCAAACATATACGGTTTACCCTTTACTACCGATGAAGCTGAAATTGTTATTGTTCCTGTACCTTGGGAAGTTACAGTTTCTTACTCAGCTGGTACAGCAAAAGGTCCTCAAGCAATATTTGATGCTTCTTTTCAAGTAGATTTGTTTGACCCTAATGTTAAAGACGCTTGGAAAATTGGTTTGGCAATGGATACCATCCCTAAAGATTTAAAAAAGAAAAGCAATGAACTTCGAAAAAAAGCAGAAGTATATATTGGTTTATTAGAAGATGGTGATTCAGCAGAAAAGAATCCCAAAATGAAAAAAATTCAAACCGAAATAAATGCTGAATGCAAAAAAATGAATGCATTTGTAAAAAATAAGGTTTTGAGTTTTATAAATAAAAAAAAGGTGGTGGCTCTTCTTGGTGGCGACCACAGCACACCCCTCGGAATGATGCAAGCATTAGCAGAAAAACATAAATCATTTGGTATTTTACAAATTGATGCGCATGCTGATTTACGTGATGCTTACGAAGGCTTTGAGTTTTCACATGCCTCCATCATGTTTAATGCATTAAAAATAAAACAAGTATCAAAATTAATACAAGTAGGAATAAGAGATTATTGCGAAGATGAAGTAAAAATCATCAACAATTCAAAAGGAAGAATAAAAACATTTTTCGATAGGGATATTAAACATCAGCAATATAAAGGAAAAACATGGAGTAAAGTATGTGATGATATTATTAAGGAATTACCTGATAAAATTTATTTAAGTTTTGATATTGATGGTTTAGACCCAAAACTTTGTCCTAACACAGGAACACCCGTTTCTGGTGGCTTTGAGACAGAAGAAATTTTATTTTTAATTCAAAAAATAGTTGAAAATAAAAAAACAATTATTGCTTTTGATATTAATGAAGTTACACCAGGAAAAGATGAATGGGATGCAAATGTTGGCGCTCGTATGTTATACCGTATCGCTAATCTGGTAGCAAAATCGAATAACAGAGTAAGATAATGACAGTTGAATTAATAAACTATTTATCTCAATTTATTTCAGAAAACAGAAGAGCAAAGTTTGATGAAATCGTAAATTACAGAACACGTTATGTTACCGTAGTGTTGGAAGATTTATACCAACCGCACAATGCAAGTGCTGTTTTACGTTCATGCGATTGTTTTGGAGTTCAAGACATTCATATCATTGAAAATAAAAATGCTTATACTGTAAATCCTGATATTGCTCTTGGTTCACCAAAATGGTTAAATCTACACAAATATAAAAAAGAAGAAAACAATACATTAAATTGTATAACACAACTAAAAGCAAAAGGATATAAAATCGTAGCTACTACCCCACACAAAGATGATTACACAATAGAATCCTTACCAATAGATAAGCCGATTGCTTTAATTTTTGGCACAGAACTAACAGGCATTTCAGATACAGTAAGAGAACATGCCGATGAATTTGTAAAAATTCCAATGTTTGGTTTTACAGAAAGTTTTAATATTTCGGTTTCTGCGGCATTATGCCTCAACACAATTATTTCACGAATTCACAAAAGCAATATACATTGGCAACTTTCTGAGGAAGAAAAGGAGGAATTGATACTCACTTGGCTTCGCAATTCCATTAATAAGGTAGAAATGATTGAAAAAAAATATTTTGAGGAAAAAAGAAGTTGATTCGTTTATTGGTTTACTAGTCTATTAGTGACTTTGTTATTTTCACGTTATTTCACAATACCTATCGAAAATTGTAAAGAAACAAAAACTAATTCAAAAAAGTTTTTGCTTTTTCTAATGCATTTGCAATGCCTTGAGAATTGGTTCCTCCTGCGGTAGCATAAAAAGGCTGTCCTCCTCCTCCTCCTTGAATTTCTTTTCCTAATTCACGAATAATAGTACTTGCATTTAGATTTTTATCTTTTACTAAGTTCTCGGAAATAATCAATGAAAGGCTTGGTTTTCCATTTACTTCAGCAGCCAATACCATAAATAAATTATCAATTTGGTTGCGTAATTCAAACGATAAATCTTTTATTGCATCAGCAGAATTCAATTCAATCTTTTCTGCAATAAAATTTATTCCATTTACTGTTTGCTTTTTTGTCATCAATTCCGATTTCAATCCCTTTGCTTTTTCACGAAGCATTTGTTCCATTTGTTTTTGCAAAGCAGAATTTTCCTCAATTAAAGATTGAACACTTTTAACTATATCTTTTGGGTTTTTCAATAAAGCTTTTACTTCATTTACCAATCCAATTTGTTGGTTAAAAAATTGTTCTGCTTTTACAGAAGTAATTGCTTCAATACGTCTAATTCCAGCAGCTACAGCACCTTCTGAAATAATTTTAAACAAACCTATTTGTCCAGTTGAAGGAACATGTGTTCCGCCACATAACTCAATTGAATAATTTTTATCAAATGTAACCACACGAACTAAATCGCCATATTTTTCGCCAAACAATGCCATTGCACCTAATTTACGTGCATCTTCAATTGGCATTTCTTTAATATCGGCAGTAATATTTTCTCTTATTTTTTGATTTACGATTGTTTCAATCTGTGCAATTTCTTCATCTGTAACTTTTGAAAAATGAGAAAAATCGAAACGTAAATATTCATCGTTTACCAAAGAGCCTTTTTGTTCCACATGTGTTCCTAAAACGCTACGCAAAGCAGCATGTAACAAATGTGTAGAGCTATGGTTATTTTCAGTTAAATAACGTTTTTCGGTATTTACTTTTGCAATGAATGTTTGAGCAAAATTTTCTGGAAGCTTATCAGCAAAATGAATGATAATTCCATTTTCTTTTTTTGTGTCTGTAATATTTATTTTTTCGTTTGCCGATTCCAACACACCTGTATCGCCCACTTGTCCTCCACTCTCCGCATAAAAAGGGGTTTTATCTAAAACAATTTGAAATTGTTCTTTGCCTTTTGCTTTTACTTTTCGGTATTGGATAATTTTTGAATCGCCATCCAATTGCTTGTAGCCAATAAATTTTCGTCCACCATCTTCTGCTTTTCTTCCATCTACAAGTATCCAATCACCTGTATCCACAGCAGTAGCCTCACGTGAACGATTTTTTTGTTTTTCTAATTCTTTTTGAAATCCTTCCTCATCAATACTTAATCCATATCCACGAGCAATTAAAGAAGTTAAGTCTATTGGAAATCCATACGTATCATACAATTCAAAAACGGTAGCTCCGTCCACTATTTTTTTATTTTCATTTGATAAATGAATACAAACATTATCAATCCGTTTTAATCCATTTTCTAATGTGCGAAAAAAAGAAATCTCTTCTTCTTTTATTACTTTTTCAATCAATAATTTTTGGGAAACTAATTCCGGGAAAGCATGCCCTAATTGATGTGAAAGAACAGGCACCAAACGGTGCATAAATGGTTCTTTTAAATTTAATGATTGATAACCATAGCGAATAGCACGTCTTAAAATTCTACGAATAACGTATCCTGCACCTGTATTTGAAGGTAATTGACCGTCAGCAATACTAAATGAAATTGCACGAATATGATCAGCAATAACACGCATTGCTATATTGATGATTAATTGTTTTGGATGTTTTTCTTCTTGTTCGGGTTTATATCTAAGACCTGATAGCTCTTCAATTTTATCAATAACAGGCTTAAACACATCGGTATCATAATTCGATTGTTTGCCTTGTAACACACGTACCAAACGTTCAAACCCCATTCCTGTATCCACATGTTGTTTGGGCAGTTTTACCAATGAGCCATCAGCTTTACGCTCAAACTCCATAAATACATTGTTCCAAATTTCAATTACTTGTGGATCATCATTATTTACTCGTTCAGCTCCTGGTATTTTTTTAATTTCTTCTTCCGTTCTTCCATCGTAATGAATTTCAGAGCATGGTCCACAAGGTCCAATATCGCCCATTTCCCAAAAATTATCTTTTTTGTTGCCTCTTAAAATTCGTTCTTCAGGAATAAATTGTTTCCAAATATCATACGCTTCTTGATCGAAACCTAAATTATCATCTTTACTCCCTTCAAAAACGGTAACATATAATCTTGATTTATCAATCTTGTAAACTTCTGTTAATAATTCCCAAGCCCAAGTGATTGCTTCTTTTTTAAAATAGTCGCCAAAACTCCAATTACCAAGCATTTCAAACATGGTGTGGTGGTATGTATCCACACCAACTTCTTCTAAGTCGTTGTGCTTACCACTCACACGCAAACATTTTTGAGTATCGGCAACTCGAGGAAACTTTATGGGAGCATTTCCTAAAAACAAATCTTTGAATGGCGCCATTCCGCTGTTATTAAACATTAGCGTAGGGTCATTTTTAACAACCATTGGAGCAGATGCTACAATTTCGTGTTGCTTGCTTGTAAAAAAATCTAAAAATGTTTGTCGTACTTTATTCGCTTCCATAATTTTTATCGTAATCGTTGGCAAAATTGCCAGATTGCAAATTTAGTTTATTTAGGTATATCAGAAATAGGCTGATATAAAAATATGTATTTGTTTTTTTCAAAATCTGCTTAGGGTTAAACCTTTTCTATTCTAATTATTCTAACAGGACAATTGAGTGATGCTAATTTATTTTGTTCTTCTTCATCATCATCAACCAAAGCTACATAAATTCCTTTTTTTGCTTTTGCTCCAAGCAATGTACATTTTCCATCTTTTCTTGAAACACGCCAACGATAGTCTGCTGCTTCAACACAAGCATTACATCCAATACATTTTTCTCTGTAATGTATAATTCTAATCAACTTTTGAAGGGATTAATTTATATAACTTATCCGATGGGCGAATTTTTTCATTTAGTTTTATAGAAAATAGTTGGCCTTTGGTTACTTCTTCTTTAATATCGTTTTCTACTCTTATTTCGTCAATAATTGTTTGAATATATCCAGTTGTAGGTCCTGTAATTATTATTTCATCTCCTTTTTTTAGTTGATGAGTTTCAATCAAAAACTCCCCAACACCCGCTTTTTCGAAGTATTTCATTCCTTTTCCTATATAGATTTTCTTTTTAGAAGCTTTAGATCCGTATTCATTGTTCCATTCACCCATTTTACGTCCTAAATAATATCCATCCCAAAAACCTCTATTAAAAACAGTACTTAATTGCTGTTCCCAATGCCTTACTTTTTCTAAAGAATAAGTTTTATCAATAATAGAATCAATTGCTTCTCTATAGGCTTTTATAGTAGTGTAAACATAATCAACGGAACGCCCTCTACCCTCAATTTTAAGAACACAAACGCCTGCATCAATAATTTGATTTAAAAATCCAATGGTACATAAATCTTTGGCTGACATTATATACTCATTATCAACTTCAAACTCTATTCCTTCTTCTTTATCAATAACAATGTATTCTCTTCGACAATTTTGCAAACAAGCTCCTCTATTAGCAGAAGCATAATTAGCGTGTAAACTCATGTAGCATTTCCCAGAAACAGCCATACAAAGGGCTCCATGTGCAAAAATTTCAACGTCAATTAGTTTACCCTTAGGTCCTGTTATATTTCTTCTTTTTATCTCACGAGTTATCTCTGCAACTTGTTTTAAGCTAAGTTCTCTTGCCAAAACTACAACGTCAGCAAAGGAAGAATAAAACTCAACAGTATCTATATTACTGATATTTGCTTGAGTTGAAATATGAATTTCCATGCCAATCTTTTTGCAATAATTCATCACGGCATGATCTGATGCAATGATGGCAGAAATACCAGACTCTTTAGCACTATCAATTATTTTTTTCATTAAATTGATATCATGATCATATAGGATAGTGTTTAAAGTAAGGTATGTTTTAATTTTATTTTCTTTTGCAATTAACGCTATCTTAACTAAATCATTCACCGTAAAATTCATTGTAGCACGTGCTCTCATGTTTAACTGCTCCACACCAAAATATACCGAATCAGCACCTGCTTTTATGGCTGCCATAAGTGATTCATAAGAACCAGCAGGAGCCATTAATTCAATTTCACTTTTTTCCATTGCTTTTACTAATTATTTCTTGATTTCTAATAGATTCTGAATGAATTTTTAAATATAATTCGCTAATAAATTTTTTATTCAGTCCTAATTTAATTGCCCACATTTTTCTATGAAACAAAAGTTCTCTCAAGCGACTAGGTTGGTTTGCATTTATGTTATTTTTAAATTTTATCATTCCTATTTTTTGAACTATATCAATCCGTTGCTTTAAAAGTTTTAGTATTTTTTTATCTACTAAATCAATTTTTTTTCTTTCAAAATTAATTTCATCCAATATATTTTTGTTTTGCATGTTATGTCAGGTATATTTTTTTAAGGTAAAAAAAAACAATTTAGAAATTCTGAGCCAAAATCTATCTGAATTGATTTTCTATCGAGATTGCAAATTTAGTTTATTTGTGTAAATTCGCATAGATGTTCAGCAATAAATTATGAGCAAAATAAAATATAAGTTTAACACCAAATCGCTTACATACGAAAAGGTAACAATTCCAATACGCAAACGTGTATGGCAATTGTTTTCGTATTTAGCAACAGGGTTTGTTTTTGCTACCATCACCATTTTACTTGCTTATGAATACATTGACTCTCCCAAAGAAAAACAATTAAAACGTGAAATTTCGGAACTTACCCTTCAATATGAAATTTTAAACAACCGAATGAATGAAGTTGTTGAAGTGTTAGACGATATTCAAGAACGAGATAATAACATTTATAGAACTATTTTTGAAGCGGAACCTATTCCTTTGAGCATTCGCAAAGCTGGATTTGGCGGGGTAGACAGATATAAAGCATTGCAAGGCATGGACAATTCTGAACTTTTAATCCAAACGACAAAAAACTTAGATAAGATTAGTAAACAACTTTATATTCAATCAAAATCTTTTGATGAAGTGTCAAAACTTGTGAAAAGTAAAGAAAAATTACTATCCTCTATACCTGCTATTCAGCCTATTTCTAATAAAGATTTACGCCATCAGCCGAGTGGTTTTGGGTGGAGAACACATCCAATTTATAAAACTGCAGAGTTTCACCCTGGTATGGATTTTGCCGCTCCAACTGGCACCGAAATTTATGCCACAGGTGATGGTGTTGTTGAACAAGCAGATGCAAAAGCGCAAGGCTATGGAAATCATATTGTGATAGACCATGGATATGGTTATAAAACTTTATACGGACACATGAGTAAATTTGCTGTTAAAGCGGGTCAAAAAGTAAAACGAGGACAATTGATTGGATTTGTTGGAAGCACAGGTTTATCAACCGCACCACATGTACATTATGAGGTAATCAAAAGTGGAGATAAAGTAAACCCAATTAATTTTTATTACAACGATTTAACACCAGAACAATATCAAAAGCTTATCGAAATTTCTTCACAATCATCTCAAACATTTGATTAGTTAATCATGCCTTACAAAGAAATTGAAATAACAAAAATGTATTACACTATTGGTGAAGTAGCTAATATGTTTGGCGTAAATTCTTCTTTGATTCGATTTTGGGAAAAAGAATTTGATGTTTTAAAACCTAAAAAAAACAAAAAAGGAAATCGTTTATTTACTCCAGAAGACATTGAGCACATAAAAGTAATTTATAATCTATTACGTGAACAAGGATTGACTATTGAAGGAGCAAAAAAGTATTTAAAAGAAAATAAAAAAGCTATCAAACATGAAATAAAAGTAGAAATCGATAGTACTACTAATATATTAAATAAACTATCTGCTATCAAAAGTAAACTTATTGCAATCAGAAACAAATTATAATTTTTTATTTTTTTTGTGTCGGTTCTTATCTCGCTTTGTTTTTTTCTCTATGGTTTTCAAAAAAGCTTTTTCTAAATCAATACCCGTTTGATTTGCTAAACATATCAAAACAAATAAAACATCAGCCAGCTCCTCCTCTAATTTTTTGTCCTTATCTTTTTTCTTGAACGATTGCTCTCCGTATTGCCTTGCAATAATTCTAGCTACCTCACCTACTTCTTCCGTTAGCATTGCCATATTTGTAAGCTCATTAAAATATCTTACACCATGATTTTTTATCCATTCATCAACGGTTTGTTGGGCTTGTTTTATTGTAGTAGTTGTCATCTGTTTTGAATATTAATATAGTTACGTATCAAAAATAAATAATAAACGCTTACACCAATAATTTTATTACTTTAGCGTCCCTAAAATTAATTTATGAGTAACGATAGTTTTCTATTAGTAAAAACATCTATTCTACCAAATTCAGGAAAAGGATTATTTACAAAACGTGATATAAAAAAAGGAGAACGAATAGTTGAATATTTAGGTGAAATAATCACAGAAAAAGAACTTGATAAAAGAGCTGAAAATGATATTTATGGTTATGCATTTTATATCAGTTCAAAAAAATGCGTGGATGCATATTACACACCAAAGGAACTTGCTCGTTATGCGAATGATGCAGCTGGCATAGGAAGAATGAAAGGAATTAGAAATAATTCTGTTTATGAAATTTGGAAAAATAGAGGTTGGATTAAAGCAACCAGAAATATTAAGGCTGGCGAAGAAATTTTTGTTAGCTACGGAGCGGGATACTGGAAAGACATACGTTATAATATTGAACTCGACAAAGAAAGGGAAGCAGAAAAAAAGAAAAACAAAAAATAGATTGTCTTTTTAAACAAATCCTTGCAGCTTTTTACAAGACTACCTCCTTTTTTATATATTTACATAGTGTTTAAAACAATACTATGAATAAATTAAATATACATCGATTTGTTTTGCTTTTTATATTAGGTATTCAAACTAATATAACCTTTGCTCAAAAAGCAAATCGTCAGCATGAAATTGATAGCTTAAACACACTTATCGGCACTACCAAGAACGATAGTATTAAAATCACCTCCATACTTCAACTTGGGGATATTTACCGAAATACAGACATCAAAAACTGCTCTACTACTGTTGCAAAAGGGTATGAGTTATCTGTTCAAAAAAAATTTAAATATGGTATTGCTCGCTCAAATTTTTTATTTGGGTTATTTGAATTTTCAAAAGGGAATTTTCACAAAGCAAAATCTTTTTATGATGAATCAATTCATTTATTCGAAAAAATAAATGACACTTCTGCAGTTGTAAAGGTAAAATATAATATGGGGGTTGTTTATATTTATCTTGGCGAATATATAAAAGCAAACGAAAGTTTCTTTTATGTATTAAAAACATATGAACAGCAAAAAAATGAAAAAGGAATGAGTGATTGTTATACTGCAATTGCCAATACTTTTGGTCGTTTAGGAAATAGCAAATTAGAATTAGAATACCACGAAAAATCTTTAAAAATAAAAGAACGATTAAACGACAAATACGGCATTGCTGCCTGCATCATAAATATTGGAAATGTTTATGGAAGAAAAGAAGAATACGATACCGCCCTTGTGTATTATTTCAAAGGGTTAAAACTTTCGGAAGAACTACAAAATCAAAAATGGATTCTTAATTCATTAGGAAATATTGGTACAGTATATACTCAACAAGGAAAAACAAAAGAAGGATTAGAATACCTTTTAAAATGTTACAAGATGGCTGAAGATATTGGCGACAAACATGCTATTACTTCTACATTAAATACGCTTGCCGCAAATTATATTTCTATAAAAGAATACCAAAAAGGAAAAGAATTTTCTGAACGCGCATTAAAAATTGCTATTGAAATAGGGAGCAAAAATGAAATAAAACAAGCATATGATAATTTATCTTTGGCTTATTCAAACTTAGGAGATTATAAGCAAGCATTCAATTATCATACGCTTTATTCAAACATTAAAGATTCTTTAATAAACGAGGAAACAGGAAAACAATTAACCGAATTACAAGCTAGATACGAAAATGATAAACAACAAAAAGAAATTGAATTACTTAACAAAGACAATGAAATAAAAGCTGCAAACATTAATCAACAACAAATAATCATTTGGTTTGCCGTTTCAGGGTTTACACTAGTATTATTACTTGCATTTTTTATATTCAAACAATACCGTAACAAACAAAAATCTAATACGAAATTGCAAGATGCTTACAACCAAATTGAAGAAAAGAACAAAGAAATCACAGATAGTATTAAATACGCCAAACGTATTCAAGAAACAATGATGCCAACAGATAAATATATTGAGCGCTGTTTAAATAGTAAATGATAAGATGAAACTCTGGAAATATATTTGTTTAATAGGATTTGACAAAGAACATAGTTTTGAGGAACAGCGTAGAATTAGGTTACTTGCCGTTCTTAATGCAATTTGTGCTATTGTTCTTTCTCTGTATTTAATCCTTGAACTAATTTTCGGCTTACATAACTTTTTGCCAGCAGTTAGTTGTATGTTTTTGTTTGTTTTCACTGATCTTATTTTACTACATAAAAAACAATACACTGCTGCTAAGCACTTTGCTATAATGAGCGTATCATGCTCAGTAACATATATTGGAATGTATTCTTCAAACACTCATGGAGAAGCATTATTTATTCCTTTAATTACCATGCCATTAATTATATTTAAAAACAAAAATACTTCCGTTTTTTATTTCTTTTTGATACTTATCATGTTAGCTCTAGTAAAGATTTACCAAGATGATGTAATACCTCTAATTGACATACATGGAAGCACCTTAATCTTTTTTAAAGCAACGAATATGGTAACAGCAGCAACAGTTACTTATTTTATTACCTATTATTTTAAAGGCGCTAACGAAAACTATGAAGAACGATTAAAAAGCATGCATGATGCTGTTGCCGAAAAAAATAAAGAAATTACCGATAGCATAAAATATGCAAAAAGAATTCAAGAAAGTTTAATGCCTACTGAAAAGTATATAGAAAAACACTTAAACAATTCTGTAAAAAAATAAGTATTTTCGCTTTGATGAAAAAAGCCTTTTTAGAACACCAATATCTACCTTTTTTAATTTTATTTATCATTGTTTTATTAAGCCGTTTACCTTTTTTATGGGCTGGATACGGGATAGAAGAAGACTCTTGGGCAATAGCAATATCAACTTATTTAACAAAAACTACAGGTATTGTTGAACCTTCTCGTTTACCAGGGCACCCTGTTCACGAATTTCCATTAGTTTGGTTGTGGAATGGTGGTTATCAACTTTCTAATTTTTTATCAGCATTATATAGTGGAATTGGAACAGTATTCTTTGCACTCATTTTAAAACATTTTAATTTTAAACTTTATTTTATTGCAGCCTTAGCTTTTGCTTTTGTGCCTATTTATTATATCAGCAGCACATACACAATAGATTTTGTTTTTTCAGAAACGTATGTTTTAATTGCCTTGTATCTTCTACTAAAAGAAAAATATTATCTAGTTGGTATTTTTTTAGGTTTAGCAATCGGCTGTCGCATTACAAGCGGTGCTATGCTTTTACCTTTTATGATAATAGTTTGGCAAAAAAACAGTTTGAAACAGAATTTTTATACGTTATTAAAAATTGGCATTCCGATGACAATTGTTGCAATAGCTACTTTTATACCCATTATGCAACAATATGGCAAAGATTTTTTCATGTATTATGATCAATTTCCTTATCCATCCATTCCAAAATTTATCTATAAATTAATATTTGGGGTTTGGGGATTTATAGGAACGATGGCTCTATTAACTGCTAAAATTTATTATTTTATAAATAAAAAAAATATTACAAAAGGAGAATTATATGAAAAAGAAATTTCAAAAAAAATAATAACTGCAGCCATTACCGTAATTGCACTTTACATTATTTCCTATTTTAGATTACCACAAAAATCAGGCTATATGATTCCAATTATTCCTTTTGCTATCTTGTTGGCTGGATATTACCTGAATAAAAAAGCATTTAAATTTCTTTGTTTTGCTTTAATAATATCTCCTTTTATATGCAGCATTAACCTAACCGACAAATATCGAGGTGCAGAATATTCCAATTACGCTTTAAAAGCAACCATATCAGGACAAGAAATATTTTTTGATTTTTTTTCTGGACCCATTTTTTCTGATTATTCAAAACGCAAACAGAAATTAAAATATACTGATGCAGTAATTGAAAAAGTGAAAAGTATTTCAAAAAAAACAATCATTATTGCAGGATGGTGGTACAATGAGATTACAGTAAAAATGTTAAATCAACAAAAAAACAGTTTAGTCATTTTTGAGGCTTATATAAATCAAGAAAAAATAAATGAACACATTAAAAATGGTTATGAGCTATATTACTTGCCAGAACAAAACCTATATAACGATTTAATGTATAAGATGAAACTTACCGATAGCATATCCTCTCCATTTAGTATTGAAAAGGAAAGTAATTAACATTTATTTATTGTATTGTGTATTATCACTACATTTACTTAATAAAATAACAAAAATCAAAGAATGCCTACAATAGAACAATCATATGAGATAAATGCAAGTGCAGAAGAAGTATTTGATGCATTAGTAAATCCTGATATCATTCAAATTTGGAGTCAAGACGAGGCGAAAATGAGTGCGGAAGTTGGAGCTAATTTCATGCTTTGGAGTGGTCAAATGTTTGGAACAAATTTGGAAGTTGTACGAAATAAAAAATTAGTTCAAGAATGGTCTTACGATCAATGGGAACAACCATCTAAAGTTACCCTCACTTTAAAAACAAAAGGAAAAAAGACAATTGTTGAATTATTGCACGAAGATGTTCCTGAAAAATCATTTAAAAGTATAGAAGAAGGATGGGATGCATATTATTTAGGGGCAATACGAGATATGTTTGAAGAATTAAAATTGAAAAAATAAACCCATTATATCATGAAAAAACTACTACTTTTTTCAACTGTTCTACTTCTCTTATCTTGCGGTAATTCTAAAACAGATTCTGTTTCATTTAGTTGGATTGAGGGAAATTGGCAAGGAAATCTAAATGATTCTATGTTAGTTTTTGAGAACTGGAAACCTAACGGTAAAGATATTTACAAAGGTTTGGGAGGAATGTGTATCCACAATGATACAGTATTTGCAGAACGAATTTCTATTTTTAAAAAAGACGGAAGCTACTATTACAGTGCTGATGTTCAAGAAAATGAAACTGCAATTGATTTTAAATTTATGGGAGAAATGAATGATTCTGTAATTTTCGAAAATAAAGAACATGATTTCCCACAACGAATTGTTTACTACTACAAAACGTCCAATAAACTATATGCATATATCGATGGTATTGTAAATAATAAATATCGAAAAGAAATTTTTGAATACACTAAAAAGTAATTGCTAAATTATTCCGTAAAGCGATTTTCCCTTTTCACCCAAAGCATCCACTCTTTTTTCAATTTCAATATTTTTTACAAGAGGAGGAGCGTGATGTGGTTTTGTCCGAGCATCAATAATTAAAGAGCCTTTACAGCCCCAATGCTTATTTTCGATAAAACTATTCACGCCATAAATATCATGAGAAGGATTACTGCGTGTAAAGGTTACCCATAAAAAATTATTCAATGTTTCGGAAACAAAATTACTATCATCACAAACAATAATCAAAGGAAAACCTCTTAAATTTATAATATTATATTCTTTAAGATAGTTAGAAAACAAAATCAACTCATCATCAGCTATATTTTTACTTTCAAATTTCGGAGCAGTTATAGCAATCACGCCAGGCATAACAAGTTTTGCATTTGAAAAATGTTGAGGTAATGAAAAATCACCTGAAACAAAACTTGACAACTCACGTTTTTTTTCTCCAGCAACAGCAATTACCAGCTTACTACCACTATTCAAATCTGTACCGCTATAATCAAGTGTGTCAATAGTAGTTCGGGTATAAAAATGTAAATCTCTAGTCCAATCTACACGCTCCAAAACATGTATAAAATATTCTTTAATATTTTTAGTTGAAATATTAGGGTTATCCTCTCCTGCGATTATGAATAAATATTTTGCAAGACTTAATTGTCCTGTTCCTAATATATGATTTGCAATCGTTAAAATTTCTTGAGGTTTTCGTTCCTTGTTATAAGGAGTATAACGCTCACTTCCAATTGCTAATAAAAGCGGATGCACTCCAGAAGCATCAACAGCATGAACATCTTTTAGCCCAGGAATTTCGTGTGGTATTGCTTTTCCTGTAATTTCGTGGATTAAATTACCAAATGCAGTATCTTCTTGTGGTGGTCTTCCAACCACTGTGAATGGCCATATTGCACCATCACGATGATAAACATTTTTAACTCTCATTACAGGAAATTCGTGTTTTAAACTATAATAACCTAAATGATCTCCAAACGGACCTTCTGATTTATTTTCATTTGGATAAACCTCACCAGTAATTACAAAATCTGCATCAGTAGCAATTGCAAATCCTTCATCATCGTAAGTATATCGAATTCTTCTATTTCCTAATGCGCCAGCAAATGTTAATTCACTCATCCCTTCAGGCAATGGCATAACGGCAGCTAAAGTTAATGCAGGCGGACCACCAACAAAAATACTGACCTTTAATGGCTGCTTTTTTGCATTTGCTTTTGTTTGATGAATACCAATCCCTCTATGTAATTGATAGTGCAAACCAACTTCTTTATCCTGCACATAATCATTCCCACTTAATTGAATTCTATACATTCCTAGATTAGAATTCATTACACCAGGTTTATCAATATCTTCGGTATAAACCAAAGGCAATGTTATAAAAGCTCCTCCATCTTTTTCCCAACACTTAATTTGTGGCAACGAAGAAATAGTGGTTTTGTTTTTTAAAACAGGATTATTGAATCTAGATTTTTTTGGTAAAGCTGAAAAGGCCGTTGTAGCTATTTTAGCATATTTTAAAGGATGCTTAATCGCTTCGAGTGGATTGTTTTTTAAATCAATAAGTATTTTTATTTTTTCTAATGTATCTCTAAAAATAAATTTACTTCTATTTGTATCGCCATATAAATTTGATACTGCTTTAAACTTACATCCTTTTATGTTTTCGAATAAGATTGCAGGACCTCCTTTTTCAAAAACACGCAAATGAATGGCTGCCATTTCCAAATCAGAACTTACTTCCTCTTTAATTCTAATTAGATGACCATTTTCCTCTAGATCGTCTATGCAATCTTGTGTATTTTTATATCCCATACTATTGTTTGCAATATAAGCTAAACAAAAAATAAATTATTTTGTTTAACGAGCAATTACAAATTTTTCTTTTGCTATAACATTTCTGTTTTTATCTAAATTTATAAAATAGATTCCATTATTTAAATGAGTTAAATCTATTGTTATCAAGTGTTGGTTTGTAGTTATTTTTCCAACTAATACAACTTTTCCTGTTATATCCAAAAGGGAGTAATTTAATTTTTCTGATGTGTTTAAATCTAGTTTTTTAATATCTACTTTAATTTCATCTTTTGCTGGATTGGGGTACAAAACAATTGTTTTTTCCGAGTTGATTTTAGATTCTAAAATCCCAACTGTATTATCGCGCATAGCAAAAACATATTCCCCTAATTGTAATGTATCGATGGTAACAGTACCACGTTTATCGGTATTACTTCCTAAATAATTTTTAGTATAGTAAGGATACAAATTCCAATCAGAAGCAGCATCTCGCCTATATAACAACACAAGGCTATCTTCTGGAGCATTAATTAAAAGATTATCCAACCAATAATTTCCACTAAATGCTGATGTTCTTCCATCATAAGCCATTGTTGCCCTTGCCTTGAATACAGAAGGTAAAATCCCATCAACTTTCCAATACCTGTTTGGAGATAGGTGATAACCCATTCCAGCAACTTTAAAAGTGTCTGGCGCTGTGTAATTATGTTCAATTCGAACAAAAGCAGAATCAGTTATTGAAGTTACCGTTAAATTCATTTTCGCATTAGGAAAATTGTGAGCACCTCCTGTTTTTATAACTTTGTATTCAGGCGCAACTGCATGCGCAATTTTTTCATCCATATTAACAGCTACAAAAACAGGATTAAAAGGAACAGATAATGTAAAAGATGCATTTGCTCCACTCATAACAACTCGTTGTGTGTTTTCTATAAAATTGTTGGATTTAAAAGTTATGTTTAAAGGAACTTGTTGATAATAATTAGGAGCTGAAGTTAATTTCTGTTTCAAATAAACAGTTACGTCATAATTAATTCCTTGTGGCACCACAACAAACGAATCGATTGAAAAATGACACCATCCTGGGTTAAACACCCAATCATTAAAAAAATAAGTCATGTCCATCCCCGATGCTGCTGTTAAAGCATTCATAAAATCAGTGCTTGAAACATCTTTATAATTATTTTGAGATAAATATGTTTTTACCGAGTAAAAAAACAAACTATCTCCCATATATCCTCTTAAGCTATGCGCTACATCTGCGCCTTTGTTATATACATGATCTCCATAAGTATAAGCATGAGGGATATTTGATAAAGATAAGTTTCCTTCTTTAACAATATTAAAATGTAAATTGTCTTCATGATTTGAACGTACTGCAGAGATATAATTATTGTAACCATAAAGAGCTTCAGAAAATAAAAACTCGCAATATCTTGCCCAGCCTTCGTTCAGCCACATATCTTCAGCAGTTCTACATGTTGCTAAATCGCCAAACCAATGATGTGATAATTCGTGCGCAAATAAAGTTTGATAAGTAAGTGTTCCGTTTGCTGTTGCTTTTGGATAAGCAATATTAGTAGCGTGTTCCATAGCACCTGAATTGAAAGGGACTAAGCAAAATCCAACTCTATTCCACATATACGGCCCAAAATGATTTTCAAAAGTTGATAGTGCTGTATTCAAATTCAGAAAAGAATTTTTCATATTTATTGTATCGGCAGGTAATGCTGTAAGCATGATTGGGATTGTTCCATTAATCCCATTAAATGCTTGATTAACGTGTGTATAATTTGCAACGGCAACGGATGCCAAATAAGTTGGAATTTCTTCATTCATTATCCATCTACGAGTTCTATCTCCTCCTCCATCAATAGTATCACTTGCTAAATAGCCATTGCAATAAGCTACTTTTCCTCCATTAGATGTAATATTAAATTCGTAGGTAGATCGTTCAACAAAATTATCAAAACAAGGAAACCAAACCCTTCCATACACATGAGGATTAGCAGCAAAACCAACACCTAAATTATAAGCATATCCACTTTGAAAATAAAATCCACCCCAACCAGAAGCATCACCTTGAGGTGTGCCATGATAATAAACTATTACAGTAGAAGTATCACCAATATTAACTGTTGATAAAAGATTAACCGAAAGTAATGTGTCGTTATATGTATAACTTAAAACAGATGTATTTTGTTTTATAGAATCGATAATCAATTCTAATAAATCTAAATTCAATTTATTTACTCCGTTTATTTTGGGAGCAAATTTAACTGCTGTGTTTCCTTTGATAACATTTGTTGTAAAATCTGTAATGTTAAGATTTATAGTATAGTTTAATATATCAACAGTATCACTCCTAAAATTACTTGCTTGAGGTAAAATATCATTTGATAATGCTTTTGTAGGATGTTTATGATTTTTTTTTTGCTGACACGTTTGAGAAAATGATAGCTGAATAAAAAATAAAAAAGCAAAAAAGGTAAAAAGAAACTGTTTCATTGTAAATACTTATTTGATTAGGATAAATTTAGGAATTAAAAAACAATTTTACTATAACTAAGAGTAGTTTAATTTTTTTATTTGTATAAAAGGATTAGTCAAAAAATTTCCAATATATTCCAATTTTAAATGCCCTATCATTTGTTGGATAATTAGGGGTTTGAATGTATGTATTTCCCATTAAACCACTATTTAAATGCTCTATTTTTAAAAACACACTTACCATTTTAATTTTAGCATTGATAAAAAAATCAATAAAAGGGTAATTGCCATATTTTTTTGAATCTTGAAGATAAAACTGACCTGTAGCAGGCATATAAGCATTGGCATAATAGGAAGTAGTATAAAATACAGAAAATCCAATTTGCAATCTCATGGCTTCTTTTAATACATTATTCTCGTAATACAATGAATGATTCAAAACAAATTGAGGCAAACGAATTACTGTAGAGTCTGGCACATAGTTATAATACATTGTATTATCCAAATGCCAATTATAAAACTTGAAATCTTTTTTTAAATACACATCTACAATATTTATATTTCCATTGTATTGCCTTGCAATGGAATAATTATCAAAGTAAGTAATACCACTATAATTAGTATAATTGGCTCCTATAACTAAATGATATTTATTAGAAATAGTTTTAAATCCAATAAAAGTCTTATTGATTTTTCGAAAAGAATTCTTCCATTCAAAATGATTTGAATTGTAATAGGAATAAATAAAATCTGACGTTCTATTTTCTATCCCAGCATTAAAAAAAACATCAAGGTTTTTTAGTACTTCCATTTTAACATTACCTGTTGCAGAATAATCATCTTTATTAAAGCCTGAAACAACATACCTTCCTAACAAATCAAAAGAATTTTTTTTTGTTTTGTAGGTATTAAAAAAATTTCCTCCAACTATAATATTATTGAATGTAGAATCTAAATTATTCTGCTTCACATTCAATAGTTGATGGGAAACATTAAAAGAAACACCCAACCAATCAACAAATCCTCTATGTTTTAAATTATCCATTCTGTTTATTGAGAATGTATTTTCAATTTTAGTGTTAATTATTTTATCATTTGTAACAATTGAATCAATATAAATATTTGAATAAAATCCGGAACTTGGATTTTCATCATTATATCTCCAATCATTGTCTTCATAACTTGACTCTAAAACTAAATTCCAAGAAGGGATAATTGTTTTTAACGTATCAACATCTTGCTTTCCAATATTTAAAATTTGCTTTAGAGATATAGAACGATTAATCAGCTCTCGTTTTGCTTGAACTAAATTTATTTCAATAATTTTTTTGTCAATCAAACCTCCTTCCGTAAAAACAGAATCGTATTTTATGCCTCCATTTTCAGCACTTTTAGCATCATTGTACGTTCCACTTATTAATAATCCATATCTATTATTTTTTGAAATATAGTTTGATGAAACTGCAATATAACTTTGATTTACATTTTGTCTGAGATAAAAACCTTCAGCTCGTATTCTATTAAAATAAGTGCTTACATTCCAATTCGGTTTAATGTTATAAGAAAATATGCCTTTAAAAACTTGTTCTTTTTTAGATCCCATCACATAAAGTAAATCGGTATAAGGGCTTCTTGTTTTATAAAATTTCAGATTAGTATGAGTAAAAAAATACTCTTGATAAACATTTTGGGCATAATTAAATCCTAAGGCACCAAAAGGCTGTTTGTAATGCAATGAGTTTATTGGCAATCCTACATTTCCAATAGTATTACGGGGCAAGTAATTTTGAATAGTTGATTGTGATGAATTTAGTTTTATATAGGTATTATAATTTAAAAAGTCATTGGTATAAAAATAACTGGTTACAGTCCCTTCATCAAATGCTTTGATTGAATCACTTTGTCCAAGCGATGAAAAAACAATCAAATTCAATAAAAAGAATAGACTTATTTTTATTACGTTTTTAACCATTGTTTCTTTAAAATACAAAAATAGGATTTAGTAATGAAGGCGGTTACTTAAAAAGACATAAAATGCAAAAATAAATTGCGAAAATTTGTGTATGTTTGGGGTTGAAAAAATCAATATTATTATAAATATTGGAAAATCATTGAAGATGAAATTTTCAGCAAAACAAATAGCGACACTTTTGAATGGAAGCATTGAAGGCGATGAAAACACCTCGGTATCAAGTCTTTCAAAAATTGAAGAAGGAAAAAATGGAAGCCTTTCATTCCTTTCAAACCCTTTATACACGCAGTATATATACGATACAGATGCTTCTCTTGTAATCGTAAAAAAAGATTTAGTTTTAGAAAAACCAATTAAGCCAACTTGCACGCTTATTCGTGTTGAGGACCCTTATTCTAGCTTTGCCACTTTGCTTGAGATGTATAATCAGGCAAAAAACAATAAGAAAGGAATTGAACAACCTTCATTTATTTCACCAACGGCTAAAATAGGCACAGATTGTTATGTCGGAGCTTTTGCATACATCGGTGAAAATGCTAAAATAGGTAATAATGTTAAAGTATATCCGCACTGCTACATTGGCGACAATGTTACCATTGGCGATAATTGCACATTCTTTTCGGGGGTAAAAATTTATCACGACTGTGTTATTGGTAATGAAATAATGATTCATGCCAGTTCAGTTATAGGGAGTGACGGATTTGGTTTTGCACCAAACTCAGATAACAATTACAAAAAAATTCCGCAAATTGGAAATGTAATTATTGAAGATAATGTTGAAATTGGCTCAAACACATCAATTGATAGGGCAACAATTGGTTCTACAATTATACGAAAAGGAGCAAAATTAGACAACCTTGTACAAATTGCTCACAACGTAGAAATTGGAGAAAACTGTGTTTTAGCTGGCGGATCATTTGTTGCAGGCTCTACAAAGCTTGGGAAAAATGTGATGATGGGTGGCCAAGCAGGAGTGGTCGGTCATATTAAAATTGCCGATGGCGTTAAAATCGCAGGGCAATCCGGAGTTGGTTCAACAATTGACACAAAAGATTCAATCGTACAAGGCTCACCTGCATTTGCCGTTGGCGATTACCAAAGAAGTTATGTTTTATTCAGAGGACTTCGAAAATTGAACGACAGGATGAGAGAAATTGAAAATAAACTGAAAGAACAAGCCTAAAAAATACTCCACCTCTATTCCACCAGTAGTTTATGCCCGAAAAATTTATAGATGTCAGCAAAGTTTTATCCGAAAAAGCACCTGGATTAAAAAAATGGCTCCCTCGTTTTGTCGAAAATTGGTTAAAAAGAAAACTTCATGAAGATGAAATCAATCACATCATGCATGAAATTAAAGATTTTTACGGGGTTGAGTACAACAACAAAGGGCTAGAAATGTTGGGGGCAAAAATTGAATCTAACAACCCTCACTACATTCCAAAAGAAGGCGGAATCATTCTAGCAGCCAACCATCCATTGGGAGGACTAGACGGAATGGCTTTTGTAAAAACAATTGCAGAAGTTCGCCCTGATATACATTTTGTAGTAAATGATGTTTTAAAAAATCTAAAAAATTATGGTGATGTATTTATTGGAATCAACAAAATTCGAAGTACATCTCCTACTTCATTAAGGACAATAGAAAGTGTTTTGATGACAGAAGAAGCAATTGGTTTTTTCCCTGCTGGTTTAGTTTCCAGAAAACAAAAAGGAGGCATTATGGATTTAGACTGGAAAAAAAGTTTTGTTACTCAGGCAATTGATCACAAACGAATGATTGTTCCCGTATTTATTGAAGGAAAAAATTCTCGTTTCTTTTACAATTTTGCTCGTATTAGAAAATCTGTAGGAATAAAAGCAAATATTGAAATGCTCTTTCTGCCTGACGAAATGTTTAAACAAAAAGGACAAACTATTAGAGTGCATTTTAGTAAAGCTTTTGACCCTGCCAAATTAGACAATAGAAAATCTCATAAAGCTTGGGCTGACCATATTAAAGAATATATCTATTCAGATGAATTCAAAAAAGGAATTTCATTTGAAGAATATGCTGGGATTTAACCCTAAACAGACAGTTAATCGCTCAATATAACACATCTGTTTATTTGTTTGGATTGGGTTATATAAACGAATCTTAAATGTAAGTGGCTATTTCAATCATTACTTTATTCAACGCTACCCAAAACACCTTGATGAAAAGGAGTCCAAATACCAACTTTTATATTTGCTTTTTTTAATGCGTTTCCTGTCCAAACATTACACGTTTTAAACATACTATAACAACCATTCGCTTCATAAAAGCAATCACATTTATTATAACCAGTATGGCTAATTTTAATCACTTTATAATTTCTAAATTGAAAAGAAGATTCAATATACTGAATCAATAATTGATATTGTTTTTCGGAAATAAATATGGATTTACACAAATCATTTTCATTTGGTCGGTATCTTCTATAAGTAATATGCATTGCAGATGTACTCAATCCAAAAGCGGCTTTTAAGGCAGTAGAAACTTTTAAATCTGCCCACGTTGGTGTTTCCAAATAAAAGCCTTTATCTCCCCAACCCATTGCCACATAATTAAATGTTGAATCAACTTTTTCAAAATCAGAATGAGGAAATACAGAAGCCCAATTTTTATATTCATTTATTTTAGGCAATACCAAATCAGTATGCACACCATTTGACAATACAAATATTTCAATTTTTTTAGGAGAATCGTTAGCTGCCATATTCACTTTTATATATGGCAACAACAAAGCAAAAGCAAGATAAATAAACACTACTGCAGTAAAAATGAGTATTGTTTTAAATAAATATTTTAAGGATTTTATTAAAATAGATTTCATTGTTATCAAGATAACGTAAGCAATGTATATTATTGTTGATTGCTAAAAAAAATAAAATTTGTTTATTAGCTTATTGGCTCTTATTTCGAGGAACTATGAGCGTATCAAGAACTATTTCATTCGAAAACATATCTCGATACGGTTTCCTATCGTCAACCTACTCGATATAACATTTTAATTGGAAGAGATTTTTATTCTTTAAAGTCAGTTCGAGTAGTGAAGTATGAACGTATCGAGAACTGTTTCATTAGACTTTTATTTTGTCTTTTATATAATCGTACTCTTGCTCATCAATCACAGCCCAATGGTTGCCTTCATTGGCAAGCATATCATTTAAAAAATTACGGTCGGGCATTATTTTTACTTCAAATACAGTAAGGAAAGCGTTGCTTCCTATTAGCTGAATTTCTTCCCATTGAGTGGCAGAAATAATTTTAAAATAGGATTTGCTATTGGTATATTTTCTAAACTGAGGAAATGTCATTATTCGAAATCCGGATAAAGCAAATATTTTTTTCTAATGGTTTTAAATTTTTTAATTCCTTCTTGCCATGATTTTCTGATTTCATCTTCGGTAATACCCTCTTTTATTTGCTTTTGCAAAGTAGAATTTCCTGCATGAAAATTAAAATTTTGGTCAAAAAATGTAGTTTTATCTGGCGTATTTTGGTAAGTTCCCATTAACCAAAATAAATATATTTTTTTATAATTTTTGATATATTCAGCTCCAAAATCAGCTAAATTGTAACCATAACAAGTTTGTCCTTTATACTTTGGATCACTCGCTCCTATCTTAGATTGTGGTACAAATGTGTAATTCGATTTTTGTAAGGTCGGATGACCAATAATTTGAAATGGCAAATCGGTTCCTCTACCCACAGAAACTACAGTTCCTTCAAACAAACCTAAACTTGGATACAAATAAACAGATGACATGTTTGGTAAATTAGGAGAGGGTTTAATTGTCAATTCATAAAAATCTTTATGCGTATAATTTTCACACGTAATAACTTTTAGTTTGCATTTAATTCCATTTTTTAACCATCCTTCACCATTAATCATTTGAGCATATTCCCCTATCGTTAGCCCATATACAATTGGAACAGGATGCAAACCTAAAAATGATTTAAACTCGTTTTCCAAAACAGGTCCATCAACATAATACCCATTTGGGTTGGGTCTATCTAAAAGAATGAATGCTTTATTGCTTTCAGCACAGGCTTCCATCACATAATGTAAGGTTGATAAATAGGTGTAAAAACGAACACCTACATCTTGTATATCAAAAATAACAATATCAACATCCTTTAATTGTTCTGCGCTTGGCTTTTTATTTTTTCCGTAAAGCGAAATAATGCTCAAACCTGTTTTTTCATCTTTCTCGGATTTCACCTTTTCACCGGCATCTACAACACCTCTAAAACCATGCTCAGGACAAAAAACTTTTTTAATAGTAACACCTAAACTTAACAAACTATCAACCAAATGTGCTTTGTTAATTACTGATGATTGATTAGCCACCACAGCAATATTTTTACCTTTAATCAAAGGCAAGTATTCTTGTAAACGATAAGCACCTGTGTTTATTTCAGACGATTTTTTTACAACATTATCAATCAGCATTATATTTTGAGCATTAGCAGAAAGAAAACAAGCTACAATAAATGCTAGTGTAACGAAAACAATTTTAAAGCGCATACAAGTAAAATAGTATTTTTGTGTAATAAACATCAAAGCTAATTAAAATTTGAATATTGAATATTTTATAGCCAAACGAATCATAAAAGGTTCAGAAGGCACGCATCAATTTTCGCGCCCAATTGTTCGCATTGCTATTTTAGGAGTAGCCTTAGGAATTGCGGTGATGATTTTATCGGTTTCAGTTGTTACAGGTTTTCAAAATGAAATAAAAAATAAGTTAATAGGTTTTGGTTCTCACATTCAAATTACAAATTATGATAGCAACGAAAGTAATGAACCTGCACCTATAAGCATTCATCAAGATTTTATTTCCCTTTTAAAAACAAATGAAGAGATAAAACATATTCAAACTTATGCTATAAAAAATGGAATCATAAAAACAAAAACAGAAAATGAAGGAATTATTTTAAAAGGTGTAAACACAGATTATAATTGGAATTACATCAAACAAAATCTGAAAGAAGGAAGTGTTTTTACGCCAAGCGACACAATAAACAAAGGCATTGTCATATCTCAATTTATAGCAAACGAGTTAGGGTTTAAACTAAACGACAAAATTGTTATTTATTTTATTGTTGAAATTTCTGATAGTTCAGGCACAAGAACTGATATACTAGGAAAAGATTTTTATGTAAGTGGAATTTTTTCTACAGGATTTGATGAAATAGATAAAAACTATGCTATCGTAGATATTCATCGTATTCAAAAAATTAACAGATGGGATACCACTCAAATTGCAGGATTTGAAGTGGAATTAAATGATTACAAAAAAATTGATGAAATAAATGACGATTTGAATATAGCGGTGGGCACAGACCTAATGACACAAACAATAAAACAACTTCACCCTACTCTATTTTCATGGTTAGATATGATTGACGTAAATGCAATTTTAGTATTGGTATTGATGGTTTTAGTTGCAAGTATAAATATGATTGCAACTCTTTTGATATTGATCTTAGAACGCACGAATATGATTGGAATATTAAAATCATTGGGCTCTACCAATCAAAAAATACAAAAAATATTTTTGTACAATGCTATCTATATAATTGGCAAAGGGCTTTTATGGGGAAATGGAATAGCTATTCTTATTTCAATTATTCAATTACAATTTGGCATTTTTACTTTAAACCCTGAAACATATTATATTTCTCAAGTACCTATAAACTTTAACATTTTACACATCCTATTTATAAACGCAGGAACTCTGTTGGTGTGTACATTAATGCTATTATTACCAAGTTTAGTTGTGTCTAAAATCACTCCTGTAAAAGCTATAAAATTTGATTAATATTCTGATTTTACTGAGCATTTAATCAAAAATGGATTAGTATATTTGCCCTGCAAAAATACATTATAATGCTTTCATTTAACAATACAGAAATTGCCTTTGCTGGAAAAACTACGAACGATTTAAACCGTTCGTATTGGTTATTCAAACTTGTATCTAACCCCACATTTGTAAACATAGGAAAATCACTTACTACATTTGCTATTAAAACTCATTTGCCAATCAAAGGAATAATCAAAGCAACTATATTTAAACAATTTTGTGGTGGAGAAACAATTGATGAATGCACAGCAGCAATTGCGGAACTTGGAAAATATAATATTGGAACCATTTTAGACTATTCTGTTGAAGGAAAAGAAAGTGAAAATGATTTTGACGCTTGTGCAAAAGAAACAATTGCTACAGTACATAAAGCAAAAGAAAATAAAAACATTCCTTTTTGCGTATTTAAAGTAACAGGCTTAGCTCGGTTTGATTTATTACAAAAAATTTCTGCCAAAGAATCACTATCAAGTGATGAGCAAAAAGAATTTGATAGAATAAAAGAAAGAGTAAATACAGTTTGCAAATCAGCTCATGATGCAGGTGTTCCTATTTTTATTGATGCAGAAGAAAGTTGGATACAACAAGCTATTGATGATTTAGCAAACGATATGATGTTGCTATACAACAAAGAAAAATGTATTGTCTATAATACTTTTCAACTTTACAGAAAAGATAGATTAGAATATTTAAAACATTCTTTTAATCTTGCAGGACAACATTCTTATTTCTTAGGCGCAAAGCTTGTGCGAGGAGCGTATATGGAAAAAGAACGAGCAAGAGCATTCGAAAAAAATTATCCTTCGCCTATTCAAGATAACAAAGAAAATACAGATAAAGATTACGATTTGGCTGTACGATTTTGTATTGAGCATATATCTAAAATTGCATTTTGTGCTGGCACACACAATGAAAAAAGCTCAATGGATTTAGCAATGTTAATGCAAGAAAAGAAAATAAAAGAAGAAAATAAACATATTTATTTTTCGCAGCTACTTGGTATGAGCGACCATATTAGTTTTAACCTTGCTAATGCAGGATACAATGTTGCTAAATATGTTCCTTACGGACCTGTTCGTGAAGTGTTACCATATTTAATTAGAAGAGCACAAGAAAATACTTCCGTAAAAGGGCAAACAGGAAGAGAATTGAATCTAATTATAAAAGAAAAAGAAAGAAGAAAACTTAGCAAATAAAATTATTTAATTTCTGTATTCTTTTTAAACTCTTGTTCAGTAATTGGTGTTCCATCTTTAAAATAATATACAGCACCAAAGCTAGTTTCTTTCTTTTCGTATAACACTCCTTTGTTTCCTATAACTACAATCCTTCGAGTTACATCTACATTTCCTTCTTTAACTTTTTCTTCCGTTACGCCAACAGGATATTTTTTTGCTAATTCATTTTTAAATAATGCTTCATTAGCAATTAAAACATCAATTTCTTTTAATCTATTTTTAGGGTACTCTTCCGCTGGTTTTAATTCGATAGCTTCGTTGAATGCTTTTTTAGCTTTATCAAAATCTTTAGCAACAACGGCAGAATCACCAGCACTCAGAGTTTGTTTGTACTTTCGTTCAAAAGCTTTGGCTGCCTCTTCTTTTGCTAATCTTTCTTTTTCAGCAGCATCAGCAGCAGCTTTTTCTTTCGCTAATTTTTCCTTTAATGCAGCATCGGCTTCCGCTTTTTCTTTAGTAATACGAGCCTGCTCAGCAGCTTGAGCATCTGCTTTCTCTTTTGCTATTCTTGCTTTTTCTGCTGCAAGAGCATCGGCTTCTGCCTTTTCTTTTGCCAGTCGAGCTTTTTCTGCAGCTTCAGCATCGGATTTTTCCTTTGTTAAGCGTGCTTTTTCAGCAGCATCAGCATCTGCTTTTTCTTTTGCTAATTTATCTTTCTCCGCATTTTCAGCAATTAGTTTATCAATAGCAGCAATTTTTTCTTTTGGATATTGTTCTGCCGATTTAAATGATAATGCTTCGCTGTATGCCAATTTTGCTACATCATAATTTTTAGTAAACATTGCAGCATCAGCTTTTGCAATTGCAGCACTATATTTATCATTGATTTCTTTCTCCTTTGCTAACTTATCTTTTTCAGCTTTGTCTTTTGATGCTATATCCGCAACAATGGAATCTATTTCTTTTATTTTATCTTTTGGATATTGTTCTTGATTTTTAACCGTCAATGCTTCTGTATATCCTGTTTTAGCTCCTGTATAATCTTTTGCAGATAAGGATTTATCAGCTTTTGCTATTGCAGCATTGTATTTATCGTTGATTTCTTTTTCTTTCGCTAATTTTTCTTTCTCAACACTTTCAGCATTCAATTTATCTATTTCTGCTATTTTATTTTTTGGATGCGCTTCATTTACTTTTACAGATAATGCTTCCGTATAAGCGTCTTTTGCCGCTTTATAATTTTTGGCTGCAAACGCAGCGTCAGCCTTTGTAATGGCAGCATTGTACTTTGCTTCTATTTCAGCAGATGCGGCACCTTTATTTTTTTCATCATTTACTTTTTTCTGAATAGTAGTAAATTCTTGTTGCATCGTTTTTTGAATATCCTCATCCGAAATCATTTTATTACCATCAGCATCATAATAGAAGCTCATATATGGTTTGTTAAATGTTTCAGTAATTTTTTGAACAGTTTTAGCATCTTTTGGTAACTCAAAAAGTGTTATTTCGGGATTAGATGTTCCTTTTAATTTTTTAGCATCATCAACCGACATTCCAATAGTTGAATAAATTAGTTTTATGCTGATATACCCTTCTTTGGTTATATAAAAATTGTATTCTTCATCAGGCTTTAAAGTAAAAGAAAAACTTCCAGAAGAAGGAGTTATTATATCTTTTATTTTATCGTTATTAAAATTGTAAATACTTACAATGGCTCCATTCATTGGTTTGCCATCTTCTTTTACTGTTCCCACAACAGTATATTGAGCAAATAACAAATTACTTAACAGGCAAAACAAAAAAGAAAAGCTAAAATGAATGTTTTTTATTAGCAACATATTAAATTTAAAAAATGGTTACAAAAATAAGGTTTAATCAACAATGTTGCCGATTTTTTTGTTCGTCTTAAAAATATCTTAAGAATATTTTTAAATGAATTGGGTTATGTTACTTCCCGCTACTTCGAAATGATATTTTATTTATAATAGTAAAACAACTGTGCGCTGTCTGTTCGTTTACTCCTATGGAGAGTGTTCACACCGATAGGTGAATGTATCGAGAACGTGTGAAGGAATTAATTTAAAAAATTTGTACTTTCCTATCACCGACCTAATAAAATTTTCTTAAAAATTCATTTGTTATCAAAAGCGATGGAACGTGCGAAGATGCTTTAGTGTTTGAGTTCTGATTTTGCAAAAATCAGAACGAGTTTAAAGCATCGGATTGATGGCAAATTGAATTTTTGGAAAATTTTATTCAGTCTTGTTCTTTTGCTTCTTTTGTTACAAGACAAAAGAAGAAGTAAAATCTTTATGTTTTCTTTTTTCTATCTAATCTGTGCGCTGTCTGTTCGTTTACTCCTATGGAGAGTGTTCACAGATAGGTGAATGTATCGAGAACGTGTGATGGAATTTAATTGAAATATTTTAATCACTACCGAGAGATTGTTTTTTTAATTATGTCGTCTTAAATAGTCGTCAATTATATTTTCGTCCGCTTTAAAATAATGTCCTTTAAAAGGACCAAATATTTGTCCATTTGTCGGGATTGTGTCAGAAGTTCCGTTATTATTTACAAAAACGAGTTTAATGGTTTTCTGGTACTTCAATGGACCAACATGATCAGCCCAAAGCCTATCAGTGAATTCATTTAATTCTTTAATTTGAATAGTATCAGTGGAAGTAATAATTATTGCTTTCTTAATTGCAAAGCGGTCATAATAATGATTGAAATAATCAGGTTGACTCTGCCGTTTTAGGAAAGACTGTCTAGCCGTAAGAAGAAATGGAAGAAATAGAACTATCCCGGAAAATGTAAGTATTAAAGTCGTAATAAAAGACCTTTTGCTATAAATCAAAGTTTTTAAGATCCAATAATTAATTGCGGCAAAAAATGCTGAAATATATAAGACTCTTTTTAAGATTTCATTAGTTATTTCTTGAGTAAAGGTAGTTGCGTGAATTTTCCCCACGTTTCCAGTAATTATATGGTAACTAACATGTTCCACCGCTACGATAAGGCAAACGAACACTAAATTCAATATTAATAAAATACCAATTCCAATTTTTCGTCTGTTCATATTATCCTTCTACTGTTTGAGATGTCTTGTTTATTTAGCCCTAACGGGGACTGGTTTTCATTCTCTCGTTGTCAAGTCGTATTTTTAGTTTAGTAAAAATTTTGTTCTCCGATTTTCCATTTTCGTCAAGGTCAAAATTGTTTAATAACCCCCATTCAATTTGGTCGAAGATATTTTTTTTCTGCTCAATGTTGTTGATTTTAGTCAGTTGTTCAATAACCAAATCAGGCTTACAAATAAAACACTTACCTATTGAAAAAGACGGTATTTCATTAGCTGAACCCTTGTCTGCCCACATTGTAGAAAAGAAGAGTTGTAGAACGTCAACGTCACTTGTCGAGCAAAAGTAATTTGGTAAAATGGTAAGCACAGGGTCATACTTCGTGTCACTATAAAACTCTAATTGTCGAACTGAAGTCCTATATTCTATAGTGTCTTTTGACTTCCAAGCTTTTTGAAAATTGTCCGCTAATATTCTTTGTATGTTTAGTGTTTTAGTGATGAGTTCCTTTTGCTTTTTGTAGTCAAGTTTCTCAACTTCTTGAACTCTGCTTTTATGAAGAAACCCTTCTATTTGTCTACCCTTCCAAGCCGTTACTTTTACCCATTCTGAATTATCTATCAATTGAAAGTAGAAAAAGTCTTCTTTGAAAAGCGTGTCAACGACTTTAAATTCTTTTCCTTGTCCAATACGAACTAATGTAAAGCCGTCTGGATCGTTTATAATTGCAAGTCTGTTCTCGGCTATAAGTTTAAGTGAGCAGAAAAAAATCAAAATTATCAATATGTAGTTTCTCGCTGTCGTCATTTTAAGTTTGCCCATAACTTGTAAATACCTACTAATCGATAGCACATTATTATTCGTTTATCAAATATAATTTTTTTTCTATAACGAGAGCTTTAAAACAAAAAACTTCAGAAAATAATTTCTGAAGTTTTTAATTTTTATTTAAATTTTTCTTTTACTTCACTTCTATCAATTCAACATCGAATATTAAATCTGCTCTTTCAGGAATAATTGGTGGACGACCTTGTTCGCCATAAGCTAAATAATAAGGTATCACCAAACGCATTTTATCTCCTATATGCATCAATGATATTCCTTCTTCCCAGCCTGGTATTACATAGCCTTGTCCTAATGGGAATTCAATTGGTTCACCTCTTTCAATTGACGAATCAAATATTTTTCCGTCAGCTAAAAAGCCTGTGTAATGCACTTTCACTGTTTTGCCAGCTTGTGCTTGTGTTGGGTTACTACTTTTATTAATTACATAATATTCTAAACCTGATGCCGTTTTTGTTGCTGTTAATCCTGAAACATTAAATGGTTTAGGAACAACTGGTTCTTGCACATCTACAATTTCTACATCAAAAATTAAATCTGATTTTGCTGGAATAACCGGTGGACGACCTTGTTCGCCATAAGCTAAATTATATGGAATAATTAATTTTGCTTTTTCTCCTTTTTTCAAAAGTTGTAATCCTTCATCCCAACCTGGAATTACAGAACCAACACCACATTTTAATGCAAAGGGTTGTCCTCTATCAACAGAAGAGTCAAACATTTTTCCATCTTTAAAAAAACCACTATAATGCACTTTTACGTTGCTACCTTTTTTAATAGCTTCTCCTTTTTCATTTTTTTGGAAATAAATATATTGCAGTCCACTTGCTGTTTTAATAGTATCTTTTGTTTTTGCAACCCATGGTTTTACTCCTTCAATCACATCTAGTAATTCTACATCAAATATTAAAACACTATTAGCTGGTATTGGTCCCATTGCTCTTTCGCCATAGGCAATATCAGCAGGTAATTTTAAAGTAGCTTTATCACCCACTTGTAATAATTGAAATGCTTCGTCCCAACCTTTAATAACTTGCCCTGCACCCAGTTTAAACTCAAATGGTTGACCTGATTTTAATGAACTATCAAAAATAGTATCGTTTGTTAATTTTCCTGTGTAGTGCACTTTTATTTTATCGCCTACTTGTGGTTTTTTACCATTCCCTTTTGTAGTAATAGTATATTCCAATCCTGATGCTGTTTTCACTGTTTTTGGATTTTTTACAATTTTAGATGTTACTTTTTCTTGTGCATAGATTCCTACAGCCAAAAGCAAACAAAAACTTAATGTTATTTTTTTCATATTAATTTTATATAAAGGTTGATGTTTTGTTCATCAATCATTATTCCAATTATTTATTTTGCTGGTGCAGTAACGCTTACCAGTTCTACCTCGAACAACAATGTTGCGAATGGAGGAATTGGACCCATTCCCTGCGGTCCATAACCAATAGTTGATGGAATAATTAATTGTGCTTTTGAACCCACATTCATCATCATTAGTGCTTCGTCCCATCCTGCAATTACTTGTCCTACACCAACAGGAAACTCAATTGGTTCATAAGGTCTGCGTTCATCATAAATGTTTGCTTTTTTAGCAACTGCTTCATCGCTAGTATCAAATACAGTTCCATCTAACAACATACCTGTGTATTTTACTTTAGCTGTTGCACCTTGCGTAGGTTTTGCTCCTTTACCTTTAGATTTTTCGATATAATAAAGACCGCTTTCGTTTGGTGTTGTTTTTATTTTATTATCTGTAACATATTTTGCAATCACAGCATTTTCCTCTTCCGTATATTTTTTCATTGCAGCTTTTTGCTCTTCTATACGTTTTTGTTGGTCTTTCATTGCATCTTCTTTTGAAGTAACTTTTAATAGTTTAGCTTCAAACGTAAGCGTACTTCCTTTTTCAACGTAAGGAGGTAATTCCTGAACCATAAATGTTTTTAAATAAACAGAGTCGGCACTAATTTTAAAACTTGCGCTATCACCTACCGACATCATTGCTAATGCTTCTTCAAAACTTCCTTTAAATGTTGATTGACCAACAGGAAATTCAATAGTACCATCAGGCTCACGGCTTACTTTTTTTGAATCAAACAAAATGGAATCTTTACCATTTCTGTATGACATAACAATTTTTATGACATCGCCTTCTTTCGGTTTCACACCATTTTCGTCTTGATTATAAAACTTAAAATACAATCCGCTTTCAGTAGCATCATAACCATCATAAGGAGAATTACTGCAAGAAGTAAATAATAATGTTGCTGGAAGTGCAGCAATAAGAATAGCTTTTGTGAATTTAATTTGCATTTGATTAATTATTTTGTTTAACAATTTTTATTAATTCTATTTCGTAAATTAATGTTGTGTATGGAGGTACAATTCCTGTTGATGAACCTGTGCTTCCATAAGCAAGTTGCGAAGGTATAATAAATTTTGCTTGCCCACCTTCATTTAACAATTTTATTGCATTTTCTAGCCCTTTTATAACTTGCCCTTGTTGTCCCAAGGTAAATTCCATTGGCTGTTTTCTGTCATAAGTAGATTCTAAGAGCTTACCATTTAAAAATGTTCCTTTGTAGTTTATCTTAACAACATCACCACTTTCGGCAAGCAATCCCGTTCCTTGCTTTACTGGCAAATAATACAAGCCACTATTCATTGGTTTGTACTGATTTGATAATGTATCTAAAAATATTTTTAATTTGCGTTGTTCTTCTATATCAGCATCGTCCATCAGTTGATTGTAGTGTTCTATTTCGGCTTGATATTGTTCTGCACTTAATATTTTATGAAGTTTTACGTCCATTTTTACAACATCGTGTTTATGAAAAAAAATTGGTAATTCTGTTTTGAAAAATTTCTTGAAAAGAGAATCAGCACTTACTATAAACGAAACACTATCGCCTTCATTCATATATTTTAAATGTTCTTCAAAACTTCCTACAAATGAAATAGTATTGTAAGGTAGTACTACTTTACCAGAAATATTGTTAGTGTAAGAATCAAAAAAAATGGAATCTGTTTTTGTTTTGTAGGTAATAATCAGTTGCAAATAATCTCCAAACGATGCTTTTTTATTTCCATCACCAATTGTTTGGAGTTTGTAATATAATCCAGTATCGCTTTCGGAATAGCCTTTATACATTTCTGGTTGCCAGCATGATGTAGCAAACAAAACAATAAACAAAAATTGATATGATTTATACTTTTTCAAAAAAAATTAACGTAATCCTAAAAGTTCTATTTCGTAAACTACCGATGCTTGTGCTGGAATTTTGCTTTCGTCACCAATTAAACCATGAGCCAAATGCGAAGGAACAATAAATACGGCTTTGTCGCCAACGTGTAAGTATTGTATTCCTTCATGTATTCCACTTTCTACATTATCTTGCCCAATTAAAAACTCTCGTACACCATCTTTCTCTGATGTGTAACACAATGTCCCATCTAATAAACTTATCTTATAATTTACTTTTGCAAATTTATCGTTTGTAGCTTGCTCTCCTTTTCCTTTCGAAACAATCATATACCTTACTCCTGTTCCTGTGGTTGTCATTTCCCAATTTCGATGAGCGATGTATTGATTTATTTCATCGTTCTCTCGTTTCAAATACATTTTATTTGCTTCTATTAGCTTATCTTGAAACTGCTTGCTTGTAAAATTTGGCACTTTCACTTTTTCAACTTTAGGTTCGTTTCCACAAGAAGTAAGCAATAAGCAGAGTGTTGTTAAATACAGTAAATAAAAACTATACTTATACATAATTTGGTTACTTTTTAGAATTTAATTGTTTTTTGTATTGAGGAAGTAATGCAACAAATTTACTTATTGTTTCATCCATCGACAATTCGCTCATTCCTCCAGCAGCATTGGCATGCCCGCCTCCATCAAAATGATTTCGTGAAAATACATTTACATCAAAATTACCTTTTGAGCGAAAAGATGTTTTAATAATTCCATCTCTTTCTACAAAAAATGCGGCAAAACGTATTCCTTCAATTGACAAAGCATAATTTACAACACCTTCTGTATCTCCTTTTTTATAATTAAAACGCTGCAACTCATCATTTGTTAAACTAAAAAATGCTGTTCTATAATCATTAAAAACAGTTAATTTTTCTGCTAAACAAAAACCAAGCAATTTCAATTTACTCTCAGTATTTCCATCATAAATACGTTCATGCACATCGGCATTTGATGCTCCAGCACCAATTAAATGTGCAATTACCCTGTGTGTTTTTGATGATGTTGAAGGAAAACGAAATGAACCAGTATCAGTCATAATACCAGTATAAATACATTCAGCAACAGCTTTGTTGATTAATTTTAAATCGCCCATCATAGTAATAAAATCAAACACTAATTCACAAGTGGAACTTGCTTTGGTATCATGCAACATATACTTTGCATAATTCTCTGGCATTAAATGGTGGTCAATTAATATTTTTGGTGCTTTTGCTTTTTGAATTTCGGGACCAAGTTTATCAATTCGTTTTAAGGAATTAAAATCAAGCGTAAATATCAATTCTGCCTTCATCACAGCATCTTTCGCTTTTTTCGAATTTTTAGAAAAATCAACAACAGAATCATTTCCTTTCATCCAATCCAAAAAAGTAGGATAATCGTTTGGAGTGATTACCGTTACTTTATGTTTTTTTTGAATTAAATAATTATACAAACCTAAGGAAGAACCCATAGCATCGCCATCTGGCGACCAATGTGTAACAATCACTATTTTTTTAGGCTTTGCTAAAAGGGTTTTTAATTCAATAATCTGTTTTGCGTTCAATTTCTTAGATATTTTTGAAATACAAATTTACAATAATTTACCGTATGGATATTTTTTATAATTTCGCAGCCGAATTAAAAAACAACATAAATTAAAAATGGCTACAAATAGAACTTTTACAATGGTTAAACCTGATGCTGTTGCAAGTAACAACATTGGCGGAATATTAAAAATGATTAACGAAGCTGGTTTCAGAATCATTGCAATGAAATACACAAAATTAAGTGCTGAAGCTGCTGGAACTTTTTATGAAGTACACAAGGAACGTCCTTTTTATGGCGAACTAGTTGAATACATGAGTAGCGGACCTATTGTAGCTGCAATTCTTGAAAAAGAAAATGCAGTAGCCGACTTCAGAAAATTAATTGGTGCTACAGACCCAGCACAAGCGGAAGATGGTACTATCAGAAAGGTATATGCTGAATCAAAAGCTAAAAATGCTGTTCATGGTTCTGATAGCGATGAAAATGCAGCTATTGAAGGTGATTTTTTCTTTTCTAAATTAGAAAGACCATAATCTTAATGATCAATTATTTTTAAAAAGCTCTTTTGTAAAACCAGAAGGGCTTTTTTTATTCTTCCAACCAATTATTAATAATTTGTTCTCCGTATTCCGACAAAATTGATTCAGGATGAAATTGCACTCCTTTAACAGAAAATATTTTATGGGATAACGCCATTATATTATTAGCCCCATCAACAGCATCAATAGAAAGGCATTCAGGCAAATCAACAGAATCAACAACCCAAGAATGATAACGCCCCACATTAAATTTTCTTGGGCAATTATTAAAAATAAAATTTTCTTCTGTTATTTCAATTTCTGTTGCAACTCCATGAAAAACATGTTCTAAATTTTTAAGTTTTGCTCCAAAAGCCTCTCCTATTGCTTGCAAACCCAAGCAAACACCAAATATATTTTTTTTAGCTGCATACATTTTTATTAATTCAGGCATTATGCCTGCATCTTTTGGCAAACCGGGTCCTGGTGATAAAAGTATTTTATGGTACTGATTTATTTGTGTTAAATTAATTTCATCATTTCTAAAAACATCAAATTGAATATTGCTTACTTTTTCAACCAAATGAACTAAATTATAGGTAAAACTATCGTAGTTATCAAGTATTAAAAGTTTTTGAGAAGACGAATTATTTTCCATTATTCAAATTATTTTTTTGAATTCAAATAAAACGCCATTGCAAATTTTATTTCAGAATAGGAATATTCATCCCCAAGATGCTGTTTTATTGGACCATACAAAGTTGTATCTAATGTATTGGAAACAGCAATAATGTGTTCCATTTTTTCTTTTTCTACAAATTCAGAAACATTTAATAAGCCCAGAGAAACATAATATGCCAAATGTCCTTCAATGGTAACTTCAGCCATACCTCTTTCTAAAGCAATACTTTCAATTGATTTTGATTGTTTGTAAAGGTCGTAGCTTATTTTTTTTGTATCAGGTTTTTCTTTCTTTTCCGTTTTTGCTTTTCGTTCCCGTTTAGGTTTAATTTCAATTGATGCTAACTCTACAATACGTTCAGCATTCTGCTCTTTTGAATTTATTGTTTCCCTTGAAAATTCTTCATTAGCATTGGAAGTAGTTACCATTGAATCTGCTTTATTCAACAGCTGAATTTGTTTAAAAAATAATGCGTCCAACTCCATTAATTCTTGCAAATATGCTTTGATACGTTTTTCGTTTTTAAGCTTTTCAATTTGGTTTAAAATTGCTCTCGAAGATTTTTTCAGTAAGGGTATAAAATGATTTTTTGCTGCAAAAACACGCTCTTTAAGTGTAAGCTTGTAATCATCATTTTTGTTTTCAAAAATAAAATGAAGTTGATTTATAAATTTATCAGCAATTAGTTTATAAGCTTCAAAATCCTGTTTAAAATCATTTGCCCAACTAAAATATTTTTGTTTTACCGACTTTTGTTCGTCTTTTTGGTATGTTTCGAGATGTTGAGACAAAGCAATATTAATTGAACTTAAATTAAAGCAAGAAGTAATATAGTTTTTTAAAAACAAAAACGATTCTGTTTTCAATACTAAATTTATTTCATCAGTTGAATTTTTAGACTCCGAAAATTCGGCAATATTTTCATCCACATTTAAGCTATTTACATTTATGGGAGAAGAAAGAATTAATCCATTTAAACTTGTAAGACGGGACAAAGCAACATAAACTTGTCCAGGAGCAAATGCACTTTCAATATCGATAATTGCTTTTTCAAATGTTAAACCTTGACTTTTATGAACGGTAATTGCCCACGCCAATTTAATTGGATATTGCGTAAATGTTCCAACTACTTTTTCTTCTATTTCATTTGTAACTTCATTTAAAGAGTATTTTACATTTTCCCATTTATATTGTTCGATAACTATCGTTTTTGGGGAATCGCTAAATGTTATCTCAATTGAATCATCATCGATGTTTGAAACTGTTCCTATTTTTCCATTAAAAAATCGTTGAGCACCTGTTGGGTCATTTTTGATAAACATAACTTGAGCACCCTTTTTTAATTCCAAATTATTTTCAACAGGATAAGCATATTCATTAAAATCGCCCCAGATATCAGCTTTGAAAAAATAAGATTTGAATTGCAAGCTATTCAACGAATCGCTATTTATTTTATCGGCTTTATAATTATGTGTTGTTAAATGAATATAACTATCAATGATATTTGTTTTGAAATTCGGCTTATAATAACTGTTTAAAGTTTCTATATCATTTTTTGTTACTTGGTTTGTTCTTAAATTATTGAGAATTGAGATGAAAGTATTGTCTTGTTGGCGGTAAATTTTATCCAACTCCAAATACAATGGCTTGTTGTTTTGTAATACTTGAGCATCAAAAAAGAAAGGTGTTTTATAATATTTTTTTAAGTAATTCCACTCATCATCTTTCACAACCGGAGGCAATTGAAGCATATCACCAATAAACAACACTTGAACTCCACCAAAAGGCAAATGATTTTTTTTTCTTATGCCTTTTAAAACTGTATCAATAGCATCAACAATATCAGCACGCAACATACTCACTTCATCAATTATTAGCAATTCAATCTCTTGAATTAATTTTCTTTTTGTACCACCTAATTGTAAATTTTTAAATAAAGTAGCTGGTGTATTTATTTTTGAATTTTCAGTAAAATTTACTGCGGCATTTCTATCGGGAATAAATGCACCAAAAGGCAATTGAAAAAGAGAATGAATAGTTGCTCCTCCGGCATTAATAGCGGCTATTCCGGTTGGTGCTACTATCACAGCATTTTTATAGGTATGTTTAATGATGTATTTTAAAAATGTTGTTTTTCCTGTTCCTGCTTTTCCTGTTAAAAAAACATTTTTATTGGTATTATTAACAAATTTGGATGCAATAGAAGAAATATTTGTATCGGTATTAATCATAATAAAAAAATAATTCTGCGAAGTTATAATATTTCTTTCGGAATAATACTTCTGTTTACCTCAATCCAAATGCTAGAGAGTTTCCAATAGAATATGAATTTGATAAAAGCAAATTTATTCTTCTCTTTCCTTTTCTAAATATGTTTGTACAACTTCAATTGCATTATCAATTACATCACTTAATGCAGTTATAAAAGTGCCTGGCTTTGCCATAGACAATGCATGTTTTAATGCTTCTACTTCTTTCGGAATATATTCGTAAGATTGGTTTGGATTTCCTTCAACAATTCCTTCAACTAAAAGTTTAACAATGTCTTCCGCTTTTCGTCCTCTCAAAAATTTATCTTGGCGAATAATTATATGGTCAAACATTTCCGTTGATATTCTTCCCATATCTCTAATGTCGCTATCTCTTCTATCTCCAGTTCCTGTAATAATTCCAATTTTGTATGGAGAATCTATAGTAGATAAAAATTCTTTTATCCCTCTGAAACCATCAGGATTATGAGCAAAATCAATCATTACTTTATATTCTTTAAAATCAAATATATTCATACGACCCGGTGTTTGAGCTGCTGAAGGAATAAATGTTTCTAAACTCATTTTAATATCTTCAATAGTAAATCCATAAGTATATGATGCAAGGGTAGCAGCTAAAACATTATAAATCATAAATGTTACTTTACCCCCAAATGTCAATGGAATATGAGATGCTTTATCTACTCTAAATTTCCAATCACCTTTTTTTATGGTGATAAATCCATTTTCATAAATGGCAACTATTCCTCCTTGTTTACAATGTTCAACAATCACAGGGTTATTTTCATCAATACTGAAATACGCAATTTTACAATCTGTTGTTTTTGCAATTCCAACACAATGTTCATTATCTGCATTTAAAATAGCATAACCATCTCGTTTTACAGCCCTTGCTACAACGCCTTTTACATTTGCCATGTCTTTTAATGTGTTTACATCCGACAATCCCATGTGATCTTCTTGAATATTTGTAACCACAGCAATATCACATTTTCCAAATCCTAAACCTGAGCGCAAAATTCCACCACGGGCAGTTTCTAATACAGCAAACTCAACAGTTGGGTCTTTTAAAATAAATTCTGCACTAATAGGACCTGTTGTATCCCCTTTTGTAAGCATAGAATTTTGGACATAAATTCCATCAGATGTTGTAAAGCCTACTCTAAACCCATTATTTTTTACAATGTGTGCAATTAATCTTGTAGTAGTTGTTTTTCCATTTGTTCCAGTAATTGCAATGATTGGAATCCTACACGATTTTCCTGGAGGGTACAACATATCAATAACAGGAGCTGCAACATTGCGAGGCAATCCATTTGCTGGTGCTAAATGCATTCTAAATCCAGGAGCGGCATTTACTTCCAAAACAACGCCACCTGTTACTTCCAAAGGTTCACTCAGATTAGAAGCCATAATATCAATTCCGCAAATATCTAATCCAATAACACGCGAAATGCGTTCACAAATAAAAATATTGTGAGGATGAACAATGTCTGTTACATCTGTAGAAGTACCACCAGTACTTAAGTTTGCTGTTCCTTTTAAATAACAACGTTCATTTTTTTTCAAAACAGTTTCTAATGTATAGCCAGCTTTTGCCAGTTGATCATCCGTTTCTTTATCAACTGTAATTTCAGTTAAAACATTTTCATGTCCGTATCCCCTTCTTGGGTCGCTATTTTCTTTATCAACCAATTGCTGAATTGTAGATTTTCCATCTCCTATAACATGCGCTGGCTCACGTAATGCTGCCGCAGTAAATTTATTATTGATAACTAATACTCTGAAATCATAACCAGTAATGAATTTTTCTACAATTATTTTTCTCGAATATTTTTTTGCATGCTCAAATGCTTCTTTGGCTTCTTCTAATGTTTTAACATTAATAGATGCCCCTTTCCCATGATTGCCATCAAGCGGTTTAAAAACCAAAGGAAAGCCAACTTTTTCGATTGCATATTCTACTTCCGATTCATTAACAATACAAACACCTTTTGCAACAGGAATAGCTGCATCTTGCAACATTCGTTTTGTTTCATCTTTATTGCTGGCAATATCTACAGCTATTGAACTTGTTTTATCAGTCATGGTTGCTCTAAACCTTACTTGATTTTTTCCATAACCTAGCTGAACAAGCGATTGATTGTTTAATCTGATAAATGGAATATCTCTAGCTACAGCTTCATCAACAATACTTCCTGTGCTTGGACCAAATCGCTCACGTTCACGCATTTCGCGCATTACTTTAATATCATTCTCTAAATCATATTCATTTCCAGCAATTAAGGCTTCTGCAATTTGAACAGATGCCTTAGCAGCATAAATACCTACACTCTCTTCCATATAAGAAAAAACAACATGATACATTCCTAATTGTCCTGTTCCTCTTGTTCTTCCATAGCCGCATTCCATTCCTGCTAATGTCTGAATTTCAAGTGCAATATGTTCAATTACATGCCCCATCCACGTTCCTTCTTTTACACGTTCAAAAAAACCGCCTTTATGGTTTTTGGAACAACGATGACTAAACATTGAAGGAAACATCTTTTCCAAACGCTCAGAAAAACCTTTGATTTTATCGGTAGGCAACTCTTCTAGCTCCTCCAAATCCAGTTTCATGATAATTAATTTTTTTCGGTAGTTCGACCAATAATTTGGCCCTCTCAATGCTTTTACATCAATAATTTTCATATTTCAAGTTTATTTTGCTCCAAAATAGCTTTTGTTTTTTATATAAACAATATAGTGTTTAAAATAATATTATAAATGATACTTGAATTCTAAAAATATAACAACGATTTAGTTAGATTTGCGTACTAAATTTTTTATGCAAATGAATAAACCTAAAGGTAAGTTAGTAATAATTGGAGGCTCTGTGGATAAAGGAAGTTTTTCTGAAAGCGAAGCAGACTTAAAAAGAAATTTAATATTTTTTGAAAAAGGAATATTAAAAAGAATAACCATAGAATCAGCAAGAGGCAATTTATCTAGAATTGAAATAATTACCACCGCTTCTAGTATTCCAGAAGAAGTTGGAGCAGAATATGTAAAAGCATTTGCGCAATTAGATGTATTAAATGTTGGCATCCTAAATATAAAAACACGCGAAGAAGCTAATCTGCCTGAAAACATCGAACGATTAAAAAATGCTGATGTAGCAATGTTTACTGGAGGAGATCAATTACGATTAACATCTATATTTGGAGGAACAGATTTTCATCATTTGTTATTGGATAAATATCATAATGAAAATTTCATAAAAGCAGGAACTTCTGCAGGAGCTGCTGCTAGCTCAAACAATATGATTTATCAAGGTAGCAGCCATGAAGCATTATTAAAAGGAGAAGTAAAAATAACAGGTGGCTTAGGTTTAATAAACAACGTAATTGTGGATACACATTTTGTTCAACGAGGAAGAATTGGTAGATTGTTATACGCATGCGCTAGCAACCCAATAAATCTTGGAATCGGATTGGGTGAAGATACTGGGCTTTTAATCACAAATGGGAATGATATGGAGGCAATTGGTTCTGGGCTTGTTATGCTTGTGGATGCCACCCACATGAGAGATACAAACATTACTGATGTAGAAATGGGTGCACCTGTTTCAATTGAAAATCTTGTAGTTCATGTTATGTCTTTGGGCGACCATTACGATTTAAGAAATAAAAAATTAACGATACATCATTCCAATGCCGTATCAAAATAGTTATAAAATTTACTTATAAATTCCAATAAAGAGTTCTTCAGTTGAACTCTTTTTAGCACGGTACATTCCTTCTGTATTAAAAGGCAATTCAATATTCCCTTTACTGTCAATTGCAACTAAACCTCCCTCTCCTCCTATTTTTACAAGTTTATCTTTTACAACAATATCACACGCTTCTTTTAACGACAATCCCTTATACTCCATTAAGCAAGAAACATCATACGCTACAATTGAACGAATAAAAAATTCACCGTTGCCAGTACAACTTATAGCACATGTTGTATTGTTTGCGTAAGTACCCGCTCCAACTATTGGACTATCACCTACTCTGCCAAATTTTTTATTTGTCATTCCTCCAGTACTTGTTCCTGCAGCTAAATTCCCATGAATATCCAAAGCAACGGCTCCTACTGTACCAAATTTTTTTTCTCCATTTTCAAAACCATCAACCGTATGATCTAAAATTATTGAATCTGTTTCTTTTGCTTTTTGAAGTTGATCGTAACGCATCTGCACAAAAAAATAATCATCATTTTCAAAATTTGAGTTTATAGATTTTGCAAAATCCATTGCTCCTTCTCCAGATAAAAAAACGTGTTCTGTTTTTTCCATTACAGCTCTTGATAAACTTATTGGATTTTTAATATTACTCACTCCCGTTACAGCACCAGTGGTTAGGTCTTTTCCATTCATTATACAAGCATCCATTTCATGCTTTCCTTTATTGGTAAACACTGCCCCTTTACCAGCATTAAAAAGAGGATTGTTTTCTAAGCAAATAATTGCTTTTTCTACTGCATCTAAAGAAGTACCTCCTTTGTTCAAAATTGTTTCTCCAGCGTGGATAGCATCTTCTAAAGCTTTTTTATATTCGAATTCTTTTTCGGTAGTAAGTAAGCTTTTCAAGATTGTTCCAGCACCACCGTGTATTGCTATTCCGTATTTTTTCATAAGTTGTAATTTGTAGAATATTTTTTTGATGTAAATTAATCAACTACCATGAATAAATTATTTTCCGATACAGAAACGACTAAAAATATTACTCAACAAATCATCGCTTGATATCTCACCCGTAATAGTACCAAGATGGTGCAATGCTTGACGAATATCCATCGCAAGAAAATCTCCTGTTACATTATTATTTAATCCTTCTAAAACTTTTATTAAAGCACTATTTGTATGCCTTAACGCTTCAACATGGCGGGCATTTGTAACAATCGTTTCAGTAACATTTACAGTAGAATTATCAAACAATTTTACAAGATGTTGTTTTAATTCATCAATGCCTGTTTGTTCTTTAGCCGAAATAAAAACCATATCCTTGAATTCCGCAAACTCGCGATAGGTGTATTCCATATCTTCTTTATCAATTTTATTAGCAACCAAAACTAATTGGGAATTATTTAAATGAGGAGAAATTTCAGCAACAATTTGTTTTAATTCATTGGGCGTAATTTCGTGAACATCAAATAAATAAATGGCAATACTCGAAAGTTTAATTTGTTCGTAAGCTCTTTCTACACCAATGCTTTCAATAATGTCGGTTGTTTCTCTAATCCCAGCAGTATCCATAAATCGAAACAAAACACCATCAATAATCATTTCGTCTTCAATCACATCTCTTGTTGTTCCTGGTATTTCACTCACAATTGCTTTTTCTTCCTGTAATATTGAATTCAAAAGCGTAGATTTTCCAGCATTCGGCTTGCCAACAATAGCAACAGGAATTCCATTTTTAATTACATTACCTACTTCAAAAGAATCCACTAACCGTTGAACAATTCGTTGGATGCTTGTAACTAAATTTTTTAAATCAGAACGGTCGGCAAATTCTACATCCTCTTCCGAAAAATCCAATTCTAATTCTATTAAAGAAGCGAAATCAATTAAATTTTGGCGAAGTAATTTTATTTTATCGGAAAAACCACCTCGCATTTGTTGCATTGCTACTTGGTGTGATGCCGATGAATTAGAAGCAATTAAATCGGCAACAGCCTCCGCTTGTGATAAATCCAATTTCCCATTTAAAAATGCACGCAAAGTAAATTCACCGTGATTAGCCAACCTTGCACCATGTTTTAAAAACAATTGAATAATTTGTTGTTCAATAAAGGGTGAACCATGGCAAGATATCTCTACAATATTTTCTCCAGTATATGAATGTGGTGCTTTAAAAATGCTCACCAATACCTCATCAATAATAATATCATTATCATGCAACACACCAAAATGAATGGTATGAGACGCTTTTGATAACAAATCCTTCTTTTTGAGTGATTTTGTAGCAAAAACTTTATCACAAAAGTCTATTGCTTTTTCACCAGAAAGACGAATTACACCAATAGCAGAAGAACCTTGAGCGGTTGCTAATGCAACGATTGTATCATTATTTAATGTATGAGTCAATTCTACCCCGTATTATTTTTTATAAAAATAGTCAATTTTAAGTTATGTTTTTAAACTGACCAAAATCATCGTAGTTTCTTACTATTTTGGACTTATTTCCTTTTTAACAATCAAATAATAATTACATTTGTTCTGCTTTTATAAAAAAATTATAACACATTTTTCTTACACTATTGAAATCAAAATAGTATTGATATGAATATAGAACAAACAGATGTTTTAGTAATTGGTGCAGGACCTGCAGGAAGTATTGCTGCCGCAATGTTAAACAAACAAGGTTTTAAAATAAAAATAGTTGAAAAAGAAAAATTTCCACGATTTGTAATTGGCGAAAGTTTATTACCACGAGTGATGGATCATTTACAAGAAGCAGATTTGTTAGATGCTGTTAAACAAGGAGGTTTTCAAGAAAAATTTGGAGCAAAATTTATTAAAGGCGAAGAAGTTTGCGATTTTAACTTTGCGCATCAATATACACAAGAAGCTTGGACATGGACCTGGCAAGTGCCCCGCGCTAATTTTGACCAACTAGTAGCACAAGAAGTAGAAAAAAAAGGAGTACCAATTGAATATCAAACTACTGTTACTAAAATCGAATTTGAAGGAACTAACTCCACTACAACAGTAGTTGATAAAGAAGGGAAAGAAAAACAGATAAAAGCAAAATTTATTATTGATGCAAGTGGCTATGGTCGAGTAATTCCACGAATGTTTGGATTGGATAAACCATCAAGTTTTGCTCCTAGAAAAACACATTTCACACACTTTAAAGATTTAAAACGATCGGAAGGCGTTGATGGAAACCGTATTACAGTTGTTATTCACGAACAAAGAACTTGGATTTGGATAATTCCTTTTTCTAATGAAGTAACGTCTGTTGGTTTTGTTGCCGACCCAGAGTTTTTTGCAAATCATCCTGAAACACCAACAGAACGTATGCGTTCAATCATCAATGCAGACATACATACAAAAGATAGATTTGGTGATGCCGAAATAATATTCGAGCCAAAAACAATTGAAGGCTATGCTATTTCAACAAAACAACTATTTGGAGATGGATTTATTTTATGTGGAAATGCAACTGAATTTCTTGACCCCGTTTTTTCATCAGGTGTTACATTTGCTATGGAATCAGGAAACAAAGCAGGAAAATTAGTTGGCAAATTTTTAAGAGGCGAAAATGTAGATTTTCAAACAGAATATACCGACCACATGATGCAAGGTATAAATACATTTCGAACTTATGTTGAAGGCTGGTATAATGGAGATTTGCACGAAATTTTCTTCTCAAAAAATCAAGATGAAGAAATAAAAAAACAAATATGTTCGGTACTTGCTGGTTATGTTTGGGATTTAAAAAATCCATTTGTAAAAAAACACCAACGTGCCGTTAAATCACTTGCTGATATTATACGAATGCGTAAATATGCGGGAGCATAATATGAACTCATACAAATTAATTATAAAGGAGGTAGAAAACATTCTATCTCCTTTTTTTATTTTACTTTAGCACAACTAAACGTCTATATGAAAGTCAATATTATTGGTGCTGGTGTTTCAGGTTTGTGTACAGGTTGCTATTTGCAAATGAATGGTTTTGAAACCGAAATTTTTGAAAAACATTCCATTCCTGGAGGATTGTGTACCAGTTGGGATATTGGAGAATATCGTTTTGATGGGTGTGCCCACTGGATTTTAGGTTCTGATACAGGAAGTTCATTCTACAAAATGTGGAGCGAAATCTTAGACATGAAAAAAATAAAATGGCATAACCACGAAATGCGCATTGCTGTTGATTTAAAAGAACACAAAAATAAATATGGCGAAAGTATTTTATATTTTTATACAGATGTAGAAAAATTTGAAAACTACTTAATTGATTTATCACCCGAAGATGCTAAAATGATTAAAAAAATGACAGCATCCATCAGGCTTATGCAACAGTATGATTTACCTCCTGTTTTAGACGATTTGCCTTTTATTCAATCCACTATCAGAGGAATAAAAATGGCAAAATATTTTAAATTTTTGTGGATGCTTATAAAATGGCGCAACATAACAAACTTTGCTTTTGCTGAAAAATTAAAAAATCCTTTTTTGCGCGAAGGCTTCCGGAATTTATTTGACGACCAAGAGGTAAACATGATTGTGTTTACAATGCCAATGGCTTCTTTCGATAAAAAAAGTGCTGGATATCCCGTTGGTGGCTCATTAGAATTTGCTAGAAAAATAGAAGAACGTTATTTATCATTAGGAGGAAAAATTCATTACAAAACTCCCGTAAAAAAAATAATTACAGAAAATGGCAAAGCAAAATCTTTACTTGTAAGAAACAATGTAGTTCACGAAGCAGATATCACCATTTCTTGTGCCGACTGGAAATGGACAATTGAAGAGGCTTTGGAGAGCAAATTCAAAAATAAAAAAATTGATGAATTATTAAATTTAGAACGACTCAGAGTTTTTTATAGTGTATTACAGTTTTCATTCGGCATCAATAAAGAGTTAAAAGAACATCCCCATTTTTCAAGATTTCCAATTGATACTCCGATAGAATCACCTGACGGAACAATATACAACAGGCTAGAAGTTCACATTTACAGCTACGATCCAACACTTGCTCCACAAGGAAAAACATCAGTAGTATCAAGCTTTTACACAGACAAAGCCGACTATTGGATTGAATTAAGAAAAAACAATCGCCCTGCATACCGCGAAGCAAAAAAGAAAATGCTCGACCGTATGGTAGAAGAATTAGATAAACGATTTGGAAATATAAAAGAACACATTGAAGTAATGGACTTTGCAACTCCTGCAACGTACTTAAGATATACCAACAACTGGAAAGGCAGCACACAAGGTTGGCTGCCAGGAGAAAATCTAGTTACCCTTACTCCTATTAAGTTTACATTGCCAAACATTGAAAATTTATATATGGCAAGTCACTGGAATCAACCTGGAGGCGGATTACCAATTGCAATAAATGTTGCAAGAGATGTAACAAAACTTATCTGCAAAAAAACAGGCAAAAAATTTCAAACTATAAAACCTTAATTGGTTGGTTATTGATTGCGAGGAACGAGCGTATCGAGAACGGGTTAATTAGATGATTGGTTAATTGGTCGATTGGTGAATGTCAGTTCGAGTGCGAGGAACGAGCATATCGAGAACGGGTTTATTAGATGATTCGTTAATTGGTTGATTGGTGAGTGTCTGTTCGAGTGCGAGGAACGAGCGTATCGAGAACGGGTTAACAACCTCCAACTTAAAACACAACCAATTCTTTTAAATTTTGACTTAATCTCTTTTAATTTTTCTTTTATGCAACAACTGCTTTTTTACTTCCTGATTTCACTTTCGTAATCATTGCAACAAAATCATCAAACAAATAGCGTGAATCATAAGGTCCAGGGCAAGCTTCTGGGTGATATTGTACTGAAAATACATTTTTATCGATATAACGCAAACCTTCTACTGTATCATCATTCAAATTGATATGCGTTATTTCAATGTTTTTAATTTTTGCTACATCTTCTGCTTTTACACCAAAACCATGATTTTGAGAAGTAATTTCACTTTTACCCGTGATCAAATTCTTAACAGGATGATTAATTCCTCTATGTCCTTTATGCATTTTAAACGTGCTAACACCAGAGGCTTCGGCAATTAACTGATGCCCTAAACAAATTCCAAATGTTGGTACATCTGAATTTATTATTGTTTTAATAATAGCCACTTCATCAAGCATTACAGAGGGATCGCCAGGACCATTTGAAATCATAAAACCATCAGGTTTCCATTTCATCATTTCATCAAAAGAGGTTTTTTGTGGAAATACTTGTAAGTAGCAATCTCTTTCGGCTAATGAACGTAAAATGTTTTTCTTTACACCTAAATCCAACACAGCCACTTTATGTTTTGCAGTTGAATCACCCACAAAATAAGCTTGTTTAGTACTTACTTTTGATGATAACTCCAAACCAACCATTGAAGGCACTTTTTTAAGCTTTTCTGTTAAAACAGCAATATCCATTGTTTCAGATGAAACAATACAATTCATTGCCCCTTTATCACGGATATAACGTACAATGGCACGAGTATCCACATCCGAAATAGCAACAATGTTACTATCTACAAAATAGTCTTTTATGGAGCCATCAGAACGTTTACGAGAAGGAAATTCATTAAACTGTTTGCAAATCAAACCAGCAATTTTTATAGAATCCGATTCTACTTCATCTTTATTTATACCGTAATTACCAATGTGAACATTAGTAGTAACTATCATTTGTCCAAAATAAGAAGGATCAGTAAAAATCTCTTGGTAGCCAGTCATACCCGTATTAAAACAAATTTCGCCAGCAGTAGTACCTATTTTACCGGCTGCTTTGCCATAAAATACTTTTCCATCTTCTAATAATAATATTGCTGGAGATTTTACTTGATATTTCATCATTTTCTGCGCTTATTTTTTTACAAAATTAAAGTTAAAGGGCTTATGCTTTTTATATTTTTTTCCTTTGTTTTTAACAAACTAACTATTCCTTAATATATTTACAAAACAAAAAAAAGGATAAAGCTTTCGCTTTATCCTTTTTTAAAAATTTTATTTTGTTAAAATTATTCACTTTTTGTTTCCTCAGAAGTTTCAGTTGTTGTTGTAGTTTCATCAGCTGCTTTAGGCGATGCTTTTTTCTTACCACTTCCACGTCTTGATGTTTTTGCTTTTGCAGGTGTTTTATCATTCGTCATCAAATCATTAAAATCAACCAATTCAATCATACACATATCAGCATTATCTCCTAAACGGTTTCCTGTTTTAATAATGCGTGTATAACCACCTTTACGGTCAGCTATTTTTACTGCTACATCTTTAAACAAAGTGTTTACTGCATCTTTATTTTCTAAATAAGCAAAAACAGTACGTCTTGAGTGTGTTGAATCTTCTTTTGATTTAGTTAATAATGGCTCAACATACGTTTTTAAAGCTTTTGCTTTTGCAACAGTTGTGCTGATACGTTTGTGCATAATCAATGAAATAGCCATATTAGCCAACATTGCTTTACGATGTGCCGATTTTCTTCCTAAATTATTTATTTTATCTCCGTGTCTCATTTTATTTTAAGTATTGAGATTTAAGATGTGAGAATAGAGACATCTCCTATCTCACATCCCAGATCTCATATCTGATATTATTCTTTATCTAATTTATATTTTGCTAAGTTCATTCCAAAAGTTAAACCTTTGCTAGAAACTAAGTCTTCTAACTCTGTCAACGATTTTTTACCAAAATTACGGAATTTCAATAAATCATGTTTAGCAAAAGAAACTAAGTCAGCTAATGTTTCTACGTCAGCAGCTTTTAAGCAATTTAATGCACGTACCGACAAATCCATATCAACTAATTTTGTTTTTAATAATTGACGCATGTGTAATGATGATTCATCAAATTCTTCTGTAGCCATTTTTTCTTCGCTATCCAAAGTAATACGCTCATCGCTGAACAACATAAAATGGTGAATCAAAATTTTAGCTGCTTCTTTCAACGCATCTTTTGGATGAATAGAACCATCAGTAACAATATTCAAAATCAATTTTTCGTAATCCGTTTTTTGTTCAACACGGTAATTTTCGATACTGTATTGTACATTTTTTATTGGAGTATAAATTGAATCGATTGGAATTAAACCATGACTAGCGTTTGAAGGTTTGTTTTCTTCAGCAGGAACATAACCACGACCTTTATCGATAGTTAATTCCATTTTAATTTTAACACCAGCTTCCATGTTGCAAATCACTAAATCAGGATTTAAAACTTGGTAAGTAGAAGTAAATTTTCCGATATCACCAGCAGTTAATTGTGTTTTGCCTGTAAAATTGATAGTTACTTTTTCAAAATCAGTAGTTTCAATTTGTTTTTTGAAACGTACTTGTTTTAAGTTTAATATGATTTCTGTTACATCTTCTGTAACACCTTTTATTGTTGAAAATTCATGATCAACCCCTTCAATTTTCATTGTAGTGATTGCGTAACCTTCTAATGAAGATAATAAGATTCTGCGCATAGCATTACCTACTGTAATGCCATACCCTGGCTCCAAAGGACGAAACTCAAACTGACCTTCAGTTTCGCTAGAGTTAATCATTATTACTTTATCTGGTTTTTGAAAAGCTAAAATTGCCATCGTATATATTTTGTTTTAAGTTTATTACTCTTTTTTTTAAGCGTGCAAAGATAAAAAATTATTTTGAGTACAACTCAATAATCAATTGCTCTTTAATGTTTTCTGGAATTTGCATCCTTTCTGGAACAGAAATGTATTTACCAACCATCGTTGATTTATCAAAATCCATCCAAGAATACTGATTTGTAGAAGATGCTATAGCGCTGCTTATAATTTCCATTGTTTTTGAACGCTCACGAACAGCAATAACATCTCCTGCTTTTAAAATGTAAGAAGGAATGTTTACAACGCTTCCGTTAACGGTAATATGACGGTGTCCTACCAACTGACGAGCTGCACTGCGTGTAGGTGCAATTCCCATACGGTAAACAACGTTATCCAAACGAGATTCTATTAATTGTAACAACACCTCACCTGTAACACCTTGTGAACGTTGAGCCATTGTATAAATTTTAGCAAACTGACGCTCTAAAATACCGTAAGTATATTTTGCTTTTTGTTTTTCTTGCAACTGAACAGCATATTCAGATTGTTTTGAACGTTTTTTAGATAACCCGTGTTGTCCTGGAGGGTAGTTCTTTTTTTCTAATGCTTTATCTGGACCAAAAATTGGTTCTCTAAATTTTCTTGCAATTTTTGATTTTGGACCTGTATATCTTGCCATTTTTTATATTGTTGATAGTTAATTGTTGATTCTTATTTTTGATTGATTATGATATTTATTCCTAAATCATCAGTCGTCAATCGTCATTTTTATACTCTTCTACGTTTTGGAGGACGGCAACCATTGTGAGGTATTGGTGTTACATCCATTATTTCAGAAACCTCAATTCCTGCATTTGCTATAGTACGGATAGCTGATTCACGACCAGCGCCAGGACCTTTAACAAATACTTTAACTCTTCTTAATCCATTGTCGTAAGCAACTTTAGCACAATCTTGTGCTGCTAATTGAGCTGCATAAGGAGTATTTTTCTTAGAGCCTCTAAATCCCATTTTCCCAGCACTTGACCAAGAAATAACTTGACCAGCATTGTTTGTTAATGAAATAATGATATTGTTAAAAGTAGCGTTGATGTGAGCTTGTCCCACTGCCTCTACTTTTACAACTCTCTTTTTTGCTGATGCTTTAGTTGCAGCAGTTGTTTGGTTTGTTTTTGCCATTTTTTTATTTTTAAATTGATCGTTAACTTTTAGGTTAACCGTTTTTATTTTTAACTATCCTTTCCTTTTTGCTCGGTTATATCAGCATTTAAAGGGGTGAGGACTACTATTTAGTTACTTTTTTCTTGTTAGCAACAGTTTTACGTTTTCCTTTACGTGTACGTGCATTGTTTTTAGTAGTTTGTCCGCGAACAGGCAAACCAGAACGATGACGAATTCCACGGTAAGAACCAATATCCATTAAACGTTTAATGTTTAATTGTACTTCAGAACGTAACGCTCCTTCTAGCTTATGTTTATCGCTTAAAATATTACGGATTGATGTTAATTGTTCATCGTTCCAATCTTGAACTTTAATATTTACATCAATACCAGCCTCAGCTAATACTTTACGTGCTGTTGAACGACCTATACCAAAGATATACGTTAAACCTATTTCTCCTCTTTTGTTGTTTGGTAAATCAATACCTGCAATTCTTGCCATTTGTATTTATTTATTTTTATTGTTAAATGCTTTCAAAAATTATTTTTGACGTTGTTTAAATTTCGGATTTTTTTTGTTTATAACATATAAACGACCTTTTCTGCGAACAATTTTGCAGTCAACGCTTCTCTTTTTTACCGATGCTCTTACTTTCATTTTATTTGTTTTTTATTACTTATTGCTTTCTAATCTATTTATATCTATATGTAATTCTACCTTTTGTTAAATCATAAGGTGACATTTCAATCTTTACTTTATCTCCAGGCAAAATTTTAATGTAATGCATGCGCATTTTACCTGAAATATGAGCTGTAATCACGTGTCCGTTTTCCAACTCCACTCGAAACATTGCATTTGACAATGCTTCTACTATTGTTCCATCTTGCTCAATTGAGGCTTGTTTCGCCATATTCTGTTTTTAAAATCTAATCTTAATTTTTATTCTTTAATACTTCTTCAATAAAATCAAAGCTTGATAAAATATCTGCTTTTTCTTTTCCTATCGCTACTGTATGTTCAAAATGTGCTGAAGGTAAATTATCTATCGTTCTCACTGTCCAACCGTCTTCTTCTGACACAATATTTCTTTTTCCAAGGTTTACCATTGGTTCAATTGCTATTACCAATCCTTCTTGCAATTTCAATCCTGTTCCTCTTTTTCCATAGTTTGGAACTTCTGGTGCTTCATGCAATTTTTTTCCAACTCCATGTCCAACAAGCTCTCTTACTATTGAATATCCATGCTTTTCAGCATGTGATTGAACAGCATCAGCTATATCTCCAATTCTTTTTCCAACCACCGACATTTCAATTGCTTTGTATAAACTTTCTTTTGTTACTTGCAAAAGTTTTAATGTTTCAGGTTTTACATCTCCAACTGCAAATGTATAGGCTGAATCTCCAACAAATTCATTTTTTACAACTCCACAATCTACTGAAACAATATCGCCATCTTTTAACTCATAATTATTCGGAATTCCATGAACAACTTGTGAATTTACTGAAATACACAAAGATGCCGGAAAGCCGTTATAGTTTAAAAACGCTGGAACAGCTTTGTTATCATTAATAAAATCATAAGCAATTTTATCCAACGATAATGTAGTTACTCCTGGTTTAATAGCTTTTGCTACTTCTGCCAATGTTTTCCCAACAAGTAAAGAACTTTCTCTTATTAATTCAATTTCCTCTTTTGTCTTATAGAATAAATCTTTCGCCACTTCCCTCTTTTATTCTTTTAAGCATTGGTCATACTCATTGAAGAGCGACCTTTTATTTTTCCTGTCTTCATTAATCCATCATAATGGCGCATTAATAAATGACTTTCTATTTGTTGTAAAGTATCTAACACAACACCCACCAAAATCAACAATGATGTACCTCCATAAAACTGGGCAAATTCTGATGTAATGTTTAATCGTACCGCAAATGCAGGCAAAACCGCTATCAAAGCTAAAAACAAAGAACCTGGAAATGTAATACGCGACATAATAGCATCGATAAATTCTGCTGTTTTTTTACCGGGAGCAATTCCTGGTACAAAACCACCATTACGTTTCATATCCTCAGCCATTTGATTGGGATTAACAGTAATGGCAGTATAAAAATAGGTAAATACAATAATCAAAACTGCAAATACCAAATTATACCAAAACCCATAATGGTTCGAAAATGTATTAACAAATCCAGCCATATTATCCGACTGTGAAATGCCTGCAATTGTTAAAGGAATAAACATAATTGCCTGAGCAAAAATGATAGGCATTACACCCGCAGCATTTACTTTTAAAGGTATATACTGGCGAACACCACCATATTGTTTATTGCCAACAATTTTTTTAGCAAACTGCACTGGAATCTTTCTCGTTCCTTGAACGAGCATGATTGAACCAATAATTACTAAAAGCAACAGCACCAACTCTATCAATAACATAATTAATCCACCTCCTTCATTTCCAACACGAGAACCAAGTTCAGCCATGAAAGCAAAAGGTAAACGAGCAATGATACCAATCATAATGATCAATGAAATACCATTTCCAATTCCTTTATCTGTAATTTTTTCTCCTAACCACATAACAAACATAGTTCCTGTTACTAAAATCAAAACGGATTGAAACCACCAAAAAGAACCAGTATCAGTAACTACACCTGGTTTATTTGCAATTTGAGTAGCAATATAACCTGGAGCTTGGAATAAAGTAATAACAACAGTTAAAAAACGTGTTATTTGATTAATTTTTTTACGACCACTTTCACCTTCCATTTGCATCTTACGGAAGTAAGGCAATGCCATACCCAACAACTGTATCACGATAGATGCAGAGATATAAGGCATGATACCCAATCCAAAAACAGATGCACGAGAAAAAGCTCCTCCAGCAAATATATTAATCAATCCTACTAAACCACTATCGGCAACCTTATTTGCATCTGCCAACATCTCAGAGTTAACCCCTGGCAACACAATGTATGAACCTAATCTGTAAATCAAAATAAAACCAAGAGTATTCAAAATACGAACTCTTAGTTCTTCGATTTTCCAAATGTTTTTTAATGTATTTATAAAGTTTTTCATATACTTTTTTTATGCGTGTTGCACGTCATTTTATTAAATTGCCACTGCAGAACCACCTTTAGCTTCTATAGCTGATTTTGCTGTTGCAGAAAATGCATGAACTTTAATTTCTACTTTAGATTTTAACTCTCCTCTTCCTAGTACTTTTACTTTATCATTTTTATGAGCCAATCCTTTTGAAATCAAAAATGCTAAATCAATACTATCAACTTTGTTAGCATCAATTAAACCTTGAATAACATCTAGATTAATTCCACGATATTCAACACGGTTAATGTTTGTAAATCCGAATTTAGGAACACGTCTTTGCAATGGCATTTGACCACCTTCAAATCCTCTTTTTGCAGAATATCCAGAACGAGATTGAGCTCCTTTATGTCCTTTTGTTGAGGTTCCACCTTTACCAGATCCTTGACCACGACCTAAACGTTTTTTTTCTCCTTTAACCGAACCTTTAGCCGGTGTTAATTTACTTAAGTTCATCTTTTTTTTCTATTTGTTGATTTGTAGATTTAGTGAATTGGAGGTTTTGATGTTCTCCATCTCTCTATTTCGATACTTCTCTAAATTTTATTTAATAATAGTAACCAAATGAGCTACTTTATGAATCATACCAAGAATTTGAGGTGTAGCCTCTTTTTCAATAGTTTGGTTCAATTTTCTGAAACCCAATGCACGTAAAGTACGTTTTTGACGCTCAGGGCGATCAATACCACTTTTTACTTGTTTTATTTTAATTTTTGCCATTTTATTTAATTTGAAAATTTGAAAATTTAATAATTTGAAAATTTAATTGAGCCATTTTCAAATTGGCACATTCTCAAATTTAGATTTATCCGTTAAATACTTTTTCCATTGAAATCCCACGTTGTTGAGCAACCGTAGCAGCATCACGCATTTTCATCAAAGCATCCATTGTAGCTTTTACCACATTATGAGGATTAGATGAACCTTTTGATTTTGCCAATACATCTGTTACTCCAACACTTTCTAATACTGCACGCATCGCACCACCTGCAATTACACCTGTTCCGTGTGAAGCAGGTTTTAAGAATACAACAGAACCACTGAATTTACCAAGTTGTTCGTGAGGAACAGTTCCTTTAACGATAGCAACTTTAATTAAATTCTTTTTTGCATCCTCAATACCTTTAGTAATAGCATCAGTTACCTCTTTTGCTTTTCCTAAACCATAACCAACAATTCCTTTTTCATTTCCAACTACAACAATAGCTGAGAATGTGAAGTTTCTACCTCCTTTAGTAACTTTAGTTACACGTTGAATGCTAACAAGTTTATCTTTTAATTCGATATCACTTGATTTTACTCTTTTTACGTTTGCGTTTGACACGATATAATTTTTTAAATTTTTACTACTTTATTTTTCAAATTAGAATTTAAGACCTGCTTCACGAGCTGCTTCAGCCAATGATTTAACTCTTCCATGGTATAAATATCCGTTTCTATCAAAACGAACATTTGTGATACCTGCAGAAGTAGCTTTTTCAGCAATTGCCTTACCTACTAATTTTGCTTGTTCAATTTTATTTACTTTAGCATCTGCAATACCTTTTTCAGATGAAGATGCAGCCAATAATGTTTTACCAGCATTGTCATCAATCAATTGAACGTATATTCCTTTGTTGCTTCTAAAAACAGAAAGTCTTGGACTCTGAGCATCACCGCTAACTACTTTACGGATACGTTGCTTGATTCTGTTTCTTCTATATTCTCTTGTAATAGCCATTTTTTATCTTATTTCTATCGGTTTCTGCCGATAATTAATTTTATAATTTATTATTTACCTGCTGCTTTACCTGCTTTTCTTCTTAATACTTCACCAGTAAACTTAATACCTTTTCCTTTGTACGGCTCGGGTTTACGTAATGAACGGATTTTTGCAGCTACCATTCCTAATAATTGTTTATCGCAGCTTTCCATTACTATTTTAGGATTTTGCCCTTTTTCAGCACTAGTAACAACTTTAATTTCTGCTGGTAATTCAAAAGAAACGTTATGTGAATACCCTAAAGATAATTCTAATAACTGTCCTTTGTTCGCAGCACGATAACCAACACCAACAAGCTCCTGCTCTGTTTTATATCCTTCGCTAACACCTTTAACCATAGATGCTATTAAAGCACGATACAAACCATGCATTGCTTTATGACGTTTTTGTTCAGTTGCACGAACTAAAACAAGTTTATCTTCTTCTTTGTTGATACTAATTCCAGAATCAACATTTTGAGTTAAAGTTCCTTTTGGACCTTTAACTGTTATAACATTCTTATCAGAAATGTTAATTTCTACTCCTTTCGGAAGTGCTATTGGTAATTTACCTATTCTTGACATGCTCTTTTCCTCCTAAAGATTAATAAACAAAACATAATACTTCGCCACCTACATTTTCTTTCTTTGCTTCTTTATCAGTCATAACACCTTTTGAAGTAGAAACAATGGCAATACCTAACCCATTAATTACTCGTGGTATGCTTTTAGAACCAGCATATTTACGTAAACCTGGAGTTGAAACTCTTTGCAATTTTTTAATTGCAGATTGTTTTGTAACAGGATGATACTTCAAAGCAATTTTAATGTTGCCTTGTGTATTATTGTCTTCAAATTTGTAATTTAAAATGTACCCTTTTTCAAAAAGAATTTTTGTAATTTCTCTTTTAAGGTTAGAAGCAGGAATTTCTACTACTCTGTGGTTTGCTTTAATAGCATTTCTCACTCGTGTGAGGTAATCTGATATTGTATCTGTCATTTTATTTGGTTTTATATGTTATCCCGCACGCAGGATAATTATACATTAATACTCTTTTTAATAAGCCTTTTGGTAATTACCAACTTGCTTTTGTAACACCTGGTATCATACCATCCAATACCATTTCACGAAATGTATTACGTGAAAGACCAAATTGGCGCATATAACCTCTCGGACGACCAGTTAATTTACAACGGTTACGTTGACGAGTTGGTGATGAAGCTCTCGGTAATTTTTGTAATCCTACTGAATCTCCAGCAGCTTTTAAAGCAGCTCTTTTATCAGCGTATAGATCAGCAAGTCTTTTACGTTTAACTTCTCTTGCTTTCATTGATTCTTTTGCCATCGACTTATATTATTTTTTTTGATTTTTAAATGGTAATCCAAATTCGCTTAATAATGCTAATGCTTCTCCATCAGTTTTTGCTGAAGTTACAAAGGTAATATCCATACCCATTATTTTGCTTACTTTGTCTATATCTATTTCAGGGAAAATAATTTGCTCGGTTACACCTAAAGTGTAGTTTCCGTTTCCATCAAATCCTTTTTCATTAATTCCTCTAAAGTCACGAATACGTGGCAAAGCTACAGAAATTAATCTATCTAAAAACTCATACATGGTGTCGCCACGCAATGTAACTCGTACTCCAATAGCAACTCCTTTACGAAGTTTGAAATTTGAAATATCTTTTTTAGATATTGTAGAAACTGCTTTTTGACCAGTAATAGTAGTCATTTCTTTAATTGCACCTTCTATCAATTTTTTATCCGATACAGCATCGCCTACCCCTTGGTTAAGGCAAATTTTTTGCAGCTTAGGAACTTCCATTGAGCTACTATATCCGTATTTTTTTTGTAAGGCAGAAACTACATCTGCTCTATACTTGTCTTTTAATCTTGGTGAATAAGCCATTATTTAATTACCTCCCCAGTTTTTTTTGAAAAACGTACTAATTTTTTATTATCATCTAATTTTCTTCCAATACGAGTTGGTTTTCCTGTTCCAGGTTCAACTAGCATTAGGTTTGAAATATGAATTGAAGCTTCTTGACTAACAATTCCGCCATTTGGTGTTTTAGCATTTGGTTTAGTATGTTTTGATACTAAATTAACACCTTCAACAAAAGCACGGTTTTTTGTTCTGTCAATCAACAAAACTTTCCCTTCTTTTCCTTTTGACTCTCCAGCTAAAACTTTAACTGTATCGCCTTTTTTAATATGTAATTTCGCTTGCATTGCTTTATTTTTTTCTAATATTTATAGTACTTCTGGTGCTAATGAAATGATTTTCATAAAATTTTTATCTCTCAACTCACGAGCTACTGGTCCAAAAATACGTGTTCCTCTTAATTCGTCTGTAGCATTTAATAAAACTACAGCATTGTCATCAAAACGGATATAAGACCCATCATGACGTCTAATTTCTTTTTTTGTTCTTACTACAACTGCTTTAGAAACAGCTCCTTTTTTAATGTTACCTGAAGGCAACGCGTGTTTTACTGTAACCACAACCTTATCACCAATTGATGCATAACGTTTTTTAGTTCCACCAAGTACACGAATAACAAGTACTTCTTTTGCACCGCTGTTATCTGCTACTAATAATCTTGATTCTTGTTGTACCATTTTTTTTATTATTAATTGGATTGATTCACTTTTTCAAGTCAGCGCAATCACAACATGTTTATTGTTTATTTTGCTTTTTCAAGTACTTCTACTAATCTCCAGCATTTGTTTTTGCTGATAGGACGAGTTTCCATTATTTTAACTGTATCACCAATTGTACACTCATTTTTTTCATCATGAGCAACGAATTTTGTGCTTTTGTTAAGGAACTTTCCATATTTAGGGTGTTTTACTTTACGTTCCACTACCACTACAATAGATTTATCCATTTTATTGCTTGTAACCAAGCCAATTTTTTCTTTTCTTAAATTTCTTTCCATTTTATGAAATTATTTTTTTGCCGCAGCAATTTCTTTTTTACGAAGTTCTGTTTTTAATCTTGCAACAGTTTTTCTATTAACTGTAATTTTTGCAGGATTTTCAATTGGTGATACTGCATGGTTCAATTTTAATTTAACCAATGAAGCTTTTTCTTCCTGAATTTTTTCACGAATATCAGCTATTGAAAGTTGTTGAATATCAGCTTGTTTCATCTTTTACTTATTATTATAAATTAATTAGCTTCTGCACTATAGTCTCTTCTTACTACAAATTTAGTAGTAACTGGTAATTTTTGAGCTGCTAAACGTAATGCTTCTTTAGCCACATCTAATGGAACACCATCAGCTTCAAAAATAACACGACCTGGTTTAACAACTGCTACCCAATACTCAGGAGCACCTTTACCTTTACCCATACGAACCTCTGCTGGTTTTTTAGTAATTGGTTTATCAGGGAAAACACGAATCCATATCTGTCCTTCACGTTTCATAAAACGTGTTACCGCAACCCTAGCTGCCTCAATTTGGCGAGCTGTTACCCAGCATCCTTCTGTTGCCTTAATGCCAAATGATCCAAATGTAAGTTGATCGCCACGTTTAGCGTCCCCTTTCATTTTCATCTTGTGCATCTTTCTGTATTTTGTTCTTTTAGGCTGTAACATTGTATATATTTATTTAAAAATCAATGAATTATATTCTTTATCTAAACTTATTTCCCTTTAGGTTTGTTGCCGCGTGGTCCACCTTTTGCAAATTTAGGTGCTCCTGCACCTGAATTTGGTGCTCCACCTTTTTTATCTTTTGAACCTGCTGCATTGTTTCCAACATTAGGTGATAAATCACGTTTTCCATAAATTTCGCCTTTGCAAATCCAAACTTTTACTCCTATTCTACCATAAGTAGTATGTGCTTCTGCTAATGCATAATCAATATCAGCACGTAAAGTGTGCAATGGTGTACGCCCTTCTTTATATCCTTCAACACGTGCCATTTCAGCTCCTCCTAAACGACCAGAACATTTTACCTTTATTCCCTCTGCTCCCATTCTCATTGTTGAAGCAACAGCCATTTTAGTAGCTCTACGGAAAGATACACGCCCTTCGATTTGACGAGCAATACTATCTGCAACCAAACGAGCATCTAACTCTGGACGTTTAATTTCAAAAATATTAATTTGAACATCTTTTTTAGTGATTTTTTTCAACTCTTCTTTAATCTTATCTACCTCTTGACCTCCTTTACCAATAATAATTCCCGGACGAGATGTATTGATTGTAACTGTAATAATTTTTACAGTACGTTCAATGATAATTTTTGAAATACTTGCTTTTGCCAAACGAGCTTTCAAGTAGTTTCTAATTTTAGTATCTTCAACTAATTTCTCAGAAAAATCTTTTCCTCCAAACCAATTTGAATCCCATCCTTTAATGATGCCTAAGCGTAAGCCTATCGGATTTGCTTTTTGTCCCATTTATTTTATAATTATTATTTGGTTGTTTGTTCTAATTTTTTATCTACTATAATCGTAACGTGATTTGAACGCTTTCTGATTCTGTTTGCGCGCCCTTGTGGAGCTGTTCTCAAACGTTTCATTTGCATTGCACTATCAACAAATACTTCTTTTACCACTAATCCACCATCTTCTGGACGTTCTCCTGTTTTTGCTTCGTAATTAGATAATGCTGAAGACAACAATTTTTCTAATCTGCCTGAAGCTTCTTTAGGATTAAACTTTAATATATTCAAAGCTTGGTACACTTCTTTTCCTCTAATTAAGTCTGCCAACAATCTCATTTTACGGGGAGATGTAGGGCAATTACGCAACACTGCAAAATATTTGCTTTTATTTGCCTCTTTGCGAGCGTCTGCTGCTTGTTTTTTTCTAACACCCATTTCTTGTTATTTTTAAAATATCCTTATTTACTATTAAATTTTTATTTTGCTCCGCTTGCTTTATCTCTATTTCCTGAGTGACCTCTGAAAGTACGAGTTGGTGCAAACTCTCCAAATTTATGTCCTACCATATTTTCTGTAACATAAACAGGAACAAATTTATTTCCATTATGAACAGCTACTGTTAAACCAACAAAATCAGGAGAAATCATTGATCTACGTGACCATGTTTTTACAACTGTTTTTTTGCCAGATGCTTGTACATCAGCTAATTTTTTTTCAAGTTTCCAGTCAATAAAGGGACCTTTTTTTAATGAACGTGCCATTTCTTTTGTTTTTTAGTTGTGAATCACGCTACAAGCGCAACCATTAAACCAAGTTTATACTATTTTTTTCTTTTTTCTATAATGTATTTATTAGAAGCCTTTTTAGGATAACGTGTTTTGTATCCTTTTGAAGGTAATCCTTTGCGTGAACGAGGATGACCTCCAGAAGCTCTTCCTTCACCTCCACCCATAGGATGATCAACAGGATTCATAGCTACTGGACGAGTTCTTGGTCTGCGTCCTTGCCAACGTGTACGACCAGCTTTACCACTTATTTCTAAGTTATGATCTGCATTTGATACAGAACCAATAGTAGCCATACAAGTAGTTAAAATCATACGTGTTTCTCCTGAAGGCATTTTAACAACTGCATATTTACCATCACGAGCACTCAATTGAGCATAAGAACCAGCACTACGAGCCATAATAGCTCCTTGTCCTGGACGTAACTCGATATTATGAATAACTGTTCCCAAAGGAATATCAGATAAAAACAATGCATTTCCTACTTCAGGAGCTGCGTCTTTACCTGCATTGATTTTTTGTCCAACTTGAATTCCGTTTGGAGCAATAATATAACGTTTTTCACCATCAGCATAAACTACCAATGCAATACGTGCTGAACGATTTGGATCGTACTCAACAGTTTTAACTGTGGCAGGAATTCCTTGCTTATCGCGTTTAAAATCTATAATACGGTATTGTTGTTTATGACCGCCACCTAAGTAGCGCATAGTCATTTTTCCAGTATTATCACGACCACCAGATCTTTTTGAAGGTTCTACTAAACTTTTTTCTGGTTTTCCAGCCGTAATATCAGCGTTATCGTTTACTAATTTAAAACGCTGCCCAGGAGTTAGGGGTCTTAATTTTTTTAATGCCATTTTAGTTTTTTTATTTTCACAGGTTACTTAACCTGTATAAGTTTATATCAATCTCTCTCTATTAAATACCTGCGTAAAAATCAATAATTTCGCCTTGTTTTAGAGTAACAATCGCTTTTTTGTGTTGATTAACTCTTCCAATAGCTAAACCTTTTGTGGTATTTCTTGATTTTACTTTACCCAAATAGTTTTGAGTGTTTACAGTTTCTACTGTTACACCATACATTTTTTCAACAGCTTGTTTAATTTCAACTTTGTTTGCATCTTTTGATACAACAAAACCATAGCGATTTAATTTTTCGCCTTGTGCTGTCATTTTTTCGGTTAAAACCGGCTTTACAATTACGCTCATTTTATTAATTACTGCTTAATAATTTCTCAATTTCCTTTACCGAACTCTCCACTAACACTAAATTTTGTGCATTCAAAATATCGTAAGTGTTTAAATCTGAAGCCATTACAACTTTTGTCTTGGTCAAATTTCGGGACGACAAATATATATTTTTATTTGATTCCCCCAACACTAATAAGGTTTTTTTATCTGAAAGCTTTAAATTGTTGATTAAATCAACATATTTTTTAGTTTTTGGTGCTTCAAAACTGAAGTCTTCTAAAACGGTGATGTTATTATCTTTTGCTTTATAAGCCAAAGCTGAAAAACGTGCTAATCTTTTTAATTTTTTATTCAATTTAAAAGAATAATCACGAGGGCGAGGTCCAAAAATACGACCACCACCAACGATAGTACCAGACTTAATACTTCCAGCACGTGCTCCACCGGTTCCTTTTTGTTTCTTTAGTTTTTTAGTTGACCCAGCTACTTCATTTCTTTCTTTAGATTTGTGTGTACCTTGGCGTTTATTTGCTAAATGTTGTTTAACATCTAAATAAATTGCATGGTCATTCGGTTCGATGCCAAAGATTGCATCGTTTAAGCTTACCTTCTTAGAAGTTGCTTTACCGCTTATATTTACTACTGATACTTCCATTTTATTTTTCAATTGTAACGTATGAACCTTTTGCACCTACAACAGAACCTTTAACAATTAAAAGGTTTTTATCGGCAAGCACTTTTACTACTTGTAAATTTTGTATTTTAACACTGTTTCCGCCCATACGACCTGCCATGCGCATTCCTTTGAATACACGTGAAGGCCAAGATGATGCTCCTAATGAACCAGGTGCTCTTTCTCTATCGTGTTGACCGTGAGATTTATTAGCATGTCCAACACCACTAAAATTATGACGTTTTACAACACCTTGAAAACCTTTTCCTTTTGAAGTTCCTGCAACATCAACAAAGTCGCCTTCTGCGAACAATTCAACAGTTACAGTATCTCCAAGATTTTTTTGATCTTCGAAATGTTTAAATTCAACCAATCTACGTTTAGGAGTAGTAGAGGCTTTAGCGAAGTGTCCTTGCATTGCAGAAGAAGTATGTTTTTCTTTCTTCTCATCAAATGACAACTGTACTGAAGCATAACCGTCTTTCTCCAAGGTTTTTACTTGCGTAACAACGCAAGGACCAGCTTCGATAATTGTGCATGGTATATATTTACCATTGGCACCGAAGATACTGGTCATTCCAATTTTTTTACCTATTATTCCAGACATTTTTTAATTAATTATTGATTTATAATTTGGTGATTTGGAGTATTAACTATCTAATTCTCCACCTCTCTCTAATTCTTGATTTATTAAGATGCTTTAATTTCTACTTCAACACCACTAGGTAACTCTAATTTCATAAGAGCATCTACTGTTTTTGATGTTGATTGGTAAATATCTAACAATCTTTTGTATGAGCACAATTGAAATTGTTCACGTGCTTTTTTGTTTACGTGAGGCGAACGCAATACAGTATAAATTTTCTTTTGTGTAGGCAATGGAATTGGTCCGCTTACAACTGCCCCTGTTAATTTAACTGTTTTTACAATTTTTTCAGCCGATTTATCAACTAAGTTGAAATCGTACGATTTTAATTTGATTCTGATTTTTTGGCTCATAATTATTATGTATAAAGAACGATTTTATTTTTAAACTTTTTCTGCTGCTTTACCTTTTGCTTTTGCGATTACATCATCAGCAATATTGCGTGGTGTTTCTGCATAGTGATCAAATTCCATTGTGCTTGTAGCACGTCCAGAAGTGATAGTACGCAATTGTGTAACATATCCAAACATTTCAGACAATGGAACTTTAGCTTTAACAACTTGTGTAACTCCTTTAGAGTCCATTCCTTCAATTTGACCTCTACGTTTGTTTAAGTCTCCTACCACATCACCCATATTTTGCTCAGGAGTTAAAACCTCAATTTTCATGATAGGTTCTAACAATACTGGTTTACATTTTGGTAATGCTTCGCGGAATGCTGTACGAGCAGCAATTTCGAATGACAATGCATCAGAATCGACATTGTGATAAGAACCGTCTATCAAACGAATTTTTAATGAATCCATTGGGTATCCAGCTAAAACACCGTTTACCATTGCTTGTTTAAAGCCTTTTTCTACAGATGGAATAAACTCACGTGGAATATTACCACCAGAAATTTCGTTCACAAATTGTAAACCTCCATCTTTTACTATATCCCAATCAGCATCCACTGGTGATGCAACAAATTTTATATCAGCAAATTTACCACGACCACCTGATTGTTTTTTGTAAACCTCACGATGTTCAACAGAACCATTGATAGTTTCTTTGTAAGAAACTTGTGGTGCTCCTTGATTAACTTCTACTTTAAACTCTCTTTTTAAACGATCAACAATGATTTCTAAGTGTAACTCTCCCATTCCACTTACAATTGTTTGTCCGCTATCTTCATCCGTTTTTACACGGAATGTAGGATCTTCTTCCGATAATTTATTTAATGCAACGCCTAATTTATCAAGATCTGCTTGCGTTTTTGGCTCAATTGCAATTCCGATAACTGGTTCAGGGAAATTCATTGCTTCTAATACAATAGGATGTTTTTCATCACACAAAGTATCTCCTGTACGAATATCTTTAAATCCAACTGCTGCTCCAATATCTCCTGCTTCAATAAATTCAATTGCATTTTGTTTATTTGCATGCATTTGGAAGATACGAGAAATACGCTCCTTGTTTCCACTACGAGTGTTTAATACATAAGAACCTGCATCTAAACGACCAGAATATGCACGGAAGAAACACAAACGACCAACAAATGGGTCGGTTGCGATTTTAAATGCAAGCGCTGTAAATGGCTCTTTTGCATCTGGTTTACGAACAACTTCTTCATCTGTATCAGGGTTTATTCCTTTAATATTGTCTTTATCTAATGGTGAAGGCATTAACTCCATCACCAAATCCAACATTGTTTGAACACCTTTATTTTTGAAAGCAGAACCACAAAGCATTGGTACCACTTTATTGTGGATACAAGCTTGACGTAATGCTGTTAATACTTCTCTTTCAGTAATTGAATTTGGATCCTCAAAAAATTTCTCCATTAACGACTCATCAAATTCAGCAATTGCTTCAAGCAATTGACCTCTCCAATAAGTAACGTCTTCAATCATATCTTCAGGAATAGGAACTTCTTTAAAAGTCATTCCTTTGTCTTCTTCATTCCAAACAATTCCACGGTTATTAATTAAATCAACCACTCCAACAAATGTTTCCTCTGCTCCTATTGGTAATTGTAATGGTAATGGATTTCCTCCTAATACTTCTTTTACTTGTTTTACAACATTTAAAAAGTCAGCACCAGAACGATCCATTTTATTAACGAAACCTAAACGAGTTACGTTATAATTGTTTGCTAATCTCCAATTTGTTTCTGATTGTGGCTCAACACCATCAACAGCCGAAAACAAAAATACTAATCCGTCAAGAACACGTAATGAACGGTTCACCTCAACAGTAAAATCAACGTGACCTGGAGTATCTATAATATTTACTTTGTATTGTTGGTCTCTGTATTTCCAAAAACATGTTGTTGCTGCAGAAGTGATTGTTATTCCACGCTCTTGCTCTTGAACCATCCAGTCCATAGTAGCAGCACCATCATGCACCTCTCCAATTTTGTGAGTTACACCTGTATAATAAAGGATACGCTCTGTGCAAGTTGTTTTACCTGCATCAATATGAGCTGCAATTCCTATGTTTCTTGTATATTTTAAATCTGACATTTCAGTAATGTAATAATTAATTAAAATTTAAAGTGAGAAAATGCTTTATTTGCATCAGCCATTTTGTGTACGTCTTCTTTCTTTTTAAATGCAGCACCTTCTTCTTTTGAAGCAGCAACAATTTCTCCAGCTAATTTTTGAGCCATTGATTTTTCGTTACGTTTACGAGCATAAAGAATCATCCATTTAATTCCCATTGATACTTTACGTTCTGGACGTATTTCTGTAGGAATTTGAAAAGTAGCTCCACCAACTCTACGGCTACGAACCTCTACTGCTGGAGTAACATTACCCAACGCTTTTTTAAACACTTCTAATCCATCTTGTTCAGTACGTTTTTGAACTACATCAATTGCCTCATAAAACACTTCGTAAGAAGTATTCTTTTTTCCATCATACATTAAATTGTTTACAAAACGTGTTACCAACACATCATTAAATTTTGGATCAGGTAACAAAATTCTTTTTTTAGCTCTGGTTTTTCTCATCTTATATTTAGTATTGAGTCTTTAATATTTTTTTTACTTAAAGACTAGTGACTATTTTTATTTTTTCTTAGCTGGTGCTGCTGCCCCTTTTTTAGGTTTTTTAGTTCCGTATTTTGAACGTCTTTGGTTACGACCTTCAACTCCTGAAGTATCTAATGCTCCACGAACAATATGGTAACGCACTCCTGGTAAATCTTTTACCCTTCCTCCACGGATTAACACAATAGAGTGTTCCTGTAAATTATGTCCTTCTCCTGGTATATACGCTGTTACCTCTTGTTTGTTAGTTAAACGAACACGGGCTACTTTACGTAAAGCCGAATTTGGTTTTTTAGGAGTAGTTGTATATACACGAGTACATACACCACGTTTTTGTGGACATGATTCCAATGCTGCCGACTTACTTTTGTTTGTCGATTTTGATCTTCCTTTGCGTACTAATTGCTGTATTGTAGGCATTTCTTAAGTATTAATTTTTATCAATTTTTAGTATAAATAAAACACTACCCCGCTTTTTTAGGGACGGCAAAGGTAAAAATTTTTTTACACAAAAAACATTTTATATAAATTTTTTCGTGTTTTTTCTGCTTTTTTTAGGCTTTAGAGATAAATCACTATTACATGCACTATGAATAATGACTTTAGGGCGATATAAATGGCACTAAATTTTTACTTCCTAGTTTCATAAACAGTTTACTCCTTCACAAACTTTTTACTTACCACACCATTTTTACTTTGCAGTTGAATAATATACATACCACTTGGCAATTGGCTTACATCTATATTCTTTATACTTAATACTTCGTTCTTTGTACTTTCAATTACTTCTCTTCCTAACACATCCACTATCTTAATGCTTTGTGCTTCTGTCTTTGTACTTTCAATAGTAATTGTTGATGTTGCTGGGTTAGGATAAACCTTAAAATCATCCTCTTTTTTTACTGCTTCATTTACACTCACTGTTGTATCACAATTTGGCAGTTTTTGTACACGCACATCTTCTATTAAATAATAAGCTCCATTGTAATTGCTGCCTCCCACATGTATAGTATCTGTTAAACTATCTGTTCTGAAATTTCCTATGGTTATGTATTCTTCTCCTCCTAATGCTGTATAAAAACCACGCACTTGCATCCAGTTTAATGTATCATCTAAAAAAGTTGTAGATTCTATTTGTGGTACATATTGTAATACCAAACCCCATGTTCCGGGACCTACCGTGCTTACCGCAGTAGTACTTAATAATGCTCCTATTTTGTTTATTCCATACCGAGAAGCATTAAGCAAACTACAATAAAACTCTACCAAATAACAAGAATCTTGTTGCAAGATACCATCTAATTTTACTTGTGCATATTCTCTATAATCACCTCCAAAACCATTTACACACCAAATACCCGAAAAAGCAACGCCTGTTCTAGCATATTGAAACCCTCCCCCCCCTACAGGAACTCCTGCTACTCCAGTATTACAAGCATTTAAATAATCTGAACTATTTGTTGTTACGCCTTGCCAAGGAAAAGCAAGGGGCAATTCATTTGATCCAAAAACAGGACAAGAAGTAAAATATTCGAAACTATAATTCGGCACCAAATTTTGACTTTCGCATTTTATATAAAATGCGAAAGTCAAAATTATTATTTTACTTCCCAGTTTCATAAACAGTTTACTCCTTCACAAATTTTTTATTTACCACACCATTTTTACTTTGCAGTTGAATAATATACATACCGCTTGGCAACTGGCTTACATCTATATTTTTTATACTTAATACTTCGTTCTTTGTTCTTTCAATTACTTCTCTTCCTAACACATCTGTAATCTTAATACTTAAATCTTGATACTTATTACTTTCAATAGTAATGGTTGATGTTGCTGGGTTAGGATAAATTTTAAAATCATCTTCTTTTTTTACGGCTTCGTTTACTCCTATCCATGTGGTATCACAGGCAGTTACGGATATATCGTCTATGTAATAGTAGGCGAAAGGTCCACTTCCGCCAACATTCTGAACAACGGTGTTTGCAGGAGATAAAAAATTACCAATGGTCATAAATTTTTCCCCTCCTTGTGCTGTAAATACTCCAAATATTTTCATCCAGTTAATTTCATCACTTAATATTGTAGCCGTTGAATTTGCTACTTGAGGTATAACACTATTAATCGCATTTCCTTGTGTAGAATCCAACAAACTATCAACCGAAAAATAAGCTCCTATATTGCTTGTTGCCAAAGAACTATTTTCTGATAATGAAACATAAAATTCCACACAGTATTTTTGTCCGCCTACCAATGCTGAATCTAATGGTACTTCTACGTATTCACGCACATTCATCGTGTCTATCACGCATCCTATACCTGCATAGCCATTCCCAGTTCTTGGCATTTGATTGCCCGCAGAATTAGCAGGAACGCTTACTCCACAACTCACACAACATATATTATAAACATCCGAGCTACTGCTACTTGTAGTATTACCATAATACTTATTCGGTTGAAACCAAGGACTCGCAACATAAATTCGCCCGAATGTAATTTGACAACTATCCAATACTTCAAAACTATAATTCGGAACAAGATTTTGGCTGCTGCTATTTTTGGTAAAAATAGCGAAGCTCAGAATCAATAGTATTTTACTTCCCAGTTTCATAAACTAGTTTACTCCTTCACCAACTTTTTACTTACCACACCATTTTTACTTTGCAGTTGAATAATATACATACCACTTGGCAATTGGCTTACATCTATATTCTTTATACTTAATACTTCGTTCTTTGTTCTTTCAATTACTTCTCTTCCTAACACATCCACTATCTTAATACTTTGTACTTCTGTATTTGTACTTTCAATAGTAATGGTTGATGTTGCTGGGTTAGGATAAATTTTAAAATCATCTTCTTTTTTTACGACTTCATTTATCCCTATCCATGTAGTATCACAGGCAGTTACCGATATGTCGTCTATGTAATAGTAGGCATAATTAGGAAGCATATTTGTCCCACTTACATTTTGAAAATTGGTGTTTGAGGGCTTATGAAAATTACCAATGGTCATAAATTTTTCCCCTCCTTGTGCTGTAAATACTCCAAATATTTTCATCCAATTGATTTTGTCATTTAATATATTCCAAGCACTATTTTCTACTTGTGGCACAACATAATCTATTGCGTAATATGTGCTATCAAGTAAACTGTCATTCGAAAAATATGCGCCTATATTTGAAACTGCGATTCCCGTGCTATCAGCCAATGAAACATAAAATTCAACACAATATTTTTGTCCTGCTCGTAATACTGAATCTAATTCCACTTCTAAATATTCTCTTGTATTAACCGTATCAGCATAAGCAAAAAAACCTGCATAGCCATTACCCGTCCGAGGAAGTTGGTATCCTAATGTATTTAAAGGAACTCCTACTCCAAATGTAGATGAACCTGCGCATGTATTGAACAATTCCGTACTACAGCTATTCGTAACATTTCCATTATAGGTTTGTGGCTGAAACCAAGGTAAAGCGTAGTATAAAGCATTGCCCGAAGGTGGGCAGATAGAATAACTCTCAAATGAATAGTTTGGTATAAGATTTTGGCTGCTGCTATTTTTGTTAAAAATAGCAGCAGCCAAAATCAAGATTTTGGCTGCTGCTATTTTCATTATTTAATTATAACTAATTTGTCACTTACTTTCACAATACCGTCAATTATCACTTTATAAAAATAAACTCCACTATTGAGCTGTGTTTCATTTATAAACAATTGATTGTTTTCCCCTGTTTGTAATTTATATTGCTGTATTACTTTTCCGGTTATGTCATGCAGTACAAAATTTCCAGTTTCTTCTACTTTAAGACTATAAATCAAATTCATGCTACCATCATTCGGATTTGGATATAATTTATAATCAGATGTTGGAGTTTCCGAAATTGTTTCGTTTTGCTGCATTGCTCGTCTTGGTAATTTGTCGCAGTTATCCACAAAATCAATTACTTCTTGTTTTATATCCATTGCCAAATTGCGCGCTTGGTAAACAGCTTGCCCGCCTTCGAGCGGACATTGATTAGCTATAACAAAAACATCAGCCGCCTCAGTACTGGTATATGTATAAAAAGGGTTTATCAATTTTTTAATAATGTATGTATTCATTGCTTTTTGGTTTTGTTCTATTATGTTTTCGGGGTTTACCGTATTATTAATTGCATTGGCAGCAATGTAATTGCCATTCTCTATACGTTCGTCCACACGTTTTAGTTTCCCTACATTGCCTGTAAGCATTTCGGCTTTAAAAGTGTTTAATCCGTTAAAGGCTGCCATAGGTGCATTGTTCATCAGCTCATAATATACAAACTGCTTGCGCATCCAATTGGTTTCTTGTATGTAAAACTGCAAATTTACCGAATCTTCCAACAAAGTTTTTAATTCATTCCCATAATTAAAAGCAACAGAACCTCCGCCACCCGGTGGCGCTATGGCAGGTACTGCTCCGCAGGCAGCAGGTAAGGCTGTGGCAATGTTTAAACCGGGACTTGTTCCTGTAGAAAGATAATTATGGGTTCCTGGTGTTCCTATTAAAGTTTGATTATTTGTCGGCATCGTCAAAACCGTATTATTCATAAAAAGTTTCGAAGAAACATTGGCGTTAAAAGTATTCTCCGTCATAGTCTGCGACCTTGTAAACGTAGGCGTAGTGGTATTATCCCAGTAATTATTACTTGCATAATTAAAAATAGGCGGTGTAGTAAAAGCACCTTGCTGCCCAATTACACCATTGTTCAGCAAAACAAAACCATCCTGCGCACGGCTCATGGTGTTTTGGAATATACCATAGCCTGCCAGCCAAGGGCTGCTGGTACAAGTACCTTCAAACACCATACTGCGGGCCGCATCATCTATTTTATTGCATTTTACAAGCATATTGCTACTTTGCTGTAAATAAATACCGTAAGCATTTATATTCCCTGTTGGAAACGTATAAGCACTACCTCCCACATTGTTATATTTGGTGTGGTTGTTTTCAATTTTAAGTTGTTGGCAGCCTTTTGCTACAATACCATTACGGTTTCCGGTACTGGCATAGCGCACTTCGCAACTGTTGGTTTGTACGTTTACCGTACGTTTTAAGTTCAGTAATTGTATGCCGTTTACGGCTTCGGTTATTACATTGTCTTTTACCTGTGCGTTTACAGTAGCTGTACCTGTTACCAATGCAGTAAGATAAATTCCATTGTTGCAAAACCCTGTACTGTTTGCCGTAATAGTATTGTTATTTACTTGCATAGCCACTATACTGCTTGTGGCAGTGGTAGTACTCAAATTTACAAATATACCTTCTTTGCAGTTGGTAATAGTGTTTTCATTTACCACCACCACATTGTTTTGTGCAGGTTGTAAAAACACACCGGTTTGCCCGTAACCAAAAGGACTTGGAGTACCTGTGCTAATGTTATCAATACTGTTTTTAATAATACCATTGGTTCGATAATTTGTGGCATACACAGCTATAAAATTGTTTTTAAAGGTATTCGGCTGATAAATATTTACATTCCCTCCCACCTGCAAGCTGTAACTTGCCGTAGCAGATGTGCTGCTTGCATACACACCATAACCTGCTAAATTTAAACAGCTGGTGCAAAGTGTACTCGGGTTTAAATGATATTGAAAAACATTGTTTTGTATAGTAGCATTGGTATTACTCAATTTTACTCCACATTTAATGGCATCAAACGTATTTGTTATGGAACCGGAAGGTGCAATTGCGTCCAAACCAATAGTTAGCGAATTAACATTATTGGCATTTATACCAATTCCTCCACGCTGAACAGGTATAGAAGCGGCAGCATAACCATTTATGTTAGCAAAAGGGTAGGCTCCGGCAGCAATATTAGACATTATTGGTGTAATAGTAGGGTTTAATAATATAGAAGTAAACGTAGGGATTACCCTGCTTGTAAATACAGAACGTGTAATTAAAACAGGAGAACTTGTTCCTATATTAGCGGTAATATTAATTGCTGTTAGGTTTTTATTAAAAATTGCTTCATCAAAAGTACACAAATAAGCTCCATTAGCAATATTTACAGCACTTATACCATCTTCAATAATTGAGCTGCCTTTAACATTTAATTTTCCATGAAATAATACATAAATTCCGTCCCACATATCCACACAACTGAATACATGTGTTTTTTGAGTAATTTCCAATTGCATATCGCCCAATACAGTAATACGCGCACTCGGAGCCATTACCACATTACAACCAACCAATGTCATTTTGTGATTTATAATAAAATTCCCATTGATATAAATATTTTTATTAATCAAACCCAGGGTACTACCCGGTATTCCCCCAAAAACAGAAACAGATGTTGCACCGCTTGGTATTACATAATCATAAACTAAATTACACTGCGGAGGTTGAACCGTAAAAGTAACCGTGGTGGATGAAGCGCATCCTGTTACAGGATTAACAGCCATTACAGTATAGGTATAAGTTCCGGTAGCTGTTGGAGTAACCGTTAATGTACTTCCTGTGCTGCCACCGGGGCTCCATGTATAATTTACTCCCGGTGTTCCGCTGGCGGTGAGAGTAGTACTTCCTCCAATAATAAATGAAGACGGACTGGCGGTGGCAGTAACTGTAGGTGCAGGATTTACAGTAACAGTAGCGGTAGCTGTTCCCGAACAACCTGCCGTTGTGCCTGTTACAGTATAGGTAGTTGTAGTTGTTGGGCTTACATTTATTGAACTACCTGTTAACCCTCCGGGCATCCAAGTATATGTAGTTGCACCCGAAGCTGTTAATGTTGCAAAATTTCCCGCACATATTGTAGGAGAATTTACCGTTACAACAGGGTTAGGGTTTACTGTAACTGTAACGGTTGTAGAAGCATAGCAATTAGCAACAAGCGCAGTAACAGTATATGTTGTAGTTACGGTAGGAGTAACGGTAATTGATGTACCTGATAACCCTCCAGGCATCCATGTGTATGTTATCCCTCCTGAAGCCGTTAAAGTAGTCGAATTTCCAGTACAAATAACTGTAGGAGAAGCAGAAGCTGTAACCGACACATTTGTGGGAGTTACAGAAACATCATCTATATAATAATATGCGCCTGATGCAATTATTCCTGGTGTTATTGTGCTTGAACTACAAATTATGGATGTTTCATTCTGAATTGAGGTGTTTGCATCATTATTAAAATTCCCAATCGTGATAAATTGTTCTCCTCCATTCGCAACATAAATTTCATTAATATTAACCCAGTTAGTTCTATCGTTAATTATTCCATAAGTAGAGACATTAATTAAATTAGAACTTGGAGCTGAAATATTTGTTCCAGTTGTTGGTTGAGTAGGTAAAAAAGTACTTAAATAGGCCGCAGGAGGCAGAGTTGATCTTATAGAAATTTCACCAAAAGAGATCCAATAACTGATACGATACTGTTGTCCAGCCAATAGTGGTGTGCAGAGCTGTGAGCGAATATACTCTCTATAATTTGAGAAGGAGTTCGAGTAGGTATATAATCCAGTATATGCACTTCCACCTAAATGAGATGCTTGACATCCAGCAAAGTTATTTGGCACAAAATTATTGTTATTAGTAAGTCCTGTTGAACTATTCACACATGTATTTGTTAAAAAATAGTCCGGACTTGCAACTGCACTCCCCGAAGAACTATAGACAGAAGACCATGATAAAACATTAGCTGTTGAAACAGCTATAACATTTCCTGGAGCCGTATAGCACGAAACAAATGTTTCAAAATTTCCATTAATCACATGTTCACAGTTGCTTGAAGATGGACAAGTTGGAGGTAATGCTACTACGTAAATAGTTTTACTGGTATGATGTAAAGTTCCGTAATAATCTTTTGCTGAAAGTGTAATTATAAAGGTTCCAGAATCGAAATAAGAATGAAAAATATACTGACTCGTTCCCAATGTTGAATCGTTACAAGTATACTGTAATGGACTGCCTATTAATGAAGTATTTATAAAACAAACATCCCCAAAATTCCAATAAAATGATGTATTATCCGAAAAACCAACTGATGTATTAGTTAAAAACAGGGTTGTTCCAACAGTAATCGTATCAATATTCCCAATAAAATTCAGCGTTAAAGTGTTAGGAATTACACACAAATCAAATTCAGCCGCACCCGTTACACACTTCGTACAAGTAGGTTTATCTCTTTCTGTTACTATAAAATAAGAATTACCTACAATAAGATTAGTAGCATTTATTACAAGTAAAGAATCATTGCCTGGTACTATAATAGCCGAATCCAATATTGTAATTGTGTTACAGTCATCAGCCAACAAACCCATTGCATGGATATGTCCGCCCGATAAAGGGTGTTTTTTTAATTCTATTATCTTACTTGTTTCATCTGCCGTAAAACGAAACCACATGTATGTTCCGTTTTGGCTGTTGTTGTCAATGCAACTATTTGCATTTGAAAATACTATCGCATTGTTACAATCTGCACCACTTTGAGCATTAGCGCCAATTGAAAATAATAGCATCATTGCCATTATTATTTTTGTTGTTTGGATTAGTATATAATCCCTGAGTTTTGTTTTCATGTTTTTTTAGTTTTAGATTATTATTGGCTAAGTAAGTTCTATTTTTTATTAAAACAAAAAATTAATCAATAATTTTTTGTGAATTTTATACATGTCTAAATATATACTGAATCTTAACGGGTTTGCGATGGCTGGTAGGTTTTTTTGAACTATAGCAAAGCAGTTTAGAGTCAGTAATACTGAGCGAATAAGTTTGTACTGGTTTTGAGCTTGTCGAACCATAGCAAACTTATTTAGTCGAAGTATCCATTATAAAAACCAGATAAGCCGATATTCGCCTTTTAATAGCTAGGTCAGCATTTAACACCTCTTCTATTTTTATACCTGTCAAATAAGAAATATATTCCAGTTCAGCATTTGGCTTTTCTTCAGGTACAAAGGTTTTTGTGTGATTGTTTTCGGTTTCTGTTTCCATTTTTTTGTGGTTTTGGTTTCATACTGAGCGAATGAGTTTGCATTGGTTGCCAGACTTATCGAACCATCGCAAACTTATTCAGCCGAAGTATGCACAAAAAAATCAGCGTGAGACATTTAGAAACCTGACAAGAGGTACCGCGAAGCACCCGAATACAAGTAAACTAAAGCTCACGCCTTTGCGTGTGCATTTAGACTTATCTTGTATCCTTTCTGAAATTCGCGGTTTCCTTGTCAAGATTAGCTAACGCTAATTGTTATGTGTTATTAAATTTTGATTATTTCATTCATTATATTTTTTAACTAAACAAATATAAAATAAAAAACCTACACATTGCTGTGCAGGTAAAAAAACTAATTATAATCAGGGTAATAAGAAGTTTTTTGTTTTAAACATGAAACATAAAACAATCGAAAATATAAATTGTTTACTAAAAAAGCAAATCAAAATTATTCCCTCACAGGAGCTTCGCTCGTTACCTTTACTTTAAAACTACCTTTTTCTGTCGCATCTAAATTACTAACCGTAATAAAGTTCGCTTTTATCTTTACTTCTATTTCTTTCTCCGGTTCTATTTTTATTGCATTTTCATCACCTATATCGCAAGGTGGCAAATGGTCGCCACAGTATAGTAAAGTTGTTCTACCTGTGTTTTTTAATTTACTTCCATCAATTACCCTGTTTATTGTTTTTACCTCCTTGGCATTTAAAATCACTTCTATCGTTTTACTTCCTTTCCCTAAATCTATTATCTCTCTTGCATTCACATAAGTATTGTAAAACGTTTCGTTTGTTTCTTTAAACTGTATCATCAGTTTATCCAATCTTTTCTTTAATATAATATCCGTTTCACCAAACAATTCGTTTATCTCC
>JAJNQB010000008.1 GCA_021155045.1 Arcticibacter sp.
AGAATAAGGATCGGCTAACTCCGTGCCAGCAGCCGCGGTAATACGGAGGATCCAAGCGTTATCCGGATTCATTGGGTTTAAAGGGTGCGTAGGCGGAATGATAAGTCAGTGGTGAAAGCCTGCAGCTTAACTGCAGAACTGCCATTGATACTGTCAATCTTGAGTACATTTGATGTGGGCGGAATGTGTCATGTAGCGGTGAAATGCTTAGATATGACACAGAACACCGATTGCGAAGGCAGCTCACAAAACTGTAACTGACGCTGAGGCACGAAAGCGTGGGTATCAAACAGGATTAGATACCCTGGTAGTCCACGCTGTAAACTATGATTACTCGATGTTTGCGATACACTGTAAGCGTCTAAGCGAAAGCGATAAGTAATCCACCTGGGGAGTACGCTCGCAAGAGTGAAACTCAAAGGAATTGACGGGGGCCCGCACAAGCGGAGGAGTATGTGGTTTAATTCGATGATACGCGAGGAACCTTACCTGGGCTTGAAAGTTAGTGACCGACTCTGAAAGGAGTTTTTCCGCAAGGACACGAAACTAGGTGCTGCATGGCTGTCGTCAGCTCGTGCCGTGAGGTGTTGGGTTAAGTCCCGCAACGAGCGCAACCCCTATCATTAGTTGCCAGCACGTAATGGTGGGAACTCTAATGAAACTGCCCGCGCAAGCGGTGAGGAAGGTGGGGATGACGTCAAGTCAGCACGGCCCTTACGTCCAGGGCTACACACGTACTACAATGGCAAGTACAAAGGGTCGCTACACAGTGATGTGATGCTAATCTCTAAAGCTTGTCTCAGTTCGGATTGAAGTCTGCAACTCGACTTCATGAAGCTGGATTCGCTAGTAATCGAAAATCAGCAATGTTTCGGTGAATACGTTCCCGGGCCTTGTACACACCGCCCGTCAAACAATGGAAGTTGGGAGTATCTGAAGTCGATAACCGAAAGGAGTCGCCTAGGGTAAAACCAGTAACTGGTGTTAAGTCGTAACAAGGTAGCCGTACCGGAAGGTGCGGCTGGAACACCTCCTTTCTAGAGAGATTTCGTTTCGTTCCGATTTATCGGAAAATTACGATACTCACTGTTTCTTTACTTCATTAATTATTTTAAACTTACCCAAAACGAGCTCAGAAGTGTTAACACTACTAAGCGAAAGGATTAAAGGAAAAGTCTAAATCGTCAAAAGCCAAAAGCTATCAACTTTTGAATTTTAACTTTTAACTTTTAACCTTAAATTATAGTCCCGTAGCTCAGTTGGTTAGAGCACTACACTGATAATGTAGGGGTCAGCAGTTCAAATCTGCTCGGGACTACTTATAAATCGTATTGGGGAATTAGCTCAGCTGGCTAGAGCACCTGCCTTGCACGCAGGGGGTCATCGGTTCGAATCCGTTATTCTCCACAAAATCCGTTTTTTATACGGGTAAAGTTCTTTGACATATTGAAAGAAAATACAACAGATAATTTTTATCTAAAAATAATTAATAAAAAGTAATTAAGGGCGTATGGCGAATGCCTTGGCTCTCAAAGGCGATGAAGGACGTGATAAGCTGCGATAAGCTACGGTTAGGGGCAAATACCCATTATACCCGTAGATTTCCGAATGGGGCAACCCAATAGTTTGAAGAACTATTATCCGAAAGGATGCAAACCCGGAGAACTGAAACATCTAAGTACCCGGAGGAAAAGAAAACAATTAAGTGATTCCCTAAGTAGTGGCGAGCGAAAGGGGAATAGCCCAAACCATAAATGTTACGGCATTTGTGGGGTTGTAGGACTGCAACATTGACTATATATTTAAAGTGGAATCAGATGGAAATATGAGCCATAGACGGTGAAAGCCCGGTACACAAATTAAAAATATTACATAGCAGTATCCTGAGTACCGCGAGGTCGGAGACGCCTTGTGGGAATCCACCAGCACCATCTGGTAAGGCTAAATACTTTTGAGAGACCGATAGTGAACTAGTACTGTGAAGGAAAGGTGAAAAGAACCGCGAACAGCGGAGTGAAATAGAACCTGAAACCATACGCTTACAAGCGGTCAGAGCCCCTTCGTGGGGTGATGGCGTGCCTTTTGCATAATGAGCCTACGAGTTACTCCTCTCTAGCAAGGTTAAAGACTGAAGGTCTGCAGCCGAAGCGAAAGCAAGTCTGAATAGGGCGTATAGTTAGAGGGGGTAGACGCGAAACCTTGTGATCTACCCATGACCAGGTTGAAGTTCCGGTAACACGGAATGGAGGACCGAACCGATAAGCGTTGAAAAGCTTCCGGATGAGTTGTGGGTAGGGGTGAAAGGCTAATCAAACTGGGAAATAGCTCGTACTCCCCGAAATGTTTTTAGGAACAGCCTCGAGGTTGAGTCATATAGAGGTAGAGCTACTGATTGGACTAGGGGGCTTCACCGCCTACCAAATCCTGACAAACTCCGAATACTATATGATATACTCGGGAGTGAGGCCATGGGTGCTAAGGTCCGTGGCCGAGAGGGAAAGAACCCAGACCAACAGCTAAGGTCCCCAAATCTATGTTAAGTTGATCTAACGTGGTCCGATTGCTTTGACAGCTAGGATGTTTGCTTGGAAGCAGCAATTCATTTAAAGAGTGCGTAACAGCTCACTAGTCGAGCGATTGGGCGTGGATAATAATCGGGCATAAAACATAGTACCGAAGCTTTGGATTACATAGCAATATGTACTGGTAGGGGAGCATTCTAGCGGCATTGAAGCTGTAACGTGAGTTATGGTGGAGCTTCTAGAAAAGCAAATGTAGGCATAAGTAACGATAAGGCGGGCGAGAAACCCGCCCACCGATAGACTAAGGTTTCCTGAACAACGTTAATCGGTTCAGGGTTAGTCGGGACCTAAGGCGAAGCCGAATGGCGTAGTCGATGGACAACTGGTTAATATTCCAGTACTTGCTTTACTGCGATGTGGTGACGAAGTAGTGAAAGTTCTGCGCACTGACGAATATGTGCGTTAAAAGATGTAGATATAACTTGTGTAGGTAAATCCGCACGAGTTGTCGAATCCGATAGTATCAGGAGTCTTCGGACAAATGAATATGAACCTAATCAAACTTCCAAGAAAAACCACTAAGCTTCAGGTAAAAGCAACCCGTACCGCAAACCGACACAGGTAGTCAAGGAGAATATCCTGAGGTGCTCGAGTGATCCGTGGCTAAGGAACTAGGCAAATTAACCCCGTAACTTCGGGATAAGGGGTGCCCACTTAGGTGGGCCACAGTAAAATGGCTCTGGCGACTGTTTATCAAAAACACATGGCTATGCTAAACTGAAAGGTGACGTATATGGCCTGACACCTGCCCGGTGCTGGAAGGTTAAGAGGAGAGGTTATTCGTAAGAAGAAGCTTTGAATTGAAGCCCCAGTAAACGGCGGCCGTAACTATAACGGTCCTAAGGTAGCGAAATTCCTTGTCGGGTAAGTTCCGACCTGCACGAATGGTGTAACGATCTGAGCACTGTCTCAGCCACGAGCTCGGTGAAATTGTAGTATCGGTGAAGATGCCGATTACCCGCAACGGGACGGAAAGACCCCGTGCACCTTCACTATAGCTTAACATTGACTTTGGATAAATCATGTGTAGGATAGGTGGGAGACTTTGAAGTGGTGTCGCTAGGCATCATGGAGTCAACCTTGAAATACCACCCTTGATTTATTTGGAGTCTAACTCCTTGCGGAGGACATTGTTTGGTGGGTAGTTTGACTGGGGTGGTCGCCTCCAAAAAAGTATCGGAGGCTTTCAAAGGTACCCTCAGTACGCTTGGTAACCGTACGTAGAGTGCAATAGCATAAGGGTGCTTGACTGTGAGACTTACAAGTCGAGCAGGGCCGAAAGGCGGATATAGTGATCCGGTGGTTCCGCATGGAAGGGCCATCGCTCAAAGGATAAAAGGTACGCCGGGGATAACAGGCTGATCCCTCCCAAGAGCTCACATCGACGGGGGGGTTTGGCACCTCGATGTCGGCTCGTCACATCCTGGGGCTGGAGAAGGTCCCAAGGGTTCGGCTGTTCGCCGATTAAAGTGGCACGCGAGCTGGGTTCAGAACGTCGTGAGACAGTTCGGTCCCTATCTGTTGTGGGCGTTAGAAATTTGAGGGGAGCTGACTCTAGTACGAGAGGACCGAGTTGGACGAACCGCTAGTGTACCTGTTGTGGCGTCAGCTGCACCGCAGGGTAGCTATGTTCGGACGAGATAAGCGCTGAAAGCATCTAAGTGCGAAACTCGCCTCAAGATAAGATTTCTTTAAAGGGTCGTAGAAGATTACTACGTTGATAGGTTGCAAGTGTAAAGGCAGTAATGTCAAAGCTGAGCAATACTAATTACCCGTTAGCTTTTATTAAAACAATTTTTTAGATAAATTTTTATCTTTGTATTTTCTTTCTTTTTATGTCAATCGTATTGAGTTCCGCTAAAACGGAGCATAGATTTTAGGTGACTATTGCAGTGAGGTCCACCTCTTCCCATTCCGAACAGAGAAGTTAAGCTCACTAGCGCAGATGGTACTACCTTTACCGGTGGGAGAGTATGTCGTTGCCACTTTTAAACCCAACTTTGAAAAAAGTTGGGTTTTTTTGTTTTATAAATCTTCATCGAAGCAACTTTTAAAGTATCTTGTCGTCCTATAAGATGAACTCTATTTAAAATTTTTGTGCGTTATATCTGCTTACTTCTATTTTTATTTTCAATAATTTTTTCTACTCCTCTAGTTTCTCAGGATGAAACAGAAAGTCAAACAAGTTCTGTATTAGAAGAAAACCCTGCAGCAAAAAAATCATATTATTTACTCAGTCCAAGGATATCAATTACAGTTCCTCATCCAATGGGAAATAAGGCTTTCAAAAAAAGTTTTGTCGGAATTTATGAAATAAGCGGAGGTTTAAATCTAATGTTTTATAAGGGATTATTTATTGGAGGAACTTATAAAAATGGATTATTAAAAATCACAGAGAATAAAATAGCTGACTATGAAGCAAGCATGAGTATTAACAATGTTGGATTAAAAATTGGCAGCGATTTTTATATAGGAGAAAAAAACAGAACAATTTTTTCTTTTGCTTTAACTGCGGGACAAAATCACACAAAATATTTTGGGCTAGTTTGTAAAAATCCAATGGAGGGTCCTAAAATAAATTCATACAAAACTTCATATTTAGAGCCTGAGGCAAATTTATTTTTTTTAATTGAGCCTAATTTTGGAATTGGCGCAACACTTTCATATAGTATTTTCAATAAAGAATTTAATCCGTATGAATTATGCTTAGATAATTGGACAACCTACAACAAAGACAATCCAGGCAAAACAAGATATTTGAGTTTTGGATTTGGATTTTATTATAGCTTATTTAGAAAACAGACTAAAATGAAGGGTGGATATTAAAGAATTATCTTTCAAATTTTTTTAAAGACCTACTTGCAAAAAATATTGCAATAATTATTAGTAATGCTCCTACTAAAAATGCAGCTCCAGGAAAATAAATAGTGGTACCCTTAGAAGTAAAGTGAGCAAATAAATTATTCATCACTAATGGTCCTAATATAGCAGCGAGACTCATCAATCCTGTTAAAGCGCCTTGTAATTCACCTTGCTCATTGGCAGGAACTTGATTTGATATTATTCCTTGTAATGCTGGACCTCCTATTCCACCCAAACAATAAGGTAAAAGAAATGTAAACATCATCCAACTTTGAGAAGCGAATGCAAAGCCTATTAGTCCAATTATATTCAGAATTAGCCCATAATAAATTGCTTTTTTATTTCCAATTTTGGGAACAATAATTCTAATTAAACCTCCTTGAACGATAGAAACTAAAATGCCTACAAAGCCCAACGAATAACCTACCAAAGCTTCTGTCCAATCGAATTTTAGCATGGTATAAAATGTCCAAGTGGTTTCTACAGATTTACCTGCGAGGTAAAGGAAAAAAATTGAAATTACTAACCCGATAATTATTGGATATCTTTTTAATTTTAAAAGTGAACGACCAGGAATAGCAGTTTTAATATTAAATTTTCTTCTGTTTTCTTTAGGTAATGATTCTGGTAAAACAATTAATCCGTAAAGAAAATTTAGTAATGAAAAACCTGCAGCAACCCAAAAGGGGAAACGTGGCCCCCATTGGCTACAAATACCACCAATTACAGGACCTATGATAAATCCGAGTCCAAATGCAGCTCCAATTAGTCCAAAATTTTGCGCTCTTTTTTCTGGGGGACTAACATCTGCGATATATGCAGATGCAGTTGTGAAACTTGCACCACAAAGTCCAGCTAAAATTCTTCCAATAAATAACCAAGCAATTGTTGGTGCTAAAGCCATTAAGATGTAATCGAATCCTAAACCAAGAAGTGATAATAATAAAATTGGTCTTCGTCCTAATTTATCACTAAGCGCACCTAAAATAGGAGAAAACAAAAATTGCATTGCAGCATACGCAAAACCAAGCCAAGCGCTATATTTGGAAGCTTCGCTTAAATCAGTATGAGTTAATTGCTTAATTAAACTTGGAATTACGGGAATAATTATTCCTATTCCTATTACATCAATAAGAACAGTGATAAAAATAAAAGCGAGCGCATGGTTTGCTTTTTTTTGCATAAATAATTGCTCCCCTACTCCATCTTCAAGGAAATATTTTTAATGTTTTATGTTTGAATTACCCCAACATTATAAGGCTTTGTAATTGGAGAATGGTTTGCAGCTTCTATTCCCATAGAAATCCATGTTCTTGTATCTAGAGGATTAATAATTGCATCCATCCATAAACGAGCAGCAGCATAATATGGTGTTGTTTGGTAATCGTATCTATCTTTTGTTTTGTTAAATAATTCAGCTTCTTTCTCTGGAGTAATTATTTCGCCTTTTGCCTTTAACGAAGCGACCTCTATTTGAACTAAAACTTTTGCTGCTTGAGACCCGCCCATAACTGCCATTTGTGCTGTGGGCCAACCAACAATTAATCTTGGATCATAAGCTTTTCCACACATTGCATAGTTTCCTGCCCCATAACTATTTCCAATAACAACTGTAAATTTTGGAACAACAGAATTGCTCATTGCATTAACTAATTTTGCTCCATCTTTAATTATTCCTCCATGTTCTGATTTTGAGCCGACCATAAATCCAGTAACATCTTGTAAAAATACTAATGGTATTTTCTTTTGATTGCAATTCATAATAAAACGAGCTGCTTTGTCAGCGCTATCGCTATAGATTACACCACCAAACTGCATTTCTCCTTTTTTTGTTTTTACAACTTTACGTTGATTGGCAATTATACCAACAGCCCAACCATCTATTCTTCCTAACCCACAAATAATGCTTTGTCCGTAACCTTCCTTATATTCTTCAAAATCTGAATTATCAATTAAACGTTCAATTATTTCAAGCATATCATATTGCTTATCCCTTGTATCGGGAATAATTCCTACAATTTCTTTTGGATTTTTTTTGGGTTCAGCAGGCTTTTCGCGATTAAATCCTGCTTTTTCGAAAGCACCAACTTTACTCATGATGTTTCGGATTCGAGTTAAGCAATCTTTATCATCTAAACATTTATAATCTGTAACGCCTGAAATTTCACAATGTGTGGTTGCTCCTCCTAATGTTTCGTTATCGATTGTTTCACCAATTGCTGCTTTTACAAGATATGAACCAGCAAGAAAAATACTTCCTGTTTTATCAACGATCATTGCTTCATCGCTCATTATAGGCAAGTATGCTCCGCCAGCAACACAGCTTCCCATTACAGCAGCAATTTGCAAAATACCCATAGAGCTCATTACTGCATTGTTTCTAAAAATACGTCCGAAGTTTTCTTTATCAGGAAAAATTTCATCTTGCATAGGCAAATAGACACCTGCACTATCAACCAAATAAATAATTGGCAAGCGATTTTCCATTGCAATTTCTTGAGCACGTAAATTCTTTTTACCAGTGATAGGAAACCAAGCTCCTGCTTTTACTGTGGCATCATTAGCAACAATTATACATTGTTTTCCACTCACATATCCAATTACAACAACTACACCACCTGCAGGGCAACCGCCATGCTCTTTATACATATCATCACCAACAAAAGCTCCAATTTCGATTGTATTTGAACCTTCATCAATCAAAAATTCTATTCGTTCACGAGCTGTTAATTTTCCTTGTTCGTGCTGCTTTTCAATTTTGCTTTTACCACCTCCTAAATATATTTTTGCTAATTTCTGTTCCATTGCAGAAATTAATAAATTCATTTTATCTTCGTTTTTATTAAATTCTAAATCCATTCTGATAAGTAGTTTTGATAAACATTAATCTTAAATTAGGAGTCAAATATAAGGACAAAAAAGAATCTTTTTTGTTATTTTTTTAACTGTTTTAATTGATTTAGAATCTCAACAGCTTTGGTGTTTTTAGGGTATTTTTTTACAATTTTATTTAAAATTATAATAGCCTCATTGTAATTTTTTTTATAAATATTTAGTCCTGCAATATTCATAAGTAGTAATTCGTAATCGGGATCTAATTTTAAGGCTTTGTTGTATATATTTTCTGCTTTATCAATATTTCCAATTAAAACATTTGCGTAACCTAAATTATTTAACGCTTGCGTATATTTTGGATTTTCTTTTAGTAGCTCCTCAAAAACTTTTATTGCTTCGGGTAAATTATTTTTGTCAATTAAGACAGCACCTAATTTATTTTTAAACTCAAGATTAAATGGCGCCAATTCATTGGCTTTTTTATAAAACAAAAATGCATCCTCTATTTTATTTTGGGTGTACAATGCCTCCCCTATTCTGTATGCTGTCCATGCATCTTGATTGTTCCAAGATTTATTAATTAAAACAGAGTTGATTAATTTATCTTTACCTATTTGATTGGTATAATTTAATATTTGAATAAAATTTTGTTGAATAAAATTAATATGAATGAGCAAATGAAAATTTTGTTGAACTTCTGTCAATGTTTTATCGCTTAAATACTTTTTAGCAGAATCAAGATATTCGGTTTTATATTCAAACTTATCATACTGTTGAATATAGGCTTGTGCTTTAATTTTATTTGAAGGATTTTTATCGTTAATAGCGTGCAATCCAATGAATGTTTTTATTTTCTCTTGCTCTTCTTTTTTTATAGGTTTTCTGATATAATGGTCGTGCACTGTTACATGTGGAATATCTATTGAGCCAGACTTTGGCATGTGACAACTAACACAGTTATCTAACTTTTTTGTTCTAACATTTATGTTTTCAGAACACAAAATGGGCTTTGGAGAAATGTTTGAGCTGAGTTTTGATTTTTCTTGGTTATGACAATTTTTGCAAGCATTATTAAAAACTTCTAATCCTGTAGCTTTCACACTTACATGTGGGTTATGGCAAGTAATACATGTTAATGCATTTTTGTATGGTTTTAAAGAATTTGTATTTTTTTCTTCTTCGAAAGAACGAATGAAACATTTACTTTGTTTTAACCTATCGGCATGAGAAGCCATAATAAATTCATCGTCTGCATTTTTATAGCGAGGTAAAAAAGTAACCATATAATCAGATAATTTCATTCCTGGTCGGAAATCGTAAAAAGATTTATCTTCTTTTAAAACTGTATTACCTTGTAAATGGCAACGTTGACAAACATCAAATTGTAAGTCAATTGATAATTTACCTGGGTTTACAATTGAATAATCAATATATTTTGACGTATCAATTTTAGAGCCTGTTGAACGTTGCTGAACGTGAATACTTCCTGGTCCGTGGCAACGCTCACACGCTACACCATCCGGGACACCATTGTATTTATTTTCTGACCCTTGAACAAAATCTGGCAATGAGTTATGACAACTCATACATTCTAATCCTATCTTTCTTGAAAAGCGTGTATTGAACCCATTTTCGAAACCTGGAGGCAAATCCCATTTTTGTTGTTGCGCATAAAATGTTAAAGGCATTTGATTCAGATAACCATTTACGTTTTGTATATGTGAGTTTGTATGTTGTCCAGAACCAATAATATAATCAACCTTTTCGATACGTTTGCAAATAGTATCTTTCCCTTGCAGTCTAAACTCTAAAATTTTTAAACTGTCTTTATCCCAAAAAGGGCGATAATAAAAATCGTTGTATTTATCATAAACAATAGAATGTTTATCATATGTTCCTGCACTTTTTTGTTTTGAAGCCATATCAAAACTTTTGCCCATTCCTGTTTCGATAAATGTATTGTAGATATTTTGGTGGCACAATTTACATTGGTTCATTCCAACATAACGAGCAGTATCACTGTGATTAAGATAAATTGAAGATGAATCCGATTTTTTTTCATTGTTTTTTGTTTCTGTTTCGTTACCACAATTGGTAACCAACAAAACGACCACTGAAAAAAGCAGTGTAAAAACAAGATGTTTATTTTTCAACTTCATGTAAGCAACAAAGTTAAAAAAGGAATTGAATGAAAATAGTTCTTTTATTGCTTAAGAGCAGTTCTAAAAATAGTGTTTTTCAATTACACACCCCTTGCCCCTCTTAATGGAGGGGAAATAAAAGGTTAATTTTTAGAACTGCTCTTTAACAAAAGTTTTTGTAATTAATGTACTTCCATTTGAAATAATTTTTATAAAATACAAGCCAGAGTTAAGTTCGGCAACGGAAAACGTTTCGGTATTTTTTCCTGTATTGAATCGTTTTGAAGAATTATCAATTATCACTCTTCCTAAAACATCTACTACTTCAAATTTTATTTCTAAATTTTCTGTTAGATTAAAAGAAACATTCACTTCACTATTTGATGGATTTGGGAATAGGCTCACGGTGAAAATAAGTTGTTGTTCCTCTATGCCAATATATGTATCTAAATTAATATCATCAATATAAATATTGTTTCCTCCTTTTGATGTGAAAACAATTTTAAAACGAGAAGTTGGTGTAATGTAAGTTGCAGGAATAGTAGCTACAGCTTCTTTCCATTCAGATGAAGAAGCAGGAATAAAAGGAGCTGCAGTTGGACTTACTGTTTCTAATGCTGTTCCTGATAAATTCAAACGCTGAATCCAAGAACTATTACAATCTTTTGAAATAAAAAGTTGCAATTGATCGTTATTCGTGCTATCCTTTTTTGCAAAAGCATATTTAAATTTTACTGCAGGAGATGTAGCACCTGTTAAATCTATCATTTGACTGTATAATTCATCTTTTGTATTCATAGTATTGTTAAAATTATTTAACCAAACCGAATGATTATTGCTAAAGGAAGCTGCTGTAGTAATTTGCCAACGATTAATGGTATCAAATGAATTTTCAAAAAATTTATTCCCGTTTAATGAAGTAGTTGTTTCAAAATCATCACTAAAAGGAAATGCAGCAACTGAGTTTCCAATTACTGAAATGAAATTTGATTTAGTAATAGCAAGTGAATCGGTTCCATTTTTAACTTTTAACGTAACATCATATACACCGGCTGTTGAATAAGTAACAGTAGGATTGTTAATAGTTGAAGTATTTGGAGTTCCTCCATTAAATATCCATTCAACACTTGTAAAATTTCCATTATATGAATTGTTGGTAAAAGAAATTACATTACTAACAGAGCTACAAACAACGGTTTTATTTGCAGAAAAATCAGCAGCGCACAATGGTGCAGGAGGAGAATAAACTCCTGTTGCAATTAAGTTGGATGTTTGCCATAAATTATTTCTACCGCCAAAAGAAGCATTTAAACATGCATGCATTCTTGTTTTTTGCCCGTAAGTAAACATAATATTACAATAGGAATAGTCCATCACATTTTGAACATTATCAACAGCATTCAAACAAGAAGCACCGCTCAAATTACAACTTTGCCAGCCAATTGTTGGAGGAGTGTCTGTAACAAAATCATCAATATTGCAATCTTTAAAAGGGTCGGCACAAGGATAAAAATAAAAACCTGGGACATTGTTTCCTCCCCAGATGTGTTGTAAATTCAGGTAATGTCCACATTCGTGAGCAAAAGCAACAGAGCGGGTAAGATTAGATGTTCCAATTGTTCCAACATAACTATGAGTAAGAACTATACCATCCCATTGAGGTAATGAATCAGCATCAGAGGGAAAGATGGCGTGACCCGCCAAACCGGCAGCATTTTCAACGACATATACATTCAAATATTTTGTTGGATCCCAATGAATTAATGATTTTACAGAGTGGTCGCCAATGCTTGTTAATGATGAAGCAATACGATTTATTCCACTATGGCAGTTTCCATTAGGGTCTAACTGAGCTAGTCTAAATTCAATTTCACAATCAGCGTGAATTGGCTTGAAAGCAGTAACAATCGAATTTGTATCAGGGCGAAGCTTTCTGAATGTTTGGTTTACAATATCAATCCCATCTTTTAATTGTGCATCCGAAATATTTTCAACACCATAATTATGTATTACATGAAATACAACTGGTATTATATAAAGTGCAGGACTTTGCGATTTTTGTTTGGTTTCATTTGCAATGTATTCAGCAGTAAACTGTTCCAAAGCTTGTTCTCGTTTTACAATTGCCTGAGCAATTTTTGGATTTTGTTTTAACAGGTCAATACGCATTTGATCAGCTGCACACATTCCTCTTTCTTGGGAGTAAATGTTATTGATAGAAAGAATTATGAAAAAACTTAAAACTATTTTTGTTTTCATTTGTAGTAATTTTACTGCAATTTAAGAATTATATTAATTAATTTTGGGTATCATAAATATTTGAATTTTATATCAGTTTAAATGAAAAAATTAATTAGAACTATTTTTTATCCAGCATTACTCCTATTTTCGTGCAAAGAAATTAAAACAAAACCTAAAAACATTGATACTACTATGAATAGCCAAACATTTTATGAATTAAGAGCAACAGCAATTGACGGAAAAGAAATTAATTTTTCGCAATATAAAGGCAAAAAAATAATGATTGTAAATACTGCTTCGGAATGTGGATATACACCACAATACAAGCAGCTACAAGAATTGCATAAAAAATTTGGAAACAAATTGGTGATACTTGGATTTCCAGCAAATAATTTTGGAGCACAAGAACCAGGTACAAATACAGATATTGCGTCTTTTTGCGAAAAAAATTACGGTGTTACTTTTCAGCTTTTTGAAAAATCGGATGTAATTGGTGAACATCAAAATAGTGTTTATCAGTGGCTAACTCAGAAAGAAAAAAATGGCTGGAATACAGATGAGCCTAAATGGAATTTTTGGAAATATCTAATCGATGAAAATGGTGAATTAACAAAAGTGTATTCTCATGCCATTGATCCTGCAAGTGAAGAAGTACTGAAAGAAATAGAATAAACCAAAAATGGGATTCAATTTTTTGAATCCCATTTTTGGTTTTAAATTAAATATCAAATTTAGCTCAATACTTTTTTTACTAAATCAGCGGCTTCTTGCAATGCTATTGCAGAAAACACTTTTAAGCCAGATTCATCAATAATCTTTTTAGCTTCCACAGCATTTGTTCCTTGCAAACGAACAATAATAGGAACATTAATTGTACCCATATTTTTGTAAGCATCTACAATGCCTTGTGCCACACGATCGCAACGAACAATACCACCAAATATATTTACCAAAATTGCTTTTACATTTGGGTCTTTTAAAATAATACGGAATGCTTGTTCCACACGAGCAGCATTTGCTGTTCCTCCAACATCAAGGAAGTTTGCCGGGTCGCCACCAGATAATTTAATAATATCCATTGTAGCCATTGCTAAACCAGCACCATTAACCATACAACCAACATTCCCATCTAATTTTACATAATTCAAACTATGCTCACCTGCTTCTACTTCTGTTGGATCTTCTTCAGCAACATCACGTAAAGCAGCATAATCAGGATGACGGAACAAGCCGTTTCCATCAAAAGTAACTTTGCTGTCTACAGCAATAATTTTATTATCGGATGTTTTTAAAACTGGATTTATTTCAAACATAGAAGAATCAGTTGCATCATACGCTTTGTAAAGTGATGCAATAAATTTTGTCATTTGTTTGAATGCTTCACCAGATAAGCCAAGGTTAAAAGCAATTTTACGACATTGGAAATCGCGCAAACCAACACTTGGGTCAATTTCTTCTTTAAAAATTAAATGAGGGGTATCATGTGCAACAGTTTCAATATCCATTCCACCTTCGGTAGAATACATAATGGTATTGCGCCCTTTGGAACGGTCGAGTAAAACACTTACATAAAATTCTTTTGTTTCAGATTCGCCAGGATAATACACATCTTGTGCAACAAGTACTTTGTTTACTTTTCTGCCTTTTTCTCCTGTTTGTAAAGTAACCAAAACATTACCTAAAATGTTTTTAGAGATTGATTTTACATCATCTAATGATTTTGCTAAAGCAACACCACGCTGTTCTGTTCCTTTAATTTTACCTTTTCCACGACCACCAGCATGAATCTGTGATTTTATAACCCACCAACCGGTACCGGTTTGTTTTTGTAATTCTTTTGCTGCATCCACAGCTTGTTCTGGAGTATCCGCCACAATACCTTCTTGTATTGCAACACCAAAACTTTTTAAAATGGCTTTACCTTGATATTCGTGTATGTTCATAATCTCTGTTATTTATTTATAAGCGTTCCAAAAGTATGTTTTTTATTGATTATTTTCAAAAATGTTTTCCAATCTTTTCAACTTCGCAAATTACCTTATCTCCGCTCCTACTTTTTCTTGGTAAGTCTTCATCAATTTTTCCATTATTTTTTCAATCTGCTTATCGGTAAGCGTAGCATTTTCGTCTAATAATGTAAAACTTAAAGCATAGGATTTTTTTCCTTGTGGCAATTTATCACCTTCGTACACATCAAAAAGATTTACATTTTTTAATAAACTTTTTTCTGCTTGAAAAGCCAGTTGTTCTAACTGCTCAAATTTAATTGCTTTGTCAATCAACAAAGCTAAATCTCGTCTTACTTCAGGAAACTTAGGTACTTCCTTATACATTATTGATTTACTTTTTGTGATGGCTTCAAGTATTAAATCCCAATTAAAATCGGCATAAAAAACATCTTGTTTTATATCCATTAATTTTAAAATAGATTTTGAAATAAGTCCGCATTCAACAAGTGTTTTTTTATTCCAAGTATAACTTATTCCATTTGCAAACTCAGCAGAAAATGATTCGTTTAATTTTGCTTCAATTCCCAATCTTTCGAGAATAGCTATTACCAAACCTTTTAGTGTATAAAAATTTATTGCATCTTTTGTTGCATTCCAACTTTCTTCTTGTTTTTTTCCAGTAATAAATAATGAAAGGTGTTTAGATTCCACATAACGAGGAGATTGCTTTGCTTCACTTTGCTCCGCTTGCAATGACGGAAAAACAGCGTATGTTTTACCAAATTCATACAATTTCAAATCAGCATTTTTTCTGTTTTGGTTATAGACAATATTTTCTAAGCCGCTAAATAAAAGTGTTTGGCGTAATACATTCAAATCGCTACTTAAAGGATTCATCATTTTAACATTGTATTCTTGTTTTATAGAATCCAGTTTTGATGAATATTCTTCTTTTGTAAGCGACAAACTCATTGTTTCAGAAAAGCCATTATTTGTGAGCATTTCGGAAATTACGTTTTGCACTTTTTCTTTGTCGGGCTTTTCAGCATAAGCTAAAGATGAATTTAATGCAGTAGGAATTTCAACATTGTTATAGCCATAAATGCGCAGCACCTCTTCAATTATATCTTGTTCGCGCGTTACATCTACTTTAAAAGCAGGTACAGCAAGCAAAAGTGTATCGTTACTTTCGCTTTCAATTATTATATCTAATGAAGTAAGAATATTTTTTATGGTGTCGTGATCTAACTTTTTGCCGATTAATTTATCGCAATTGGTGTATGAAAAAGGAATTTTCACATTCTCAATAGGTGTTGGATAAACATCAATAATTTCAGAACTAATTTCACCTCCAGTAATTTCTTTGATTAATAATGCTGCGCGTTTTAATGCATAAATTGTAATGTTTGGGTCGGTTCCTCTTTCAAACCTGAAAGAAGAATCTGTTTTTAAAGCATGACGTTTAGCTGTTTTACGAACCGAAGTAGAATTGAAATAAGCACTTTCTAAAAATATATTTTTTGTTTCTGTGCTTACTCCAGAGTCCAACCCACCAAAAACTCCGGCAATACACATCCCTCCTTTTGTATCACATATCATTAAATCTTCAGCAGATAATTCTCTTTCAACACCATCTAAAGTTTTGAATTTTGTTTTGTCTGCCAGTTTTTTTACAATTATTTTGCTTCCATTAATTTTATCGGCATCAAATGCATGCATTGGCTGCCCCAACTCATGCAAAACATAATTGGTAGCATCTACAATATTATTGATTGGTCGTAATCCAATGGCAAGTAATTTATTTTTTAACCATTCTGGAGAATCCTTAACACTAACATTGCTTATTGAAACACCAGAATAGCGAGGGCAAGCAGTTAGGTCTTGCACTTCAACAATTATTTTTGAATTGGTATTATCTGTTTTAAATACTCTAACATCGGGCAATTGCAATGAAATTTTTTCTTCGGATAAAGAATTTAACACAGCAACTAAATCACGAGCAACGCCCACATGAGATGCTGCATCAGCGCGATTTGGAGTCAAACCTATTTCGAAGGTATAATCTTCTTCCACCTTTGGAAAACCTTCTTTTTTTGAAAAATAATTTTTCACTGGCATTCCAACTTCTGCATCGGCATCCAAAACCATAATTCCAGCATGCGATTGACCCAAGCCTATCTCATCTTCGGCACATAACATACCTTCTGAAACAGCACCTCTAATTTTTGATTTTTTAATTTCGAATGGTTCGCCAACAGTTGGATATAATTTTGCGCCTATTGTTGCAACAATAACTTTTTGTCCTGCCGCTACATTGGGTGCACCGCAAACAATGCTTAGTAATTCTCCCGTTCCAATATCTACAGTTGTAAGGCTTAATTTATCAGCATCTGGATGTTTTTCTTTTGTTTTTACTTCGCCAATAACCATTCCTTGCAAACCACCTTTAATGGTTTCTGTTTTTTCTATGCTTTCTACCTCTAATCCGCAATCGGTAAGTAATTTGTCAACTTCGATTGCCGACAAATCTGTTTTTACATATTGTTTAAGCCAATTATATGAAATCTTCATTGCTTTGCTATGTTAATTTAAAGAGCAACAAAAATAAGAAATAAATCGGGCGAAGGTTTTTTTAAGAAAAAATGAGTGCTAAAACCATCTTTTTATTAACAGTATCAATAAAAAATGATTCTAAAGTTAATACAGAACTTATTTATTTTCAATGATTTATGCTCAATTATTCCATTTATTAGCCAATGTTTAAATTAGGTTTAAAACTAATTTTGAGCTAAACAGTTCAAATATTTGTAAATTTGTGCCTCTAAAAACTAGAAGTTTAACCAAAAACATTAAAAATGAACGAATTTGGAATAAAAGCCAAAAATGCAAGCATAGCAAGTTTAGGTTTGAGTAATGTACAAGCAGCTTATTGGAACTTAAATGTAGCAGAATTAGTGGAAGACACAATTGTTCGAGGCGAAGGAGTTTTAACAGATACAGGAGCTTTAGCGGTTGATACGGGTGAATTTATGGGACGCTCACCAAAAGATAAATTTATTGTATTAGACGAAAAAACAAAAGACAGCATTTGGTGGGGTGATGTAAATTATAAATTTGATGCAGCAAAATTTGATGTGCTTTACAACAGAGTTTGTGCATATTTAACAGGGAAAGATGTTTACGTTCGTGATTCTTACGCATGTGCTGACCCTGCTTATCGTTTAAACATACGTGTGGTAACAGAATATCCTTGGTCAAACTTATTTGCAAATAATCTTTTCTTGCGTCCAACACACGAAGAAATCATGAATTTTGAAGCAGAATGGACTATCGTTTGTGCGCCAGGATTCAGAGCAACACCAGAAATTGATGGTACACGCCAACACAATTTTACCATTTTAAACATGACTAAAAAAATCATTTTAATTGGTGGAAGCGGTTATACAGGCGAAATTAAAAAAGGAATTTTTTCATTATTAAATTATATTTTACCTCACGAAAAAGGAGTTTTATCTATGCATTGCTCTGCAAACATTGGAAAAGATGGCGATACGGCTATTTTCTTTGGTTTGTCTGGCACAGGAAAAACTACTTTATCTGCCGACCCAAATCGTGGATTGATTGGTGATGATGAGCATGGCTGGAGCGAAAACGGAATATTTAATTTTGAGGGTGGTTGCTACGCAAAATGTGTTGATTTAACAAAAGAAAAAGAACCACAAATTTTTGGTGCTGTTAAATTTGGTGCCTTGTTAGAAAACATTGAATTTTTTGAAAATACTGCAACGGTTGATTTTTCTAATATTTCAAAGACAGAAAATACACGTGTAGGTTACCCTATTAATTTTATTGACAATGCTGTTGAACCATCAGTTGGAAATATTCCAAAAAATATTTTCTTTTTAACATGCGATGCTTACGGTGTATTGCCCCCAATTTCTAAATTAACACCAGGGCAAGCAATGTATCATTTTATTAGTGGTTACACAGCAAAAGTTGCAGGAACAGAAGTAGGAGTTACTGAACCACAATTAACTTTTTCTGCTTGTTTCGGAAAAGTATTTTTGCCTTTACACCCAACAAAATATGCGGAATTATTAGGTAAAAAACTAAAAGAAAACAAAGTAAATGTTTGGTTAGTAAATACTGGCTGGAGTGGTGGTTCTTATGGGGTTGGTAGCCGCATGAAATTATCTTATACAAGAGCAATGATTACTGCTGCATTAACAGGAAAATTAGATAAAGTTGAATACAAAACAACACCATTCTTTGGTTTAAATTTTCCAGTTGAATGTCCTGAAGTTCCGAATGATATTTTAAATCCAAGAAATACTTGGAAAGATAAAGACGCATTTGATACCACTGCTGTTAAATTGGCAAGTTCATTTGTAAACAACTTTGAGCAATACGCAAGTGCTGCTAACGAAGAAATTATGGCTTCTGCTCCAAAAGTTGCTGTAAATGCTTAATAAGCTATAATACCATTAAATTATTTATAAAAATGTCCTGAAATTTTCGGGACATTTTTATTTATGATAAAAACACTTTTCAATTTTCTTATATTCGCAACATGCAAAAAATATTAGTGATTTATTATACACAAACAGGGCAATTAAAAAGTGCTTTGGATAATACTTTGCATCCATTAAAAGAAAACAATCAAATTCAAATAGATTATCTGGAAATAAAAACAAAAAAAGCGTACCCATACCCTTGGAGTTATATAGAATTTTTTGACATTTTTCCTGAAACTGTTCATGGTGTTCCTTGCGAACTTGAACCCATACAACTAAACAAAAACGAAAACTATGATTTAATTGTAATTGGCTATCAGCCCTGGTTTTTGAGCATTTGTGTTCCTATAAATTCTTTTTTACAATCAGAAGAAGCCAAAAGCTTGTTGAACAACAAACCTATTGTTACAATTATTGCATGCAGAAATATGTGGTTGGGTGCTCAAGAAAAAATGAAATTGCAATTAAAAAAATTGAATGCAAAATTGGTTGGTAATATTACATTTGTTGATAGGTCTGCGAATCTTATAAGTTTAATAACCGTTTTAGCTTTTGTGCTTGGAGGCATAAAAGAAAAATTTATGGGAATATTTCCGAAGTACGGAGTTTCTGATATGGATTTAAAAAACAATGCTCCTATTTTTGGAAACATTATTTTAAATAATTTGCAAAAAAATAATTTCGATGGAATGCAACAATTATTGATTGAAAAAGATGCAGTTATTATTAAACCCAACTTAATGATTATGGAAGGAAGAGGACGCGCGCTTTTTCCTTTGTATGCAAATTATATTTCTAAAAAAGGAACGCAAGGAAGCGAAAAAAGAAGAACTCGTGTTCGAATTTTTGGAATTGTATTGCCTACTGCAATATTTATCTTATCTCCTATTATTACAATCCTTTCAAGGATTGCGCCTTTGCTGTTATACAAAAAGTTTGAGAAGGAAATCCATTATTACGCAAATATTCATCTTAAAGATAATTAAATAACATCTCTCGGATCATCATTTGTATCTCGCTTTTCTGATTTTTTTCGCATTCGGATATTCATTGATTCTACAAACAATGAAAATGCAATAGAGATATAAACCACTGTTTTATCTACGTGTTGATGGAATGCTTCTAAAATTAAAATGGTTCCAATCATCAATAAAAATGATAGTGCTAATACTTTTATAGTAGGATTCAAGTTAATAAAGTCGCTAACTTTTCCAGAAAATAAAATCATAATTATCATTGCAATAATTACAGCTAATACCATAACAATTAAATTATTTACCAAGCCTACGGCAGTTAAAATAGAATCAAAAGAAAAAACAATGTCGATTAACACAATTTGAAAAACAATTCCTCTAAAAGTATTTTTATTGGCGTTCACACCATCTTCTTCGTAACCTTGAACTTTATTATGTAATTCAATTGTGGTCTTGTAAAGTAAAAATATACCTCCAGAAAATAAAATTAAATCTCTCCCAGTAACACCAAATTCACTAATAAAAAAAAGAGGATTTTTTAATTGAACTATCCAAGATATACTAAACAATAATGCAACTCGCATTATCAAAGCCAGCATCAATCCAATTGTTCGTGCTTTTCCTTGTTTTTCTTTTGGTAATTTACCAGATACTATTGAAATAAAGATAATATTATCAATTCCTAGTACAATTTCCAGTATAGAAAGGGTAATTAAACTAATTAATGAACCCAATGTAAACAGGTCATGAAAATCTTGAGAAAGGTGCATAAAAGCAATTTTTTTTACAAAAGTACAGTTTTTTTCATTCTCAAAGTTATTTTTTTTTATCTGAAAATCAATAACTTATAAATTATTTTAGTACTATGCGATACAAGGTACTAAAATTTATACATATCTTCGCAATGTCATATTGAATATTAAAAATAAACAAATAATAAAATGAATATAGAAAACACAAAAGCACAAATGAAAAAGGGTGTTCTTGAGTTTTGCATCTTATCAGTTTTATCAAAAACAGAACATTATCCTTCTGAAATAATAGATAAAATGAAACAAGCAAAACTGATTGTGGTAGAAGGAACTCTTTATCCTTTGCTAACACGCTTAAAAAATGACGGACTTTTAAGCTATCGCTGGGAAGAATCAACATCGGGTCCTCCTCGCAAATATTATAAGCTAACTCCAGTTGGAGAACAATTTTTAAAAGAGCTTAACATAACTTGGAAAGAAATGGTAGAATCAGTAAACAAAACAGTAAACGATTCATTAGTTTAATTAAAAAAAATAAAATCTATATAAAATGAAAAAGACAATTACAATGAATTTAAGTGGCATAATTTTTCATATCGAAGAAGATGCTTACGAAAAACTCAATAAATACCTTGCTACAATAAAAAGTTATTTCAATAACTCTGATGGGAAAGATGAAATAATGAACGACATAGAATCTCGTATTGCGGAAATGTTGTCGGAGAAGGTAAACAAGAACAAACAAGCTATTGTAATGGCAGATGTTGAAGGTGTTATTGCAATAATGGGGAAACCAGAAGATTTTGCTCCTGAGGGAGAATCGACAAAACAAGAATATTCTTCCAACAATCAAAACCAATATTCTGAAACAAAAAAGCGTAGAGTTTTTCGCGACCCCGACAGCAAAATATTAGGTGGAGTTTGTTCTGGTATCGGTAATTATTTTGATTTTGACCCATTATGGTTGAGGGGAGCTTTTGCTGTAAGTTTTTTTGTTTTCGGTAGCGGGTTTTTACTTTACGTTATATTGTGGATGATAATTCCAGAAGCAAAAACTACTTCTGAAAAACTTGAAATGAAAGGAGAAAAAGTGGATATCAATAATATCGGCAAAGCAGTAAATGACGAATTTGAACATTTAAAAAAAAGAGTAAAAGAATTTGAATCTGAAATAAACTCGAAGCAAGGAAGAGAAAAAATAAAAACTAATACCGAAAAAGTTGGTCATTTTATTACCGATGTTTTTCATAATATATTTAAGGTATTCGGAAAAGTAGTTGCTGTTATTTTAATTTTTATTGCTATTGCTTTGTTGGTAGGTTTACTTGCAACGGTATTTGGGAAAGGAACAATTTCAGCTTTTAGCTCACCCTCAGAGACTATTCGTTTTTCTTTGTATGAATTATCATCCACAATATTACCTAACAGTTTATCTACTGAGCTTATTGTAGCTGCCTTAATACTATTTATTGGAGTACCTCTTCTATCTATTATTTATGGAAGTATTAAACATTTATTTGGTATCAAAGAAAAAAATAGAATTGTAAAATATACATTCAATATATTGTGGTTAATCGGGCTTACACTTACACTTTACGTAGCATTTGAAATTGGAAGTGATTTTTCGGATGAAGCTGTTACAAAACAAGTAATAGAAATAAAACAACCCTCTGGTAATACTTTGTATTTGGATATTAAACCAACAGAAGAAGTTGATTTAGAAATTAAGCACAAACATAAAAACCGTTTTCATGTTGGTGATTGGGATATAATTTCAAAAGATGGAAATAACTTTAGAATAGGTTATCCCATACTTACAATTGTACCAACAGAAAGTGATTCATTCCAACTTGTGGCATCTAAATCTGCAAATGGTTTTGACAAATCAGAAGCTTTACATAGAGCAAAAAGGATTGAATACAACATCACACAATCTGATTCTACTATTATGTTTAATGATTTTTATACGATTGATATAAATGACAAATTAAGAGCTCAGGATATTAAATTAATTTTGAAAGTGCCAATGAACAAAGAAATATTTTTGAGTAAACGCATGGAACGAATCATATTCGACATTGATAATGTACATGGAACAATCGACAACGATATGGTAAACCGTAAATGGATTATGACTAAACAAGGTTTAGATTGTGTTGATTGTAAAGGCTTAGATATAGATAAAAAATAATACCGATACGGAATCTGTAATAGTCCAATCCGAAAAAAATCGGATGGACTCTAAGCAGCCTCTCTATCGGCATTTACAATACTATGCAAGAAATGATTTTTGGCCTATTTCTACTTAGTATTGGTATAATTTGATTGGGCTTGTAACTTTTGTAAAGCTCAAGCGTTATATAACCAATAAACAAACAAAAGTATTTAAGAGGGGTAAAATATCGTGCAAAGGTAAATTCAATATAAGAGAGAAAAGTTTGTAGCATTTCTTGTTCTCCACCCCTTTTTAAAAACAAAAATCCCGCTCCAGTGGAGCGGGATTTTTTATATCAATTAATCGATAATTATTTAACGATTAATTTAGCTGTGCTATTACCTTTTTCTGTTTGAACAGTTACAGTATAGAAACCTTTAGCTAATTGAGAAGCATTAATAAATGCAAAATGACGTCCTTGTGCTTGAGCACCTTTAGACTCTGTACTTACTAAATTTCCAGTAATATCATAAACACTAACAGTTACATTAGTTGTAGATGATAATTCGTAATTAACTTGAACGTTATCAGTAGCTGGATTTGGGAATAAATTTAATCCTAACTCTAATTTATTTTCATTAACTCCAACGATATTGTTACCACGAATCATGATATCATCGATAGCAATTAAGTTATCGTCATTTGAAAACTGATGGAAAGCAATAAATACTTTTTGATTTGCGTATGCTGTTAAAGGAATAGCAAATGGACGTAATTGACCTCTGTGAGCAGGGCTGGCTACTGCACCAGCATAATCAATATAAGTACCATCTTGTCCGTGAACAAAACCTGCACCAGAAGGTCCAAAAGTAAATGTACTGAAAGTAGTATCAGAACCTGTAGCTGTCATCTCTTTAGCTGTAAATAATGTTGTCGTAAAAGCAACATCATCATTGGTAGTTGTAGAAATTTTTACTGTAAATCCATCCAGATAACGTGGAGTTTGACGTGGCGCTGATTTAAAGAATAATGTATCGTTAGCATGTAATTGAACTGAACGAGTAACCAACCATTTGTCGGCAATTGTTGTAGCACCAGCAATCCAAGAGTTTGCTGACATAACAACATTGGTATCACCAACACCATCGTACAAATCAACATCAGACCAAGGCAAAGTAGCAAACCACTCATCAGGACGACTTCCACCAGAAGCATCAGGGTTACCATCTAATGAGAAAGTGTACCAAAAAGCATCCGTAGTGTTACCTGGAGGCGGTGTAGTACCATTGTTGATTAAGGTGTCATTAAAGAAAGACTGCCATTTGAATCCTTCGTAAAGGGCAGTATCTTGAGCAGTAGAAACTACTGCGCCAGCAAAAATAAATCCGGCAATAAGTGTGTAAATTTTTTTCATGAAATTGTATTTTTTGGGTTTATATTAACTTGACAAACATACTTAAAAAAAACGTAACATCCAAAAAATATATTTATGAAAATTTCCTTTTTTCTACATATTCATTAAACTCTATACAAACTACTTGGTATAAAAATGAAAAGCCACCAATTTTCAATTGGCGGCTTTTTACATCAATAGTTTAATGCAATTATTTGTTAACTGCTTTAGCTAAATCAGAACCTGCTTTAAATTTTGCTACTTTTTTAGCAGCAATTTTAATAGCTTTTCCTGTTTGTGGATTACGTCCAATTCTTGCAGCTCTTTTAGAAACTGAGAAAGATCCGAAACCTACTAATGCAACTCTATCACCTTTTTTTAAGGCTTTAGTAGTAGCGTTTACAATAGCGTCAATTGCTCTTTGAGCATCTGCTTTTGTTAATTTTGATTCAGCTGCAATTGCATCAACTAATTCTGCTTTGTTCATTTTTTTTGTTTTTAAGGGTTAAACATTTATTTAATTGAAGCTAATATAAGCAAAGATTTATATATAATGCAAGCTTTAGAGACAAAAAGTCCTGAAATTGTTAAAAAACAGGCTTTTTGTTAATAACTAATGCTAAAAGAACCGAATTTATTGCGATTTAGCCTAACTCATATTTAGTTTCCTAACCAATTTAATCGTTTGCTTTGCTTCTTTAACATCGTGTACTCTAAGTATTTTTGCTCCTTTCATTAATGCAATTGAATTTAAAATTATTGTTCCTATGAGTGCGTCTTCTTTTTTTACATCCAATATTTTACTAATCATTGATTTTCTTGATAAACCAACCATTATAGGTAAATTCAAATTACTAAAATAATTTAAGTTGCTAAGAATTTTAAAATTGTCGTCAATCGATTTTCCAAAACCAAAACCTGGATCAATAATAATTTTATTAAACCCTTGGGCATTAAAATATGCTACTCCTTTTTGAAAGAACGAAAATATTTCTTTCATCACATCGTTATAACTGGGATTGACTTGCATTGTTTGAGGGCTTCCTTGTATATGCATCAATATATAAGGAACATTTAGTTTAATTATAGTATCAAACATCTTATCGTCCAAGGTGCCACCACCTATATCATTAATAATATTAGCGCCTTCGTTTACAGATGCAACCGCAACATTACTTCTAAAGGTATCAACAGAAATTACGACATTTTTAAATTCTTTTCTAATAGATTTTAGAACAGGAATTAACCTAGCCACTTCTTCTTCTTCCTTCACATCAAGTGCTCCAGGTCGCGTAGAATATGCCCCTACATCAATTACATCAACTCCTTCAATAATCATCTGTTCAACTCTTTTTAACCAAGCTTTTTCATTAATATATTTGCCCCCATCAAAAAATGAATCGGGCGTAATATTTAAAATTCCAAAAACTATAGGCTCGGTATTATGGCTAAAAATTTCTAAGTTTTTTTCATAAAAAAATGTATCTTGTGCGCTCATATTAAAATTAGGAAAATCAACCTTTTAATTTGATTTTGTGGATTAATAATTTACTCATGAACAAAACGTCTTCTCAATACGATTCGGCAATTGCTGTTTGCAAAGATATATTTATTAAGAAAATGAAAGATTATGGTACTGCTTGGCGTGTATTACGCACCGGCTCCATTACCGATCAAATTTTTATAAAAGCTCAACGTATTAGAAACATCGAAGATAAAGGCACACAAAAAGTGAACGATGATGTTCGTTCAGAATATGTTGGCATTGTAAATTATTCTATTATTGGTTTGATTCAACTCGGATTAAAAAATGATTCTCGCATGGAACTTCCAGCTGATGAAGTAAACAAACTATTTGATAAATATTCTTCAGAGGCACAAAGTTTGATGGAAAATAAAAATCATGATTATGGTGAAGCATGGAGAGATATGCGAGTAAGCTCATTAACCGATTTAATTTTAATGAAAATACTACGCATTAAACAAATTGAAGACAATAAAGGAGAAACATTAATATCTGAAGGAATAGATGCAAACTTCCATGATATGATTAATTATAGTATTTTTGCCCTGATAAAACTTAACGATTAAATAAACAATCCTAGATGAGAACACTTACTATCATATCTCGCATTTTTGTTGGTTTATTATTTATTTTTTCTGGCTTTATAAAAGCAAATGATACTGTTGGCTTTTCTTATAAGCTGGTTGAATATTTCGAAGTTTTTAATATGCATTTTCTTGTTTCATTGGCATTGCCATTAGCAATGTTTATATGTATTTTCGAGATTGTAGTTGGATTTACTTTATTAATGGGAAGCAGAATAAAACTTACATTATGGCTGCTTCTTTTAATGATATTGTTTTTCACCTTCTTAACTTTTTATTCAGCATACTTTAATAAAGTAACTAGTTGCGGTTGTTTTGGAGATGCCATTCCGCTTACTCCTTGGCAATCATTTATTAAAGATTTGGTTTTACTTGTATTCATCATCATCCTATTCATTGGGAAAAAATATTTAACCCCAATTTTTAAAGGTAAAGTTGAAAGTGTATTAATTATTGTTGTAATTATTGCTTCTACTTCATTCCCCCTTTATACATACAATTATTTGCCTATTATCGATTTTCGCCCTTATAAAATTGGAACCGATTTGTATGCTGCAATAAATCCCCAAATGAAATATTATTATATACTTAAAAATAAAAAAACAGGAGAACAAAAAGAATTTGAATCTTGGCCAGAAAATTGGGATACCGACTATGATTATATTGACAACCGAACAGAACCTTTAGATAAAAATGTAAAACCTATAATTGGTTACACCATGAACAATGAATATGGCGAAAATTACACCAATGAATTTTTACAAAAAGAAGGATTCAAATTTTTACTAGTAGAATACGATTTAGAAAAAGCAAACGTTGATGTGCAAGGTAAAATAAATGATTTTGCTTCTGTTTGTGAAATAAATCATATTGAATTTGCAGGGTTAACTTCTGCCGATAGTTTAAAAACAGCTGAATTCAAAAAAGAACACAACATCTCTTATCCATTTTATTTAAACCCTGATGACGTTCCATTAAAAACTATGATTCGTTCAAATCCTGGATTAATATTACTGAATGGAAGCAAAGTAATTGAAATGTGGCACTATCATACTTTTCCATCATTTACTGATGTTAAAGAAAAATATTTTAAAGAATAATAAAAGGTGGGTAAGTTTATTTTAAAACGACTGTTTTACGGGTTCCTTGTTTTGCTTGGTGTAATCACAGTTGTGTTTTTATTGTTTAATGTATTGCCTGGCGACCCTGCTCGTATGATGCTTGGGCAAAGGGCCGACCAAGCAAGTATTGATGCAATCAATAAAGATTTAGGAAGAGATAAGCCAATGACTATTCAGTTCATAATGTATCTGAATGATATATCTCCTATTTCTGTACACGATGAAAAAAATAAAGATCATTATTTATACTTAAGTCCAGACAAATATTCCAGTTACCTAAAATTATTTTCAGTATCCAGCAAAAAAATTTTAATACTAAAATACCCCTACTTAAGAAGGTCATACATTACGAAAAGAAAAGTATCTGACATTATTATTGAAACTCTTCCCGAAACAACTGTTTTAGCATTTTCATCCATTATTTTTGGTTCAATTTTCGGAATATTTTTAGGAATTTGGTCAGCCATAAAACGTAATACTTGGTTTGATAAAGGCTCATTAATATTTGCAATTTTTGGAATGGCATTACCATCATTTTTCATAGGACTAATTATTGCATGGCTATTTGGTTTTATTTTACGTGAATATACTGGGCTCAGCCACACCGGGACACTCTTTAGTACTGATGATTTTGGTGATGAACACTTAAACCTTAAAAATTTAATTTTGCCAACGATAACTTTAGGATTACGTCCATTAGCCATTATTATTCAACTTACACGAAGTTCATTATTAGATGTGTTATCACAAGATTATATTAGAACAGCAACTGCAAAAGGACTAGGTTTTTACAAAGTAATAATGAAACACGCTTTAAAAAATGCTTTGAACCCTGTTGTTACCGCAATATCTGGCTGGTTTGCAGGATTAATGGCAGGAGCCGTTTTTGTAGAAATGATTTTTAATTGGAAAGGAATTGGATATGAAGTAGTTGATGCCCTGAGCAAAAATGATTTGCCTGTGGTAATGGGAGCTACACTTATATTCGCAACCATATTTGTGGTAATAAATATTTTTGTAGATATCGTTTATGGAATACTTGACCCACGAGTAAGAGTTCAATAAAGTTGATTTCAAAATGAGAAAAAAAATAGTTGCCGGAAATTGGAAAATGAACAAAACCTTTGAACAAGGGTTAAACTTAGTAGATGAAATAATTCAATCGTCTGCCATTCACCAAACGCCAGAAGTTTTAAAAATTATTATTCCTCCATTTATCCATTTACACTCTGTGTCAGAAAAAACGAAACATATTAATGATATTGAAATAGGTGCTCAAAATTGCAACAACAATGAAGCCGGAGCATTTACTGGAGAAATATCAGCGGCAATGATTGCTTCATGTGGGGCTAAATATGTGTTGGTAGGACATTCAGAAAGAAGACAATATTACAATGAAACTGAAGCAATTTTAACTCAAAAAGTAAACCATGCTATTTCAAAAGACATTACACCTATTTTTTGTGTTGGCGAAAATCTTACGGAAAGAAACAATAATACCCATCTTGAAACAGTAAAACAACAATTAAAAGAAACTGTATTTAATTTATCTGTAACTGATTTTTCAAAACTAATAATAGCTTACGAACCTGTATGGGCAATAGGAACGGGTGTTACAGCAACAAGCCATCAAGCACAAGGAATGCATAATTATATTCGCTCCGAAATAAATAAAAAATTTGGAAAAGAAACTTCTGAAAGCATTTCTATTCTGTATGGAGGAAGTTGTAATCCCGAAAATGCAAAAGAATTATTCGCTTGTATAGATGTAGATGGAGGCTTGATTGGAGGCGCCTCACTAAAAGCAAATGATTTTGTTGCTATTGCCAACTCTTTTTAAAAATTACCAATCTTTTTTCCTCAAGTTTTTAATTTCCGAGTTTCTTTTTTTTGAATTCAATCGCTTTTGTTTGGAAGATTTGCTTGGTTTTGTTGCCTTGCGTTTTTTTTGAACAACAAAACTTTTTTGAATTAACTCATAAAATTTTTTTATTGCAATTTCTTTGTTCCCAAGCTGACTCCTTTCTTCCTGCACTATAATTTGCAATACCCCTTCTTTGTTTATTCTATTTTGTAATTTTGTTAAAATTATCTGTTTTTGCTCTTCAGTAAGTAAAGCAGAATTTAGCACATCAAAATTTAATTCCACTTTTGTAGAAACTTTATTTACATTTTGTCCGCCCGCCCCTCCACTCCTACTTGCTTTAAAAGTAAATTCCGAATCGAATAGTATTCCCTTAATGTTCATAAAACAAAATTAGGCATAAATTTTTCAATGTGTAATTTCATTAAATTTGAATACCAATGAAAAAAATATTTTATACCATTATTATAATTGCAATTCCAAAAATAATCTGGGCGCAAGACACAAGTAATTTATATAGAATAAAATATTACAATCAAAAAATTTCAAAATATTTAGACAAAGAAAAATCTCTTAGTGGCCATTATTTAATTGATAAAGATGGAATCAAAATATTTGCATCTGCACAAGATAAAATGAACAAAAAGGTAGAGTTTGAAATGACATTTTCTCAGGTCAATCCATATATTAGATACATACAAGATTTTTCCAGCAATGCCTCTTTTTCTCTATATTCCAAAGGAAAACTTTTTATACCGGCAGATGCAGTATATCATTTGCCTCCAAATCCTAATTCAAATAAAAAACTTTTAGGGTATAAAATCGCCATAGACCCAGGTCATATTGCAAGCGATTTTGAAACAGGCGATTTAGAAAAAAAGCATTTGAAATTTAAGATTGGCATCTATGATTCAATCGAAATTGCAGAAGGAATACTGACATATGCTACTGCTATTTTATTAAAACAAAAATTAGAAGAAGAAGGCGCTGAAGTTTTTGTAACCAGAAAAAACGGAGAATCGGCTTTTGGAAAATCATTTGTTCAATGGAAAAAAGAAGACTTAAAAAATGCTGTTGATAGTTTATATAAAATTGGAGAAATCAAATTATATCAAAAGCAATATTTTTTGAGTGAAAAAGCAGAAGATAGAGATATTTTCAGAGTTATATTTCGCGACCTTGATTTAGCTAAAAGAGCTGAAATGATTAATAAATTTAAACCAAATTTTACTATTGTAATTCATTATAATGTAGATGAAAAAAATTTAGAATGGGAAAAACCTACAACTAAAAATTATAATATGATTTTTATCGGAGGTGCATTTATGAAAAATGATTTGTCGTCTCCAGAAAAAAGATTTGAATTTTTACGTTTATTAATCACAGATGATATTGAAAAATCTATTCAATTAAGTGCTTCTACGGTTAATCAATTTGAAAAAATATTAAACGTAAAAACAGCTACTACAACCGATGCTAAATATCTGAATGAAGGCTGCATTGCTACTGAAAAAAAAGGTGTTTTTTGCAGAAACCTACAACTAACAAGATATATTCACAGCCCCCTAGTATATGGAGAAACACTATATCAAGACAATATAGATGAATGTAAATTATTAAACTTAGAATCGGATAAGACGAAAAATAAAAGAGTACAACAAGTAGCTGAAGCATATTATCAAGGAATACTCAACTATGTTTCATCGCAAGAAAAATAGAATTTAGCATGCAACATTTACTATTATTACACGGAGCAATAGGTTCAAAAAAACAATTGGATGCACTTGCTAAAAAATTAGAAAATAATTTTACTGTTCATACCTTAAACTTCAGTGGTCATGGAGGAAATAACATTCCAAGTGTCTTTTCAATTGAATTATTTGCAGATGATATTTATAACTATTTAAAAGAAAAAGATATTGAAAAAATAAATATTTTTGGTTACAGCATGGGCGGTTATGTTGCATTATATTTTGCAAAAAAACACCCCCAAAAAGTTCTCAAAATATTTACACTTGCTACTAAATTTTTATGGACTCCAGAAATTGCTTCTAAAGAAATTAAAATGTTAAATGCAGAAAAAATTGAAGAAAAACTTCCCGAATTTGCATCAACTCTTTTTGAAAGACATCAGCCTGAAAACTGGAAAATGGTATTGGAAAAAACAAAAGAAATGATGATTGAATTAGGGAATAATAATGTACTAAAAAAAGAAGATTATTCTCAAATTGAAAATAATCTATTAATTGGTATTGGAGATAAAGACACAATGGTTACGCTAGAAGAAACGATAGATATATATAGAAATCTTAAAAATTCATCCTTCATCGTTTTCCCAAACACTCCCCACCCCATCGAAAAAGTTGATTTAAATAGACTTTCAAATGAAATAAAAACATTTTTCGGATAGCATATTTTCAACAATCTGTTAAAAACTTTGCTAGAATGATGTAGTAAGGTTTTGTATTTTTACCTCAATGGCGATGAAGAATAGAAGTATGGTAAAAAGTGCTAAATCAGAGGTAGAAACACCTTTGATGAAACAATACAATACTATTAAAGCCAAATTTCCAGATGCCTTATTGCTTTTTAGAGTAGGCGATTTTTATGAAACATTTGGACAAGATGCTGTAAAAGCATCTGGTATTTTGGGAATAGTTTTAACCAAAAGAGCAAATGGTTATGCTTCATTTATTGAACTTGCTGGATTTCCACATCACTCCTTAGATACTTATCTACCGAAATTAGTTCGTGCTGGACAAAGAGTTGCTATATGCGACCAGTTGGAAGACCCAAAAATGACTAAAACGATTGTAAAAAGAGGTGTTACAGAATTGGTAACACCAGGAGTTTCATACAACGATAAAGTATTAGATCACAAAGCAAATAATTTTTTAGCAAGTGTATTTATTTCGAATAGTAATTCGAAAAATAATGAAGCAGGAGTGTCCTTTCTTGATGTTTCTACTGGTGAGTTTTATGTTGCTCAAGGAAGCATTGAATACATTGATAAATTATTACAAAGCTTTAAACCAAATGAAATTTTGTTTCAAAAAAACAAAAAGAAAGATTTTGTAGAATCCTTTGGAGATAAATTTTATCATTATGGGCTAGATGATTGGGCTTTTGCATTTGAGTTTGGAAACGACCTATTAATAAAACATTTTGGAACAAAATCACTTAAAGGTTTTGGAATAGATAATTTAGAATATGGTATTATTGCAGCAGGTGCTGCGCTTCACTATTTAGCGGAGACTCAACACGACAAAACAAAACATTTAACTACTATTTCAAGAATAGAAGAAGATAAATATGTTTGGCTTGATAGGTTTACAATCAGAAACTTAGAACTTTTCGGTTCTCAAAATGATAATGCTAAAACTTTAATTGATGTAATTGACCAAACTATTTCACCCATGGGTTCCCGTATGTTAAAACGATGGTTGGCTTTACCTTTAAAAGACAAATCTCATATTGAAGAAAGGTTGGATGTCATTGATTATTTTTTAAACAATCAAGAAACACTAACTGAAATATCAGAAAAAATTAAATCTATTGGCGATTTAGAGCGAATTGTTTCAAAAATTGCAACCGGAAGAATATCACCAAAAGAGGTAGTTCAATTAAAAAGAGCATTAACAGCAATTGAACCCATAAAACTTGAATGCGAAAAATCAAACAATCAATCTTTAAAAAAAATTGGAGCTCAATTAAATGTTTGCAAAACTGTAATTGACCAAATAGAAAAAGAAATAACACAAGACCCACCTTATCTTGTTTCGAAAGGAAATGTAATTGCTGAAGGAGTAAATTCAGAGTTGGATGATTTGAGAAATATTTCACATTCAGGAAAAGATTATTTATTGCAAATACAACAAAGAGAAAGCGAAAAAACAGGAATTCCTTCTCTAAAAGTGGCATTTAACAATGTTTTTGGGTACTACCTTGAAGTAACAAATACACATAAAGATAAAGTCCCAGCAGAATGGTCGCGCAAACAAACACTAACAAATGCTGAAAGATATATAACCGAAGAATTAAAACAATACGAAGAAAAAATATTAGGTGCTGAAGAAAAAATATTAGCTCTAGAAACAAAAATTTTTAATGACCTTGTTCAGTCATTAACAAATTACATTTCAATCATTCAACTAAATGCATCTTTAATTGCTAGGCTGGATTGCCTATTATCATTCACCGTTATTGCTCAAAAAAATAATTATGTTCGCCCTCATATTTTTGAAAACAACATATTAGACATAAAAGATGGACGACATCCTGTAATTGAAAAACAATTACCAATTGGAGAAGAGTATATTGCGAATGACATTTACCTTGATAGTGAAACACAGCAAATTATTATTATCACAGGTCCGAACATGAGTGGTAAATCTGCATTATTACGACAAACAGCTTTGATTGTTTTAATGGCGCAAATGGGAAGTTTTGTTCCTGCAAAACATGCAAATATTGGCATTGTAGATAAAATATTTACCCGTGTTGGAGCATCTGATAATATTTCATCGGGAGAATCAACATTTATGGTTGAAATGAATGAAACAGCAAGTATTTTAAATAACCTATCTGATAAAAGTTTGATTCTACTTGACGAAATAGGAAGAGGAACAAGTACCTATGATGGAATTTCAATTGCATGGGCAATTGCAGAATATATTCACGAAAATAATTCATCAAAAGCAAAAACATTGTTTGCAACACATTATCATGAATTAAATGAAATGTCGAAAACAATGAAGCGAATAAAAAACTATAATGTTTCAGTTAAAGAAATAAACAACAAAATTTTATTCATGCGAAAACTTGTTTCTGGTGGTAGCGAACATAGCTTTGGTATTCATGTTGCAAAAATGGCAGGTATGCCAAAAAAAGTATTGGATAGGGCTAATCAAATATTAGTTGAATTAGAAAGCCAGAGAGATTCTGGAAGCAATTTAAAAGTCTCTAACAATCATCAAACCAAAGGATTTCAACAATCAAATAAAAATGAAAAACAACAATCAGATAATTTACAATTGAGTTTTTTTCAGCTGAATGATCCTGTTCTAGAAAATATAAAAGATGAATTAGAAAAAACAGATATCAATACACTTACACCTGTAGAAGCGTTGATGAAGTTAAATGAAATTAAAAAAATGATTGGAAGCTAAATTAAAACCCTTCCGTTTCTGACTCCCAAGCAAAAAACAATTCTTTTAAATATTTGTTTTCTTCTACTGTAATTTTTTTATCCGCTTTAACCATTTTAACAGCAAAATTTAAAAAATCGACACGTTCCTGTTTTGTAGAATCTTCATAAAAATCATTCATTGCATTATTGAAATGTAAAAAATAATCTTCTTTTGGTAAGGCACTTAAAATTTCCATTTCATTATCCAAATTAAATCTATAAGGAAAAGAATCTTGCAAATAGTTCACAATAACTTTTCCTTCAGCTATATCAAAATCATCATCTACACGAGACAAAATCATTAGCATGTGATAACCTGCCATAACTTTATTCATTTTAGTCATACTCATAATTATTTATTGTTTTGTATAAATATACAGAGTAAAGTAATTAATAACTGTTAAAACTATTTTTTTATTTCGATTGATTTTCGCTAAAATATTTTGCTAAAACAAAAAAATACTTACTTTTGCAGTCCGTTTCAAGCGAAAGTAGCTCAGTTGGTAGAGCGCGACCTTGCCAAGGTCGAGGTCGCGGGTTCGAACCCCGTCTTTCGCTCAAAAACAGAAATATTGATTGTTTCTGTTTTTACAATGCCCAGGTGGTGGAATTGGTAGACACGCAGGACTTAAAATCCTGTAACCATTGCGGTTGTGCGGGTTCAAGTCCCGCCCCGGGTACTAGACCGGACTTCTCTTCAAAATTTGAGAAGTCCGGTTTTTTTATTTCCCCCAAACCCTTTGATAATTGGGCGATTTGGGCAATCACTCGATTTACTTCAGGGGTTCGATAATGCTCGATTTTCGTATCATATACCAAACCGGAAGGAAATACAACATTTTGGAAAGTTTGCTTTTGGTAATAGTCCCCCGAAGCCCACACAGGTGCGAGGTTTGCCGATAATCGGCAGCTAAAATTTATCAATTCTTTAGGGTTCGATAATTTTTGTTCCAACTTTTCAAGGGACTCCATAATACCCTCTTTACGCTTCTTCATTTCGGTCGAAAATTCCTCATAAATGTCCAAACTTACAGCCCCGATTGCGTGTCTTTTACGCAAATTATAGAACTCCTCCTCAACCTCGTTAAGTTTCAAGGAAAGGGCTTTTTTCTCGCTTGTGCTGGTTTCTGTTAGGTTCTCCCAAGTGTAGCGCAGTTGTTTTTCTAAAGGCTCGACAAGGGCAGGATTTACCGTATAATTTGAAAGCAATTCTTCAAACTTACCGTGCATAATTTTAATGCTGCGATTTACCTTAATTCCAATCCGATTTACCTTGTAATAATAAAGCCCCTTCTTCTTAACGATATATCCGGTGAAAGGGGCTCCAGTTTCTGCATCTTTTACAAATACCTTCAATGGCAGGTTATCATTGGCTTTGTTGACTTTAAAGCCATCCGTTTTCTTGAGTTCGTTTGCCCTTAGAAATAAATCTTCATCAATTAAAGGAGGATGCTTTCCTTTAATAACCTCGCCATTCAATAAGTTGTGCGACATGAACCCGCAATAAAAAGGGTTCGAAAATATGCCGCCAAGGGTCTGCTTAGGCATATTAATACCCAAGCATTTTAATTTTTCAATAATCTGATCGTAGGTCATTCCATTAGCTCGCCAAATAAAAGCTTGCTTAATGGCTTCTCCTTTATCGCTGAAAATAATAGTTTGGGTAGGCGCACCTTTTACAAACGCATATCCTGTTGGTGCATTACCAATCCATTCGCCTCTTAATAACTTCTCTCGCATACCATCAATCGTTTTCTGTCTTCGTAAATCATTATCGTATTTACCAAAGATGAATTGGATGTTTTGTTGCAATGCTCCTGCGTGAGAGTTTGTATCAATTGGTTGTGTAACAGCCATGATACTTACTCCAGTCTTTTTTAATTCGCTCGCTATAAAAATTGCGCTATCTCCAGTTCTACTGAATCGATCTAAACTATAAACTAAAATGAAAGAGATTTTTTCTTTACTCGCTTTTACAAATTTGAGCATTCGAGTAAACTCTTTCCGTTCATCGCTTTTCGCACTTTCATAAGTTCCTCCGAAATAACCTTTAATGTCCAACTTGTTTTTTATGGCGTAATCAATGCAATACTTTTTTTGCCACTCCAAACTTTGATTGGTGTCCATTTGTTCTTTGGAACTCACCCTTGTGTAAATAACGCAATTTTGAATAGATTCATCTTTCAATGCTGCTCCTTTGCCTTTAGCAAATTTTTTAAGCAGCGTTTCGTTGTTCTCCATCAAGATCACCTCCTTTTATAATTGTTAGTTTTTGCTTGCTATGTTTTTGTTTCATGTATAATTCATAAAACAGGATTGATAATTTTTCCAAAGCAATTATTGTTTCTTCTGCTTCCGCATCAGAAATATTTTCAAAGCCTTTACATTTTCTCAATTCAGCAACGCTCAACCTTTTGTGTTTTTTATTTCCATTAACACTTTCCATCTTCACGTTCTTTTCAATATTCATACTCCGTTTATTTGCTTGCTTTATTTGAAGTACGTTACACTTTTTTGAACGTGGTAGCGATTCCGACTTTCTTTTTTTGAGGGTAAAAAATCAAGGGAATAAACTTGCACGTTCAAAATATAAGTGCCATACTCAATGGCAAATACCACTAAGAATCGTCTATTTTACGGGGATATGGGGTATAACAAAACACAATGCAAAACTATGCCCATGCTTGGTGGTGCTTTCGTGGTTTAGGATTCTACTCCGAAGAATAGCACAAAATAATTCTTACTGTTTGGAATCGGAACACAACTGCCGAGAAAGGCAGAAATAAAAAAAGCCCCCCATAAGGGAGGCTTAAGCTAAACTAACAAACTATGAAAAATTAATCTTTTCCTTCTTCTTCTTTCGTTGCTTCGGTCTTTTTGATAAAGTTTCCGTTTGCATCAAATAAAGCGTCAAAGTGCATTTTATCTTTTTCCATTTCGGCTTCATACATTACTTTACCAGAGGCATCTGTAATTTTTGCTGCTTCAGATAACTTATAGCCTGCATAATTCTTTGTGCAATAATCAGTAACAGCTTTTGGTAAAGCAGATGTTTTAATCTCCTGCTCTAATTCTTTAAACGTTCCACTTGCATCAAATACAGCAGAGGATTCAACTTTATTTAAATGAAATTCAGCTTCGTAATCTGCACCTTCCTTTTCCCATTCATCTACCTTCGATCCGGGATATTTTTTAGCAAAGCCATCTTTAACATTAGCAGGAACTTCTGCTTCTTTTAAGTTTTGTGCATTTGCGTAGCTAAGCCCGAAGCATAATGCGATTGTTGCGATTGTTGTTTTCATTTTTTTATCTGTTTTTAAATTTATGATTCAAAGTAACAATACAATTCTAAAGCAAATCTTTAGGCATAAATTAGAACTTATAACTGTATCCAATTCTCACAACTTGTGTTTCATAATAATCGGTACTAACATATCTAAATCCATTGCCTTGAATTGATTTCTTAATCTGCATCGTATTCAAAAGGTCGGTAGCATTTATAAATAATTCACCTTTACCCTTTTGAATTTGTTTTTTCATTCCTATATCCAAAGAAAACCTTGATCCTATAGTTCCTTGCGGAATTAAATCAGGAGCGAGATAAATTGCTGTTAATTGAAAGTCGGTATTTTTCTTTAAATGGAAAGTGGCATTAAGTTTTGAGTTCCAAGATATTAGTGACTGCCTATCAGAAGTATAAGTGTTTGCATAAGGATATTTATTGTAGGCTGTAAAAGCCTCAATGGTGCTTTGATAACCATTAAAATTCATATTAAGAGAAAGCCATTTTTTTACATCTTGGGAGACAATTAATTCTAATCCTGTATTATAACTCCTTCCTGCATTTTGCATAATAGAATAAATCAAAGTGCTACCGGGAACAATGCTTGCAATACGTGTGATTGTACCATCTGCTATTTTGTGGTATGCTGCTGAATAGAAATATCCGCTTTTCCAGTTACCCTTATAGCCTAATTCAAACAGATTAGTGAATTGCGGACTTAACGAAGGATTACCAACTTTAATAATTTCTGCGTCATCGTATTTAGGGAAGATTCTAATATCCACTTCGTTTGGTCTGTCAACTCTTCTATTATAAAATAAAGAAATCTTGTTGTAGTCGTTAAACTTATATGCAAATCTTACGTTTGGAAACGGCTGCGTATAATTGTAACCATTACTTTTATAGGTGGGATGGTTTGGATTCACTTGGTAATTTACATTAACATACTCAATTCTTAATCCTGCCTCTAATTCATATTTTTTATTTTCAAGAACATAGTTCCCATACAACGCAGGTATCGTTTCTTTATACGTTGCCCAACCTCCTGCTGCCGAATCAATAGGAGAATTAAGTCCCGGAAAGAACAACATGTTTGTTGGAATGTTTCTATACCTGAATTTACCTCCCATTTCAATTCTACCATGTTTTAAGGGTTTAATGTAGTCGAGATTAAAATCTGCTACATGCTCGTCAGAAATTAACTTAAAGGCATCATAACCTGTAAAGGTCGGCATCACATTCGTGAAGTAATACTTTTCATCCTCTCTGTGAAATGTATAATTCAATCCAATGTTTAAAGTATGTCCAGCCTGTTTGAATTTATGTAAGTATGAAGATGATGCTGTAGCAGTTGTTTTAAGTTCATCCTCTAAAAATTGCCACAGACGTTTTCTATCTGATAAATCAGAGTTAAAGAATGGTTCGTCTCCGTGATCCAAAATTCGTTCTGAACTAAATAAACCTGATAGGCTAAATTGGTTGTATTCATTGGGATTATAATCAAATCCCAATCTTCCTGTTGCAACTGTAGTGTTTCTATTTCTTTTCGTTTGCTGACGAATAATTTCTCCGCTATCATAGTAACGATCTACAAATTCATTTTTATTTAATGTGTTGGTAAGCAAGTAATCGCCCTGAAGGAATAAATTAATTTTCTTTTTTTTGTAGTTAAGTGATAGCGTTGGATTAAACTTAGGTGTGTTTTGATATTGCGGTCGAATAGTTGGTAGGTTTTCCTGCTTTATCCATAAAGCACCCAAGCCAGCTGCCAATCCTACCTTACCATTAAATCCCTCTTGTTTATTTTTTTTGTAAACGATATTAATTACACCTGCGTTACCATTAGCATCATATTTAGCTGAAGGATTATTTATGATTTCAATTTTTTCAATAGCGGAGGCAGGAATATTATCAAGGCTTGTTTGGTTTCCAAAACCTGTTAATGCAGTTTGCTTTCCATCAATTAATACAATCACTTTATCGCTGCCTCTTATCTGAACCTTTCCTTCTTGTACAGTTACTCCGGGCAAATTTTGTACGGCTTGCAAAACCGAACCACCACTTTGAGAAATGTTATTCTCAAGTGTATAGGATTTTTTATCCATTTTACCTGAAACTTCGTCTTGCTTTGCGGTTACTTCAACTTCATTTAAAACTTTTGCATCTTCAGATAATTCAATTGTACCTGCATCTAAAAACGAACTCAAACTGCCAATATAGAAAGGTTGTCTTGAGGTCGCATAACCAATAAACGAAACTTCGATATAATATTTACCCTGCTTTAAACCATTTAATGTAAAACGCCCTTCTTCATTGGTGATAGTCCCCACAACTAAGGAACTGTCTTTCTCCGTTTTAATTAATACACTCACATAAGGCAAAGGACTTCCTGTATTTTTTTCTTTAATTAGACCCGAAACAGAAATGTTTTGTGTTTGTGAATACACATTTATACTTAGCAACAGAAGTACCAAGCACTCAATTGTTCTTTTTAAAATGGAGGGATTTTTAACTTTCATATCACAAACCTACTGTACAATTCTAAAGTAAATCTTTAGTTGAAATTTACTTGAAAATGATGCAATGATGATGAATAATCGTAATTGATTTTAAATCCGTAGGTTTTAGCAATTCCATTAACAATTGATAAACCAAGACCGAGAGAGTCTTTGGAGGCATCATTCTTTTTAAAACGAATAAATAAATGTTCCTTGGGAATAGTTAATGACTCACCGCTGTTGGAAATGGTCAATTGATTTTGCTTTAATTCAATAATTATTTTTCCATTTTCACTGTTGTGCCTGATTGCATTTTGAATAAGATTTGTTAGAAGAATTTCAGCCAAAGTTGGATTCATCTTTACTATAACATCTTCTGATAAATTCAATTCCAAACTAATGTTTTTTGACTGAAACAGATCTATGTAATTATCTGCTATTTTAGAAATAAACTGCTTAATGCTTATTGATTCGCTCTCCTTAAACTGATTGTTTTCTATTTTAGATAATAAAATAAGAGCCTTATTTAACGAAGCCAATTTTTTAATGGTGTTTTCAATTGTTTGAAGTCGATTCATTTCATCTTCTTTCAAATTATCTGATTGCATCAATAAGCTGAGATTTGCTTTAATAACTGCCAATGGTGTTTGCATTTCGTGAGATGCATTTTCAGTAAATTCCTTTTGCTCTTGATAATCAGAATAAATTTTATCCATCATTTTATTTAAGGCAACGTTCAACTGATTAAACTCAAGTGTATTTACTTCATTAAAATGGTGTTGTTCATGGTTCTGAATTTCGTATTTATTTAACTTAGAGAGCGTACTATAAAAAGGCTTCCATAACGTTTTTGAAAGCAACCAATTAACTATTACAAAGGACACTATCAAAAAGCCTACAATTAAAGCAAATGTTGCAAGTATTCCCTCCAAAAGTTCCTCCTCTTCCATTGTGGTTTTAATCAAGGTAATTTGATATGTGTTTTGCTCAAACGTATAATAACTGCGCAACATTCTCGCTCCAACATTTTCCTTTTCAACAATATTATAAATTGCGGTGTCAATGAATCCTGACTTTAATTTGCATTCTGTACAAGGGATTATGTTCTCAAGGCTATCAGAACTCAAATAGATGGTTTTAGGTTCTTTCAACGATTGAATAAGTCTTTCAGCGTTAACTTTTTCATTCATCAACGTTTCATCTGTACCATCTTTCAATTCGCTATTAATAAGAAAATAGGAAAGCAGCCCTGCAATAATCAGCAAAGGCAAACTAACTAAGAGATAATAAATTAGTGTTTTACTTATTAATTTCATCCGTATACTTTAAAATTATAACCTATACCGTATATCGTTTGCACATAATCCGTACATCCTTTATCCATCAATTTTTTTCTAAGGTTTCTTAAATGAACATAAATAAAATCGTGACTATCCATTTGGTCTGAATCATCGCCCCATAAATGTTCGGCAATAGTGTTTTTTGAAACAACCCTATTTTTATTTGAAATGAAAAACAATAAGAGATCGTATTCTTTAGCTGTTAATGCAACGAGTTCATTATTTACAGTAACCTGCCTTTGATCCGGGAGGATGGTGATTTCGTTTACAACAATAGATTTGTTGCCATCAAAATTCCTTCTCCGGATAAGTGCTTTAATACGTGAATTTAATTCCGCTAAATCAAACGGTTTTGCTAAATAATCATCCGCACCCAAATCAAGCCCTTTAATTTTGTCGCCTGAAGAATTCTTGGCAGAAATGATTATAATTCCCGCTTTAGAGCCACTTTCTTTCAGTTGCTTCACAATGTCTAATCCGCTTCCCATGGGTAGCGTTATATCTACCAAAACACAATCGTAATCGTAAACCCCTGCTTTCTCTGATGCCTTTACAAAATCAGATGCTGACTCAACTATATACCCTTCCTGATGCAAGTACTGCTTAATTGATTTTCTCAATTCAGGTTCATCTTCAATTAGGAGGATTTTCATTTAGTAAATATAAGGCTATAAATCTAAAGGGATTCTTAAGACAATTAAACATAATCGCAAGCTTAAGTATAAACATAAAAGGATTAAAGTCAAAAAAGCCCTCAAAACGAGGGCTTTTTGTTATCTGAACCAAAAATAAAAAAATTATCTCAGCCTAATCTAATCAAAAATAAATTATTAGACACTCGATATAAGTAGTTAAATTTCTTTATAAAAGTTAATTATACTTTTCAGATTTTAGTAATTGTTCTTCTATATAAAGTTTTAATTTTTTTTTGCTGCACTAATAGTAACTCTATAATTTATAGGTGTTTTAACGGTATTGCCATTGGTTGGATTAAATGGATTTTTGATTGCCCATACTTTTGGAGATTCGGAAATCACATCATAAACCATGTAGATAAAATAATTATCACAATTTTCAGCCATCTTTAATTCATTAGCCGTATAGAAAAAATTAGCGGAACCTACTGGAGCACGAGTTGCCTTTACCTCGATAAATCTCTTTGTTCCATCTACTTCAAAAGATAAAATATCATAACCTAGTGCATCGGATTTAAGTGAAACTCGCTCAATTTTTTTCGCCAAATCACTCCTGTTGCCATTTACCAATCTTTTTTTCTCCAAATCCATTACGATTTTTTCACCGCGATCCCCAAGTTTCTTTAATTTACGTGCTTCCTTTTCGTAGTCAGGATTTTCTCTTTCTGAATTGGTAAAAGATTGAGCTTTTGTGGAGGAAGGATTAGGTTTTAAAATATCCAATTCAATAAAGGACGGTTCTGGATTAGACGGAAAGTCAGGCGTTCTGTAATCTGCCAAAGGATCGGTTTCGTCTTCTTCAATTTGCTTTTCCCACTGTGGTCGTCCAGGATATTCTGAATAAAGAAAATTTGCGAACAAATCAACTGACCATTCTTTCATTATAGCGTCCTGATTCTTGAATCTAATAAGTGCTTCCCTTTTATAAATTGGATCACTCCCAATCAATTCTTTCGATTCTAAATCAAGTTGAGTTAAATAATAGTCTAAATGGTCGGAGGAGAAAATATTTAAATAACGTTCAGGAAAGTAAGTGCAGAGTATTTTTCCTTTGAACATTGGGGAGAATTTATTAGCTGCTATTGCTTCAATATCTTCACTTTCTCCAGCGGTTAATAATTCCAATAAAGTTTCTTTGACTCCATTAAATGCTTCTTGGTAAGTGTTTCCGAACTTTTGTGTAAATCTATACTCATAGTTAGAATCAGATTTTGTTCGACCATAATAAAGTCCAAATTTAAATGCTGTAGCACCGATAATTCGACCCAAACCATCTAATTGTCTTTCTAACGCATAACAAAAATTAAACCCTTTGGCAGGCAAATCAACACCAACCACATAGCTATCAATTTCCATTTTTCGAATTTTATCCCGAGTGAAATATCTAACAAATGCCGAGCGTAATTGATATAAATCCTCCCTAGACTCTAAAATAGTTACTTTCTGCTTCTCATAGCGGACTTGTGCGTCACGAAGGTCATGAATATTCATGGGATGATTTTGTTATCAGATTACTTGTTTGAATATATCTTTTCTAATATCACAAACGAAACTTGAACGTGCATTTCCCTTTGTGTCATCAACTCGCTGTTGGTATTCGTGAAGAGAGCTTTCATTTAAGTATTTGTTAAATATAGGAAAATCGACCTCCCAAACTCCATGAAGTGGAGAAACGGAAATTTCCGCACTACCCATTTGGAATTTTACTGCAATCCAATTAATCCAATAATAAATTTCTAATTCAGGATAATTCTTTTCGTAACGAAGTTTATCTTTTAAGTTAAAAACGACAGCATAAGTAGGGTCTATTTGGTATAATGATTTAGCTTTAAAAAATGGTGTACTCTGTAATTTTAAATCTCCTAACTTGCCATTGGTAACATTTAGTAAATCGGGGGCATAAGGATTTGTATTTTTCTCAGGATTAATAATGAGTCCTAATTTTTCTCCAAATTGCCTTACAAAGGCCTCTTCAATTTTTTCTCCATCCTTACACCATCTTGACTTGTCTTGTAGGTCATGATGTTGAAGCTCTTTATTGTTGACGTCAAATAATTTATAACTCATCACAATTTATTTAATGAATGCTCTTTATCAACAAATAAGCAATCAGGATTTTTTTTGACAGTTGCTTTTACAAAGGCGCGGAAATCATCTTCGGTTAAATCATTTCTTTTAACCATTGTATTTAAGTTATCCCAAAAGAAAGTATTTTCCTTTGTAGATTTCCTTCTGAACCACTTTTCTATCGTAGTGCCCGCTCTAACACGGCTACTTGAGCTATTTTCTGAGTTATCGCTATTTTTTATTTGAATTAAACTTCCATCTGCTTTGCAAAAATCAACCGCATCAATTGTGCTACCCCAACAGCAGCACCAGCCATTTACTTTTAATTTTTCTGAAAGATATTCTTCTAGCAAATCGCCAACTAAATTCTCTACTGTCATCATTAAAGCATGACCACCTTCCAATTGATTGGCCAAGTCATCCTTCACTTTTGGAAGTCTTGCTTGAAGAATAATTTTTACAATTGGATCTGAGAATGTATTTGATTTATTTCCTGTCCTTACGGAAGGACGATTGTTAAATCCACCCAAATAGGCAGAAACCCATTTAACCATGTAATCTTTCAAAGGAACAACACTATCTTCTGAGAATCTTAATGATGGTAAATTGCGTTTATCTTTAAACGCAATTGAAATGACAATAGCCATTTCATCAGTAAATTGTTTACCGGCAATTTCTTTAGCACATTGAACAGCACTTTCTGAATCAAACGCATCAAATTTATAAGAGTCTTTCATGGCATATGTATATGCCGACTAATGTATAAATTTTTAGAATGCCAAGCTAACCTGATTTGTATTTTTCTTAGTTGAAACCTTTGGTTTGTTGAAATTCAAAATCTCCTTTTCAAATTCAGTCTCGGTTGTTTTATTATACCTTGAGAATTGAAATCCTTGATACGATTTGGTTTTCTTGCCTTTGTAATGATTGATTATAGCTCGACCTATCGCCCGTCCCAATCCAACAGGTACTGCATTACCGATTTGTTTATATTGATCTAAAATACTCCCTTGAATCTCCCAAGCATCCGGGAATTCTTGAATCCTTTTGTATTCTTGTATCGATAAAGGTCGGTGTTCAACGGGATGAGCTAACTCAGTTGCTGGCATTGCAGGATGTGTAACAACAGTTGGAGCAGGTTTATCCCAAGCTAATCTTCTGAAAAAACCAGTCTTCCCACCACCTAATAGAAAGGAACCTCCCATTGCAATAGGTTGGATATCCAACGGGAGGTTTCGCCAATTCTCACCGGGCTTGAGCATTTTTATATATTGTAACCTTTTTTCAGAAAACTTAATGGAGTCTCCTTTTTTTGGATCCAAATCTTTGACAGCTTCCTTAAATGTTTTCCACTTTGGCAAACCATGCAAACCATCATTTGAATTAGTCGGTTCCAAATGGTCAACTTTATTTGGCAATTTGGTGCAAATAATCACAACTCGCTCTCTTACTTGAGGTACTCCAAAGTTTGCTGAGTTATATAAATTAAACGAAACTTTATATCCTTCCTTTTCTAGTTTTTTCTGCACATAAAATAAAGATGAGCCTGGGGTTTTTTTCCAATCAATTGGAAATTCACTTATTATCTCATCCTCAATATCAATTGAAAGCATTGAAGATAGAAGACCACGAACATTTTCAATTACTGCATACTTTGGTCTTACCGTCGTAATTAAACTGATATATTTTAAGAACACGTTCCCTCTTTCATCCTGGAAACCCATACGCTTTCCAGCAGTACTAAATGCTTGACAAGGTGGCCCACCGACAATTATATCAACTTCTTCTTTATCTTTAACATTAGCGTATTCTAGAATCTCCTCCACTGAATAATCTCGTATATCACCAATTAATCCAACTTTTTTATCATTATGCGTTATTGTTTGTCGGCTTGCATTATCAATTTCACAAGCTAATAAAACATTTATACCAGCATCTTCAAGACCTAAGTCTAAGCCCATCGCTCCTGAAAAGAAAGATAAACAATTTAGCTTAGTTTTTGAATGCTGTCGTTTGGACTTTCTATCTATGACAGTATTTGCCTTGATCCTTAAATCCTTTTTGTCAAAATTTTCGACATCCTCGGAATTAATGACCCAAGAATCTCCAAGCATTTCACCATTTAAGCGACCTTCTCTAAGAAGTTTTCTTACATATTGTGCCGAACATCCAAGGATTTCTGCGGCTTCAATTACTGTTATTAGCATAGCACTTTCGTTTACGAAACAGTGCAATTATACCCTATTTTATCAAATTATCCAAGTCTTTGCGGAAGTATTTATTAGCTCCCTAACGGGGGAAACTATTGGCTCTTTTTCATTGCATGAATCAGCCTGTTAAAAGTAACAACGCAATACTTTTCAAAAAAATGGCTAAATAGCTATTGAATGATGTTGGTAATAAGATTTGCAATCACATTTGACGGAACGGCTTTTAAAACATCCAATATATTTTTTGAAACTGTTTTAATAAGTGATGAATCTGGAGATTGCTTTTTTAAATTACTTTCTAAATAATTTGTTTCCGACTTAAGCGTTTCAATTTCAGAATCGGAAAGATGTTTCTGAAGAGTATTTAATCCTGCATTTATTTCATGAACGAACTTTAATAAGTCTTCGGCATTTTGACTTTTTAATTCTATTGTTTGAACTGAATGATGAGTGTTGTTCTGAAATTGAAAGTTTGAATTATCCCCAACAACAATGTTAATCGGTGGAGAAAACACTACTTCCTTTTCTATTTCACGCAAATAATTAAGTCCTTCTCTTCTAATTAAAAGCATTTTCATTCCCAAGGCAGAATCAACATATCTGTCTTGAACTAACTCATTCATAATTCGGGTGACGGTTGCTTTATCAAAACCTATTGTCTCGCCAACCCCAACAGGATTCATGTTAACGGATAGTGGGCTTGATGGTGAATAATCGCAAGCGACTTCATAAGCCTTTTTTAAAAATGTGATTTTTTCTTCTAACTGTTTTTGAAGCATACGGTTATTGAATTTTGTAATTACTTTTTATGGCTTCCCAATCCTGCGTCATCTTTGGATTAAGTTTATCATAAATATCTGAATCATTTAATACACATCCCCACGCATGACCGCATTCATAATTCAAAACATTTCTTAATATTTCAGCATTATTATCCGTGCCTTCAGGAGCATTCATTAAGTTATTAAATAGCACCTTAAAATCCTGATTTATCTGATTCATTTTGAAATAATACCATTGAAGTTTGATTGTTTGTTGTAGAATAATTCCAGTTATTGAAAGCTGAATTATGCTATTGAGTACTCCTAAATTTCCGGAAAACACAGAAAGTAAAATCGCAATCACTAAAGATCCAGTAGCAATCCATTTTTTCAAAAGCATATTGCTTACTATAGTAGCTGTGAAATAAGAGCTCTCAAAACAATTGACCGCTAGTTTATATAGACCATCTTTTAACCCACTATTTGAAAAATAACCAACGGACTTAATCCCATTTAAATTTGAACCAAAAGAATTATCAATTAAATCATTTCGTTTCTTTTTCCCTCCTGCATCAAAATAAAGTAAAACAATAAACTCAAGTATCGAGTATATTACCGCCATTACTGAAATCAAAACATTTGATGTTTTTTTTACATAATCCGCAATTTCCACAAGTCCGTTTTCAGTAATAAACACCTGAACATTAGTATTACTTAGAGCAAAAGAACACAATGCTAATCCGGTTGCTACCCATAACATTCTTGTTTGGGCTTTTTCTATTTTCCTTGCCGATTGAAAGTCGTTCAGATGTGGTGAAGGTATACTCATAATTTTTCTGCGTTATTATCGTGACTTGCTTCCGGCCCAAGCCATTCATTTTTCTCGAGCCATATCTCGTAAAAGTAAAGCCAAGCCGAAGTCCAAGATACAATATGATTTGCTATTAATGTTGATTCTTTCCAAGTAAAGTTAGCAGGTTTAAACAAACATAACCGTTTTGAAGCATGGTAATAATGTGGTGGCTTTTCAACCAAAGGAGGTGAAATTACCTTAACATGAGGTTCTGAGTCTCCACGATACTCTATACTCACGGTATATTCCCTCATGTATTCTTTTGGCTGAATATTTCCAATAAAAATTAAATTCCCGTCATCCATTTTTTGAACTTTAAAATTAGGATAACGGGATTTCATGGCTCCGATTTGAACCAAAGGATTATATTTTTGTTTGGGAATGTATTTTTTACTTTTCGCCATAGAATCCTGAAGAGGGAGGCACTACATTACCAACTGTTTTTGAAAGCAATCCTGTACCGCCAATCTTTAATGCCCCTTCGGATAACGCCTTACTCATCTCCTTCGCTTCCGCTTCATCAGTTATATTAAATTCCTTGTCAAATATTTCTTTCCATATTTTGATAGCTTCCGCTTCATTCTTTTCATATTTGTCGGCAGCGTCCTTCAATTTTGAATACACTTTTTTTACCTTTTCTTTTACTTTAGTGTATTCATCATTGGATTTAAATTTACTCATCTCCATATAAGTGGGTGCGTATTCAAACCATTTTTCAATACCGTCCTTTAAATTAACAATGTTAAATGCTTTAAAAACTGAGATTGCTACTTCTTCTAAGTGGAAAGAAGGCATATTCTGTTTATTTTCTCTTTTCCAATGCTTAACGGCTTTTATAACTTTTTTTAGTTTGCCCTTACTTGCGGTGTTTGTTTTATTAAGCTCATCGGTATGAGAATTAGGATTTGTTGTTGTCCACCCTGATAAATCCAAGTTAGGGATATAATACAATCCGTTTGAAATCTCAAAACTTGGCAATACATCGAAATATATTTTTGAGAGCTCAATAGATACGCATGGCCTATCTTGATATACCTTATCCTTATAATCAGGCTGTTTGTCGAGGTAAGATTTTATTTTTGAAAGTACACTTTGAGGGGTAGGAAGTTGTCCCAAATCCGTTTTATATTCTTCAAAATCTAAAACCGCAAATAAATCAATATCATCCAATGGTCGAATCATGGTATCTCTTTCATAAGAACCATTTGTAAATGTTTCCTTTACTGAAAGCCCATTGTCCTTCTTCAGCAAGCAGGTACTTAGGTTGTTTACGGAGCCGGTAATGCTCTCTTCCTGTCTATCGGTAACGCTTATATTATCAATAAAACCATCAATGCATTGTAAAAGTGTCTTCATGTATTATCTTTATAATACTGAATTTCAATATTTGAGCCAATCCAGTTTTTATGCAAAAATGGCGCGTTTCTAGGTGTTTATCTGTCAAATTTACCTGATTATCGATTGGATTAATTGTTGTCTCTATAAATAACCTTGATTTTTAAGTATAAATGGTTAACGAAAAACTGAGAACATATCTTGAGGAGTTATTGTCCAAGATTTCAATCCAAGAGATTGAACATCAAAAAATTGATGCTTCAGTTGTGGTCATAAAGGAACGTCTGGAAAAATATTTTGAAAACGATGGGTTAAAGGAGATAAGGGTGTTTGGATCCTTTGACCGGGGAACTCTGCTAAGTAGAGATATTGATGAAGAATCTGACGTTGATATTTTAGTTGTTTTTAATGAGCAAAAATGGGAATCTCAGACCTATTTAAATAAATTCAAGCAGTTTGCAGAAGCGTACTACTCAAGATCGGAAATATATCAGGATCATCCAACCATCGCTTTAAAATTGGGGCATATAAAGTTTGAATTAGTGCCATGCAGGTACAACCGAACTTTTTGGGGTAATGATGAATTTTTCATTCCACTTAAGAAAGATGGCGAAGTGGAATGGATAGAGACAGAACCCGATTACTTAAAAGAAAAAATTTCAGAATATGAGGGCGAAGCCAATCAAATGCTCATCAATTTGATTCTGCTTTTTAAGTACTGGAACTTAAAAATAGGCTTTCAGTATGATTCATTTCAGGTCGAAAAATACTCGCTGAAAAAATTTTACAAAAGCTATCACTTGGAAGAGAACTTCCTTAATTTTATTGATAACCTTAATTACAGTAACCCAAAACAGAGTCAAAATGATGCGAACAAAATCGCAAAACTCAGCCATAAAAAAATTGATATTTTGTTAGACAATGATATGGAAGATTATGCCATGCTTGAAATTAAAAAAATACTTCCAGAAATATAATTTCTAAAATAAGTCGGTATTTACAATCACTTCATAAGCAAATAGTTAGCTATTTATTTCAACAATTGATGCAATTTATTTTGCATATTTACAGAATATTTATACTTTTGATATGCAGTTGAGCAGAAAGTATAAGAAAGATGAATACTCCGAAATTGAATCCCAAAATGTTAACAGTTGCTCGTGAAAGCAGAGGTTTAAACCAAGCCGAACTTGCAGATAAAGTAAATCTATCCGCATCAAATATTAGCCGGATGGAGCAAGATTTTATAGAGGTAACATCTTCGAATTTTAGTTCAATAGTTGGTGTGTTAAATTACCCTGAAGAATTTTTCTACCAAGAAGGAGAAACTTTACCTCCTGCACTTGCATTGCGTAAGCGCAATATTGTAGCGCAGAAAATAATGGTTCCGATTGAAGCACATGTAAACATCTATCGTTTAAACGTAGAGAAGCTTATTACAGCAATTAACTATCCTGAGATTAGTTTACCTGTGCTTGATATTGAGAAATTAGGATCGCCTGCGGAAGCAGCACGTAAGCTACGCAAAATTTGGAAAATTGAAAAGGGCGTGATTAGTAATCTCACCCAAGTTCTAGAGGACAATGGTCTATTTGTAATCAACTTTGATTTTAATACCGACCGTGTTGATGGGATGAGCATTTTAGCAAATGGAAAATTCCCGATTATATTTTCCAACAAACGAAGTTTAGGAGATCGTCAACGATTTACTTTAGCTTATGAATTAGGGCATTTAGTAATGCATCTTCAAACAAATCCTTCCTTTACAAGAGATATCAGTCATGAAGCTAACGAGTTTGCTGCTGAATTTTTGATGCCGGAAAAAGACATCAAAGGTGATTTTAAAGATGGCGTTAACTTAAATGTTTTAGCAGATTTAAAACGTAAATGGAAACTTTCCATGCAAGCCTTGTTATACAGGGCAAACGATATCGGTGTTATTACTGATAATCAAAAACGGTATTTAATAAATCAATTTAACTCAATGAATATACGCAGAAGAGAACCTTCGGAATTGGATATTCAAAGAGAGAACCCAATGAAGTTGAGAGACATGATTACCAATTACAAAAACAAACAAAAATTAAATGTTAAACAACTCGCTTTGTTTTTTAATTCAAACGAAGATGAGTTTTTAAGTAAATATTCTTAGTTAGACACAATTATATACAGAGAGAAAGATGAGCATCACGACAGACAAGTTTGAGTTGAAAGCTTACTCCAAAAAGGAGTTAGCAGAGAAGTATCAAGTATCAGTAAAAACCTTTAACGCATGGTTAAAGCCTTTTGAAGATAAAATTGGTATGAAGAGAGGTCGCTATTACACAGTGAACCAAGTTAAAACAATGTTAGAGGTATTAGGAGTACCGGGTACTGTAAATTAATCCTCATTTATTTTCTTGAAAATTTAGTGTTAGGTGGTCTTATGACCACCTTTTTAATTTTAATCAATTCATCCCCGAATGCCCCCCGATTACTTTCACGGTAATCCCCGATAAAATGCGGCACTTTAACGCTCTTCCCGGAATCTCCCCCGATTCTCCCCGAATTAATCCGGAATAAACCCGATATAAATTTTCTTCCCAAAACTGCCCAAATCTTCCCAAAAATTCTTTTAGCTAACGATACATTCTCATCGGTGCTTTTACGTTCCGAATTTTTCTTTTAGCTGCAAATTTTCGCTTTTATCGTCAGAATATTTCTCTTATAACCCAAACCGAGAAAGCACTCTTTACTACTGCTGCACCTTTGTATCGTCAATAACAAACGACTCAAAAAAAGTAATCTATAAAACTAAATAATATGTCAGCAGTAAGAAAAATCAAAACAGCAACACCACATTTAAGAGTAATAAAAGGTGGTAAATCAAATCCAAAAAACAACACAGTTGAGAACACTTGGATTTTTATTCACGCAGCATTATGGTGCAATAACGAGTTTAATAATAAAGAAGAAACTCAGTTTCAAAATTTAATCGCAGAGCATTACAACACATTTAAAAATCCAACAAAAGTATTTGAAGAGATCATTGAGCGTGTGTGTTTAGCGAAACGCTATGTAAATAGAAAACGTGGACGCTATTTATCAAAACCAATTGATTGGTTAAATCTTAATTACCACAAAGGTTTAGCAGGTACTGAAGGATGGTATCAAGAAGTTTGTTTGCAACGCATAAGTGTACCTGAATACAATAAAGGAATTACACTTCTTGCAAAAGCAATCACAAAATATCTACAAGAACCTACGATTAAAACAATTGTATCCTATCGCAAAAAATTGATTGCACAAAAACAATTCGATCTCTTACAAATTTTCAATAACAGTATTATCAATTTTCAAATCAATAACTAAAATGGGAAGCAAAGAATTAAAACCACTCTCTATAAAGCCTTATATGCCGGGCGAATTAGCGAAGTATTATCAAGTGAGTGAAAAAACATTTAGATGTTGGTTGGCTGCATTCAAAGATAAGTTAGGAAAACGAAGTGGAAGGTATTTCAACATCAAACAAGTTGAATTGATCTTCCAAGAACTAGGAACTCCAAAAACAATCGATTTGTAAATGCCATAAAGTTCCATTATGTGCCATACTCGGCAGAGTTTGGGAACACAAGCCTAAACCTAGAAAGTGACTCAGACAACCGCTGCAACTTTGTACCGTGATGGATGAATTACTAACTAAAAAAGAAAACGAAATGTCAGAAATTAAACACAATACCGGAACACCGGATGGAACAGGAAACATGCTACTTACAGCGAGCATCCTATTTGCAAACATTGACTACTCCAGTTTAGTGGACTATGCAATAAAAGCAATTGTAGGTGGTGCTATTTGGATGGCATTCAAAGTAGGCGGAGAATATTTCAGCGACAAAATCAGAAAGAAGTAATGGCAAGCATTAAAAAAATACTGTTAGGCTTAGGCATAGGAGGAGGTGTGGTAGCAGGTGGAATGTATCTGTGGAGATTGAATAAGACCTCGATTAACTTGGAGATAGTTCCAACAGTTAAGCTGCACAAGTTGGATTTGCAAGGAGTGGTGTTGAGAATAGATGTGCAGTTGAAAAATCCAACTCGCACGGGTTTAAAACTCAAGTTCCCTTTTATCAAATTACTGATTAAGGGAAGCAGCATCGGAAGTTCGCAAGCGGTCAATCAAGACATTGCGATACCTGCATTCGGTGAGGCAAAATTCGAAGCGATAATGATTCGCATTCCAATGTTCAGCCTCCTCTCTACTGCCAAAGGCTTATTAGAAGCGGTACAAAAAGGCGAAGCATTTAAAATTGGTGTGACTACCATGACAACAATTGATTTAGGTTGGAAGAAAATTCCTTTTGAAAAAACAGATGAAGTACAATTAATCGGAGCGCAGAATGGAAGCAACTAAAAAAAGAAAAATAAGAAGCGGAGAAGAGTTCGACCATTTATTTCCAAAGCCATTGTTCCTTGATCCAACAATTAAAAAAGGTGCAACGGTTGACGACACAGTTCGATTCATTCCACAAGTAGTGAGAGAAACATTGTTTCAAACTGCAAAGTTAGCTCCACTTCTAAAAGGAAAAAACGTGTATGAAACCTGCAAGAACATTTGGGATTTTGTATACAACCACATCGCCTATAAGAAAGATGCAAATGGTAAAGAACAAATCAGAAGTCCGGCAAGAGGCTGGCACGATAGGTTTCATGGGATAGATTGCGATTGTTACACGGTGTTTATCAGCAGCATATTGAGCAACTTAAAAATAAAGCACAAACTGCGAATCACAAAATACAAACAAGATCACTTTCAGCACATCTATCCAATCGTGCCAACAACAGGAGGAAATTACATCACGGTCGATTGTGTGGTAGACCGATTCAATTACGAAGAACCATACTCAGAAAAACAAGATACAACTATGGAATTAGAATATTTAAATGGCGTACCCAGCACAAACAATGTAGATGTGCAAGACCTAATGGGTTGGGAAGAATTAGAAGGAGGCGACTTAGGTAAACTCTTCAAAAGAAAGGCTGCATCAGGCGGTGGTGGTGGCGTTGCGAAAAAAGGAATTTTCAAAAAGCTGAGTCAACCTCCGGGAAGCGATGGTGGAAAGAAAGGCGGTAAACTAAAAAACTTTATTCATAAAGCACTTCATGTTACCAACCGAGTAAATCCTGCAACTGCTTTAATCAGATCAGGAGTTTTAATCAGTATGAAACTTAATCTCTTCAAAGTAGCTCAACGATTAAAGTTCGCATATCTAACAGATGAGCAAGCAAGACAGAAAGAAGTTGATATGAGCAAGTTCGACCGATTAAAAAAAGTAAAAGAAAAATTAGAAAAGATTTTTTATGATGCCGGAGGTAAACCTGAAAACTTAAAGAAGGCAATCCTTACAGGCAAAGGAAATAAAAATCATGAAGTAAGCGGTTTAGGATATATCGTGGATGACATGAGTGGTCTTGATGAAACTTCTTCAATGAGCGATTTGCTTGGTACTGAAGTTTTCTACGATGAAGGATTTAATGGATTAGGAGAATTAGGTTCAGCAACAGCAACTGCTGCTTCAATAACAGCAGCAACAGGCATCATCGGTGCGATTGCAGGATTACTAAAAGGCATCGGAAACATCTTCCCTAAGAAAAAGAAAGAAGGACAAGATTTTGAAAACACCGAGTCGCAAGCAGGAGATGGAACAACAGCAGAAGAGGTATCGCAAGGTGCAGCTAATGTAAAAATCACCAACAGCGATACAGGAGAATCTACTACCACCACAAGCAGTTCAGGAGGCGGTGGAGAATCGGGATCAGAGTCAGGCGGTTCAGGAGGAGATGGCGGAGGAAGTGGCGATGGATCAAAAGCTATGATGCGAAGCGCAAGCACGACAGACAGCGGTGGCGATTCAGGATCAGGCACAGGTGGAGATAAGCCTGCCGGATTTTGGGAGAAAAATAAAAAGTGGTTAAAACCAACAGCGATAGGAGTTACAGGATTAGGCTTATTATTTCTCGGATACAAAATGATGAATAAACCAAAGCCCCCTGCACCAACACCTGCTGTATCAGGACAACTCAAGGGATTACAATCACGAAAGAAAAAGAAAGGAGGAAATAAAGGCAAGAAGAAAAAGCAGGCAGTAGCGTACATGTAAAAAAAAGAAAAACGATTAAACAAAAAAGAAAATGACAAAGAGAAAAAACAGTTATCAGAAAGCAGCACTCAAAAAATCACTTAGTGGTACTGGCGATGCAAGTACAGGAGCAAAAGTGAAAGACGCTGCAACTGAGTTGGGAAAAGACATCGTGATCGGAGTAATCGGAGGCGGAGTTGCAGGAGCTGTGTTAGGAAGATTGTCTTTCGTTGTTGGAGCAGCTGTTACAGGAGTTGGTCATTTTGCAAAAAACCGAATTGCATCAGCACTAGGTTTAGGAATGATGGCTTCAGGCACTTATCAAACTATGTCCGGCATGAGTGGAAAACCCACTTCAGGATTAGATGGTGTGAAAGAGCGATTAATGGCTTTAAAGGACGACATGAAAAAGAGAATTTTTCTTGACAAAGTTTTGAAAGCAAAAGAAAAGAAAGAAGAGAAAACCGATGAAGGAACAAACGGACTCGGTCAAGTACAATACTTCACTTACCCAAACACAGAGGATTCAATGGGCGCAGTTGAAATGAATGAGTTGGATAAAATCCAACAACAAATTCAAGCAAGCGCAATGAAGTACAATCAGGTTAATGGGATTGAAGTAGATCTCTTAAGCGGTGAAGAAGACATGGGCGAAGTAGAACCATCAGAAAAAATCTACTAAACAAAAATCAAACATCCATCACACAAAATAAATCAAAGTTAAATTTTAAAAAACAAAAATTATGTTAGAACTATTAGACGGAACAGAAGAGTACAATAACGCAGGAGCGTTGTTAGGATTAGAAGGTGCAGAAAGCGAAGAATTGTTAGGTGCGCTTCGTAGAATGAACCCAATTGCTCGTCAACGCACCATTAACAAGTTGGCAAATCCTGGAGCAGGAAGCAAAGGTTCTCGTGCAGAAATGGAGAAACATTTCCGTGAGTTACCTGCACACATCAAAAGCGCATTAGCAAAAGGCGAATTGCGTTTGGCAGATACCATTGTGTATTCCATCAAACCTGTGAATTCAAAAACAATTAAGTTGTTTGAAACTCAGGATGTAAAAGAAGTTGGTTTGAGAAATATCAGCAATGCAAAATTACCAAAGAACCAAGCCTTATTGGTAAGCGGAATTGTGTTGCTGGCATCTATCCCTGAAAACGCAACTGCCGACAAAGTAATGGGATCGAAATTTATTCAGTTGGAAGATTTCCCTGCAATTGCAAACGGAGAGTTCAGCTTAAAAGCAAACAAAAAAATCATCATCCCTGAAACAAGTGTTGCTGCATTCAAAACATCAAATATGCACAGCGTTCCATTGGGATATTACAAGTTGGCGAATCCTCGCTTGATTCACGATGACATCTTGTTAGAGTTCACAGTTGAGTTAGGCTCAATGGAAGGACTTGATCCAAAAACCCAATTGTATGTTGGTTTACACGGAACTATTACAACTCCTTAATCAATAACCTAATAAGTCGGGAGAGCAATCTCCCGGCTTTTAAAAAAGCAATACCATGTTAAAAGCAACGAAAAAAAGATTTGATATAAAAATTCTTGTGGCGAACTCAACGGTGAGTGAAACCTTTGAATTGGAGAAGAACATTGTGAAAGTGCATGGCGTGTTGGTTACATCGGATAAGGACGATCTATTGTATTACAGAGGAACTCAGAAGATTGAAATAAACAAAGAAGAGTTCTTTCCTGATAACTACGAAAGCAAATTGTTAATGTCAGGAATCAATGTAGCACCAAAACAACGCTACTATGATTTAGGTGGTGTTGCACCCGGCAACGGTAGAGTTCAAATCTCTTACAAAGATTTGGATGATGGCAGAACGGTGTTCACGGCTTACCGAGTGAGTTTGTACTTAGACTGTGAAATGGAGGATGAGTTATGATGAAAGAAGGAGTAATAATTAAAACGATAAGTATTAAACGACAAGGCGAACGGAAACACTTTCAAATCAGACTTCCCAAGGACACCAAGTTTATCATCGGTGTTGAATACGGGGGGCGATTGATAAGCAGATTGGAAGGAACTGTTGAAGTGCCTGCGCCAAAAGTTAAAGTAAAGACAGATGTAAGAATAACTGAAGCTACTCACTCAACTGCTGAATCAGGAGCAGTGCGAGATGATAGACCAAAAGCGTTCTTTAAGAGAAACCAATTAATCGGAGAGTTAAAACTGCAAAGTTGTGAAGAGGCGAATTGGTTTTATGCAGCAGATGTTTTTGGAAACGATGCCAACTTGAATTGGGGAGATTTTTCTCAAACAGGTTTTCCGGTAAATGATTTCACTCATGGCAATAAAAGAACAGAAGAAATTGTGAAGGTAGATGCCGAGTCAACAATTATAAACGGATGGTATTTAGATGCATTTGGGAAGTCGCAAAAGTTGGATATCAACTACGAGATAAAAGTATATGTATGGATTAATGTGGAGGAATAGAAAATGACAATAAATCTTGCCTTAGAATACATCCCAAGAAGGATGCAGGAATTAGGATACAAGTCAGATTACTTTATCCGCTTCCGACACTTGGTGTTACAGCCAAATGAAGAACTAACCATTGATGCCCATACTCAATTCTATTACCTCGTTGAAGAGGCGCAGAATGTAAGAGTTGAAAGTGAAACAGGAATATTCGATTTGAGCGAAAGTGCTACCAATGAAATGCAGTACGAACATCAAAGCAAAATACAGATCACTAATTATTTATCCGGAATCAATCACTTAAGATTCATTCAAGTAATACCAAAAAACAAAACAACAATTAAAAAGTAAGAGTAATGCAACATACCAATCCATATAACGATGTGAAGCTTTCCCAATTTAAAATGTGGCTTCACGACATGGTCGACAAAGGCGAAGGGAAATATATTGAAGTGTACGTTGACGATGTAAAAGTTGTGCCTCGCACTAACAGAATTGAATCCATCGATGACCACAAAGTTTATCTTGATGATAGCACCGAAACAATAAAGATTTTCACTTACAATACTGAAAATTCAAACCGCTATCAGCAGTTTACTTTTTACATCGAAAAGAAAAAACCGATTGAACATCCTATTCAAAACCAACCACAGCAAATTCAGCAAACTCAAGGCTTATCAGGTATCGAGTTAGAGAATAGAATTAATCAGTCTTTAGCACAAGAACGAGAGCGTTGGCAGAATGATTTGATGAAGCGTGATTATGAAACCTGTCAAAAGAAACTAACCGAAGCAGAAGATTACATCGAAGAGTTAGAAGAAAAACTCAATGTGTACAAAAGTAAAAAACTGCATTTAGGTGATGTTAACCTTGGCGAAGTTGCCTCTATTGTGTTAGAGGGAATGGTTAAACGAAATCCGCATTGGGTAGCTAAACTACCGGGTGGAGATGCACTTGCTGGACTCATCGCAAAAGAAGCCATTGATACCACAGCTGAAGTAGTTGAAAACGAAGTGGTGTTTAAAAAGAAAACACCTGTTGAAGAAGGAATGTCGGAAGAGATGAAGGCGCAACTTGGATTCTTAAAACAATTAGAGTCGCACTTCAATCAAGAGCAACTCGATAAAATAATGCTCATCCTGCAATCCTTTGTTGAAGAGCCAAAGAACATCGAAACAGTATTTGAACTATTAGAAATAAAAACAGAAAATGAAAAAGTTTAGTTATGAAATAACCATTGAAGCGACTACTGAAGCAGAAGCCGATTCTAAAATGAAGGCATTATCTACGATTGCAAAAAAGTTAAACACTAAAGAAATAGTGAAGCTTGCCGACATCGTACAAAACGATCCTGTAAAAACCGCATTAGCAAAAAAAGCATTAGGAGTTTAAAATGAAAAAGAATACCACCAAAGATGATTTAACCTTGAAAGAGAAACTTCTCTATTCCCTTATCGGAATTGGGATTGTGGGCGGTGGTATTTTCTTTGGGAAAAAGCTTGTTTTAAAAGGAGTCGCAAATCGTGAAGAGAAGAAATCTTTTGAAGATGGTACACCTGCAACCTTTGCCAAACAAATAAAAATGGCGTTTGACAATGATGGTTGGTGGGGAACAGATACCGAGAAGTTAAGAAGCACGTTAAGGGAGATCCCAAGTAAACAAGTTTTTCTCAAAGTACAGGAGTCCTATAAAAAACTCTACAACTCAAATATGATAACCGACATGAGTGATGAGTTGCAAACAACCGAGTACAATGAGATGCTTCAAATAATTGCACAGAAACCGGATAAAACGGGCGGTAAGCCTTCAAGTCCAACTTTAGTGTACGATGGGTGGGCAAAGCGTTTAAAAGCAGCCTTTGATAAAGAATACGGTTTTATACCGGGAACAGATGAAGAAGCAATCAAAGCAGTTTTTAATGAAATGCCAACTCAAAAAGCATTTATCATGACCGGAGTATTTTATAAGAAACTATACGCAACCGACATGATGACCGATTTGAAAAGTGAGTTAGAGATGTGGGAATACAACGATTACTTAAAAATAATACTATCAAAACCAAAGGGATAATGGAAAGCAAAACACAAAATAAAAGAAAAATAATCCTGATCGGACTGAGTGTATTAGGAACAGGTGTCGCTGGCTTCTTGGGATGGAACTACTGGAAAAAGAAGAAAGCGAATCAGGAAGAAGATAGAACCTCCTTTACAGAAACTGCAAGCGTAAATACTGCGCCTGTAAAAAACGACAGCTTCCCATTAAAAAGAGGAAGCAAAGGAAACAGAGTAACACAACTTCAAAATGCCTTAGTAAAAAAATTCGGAGCAAGCATACTTCCAAAATACGGAGTAGATGGAATGTTCGGGAAAGAGGTTGAAGCAGCATTAGTGAGGGCTAAGTTGCCGACATCAGTTAACGAATCCACCTATAACTCTTTTGTTGGTGCAAGCGGATTTGCCGGAATCATAAAACATGGAGATGAAATTGTTTCGATTGTTGAAACTGAAATCTATAAATCCAAAGGCAACTTTAAATTAAAAGTACCAAAGCACATTGTGCTTGGCGAGAAGGAGTTTACAAACCAAGGTTGGATTTACTTTATTCCTAAAAATAGCACAGAGCTTTTCAGGGTTAAAAAAGAACAAGTAAAATCCTTTAAAGAATTTAAAAATGAAAAATCTTAGAAACATTAAATATATCGTGGTGCATTGTACCGCAACACCGCCAACAACCACAGTTGAATCCATTAAACGCTATTGGAAAGAACAACGTGGCTGGGGTGACACACCGGGCTACCATTATTTGATCCAACGACAAGGGAATTTAATTCAGTTGTTAGATGAAAGCAAAAACAGTTATGGCGTATATGCTCACAATTCAAATTGCATAAGCCTTGCTTACATCGGTGGAATTGATAAAGATGGCAAACCACAAGACAACAGAACAGATGCACAAAAGCATTCCATGTTTGATTTGATTGTTTCTCTAACTGAGAAATATCCAAATGCACAAGTGCTGGGACATCGTGATTTTGCAGGAGTGAAAAAAGCCTGTCCTTGTTTCGATGTGAAGAAGTGGTTAAGTGAGTATGAACCCGATTTAGGAAACGCTGCATAATGTTGCTATCAAAGATCAAAGGAATTCTACGAAGCAAAGGATATGAACTCTACACAAAACCGAATCAATTAAACATAGTTGGGATTAGATCACCAAATACAATCCCTAATCGTTTTGATGATGAGATTCATGTCTTTTACAAAGTAGCCCCATTAAAATGGCATTACCATGTTTACAAGGTAACAACCGATCCAGGTACATTTTGGTTGCGTAATCCAATGCAACCTCAAGGCACAGCCATCTTAGCTCAAGGGCAATACAAGGGTGCTTATAGAATCGGAATGCATCAAGGGAAGTACAAAGCATTGGTTCAATCAAAACCGATAACTGTAATACGAGATTACGACAGAGATGCAAAACTTGATTTTAAAAATGGCACAAAGAGCAAAGGGTTGTTTGGGATTAATATCCACCGTGCAAGTTTGAATGGGATCACTAAGCAAGTAGATAAATACTCTGCCGGATGTCAAGTGTTTTCAAACATCAATGAGTTCAAGGAATTCTTGAGTTTGTGTGAAAAGCACATGAGTTTATACGGTAACAGTTTTACATATACGCTGATTGATTTTAGAGCGGTAAAGCGACAAACCTTTAAGCGTTGGGCAATCGGAACGGTAACAGTAGCATTAGGTTTAACAGCCTTGTGGGGAATTCTAAAAAGGAAAAAGAAAAAACAAAAATGAAAAATCGATTCATAACAGCTTTAGCGCAATTGCTAAAAGACAAAAATGGTAATACCAGTCTGCGTGAAGTAGTCACAGTCTTGTTTGTGATTGTGTTGCTCGTGAGTTGGATTGCAGATCAGTTCTTTGAATTACAAATGCCCGAACACATGTTTTACGGCTTTATAACCCTTGTGGGAGCAGGTTGCTTCGGGTACTCGATTGAAAAAAAACAAGTGTAAAATTTAAAAACTAATAAATATGAAACAGTTATTTTCCGCCTTTATCATAGGCATAATAGTTTGTTTCATCGCTGTAAAAAGCTGCGATGACAAACCAAAACAGGTAAATGTAAAAGAAATCAAAAAGGAGATTAAAACCTCCGGCAACTTAGCAGAAACGGTTAATCACGAATACCAAAAAGCGAAACAAGAGTTCTCCAAAGTTGCCGATTCTTTGAAAACTGAAAACCAAAAGCTAAATGTAAAACTGCAAGTAACAAGAGCGTTATTGAAGAAGCAGCAAACAGTAGTTGTAAGCAACATTCCTTGTGATACATTACGAAAGGAAGTCATAGTGCTGAACGATTTATGTAATGCTCAAGATAGTTTATGCAGCGTTTCCATTAGTTCGCTCAATCAAGCGGTTGCAGTCAGGGATTCACAAATTGTAATGTGCAACAGGAGTTATCAATCCATGTTCGATATACAAAAAGAAAATCAGCAAAGACAAATGCAATTAGCTGAAGAGTTGAATACAGCTTACAAGCAAAACAGAAAGAAGCGTTTTGAAAACAAAATGCTCACCTATGGGCTAATGATAATGTCAGGAATAACTACAACACTATTTATTAAATCACAGCAATAATGATAAAAGAGAAAACTATCGTTTCAACCACCACACTTGCAGCCTCTCTACTGATGTACTTCTATGCGAGAACCGCACAAAAGGACGCAGTTCCCTATGTGATGATTGGTGGTTTTATGGGAGCGGTTATCGGAGAGAGCATTGTTGAATATATAAACAAAAATAAAAAAGACTAAGTATGGCAACTATTATTGAAAACAACGGAGGTAGTATCAAGATTACCGAGAATGGTTCATCACGTTTTGTTCTGAAGTATCAGGTTCGTGAAGTGGAAATCGTAAGAGATACCATTATCAAAATTGACATCGGACAAGGTGCGCTAAACAACATCTATATTGATCAGGCAGATGTTACTGCTCCTGCAACTGCCACAGTTGAAGAGTTAAGAGATCAAATAATTGGAATGTTACAAACCAATGTAACAGGAACAGCAACCGAAGCGAAACAAACAGAAGAGATCAACGAGATTAAAAATCTTCAGGCTGTGGTTGGGAACTTGCAAGCGAAAGTAAATTCATTAGATGACAAAACATTTTTCCAGCCTAAGTTGGTAGATGAAAGTAATCCAAATGCAGTTTATAACGGATTTGCAGTTCCGGGTACAGCAGTTGATGCACCTGTTTGGGCAATTCAGAAAGTAACCAAAACGAATGGTGTTTATTCCTACCAATGGGCAGGAGGTAACAGAAACTTCGACAAAATTTGGAACAACAGAAAAGCATTAATCTATAGCTAAGATGAAAAGAGAAATCTCTCTATTAGATTTATTCAGCGGTACAGGAGGCTTCGCAAGAGGCCTCCTTGCCTCTGGATTTATCATTAAGAACCATGCGTTTTCAGAGATCGACAAATATTCAGTTGCAAATTATCAATACAATTTTAAAAATGCGAAAAGCCTCGGTGACATCACAAAAATCAACACGAAAAAAATCCAACGACCAGACATTATCTGCTTTGGTTCACCCTGCCAAGATATTTCAATTGCTGGCAAACGCAAAGGGCTTAAAGGAAAGCGAAGCAATCTCTTTTTTGAAGCAGTTAGAATCATCCGTGAATGCAGACCCGATGTTTTTATCTTTGAAAATGTCAAAGGGTTATTCTCAAGTAACCAAGGCAAAGACTTTGAGGTCATACTGCAATCGTTTGCCGACCTTGGGCTTTATGACATCCAATGGCAACTGCTTAATACTAGCTGGTTTCTACCCCAAAATAGAGAGCGGATTTACGTTGTCGGATATCTTAGAAACTCATCCCGACCACAAATATTTCCTATCGGAGAAAGCGCTCAAGGGAGTGATGCGTTCAGTCAAAAAAAATCTAAAGGGAAAAATATAAGTCCGACCATTGATACAAAGGTTGGAGAAAGCACACATCGTTCTCCATATGTATTGCATTGGAAAGGTTCATCAACAAGATGGAAATATGACCAAATGCAAACAAGCCCTGCATTAAATACACAACAAGATTGGATACGACAACCGCTTATTGCAAATAGTGTGGCATATCGCACTCGCAACTATAAAGGGCAAGGCGGAAAGATTGAAATGCGAAAAGATAAAATCGCCAATCAATTAACAACAGCGCAAAAGGATAGCATGGTTATGTTCCATGTTCCTGAAGCAACAAAAAAAGGATATGCAAGCGCAACAGAAGGCGATAGTATCAATCTATCATTTCTTGAGGCAAACAAAAGAAGAGGAAGAGTTGGGAAAGGAATTGCAAATACAATTGATACCGGTGTTCAACAATATACACTTGGTCAAGGTTCGCTCAGAAGATTAACACCAATTGAATGCGAGCGATTACAGGGATTCCCTGACAATTGGACAAAATGGGGAATAATTGATGGTGAGAAAAAAGAGATTTCTGATTCTCAGCGATACAAAATGTTAGGCAATGCAGTAAGTGTTCCTATCGTTTCAGAAATCGCAAAAAGAATGATTGGCGAGCAATCAAAAAACCAAGACTCTACTTTATGGATTCTTGAAATGGAACTCGAATTAATGAATTTTAAAACAGCAGCTTAATGAAAACACCTATAACATACTACGGAGGGAAACAAACTCTAATAAAATATTTACTGCCATTGATTCCGCAACATAGAATGTATTGTGAACCGTTTTTTGGCGGTGGTGCTGTATTCTTTGCAAAACGAAAATCGGATGTTGAAGTAATTAATGACATCAATGGAGAAGTAATTAATTTTTACAGAGTAATTAAAACCAAATTCTCAGAACTACAAAAGGAAATTCAATCAACACTACATAGCCGTGAACTTTACAAAAAGGCAATGGAGATTTACAAGAATCCTGAAAAATATTCAGATGTAAAAAGAGCGTGGGCTCTATGGACTGCAACCAATCAAGGTTTTGCAGGAATGATTGGTTCCTGGGGATTCGGAAAAGATGATTCAAAAGAGGCAGCACTTGCCAATAAAAGAGATGCGTTCACAAAGGATTATGAACAGCGGCTCACAAAAGTGCAAGTAGAAAGTAATAATGCAATCAAAGTAATAAACAGATGCGATGACAAAGAAACATTTATATATGCAGACCCTCCGTACATTGGTTCGGATCAAGGTCATTATAAAGGCTATACGGAAAGTGATTACAGAGAACTACTCGACACGTTGGCCAAGGTAAAAGGGAAATTCTTATTGAGTTCTTATCCCTCAAAAATCCTAACCAGTTACATCAATAAATACAATTGGAAAGTTCAAAAAATTACTAAAAGCGTTGCGGTAACAAAACACACAGATAAATTAAAAACGGAAATGATTGTAATGAATTACGATCCCGCAAAAATGAAAGCCTTTAAGTATATACTGAATACAAAGGATAGGAAAGAACTACAAAGCTTATTAAAACAATTAACTCAATTAAAATTTAAAACAAAATGAGAATATCAACCAAAAATTATTTTAAAGCCATTACTGAAGTTGGTTTTGAGAATTTACCGGAGGTGCTTAAAAAATCTCATTTGGTAATTGAAGAAAAAACTGAAAACGGAAAAGACTGGGGAATTTATGAAGACGATACAGAGGTAAAACGTGTATTTGACTTGGCGTTTGATAAACTTGAGGAATTTATCGATCGCAAAGAAGATGTTTCAGGCTTAGATGGCAACCCAATCATTGACAGAGCAAAGGAAGATGCCGCAGGATATAAAGACTTGCCACTCGATAAATTAAAAATGATTTATCGTTTGGAACTTGATGCGGAGTTGGAAGATGGTTTAACACCTGAAATTAAAATTAGAAAGACTGCTTTGGAAAAAGCTATTGCTGCAAAAGAGGGAAAAAGCAATAGTGTATCCAGCAGTTCAAAAAACAAATTCGCAGGTATTAGCAATGAAATAAAATTCATTCACATGTATCTGAATTTCCATGATAAGGTTCTTTATAAAAACACCATTGGTTTATTTATAGATGATCTTCAAAAAGCAATCACAGAGAAGAAGATTACAAAAAAGTCGCCTGTTGCAAAAGAAATCATGGAGATGCAGGAGTCGGCATTGAAAGCGTTTAATTCCATGAGAAACGCCAAGCATATTATGTTGCGTCCTGAAGTAATTAAGAAACTAAAAGGCATCATTGAAAAGTATGAGAATGCTTACGATGATATTGACGAGACTTATGCTAAAGAAAAAAAGCAAAAGAAAAATTTAAACGGATTGGGTAATGTTCCAGTTAACATTATGCCGAGTAAGGAATTCACAAATCTTCATTTTAATACAATCGGGTTCACGGGAAAATGGCTTGACTTTATTGGCGATCCTGCTCCGGGTTTTACTGCGATGGTATTTGGAATGCCTAAGATGGGTAAAAGTTATTTGTGCATTGATTTTGCTGGCTATTTAGCGAGAAATCATGGCAATGTGTTATACGTTGCCAAAGAAGAGAAGCTTGATGCCACGTTGCAGAAAAAGTTAAAGGATAAAGATGTTGCTCACGAAAATTTATTTGTATCGGATGCACTACCTACAGATCTATCTACATATGACTTTATTTTTCTTGACTCAGTAAACAAACTTGGTCTTACAGCCAAAGACCTGGAGAAATTGAAAACGCAAAACAAAGGAAAATCTTTTGTCTTTATTTTTCAGGCAACAAAAGGTGGTCAGTTCAAAGGAAACAATGAGTTTCAACATGATGTTGATGTTGTAATTGAAATACCGGAAAAAGGTATTGCAACTCAATACGGTCGTTTTAATCAGGGTGGAAAGATGGGAGTATTCGATGATGCGCCCATTGGAGATTTGGAAGAGTTAAATGGTGTCAGAAAAAGCGGAAAGAACTTGGAAGTTCCAAAGAAAGTATCGAACGTAGACACTATGAAAAAGAAAGCAACTACAACCGAAGACTGGACTGAGCCGGAACACTTAAATAAAAGTGACCATGCAGTTCTTAAAGAAATTAATCGCCTTTATAAAGCAAAGAAATATAAAGAAGCGATGAACCGTGCAATGGAAACTGATACCATTGTTAGGGAGGAAATCCCCGGAGAAATTTGGAAAAAGATGGGCGGTCAGTTAACTAAAACAGGAGAAGAAAGATTAAAAGCAAAACACAGCAAAGCTTCTTCTGAAATGGTTAAAGGAGAAAAGCCTAAACAAACAATCGTTTTTAATTCGACAATACGTGCTTTAAAAGGTGTGATTGAGCGTGAGTGGGATCTTGAATTAACGGATGGCGAGTACATTGAAATTTTAGATATTGCACAAGAACAAAGCGTGAATTTTTACGATGTAGTAACTGAAATGCATCCAAACCTTACAGCGTTTATGACGCAGATGGGGATGGCATTAAAAGTTTGGGATAAAACTGCTGAGAAATCAAAAGGAAAGTTTGACCCTCGTTTCTATGCAAATAGAAAGGATGACGACAACCCTTCTTTTATCTTCAGTTTAACAAGTAGTAAACTGCTTGCCGAAGCTATCGAAGGAGACTTTGATTTAATTTACTTAGTGCGGAGGGAATTAGCTAATCGTGGACAAGATAGCAAGGGCAAATGGGTTGGGTTTGATGAAGCTAAAAGAATACATAGAATCGAATAGTAGAAGGTAAAACCAAATAAAAGCGGAGTAACTCTCCGCTTTTCCCATTCTCTAACTTGTTGTATCTTTAATCCAATTAATACATAAAGAAAATTGAACAATAAAATAACACAGATTAGCAGAAGAAATATTTTCGATTTTATTCAAGCTGAACAACTTTGGTGGTCAGGTCGAATGAGCGAAATAGATTTTTTATCAAGATTATTTGATCTTGATAATTTAGAATCATATGATGGGCGTTTCCCAAATGCAGCAGGTGATATTTGGCAACATCGAGTTAACAATCCTAATGATTGGGAGGATAATTGGATTTATGCCGACAAACGATTTAACCTTCTTCAATGCGATGATTCCGTTTTTCTAAACTTTTTGTGCGAAATGATCCACCCTTTAGTTAGGGTAGATTCTTCAGAAGTCAATCGCTTACTTCAGATATTTAATGAAAATCTTAAAGAGGATAATTACGAAATAGTTGAAAAAAGTAAAATTTCCGGAAAACCAATTTTTGTTGGTAGAATAAAAATAACAGGGCAAGAATTCCTGCAAAATAAAGGGGCTATTATTAAAAAAATACTCAATGCTGATTATGTAACTCAGCAAATTAGTTTAATGGAGACTTCTATTGAGAATTCGCCCCATGTGTCCATAGGTATTGCAAAGGAGTTAATTGAAACGTGCTGTAAGTCAATATTTGAAGAAAGAAAGGAAGAATATGACAAGAATTGGGATCTGCCCAAATTAATGAAGGAAACTACTAAACTTTTAAAATTGACTCCAGATGATATTCCAAATGAAATTAAGGCAGCAAATTCTATCAAACAAATTTTAGGAAGCCTTTCATCAGTTGTCCAGGGAATCTCTGAGATTAGAAATGAATACGGAAGTGGTCATGGAAAGGATGGGAAATTTGTAGGTCTACAGCCACGACATGCAAAATTGGCGGTGGGAGCTGCATCAACCTTAGCAATTTATCTTTTAGAAACCCACGAATTAAGGAAACTATGATAAAAACTTTAATTTTTAATACCTTTGCTCAAAGAAATTTAAGAGGAGATTCTTTGAATTATAACAGCGACTTCCAACTACGAGAGTTCATCAGAATTCTAAGTGCTTGGAAATCATCAATAAAGTTCGATAAATCCAACCTGTAGGGTACAAGAATGAAGAGGCTGTCTCAAAAATGAGACAGCCTTTTTATTTAGAATTGGTATTTGGGTGTCCATAAGACTTTCACATCTATTAAACCAAACAACTAGGAGCTGTTTGCCTTTTTTATTTACCCCTTTATTTTACACGTGTGATGTATAACTATTTCATATTCACAAACTGTAATGGGATTTCATAATTTCCACTACGCATCATAGAAATAACAGCTTGCAAATCATCTATCTTTTTGGCAGTAACACGCACTTGGTCGTCCATGATTTGAGCTTGTACTTTTAATTTAGAATCTTTTATATCCTTAATAATTTTTTTTGCAACTTCCTTATCAATACCTTCTTTAATTTTCACATCTTTTTTTATCATGTTACCTGAACCATAATGTTCTTTACCAAAATCTAAACACAAAGGATTTAATTTTTGTTTAATCATACGTGAACGAATAGCATCTGTAATTGCTTCCATACGCATATCATTTTCAGAAACAATATGAACCAACATTGCTTTTTTATCTAAATCAATACTACTTTTAGAACCATTAAAATCAAAACGATTTAATATTTCTTTACGAGCAACATTAATTGCATTATCAAGCAATTGAGCATCTACTTTATTTACAATATCAAATGAAGGCATTATATAAAAATGAAATTATTCTTCTTCAGGAATAAACTTGGGGTCGAAAACAAATAAATGAACGGCTCCTGCAATAACACCACCAACACCTTGTTCAAGTACTTGCCAAGTAATATCTAAAACCATATTTTGCAAACGAGAACCTGTAGAAAAAGAAATACCCACAACAGTAGCTATTAAAAAACAAGAAGCGCCAATCAACACTCCTCCTATTGCTCCCCTTACAACTGGCTTACGTTTAAATTTAGCTGTTAAAGTTTTTGAATCAACTGCTTTAGCCACCAAGAATCCTATAATTAAATATACAACGGAGGCAAACATCAAAAATATTTCTTTCGGATAGGTTAAGCGCGAAAAATCTGTAAGAAAAATGCCATGCCATACATATGACAATAGGAACATCACAACCGATGATAGAAGCCAAGAAATAAAAAATCGTTTTGAAAACATAAACTTTGAATCGTAGATTTTATCCAAAGCACAAATTTAAGCATTTTTTAAGAAAATAAAAAACAGTTGGAAATTGCCCACAGACAATAGGCAACAAAACAGCTGACAGTAAGCCAGTTAACTAATAAGCTAATCCCTATCAACAGCCTTTTTAAGCACTTCAAACACTTTAATCATCGCAAAAGTATCCATCCTGCAATATTCTAATAGATGCTCTCTTACCTCCGCTATTTTAAACATATCTGTTTCTTTCTGTAATTTTTCATAAGCAATCATTGCCATACTACCCGAAGAAATTTTTAGCTCATTAAAATGCAAATCCGAAACCAAAGCTGGTAATACATTTTTAATAGAAGTCAAATTTTTCATTTTAGGATCATAATAACTTCTTTCATTAAAAGGTTGAATTAAATCAACAATTCTTTTTAAAACAGATTCAATTTGTGATGTATATTCTGGAAAATCTTTTTTTAGTCCGTTTAAAATATTTCTTTCCATCAAAGCATCATACACCAAAATAGAACCTTGGGTATCTAAATCAACAATTAATCTTTCAATAAACTTTTTTCGAGGGTCAATTCCTTCATCACCCAAAAAAGATAATTCTACTGCCTTTTCATTTTTATTTTTTATTACATGAATTGAATATTGAAAAGGAATATGTTGATAAGGTTTAGTATTATCATAAATTGGAACAGCAGGCATAAAACTTTCGAAATCCATAAAATACAAGGGATACGACAATTGATTTAAAAACTTTGAAAGCTGCTCTTTGTTTACAACAACTTCGTTTTTATTTTTAGATTGTAAATGCAAGTTGGCATTTTTATCTAAATTATTTTTCTCTGGAACTTCATCTATCGTTTTTATGCCGCTATTATACAATTCAAACAGTAGCGTTTTTGGAACAGCTCCCATTTCAAAAACAGAATTAATTGGAACATTTTTCCAACAAGTACCCATAAAATCACAATTATACGGACTAAAACAATGCTCTCCAATTGATACTTCAGGCATTGAGGGGTTTAAAGCAACCATTTTTAATTTTTCAAGCTTTTCGGAAATAATTGATTCGTTTTTCAAAGCATCTTGTTTAACAGAAGTAATAACAAAAAATTTATCTACTTCTAATTTCCCTTTTTTAACATAGCTTGGATTAACCGTTATTAAAGAAATATCCTCTAACTTTAAACCCGACTGCTCAATCACATAGTGCTGCAAAGAAACATCCAACAAATAAGTGTTCGAAATTTTTACTGAACTTTTTACTTCGTAAGCATACCATTGATTGTTACATTTTACTAAAATATCTAAGATAACAAGCACTTGATTGTATTGAAATGAAGCTTCGTAAATAACTTCAACCCCAGTTTCAATTAATTTTTGAGTATTAGCTACAGCAGCTACATTATTACGTTTAAAATTTGAACTCGCATCAATACCATTCGGGAAAAGTTGTTGTGCCAACACTCCCACATTATTCCCTCTGCTAAACACAGCCAATTGTTCTGGCGATGGCGTATCACGTAAATGAATTACGTTTTTATACAAATACAATGATTTTTCGCATTGCATTCCACGAATAAAAGTTGATTTGCTAAGTATATGTTTTTCAGGTGTTGTCATATATAAAAATCGAATGTAAGTATTTTTTAGAATAAATATTGATTCCCTTTTTCAAATAGGGTTGTCAGTTCGAGTAACGAAGCGTATCGAGAACTATTTATTTTATTCAACCACATCTCGATACAGCTTCCTACGTCAGCTTACTCGATATGACATTCGAATTGATTAATCAGTTCGAGTAGCGATAGCGTATCGAGAACTATTTCAGTTAAAAAAAAACATTACAAAAATGCAACGTGGAGATTGCTTCGTCCCTCGCAATGACGGGAACAAAAAACGTCATTGCGAGAGAGGAACGAACGAAGCAATCTCTTATTTATAAAATTATTCGCCTCTACTATATGCTATTCTATATTTTTCTGAATCTGAAACATACAACTGAAAATCATTTAATTTTTTAATTGTATTATCGGGCATAAGGCAATATATATCTTCGAAATACAATAAAGACCCATTTTTTAGCAAATGAATTTTATTCCGCATATTAATTGTAAAATGGCAATTGTTCGACACAAAATTATTAATAACTCCACCCGAAGAAATAATAAGGCTAAACCCAATTACTTTCAAATACATATTTTGATTGGGATCATAAACAGTTATACTATTTTCTGCTATCAATTGTTTTTTATCAATCACAGAGTCAGGAGCAACACCACACACTTTAATGATAGGTGCTGGCATATTTTTAATTATATACATTTTTGAATATAGTACTCGTTTCTTATCCTTTGGAAGTTTTTCGAACACCGTTATGGTGGCAGCACCTTCTGTTTTTACTTTTACAACATACCTATTATTGAATGTATAAAAAATTCCTCCATCAATTTTAATACAGTAATTTTTTCCGCCTTCCACTTTTATATCCAGAACATTATCCTTACCTATCCATAGAATTGAGTCTGTTGAAACAATCGAAATCTTCCATTGTGCTTTCTTAACAATAAGAGTAGAGCCATTCGTTTGAGCCAACAATTGAATAGAATATAAAAAATGCATTATGAAAAAGAATATTCTCATGTTTGAATTAAAAAAAATTTATATCTCCAAAATATTTTTCACCTCGTATGCTTTAGTAATTTGCTTATCAATAATTTTCATTTGAATATTTGCTTTATCATTCGCAACCTTGATATTTTTAAAATCATCTTCTTTAAAAATTGCAATTTTATTGTCACTTGTAACAGCCCATAAAATATTTTTCTTACTTGGATCGTAATATAATCTACTGTATGCTGTAATTGCAAACATTGCATTTCGCCCTTTTTCAACCAAGTAAATTGTTTTAAATTCTATTTTTTTACCTGTTGAATCAACATAATTTGCAGCAAATTGCGCCCCTTTGGGTAAGGCTCCCGGACAATCAGAATTCCATATTCCAAAACCACTTATGTTAAATGTTCTCAATATTACATTTTGGGTTGATGAAATTTCTGTTTCATTTTTTGATCTATTTTTAGCAAACAATACTTGAGCGTCTCTTTCTATTGCGTACAATAAAAAAATTGAATCCTTTTGTTTTTGAATTTGTCTTTGTTCAATTTTACGTTGCTCCAATAAATTTTGGTATTTAGCAAATGCTTTTTCGTAAGCAGCACCAACAAATACAGGCTGCACCTCAAAAGCATGAGATACCGTTCCAGATGCTAATGTCATTAAATAATTTTCTGAGTTTTGCTTTTTTGAAATCTCAATATCTGTCCATGAAAAATTACAATAATTGGGATTGAATTCTTTTTGTCCATCAACAACTTCAAATTCTACACCATCGTAAATCTGCATCTCAGGAAATTCAGCAGGGTTTGTTTCAACATTAAAACGAAAATTATTGATATTTGATTTTTGAGGTTCAAACAATTTATCTTCATTAACAACTATTAATTCATTGTTTCTAATTTTCTTTTGTTGCATATTCATATTCGATTCAGAAACAGCTAAACCTGCATTATCCTTATATTTGAACTCCCAATCTCCTAAAATGCTGTCATACTGATAAATGTTGTATTTGTCAGAAAGTTGCTTTGATGCCATTTCAACAACAATTTGATTTTGAGAATTTATAAAAACAGGTTCTCCATTTTGATATGCTAAAATTTCAAGCATTCCTGCAGATTCAAAATGATATTGCACACCTGCTGAGTCATAAGTCATAGGAATTCCACTAATAAAAAAATCCGAAGGATTATGAAACTCTCTATATTTAACATCTACACTGCCTGATATTAAATTTCCATCCTTGTCTACAAAAGCATTTTTAGGAATTAAAATTTTACTCCCCGAATGATAAGTAAGAACACTTGATGTATTCGCTTCTACCTTGTATATTTCATATGGAATATCAACACCTTTTAAGGGGGGATTTACCTTTGATGTTTTGTCAAATGTTTTTGTCGAAAGCAAATTAATTGGTTCTTGATTTTGAACAATACAAGCATATACTCCAATTGAAATAATTCCAATTATTAAAAATGCTTTAACAGATTTGTTGATATTTGTTTTCATGGCGGGATAGAATTTAATTATTAATTCTTTTAGTACTATAACCATAAAATCAAAAAAAGATACAATGGTAGTTTTGAGATTGTTTTTGCGAAAAATTTTTTAATTAAAATTATATTAGTTTAATCGCAGTTAGTTAGTAAAGCATATCGAGAACTATTTATTTTATTCAACCATATCTCGATACAGCTTCCTGCGTCAGCTTACTCGATATGACTTCGAATTGTTTAGTCAGTTCGAGTAACGAAGCATATCAAAAACTTTTTATTATTCAACCATATCTCGATACAGCTTCCTGCGTCAGCTTACTCGATATGACATTCGAATTGTTTAGTCAGTTCGAGTAGCGAAGCGTATCGAGAACTATTTCAGTTAAACACTCGATATGGCATTTAAAATATTTATCAGCCCAAACAATAATTTAAAAACAGACTGCGTTTAGGTAATATTCAACTAAACTTCCGGAACTATGAAAAAGATGCTCGTCCTTTTTTTAATTAGTACAGTGTACTTATTAAAAGCACAACAAGTAGATTCATTAAATATTACAACATTAAAAACTGCTGATTATACTGCCGTTGACAATGTTGTTTTAAAAATGAAAAAACGGTATAAAAACATACCTGATCTAGCAAAAAGTATTACAGCTCCTTTTAATACTGATGAAGAAAAAGTACGCGCAATTTTTAGATGGATAACAGAAAATGTTGCTTATGATGTAGCAGCTTTAAAATTAAATAATCAAACAATGAATGTTAGATATAAAACAAACGACCCTAAAAATGTAATAGAAGGAAAATGGGAAGATTCTTATTTCAAATATGCAAGCAAAGTATTAAGCAAAAAGAAAGCAATTTGCGAAGGTTACGCTACCCTTTTTTATGAATTATGCCGACTAAATAATATTAAATGTGAAGTTGTTATTGGTTATGCAGACGAAACCTTTGGTTATAAAACAGGAAAAAATAAAATAGTACGTTATAAAAAACGAAAAGATTTTAAAACAAACCATGCTTGGAATAAAGTTTTTATAAATAATCAATGGTATTATTTAGATGCCACTTGGGCAAGCGGATTTTGTGACGAACGATTAACCAAATTCACAAAACATTTAGACAATTATTATTATTTAACACCGGAAGATGAACTTTTCCCAACACATGCCGAAAATAAAAAACAAACAAAAAGAAGAAATGAATTGGTTGGAAATTATTGACTTGCTCAAAAAAACTTAACTTTACTGAAAATTTTTAACAAAGGCTAAAATGCAATTAAAACTGCGCTAGGCTACACGTTATAGGCAAACATAGCAGAACCGATATAGCCATACAATCAGCATGAAATTAACACGACTTTTTAACGATTTTTTTAACAGCGAAAAAGCAGGTGGACTGATTTTAGTTTTCGTAACAGCTCTTTCTCTTTTACTTGCAAATTCTGCCTGGCAGACAGACTATATTAATTTTTGGCATTTTGACTTGGGTGGACACAGTATTGTCCATTGGATTAATGACGGACTAATGACCATCTTTTTTCTACTTATTGGCTTGGAGTTAGAACGAGAACTTTATCACGGAGAACTTTCTGACATAAAAAATGCTTCACTACCAATCTTTGATGCTATTGGCGGCTTACTTGTTCCAACAGGAGTATTTTTATTACTTAACTTAGGGACAGATACTCAAGCAGGTGCAGCTATTCCAATGGCGACAGATATTGCATTTGCAATTGGAATTTTATCTCTTTTAGGAAATCGAGTTCCTGCTTCACTCAAAATATTCCTAACAGCTTTAGCAGTAATGGACGATTTGGGAGCAATCATAGTTATTGCAATTTTTTATACGAGCTCAATTGCATTTGTAAATTTATTTATAGCATTAGGTATTTTCGGTTTTCTTCTCGTTCTAAACCGTATGAAAGTTTACAACTTAATTCCGTATTTAATTGGCGGTGCAGTAATGTGGTATTTTATGTTGCATTCAGGTGTTCATGCTACAATAACGGGAGTTTTGTTAGCATTTACAATTCCATTCGGCAAGAGTGAAAAAAAATCCCCTTCATATACTCTTCAACATTTCTTACACAAGCCAGTTGCTTTTTTTATTCTTCCATTGTTTGCAATAGCTAATACTTGTATTGCGGTTGGCGACAATTGGCAAAGTGGTTTGGGACAAACAAACAGTTTAGGAATTATTGCAGGACTTGTAATCGGAAAACCTTTAGGCATTTGCCTTTTTTCATTTATCGGTGTTACCTTAGGACTTTGTGCATTACCAGCAGACTTAAAATGGAAAAATATAATTGGTATTGGATTTTTAGGCGGCATCGGTTTCACAATGTCAATCTTCATTACACTTCTTGCGTTTGACAATGAAGTAATCGTAAATAATTCAAAAATTGCAATACTTATCGCTTCAGTTCTTGCAGGAACAATTGGTTTTGTGTGGCTTAGACTGACACTTAAAACACAAATTGATAATACCCTCTATTGAGCGTAGTTTATCGCCTGGCAAAACAAAAAAAAACGCAATGAATTGGTTGGGAATTATTGACTTGCTCAAAAAAAACTAACTTTACTACAAGATTTTGACTAACGCTAAAACGCACTTGAAACTGCGCTTAGCTACAAGTTAAAATCTTGTAGTAAAAAAAATATTTCTTCATAAAAATCAAGTGTTTAATTCCAAAAAAATACCTCACTCAAATTTCCTAGTATTTTCATAACTTCGCAGGTTATGAGAAGTACCATAAAAAAGCCTGCACAAATATTAGAAAACATTACTGTAATAGATGCCAGCTCTGATGGGCAATCTATTGCAAAAACAGATGAATATGTTATTTTTATAAAAGGTGCTGTTCCAGGAGATGTGGTGGATGTTCAGATTACTCGTAAAAAAAGTAAATACCGTGAAGCAAAAACAATTGCTATAAAGCATAAATCAGAAAAAAGAACAGATAGTGTTTGTTCTCACTTTGGAACTTGTGGTGGTTGCAAATGGCAAAACATGAGTTATGAATGGCAATTGTTTTACAAACAAAAACAAGTTACAGATGCACTCACACGCCTTGCTAAAATAGATTTGCCAGAAATTCAAAAAATAATTCCTTCTGCTAAAACCTATAATTACCGCAATAAATTAGAATATACTTTTTCGAATAAAAAATGGCTTACCATCGAAGAAATTGATTCGCAGCAAAATATTGAAGATAAAAATGCCTTGGGCTTTCATATTCCCGGCTTATTTGATAAAATATTAGATATTGAAAAATGTCATTTGCAAGAAGAACCATCAAACAGTATTCGTTTGACAGTTAAAGATTTTGCTTTAAAAAACAACTTGTCTTTTTTTGATATTCGCGAACAAATGGGGTTGTTGCGCAACATTATTATTCGCAGTACTTCTACTGGCGAATGGATGGTAATTGTATCTTTCTTTTATGATGATAAAGAAAATATCGCTAATCTATTAAATCATTTATCGGAACAGTTTCCTCAAATTACTTCGTTGCAATACGTTATCAATTCTAAAAAAAATGACACCATCAGCGATTTGGATATTGTTGTTTTTAAAGGCAATGATAGTATTTATGAAAACATGGAAGGATTAAAATTTAAAATTGGACCAAAAAGTTTTTACCAAACCAATTCCGAACAAGCTTATGAGTTATACAAAGTAACACGTGATTTTGCAGCCATAACCAGCAATGAAATAGTATATGATTTGTACACTGGGACTGGTACAATTGCTAATTTTGTTGCTCATCAAGCAAAAAAAGTTGTTGGTGTTGAATACATTCCTGCTGCTATTGAAGATGCAAAAATAAATTCGGCTATCAATACCATTTCTAATACTACATTTTTTGCAGGTGATATGAAAGATGTGTTGAGCAATGAATTTATTAAACAAAACGGCAAGCCCGATGTTATCATTACTGATCCTCCTCGCGCAGGGATGCACGAAGATGTAACAAAAAAAATTTTAGAAATTGAACCCGATAGGATTGTGTATGTGAGTTGTAATCCAGCAACACAAGCTAGAGATTTGCAAATTTTAGATTCAAAATACAAAGTAACAAAAGTTCAGCCTGTAGATATGTTTCCACAAACACATCATGTTGAAAATGTAGTTTTATTAGAAAAAAAGTAACAAACAAGCACCATCATCCGTCATGTGCGGATAGATTGAAATGAAATATTTAAAAATAGCATACTTAATAAGCTTTATTTTTTTTAGCAGTTTTGTTTCTGCTCAAAAAGAAACTATTATTACTGGTCGTGTTACTGAAATAGGTACAAACAGCGGTGTGCCATTTGCTAATATTTATTTTAAAGGAACATTTCAAGGTACCATCACCGATTTTGATGGAAACTATTATTTAAAAACTACCAATGCTGGTGATTCTATTTATGTTTCATTAATTGGCTATAAATCAAAAGCAAAAGTTGTAAAAAAAGGACAAAATCAAGAAATAAATTTTGCATTAAGCCCAGCATCTCTTACTTTAAATACTGTAGTGGTACATCCTGGAATAAATCCTGCCTTAAGAATTATAAAACTTGCTATTGAAAACAAATCGAAATACGATAGAGATAATCTAAATTCTGTACAATATTTAAGTTATACAAAACAAGAAGCTGATGTAGATAACATCACGCCAAAAATGCGTAAATGGAAGCTATTCCGAAAGTTTACGAATATGTGGGATAGTCTTGATGCATTGGTGGGTGAAGAAAGCAAAGCCAATTTACCCGTAATGATGAGTGAAGTAATTTCTGATATTTATTCTTATAAAGAAAAAGAAAAAAAGCATGAAGATGTTAGTGCAGTAAAAATAAAATTTGTGGGAATGAAGGATGGAAGCGCTGTTTCACAGCTTACGGGAACTGATTTTCAAAATTATAATTTTTGTAAAAATACGGTGGATATTCAAGGAAAAGATATTCTTTCGCCACTTGCTGACAATGCATTATTATTTTACAACTACTATTTAATTGATAGTATGATGGTGGATAGTTTTTATTGTTATAAAATTAATTGTGTACCCAAAAACAAAAAAGATTTAGCTTACACAGGAACCATTTGGATTACGGACTCAACATTTGCAATCAAACAATTGGATTTAGGAATAACACCTGAATCAAATGTAAATTGGATTGACCATGCACGTATTCAGCAAGTATTAATTCCAACCGAAACAGATGCTTGGGTTCCTTCTCAAACTCGAACAATAGTTGATTATACAACGGTAACTGACAAATTTGTGAGTTTGGTTGTGCGTACCTATAATTCCAACCGAAATTATATAGTAAACAAGCCAAAAGAAAATAATTTTTACGAAACAAGAATTCAGTATGCAGAAGACGCTATTAGCAAAGACACAGCTTGGTGGTCGCAAAGTAGGCATGAAAAATTATCAGTGCTTGAATCAAAATCGTACGATATGATTGATACTGTACGAAATATTCCTTTTATAAAAAAAGGTGTAAATATTTTATACTTTTTATTTTCTGGCTATAAAGATGTTGGTTTTATTGACTTTGGACATTACATGCAATTATATAGCTATAATCAATACGAAGGCAACAAAGTAAGACTAGGATTCAGAACAAATGCAAAACTGAGCAAAGATTGGGTTGTGAGAGGTTATGGTGCGTATGGATTTAAAGACCAAAAATTCAAATACAATTTACAAGTAGAACGAATTTTAACCCGTTTCCCATGGAGCAAAGTAGGAGTGCAATACCGAGAAGATATTGACCAAATTGGATTAAACTTTAATACTACTCAAAATATTAATTTAGGACAATCGCCCAACAATTTGTATAACTTTTCTGCTAACATTGGAAATTTTACACGATTGGTAAAAGTTCAAGAAGCGCGTGCTTGGTTCGAAAAAGATTTTAATATCGGAATAACTTCAAAAATTACATTTCAAAATATTCGCACTTCTCCTTTATTTACATTAATAGTTGCTCCAACAGATTTTAATATTTTTCAGCAACGAAAATATTCAATCACCGAAATTCTTTTAGATTTACGTTATTCGCCAAAAGAACGTTATGTACAAAATGGGAATGAACGTATCAGTTTTGGAAATAAAAAATCTGCTGTAATTGGCTTCAATTATACTGCAGGGCTTAAAAATGTTTTGGGTGGCGATTTTGAATACCATAAAGTAAGCTTAACATATTCCAATAGATTCAAATATGCTACTCTTGGGGCATCGCACGTATTTTTAAAAATTGGTAAAGTATTTTCAGAAATCCCTTACACCTTATTAGAAATACCAAGAGGAAATGAAACAAATTTTTATGCTTCTAATACATTCAATCAAATGAATTTTTTTGAATTTGCTACCGACCAATACATTGAAGCTTTTTGGCAACATCATTTTAACGGTTTATTTTTTAATCGTGTTCCTTTGTTAAAAAAATGGAATTGGAGAGAAGTTGTTGGTTTAAATATGGCTTACGGAACATTAAGCGCAAAAAACACAAAATTTAACCAAAACAACCGTTTTACAATAATGGAAGATGTTCCATATTTTGAAGCGGATTTGGGCGTTGAAAATATTTTTGGTTTAATCAGAATTGATTTTCTTTATCGATTAACATATAATGATGATTCTTATATTTCAAATTACAACAAATTAAACCCACAAAACAAAATGAGTATTTGGGGAGTAAAAGCAGGATTTCAATTTTCTTTTTAATACAAATGATTTCACTAGATAAAAATTATTGGACACAACGCTATCAACAGAATGAAACAGGCTGGGATGTAGGAGAAATTACGACACCATTAAAAGAATATTTTAATCAAATAAAAAATAAAAATGTTTCTATTCTAATTCCTGGTGCAGGAAATGCTTATGAAGCAGAATATTTATTTAACAATGGGTTCAATAATATTTTTGTGATTGATATTTCAGAAGAACCATTAAAAAATATAAAAAAAAGAGTTCCAAATTTTCCAACTGAAAATTTAATTTTAGGAGATTTTTTTAGGCATGAAAAGACATACGATATAATTATTGAGCAGACCTTTTTTTGCGCTTTGAATCCCAACTTAAGAACCGATTATGCAAAAAAAATGAATGAGCTACTCTATCCAAAAGGAAAATTAGTTGGCGTTTTATTTAATGATGTATTAAATACAGACAAACCACCCTTTGGTGGAAATGCGGAAGAGTATAAAAAATATTTTAGCCCTTATTTTAATTTTATAAAATTTGAATCTTGTTATAATTCAATAAAACCAAGACAAGGAAGGGAATTATTTATTTTGTTGGAGAAATAATAAACTATTTTTTTACAGAATTTTCACCACCCATTAAAACATATTGAATAATATTTGCTCCCATCTTCAATGCTTTTTGGCGCGCTTCGGGCGAATCTTTATGAACTTCAAAACTTTCCCAACCATCACCTAAATCACATTCAAAATCATAAAAACAAACCAACCGTCCATTATAAATTATACCAAAGCCTTGTGCTGATTTTCCTTCGTGTTCATGAATTTTTGGAAGACCATTTGCAAAATCAAATTTTTGGTGATAGATAGGATGAGAAAAAGGCAATTCAACAAAATCAGATTCTGGAAAAACTTTTTTCATTTGATTACGAATAAATTTATCCATTCCATAATTATCCGATATATGCAAAAAGCCTCCTCCAACTAAATAATTACGTAAGTTTTCTGCTTCTTGTGAATTAAATACCACATTCCCATGACCTGTCATGTGCACAAAAGGATAATTAAAAATATCGGCACTTCCAACATCAACAATTGCTTGTTCAGGATTGATATTTGTTTTTAAATTATCATTACAAAATTTAATAAGATTAGGCAATGATGTTTCTAAATTTGCATACCAATCGCCTCCTCCATTGTATTTCAGCAAAGCAATTTGATAGGTTGGTGCGGGCACAAACGAAGAAACAATCAAACAAACAAATACGAATACTAAACTATTTTTTATCATTTTATATTTTCTTTTGCTTGTTTTAAAAACAAATACATTTCATTAAACCGAGTTAAAATATTTTCTAAAAATTGTTCATCTACCATTTTTTTGATCCCTTCCAAACCATTTATTTCATCATGTCTTAGCTTATAAGTTTGAATCATTGGTCCTGCTTCAAACTGAATTTGATATTTATCATTCATTGAAAATATAGTAATGGTGATTCTATCATGTGGAATAGTTCCTATTGCTCTCATCTTTAATCTTGTCGTTTATAAGGTCCGCTATTAAATACATTCGAACCATCATCATTATCTTTTCTTATTCTCATTAGAATTTTATGTGCTAATTGTGCATAATGGTCTAATTTATTTTTTTTCAAAAATAAAATTGCTTTTTCATCACCATTAATATAATTTGCCATCGCAGCCCAATGCACTGCTTTTTTTTCCATCAACAATTTAAAAGCCGCTTTATCTTCCCAAATAGCATTCACAAAAGCAGCAAGTATTACATGATTGTGAATTAATAAATATTCAAACGATTTTGCAAATCGTCTTGATGCATCTTTTAAATGAACTAATTCTTCGTAATTATTTCTTTGAAGCCAATCTTTTGCATGGGTATCTCCATCCACCCATCTTCCTAATATTTCTATAACTTCTCTTGGATAGTTCATTTTATAAAGGTAATTTCTTTTAAATCAAACAATCGCATAGTGTTATTTTTAAGTTCGAGTTTCAATTTTCCTTCAGCACTTACACCAATTATTTTTCCTTCTTGTGTTTCATTATCAAAAAAATAATTTTTCCATTCATTGATTTGATACAAATTTGATAAATATTTTTGATTAATGTATTCAAACTTCTTCGCTTTTAGCTGAAGATAATATCCTTCTAATTTTTCACAAAACATTTGAATAAGTTTATTCAAATCAAAACCTTTACCCGCAAGCAATTGGAGTGATGTTGCTACAATAGTTGAACTAAATTGGGTTTGATTTACATTCAACCCAACACCAATAATTGAATTTTGAATTTGATTATTTTTTATTCCGTTTTCAATTAGTACTCCTGCCACTTTTTTATCGTTAATATAAATATCGTTGGGCCATTTAATAGCTACTTTGTGCTTTTCTTTTATCACCTCTGCCATTAAGTCAGCCAAAGCCAACGAAGTAATTTGAGTCAATAAAAACTGTTGATTCACATTTAAAAAAAAAGGTAGTAAAACAACACTTAACGCTATGTTTTTATGTGGTTCGCTTTCCCATGTATTTGCTCGTTGTCCTCTTCCATTTGTTTGATTAAAGGTGTAGAATAGTGTGCCATCCAACAAGCTAATTTGTCGCAACATTTCAGTGGCATAACTGTTGGTAGATTCAACTGATTTTAAACAGATGCTTTTTTGCCCTATAAATAATGTTTTCATTAGCAAATTATGCAAAAACTTTTGACTATTTTTGTGCTGCTTAATTTATCAGCAGTACAAATAACGAAATAAAACGGATATTATTTAAAAACTAAATGGCAAAAAAGAAAACGGAAACAAAAACGAGTGCTAAAAAAACAGTAAAAGCTGTTCGTCCAGCAAGCGGAAAAGCAAGTCCTAAAAAAACGGTGAAGAAAGCAACGAAAAAAACAGCTACTAAAAAAGCTGTAAAAAAAGTAGCAAAAGCAGAAAAAGCACCTAAAATGGCTTTGGTGAATAACGAAACAAAAAAACTTGCAGATGCAGTAGTAGATGGAATTTTGGAAAAAAAAGGAACAAATATTTCAGTTTTAAACTTACAGAATATTCACAATAGAGTGTGCGATTACTTTATCATTTGTCAAGCCGATTCAAGCACTCAAGTAAATGCCATTGCTGGTTCTGTTGATGAAATAGTAAAGAAAAAAACCAATGAAAAACCATACCGCTCCGAAGGCTTTGAAAACTCAGAATGGATTTTAATTGATTATGTAACAGTAGTAGTTCACATTTTCCAATCAAATATCCGTAGTTTTTATAACTTAGAAGCACTTTGGGCTGATGCTGAAATTGAAAAAATAGCATCCAACTAATAAAATTTAAATTTTTGAAACACTTAATATGAGCGAGCAAGAGGAAAATAAAAATTCGTTGAAGAACAAACTACCGAAAAAACCAAATTTACCTAAAAATCCATTCAATTTTTATTGGATATACGGAATAATTGCAGTTGGAATAATTGCATTGCAATTAATGAGTGGCTATGGTACTATTGAAGAAATCAAGGATAAAGATTTTTATGAAACCATGGTAAAGAAAAATCATGTGGAAAGTATCATAATCGTAACAACAGACAGAACAGCAGAAATTCACATCAAACGAGATTCTCTATCCCTGCCACAGTACGCAAAACTTAAATTAGATAAACACCCAAAAGGACCACACTTTAAATTAAAAATTGCCTCTATTGATAGTTTTAAATCTGAGTTAAATGAAGCACAAAAAGATATTGATCCAAAATTAAAAATATATCCCGAAGTTGAAGAAAGAACAGACTGGGGCGGGATTTTATCTTGGATATTACCACTAGTTTTATTAGTTGTGTTTTGGATAATATTAATGAGAAGGATGGGCGGAGGTGCTGGAGGTGGACAAATATTTAACATAGGAAAGTCAAAAGCTCAATTATTTGATAAAGATACCAATGTAAATATCACATTCAATGATGTTGCTGGTTTAGAAGGAGCAAAAATTGAAATAAAAGAAATCGTTGATTTCTTAAAAAACCCAAAAAAATATACTGCTTTAGGAGCAAAAATTCCAAAAGGAGCATTGCTAGTTGGTCCTCCAGGAACAGGTAAAACCCTTTTAGCAAAAGCTGTTGCAGGCGAAGCAAAAGTTCCATTCTTTTCTCTTTCAGGTTCTGATTTTGTTGAAATGTTTGTAGGTGTTGGTGCTTCACGTGTTCGTGATTTGTTCCGTCAGGCGAAAGAAAAATCTCCTTGTATCATTTTTATTGATGAGATTGATGCAATAGGCAGAGCACGCGGAAAAAATCCAGCTCACGGTGGAAATGATGAACGCGAAAACACATTGAATCAATTATTGACAGAGATGGACGGATTTGGCACCAACAGCGGTGTAATTATTCTTGCAGCAACAAACCGTGCGGATATTTTAGACAGAGCATTGATGCGTGCAGGTCGATTCGACAGGCAAATTTATGTTGATATGCCTGATTTGAACGAACGTAAAGATATTTTTAAAGTGCATTTAAAACCTTTAAAATTAGATGAAACTGTTGATGTAGATTTCTTGGCAAAACAAACTCCTGGGTTTTCAGGAGCCGATATTGCAAATATTTGTAATGAAGCTGCTTTGATAGCAGCACGACACGATAAAGCCGTAATTGGGAAACAAGATTTTTTAGATGCTGTAGATAGAATTATTGGAGGATTAGAAAAGAAAAATAAAATAATTTCTTCGCAAGAGAAAAAAGTAATTGCTTATCACGAAGCTGGCCATGCTGCTACAAGCTGGCTGCTTGAACATGCTCATCCACTAGTAAAGGTTACAATTGTACCAAGAGGACGCTCATTAGGTGCTGCATGGTATTTGCCTGAAGAACGCCAAATAACAACAACAGAACAGTTACTTGACGAAATGTGCGCAACGTTAGGGGGAAGAGCTGCAGAAGAAATTATGTTTGGTAAAATTTCTACAGGTGCTCTAAGCGACCTTGAAAAAGTAACCAAACAAGCTTATGCAATGGTTAGTATCTATGGTTTAAATGATAAAATCGGTAATCTTAGCTATTACGACTCGTCTGGTTCGAATGAATACGGATTTACAAAACCATATAGTGAAAAAACGGCTGAATTAATTGACCAAGAAGCAAGCAAGATGATTGAAATTGCTTATGCAAGAGCTAAAAAAATATTAACTGAAAACAAAGATTTGTTGGTTAAATTAGCTGAACAACTTTTAGAAAAAGAAGTTATTTTTAAAGAAGATTTGGAAATTATTTTCGGGAAAAGAAGATTTGAAAAAGATATAGAAGCAGAAGCTTTGGAACAAGGGGAAAAAGAAAAAGAAAAAAATCTAAATCCTGAAATTAAAGCAGAAGAGAAAACTAAAGCGGAAGATGGGAATACAAATGATTCTGAAAAACCTCAACCAACACTGTTTTAAACAATGCAAGACAGCACTACTTCCAGAGAAAAAATATTAAAAAAAATCCGAAAGGCTTTAACACATAAGTCGAATCAAGAAATTGGCGATGTAGATAAAACTTCCGAAATATTTACAACATCCGAAGAGCCTCTTGAAATACAATTTGCAACAAACTTTTCTGCAGTAAACGGCAGATTTGTTTTTTGTGAAAACGAAACCGAATTCATTGAAAATTTCGATTTTATTGCAAAAGACAATCAATGGGAAAATATTTTTTGTCTTGAACCAAAAATTAAAGATTTATTAAACAAAGGCAACATAAAATTTTCTGACAAAGAACAAGATTTACTTAAAACAGATATTGGTTTAACACTTTGCGAATGTTTGGTTGCACGAACAGGAAGTGTTGTTGTTTCATCCAAACAAGCATCTGGCAGAAGAGTTCCTTTTTATAGTAATTTTCATATTGTTGTAGCATATACTTCGCAACTTGTTTCCAACACAAACGATTCTATAAAATTTTTGAAAGACAAATACAGCAATAATCTCCCTTCAATGATTTCGACCATTACAGGCCCAAGCAAAACCGCTGACATAGAGAAAACACTAGTTCAAGGAGCACACGGACCAAGAGAAATGTTTGTTTTTTTAATTGATGATATTCATTTAATCTAAACCAAAATCTGTGAACAATTTTTTAAAAAGAACACTCACAGCAGGAGCATTTGTTGCAGTTTTATTAGGCTGCACCTATTATAACCAATTATCCTTTTCAATTCTTTTTTTCATCATCACCATTCTTGGAATCTGGGAATTTTATACCCTTTCCGAAAAAGCTCAAGTTAAACCCCAAAAAATTTGGGGAACAATTGTAGGCGCATCTATATTTCTGAGCAATGCTTTGGTTAGTATGCAACTTTTTGATTTTAAAATTTTAGCATTTAATATTCCATTAATTTTTTCATTTTTCATTGTTGAACTATACACCAACAAAATTAACCCCTTTGTAAATATTGGTTATACTTTATTAGGCGTTTTTTATGTAGCCATACCTTTTTCGTTACTTAATTATATAGTTACTTATACTGGAAATTACAATTATGAAATCCTATTTGGTTTCTTTTTAATATTGTGGAGTAATGATTCTGGAGCGTATATAGCAGGTTCAGCATTTGGAAAAAGAAAATTATTTGAACGCGTATCGCCTGGAAAATCATGGGAAGGAAGTGTTGGAGGAGCCATAGCAAGTTATATTGTAACATTTATTATTGCTGGGTGGTACACATCTATTTCTATTATCGATTGGATGGTAATTGCAGCAATATTAGTGGTTATTGGAACATTAGGAGATTTGGTAGAATCTTTATATAAAAGAAGCAAAAATGTAAAAGACTCAGGACGATTGTTGCCGGGGCATGGTGGTATTTTAGATAGATTTGATAGTTTAATAATGGCTACACCTTTTGTATTTAGCTATTTGTATATCGAAAAGCTTTTACAATAAGCAATTAAAAGACATGTATTCTAAAATAGAATTAAACGATAGAATATGGAGTTTTACCGATAAGATTTTATATAGAATGTAATTTTTTATAAATTCGCACACTTTAATCGTGTTCCTAAAAAATTAAAAATTAAAAAGGTACCTAACATTAAAAATATGACGACAAAAACAACCACTGTACCAGCCGAACATCAAAGTATGTTTGATGCTGTACTTGCTCGACTAGATGTTGCTGCAAAGATTTACGGCTTATCAGACGAAGTTGCAACCATTTTAAAAAACCCACAAAAACAAGTAAAAGTAAGCCTTCCAATAATGATGGACAACGGTACTATGCGCGTTTTTGAGGGATTCAGAACAGTACATTCCACAATTCTTGGACCATCTAAAGGAGGAATCCGTTATGCAATGGACGTATGCGATGATGAAGTAAAAGCACTATCAGCTTGGATGACTTTTAAATGTGCTGTTGCAAATTTACCTTATGGTGGTGGAAAAGGTGGAATAAAATGTAATCCACGTGAAATGAGTGTTGGAGAATTAGAACGATTAACTAAAGCATATACAACAGCAATGGCTGATGTTTTTGGTGTAGATAAAGATATTCCTGCTCCTGATATGGGAACAAGTGGACGTGAAATGGCTTGGTTACTTGATGCTTATAACAAAACACATAGAGGAAACTTCCCGGGTGTTACCACAGGCAAACCAGTTGGCTTAGGTGGTTCATTAGGAAGAGATGCTGCAACAGGTCGTGGAGTGATGATTTCTACTTTGGCTGCTTTAGCAAAAATGAAATTAGATCCTAAAAAAGTTACTGCAGCTGTTCAAGGTTTTGGTAATGTTGGTTCTCATGCATCACGCTTATTAAACGAACAAGGAATTAAAATTTGCGCGATAGGCGACCATACTGCTACGCTTTGGAATGAAAATGGAATTGATATAAAAGCTGCTATAGAATTTGTAAAAACAAACAATAATGTTTTAAAAGGATTCAAAGGTGGTGTTGAAATTAAACCTGAAGAATTATTAACTGCAAAAGTTGATATTTTAGTTCCTGCTGCATTGCAAAATGTTATTACAGGAGAGGTTGCTCAAAACATCAATGCAAAATTAATTATTGAAGGAGCCAACGGACCAACAACTCCAGAAGCAGATCCAATTTTAAAAGACAAAGGTATTATTGTAGTACCAGACATCTTAGCAAATGGTGGTGGTGTTACAGTTTCCTACTTTGAATGGGTACAAAATAAATATGGTCGTTATTGGCCAGAAGCAGAAGTAAATGAAAAACATGATGCTTCAATGAATGCTGCTTTTGAAACAGTTTGGAAAAATGCTGAACAATACAATACAACCATGAGAATGGGTGCTTATATTACAGCATTACAAAAAGTTGAATCAGGTATCAAAGCTAAAGGTTGGTACTAATAATTTTCAAATCAAATAAAGTAAAAAGTCCTGCAAAATTGCAGGACTTTTTACTTTATAAATACTATCTTTGCGCCTTAAAATTTTAAAAGAATGATGGATAGAAATTCGATAATTGGCCTTTTATTAATTGGAGGAATACTTATAGGTTGGTTAGTTATGTCTCAGCCAAGTGCAGAAGAACTTGCAAAACAAAAAATCATTGCTGATTCCACAGCGCAATATATAGAAACCGAAAAAGCAAAAGTTGCAACTGATTCTATTTCAAAGCTTAATACAACAACTCAAAATACAGATACTTCAATTGTTGTTTCCGATTCTTTAAAATTAGCTCAACAAAAGATGGCTTTTGGAGATTTTGCTGAAGCAGCAAAAGGTGAAGACAAAACCATAATCATTGAAAATGATTTGATGAAAGTAAATGTTGCATCTAAAGGAGGAAGAATTAAATCTGTGGAATTAAAAAATTATAAAACATACGACCAAAAACCATTGTTTCTTTTTGATGCTGATTCTTCTCAACAAAGTCTTTCTTTTTATGCTTTTGGAAAAAAATTTACAACCGACAGTATGTACTTTACTCCTGAAGGAACAGATTTTAAAGTTAGTGGCGCTGACAGCAAAAAATTATCGATGCGCTTATATGCTGGAACTAAAGAAAAATATTTAGAGTACGTTTATACTTTAAAAGGCGATGATTACATGATGGACTTTGAAATTAACACAGTTGGTTTACAAAATGTAATTGCCCCTACAACAAAAGAACTTACTTTAAACTGGGGAATGAAAACCCCAACACAAGAACAAGATTTCGACAATCAAAACAGGAGCTCTACTATCTATTATAATTCTTCAATAGATGGAGTGGATAGAATTAGCGAAGCAAGTAGTGAAAAAAAATATCTTGAAGGAAAAACAAAATGGATTGGTTTTAAGCAACAATTTTTCACATCTGTGCTGATCTCTAAAAACGAATTTGAAAAACCGAGCATTGAAACCAAAATATTGCAAGGTTCAAAAAAATACATAAAAGATTATACTGCAAGTATTCCTTTAGCTTATGAAAGTAATAAGAACGATACCTATGCTATGCAATTTTATTTTGGACCAAACCACTATCAAACATTAAAAAAATATGATATTGAGTTAGAAAAACAAATTAATTTAGGCTGGAAAATTTTTGGTTGGTTAAATCGCTTCTTGGTAATTCCTATTTTTAATTTCCTAAGTGGTTTTAATATGAATTATGGAATTATCATTTTAATTCTAACCATCATCATTAAACTTTTATTATTACCTATTGCTTACAGAACTGTTCTTTCTTCAGCTAAAATGCGTGTTTTGAAACCAGAGATGGATGAAATAACAGAAAAATTTAAGAATGAAGATCCAATGAAGAAACAACAAGCTACTATGGCTCTTTACAAAAGTGCTGGAGTAAATCCGATGGCTGGTTGTATTCCTGTTTTACTACAAATGCCAATATTAATTGCATTGTTTAACTTTTTTCCTGCATCTATTGAATTGCGCCAACAAGGATTTTTATGGGCACACGATTTATCTACTTATGATTCTGTTTGGGATTTTGGATTTAATATTCCTTGGTATGGCGACCACATGAGTTTATTTGCACTATTAATGACTGGCTCTACATTACTTTACACATGGAGCAACAGCCAATTGATGGGCAGCACCAACCAAATGCCTGGAATGAAATGGATGATGTATTTAATGCCTATTTTCTTTTTAGGATTCTTAAATAGTTATTCTGCAGGATTGAGTTGGTACTATTTCCTAGCAAATATGTTTACATTTGGTCAAACGTGGGTGATGCAAAAATTTGTGATTGATAACGACAAATTGCACGCAAAAATTCAAGAAAATAAAAAGAAACCAAAAAAAGTTTCTAAATTTCAACAACGTTTAGAAGAAATGGCTAAGCAAAATCAGCAACGTACTAACAAAGGAAAAAAATAAAACAAATGATACACAAAGAAGGATATCCATCTATATTAATAACATTTGCTTTAGTTACCATCATTAATTTTCTAACGCACTTTTTTGCAGCTGAATTACCCATTGTACTCTGGTTAGGTTATGCCCTTTCTGTATTTTTATTGGTTACTATTTTGCAATTTTTCAGAAACCCTTCACGCAAAATTATTATTGATGACAATACTATTGTTGCCCCTGCCGATGGAAAAGTAGTAGTGATAGAAGAAACTACCGAAACAGAATATTTTAAAGACAAGCGCTTACAAATTTCGATTTTTATGTCGCCAATAAATGTGCATGTAAATCGTTTTCCAATTGGCGGAATTGTAAAGTATGCAAAATATCACCCTGGACTCTTTTTGGTTGCTTGGCATCCAAAATCTTCAACTGAAAACGAAAGAACCACAATAGTGGTTGAACACAAAAACGGGCAAGAGGTTTTATTTCGTCAAATTGCTGGAGCTTTAGCAAGACGAATAGTATATTACTGTAAAGAAGGTGATAAAGCTACTCAAGGCAATGAATTTGGCTTTATTAAATTTGGTTCTCGAGTTGATTTACTTTTACCTACTAATGTAAAGGTTAAAGTTAATCTTGAGCAAAAAGTAAAAGGAAACGAAACGGTAATTGCTACATTCGAGTAGAATTTCTGTTTTTTTAACACTTTTAAACAAACAGCATTAAAATAATTTCTTAATTTTACGTTTGTAAAGCAAATAGAAATTAATCCTTAAACCCATAATCAAATGAAAAAATTATTTTTAGTATTAGCATTAGCAGGTGTAGTTGGTTCTGCATCAGCAATTACATTTGCATCTCACAAAGCAGTTACTGTTTGTGGTGAAGATAAAAAAGGTGATGACAAAAAGAAAAAAAGCAAAAAAGAATGTTGCAAAAAAGATGCTACTGCAAAATCTTGCAGCGAATCAAAAGCAGAAACAACAAAAACTTCTTGTTCTGAATCAAAAGGTGAAACTAAATCTTGCTGCAAAGCAAAAGCTAACAGTACAGCTACAACAGAAGAAAAAAAATAAGCTTAATTTATTTTTAATAACAAAAAAGCCGATTGGATTCAATCGGCTTTTTTGTTATTAAAAATTTGACGCTCATTTTTTTTGCAATTCAATTAAAATCATTTTAAACGTTGGAGTTGCTATGTTATGATTTTCTGCTTCTTTAACTACATATTCTGTTAAAGAATTAAGTTCAGTTTTGTTTTGTTTGTTTTGAAAATCAGAATGCATGGAAGATGTTGTTTCAAAAGGCAACAAAGCCAATTTTTCTAGTACTTCGTCCCTTATATTATATGAAACCTTAATTTGTTTTATTTTTGCAACTGCTTTCACTTCATTAATTAAAGAAATCAAAATCTCTTTTTTACTTTTGTTAGACAGTATTAACCCAATAGAATCATTGAAATATGATGTTGCAGTTGCTATAGATGAAATAAAAATAAATTTTTCCCAAATAATTTTGGATATGTCCCATGAAAGAGTTGCATCAATATTTGATGCCTTAAATATATTTTCAAGCAAATTTAATTTCTCATTTTTAATTTTATCTAATCCAAAATATAGTTTTTCGATGTTTCCTTTGTTCTCTACTATTCCAACATCTATTAATCGAGAAACGACATAAACACAGCCCTCTAAAACAATATTATTTGGAAAGATTTTTAATATTTTTTTACTTCCATCTACGCCATTAAGCAGAGGCAAAAAAATTGTTTCTTGACCCACACATGGTTTTAGTTGAGTAGCGATATCAATAAGATCATAGCTTTTGGTGCAAATAAGAATATATTGAACAATACCAATATCTATAGGATTGTCGCTTACTTTCGATGGAACTGCAATAAAATGATTGTTCCCTTTAATAACTTTTAGCCCATCGGTTTTTATTTTTTTAAAGTTTTCTCCTCTTGTCAAAAAACAAATTTCAACATCTTTGCTCTCTTGAAATTGCTTGGCTAAAAGCCCGCCAAAATAGCCACCAACAGCACCAATACCAGCTACTAATATTTTTGTTTTTGACATAATCAATGAATTTTAAAAATCGAAGCCCTGCAAAAATATTTTGCAGGGCTTTCTAGACAAAGTAAAAATGATTTTTATTTCGTTTTCATAATTTTAATGGTTGTCATTTTTTGTTTCCCATTAATAATGCTTACAAAATAAATTCCAGAATTAATTTCTGGTTTTAATGTATAAGAACCTTTATCAGCAGTTATTTTTTCAGTTACCACTACTCTACCTGTAATATCCGTAATTACAAGTGTTGCGCCCTCAACTGCTTTTGTATTTAAATTATAATTTAAGGTTATTTCATTTGCGAAAGGGTTTGGATAAGCATTCAAACTAGCATGAATCATATCCGTTGCAGCAATTCCTGTTGGACCCTCATTAATTAAAAATTTGTCAAACCCTGCTTCTACTAAATGTCCGGGAGCATTATCAGCAGTACGAACAATTACTTTCATTGTTGAAGTAGGAGCTAAGTAATTCGAAATTTTAAATGATTTATGTATCCATGTGGAATTTCCTGTAGTACTTGCAACAGCAAATTCCACTAAAGCAATCGTGCTTCCATTATTCAACATTATTTTTAATGAATCATTTGGAGCACCGGAACCTCCTGCATTAAAAAACCAACGTGTATAATCTAAATAAGGGTCGGTATAAGAACTTAAATCAAAATTGGGAGAAGTAATGATAGTACTTCCGTTATCAACATCATCGTTTGAAGTACTTCCTGTATTATTTCCTGTTACCATAGCAATGTTGGAACAATCGGTAGAATCATCCATTCCTGGGTTTGAAGGAACTGGTCCGCTAAATGTTCCTACTGGAACTTCACGCACCCATGAACCTGCCGTAGCATCGCCAGAAACAGACCAACCAAAATCAAACGTAAAATCATCATAATAGCCTTTGGCTAATTGTATTGTAATTGGTGAAGAAGATGAATTAATAGAAACATTTTGCATACAAGATGTTATATGTCCCCAATGTCCGCCTATTACCTCATAATCATCGGCATAAACTGCAGGAAAAGTAAAATTACCACTACCATCGGTTGTTGTATTAAAGTTAAAACTGCTGTTGCTTACTTGCACATTAGCATTTGGAATTGGTGTACCCGTTCCTACTTCTATTACTTGCCCGGTTAAAGCAAATGTAGAAATAGGAGAAAGTTCAACATCTTGTATAGTGACCATTGCTGCAGCAAAAGAAAGCCCTGTAATTATTTTTGAATTATAACCCGCTTTTGAATAACGAACATTATATAGCCCTCCAGGCGATGGAATTCCTGTTTTATAGTCTCCTCCAATATCTGAATTATCATTTGTTGTAGTTGTTAATATTTCAACCAAAGCACCATTAATTGGCAAGCCTGTTATAGAATCGATGATATTACCTTCTAAATAACAAGCACGAACATAATTCGGAGTAAAAACAAATAAGCCTTCATTTATATTTGAAACAACAATTGTTCCTGACGGTAGGAATGGATAAACTCCCCAATTTCCAACAGAACCACCACCAGAACCCGGGTATGTATCATAATTTCCAACCTGAACTAAATTTTGTGGTCTTCCTGCATCTACAATTGTAAATCCATCTTTATACCATGATGTTACAGCATAATCATTTCCAGCAACATTTATAATATGCGTATTATGAACCATCGAGTTTGAACCAGGGTTAGATTGAATCTTATCTAATAAAGTAATGTTACCCAAATCAGAAATATCGTAAGAGGTAAGAAAAGAATTATCTACTTCATCTGTAGTAAACAATGTTTTACTATCCTGTGAAAGCCAAGTATTGTGAGTAAAAGCGTTAGGCGTAGTAAAATTTGCAAGTTCAACTGGTGCCGATTTATTTGTAAAATCTACAACAGAACAACGCCCTGTGTAAATGTGTCCTGCATACAATGTATCATTTCGAACATAACCATCGTGTACATAATGATCACTTGATGATACTCCCATAGAATAATTACCAACATAAACAGGATTCCAAGGGTCTGTAATATCCAAAACAATTGCTCCTCCATCAAACAAATTGCTACCATATAAATAACAATAATTTCCGTCAATATGCAAAGCATGAATTGAATTTAATTGTCCGGCAATAACACCGTTTCCTGTATATGTACGAAATGCAATTCCAGCGGTATTAGGTAAAGAAGACAAATTAAAAATTTGCAAACCACCACCTGCTTCAGTTGTTACATAAGCATATTTTCCTTTTGTTTTGATTTCTTGCCACAATGCTGATGAGCCTGTTGGTCCAACATGTTGAAATACTTGAGTAGGTGTATTTGGATTGGTAACATCTACGATAGAAAGCCCAACTGATGCACCCACTAGCGCATATTCATTATTTAAAGAATCAACATAACCAAGAATGTTTGCACATGTTTGCCCTGGATAGGTTAGTTGTGCGCGAAATGTTACATTCAAATCCTGAGCTTGAATCAGCCCACAGAAAAATATCATCATAAATGATGCATAAAGTTTTTTAATATTCATTTTGTAAGAGAGATTTTATTAAAAGATTAATTGCTTAGCACCAAGTACGCAATAATATTTGTAGAAAGCAAAAAAAAGCGACTTTTTAACAAGTCGCTTTTCGTTTATTTTTTGGTTTTTTCCTTTCCCGTAAATTCGTATTTTTTCTTTTCTACTCCGGCTTTCATCACAATTACAGTTCCTTCTATATCATAGTTATTAACTGTAACCTCCCACTTATACTCGTTTTTATCTTGGGTATTTGTAGCTTCAAAGGTTACCAATCTTGTTTCAGAATCATCTTCTGTATAAGTTGAATCAAGCGTAACAGTATATGCAATGGGTTGCATTTGCAGCTTTTCATACATCAAATCCGCTTCCACTTTCCCTGCTTTTATTAAAACTAATGAAGGAATAGCCTTTCCTCTATTTTCGCCTTTTAGTTCATAAAAATTGACACTATATTTTTTGCCTTCCAAAAATTTATTTTTTTCAGCTTTAGCCTTTTGAGCAACAGCGTTTGTTGTAAAACAAACAACAGTCAAAAGAATTATCATTTTTAATTTTTGCATAACTTAAGTTTTTATTTTTTCTTTTTATTACGACAATTATTGTGCCTCAAAGAAAAGAAAATAAAATTTATTTTGTAAAACTATACTTTATCTTTGTGATTCAAAAATTATTTAAATGATTGTTTTAAACGTTTTACTTTATTATTTGGTAATAATTCCTATTTCGCTATTGCCTTTTCCTATTTTATATTTGGTATCTGATTTTTTATTTGTTGTTTTTTACTATATAATAGGTTATCGAAAAAAGGTAATACTTGGTAACATCCAACGTTCATTCCCTAATAAATCTGACAAAGAACATATTGAAATTTGCAAGCAGTTTTACAAACATTTTTGTGATTTAATTTTAGAAAGTTTAAAAACATTTACCATCTCTGATAAAGAAGTTCAAAAGCGGGTTGTTTGCAAAAACCCAGAAGGAATAAATAAGTATTTTGACCAAAAAAGAAGCGTAATAATTGCTGGTGGACATTTTAATAATTGGGAAATTTTTGCAGTTGCTGTGGACTCTCAAATAAAGCATAAAGCAGTAGGGATATACAAACCCTTAACCAACAAATATTTTGATGGGATTTTGCGAAAAACGCGTAGCAAATATGGATTGTATATGCTTTCAACTAAAAATGTAAAACAATTTTTTGAAGACAATAAAAACAATTTAACGGCTACTGTTTTTGCTATTGACCAATCGCCTTCAAATCCAAATAAAGCATATTGGACAACATTTTTGAATCAAGATACTGCTGTACTTTTTGGCACCGAAAAATTTGCAAAAGATTATAATCAAGTGGTTGTGTATGGAAGAATAAACAAAGAAAAGCGTGGGTATTACAGCTATGAATTTAATGATGTAGCAGAAAATTCGCAAGAAACAAAACATGGAGAAATTACAGAAACGGTTACACGCATGTTAGAAAAAGATATAATAGAAAATCCTCAATATTGGCTTTGGAGCCATAAACGGTGGAAACATAAACGTCCAACTAATTTATAATTAATTTATTTTTAATACAAAAAAAACATGAAAAAAATAGTTCTATCAATCTTAGTGCTTACATCTGCATTAATTGGATGCAAAGGAAGCAAAGAAACCGCATCAAACCCAGCTCCCGCAACAATAGATTGTAATGTCGTAGTTGTTACTTTTGCAAATGATATTAAACCAATATTTGAAGCTAACTGTACCCGCTGCCATAATACAAATAAAAAAGCTGGATATAATTTCTTTACTTACGAATCAGCTAAAAAAGCTGCCGACTCTGGCGTATTAGCCGGAAGTTTAAATCACCGAAAAGGGTATTCAAAAATGCCTCTTTTTAAAGCAAAATTAAGTCAAGATTTAATTAATAAAATTGAATGTTGGATTAAAAATGGAATGCCTGAATAATAGTTAATTTATTCATTAGTAATTGGTTGATTAGTTTAATTTATTAATTGTTAATTCTTATTTAACAAACTATATACTCGTAATTTTTCACTCTTATTTTTTAAACATAAAAATGCAAGCACCTTTAGCAGAACGAATGCGTCCAAACAATCTGGACAACTACATAGGTCAAAAACATATTGTAGGCGAAGGCGCTATTTTACGCAATGCTATTGAATCTAATATTCTTCCTTCCATTATTTTATGGGGACCACCAGGTGTTGGAAAAACAACATTGGCAAACATTATTTCGCATCAGCTTAAGCGCCCATTTTATGCATTAAGTGCAATCAATTCTGGTGTAAAAGATATTAGAGATATTATTGATAAAGCAAAAGGAACAGGGATGTTTGCTCAAAATAATCCTATATTGTTTATTGATGAAATTCATCGTTTTAGCAAGTCTCAACAAGATTCATTGCTTGGAGCCGTTGAGAAAGGAACTGTTACTTTAATTGGCGCAACCACCGAAAATCCTTCATTTGAAGTTATTTCAGCTCTTTTATCTCGTTGCCAAGTTTATATTTTAAAACACTTGGATAAAGACGATTTGCTTACCATGTTAAAATTAGCAATGGAAACAGATTCTATTTTAAAAACAAAAAAAATAACAATCACAGAATCGGAAGCTTTATTGAGGCTTTCGGGTGGTGATGGACGAAAATTATTAAATATTTTTGAACTTGTTGTAAATGCAATAGGAGGAAATGAAGTTGAAATTACAAATGAAAAAGTAACTACAATTATTCAACAAAACATTACACTTTACGACAAAACAGGCGAAAATCATTATGATATCATATCTGCATTTATAAAATCAATTAGAGGGAGTGACCCAAATGCTGCTGTATATTGGCTTGCAAGAATGATTGAAGGAGGCGAAGACCCATTGTTTATTGCTCGAAGACTCCTGATTCTTGCATCTGAAGACATTGGGAATGCTAACCCAACAGCGCTAGTTATTGCCAATAACTGCTTTCAAGCAGTAAATATTATTGGTTATCCAGAGTCGAGAATTATTTTATCCCAAGCTGTTATTTATTTAGCTTGTTCAGCAAAAAGCAATGCATCTTATATGGCAATAAATCAAGCACAAGAAACGGTGCAGCAATCAGGCAATTTGCCTGTTCCTTTGCATTTAAGAAATGCCCCAACCAAATTAATGAAAGACAATGGCTATGGCGCTGACTATAAGTATTCTCATAGCTATGAAAACAACTTTAGTGAACAAGAGTACCTTCCTGATAACATAAAAGGAATGAAATTTTACGAACCAGGAAACAATGCTCGGGAAAAGGAACTAAGAGCCTATTTAAAGGGGCATTGGAGAGATAAGTACAAATACTGATTAAAATCATCTAAAAAAATCACCTAATTTTTTTGTAAAGACAAAATTGATTTCTACTTTTGGTTCGTTATTTAAATTCAGTCTAAATAAAAACAGATGTCAAAAATTAAAATTACTATAGCTGATAGCCATTTTTTAAGTCGAAAAGGTTTGGCTGTGTTACTGGAAGGGAATAATGATTTTTTACTTTTAGCAGAAGCATTAAGCTCTTCTGATTTAATAAATCAATCCAAATTTTATAGTCCTGATTTAATTATTATTAACTATGAATCATCGAATTTTAATTTAGATGAATTATCCCAAATAAGAAAAAGGTATCCAGATACTTTTTTCTTAGCAATAACAGAATACAGAAGCAATGCTACTATAGCAAAAGCTATTAATAGTGGCATTACAAGTCATTTATTAAAAGATTGTGAACAAGACGAAATAGTTGAAGCAATTTATAAAACTTCGTTGGGTCAACAATTTATGTGCGAAAAAATAGTTGGTGCTGTTTTAAGCGGCAAAGAACCTATTTCAATTGCTTCATATAGCTGCAATGGAGTAAATATTTCTGAAAGAGAAATGGAAATCATCAAATGTATAGCCGAAGGACTTTCAAACAAAGAAGTAGCAGATAAATTATTTTTAAGTACGCATACTGTTACCACACACCGTAAAAATATTATGGCAAAACTTGGTGTGAATAATACAGCAGGTTTGGTTCTATTCGCAGTGCGCGAAAATTTAATTAGCCCTAATCATTTTTTATTTTCTGCTGCTAGTTAAGGCTCACTCAAAAAGTAACACCAAAAAAATTAAACACCAGATCGTTGTGCTTAGTAAAAAGACGTAGCAAGGTGGATTGTCCAATAAATTGTCCTATTATTTTGTTACACTCGGTATTAACCATTATAAAGTAATACCGATATAGTGTTTGTTAGAATTTCTTATCCCCATAAAATACAATAAGTCTTACAAACACTTAATCGTAGGTAGTTCAAAAAATGAACTGCCTATTTTGGGTTTATAATTGGTATAATCGGTAAAAGACAGAAGTGCGAGAATCCAATACAGAGAGTCAAAAAAACAAATTTATTATCGGTATAATCCGTCTTTTTCAAAAGTTTTCTACTAATTGAGATAAAAATATGATAAAACGGAAAATACCTTTTTTAAGGTATTGTGCACCTATTCATTCTTATCTACTTTTGACATGTTAAATAAAATCATTCTAAATAACTTATATCTATGAAAAATATATATTCAAAATCAACCAAAATTTTTACTTTAATATTAGCAGTTAGTATTATCTCATCTTGCAAAAAAAAGGAAGATGAAGTTCCAACGCCTACTCCAACTGGACCAACTTATTCCGTCCCTACTACCTATAACTTTATAAATGTAAACTATAGTGGACAAACTACTCGCATATCGATGCTTGATGAAATTTCACTATATATGTCGACAGCTAACACGACAGGAACAGCTTTGGATGCGCAAAAATTAAAAGATATGTATGCAAATACAAATAATCAATTTACAGATGGAGCATTAAATACAAGCGGAAAACAATTAAAAAATAAAACATTTGTATTAGACCAACCTCTATTTGATGCTTATTTTGACACAATAGCCATGCAAAGTACCTCTTTAATGGTTGGAACTAATGGCACAGCTGGTGTTGTAGTAAGTACAACCGACCCTTCAAAAAAATATTTACAAGGTCCTAATGGCATTGAATATGCACAAATAATTAAAAAAGGATTAATGGGCGCTGCATTTTACTATCAGGCAATGGATACTTATTTAGCTAATTTATCAAGCGATGATAACACAACAGTTGTTACTGGTGATGGCACCGCCATGGAACATCACTTTGACGAAGCATTTGGTTATTTCGGAGTGCCAATCGACTTTCCATCAAACATTACCGGCATAAAATACTGGGGCGATTACTGCAATAAGTTGAATACGCAGATGGGAACAAATGCTACAATGATGAATGCTTGTCTTGCTGCTAGAGCTGCAATATCCAATTCGGACTATGCTACACGCGATGCTAAAGTTGCAATTGTTCGTACACAGTGGGAAAAAATTGTTGCTGCTTCTGTAATTTATGAGCTGAATAGAGCAAAGACAAACATTACTGATGATGCTTTAAGAAACCATTATATATCAGAAGCAATTGGCTTTATAATGTCTCTGAAATACAATTCACAAAAAACAATTACTAATACACAAATAACTCAGGCATTAAATTATATTGGATATAATATTTACAACGTTTCAATTACAAATATTGATAACGCAAGGGCACTGATTAGTAGCATTTACGGATTAGATTCAGTAAAAGATATATTATAAATTTTGTTTAGTTATACAAGAGCGAAGTGAATTCAATTTTCACTTTGCTTTTGTAATTTTAAAATTATGAAATCAAAAAAATCACTCCTATCAATTATTTTTTGTCTCAGCTTTTTTTGCCTTATTTTTAATTCGTGCAAAAAAAATAAAGACGAAGAGTCCGATCCAGAATCTACTTTTGACAAAAGTGGTATGCTTACAAACATTGGGCAAAACATAATCATTCCTCAATACGAAAATCTGAAACTAAGTATAGATTCGTTGCAAATTGTATGTGCTGATTTTATTTCCAATCCAACACCAACAACTTTAACTATTTTTCAAAGCAAATTTGCAGATTCATATAAAACTTATCAATGGGTTTCTACATTTGAATTTGGTCCAGCAGAAATCGATATCCTACGCGCTAATTTTAATACTTTCCCTTGCGATACAAATGACATAAATAATAATATTGCGACTGGACTTTACGACTTATCTACTGTTTCAAATATTGATGCTAAAGGATTTCCAGCTTTAGATTTTTTACTATACGGATCTAATCAAAACAATAATTATACATTATCATTATATACTACCGCAGCAAATGCTACAAATGCAAAAAATTATTTAACAGATTTAGTTAATGAATTAAAAAACAAAATAACTACAGTATATAACGCTTGGATTCCAAGCGGAGGAGATTATCTAAATACATTTAAAACAAATACAGGAAGTGATGTTGGTGGCTCTATAGGAATGCTAGTAAACCAACTAAATTTTGATTTTGAAATTTTGAAAAATGCTCGTATTGGAATTCCGCTAGGAAAAAGAACACTAGGAATTCCACTGCCTGATAAAGTAGAGGCATATTATAGCCAACAATCTATTGCATTGGTTTTAGAACATATACAAAATATTGAAAATATTTATTTAGGGCGTTCAAAACAAAACATTGATGGTCTTGGCTTAGATGATTATCTCAATCATGTGAATGCAAGATATGGCTCAGGCACCTTAGATGACGCCATTAAAACTAGATTAACCTCGGCAAAAACTAAATTATCAGTTATACCTGGTCCATTATCTCAAGCCGTTTTAAACAATGCTACAATTGTAGATCAAGCCTATGCAGAACTACAACAATTATTAATTCTATTAAAAGTAGATATGCCTTCATCTTTAGGTGTTTTAATAACCTATCAAGACAATGATGGAGATTAAAAATGTTTAGCAATTCAGCCATACTAAAAATTAAAAAACGACTAATGGAGCAAGTACACATTGCTCCATTAGTCGTTTTTCGAATTATCTTCGGAGGAATGATGCTTGGAAGCATTATTCGTTTTTGGTTAAACGGCTGGATTGAACAACTATACATAAAACCAACTTTCTTTTTTACATATTATGGCTTTGAATGGGTGAAACCTTTTAGTGAAATAGGAATGTATTCACTATTCTTTATTATGGCACTATCTGCATTTTTTGTAATGATAGGATTTAAGTATAAACTTTCTTCGCTTACATTCTTTCTTACGTTTACTTATGTAGAACTCATTGACAAAACCAACTATCTCAATCACTACTATTTTATTAGCATTGTTGCATTATTAATGATTTTTGTTCCTGCTGGAAAATATTTTTCGATCGATATTTTTTTGAATCCGAAAAAAAAAACAACTCATATCCCTTATTTATTCATTTTTATATTTCAACTTCAATTAGGACTCGTTTATTTTTTTGCAGGTGTTGCAAAACTAAATTATGATTGGCTATTTGAAGCACAACCATTACGAATATGGCTTCAACCATTAACTCACATTCCTATTATTGGTTACTTTATGGATAAACTTTGGATAGCTTATTTTTTCAGTTGGTTTGGTGCTATTTATGATTTAAGCATTCCCTTTTTTTTGTCAGCTAAAAAAACAAGAGTATACGCTTATTTTTTCGTGATTGCATTTCACATTTTAACAAGAGTATTGTTTCAAATAGGAATGTTTCCATACATCATGATTTTAGCAACATTAATTTTCTTTTCAGAAAATTTTCATTTAAAAATAGTAACCTTTTTAGAAAAAATAATTCATTTATTTGTTAAACAAAAACCCTCAAAGGAGATTGTTGTTTTTCAATTTAAGAGTTACTTAAAACCTATACTCATCAGTTTCTTGGCTATTCATTTTGTATTACAGATTCTTTTTCCATTCCGATACATGCTTTACTCAGGAAAATTATTTTGGACAGAGCAAGGTTATAGATTTTCATGGCGAGTGATGCTAATGGAAAAAGGAGGAAAAACTTTTTTTTATGTTACCGATTTGGATACTGGAAAATCAGGAGAAACAATGATGGACAATGATTTAACCCCTAATCAAGAGAAAATGATGGCTACACAGCCAGATATGATTTTACAGTATGCACATTTTTTAAAAGAAAAATATATTGAGCAAGGAATTAAAAATCCTAAAATTACAGCCGAAAGCTATGTTACCTTAAACGGAAGCGGAAGTAGGTTGTTCATTAATAAATATGTTGATTTAACAAAAGTGGAAGACGGATTTCATCACAAATGGTGGATTTTACCATTCCAAGAAAATTAATTTATGAACTATTTTTTAAAACTATCTTTTTTACAAATTATATTTATACAAACTGTTCTTTCACAGTCAGACAGTACAATATTGCATACCGACACTTTAAAAAGTGTGATTATTGAAACAACAAAGGAAAATAATTTTGGAATAACCCGACTTAAACAAGTTGAAGGGACTGCTATTTACGCAGGCAAAAAAAGTGAGGTTATTTTATTGAATGATGCATCTGGAAATTTAGCTACAAATAACGCAAGACAAATTTATAATAAAATTGCAGGACTAAATATTTGGGAAAGTGATGGCTCTGGAATACAACTTGGAATTGGAGGAAGAGGTTTAAATCCAAACCGAGTTTCAAATTTTAATACTCGACAAAATGGATACGACATCAGCGCAGATGCACTCGGTTATCCAGAAAGTTATTATACACCACCAGCCGAAGCACTTGAAAGAATAGAAGTTGTTCGTGGAGCAGCATCACTCCAATATGGAACCCAGTTTGGTGGATTCATAAACTTTAAATTCAAAGAACCAAAATCTAATAAACCTCTTCAAATTGAAGCCAAACAAACTATCGGCTCATTTGGTTTTTATAACTCTTTTTTAGGAGTAGCTGGGAATAAAAAAAAATGGAGCTATTATACTTTTTATCAATTAAAAAAAGGAAATGGCTGGAGAAAAAATTCGGCATTTAATGCCAACACAGCACATACATCTATCTCCTATCAGGCAACAAAAAAAATAAAATTTACAGCTGAATATACTTTTATGAATTATTTAGCAAAACAAGCAGGGGGGCTAACAGATAACCAGTTTAAAAAAGATCCACAGCAATCCATTCGAGATAGGAATTGGTTTCAAGTAAATTGGAACTTAGCCGCTTTAATAGTTGATTATGACATAACCGAAACTTCAAAAATTAACGTTAGAACATTTGGATTATATGCCCAACGAGATGCACTCGGTTTTTTAGGAACAATCAATAGAACTGACCCAATGCAAGAAAGAGATTTATTACAAGACAAGTTCAGAAATTTTGGAGCGGAATTAAGATATTTAAAACATTATCAATTTTTAAAAGCAATATCTACTTTCTTAGTTGGAGCAAGGTACTATAAAGGCACTACATTAAGAAAACAAGGATTTGGAAACAAAGAAAGTGATGCTAATTTTAATTATTTAAACCCCAATGATTTAGAACATTCTGACTATACTTTTCCAAGTGAAAACATTTCGCTTTTCTCTGAAAATGTTTTCAGAATAACACCCAAATTAAACATCACACCAGGAGTTCGATTTGAATATATATCAACACAATCGGATGGTTATTATAATGAACAATATTTTGATTTAGCTGGAAATATTATTTATAAATCAAAAGTTTATGATAAAAAAAGTAATTACCGACATTTTGTTTTATTTGGACTAGGCTTAGGATATCGATTAAATAGCAATGTAGAAATGTATTCTAATTTTTCACAAAACTACCGCTCCATAAATTTTAATGACATGCGGATTATAAACCCAAACATGAGAGTTGACTTAAACTTAAAAGATGAAAAAGGCTATTCAACAGACATTGGTGCAAGAGGTAATCTAAAAAATTATTTTGCTTTTGACATCAGCTTATTTTATTTAAAATATAAAGATAGAATTGGCTCGGTACTTTTAGTGGATTCATTCAGCTATCAACCATACAGGTTAAGAACAAATATTTCTGACTCAAGAAATTTTGGATTAGAAGCTTTTGCAGAACTAGATGTTTTCAAAATGATAGCAGGTTCAAAAAGCAAAATTGGAATATCTGTATTTGGAAACTTATCATTGATTGATGCAAAATATATTGATTCAAAACAAACAGCATTCATCAACAAAGAAGTTGAATATGTTCCAAAGATAATTTTACGCTCAGGTATTTCCGCTAATTATAAAACATTAAAAATAACGTATCAATATTCAAAAACAAGCAAACAGTTTTCAGATGCATCAAATGCTGAATATTCTTCAAACGCTGTTACTGGATTAGTTCCAGAATATTATATGATGGATTTATCTGTAAGCTACAATTACAAATGGATTTCAATTTCAGCAGGAATAAACAATCTTAGCAACAACATGTATTTTACAAGACGAGCTGATGGCTATCCAGGTCCAGGCATTATTCCGTCAGATGGCAGAAGTTATTATTTAACTTTGGGTATTAAGTTCTAAGATTTATTACATTTGATTTATGATTTTAATTGCAGATAGCGGTTCTACAAAAACAGATTGGCGTTTAATTGATGAAGAAAAAAAAATTCAGCAATTTCAAACTCAAGGCATCAGCCCATATTTTCAAACTACGGAAGAAATAGCGAAAACTATAAAATTAGAACTAAAATTAAATGCTAGTCCAAAAGAAATTTATTTTTATGGTACTGGCTGTAAAGCGGAAGATAAAAAACAAATTGTAAAAAATGCTTTGCAAAATTGTTTTAAATCGTCCAATATTTTTATTGAATCGGATATGCTTGCAGCTGCAAGAGCTTTATGTGGTAACAATCAAGGTATTGCTACAATAATGGGAACCGGCTCAAATACTTGTTTTTATGATGGTAAAATAATTATTAAAACTACCACATCAACTGGATTTATTTTAGGAGATGAAGGCAGTGGAGCACACATTGGAAAAACTTTTATCCAAGCTTTTTTAAATGATGAATTGCCTGAAAATATTTTAAAAACATTTAATTCTCGTTTTAATATTTCAAAAGATGAAATAATACACAAAGTTTACAAAGAACCAATGCCAAATAGATATATAGCATCGTATAGTAAATTTGTTTACCAAAATATCAAAGAACAATTCATGATCGATTTGCTTGTGAATTGCTTTAATCAATTTTTCGACAAACATGTATGTAAGTATGATAACTATAAAGAAATTTCTTTAAGTTGTACTGGATCGGTAGCATTTTATTATAGCAATATTATTAGAGCTATTGCTGCTGAGAGAGGAATTAAAATCGGGACAATAGTAGAATCTCCTATTGCTGCATTATGCTTATATCATTTGGGCGAATAAATATCCCCCCTTTCATCCTTTGTTTTTTCCATTAAACAAAAAATTAATCCATTCGTAAGGAATAACAATTTTGTAATCAAAATATTTATACATTTATGTAAATAATAAAATTCAAAAAAAATGATATACCCTATTTTCAAAAAGATATCCATTGCAACACTTTTTGTTGTTCTTATTTCTACCAACATTTTTGCACAAGCGGCAAAAACATACAAATACGAAAGTGTTACCAACGACCCTTTAAATGCTCGTATTTATAAATTAGACAATGGTTTAACCGTTTACATGTCTGTTTACAAAAATGCGCCAAGAATTCAAACATATATTGCAACAAGAGCAGGAAGCAAAAACGACCCTAAAGACGCAACAGGATTAGCACATTATCTTGAGCACATGCTTTTTAAAGGAACAGATAAATTTGGTTCTAAAGATTTTGCAAAAGAAAAAGTTGAATTAGATAAAATAGAAGCACTTTACGAAGTGTATAGAAAAACAAAAGATGAATCAAAACGCAAAAGCATTTATCACCAAATAGATTCTATTTCTGGTTATGCTTCAACGCTTGCAATTGCTAACGAATACGATAAAATGCTTACATCTATTGGAGCAAAAGGAACAAATGCTTATACTTGGTTGGAACAAACGGTTTATGTTAATGACATTCCTTCGAACCAATTAGAAAATTGGTGTACCATTGAAGCCGAACGTTTCCGTAATCCACAAATCAGATTATTTCATACTGAATTAGAAGCTGTATATGAAGAAAAAAACAGAGGATTAGACAATGATGGCGACAAAGCTTGGGAAGCATTATTTGAAGGGCTTTGGCCAAATAACACGTACGGTTCTCAAACAACAATAGGAACAATTGAACATTTAAAAAATCCTTCTATCACCGAAATAAAAAAATATTTTAATAATTATTATGTGCCAAACAATATGGCTATTTGTATTTCAGGGGATTTTGACCCAGAAGAAACAATCAAATTGATTGACAAAAAATTTGGTTCTTGGAAAAGCAAACCTGTTCCAACGTACACCCCTTTTATTGAAAAACCAATTACAGCTCCAGTAGTTAAAGAAGTTGTAGGTCCTGATGCAGAAAGCGTAATGCTTGGATTTAGGTTTGCTGGAATTGGAAGTAAAGATGCCGATATAATTCAATTGATAAATAAAATTTTATCAAATGGGAAAGCTGGTTTAATTGATTTAAATTTAAATCAACAACAAAAAGTGTTAGAAGCAAACGCTTTTGATATGGAGTTCAAAGATTATTCTACACATATTTTAAACGGAACAGCAAAGGATGGACAAAAACTTGAAGAAGTAAAAGACTTGCTTTTAGCTCAAATTGAAAAAATCAAAGCTGGAGATTTTCCTGATTGGTTGTTAAGTGCAATCATTACTGACATGAAATTGCAACAAACAAAATCTTATGAATTTAACTATGCACGTGCAGACGCATTTGTTGGCGCTTTTATTACTGGAACAAAATGGAATGATTACGTTTCTACAATTGACAGATTATCGAAGATAACAAAACAGCAAATAATTGATTTTGTAAACGCAAATTATACAAACAATTATGTGGTAGTTTACAAAAGAACAGGTGAAGATACCAATGTACAAAAGGTTACAAAACCTGAAATTACACCCGTTGAAGTAAATCGTAACGACCAAAGTGATTTTGTAAAAACAATTTTAGCAAGTAAAGCTAAAGCTATTGAACCTGTTTTTTTAGATTATAAGTCTATTAAACAAAGTACTTTAGAAAACAACATTCCCTTATTGTATAACATAAACACAGAAAATAAAACATTTGATATGTATTATGTTTTTGAAATGGGAACAAATCATAATAAAGCTTTTAGTGTTGCTATAGACTATCTAAAATACCTTGGAACTAGCACAATGAAGGCAGCCGAATTTCAGCAAGAACTTTATAAATTAGGTTGTTCATTTGATGTTTATTCTGGCGAGGAAGAAACGTGGGTAAGCTTAAGAGGATTGTCTGAGAATATGAAAAAAGCAACCAACTTATTTGAATCTTTATTATCCGACCCACAAGCGAATGAAGAAGCATTAAAAAATCTTGTTTCGGATATCCTAAAAAAACGTACCGATGCTAAACTAAATAAAAATGAAATATTATACGGTGCACTATCTAACTATAGTAAATATGGAAAAAAATCACCTTATACAAATATTTTAAGTGCTGATGAATTGCAAAAAATGGCATCATCCGAATTGATTGAGATTATTAAATCTCTTAATTCATATCAGCACAAAGTTTTGTTTTATGGAAGCAACAGTATTGATGAAGTTACTTCTGTTTTAAATGGCGCTCATAAAACACCGGCTAAACTCAAACCAATTCCTGCTCCAACACCTTTTGTTGAACTAGATAACAACAACGAAATTTTTGTTATCGATTATGACATGAAACAAGCTGAAATTATTATCAGACAAAAAGATGGAATGTATGATAAAAATAATATTCCTACCATTCGTTTGTATAATGAATATTTTGGTGGAGGAATGTCATCCATTGTTTTTCAAGAAATACGTGAATCAAAAGCATTGGCTTATTCTGTTTGGTCGAGTTATTTAACACCTTCTGATAAATTAAAGCACAATTATTTTCATGCTTATGTTGGAACACAAGCCGATAAATTACCAGAAGCAATGAAAGGAATTTTTGAATTAATCAATAATTTACCCGAAGCAGAAAATAATTTTGTAGCTGCAAAAGAAGCCATCATACAAGGAATAAGAACAGAGCGCATTACAAAAGCTCGCATTTTATTTAATTATGAAAGCGCAAAAAAATTAGGACTAGATTATGATATAAGAAAAGATATTTTCGAAAATGTTCCTTCCATGACGTTCAAAGAAATAAAATCGTTTCAAGTACAACATATAAGAGACAAAAAATACACCATTGTTGTTTTAGGAAAAAAAGAAAACTTAGATATTAAAACTTTAGAAAAATATGGTAAGGTTACGTTCTTAACACTAGAAGACGTTTTCGGATATTAATCGTATTTTCAATAAAAGGAAGAGGAAATTGAAATAACAATTTCCTCTTCCTTTTTTAAAATGATTAAAATAATTCTTCTAATAAATTATCATCTACTAAATTTGGCAGTGTAACTTTTAGTTCAGGAGTACGTTCCATTTCACGTTTTATTGCAAACAATGCTTCTTCATTTCTTGCCCAACTTCTTCGGGCTATTCCATTGTTTACATCCCAAAACAACATTGATTTTAATCTTCTATCGCTATCTTCTGAACCATCAAGCACCATTCCGAATCCTCCATTAATAACCTCTCCCCAGCCTACTCCACCTCCATTGTGTAAGCTTATCCAAGTTGCACCTCTAAATCCATCTCCTACAAAATTTTGAACAGCCATATCTGCAGTAAAACTGGAGCCATCATAAATATTTGATGTTTCACGATAAGGAGAATCAGTCCCAGAAACATCATGATGATCGCGACCTAAAACAACAGGAGCAGAAATTTTTTCCGACTTAATTGCTTTGTTAAATGCTTCAGCAATTTTAACACGTGCCTCCGAATCAGCATATAATATACGGGCTTGGGAGCCAACTACTAAATTATTTTGCATGGCATCTTTAATCCAAACAATATTATCACTCAACTGTTGTTTAATTTCGTTCGGTGCAGTTTTATACATTCCTTCTAAAACTTCTAAGGCTAGTTCATCCGTTGTTTGTAAATCCTTCGCATCACATGAAGTACAAACCCAACGGAAAGGTCCAAAGCCATAATCAAAACACATTGGACCTAAAATATCTTGAACATAAGATTTGTATTTGAACCTCTCCCCCAGCCCCTCTTCATTTGAAGATGGGAGAAATACATCACCACCAGCTCTGCCTACTTCTAAAAGAAAAGCATTTCCATAATCAAAAAAGTACATTCCCTTTTCTGCTAATGTATTTACAGCATTAATATGTCTTACCAATGTTTTTTGAACTTCTTTTTTAAATTGTTCTGGATTTTTTGCCATCATTTCATTTGCTTCTTCAAATGAAATACCTACAGGATAATAACCTCCCGCCCAAGGATTATGTAGTGATGTTTGGTCAGAACCAATATCTACTTTAATATTTTCTTTTACTAAACATTCCCACAAATCAACCACATTGCCTTGATATGCAATAGACACCGCTTCTTTTTTTGATTGAGCAACTTTAATACATTCAATTAATTTTTGTAAATCATCAAACACTTCATCTACCCAACCTTGCGAATGTCTTGTTTTTGTTGCCTTAGGGTTTATTTCAGCAACAACTGAGATTAAACCCGAAATTTTTCCTGCTTTGGGTTGAGCTCCACTCATACCTCCCAAACCACAAGTAACAAACAATTTTCCTTTGCGATCTTCCTCTGAACTTGAAATTTTTCTTGCTGCATTCATTACTGTAATCGTTGTTCCATGTACTATACCTTGCGGACCAATATACATATATGAACCAGCAGTCATTTGTCCGTATTGTGTAACACCAAGAGCATTAAATTTTTCCCAATCATCGGGTTTACTATAATTTGGAATCATCATTCCATTTGTAATTACGACTCGAGGAGCATCTTTATGCGATGGAAATAAACCCATTGGATGACCCGAATACATCACCAATGTTTGTTCATCAGTCATCTCTGCCAAATATTTCATAGTTAAAAGATACTGCGCCCAATTTTGAAACACAGAACCATTTCCGCCATAGGTAATCAATTCATGAGGATGTTGTGCTACAACATCATCTAAATTATTTTGCAACATTAGCATAATTGCTGCTGCTTGTTTTGATTGATAAGGATAATCGTTTATTGCTCGAGCATAAATTTTATAATCAGGACGAAAACGATACATATAAATTCGTCCATATTCTTTTAGTTCTTGAGCAAACTCTTTTGCTAAAACAGCATGATGTTTTTTATCAAAATAACGCAATGCATTTTTTATTGCTAATTTTTTTTCTTCTTTAGCAAGGCTATCCTTGCGTTTAGGAGCATGATTAATTGATTTATCATATTCCTTAAGAGAAGGTAACTCGTTTGGTATTCCTTGTAAAATTTGTTGTTTAAAATCCATACTCATAAATTTATATTTTAATTTTTCGGCTTGACACATTGTCAAATTTTCAAATTATTTCTTCTTTTCAATTTTCCATTTTTCTTTATTAAATCCATAAGGACAATGCCTACAGCCATTTTGGCAACAATATCCACGTTTTAACAAATATTTTTCAGTAAAAACTTTATACCCTTCAGGAGTTAAATAAAAATCATCGGGCTCTAATTCGTTTTTAGGTGGAATGTTTTCCATACCTACAAAAATACTAATTTTACAGTATGACAAACCCTAATTTTATTCCTTCACTACAAGAGATAAACGAGTTGTTTTTGTCAGAAAAAGGAATAAAACTCTATCTTCTTCGTACTGATTTATACCATCCATTAATAAGTGGAAACAAATTTTATAAATTAAAATATAATTTAGAAGAAGCGAGAAAGCAAAAAAAAGAAGCTATATTAACTTTTGGTGGGGCTTTTTCAAATCATATAGCAGCAACTGCTTTTGCTGGAAAAGAAGATGGGTTTAAAACCATTGGAATTATCAGAGGCGAAGAAATAAGAGAATTGAGTTCAACATTACAACAGGCAAAAAAAGATGGAATGCAATTGGAATTTGTAAGCAGAGAGTTTTACAGAAATAAAGAGGCTTTATTAAACTATGTAAGTGAAAAGTATGGTAATGAATGCTATATAATTCCAGAAGGTGGTGCTAATGCATTAGGAATCAAAGGCTGTATGGAAATAACAGAAAACATTAATATGACTTTTGATTTTATTTGTGCACCCTGTGGCACTGGAACAACTTTAACAGGAATTATTAACACCTTGAAACCAAACCAAAATGCTATTGGATTTCAAATTTTAAAAGCTGAAAAATATATTGAAACAGAAATTGAAAAGTGGATGAATGAATTACAAATTGAAAACAAACCGAATTGGCAAATAAATGAAAATTATCATTTGGGAGGATATGCAAAAATTACTGAAGAATTAAAAACATTTGTAAAAACATTTTATTTGCAGCACCACATACAATTAGATTACGTTTATACAGGCAAAATGATTTTCGGTATCTATGATTTAATTAAGGCTGGCAAAATAAAAAATGACACTAGTATTATTGCTATTCACACAGGTGGAGTGCAAGGGAATAAAGGCTTTGAATAATCGTGTAATTATTAATCATAAAAAAGTTATATTTGAAATGCAATTATTAAAACTCAAGAAATGAAAAAACTTTTTGTTCTGCTAACATTTTTTTTATCAACCATTTTTTTATTCTCTCAAACCGCCACTCCATGTTTTTTTGATAATTATCAAAAAAATAACAAGCTAATGATAAGCAACACAGAGAAACAAATACAAGAAGCAATCCTGCTTTCCAAACAAACGATAAAAACATATAATCCAAATTTAAAATACATTCCTGTTGTTGTACATGTGATACATGATGGAGGAACAAATAATATTTCTGATGCACAAATACAAAGTCAGATTGACGTATTAAATGAAGACTTTAGAAAAATTGCAGGTAGCAATGGTGATGGTGCTGGTGTAGATACTGAAATAGAATTTTGTTTGGCAAAAAAAGATCCACAAGGAAGGTGCACTAATGGAATAGTAAGAATAAATAGTCCTCTGTCTAATCATCAAACATACCAACGCAGCCAATTAAAACAATTAAGTTTTTGGGATAATACTCGATACTTAAATATGTATGTTGTAAAAAACATTAATAGCGGAAGCGGCATTTTAGGTTATTCTTCTTTCCCCAGCGGCCCACCAGATGAAGATGGTATTGTTGTAAGACATGATTATTTCGGAAAAATTGGAACTGCATCTGCAACACTTGGCAGAACAACTTCTCATGAAATAGGACATTGGCTTGGATTGTATCATACATTTAACAATGGTTGTGATGTGGATACATGTAGTGGTGGCGATTATGTTTGCGACACGCCTCCTGTTGCAAACCCAAATTTTGGTTGCCCTGTAGGAATTAATTCCTGTACTAATGATAGTTATCCTGACCAAATTTATAATTACATGGATTATAGCAATGATAATTGTAAAAATATATTTACAGATGGTCAAAAACAACGAATGCAAACAACTTTAACAACTTTACGTTATGATATTTGGCAACCATGGAACATTGATTCTACTGGTTGCGACAGCGGATATGTTTCTTCAAACTGTAATGTAATTGCAGATTACGTAACATTAACAACAGATTTGTGTGTAGGAAGTTCTATTACTTTTTACAATAAATCTCAGAACAATCCTACTGGCTATCAATGGTATTTTCAGGGAGGAACACCAGCAACATCAACCCTTGCAAACCCAACCGTTACTTATTCTTCTGTAGGAATGTTTAATGTTAAATTAGTTGTTTCTAATATTTATGGAAGCGACAGTTTAGAAATTTTAAATTACATAAATGTTACAACACCTTCCGTTGGTCAAGCATTACCATTTTTTGAAGGATTTGAATCATTCGGATTTCCTCCTTCAGGAATAACCATAAGTAATCCAGATGCAGGTATCACCTGGGAAAGAGATACTATTGCAGTTGCTTATGCAGGCAATACTTCGGCAAAAATTAATAATCTAATTAATATTAATTATGGTCAATCAGATGCATTGGTATTGCCTAACTTTGATTTTACATCATTTACAGGAACTCCATATTTGAATTTTAAGTGGGCTTATGCTAAATCGGATGCCAATTATTCGGATGAATTAATTGTTTTAGCATCAAAAGATTGCGGAGTTAATTGGACACAGATATTTTACAGAACAGGTTCTGGGTTGGTTACAGGACCAACACAACCAACACCTTACATTCCAGATACTAATACCGTCTGGAAAACGGCTAATATAAACATGAATACCTATGCCAGCTTTACAAATGTTTCCATTAAAATTGTAAATGTTACTGATGGAGGAAATAATCTATATATCGACAACATTAATTTAGGAACGAGTCCTGTTGGGATTACAGAATTTGATAACACAGACGGTATCACTATTTTTCCAAATCCAACATCCAATATTTTAAATATTGCTTTATATGTAAGCCAAGCAGAAAAAATTGTTTATGAGTTGAATGATGTTTTAGGACAAACTGTAATTGTGAATAGTGCAGAAATTAACAAAGGAGATAATCAACTACAATTAAATTTACATGAATTAAAAAGCGGAATTTATTTTATAACAATTAAAACAAAAAATAAAACTATCGTAAGTAAACTAATAAAAGAATAGTTTTATTATTAGAACTGATAAAAAAACCCGTTTATGAAAAACATAAACGGGTTTTATTTTTAAGGTTGAACTAAAATTTATTTTCCACCCATTTTTTCCATCGACTTTCTAAAATCGGTCATGCTGGTTTCTGTATAACCACTTGTAGGAATATCAAATTTACTATCAGCAACTGCTTCTTTTGAAATTTCTTTTGTTGTAAAGGTCATTTTCATTCCTTTTTGGTTGATGCTGTATTCTAAAGGAAAACCTTTTAATCCTTTGTAAACTGGTTTTACTTCACTTGTAGGAATTTCATCTGTTGTCCACACAAAAATTGTTTCTTCTTTTCCTTCTTTTGTTTTAACCGTTAATTCATTTTTTACACTTTTATACCCTGCAATATTTTTTGTTTCAGTAGTGGTTTTAATTTTTACATCTGGCATTTCATCTTGTTCTTTTTTAAGATCTGCATCTGTCAGTCTAATTAAATACTTCATTCCCATTATATCCATAAGCATAACTGTTATTTTAGTTTTATTATCGCTTATAGTGGTAGTGTTTTGCATTGGCATATTCATTTCTGCTCTGCGCTTATCGCCTTTAATATATGTTACCAATTCAGACCCTTTAAACATACTCATTGCTTCGGGTGGCAAACCAGAACCTTCTAAAGAAATATCATACACTACTTTTCCTTCAAAAGTTGCAACAAAAGTTGTAGCCGAAGTAAAAGCTAATAATGCAACGCTAGCTGCTAAAATTAATTTTTTCATTTTACTTTATTTTTAATTGTTATTGTAAACCAAGAAACAAATCGTTCATTTCTTGTTGCGAAATTCTTTTGTAATCTGCTGGAAGTTCAAATATAGCATCATCTACATCTTGATTTTTTACCGATATGGCAGTAAATCTCATTTCAAGCCCAAATTTTTTCATTTGATATTCCATTAACACACCATCCACAGCATGGTAAGGGTTGGCAAAGTTGGAATTTTTTATATCTAAATCGTTGGTATAATAAATATCAAATTCGGTTCCGTATTCATCATTCAATTTAACATGTGCTTTTTTGCATTTATATCCAACAATAATTTTTGTTTCTTTTTCTGGTATAATTTCTAAGGGATATGCTTTATTTTCTTCTATTATATCTTTTTCGTGTTGTACCAATGAAAACTTCTTGTTAAGCAACTTTACCAGTTGAGTTAATGTTTTGGTTTCAGGGTCAGAAATAAAAGAAGTACTAAATAATCCCATTCCTGCACTCATTTCGGCACAAGATTTATTATTTTTAAAAGAGATAGTCATTTTATTTGGCGCAAGAGATGCCATAGGATTTGCCTCATCCACCGCTTTAGCAGTGTATTCTATCACTCCTTCCGAAATAAATTTTTCATCAGAATTTCCGCAACTGGAAATAAGTAAACAAAAAATTAAAACAAAAAAACAATATCCTATATGTTGTTTCACAGGGGTTTTCTTTATATATACCGAGCTCAAATTTTGCCCGATTAAAGGGCGAAAGGTAACGATTAATTACATTATGTCAAAATTTTATTTAACCCCATTAAATGCTAATAAAATCAAGCATAAATGCAGACATTATGTGATTTTTTAGGTAAAAACTACTAATGAAAGAGCTGTTCTAAACTAAAATTATTCAATTGAAATCTTGAATAAATAAACGATTAAGAAAAGCTAGAGAGAAAAAGAGAGTAGCAGATTTAATTTTCATGCGATTTTTTTTTGTAAATAGGAACAGTTGAGCAAGGTTCTCCATACATAATGCTTTTAGCAACGGGGCGAAGAATTTTTGTAAGCTCAACAAAAGCTGCAATGGGAACAGGAAGTGTGCCACAACCTTTTATTACAATTCGTGCATCTTTATAATCGTTTGGGTTTATTTCAGAAAGAATTTTATCAAACAAAAGAGTTTCTAATGTTTCTAAATTTCCAAAAACTATTTTTTTTGCATAAGGCTCAAGCTGAGTTGCTATAAGCATATACGCCCATGTAGGAACAATTGCATCAGCAGAACAAATAATGGCTGCGTATTTATCTTTATAATCTGCCCATGTATGTGTTTTTACAAATTCTCTAAAATCTTTTTCACGCACTATCTGCCCTTGAAATAATAAATCTTTTATATCAAATAGAATGCGTTCTCCTTTTGGATAAAATTCTTCCAAGTCAATTGTTATCAATCCACTTTGTGAAACTTTATTTATTATTTCGTTTCCCATTTTGTAAAATGTGATTACATAAATCCTAACTCCAACTGAGCTACTTCACTCATCATTTCTTTTTCCCAAGGAGGTTCAAAAGTAACGGTTACTTTTGCAGATTTTATTCCTTCTACTTGTCGTAATTTATCTTCAACATCAGGGGGCAATATTTCTGCGACAGGGCAACTAGGTGAAGTAAGAGTCATAGTAACAAAAAGATTGTAATCATCATCTAGATTAATTTCATAGATGAGCCCTAACTCCCATATATCTACTGGGATTTCTGGGTCGTAGCACGTTTTAATAGTGTCAATTACTCTTTGTGCAAGCTCTGTGTAATTTGAGTTTATTGTTGCGGACATATTTAATAGTTCAAATTAGTTGTTCAATTTTTTTTGATATTATTGGTTTTTTTGTTTAAAAGCAAGAGCATCCAATTTCATTTGTTTTATCATACTTACCAAACCGTTACTTCTTGTTGGTGATAAGTGTTGTGTTAATCCTATTTTTTCTACAAAATTCAATTTTGAATTTATAATTTCATCAGGTGTATGATTGGATAATACTCTAACCATTAAAGCAACCATCCCTTTTGTTATGATTGCATCGCTATCAGCAGTATAAATTACTTTGTTGTCTTTTAATTCCGAATGCAACCAAACTCTGCTTTGGCAACCCTTAATCAGCTTATCATCTGTTTTGCTTTTTTCATCAATTAATGGTAATGATTTCCCTAACTCAATGATGTGTTCATACTTTTGCATCCAGTCATCAAACATTTCAAACTCTTCTATTATTTCTTGTTCGGTATTTTCAATGGTCATCTTACTTTAACATTTTAATTGCTTTTATTAAAGCTTCAATAAATAAATCAATTTCTTTTTCGGTATTATAAAAAGCAAGCGAAACTCTTATTGTTCCTTGTATATTATAAAATTGCATCAATGGTTGTGTGCAATGATGCCCTGTTCGAACTGCAATTCCCATTTGGTCTAGTAATGTTCCAACATCAAAAGGGTGTAGCCCTTCTACAATGAAAGAAATAACACTTGCTTTGTTTTTCGCTTGACCAATGATTTTTAGTCCTTCGATTTTATTCAATGCTTTGGTTGTGTATTCTAATAAATGGTGTTCGTAGTTTGCAATATTATCTAATCCAATACTGTTGATGTAATCTATAGCAGCAGCCAATCCAATTCCTCCTTCAATATGAGGTGTTCCTGCTTCAAATTTTAAAGGCAAATCAGCATACTCTGTTTTGTCAAAAGAAACTGTTTTTATAGTTCCTCCACCTACTTTGTATGGAGGCAATTGATTTAACCATTTTTCTTTTCCATATAAAACTCCAACACCAGTTGGTCCAAATAATTTGTGTCCACTAAAAACATAAAAGTCGCAATCTAATTTTTGTACATCAATATTTGTGTGAGACACAGCCTGAGCACCATCAATTAATACGGGAACGTTTTTAGAATGAGCAAATGAAATTATTTCTTCAATAGGATTTATTGTTCCTAGAGTATTTGAAATATGAGTAATGGCAACAATTTTTGTTTTATCAGAAAAAAGATTTTTATACAAATCAAAAATTAATTCTCCTTCTTGATTTATTGGAATAACTTTTAAAATGGCTCCTGTATTTTCACATATTTGTTGCCAAGGCAAAATATTTGAATGATGTTCCATTGCAGAGACGATAATTTCATCTCCTTTCGTAATAAATTTTTTACCGAAAGAGCTTGCAATTAAATTGATAGATTCTGTAGTTCCAGAAGTAAAAACTATTTCATAAGCATATTCAGCATTCAAATGCTTTTGAATAATTGTTCTTGCATTTTCGTAGGCAACAGTAGTTTCTTGACTTAAAGTATGAACACCTCTGTGGATATTTGCATTTTGATTTGTATAATAATTATCAATTGCATCGATTACTTGTTTCGGTTTTTGGGCTGTTGCTCCATTATCGAAATAAATTAAGGGCTTTCCATTCACTTTTTTTGAAAGTATAGGAAAATCTTCACGTATTTTTTCGATATCTAATTCCAAAGCAATATTTTGTTTTTCTTTAATCATGATTGATAATGCAAAATTAAGAATAATTCTAAATAACGAGTTCTTTCTTTGTAAATAAAGTAGTCCAAAGGCATATATTTTTTTAATTTAGCAGTGTGAAAAAAACTATTTATTTAGATTATAATGCCACAACTCCCGTTGATAAAAGAGTATTAGATTTTATGCTTCCATATTTTTCAGAAAAATTTGGAAATGCATCCAGCCGAACCCATCAATTTGGATGGGTTGCAGAAGATGCCGTAAAAACAGCTCGTTTGCAAGTAGCTGAACTTGTTAATTGCCTAGATCAAGAAATTGTTTTTACTTCTGGTGCTACAGAAGCCATAAACCTTGCACTAAAAGGTGTTTGGGATAACTATCAAACAAAAGGGAAGCATATAATTACAGTAAAAACAGAACACAAAGCTGTACTAGATACTTGTTTAGCATTGGAAAAAAAAGGTGCTAAGGTTTCTTACTTGTCGGTGAATAGAGATGGTTTGATTGATATAGAAGAGTTGAAAAACACTATTACCAACGATACAATTCTAGTGGCGGTAATGTATGCAAACAATGAAACGGGAGTTATTCAACCTATAAAAAAAATTGCTGAAATAGCACATCAACATAATAGTTTTATGTTTTGTGATGCTACACAAGCTGTCGGGAAAGTTAATATTGATGTAGAAGAAGAAGGAATTGATTTAATGTGCTTGAGTGCACATAAAATGTACGGACCAAAAGGCATTGGCGCATTATATGTTCGCAGAAAAAACCCTCGAGTAACATTGTTTCCACAAATTGATGGAGGGGGGCATGAAAGAGGTTTGCGTTCTGGAACGTTGAATGTGCCTGGAATTGTTGGACTTGGAAAAGCTTGTGAAATTTCAAAACAAGATATGTGGGATGATTCAGCTCGAATTTCGAGATTAAAAACAATATTAGAGCATGGCTTGTGTGATTTGCCTCATGTTTTTACGAATGGTAGCACAAGAAATCGGTTGTTTAATACTACAAATATCTGCTTTCAGGGTTTTCGATCAGAATCCATTTTCAATAAAATACCAACGATTGCTGTTGCAATGGGATCGGCATGTACATCTGCAATTGCCGAACCTTCGCATGTGTTAAAAGCAATGGGATTGACTGAGGAAGAAGCTTATTCCTCTATCCGTTTTAGTTTAGGTAAATACACTACTGAGGAAGATATTTTATCAGTAATTGAAGATTTTAAAAATATTATACTACCCCATTAAACCTTTAGCTTTTTAAAACGTCAAAAACGCAAAAAGTAATGCAGCAATACACGGATGAGGAATTGTTAGAAATGTTTAGAAACGAGGAAACTCGTAATGTTTCGCTGCATCACATGATTAAAACATATCAACAGCGTTTATATTGGCATATCAGAAAAATAGTGATTGACCATGATGATACAGATGATGTTTTACAAAACACGTTCATTAAAGCTTGGAAAGGATTGTTAAATTTTAAAGAAGAAGCAAAATTATATACTTGGTTATATCGTATTGCAACAAATGAATCAATCTCATTTTTACGACAGAAACAAAGAAAAAATTTAACATCCATTCACCCGATGGAATATCAGTTGAGCAAAACATTAGAAAGTGATGATTTTTTTAAAGGAGATGAAATACAATTAAAATTACAAAAGGCAATTTTAACATTGCCCGAAAAACAAAGAATAGTTTTTAATATGCGTTATTACGATGAAACACCTTATGATACAATGTCTGAAATACTTGAAACCTCAGCCGGAGCATTAAAAGCATCTTATCATCATGCAGCAAAAAAAATTGAAGAATACTTATTAAACCACTAACATGTCAAACAATTATAATAACCCATTCGAAGATGAAAATTTCTTGTTTTTACCAAACAAGAAAAATTCATTTGCGCTGCCTGATGGTTATTTTGATTCGTTGGCTGATAGAATTATTCATAAAGTTGAAATTGAAAGTGAGTTACAACACTTTTCTGTTTTATCAAAAATTGGAAAGACAAATTTATTTACTACTCCTAAAAATTATTTTGAAGCTACTACCAATAAACTTGAGCTTGAATCAGAATTGAGTGAATTTGAATTGTTGAGTAAAATTGCAAAACCAAACTTAAAGCCGATTTCTGGAGAATATTTTGAAGGTGTTGCACAAAACGTAATTTTGAAACAAGAAATAGTAGAAGAAACAAAAGGCTTTAATACATTATCTGCTATTGAAAAAGAGAACAATTTTGTTGTTCATCCGGAGTATTTTGATTCACTCGCTGATACGATTAAAGAAAAAATACATTCAACTAATCGTGCTAAAGTTTCTGTTTTCGAATCTATTTTCGCAACTATTTTTAAACCAAGAGTAGCTTTTGCTTACAGTTTGATCATTGCTATTTCAGTTAGTATGATATGGTATTTTAATAAACCAGAAACCATCACCAAAAATGGGGATTGCAAAACACTTGCTTGCCTAGAAAAAAATGAAATTTTAAACGAACAAACAGCAAGAGATTTCGATGAGGATAATCTCTATGAAATGGTTGATATAGATGTATTAGATAAACAATTGTCGGAATCAGATGTGGAAACAAAAAATGATTCTGTAAAAAAATAAAATGAATAAAAAAATTATACATATTATTATTTTAATTCTGTTAAGTTGCACTTCTTTTTTCGCACAGCCCAACGGTTCAAAAAGAGAAAAACTAGATGCATTAAGAGCTGAATTTATTGCTAAAAAAGTAAATTTTACTGCTCAAGAATCGCAAGCATTTTGGCCTCTTTATAATGAAATGAATGATAAGTTAGAAGCGTCAAGAAAAGCTTTCAGGATGAAATACAATCAAAAAACAAATTACAATTTTGATAATGATAAAGATGCCGAAGCTTATTTAAATGCCGAATTACAATTAAGAGAAAAAGAATATGAAATTTATAAAGAATACTACGAAAAATTCAAAAAGATACTTCCAATAAAAAAAGTTGCTGCAGTTAGAAGAGCAGAAGAAGATTTTAAAAAAGAAATTATTAAATCTATCAGAGATAATTAATGTACAAAACAAGAATATATAATACAGCAATGTGTTTGCTTGTTGGCTTTGTGTTTATTAATACAAAGCTTTTAGCATTTAAGAATGATAGTGTTAAAATAATTCGTCCGGTAAAACATTATTATAATCATACATATTATTCGGATTTTTATTCGCCTTTTAAAAGAGATTTGGATACAACAAATTTGGTTTCAAAAAAATTGAAATCATACAATGTTTCTCAACTGTCAATCGGATTTAATATTCCAATAGTAACAAAAGATTTTTATAACAAAGACAGTACAACAATTTCAAATATTCATTTTTTACTTACAGGAAATTATTCGAGTATTAATTTACAATTCGCTGGAATTCAAAAACATCGTTTAACAAAAACTTCAATTGGTTTTAGAGGTTTGTATAACAATGGTAAAAAAAGTTTATTTTTTGTTGAGCTATCGCCTTTTAGTACTCAAGACAGAGGATACAGAAATACAAGGGTTACACGAATTGCAGCAACTGTTTTATACAATTGTTCAGTAAACGATTATTTTAGTTTTAGAGTTGGATTTACAAGGTCCTATTTGTGGGGCAACCAATTTCATTTACCTTATATAGGAATTAGAGTTGGGAAACTGGATAAAATAAATTTTAACATACAATTCCCAAGAAGCATTACGTTCAATGTTCCAATAGGAAAACACATCAGAACAAGTCTATTTACAAAACCACAAGGTGGCTTATATACTTTTGCCAATACTGATTCCATTCAGTTGGGCAATATAAACGATAACAAAATTTTATATTTCGGCAGGTATGAATTTATTGCTGGAGCAAGAGTTGATATTTTACCGAGCAAACATTTTAATTTTTATTTAGCTTCCGGCTTTACTACACAAAATTCAATAACTTTTTATCCAAAAAATAAATCAAACAGTTTTAATACTTATGATAATTTTTACAAAGAAAAAATAGGGAGTAGTCTTTTTGTGAATGTTGGTCTTGTTTTTAGATTTGGGAAAACAAAATCAATCTATAACAATTCTCAATTGTACAATGGTTTAGATATTAATAATTCCAATGATTCTGGCGATAATGGAGTGAATATTGGAAATGGAAACATACCCGTTGCTCCTAAAAAAATGAAAAAAAATAATATAGACGATGTTTTGGATTTGATTGAAACACAAGATATGTATTAGAAAACGTAGTTTAATGCAAATCCAGGTATAACGGCTTTTGCCTTGTACGTACCGCCAAATCCAGTCTCTATGTTTGTGTCGGTTCTTTTCATTCCTTCAATATAAAGAAGAGAAAAATCCACAAAAATCTTTTTAGCTACTTTAAATGTAGCACCTGCTGTAATTCCAATTTTATCTGCATCAGGAGTTTCAGGAGTTAAATACCCTGCTTTTACAGGGCTCATATCGTAATATGCGCCAACTCTTGTTGTCCATTTATCATTCACTTTATATTGAGCTCCCAATCTAAAAATATACGAATTTTGATACTCTCTTGCTGAATGAATGTCTTTTAACTTATCTGTATTCTCTGAAAAATCAATAATTAAAGAGTCGTATGATTTCCATCCAACATAGTTTACGTCTAATGCCAAAGTAAGTTTTGAATTTAATTTATATCCCAAGCCTAAAGTTGCCATTTGTGGCAATCGAATACCAGTACTAAATGTTGTGCTAGGAAAATATTCTGACACTGAATTAGGTACTGTAAAATCAGCATTGCCATCTTCTACATTTACCTTTACTTCCGAACGATAATTTAACCCAATTGAAAATTTTTCTGTTGCTTGATAATAAATACCCATGTTAAAACCCCACCCCTTCGCTTTTCCTTTTAGTGTTCCTTCGCCATAATTACCAAGTGTATCTTGTATTGGAACACCTTTTCTTAACGCAAATGTGCCTGTAGCATATACAAAGCCAAGTCCTAACCCCAATTTATCATTCACCTTATAAGAAAAAGTTGGTTGAATAAAAAACGTTTTTAAATCAATTTCACGAATTAAGAATTGCCCCTTCCAGTCATCCGCCCATTGAACTTTGCTGCCAAAAGGATTATAAATTCCCAGCCCAATATTCCACTTATCTGTTTTTTTAAATTTATAAACTGCGTACAAAGTAATGGGTGTTCCCGTATGTTTTTCTATGTTAGCAGTATAGGTTCCAGGATAAAGTTCCAAATATGTTGTACGAGGAAATATAAAGCTTCCACCAATAGTAATTCCGCGCAAAGAATCTAAAAATGACATTGCTCCAGGGTTAAATAAAATACTTGCATTGTCTAGGCAGAGACCTGTTCCTGTATGCCCCATTCCTGTTTGCTTTTGCCCTTGTAAATTAATTTGAAAACCACCAGCAGTTGTTGAAAAACGAGTTGCAACAGTAAAAAGGATAAAAAATAGATATTTCTTCATAGGAACAAAATAAACCAATTTATCGACAGAAATCAAATTTTTATCTACCTTTGTTATCGAAAATTTAAAAAGATGTTTAAAACCGCAATAAATAGAACAAAAATGATGGCAATGTGTTGTAAGTTTAATGCTTGCGGGATTTGCTTTTAATATATATTAACAAAAATATTGTAAAGGTTTTTCCCGAAAAAGGAAAAACCTTTTTTGTTTAAACATAACTTTGTAAGGATTTATTAATTTAATAATTGAAAAATAAAAAATCTAAATTAGATTTTAGAAATCGAATGGGCTCACAAACAGAAATTAAAAAAAATGTAGTAATATTATTTGCAGGAGATTCAGGCGATGGTATTCAATTAACAGGCTCTCAATTTACAAGTACAGCGGCTTTGTTTGGGAATGACATTAGTACTTTCCCAAATTTTCCTGCAGAGATTCGTGCTCCACAAGGGACCATTGCAGGAGTATCGGGCTTTCAATTGCATTTTGGCAGTATAGAGATTTATACTGCTGGTGATGCATCCGATGTATTGGTGGTGATGAATGCTGCAGCATTAAAAGCAAATCTTAAACAATTAAAACAAGGCGGAATCATCATTGCAAACAGTGATGGCTTTGATGCAAAAAATTTAAAACTTGCAAAATATCCTGAAGGTGTAAATCCACTAACAGATAGTTCTCTTGATAAATACAAAGTTCATTTAATTGATGTAACTAAAATTACTCGTACTGCTTTAGCAGATTCTGGAATGGGTACCAAAGAAATGGACCGTTGTAAAAATATGTTTGTGTTGGGTTATATCTATTGGATGTACAATCGTTCATTGGATAATTCTATCGATTTTATAAAACTAAAATTCAAAAATCGACCAGATTTAATTGATGCAAATATTAAAGTGTTAAAAGCAGGATTTAACTATGGAGATACAGTTGAAGCTCCAATGAATAGATATGAAGTAAAGCCTGCACCTGTTGCAAAAGGAACATACAGGAGTATTATAGGAAATCAAGCGACAGCTTTAGGCTTGATAGCTGCAGCCGAAAAATCTGGGTTACAATTATTTTACAGTACCTATCCAATTACACCAGCATCGGATATTTTACATGAATTATCAAAACATAAAAATTTTGGTGTAAAAACGTTTCAAGCTGAAGATGAAATTGCTGCTATAACTTCTGCTATTGGCGCTTCCTTTGGAGGTTCTTTGGCTGTTACTGCCTCATCAGGACCTGGAATTGCTCTGAAAGGTGAAGCAATTGGTTTAGCATTGATGCAGGAGTTACCATTAGTAATTGTAAACATCCAACGAGGAGGACCAAGTACTGGCTTGCCAACAAAAACGGAACAAGCTGATTTAATGCAAGCAATTTATGGAAGAAATGGAGAAGCTCCTGTTCCTGTAATTGCAGCAAGTACACCAACCGATTGTTTTGATATGGCAATGGAAGCTTGCCGACTTGCAATAGAATTTATGACACCCATTTTTTATTTAAGTGATGGTTATATTGCAAATGGAGCAGAACCCTGGAAGTTTCCAACATCAAAAGATTTACCTGATTTTAAAATAGCATTTGCTAAAAATAATTTAAAAGAAGGCGAAAAATTTTTACCATACAAACGAAATGAAAAACTTGCTCGTGAGTGGGCAATTCCTGGAACAAAAGGATTAGAGCATAGAATAGGTGGTATTGAAAAAGAAAATGAAACAGGAAACATTTCTTATGACTCAGACAATCACGAATTGATGGTACAAATTAGACAAGCAAAAGTAGATGGCATTGCCAATTATATTCCTTTGCAATCTGTAGATAATGGTAAAGAAAAAGGAAAGTTGCTGATACTTGGTTGGGGTTCAACTTACGGTGCAATAAAATCAGCAGTAAAAGAATCGTTAGAAGAAGGCTTCGATGTTGCACATGCACATGTTAAATATTTAAATCCATTACCTAAAAATTTAGGAGAGGTTTTAAATAATTACGAAAAAGTATTGATTCCTGAAATGAATAATGGACAATTAATTAAAATCGTACGTGATAAATATTTGATTGATGCGCAAGGTTTGAATAAAATAAAAGGATTACCATTTACCTCAATCGAAATAAAAGAAAAAATAAAAGAACTATTAAAATAAGAATGGAAACTGCCGAAATAAAATTAACTACAAAAAATTTTGTAACCGATCAAGAAGTTCGTTGGTGCCCGGGTTGTGGTGATTATTCTATATTAAAACAAGTTCAAACAGTGATGCCAGAACTTGGAATCCCTCGCGAAGAAATTGTTTTTATTTCTGGTATAGGATGTTCTTCTCGTTTTCCTTATTATATGGAAACATTTGGCATGCACAGCATTCACGGGCGTGCAACTGCGGTTGCCAGTGGTTTAAAAGCTACTCGCCCCGAATTAAGTGTTTGGATTGTTACTGGCGATGGCGATGCTTTATCAATCGGTGGAAACCATTTTATTCATTTACTTAGAAGAAATTTTGATGTAAATATTTTGCTATTCAATAACGAAATTTATGGCTTAACAAAAGGACAATATTCACCAACTTCACCCGTTGGGAAAGTCGCTAAATCAACTCCAATGGGTTCTATCGATCATCCTTTTAATCCTTTAGCATTGAGCTTAGGCGCAGAAGGGACATTTATCGCTCGTACTATGGATAGAGACCCAGTACACATGCGTGAAATGTTAAAACGTGCAAATGCGCATAAAGGAACTTCGCTTGTTGAAATATACCAAAACTGTAATGTATTTAATGATGGAGCATTTGAAGTATTTACCGAAAAAGGAACAAAAAAATTAAATACACTTTTTGTTGAAAATGGAAAACCATTGATTTTTGGTGATCAAGCTGACAAAGGAATTAAGTTAGATGGATTTAAGCCAACAATTGTAAATGTTGCCGATGTTTCTTCGAATGATTTATGGATACACGATGAAACCGATGCTGTAAAAGCAAGTATTTTGGTTCGCTTTTTTGATAATCCTGTTGTTGAAAATGCTCTTCCAAGACCATTTGGTGTATTTTATAAAGAAGATAGATATTGCTATGAAGATGCCATGAATGCTCAAATTGAAGATGCAATCAAACAAAAAGGGAAAGGGGATTTAGATGCCTTGTTAAAAGGGAAAAACACCTGGACTATATAGTTTTATAAGCGAAAACGAAATTATGAATTATTGTGTGCCTTTAATTTTGTTTTTACTTTTTCTTTTATGATATCTTGAACACTTTTACTTTCTATTTTACTTTCTAACCAAGAGATAATGTCGAAATACATAAAAGCTCGCTTTTCAAATTTTTTATTTTCCAAACTAATTAATTTATTTTTTAAATTTTGATATTCTTTTTTTAAATTTTGATTTGCATTACTAACAAATAAATTGCGAATAAAATCTAAAATATATTTTTGATAATTTCCTAATTCTTTCTTTTTCTTAAAATAACGATAGGTGGAGCGAATGTTAAATTCAAGTAAATCAGTATTTCCTAATTCAGAATAGCAAACTAAGAGCAATATTCTAGTGAAAGAATAGATATCTTCTCGAATATTAATTTCTTTTTCATTATAAATACGGCTTAGCCATTTAAGTGCTATTTTATAATTTCCGCTGCCGATGTATAAACAAGCTATTTTATAATAAAACAAAAGAATAGAATGTATATCCAATTTTAAAACAAATTTGTTTAACTCATTTTCAAGAGCTACAACTATTTTTGTTCCCGACTTAAACTCGCCTAACATAAAATGTCGGTTGATTTCGTGAATATAAATGGCTTTAAATAAATTCAAGTTTATATTTTCTGTTAAAACCAAATCTTTATTGCGTTTTATTGCACTCAATTTTTTTTGAGTTTCTATAAACTCATGGTATTTGTAAAGTTTATTTTGAGCAACAAGCAAGCTGTTGAGGGCTTTTATATACATCTCTAATTTTAATGTTTTCATTTCTGGTGAAGACTCAAATAGTTGTACCCATTTTTTTGCATACTCGTAGCTTTTGTTAAAATTTTGAGTAAATAAATAAAAACCTACATAAGAATTGTAGAGATATAATTTTTCTTGAAACGATAATTTCTTCTCAACGTATTTTGGCAAGCTGGAATTAAAAAAGCGTGTTACTTTATCTAAATCTTTTTTATTTCTGATAAACCCAATTTGTGTGTAAAAAGAATTTAGCTTAAGTGATAAATTCGAAAATGTATTTATATTCTTGATGCTTTCGGTAACTTTGTTTGTGCTTTTTATTAAAATATCAACACGTTGCGTGTTTCCTGATGTAAGCGTTTTGGGTAACACTAACTTTTCCAATTCCAATATTTCTAATAACAAAACAGAGGAATCATTTTTTTGAGCAAGTAGTTTGGCTTTGTCTAATACTACAATACAATCTTTGTACAAACATTTACTATATAACACAGTAGCATAATCAATAAATTCTATAATTTTTATTGACTCCACATGATAACTGTTTTGAAGTTTTAAGCTTTTTAAAATTTGAAAGTATAAATGAGCTTTTAAATTGGATAACTGCTTTGGATTTATGTTCGGCTCTTTTTTTAGAATTTTATCTTCATTATAGTCTGATTGTTTTTCCACAGCATCAAAAAGCGAAATAAATTTTCTGTTTTCTTTCCCTCCATTTCTTGTTGCATAAATTTTGAAGAAACGTTTTTCTCCTTTTGAAAGTGTTTTAATCAGTCTAAATAATTGTTCATTTTTAACGTTAGCCATCGTAATATAAAATTAGTAATAATATTGATATTACTGATATATGAATATTATAAATATTTATAATTATCATATATTAATTTAATTTAGGTACTTCTATACATTTTCGACTTCTTACCTTTGTTAAATGAAAATATCAGCAGCAATTACTGGCGTATCATCTTTTTTGCCAGATTATATACTTACCAATGCGGAATTAGAAAAAATGGTAGATACCAATGATGAATGGATTGTTTCTCGCAGTGGTATAAGTGAAAGAAGAATTTTAAAAGACCCAACAAAAGCAAGTGCATTTATGGGAGCCGAAGCAGCAAAAAAGTTACTTGCTAAAAAAAATATTCCTCCAAAAAAAATAGATTTAATAATAGTTGCTACAGCTACTCCAGATTATATTTTCCCGGCTACCGCAACTATTATAGCTGATGCTATCGGAGCTTCAAATGCTTGGGGGTTTGATGTACAAGCTGCTTGTTCTAGTTTCTTATCAGCATTGATTACGGGGTCAAAATTTATTGAAGCAGGTACTTACAAAAAAATTTTAATAATAGGCTCTGATAAAATGAGTAGTGTGGTTGATTATACTTGTCGAAAAACTTCGATTTTATTTGGAGATGCGGCAGGAGTTGTTCTTCTTGAGCCAACAACTGATGATTTAGGGGTAAAAGATTCGTGTATGTATGCTGATGGAAGCGGTAGAAAATACCTATATCAACCTGCTGGTGGAAGTATCAACCCTGCTTCGGAAGAAACAGTAAAAAAACGAGAGCATTTTATTTTTATGGAGGGGCAATCTGTTTTCAAGGTTGCAGTAACTAAAATGGCAGATGCAGCAGAAGAAATAATGAATAAAAATAATTTGATGTCGGATGATATTGCTTTTTTAACACCGCATCAAGCTAATAAAAGAATTATAGAAGCTACTGCAAACAGAATGGGAATAAGTATGGATAAAGTAATGTTGAATATTAATAAATATGGAAATACTACTTCAGCAACTATTCCTTTGTGTTTACATGAATGGGAAAATCAATTAAAAAAAGGAGACAATTTAATTCTTACAACTTTTGGAGCTGGGTTTTCTTGGGGAGCAGTTTATTTGAAATGGGCGTACTAATTCTAAATTTTTAAATGAATAATTTGGGTTAAAAAAACAATCTCGAAAGATTTTCTTTCGAGATTGTTATATATTGCTTTTTAAAGACTTAATTAATATAAAGTAATATTATATACATTCCCGTTGATAGTTACAGTAGCTTGATTATCGCAAGCACCGCTACCAAAATCAATATAACGAGTTGCTTTGCCAGATGGCGTTAAAGCCAATGTTCCACTCACTAAATAACGGCAACCAATATTTTTTCTCAAAGCAGAAGTAATTGATGCTGTGAAAGAATTTCCAGTAGCACTTGTTCCGCTTGCGCTTCCTGTAATTAAATAAGAATCATCTAACCAAGTTGGTGTTCCTTCACCAGCAATCCATTCGCGTTGGCGAGATGAAGTCCAAGTAATTGTTCCTCCGCCTCCAGCTTTTACAATTTGACCGTTTACTTGAACAGAATAAACTAAGTGTCCAGCAGCATTATGCCCGTTGTTTGTTACTGTTTTAGTACCTAAAATTTGATTGTCGTTTACAAAATAGTTTGTAAATGAAATGGTATGTGTTGATGCCGAATCGCGGTAACGACCAGTATAAGAAACATTGATTGCACCTCTACGGTTTCTACCATCAGAACATAAGCAGTTTGTTGGACCAAAATCAATTGTTAAAAGATGTGGTACAGAAACAGTATCATGTGTAATAGTAGCACACGTGCTTAAAACTGATTTATCGGCATCATCATTTGTAGATAAATAAGATGATAAACTTCCAGTAGAAGCCTCATCAGCAATATTATTTACATCATTATAAGTAATCTCAGCCAAAGCATTATCACTTGATGCGCTGGTGTCATTGTCTTTTTCTTCTTTTTTACGACAAGACGAAATAGTAATACCAATTGCTGCTACAACAAAAAGGTAATTGATTATTTTTTTAGTTTTCATAAGTTTATTTTTTTAAATGTTTGTGCAGGTATGACGAACTAATTTAGTGAAAGTTTAATTAAACTAAAAATATTTTTAAGAAACGAGTAAAATCAACGGTTTTACAGGCAATAAAAAACTGAAATTTACTTTCCTTTACGAACAGAAGCTATTTTTCGGATAGCAGAAAAGCCTTTTCTCGGATTTTCATTAAAAACACCTTGATTGGCATTTTTAATATCTTCAATAGAGTAAAAAGCACCAGGATTATGTTCTTGAATTATTTTTACGATATCGCGTACATTTTTACGCTTAACAATTGTGAAAATCATTTTTACAGAACCCATCGCCCCTTTTGCATCCACAATGGTAATACCATGATTTTCTTTTTTTAAGGAAATCAAAAGATTATCAAAATTTTGATTGGTTATAATACGTATTACTTGTAAGCCTAGTGCTAAACGTTCTTCAATTAACAGCCCAACATAGGTTCCAGTAGCAAAACCACCCGCCCAAGCTAAATAACAAGCAACATTGTTCAGGTTTTTCATTACTTGCGCAACCACCACAATCCAAATTAACACTTCAAAAAAACCAAGTAAAGGAACAATTTTTCTGAAACCTTTTGATATAAAAACATGGCGTAAAGTACCTAAGCTAACATCACAAACTCTAGAAAAAAAAATAATAAGAGGTAAAATCACCCAGTTATAATAATCGAAATCTGCAAACATTAATAATGGTTTTAATACGATACAAATATATTGGTATTATTTTAACTCATATCATTCGCTTGTAACTTCGAATAAATAAATGATGTTATCGCTGAGAATAACACAATGAGAACTGGAGAAAATTATCGTATCAATCTGTAAAACTATTTGTAGTTTTAATTTGTTTCAAATGCTTTGATCTTGTGCTCTAAAGATATAATTTCTTCTATCATTGCATCAAATGCATTTTTTGTGTCAAAGCTTAAGTTGTACATTGTTTTTTTATAATATTCAATCCCTTGTAAAATATTATGTTTAAAATTTGAGAAATATTTTTCTTGTTTCTCCGAAATGTAATTTTTACTTTTTTTAATTTCTTCTTTTAGATAATCAATGTACATTTTTAATTCATTTACAAACATGTGAGGCCTATAACTTGAATTAAGTATGTTTTGTCTTCCATATATATGATTTACCATTTCTTTTAATGTAAAAACACCTGAAAAATATGCTAAATTTGGACCTGGGCAGATTGCTACTGCTTCTAATTTGTGATGAACGGGAATATTGTTTTTCAACAATACACTAGCAGATAATCCTTCACATAAACAATCTTTTTCAACAATCTCCTTTGTTTTTTCTTCTAATTCAATATCTGACAAATTCAAGTGATTCAATTCTTTCAATTTAAGATTCTGATATTCTCTTGAGGAAACACAAATAGGTTTTTCTGTGTATTCGGTATTAAAAGCAAGATATTTTTTGTAACAAGGGCTACCCGGTCTATTTTTATCTATTCTTATCTTTCGTTGCTCTTCAGCGGTACTTCTTTTGAAATTATTAAAAGGAATTCCAAGAGGCGATGCATGGCTTAAATAATAATCTTCTTGTTTAGCAGTTGCAAGTAATTTCAAAGAAAAATCATCTACATTAGTTGCTTCTGGCACCAATAAAAATGGGCTTCCCCAGCCAGTACCATCTAAATTATAATATTCCATAAGAAATTTATCTTCGTCTGACGTGCCAATGCCTCCTTGAACTGTAAGCCTTATTTTAGAATATGATGGAATAGGGTTTTTATTTTTATTTTTTAGTGCTTGATTGCACATTTCAATTAATTCAACTGAAAGTTCTTCTTTTTTACTTTTAAACTCCTCCAATATGGGCCCCAGTAAATATCCCTCAGTTGGAAAAGCATGTCCCCCACAATTAAGTCCAGATTCAATTCTAAATTCCGAAATCCAGATACCTTTTTTAGCTAAAAATTTTCCTTGTATAATAGCAGACCTATAATCGCTTACTTTAAGAATAATTTTTTTCTTAATAACACCTTTTTCATCGGGAAAAAAATCAGGATATTTCTCTATTAATGCATATAACCTAGGATTTAGCCCAGCAGAAAGCACAATGGAAGAATTTAAATTACTATTAGCAAATCCTTTAAATGCAGATTGAGCGCTTGAATACTCAATCGGTAACAAGTTGCCATTTTTATCATAAGCGGGGTTGTCAATTTTTGTCATAATATTCACATCAATACTTCCGGAAATAATTTTTTCTCTTAATTGTTGCTGACAAATTTCTTTTTCGCTGTGAGGGAGTAACAACATTTCATTATAATATTGTTTTAATTGAGAATACTCTGGTAATAATTCAAAATATTTTACAATATCATTTTCTTTTTCAAATGGTTCCTTTTTAAGTATTGAAACTTGGGTTTCTACTATTTTTTGTAAAAGATTTAAATATGCAGTTATTCTTTTTTCTCTGTGGTCAATATCATCTACAGGTATAGGCACATAGTTATCTCCTGTTTGTTTACAATAATATTCTCTCATTTGTTCAACTAAATGATCTTGTATAATTGAAACTACAGATGAAATTCCATATCGTGCTACTTTAACTGGTGTATCAATTGTATATCCCAAACCCATTACAGGGATATGGAAAGTATGAGGCTGTGACGTATTCATTATTTATTTTTTTAAAAAAAATGAAAAGAAATATTCTATTCCTTTAAAACAGAATACAAAGTTAGTGCGAATGCAGGCTTAATCTATGACACGAATCATAGTTCGCAATAAACAATGGCGATATAAATAAAAACAATATCTCAAAAATCATATTCTTTGAGAAGACTGATTTTTAAATTTGCAGAATGATTTTTTTAAAAATCTTTCAAACTGGGCTTTCGATAGCTTGGAAAATGTTTTTTGCTATAAATTTTTCATTAAGTTTTTTTCTATTGTATCCTCTATTCCTTATTTTGTTATCAAAAAAAAAACAGTATCCGAAGGCATTTTTCTTGGTAAAAATATGGGCAAACTGGCTGTTTTTATTCCCTGGAATAATAAAATCTATAAAATGGTACACTAAAAAAGAAGCGCTTCCAAGCCCAGCTATTTATTGTTCTAATCATACTTCTTTTCTAGATATTATGTACAGCTATATAATCATACCAAATTATTTTGTATCCATTGCAAAAAAACAACTGGAAAGAATTCCTTTTTTCAGCATTCTTATTAGAAAATTAAATATTTCAATAGATAGAACAAGCAAAATGGAATCATATAACGCTTTTGTTGAATCGAGTAAATATTTAGATGAAGGGGTTTCCATTTTTTTATTTCCAGAAGGTAGTATTTCAAAAAATGCTCCTAAACTTCTACCTTTTAAAAATGGAGTATTCAAATTAGCTATTGAAAAGCAACTCCCAATAATCCCTATTACCTACAAAAATAATTGGAAACTTTTACAAAATGGAAGTTTTTTAAAGGCGAGCGCACGTCCTGGAATAGCCAGAGCATGCGTTCATCCTCCAATTTTAACCACCGGAATGACTCTTGATGATGTTATTTTTTTAAAACAAAAGGTTCAATCAATTATTGAAAAAGAATTAGAAAAAAATTAAATGCTAATCAAAAATATATAATTAGCCACATTTAGAATGTCCACAGCTTTTACATTTCAAACAACCTTCTTCATATATTAGCCCATCAACATCTCCACAACTGTTACATTCTTTATCCTTTGCATGAGTTCCATCGGGAATAAATTTTTTCAATGCTCTTTCGATACCGTTCTTCCATGTATTAATATTGTCGCTATACAAATTTAAATTACCCACTAAATCAACGACATTTGGCAAAGGCATTCCATGACGCAAAACACCAGAAATTAATTTACCGTAATTCCAAAATTCTTTATTAAAAGATCTTGACAACCCTTCAATTGTTACTTTATATCCTTCTTTGTCCACATACTGAAAATCGTAGCGCTTCGCATCATCCGCTTCATTTTTAATAATCCAACCTCGATTTACCCATGCTGGAAATGCAAATGAGTCTTCACTTTTTCCTGTAAAAATTTCGTACGGTTTATTATTAATTAAACCCACAAAAGCAATCCATGGTTCATCATGATTCATAAATCTAACAATTTCTGCTTCTAATTTTTTAGGTCTTGTGGGTGCTGTTGTTTCAACAATATCATTATTTTTTTGTTTTTCTTTTTTAGCATCTTTTGAAACAAGCACTCCACTTCTTGAACCATCACGATAAACAGTTATTCCTTTTAATCCTTGCATCCAAGCTTCTAAATATATTTTCCCTACAGTTTCTTCGGTAACATCTTGAGGTAAATTAATTGTTGAGCTAATGCTATGTGTTGTATATTTTTGAACAATACTTTGCATTTGAATTCGTTTTTTCCAATCAATTTCGGTAGCTGTTGATTTATTGTAAGGACTCAATGTAATATCTGATTGCCCTGTTATTTTCATCCATTCTTTTAATTTATGGTGATACACAACAAATTCTTGCCAAGAATCTCCCATTGGGTCAACATAATCAACAACCGAATTTTTGTCCATTGCATTAACCTTTCTTCTTCTTTTGTATGACAACATAAATACGGGTTCAATTCCAGAAGAAGATTGTGCTAACATGCTTAATGTTCCTGTTGGAGCCACGGTACTTAATGAAATATTTCTTCTGCCATGTTTCATCATTCTTTTATATACATGAGGCAATTCAATCTCCATCATTTGAACAAATTCAGAAGTTTTTTCAATCTCAGGATTAAAATCAGTAAATTTTCCTCTTTCAATTGACATATCAATTGAACTATCAAATTCTGCTTCACATTTTGTTTTCATAACTTTTTCAATCTCTACTAATGCTTCTTCTGAATCAAATGAAAAATTCAGTGCTGCAATTGCATCTGCCAAAGCAGTGAAACCAAGTCCTGTTCTTCTTCCATTTTTACCTGCCTTTAACAATAGCTTCCAAGTATCAATTTCAACTTGTTTAATATAATCTGGCTCTGGATCTGCATTAACTTTTGCAAGAATTTTTTCTATATGTTCAATTTCAAGATCAACTAAATCATCCATTAATCTTTGAGCTTCGTAAGTTGTTTCATAAAACTTTTTATACTCAAATGAAGCTTCTTTAGTAAATGGTTTATCTACAAAATTATATAGGTTTAAAGCAATTAACCTACAGCTATCACCGCCCTGCATTGCAATTTCGGAACAAGGGTTTGTGGAAACATTTTTAAAACCAGGATAAACAGATGAAGTTGAATAATGGTGTTGTCTATCCCAAAAAATCAATCCTGGTTCTGCTGTATTGTGAGCACACTTAATTATTAGATTCCATAACTTACGAGCATCTACTTCTTTTGTATAATTTGGGTTTGGCGCATCAATCGGGAACCTTAATGTATATTTTTGATCTTTTGCCACAGCATTCATAAACTCGTCTGATAGACGCACAGAAATATTTGCACCTGTAACTTTAGATAAGTCTTGTTTTATTTCTATAAATTCTTGAACATCTGGATGAGCTATATCAATTGTAATCATTAATGCTCCTCTTCTTCCATTCTGAGCAACTTCTCGTGTTGTACCAGAATAACGTTCCATAAAAGAAATAGCACCAGTTGTAGAGCCTGCAGAATTACTAACATTAGAGCCTGAAGGACGTAATGTAGAAATATCTATTCCCACTCCGCATCTTCTTTTAAATAATTGAGCCATTTGCTGATCGGTATGAAAAATACCTCCATAAGAATCATAAATTTCAGGCAATACAATACAATTTGAAAGCGATGCAATAACATAGGGATTACCTAAAGAAGACATGACGCTACCTTGTGGAATTATATATTTAAAATCTTTGAAATAGTTATAGATTATTTCTTCACTTAATAATAATCTATTTTGACCATATTCTGATAAGTATTTAAAACTTCCATTTAATTCAGATTTTGATTTACTTGAACTTTCTTTTCTTGCAAATTCTTTTGCCATTCGCTTATGCATATCATCTGGTGATGATTCAACAAATTCTCCTTTCAGATTTTTCATTGCATATTTATTCATCCAAGTTGATGCTGCAAGCTCATCACCATTGAAATATTTTACCGAATTTTTTAAAACTTCTTGATACGAATAAACTGCTGTATCGTTCTTTTGTTTGATTTTAGCCATATTTAGGGTAGTCATTATGATAATTATTAATACGTTTATAAAAAAGAAAAATTTCATTGCAAAGAAAGTTCAGAAAAATGAATTTTTTAATTCTACTTTTCAACTTTTCATCTTTGTTTTTAACATTCCTCTTTTGTCATATTTTAGTATGATTTGAATCATGCTAATTTGTGACAAGGGTCAGCTAAAAATTTTAGTATAACGCATACTTTTGTGTTTGCTAAAACTATTTGTGTTGGGAACTAATGAAACCTTTCTTTTTAATGAAATTATTTTCGGTCCAATAATAAGTAGAAGACTAGGTAACTCTCTTGGAATAAATTTACTATCAACAAAATCAAAAATTTGCAATTTTGATTGCATCTATTGTGAATGTGGATGGACAGGATTAGACAAGAAAGTAAAAAAATTTAATTCAAAGGAAGAAGTAATAGCAAATTTAGAATCTAAGTTGCAAGAACTTAAGAATACCAATTTTCGATTAGATGCTATAACCTTTGCAGGCAATGGCGAACCAACGATGCATCCCGATTTTTCAGAAATAATAGATAAAGTAATTCTTTTAAGAGATAATTATTTTCCTAAAACAAAAATTTCTGTTTTAAGTAATGCTTCTATGCTGAACAATAAAAATATTGTAACTGCATTAAAAAAAGTTGATCAAAGGATTCTAAAATTAGATGCAGGAACCGAATTGGATTTTAAAATTATAAATAAACCAAAATCTAGACGAACAATTAATTGGGTGGTGGACCATTTAAAATACTTTAATGGTGATTTAATCATACAATCAATGTTTTTAAAAGGGCAATTGGAGGATGGTTATTTTGACAACACTACGGATGAAAATGTAAATGCATGGTTGAAATTAATAGCTGAAATAAAACCAAAATTGGTTATGATTTATTCTATTGACAGAGCTACTCCTACAAAAGAGCTAGAAAAAATATCACAAGAAAAATTAAATGAAATAGGGTCGAAAGTGAATCAACTAGGAATAAATACTTTAATAACATAAATTACAGGTTCTGTTGTGCAGTTGGCAAGAGTAATGCATTTTTTCTTCTTTCTCTTTCTTCAAGCAATAATCGTAGCTCTCTACTCATTTGACCCGAGATAGATGTGTTTTCTTCTGCCCTTCTTATTAAATATGGAATAACGGATTTAACTGGACCATAAGGAAGGTATTTAGTAACATTGTAACCTGCATCGGAAAGATTATAGGAAATATGATCACTCATGCCATACAATTGTGAAAAATATACATTAGGGTGGTCGTTGGTTATATTTAATTTTTTCATTAATTCAATAAGATACATTGTACTAGCTTCATTGTGGGTGCCAACACATAAAGTAATAATATCGATATTTTCTAAACAAATTTTAACAGCTTTATCAAAGTCTTTATCTGTTCTTTCTTTATTGATTTGAATCGGAGATTTGTAGTTCATTTCATGGGCTCTTAAATTTTCTCTTTCCATGTATGCCCCTCTTACTAATTTAATTCCAATTTTATAATTATTGGTTCTAGCATCATTAATTAAGTTGTTCAGATAATTTATTCTATCCCATCGGTACATTTGAAGTGTAGTAAGAATAATAGCTTTTGATTGATTAAATTCTCTCATCATTTTTTCTGCAATCAAATCAATTGCATCTTGAATCCAGCTTTCCTCTGCATCTAAATATATTGGCACATGATACTCTGAAGCTTTATTAGCTATTTCATAAAGTCTGATGTTTAATTTTTGTAATTCTTTTTCTTCTGATTGATTTAGTTGTTTTTTAAAATTAATTTTTTCCAATAAACCCATTCTTGCTATTCCTGTTAACTTTAAACTTGTATATGGAATAGCAGAATTGTCTTTTGCGATGGCAATTATTTTTAAAATTTCTATTTTCGTTTTATTAAAATCCTCTTCACATTCTTTTCCTTCAACAGAATAATCTAGAATAGAACCTATATTTGATTTTTTAAGTTTATTAATTATTTCTTCACTTTCATTAATAGATTCTCCCGCACAAAACTGTTTAAATATTGTAGCTTTAATAGGAGCGCTAATAGGTAAGCCAATTTTAATTGCAAAAATGGTGAGTTTAGATAACATTTTTACCAAAAAAGGATTTTTCATTATCTTAAACAACCAAAGAGATTGTTTTAATTCATTATTTTTCTTGGTAATAAAAGCTTTTTCTGTATTATCAAAAGAAATATTTTTAATAGAATTCATTGGTATAGAAATTATCTATTAGCTTTTACTTCTTCAACTGTGATTGTTTCGCCATTATTACCCCAGCTATGTAAAACATAATTTAGAACATCTGCAATTTCCTGATCGTTAAGTGCTTGTGGAGGCATGGCGCTATTATAGGTCTGTCCATTAACAATAATTTCTCCAGTAGATCCATTGATTACTTGCTTAATAGCTCTTAATTTGTCAGCCAATAAATAATCGGACTTTGCTAAAGGTGGAAAAGCTTTTGCTATTCCTTCTCCATTTGCTTGGTGACATGCTTGACAATTCTTCGAATAAATTTCTTCTCCTTTGGCAAACGAAGATGTTTCCTCTTTTTCAATTTTATTATCTGTTATTGAAGTTTCAGTTGAAGTAGGTTCTTGTATTGTTTCATTGCCTCCACAAGAGCCTAAAATATTAAGTAAAATGGCGCATAAAATAATGCAACGAAATGACACAACTTGATGATGTATGTTTTTCATATATAAATTATTTGTTCAGTTGTTAAATACCTAGCTGTTAGGCAACAAAAAAATAGTCCATGCTGTTTTTGCCATTTGTTTGTGCACGTTTGATATATGCTAATTTCATAACTGTTTTTAAGTTAGTACAATGTTATTTATTATTTAATCTTTCAAATATGATTCAACTCATTGTTTATTTTTTTCTCCAATACTTTAAAATGAAAGTTATAGGATAGTAGGTAATCATTAATATTCCAAGAAATATTCCAAGCCCAGCAAAAGAAAAAACAATTAAATAAGAATTAATTTTTTGCATAATAGACTGAAAAGTTAATTCGTTTTCAGCCACCAGTATCCCTTTAATAATTCCAGAAACAATTAAAGAAATCAGGAATATAAAAAGAGAAATGTTTACCACCCAATAACCCGTTGTAATAATAGATTTTTGAATTTGAGTGTATTCTTGCTTGATAACATTATTTATAATAAATAATACGGAAGAAAATAATATCATTGTATTAATTCCTATTGAACTTCCCATAGCATGAGCTACAGTAATATGCGTTCCATGAGTATAAATATTAATTGCTGGAACTGAAATTAAAAGTGCAATTGTTAGATTAAAAAATATCCAAAAATCTGAAGCTACTAAAAAACGGAAGGGAATAAAATGAAATTCTTTTTTAGCATCTGTGATAGACTTTTTCCATGTCCAAATTATTCTAGCAAGAATAATTAATTCTGTCATGCTAATTGCATAAGAAAGATATCTTATCCAAGGCGCAGTTGGAACAATATAAATATGGTGTGCCCATCCGAATAAAAGGTTTGTAAAGCCTAAAAAATACATTAGAAATGCAAGCTTTGATTTAGCAATACTTTCATCTCCTTTTATTCTTTCCATCACAAAAATAGCTGTGCCATAAACCAGCATATTCCACGAACCCACTAAAGCTCCATAAGCTTTCCACTGAACAGTAATATCCCTTATTAAATTGTCTCTGAAATAGGGAAAAATCCATAAATTTGATTCTAAGAATGTAAAAAGGAAAAAACAAACCCCAGTTGACCACATCCACATATATACGGGCCATTGTCCGATTTTATTTAAAATCGTTTTAAAATAATTTAAGCCAAAAATTATCCATGAAATAATTATTAGAATGGAAAAAACAGGAGGAAATTCCCAATATTCTCTCCCTCCAAATTTTCCCATAAAATAACTTCCAACAATAAGTAAACCTGTAATTACAAACAAGATCACATGGATTATAGCCATTTTTTTTGAGAATAGAGGGAGGTTACAAAATTTTGGCAAATAATAATATATTCCACCAACAACACTTAAAAAAATCCAGGAAACTACCAATGATACGTGCAATGGTCTGTTTTTAAAAAATGGGATAAACTCAAAAAAATCAGGAAAAACAAATTGAAATGAACTAATGGTTCCAAATAATAATCCTCCCCACAATGAAATAATAGATAGAAAAACAAACAAAACACCAATTTCTTTTTTCATTATCTTCCGTTTTGAGTTACTGTTCCATTTGCATTAATTCTAAAATCTTTTACTGGCGAAACACCTGTTTTGTCTATATATTTTAAATAAGCTGTTAATGAATTAATCTCATCATCATTCATTTTGAAGTTAGGCATCCGCTGTGTTCCATTTTGAATAAACGCTTTTATATATAATTCTCCTTTACCTACCGTTGAATAGGTATTTGTTAAATCTGGTCCCATATATCCTCCAAGCCCATAAATTTGATGACAAGAAATACAATTATACTTTTGAAAAAGCAACTTACCTTCTTTTGCTTCAGAAGTCAAAAAAGACTTTCCTAAGTCTTCTTCAGTTCCTGAAGAATATATTACAACTGTATCAACTACAAATAATACAACTAGAGACCAAAATATTAACCGTTTCGAAATAGTCGACATAAAAATTCAATAGAGTTTATCAAACTTTGTCATTACCCATAGCAATTTGAGATAAAGCATCAAAATTAGTAACAACAATTTTTTGGTTCTGAAAAGTAAGTATGCGTTTTTTAGTAAATTCCGAAATAATTTTATACAGATAATTTTTTCTAGTACCCACCAAAGATGCCAGGTCACTCATCGAAAAATTTAGCTTATTGTCAGACTCATTTTTATTTACCATATAGACTAATAACTCAGCACATCGTTCTCGTATATTTCTTTTTGATAAACTAACTATTCTTTTGTCTATTGAATCTAGATTTTTACAAATTTGTTTGACAATCACTTCGTGTATATGTTGATCATTATCCATGAAATTTTTTAATAGCACTGAAGGGATAAAACAAGCCTCAACCTCATTTAGCGCAACAGCAGAGAAACGAAAAACTTCTTTATTCAAAAAAGAATTTAGCCCAATTATTTCTTTCCTTCCAGAAATCATCAACACAAACTCGCTATTCTTATTCATCCTCTGAAATAACTTTACACTCCCTTTTTTTATACAATATACACCCAAAGATTCTTCGCCATCTTTTATCAAATAATCTCCTCTTTGGATTTTAACCGATTGAATACAATTAATAATTTTCAGCTGTGATTCTGTTGTATAATCTGCAAACATTGAGGAACTACAAAGCCAACATGCATCACAATTGAGACATAAATGAGAATTATTTTGTTTGTTTTCCATTTGTTTGTTGAAACATTTAGGTGCAATTTTATCAAAGACTAATCTATTAAACAATGATACGAGTCATAGAAGTTCGTATTCAATAATAAAAAGCTTACTAGTACTGTAATTTTTTTCGAAAATATTTTTTTATAGAATTATGATAAAAATGATTGAGATGTATCAGAGCAACGAATGATATTAATCATATAATCGCTATTATTGTATTTAGTAATTTGCAGCTATATAAAATAGAAAAACATGATTTCAGTAGAAAAAGCAATTGATTTAATAAAAAAAAATACAAAACATTTACCTGCCAAAAAAGTAACTTCTATTGATTCTTTGGGTAAGGTTTTAGCTAAACACATATTCTCTCCTGTTCACTTACCTCCTTTCGATCAATCGGCAATGGACGGATATGCTATAAATTTTAACGATTTTATCAAATTTGAAACATTTAAAGTTATTGGTGAGGTGGCTGCTGGAAAAAGTTTTAATAAAAAAATTAATTCGGGAGAGGCAGTAAGAATATTTACAGGAGCGCCAGTACCAAAAGGTACTAATGCTGTTGTAATGCAAGAAAAAACGGAATTGATTGGTAATGAAATTAAAATCAATGATGATGTTCTTCAGTATGGTTCAAATGTCAGAAAAGCAGGCTCGCAAATAAAAAAAAACAAAAAAGCGCTAACACAGGGAAGCATTATTTCACCAGGAGGAATTGGCTATATAGCGGCTATGGGTATCAGAAAAGTTGATGTAATTTCGTCTCCAAAAATAACGGTAATTGTTACAGGAACTGAATTAAAAAAACCTGGAGAAAAATTAAAAGATGGTCAGATATATGAATCAAATTCTCTTGCATTAATTGCTGCATTAAAATCAATAAATCTTAATATTCAAAAGATAGAAACTGTAATTGATGATGAAAAAGAAGTTTATAATAGTATTAAAAAAGCTATTAATTCGTCCGATTTAGTTTTAATAACTGGAGGGATTTCTGTTGGCAACTATGATTTTACAGGGAATGCTTTTAAAAAAATTGGGGTGAAAAATATATTCTATAAAATAAAACAGAAACCAGGTAAACCTTTGTTTTATGGACAATATAAAAATACCGCAATTTTCGGATTGCCTGGCAACCCAGCAGCTGTTTTAAGTTGTTTTTATGAGTATGTTTATCCTTCCGTTAGAATAATGCAAGGCAGAAAAGATGTTTTTCTAAAAAAAACAATACTCCCGATATCAAAAGATTATAACAAAAAGAAAGGCTTATCACTTTTTTTGAAAGCTAAAATTATTGAAAACGCTGTTATTCCTTTGGAAGGGCAAGAATCGTATGTTTTGTCTTCTTTCGCAGATGCTGATTCTATTATATTTTTGCCAGAAAACTCTGAAAACATCAAAAAAGATGAGCTCGTTGAGGTACATCTACTACCAGCAAATTAGACTACTTCTGACTGATATATATCATTTTTTTACAAACAACTTGTTATCACCTTTGCGGAGTTAATTATCTTTTTAAAATGTATAAAATAAAAGGTAGCATTTGGATTGAGGGAGGTGATGGTGCATTTATCGGCATTGGAAGAATAAAATTGTTAGAGAAGATTGGTGAATTTGGATCAATAACGGTTGCTGCTAAGTCAATGAAAATGTCGTATCGGCATGCATGGGAATTAATTAATTCAATGAACAAGCAAGCTAAACGCCCATTAGTGGAAACTACTGCTGGCGGTGTAGGAGGAGGAGGAACAAGGGTAACTCCGGAAGGAGAGAAGGCAATAAAAATATATAAAGATTTGCAAAAACGGTTTCACCTTTTTAATGAAAAGGAAAGCAAGAAAATAAAACTTTAATTTTTTTTAATGAGCGTTATTCTTTTAAATATATAGCGATTATGTTCGACCTAGATTTAATATGGGTATTTATACCTTTATTATTTATTGTTGCTTTTTTATATTCTTCTGTGGGACACGGAGGAGCGAGTGGCTATTTAGCTTTAATGGCTCTATTTAGCTTTAGTCCTAACTTAATGAAACCTTCAGCTTTAATATTAAACATTTTTGTGTCTTTCATCTCCTTTTACCAATATTATAAAGGAGGATATTTTAATTGGAAACTTTTTCTTCCATTCGTTGTTTCTTCCATCCCTGCTTCCTTTTTAGGTGCTACAATCTCTTTAGACCCGAATGTTTATAAAAAAATACTTGGCATTCTGCTTATTTTTCCTATTCTAAAATTATTCGGATTTATCGGAAAAGAAACAGAACAAACAAAAGAAGTACAATGGTCATGGGCTTTATTAATTGGGGGCATCATAGGATTTTTATCAGGAATGATTGGTATTGGAGGAGGCATCATTTTAAGCCCCATAATTCTTTTATTACACTGGGGAAATATGAGACAGACAGCAGCAGTATCTGCCTTGTTTATTTTTACTAATTCAATCTCTGGCTTAGCTGGCTTGTTGTCCAAAGGAGTACAAATAAGTTCCGATATTTATGTTCTTGTCTTAATTGCTGTATCTGGAGGTATTTTAGGAGCCTATTATGCTAGAAAAAAATTTAGCAATAAAACTTTAAAACAGATTTTAGCAATAGTACTAGTTATCGCATGTATAAAACTTTTAACTACATAAAAAATGTCAAATAGGAATATCACCGGAATTATATTGGCTGGCGGAAAAAGCTCAAGAATGGGAACAGACAAAGGTGTTTTAATCCTAAATGGGAAAACTATTGTGGCGCATATAATAGATGCCTTAAAACCAGCTGTTGATAATATTATCATCATTGCCAATAACGATCATTACAATAATTACGGATTTAAAGTGTACAAAGATATTGTTAAAGATTGCGGACCAATGGGAGGAATTTATACGGGACTCCTTAATAGCCAAACGAATTTAAATATGGTTGTTAGTTGTGATATCCCAAATATATCTACAGATATTATAAATAAGATAATCTCACATGCCGATAAAAATGACATTACTGTTCCTATTCACAATAATAATTTAGAGCCTCTTTGTGCAGTTTACAATAAAAATTGCATTTCAACTTTTGAAAAATTAATTACAGATAAAGAATGGAAAATGAAAGAATCATTTAAATATTTTCAAACTACAAAAGTTGAATTAAATGAGAAAGATTTTGAAAATTATTTTACAAATATTAATACACCATCTGAATTTTTAAAACAAACAACACAAGCACATGAAATTTAAAGTAAAATATTTTGGGCAAATCGCTGAAATAACAGGAGTTTCACAGGTTGAATTTAATAACATCAAAGATATTGATAGCTTACGAATTAAAATTTTTGAAGAATATCCTGAGCTACAAAAAATAAAATTCAAAATTTCTGTAAATAATAAACTAATTGACAACAATCAAATATTAGAGCCAAATTGTGAGGTAGCTTTTTTACCCCCATTTGCAGGAGGATAACAATGTTAAACAAAGAAGAAATTTCTCGATATAGCCGACATATTTCACTATCACAAATTGGAATAGCTGGTCAAGAAAAATTAAAAGCAGCAAAAATTCTTGTAATAGGTGCTGGAGGTTTGGGTTGCCCTATTTTACAATATATAACTGCAGCCGGAGTTGGAGAAATTGGTATTGTAGATTTTGATACAGTAGAAGAATCGAATCTTCAAAGGCAACTGTTATTTAACAATGAAGATATTGGTAAATTTAAATCCGAAGTAGCCGCTGAAAAATTAAAAAAACAAAACCCATATATTAAATTCAATATTCATAATTTAGAATTAAACAATCAAAACGCAATTCAAATATTCAATAATTATGATGTAATTATTGATGGCACCGACAATTTTTCTACTCGCTACTTAATAAATGATGCTTGTTATATTTTAAAAAAGCCTTTAATCTACGGCTCTATATATAAATTTGAAGGGCAGGTTTCTTTATTTAATTTTTTAGAAAAAAATGGGACATTAGGACCAAACTACCGATGTCTTTTCCCTGAGCCGCCCTCTCCTGAAGTGGCACCCAACTGCTCAGAAATAGGTGTTTTGGGAGTATTGCCAGGGATAATAGGAGCATTACAAGCAAATGAAGCTTTGAAATTAGTTTTAAATATTGGAGAAAATTTATCGGGTAAACTTCTGCATTTTGATGCATTGTCAATGGCATTTTATAAAATGGATATTTACAATAATAATGTAGAAATTTTGATTCCAGGAAATGAAAATGAATTCGAAAACTTTGATTATAATTTTTTCTGTGGCCTTAGCGCAAACTTAAAAAGTATATCCGCAGATGAATTAGTAATTTTTTTACACAACAAAGATTGTATTCAATTATTAGATGTACGTGAAACAGATGAAATTCCAATAATTTCAGAGCTAAAAGACTTGAGTATTCCTCTTTCAAAGATTGAAGAAAAAGTATCTTCTATCTCAAAAGATAAAAAAGTAATTGTTTATTGCAAAAGTGGAAAACGAAGTAAAGCTGCTATCAATTTGTTACAAACTAAATTTAAATTTAACAATTTATATAATCTCGATGGTGGAATAAATAAATGGCTAACTAAAACTAAATAAATTAATGATTAATTATTATCTAACTATATCATGACAGAAAAGAAAAAGCATAAAGTATTTATTGAAGGAGCTATTACTCCAATATTTATTTGTGATTCAATTGCAAAACATAGCACAAAAACCTCAATTGGAGGACATAGTATATTTCTTGGTCAAGTTAGAAACGACATAATTGAAACTAAAGAAGTAACTGCAATCGAGTATTCAGCTTATGATGTAATGGCTGAAGAAAAATTTCATGAAATCAGAGAAACTGCTTTTAAAAAATTTGACTTAACATGTATGCACATTTATCACAGCTTAGGAAAAGTAAAATCGGGTGAAATTTGTCTTTTTGTTTTTACTTCTTCTGCGCATCGAAAAGACGCTATAAAAGCATGTAACTGGATAGTTGAAGAAATAAAAGCTAATGTACCTATTTGGGGTAAAGAATTTTTTGGAGGAGAATCCTTCGTTTGGAAAGAAAATAAATAAATAAAAAATGGTTGATATAACAATAAAATCAAATAGCCTCAGAGAAGCGATTGCCCAAGCAGTTGTTAGAGTGAGCAAACAAGAAACAATTGATTCAATTAAAAATAAAACAGTTCCCAAAGGTGATGTTTTTGAAATGGCTAAAACAGCTGGTTTGTTTGCTGTAAAAAGAACGAGTGATATGATACCCGATTGCCATCCACTACCTGTTGAGTACACTTCTGTTCGCTATGAAATTAAAGGCATGGAAGTGCAAATAGAAATGGAAGTACATACTATTTATAAAACAGGAGTTGAAGTAGAAGCTATGCATGGAGTTTCTGTAGTTGCTCTAACAATGTATGATATGCTAAAACCAATTGATAAAGGAATTGAAATTTGTTCAATTAAATTAAAAGAAAAAAAAGGAGGGAAATCGGATTTTACAGACAAATTTAGAGCTGATTTAAAAGCAGCAGTTATTGTTTGCTCCGACAGTATTTCTGCAGGTAAAAAAGAAGATAGAGCCGGAAAAGCAATTATTAAGAAACTAGAAAACTGCAACGTGCAAATATCTGATTATTCTATTATTCCAGATGAAACCACAAACATTCAAGAAAAAGTGAATACTCTTTACGCTTTAAAAAATGATATAATCATTTTAACAGGTGGAACTGGATTATCTCCCAGAGATGTAACTCCAGAAGCAATAAAACCATTGTTGGATAGAGAAATACCTGGAATTATGGAAGCTGCGAGAAGTTATGGTCAAAACAGAACACCTTTTTCTATGCTTTCGAGAGGTGTAGCAGGTATGAAAGGAAATACACTTATCTTAGCATTACCAGGCTCAACAAAAGGAGCTAAAGAATCTATGGATGCCTTATTTCCATATATTTTACACATTTTTAGAATTATTGAAGGAGCAAGACACAACTAAAATTAAATTTATAAATAGTATGATAGTAACAGATTTGAAAGAAAAATATTTAACGTATGAAAATATGGCTATTTGGGAAATCGATAGCCTAGAAACATTTTTCAGAAGCCATGAAATGCTCTATGAAATATTTGAGAAAGAATACAAATTCTCTTTTTCAAATCGAAATGATGCAGAAAACAACTTTATTGATTCCGATATTGTTGTAATAACAAAACTTCTTGATTATTTTGGAGACAAATTCTTTTTTATATTTTCTAATAATGATAGCAACCATCATATTTTAAAAGAATTGCAAGACAAAAAAATAATCAATTTCGGAATTGATGTTCATATAATTAATCCTAATAGAATTTTTGTTCTTGAAATGGATAAAATTCAGGATCTAAAAATGTACGATACTATTTAGTAATTAGTTTTGTAATATTAAAAAAATGGCAGAGCGTTCTGGATTAAAGAAAAATCTTAAGTATCATAGACTTATTGTATTAACCATTGTAATTACATATATATGGGTGCAATATAACTATAGTACAGGTAATTGGAAATATGATAATGGACAAGCAAAAATATATGGGCAAAAACAAAATGGAAAAGATGAAGGTGAATGGACATGGTATTACGACAATGGAAAAAAACAAATGCAAGGAAATTTTGAAAATGGAAAACGAAATGGAGTATGGACGGTATGGGATACTAGTGGTAATAAAATAAGTGAAAGTTATTATGTAAATGATAAATTAAATGGAAAATATACTAGATGGAACTCTTCTGGTATTGTGGAAAGTGATGGATTTTATAAAGACGATATTTTAGTGAGTACCCAATATTATAATTTGGATAACTCAACCAAAAAATAAGGTTCTCTAAAACTAAATTTGATAACTATTTGTCAATAATTTTGTTGTAAGCAAAATAATCAGCCTAAAATACTACTACTCTGGCAATTCAAATTCTGTTTCCCAAATTTCTCCAGTTACATTGTTTTTTAACTTTACTTTTAAATAGGAAAAATCACCTTTTTTTGTTACCCATCTATCTAAAATATTGCTTTCTGAATTTCCCTCAGGGTTATCTTTTGATTTTATTATATCACCTATTCTTACCATAAAAGGATATTTTATGGTCAATTTTTCATCTTCAGTTAGCACCATTTCGGTTCCAAGTTCAAAAATTATTTCTTCAAACTTTTCAGCAAGTATTTCATCATTTATATCTTTTTGGGCTTCATCAGAAATACTAGCACTCCAGTCCAAAATTTTTTCAATGGCTAAATTGCGAAGTTTGTCTTGAATATAAACAGGAAAAGGAGAACGTATATGTTCACTATTGCTAAACCAAAAAGAGAAAGCAGCATCAATCATTCCTTGTTCAATATGAGTCTGAGAATTTAGTCTTTGTTCTAATTCAATAATATTCATAACATTTATTTTGAAACAAATGTAAATCAAAGAGTCCAATAATCAAATGACAATTATCAGTTAAAATGATTTTTATTTACAACTAAAAGTAGTACAAAATAATAAAATTTTCTTAAAAATTACTACATACATTTTTAAGAAGAAAGAATTTTCTTATTTATAATAATCGATTCTCTAGTTCAGCAGCTTTGGGAAATAAAATGTTATTTTCTAAATGAATGTGCTGGTGCAAATCATCCTCAAACTCTTTTAACTTAGCATACGATACAAGAAAAGTGTTGCATGCATTTGTGGGTGCTGTATAATTTGAAGATAAACAACTGATTTCTTTCATGATATCTCCCACTACATCATGTTCATATTCCATCATATTAATCGGATTTTGAACTGTTCCAAATGGAGATGGTTCTATTTTCATTCCATTGCTATCGGCTTCTGATAAGTGTTTAATGTATGGAAATAGAACATCCTCCTCTTTGCACATGTGTCGATTTAATTCATCGGTAATTATTAAAAACAAATCGGCAATTTTTATTGTTTCTGGATTTTTTTCTCCATGAACTATGACTACCTTTTGCAAATACTCATTTATAATAGGTATTGCTTTATTCACATATCTATGATGTTGATTAATTATATAATCTGCCAAAAAACCCAAATCCCAACTATCATAATCATTTATTGCTATTTTTTCTTTAGCAGACTCCTTTAGTTCCTTCTCAATTTTAACTACATCAAGTCCTTTTTCTTTACAAACACTAGTCAATGTTTTTTTTCCAGCACAACAAAAATCTAAACCATATTTTTTAAATACTTCGGCTTTTCTGAAATCCTTTTTTACCATTTCTCCAATGGTAGCTTCTGTTTCTTTTTTTTCCAATTTAGGTTCTATTTGGGCAACATTTATAATTTCAATTGTTTCTATTTCGATATTCTTATATTCTGCTTCTGTAGCACAGCAAGATTAGGTTTTCTTAGAACATTAAACAATGAGCAAAATCATTTGAAAAGATTAGCCCTTATTAATTCATTGATTTCTATCATACTTTTTTTAAAAAGAGCCTTTTACTTTTGCGCTAGCAATGGTTATTATTTACTTTTTTCTTTGGTTGGCAATGGCATTACTTGTCGGTTTTATATGTAATGGTGTGTTATTGAAAAAAAAAGGATTCATAAAGTTTTGTTTTTACTTTTTGGGTTTATCTTTTTTATTAGGAGTGATAATGCTATTCAATATTATTATTTCATTGGGTTGAAAAAATAAATCTTGACAAATAGCTTGCTAATTCTTTTAAGAGAAATTTAAAAGGTTTCGCAATCCTTGCATAAATTAATTTCTTTCTTTTTCCCTTTCATAAATTTAGAAAGCATTTCTAACCGTTTAGGTTTATTGTAAATTTCAAAAAGCGATTCTTTTAAAATATTTCCAATAACACCTTTTGAATTTAAATCGGCACAACAAACAGTAATATCACCATTAGGTAGCAGCACAAGCTGATGCATTAAAAGACTACATCCGATTTTAAAATGTTTTTTCTTTTTATTTTTCAATTCCTCCACTTCCACATCTCCTCCCCAATTATGTGCATACCTTAATTCATATCCATCAACAGTATTTAAGAGTTTTATAAATTCTTCGCTCATCCAATCTGTACTTAATTTATTTTCGTATTCAATTAGGCTAATTATACCTGTTGAAATGGGCTGTTTGCTTTTCTTATTTAGGTCGCAGAATACATTAATATTTTTAACAAACACATCCCATTTAGCCCTTTCCCTCATTTTCTCAAACTTTTCTTTCGTTCCTCCATCCATGCTAAATCTAATGTTGTCAAGTACATTTGCTTCAATAAGTGAAATAGCTTTTTTTTCATCCAAAATTGTTGCATTTGTTAATAGCGCAATTTTAGGGAAATGTAATTTGTTTTTTTTTGCAAAATCTTTAAACTTTTTAATAATTCCAAGCATTTCATCTAAGTTAGGATGCAGCAAAACTTCGCCAGCATTGTAAAGATGAATAGTTTTTACATTTTTAAATTTTGAATTTTTTAAAAAATCTACAAAAAAATGTCGTAATGTTTCTGCTGACATTCGAACTTTTAATTTATCGTGATCTAATGAACAGAGTTTGCATCGTAAATTACAATAGCTAACAAATTCAATATTAATTTCGGTTATAGAAGTCCGGCTTTTTATTAATGACAGACTATAATAAAGCCAATAATTATATACATAAAATACACCTTGCATAAACTCAATAAATCTCCACATCAATGCAGTTTTTTTTATTCTTTGAACAACAAAGTTTTTAAACTGAAAAGAGTTAATCTTTAGTCCAATCATTTATTGATATCCTTAAATTTTATTTATTTTTTTGCTGTCCATTCTGATATTAATTGAACTAACTCTGTTTCTAAAGCTAATCCCTTATTTTTAGCATATAAAAGATGTAGGTTCTTCACAAAATCATCGTGAGTTACTTGTGGATTTGATAATTTATACTCGCTTACCTGTTTTGCAATTTCTGCTGGTCGTGGACCCCATTCGCCTATTAGTTCTTTTTGTTCATTTAAACAAATTAACTTGGGAATAGATTTGGTTCCATTCGTTAAATGCATATTCATTATCTGTTCATTTTCATCTCTTAAAATTATGCTCAATTCAATTTTATTATTCAGCGTTGCTAATTTATTTATGATTGGTAAATTTTGAGCTGCATCTCCACACCAAGACTCTGCAATTACAATCCAAAAATATTTTTCTTTGATGGATTTCATCTTTTCAATACTAGAGAAAGAAAGCGTAAAAGTTTTGTCTATTCTTTTAATCCGCTGAGCGTTCATTTTTGTGGCTTCTTTCCGCTGCTCTGAATGTTCTAGTCCTGTACTCCCACCAGAGTCTGCTAATTGAAAAAGCATCTCTCTATATCTAGAATAATCAAATGGGTTAGTTAACTTATAAATATTATTCATTTCTTATATTTTTTTGCAAAGTATAATATAAAGTAATTGTTATTGAATGATTTTAATCACTCTTTTTTCAAAAACTTAAAATACGGTATTCACTATTATTTACTTTAAAAAAAGTTATGGAGAAACTGCCATTTTATCTTGATTTTATTATCCACCTATAGCAACCATTGAGCGGTTATTCGTGTTGTTGACAGGATTAGAAATATCTTCAAATGAATTCATTCCTGAACGCTTTTCTTTCTTATGAAGAATAGAATTATAAATCAAAGGGATAATATTCTGGTCGTTTCTAAGTGCAGTCAATAAATCTGTTTCATTATTTGAAAACAAACAATTTTTAAGTTTGCCATCTGCGGTTAATCGGATCCTGTTACAGGTATCACAAAATGGATTTGTGATAGAACTTATGATAGCAAAAGTTCCTTTAAAACCTGCTATTTTATAATTTTTGGATGTATCATTTTTTTTATCAACTAGTCTTAATAAACTATCATCGTATTTATTTTTAAGCGTGTTTATAATTTCATTGTAGGATACTCCTTTGCTCCAATTCCATTTGTTTCCATCAAAAGGCATAAACTCAATAAACCTGTAATGAACGTCATGATTTCTAGTAAATTCAATAAAATTAATCAGTTCATCATCATTAACTCCCTTAATTAATACTGCATTTAGTTTAACATGAATACCATTGTTTATTAAAAGATTAATGTTCGACATCACTTTTTCAAAATAATCTCTTCTTGTTATTTTATTAAATTTTTCTTTGTTTAACGTATCCAAACTTATGTTAAGAGATTTTATTTTCGCCTGTTTAAATACTTCTAAATATTTTTCAATTAAAATTCCGTTGGTAGTAAGCGATAATTCTATTGGCAATTTCCCTAACTCCAAAATAATTTCAGCAGCATCTTTTCTTACCAAAGGTTCCCCTCCTGTTAATCTAATTTTATTTATACCATGTGCAATAAATGTTTTGGCGATAGATAGTAACTCCTGCTTATTCATATAGGAAGTGTTCTCTTTAAGAGAAATACCTTCCTCTGGCATACAATAAAAACATCTTAAATTACAACGTTCAGTTAAGGATATACGAAGATAATCATGTACCCTTCCAAAGGAGTCGGCAATATGGTTTTCTGAGCTAATCATTTTAGTGTTTATGCATTTCCTTTTCTATTGCTTCAAACTCTTCTTTGCTAAGATATTTTTGCGCAAGAGGAAATAATGTAAAATCTTCTCTATAGATGTGTAATTTTAATAATTCTATTAATTCTCTGGCATTTTCACAAGCGGTATCAAGAATAAAAAGCCTCGAACCCTCATCTTTAATTCTTGTTGCTAATCCTAACAAATTAAATGAAAGTGCACCTAATTGAATAAACTTCACATGGTCATCTTCCATTACATCAATTGCTGTTACAGGATGTTCTCCTTTACTATGCTCTCCAGCCTCTAATAGTTTTTTGTTTAAAATTGGGAACAATGTTTTTTCTTCTTTCCTATTGTGTTCCAACAACTCCTCGTCAAAATATTTAAAAAATTTACCGAAAATTTCATTTATTTTTTGGTCTACCTTATAGCCATTTGTTTTGAACTGCACCAAGGCTTTTTCAAATTCTTCCACTTGGGCAACTGCATCTTTATGCTCATTTACAAATGTTTGAAGCGGTTTATCCAAACTTTCAAAAGATGCATCTATCTTTCCTGGTTGTTCGTAAGCTGATGGAGGATCCATCGGTGAATGTTCACTATCCTCTAATCCTTTTTCAGCATTCCTTTTTACCGGATCTGTTTTTGCTAATTTTTTTAAGTCTATCATAAGCGTTATGTTTTGTTGCAAATAACGATATTAAAAACACATTAAAATATGACAGATATCATCCCTATTTAAAATGAGAGTCTGTTTTTAAAATTTTACTCTAAAAAACTCAATCTTTTATTTATTAAAAAGCTTCGAAAAAAACATTTCGAAGCTTTTTAAAATTTGCTGTGATTATATTATTTACTCAAAAAAACGGGTTTAAATGAAATCATTACATAAGCCCAATTATTTGTTTGGTCTGTTCTTCCATCTCCTTTGTAATCTTTAATCCCTTTTACAAATCCAAGTGTTTCAGATGTTAAGTAATGTGAATAACCAGCTGTAAGATTTACCCCGCCTTTTAATTTATAATTAAAAGTTAAATCGATTTCGTTTCCCAAACTAGCATCTTTAGCCGTATAATTACCCGTTTTAGATAGTTCTTTTGTATCCAAAACATCAGCAGCTGTCAGAAAATGATGGAAATCAAGACCCACATTCCATTTTTCTGCTTTGTATTTAAAACGTATAATAACATCTTGTAAACCCACATTATTTAGGTGGTTTCCAACATAATAATAATCCATATAACCATTGAACTTATGATTTGTTCCAAACACAGGATTAAATGCATGATTTACATCTTTATACGCTGTAGTTGTATCTGTTTGACTTTGTCCAGAAAGATATTCATAGCCCAAACCGAACGTAAATTTTTCTTTTAAAGTATAAGCCGCATCAAAAGCCACATTCATTGCATTTACTTTTCTTGGTGCATTTTTACTTGAATAGGCTCCCATCTCATCTCCCATTTGATAATAAAAATTTAGCCCTGCAAACAATGGTTTCGTTTTATACTCAATTCTTGTTCCTGCTGTGGTAATATAACGTGTACTATTAACAGATACAGGAGATTGTTTTCCAACATTTAAAGCTAATAAACTAATATTTAAAGATTTTATTTGTTTGTTTAACCATAGATATTGCATTTCTTTATATGTACCTAAGGTAGATGCAGTTGCAACTGAACTAATGTTATCCTGATTATAAGCTACTCCAAAATGAGCCGCAAAAGTAGTATCAGTAAATTTCAATAAGAAAGCATCATGGCTTCTGGCTTGTTGTGCCCAATCAACGGCACCCAGAATTCGCTGATCGTCATAGTTTAATTCTTGACGCCCTAATTTCATTGATATTTTTTTATTAAAATTATATTCCGCCCACCCTTCATGAATACCATAAGTATTGACATCATACGTATTTAATTGTGCTTGATTCCCCCACACTCGGATATCCTGAACTACAATGCCAACACTAACTTTTTCGCTTTTATAACCAAAATTTAGACGGGTTCGTTGTTGTACAAACTGAGCAGATTTTTGTAATGTATCAATTGGTGTTCCAAAACCATGGCGGTATTCAAACCGTGGGCGAATCTCGCCTGTTAAAGTTGTTTGAGCATTTGATATGCTATAGTTAGATGATAGTATTATAGCTAATGCTACACTTTTTTTAATTATTGTTTTCATAACTTATTTTTTTTAGTTTTTTATACAATTTTATTTAGCTAGGTCTTTCGCAACCTTTTCTATTGTAATACCACCAATTAATTACAGTAGCAATAACAAAAAATGCTGCTATTCCATAGAAGAATCCGTTTGCATTTCCAGTACTTTTCATAACAGAACTAACAGAAATAGAAAAAATGAATGGACCAAAAGCAGCAATAGCTGCTGTAAATCCTATTACACCAGCTGCTTGACGAGCATTGTGCCCAAAAATAATTGGGTATTGACGGAAAGTTGCTGCATTTCCCATTCCTGTTATAAAGAATAAGAATAGCATTAAATAAAGAAATGAAGAAAATTGATCAACAGATGTTGGAGTTAATAAGCCCATTTGAACCATAGCTACAGAACCAATAATCAAACAAATACCTGTAAGTGTAGTTAAAATAGCACCACCTACTTTATCAGCAATAAATCCAAACAACACTCTGCTCCCTGCTCCGATTAATGGTCCTAAAAATGCATATTTTAAAGGGTCTGGAGCATTCGGAAAATCGCCATATACTGTTTTAATCATTAGAGGAAAAATAGCTGCCAATCCTGAAAAACCACCAAATGTCATAATATAAGTTATTGTACAAAACCATGTATGCTTATCTTTAAAAATATCTAATTGTTCTTTGAACGATGCTTTTACAGGAATTGATTTTATTAAATACCAAGAAGCAATTGCAAGAATAATTAATAATGGTACATACCAGAATGCTGCACTTTGTAAGTAAATTTCAGAAGTACCAAGAACTTCTTTTGTTTTTGGATTTACTTTTGTAAAAACTTCGGCAGCGCCATAAGTAGCTATACCTAATACTGCAGGAGTCATAAACTGCGCTACACTAACTCCAAAATTTCCAATACCGGCTTGAATTCCTAATGCTGTTCCTTGAAGACGTTTAGGAAAAAATAAACTTGTACTAGGCATGTAAGAAGAAAAATCACCACCTCCAAAACCAGCAGTAAATGCTAATATCATAAACACCCAAAATGGTGTACCAGGATTCATTACAGCTAATCCTAGTCCTACACAAGGAATTAATTTAATAATTGTTGAAATGGTGATTACATGCCTTGAGCCAAATATTGGCAACAAAAAAGTGTGAACAATTCTTAATAAACCCGCTGCCAGACCAGGCATTGCTGTCAACCAAAACAATTGGTCTTTATCAAATTTAAATCCTATACCAGGTAATTTTACTGCAATAGCACTCATCATAAACCAAGTGGAAAATGATAATATCAAGGCAATAGTAGTAACTGTTAAAGTTTTCCACGCTATTTTACTGCCTTCGTTGTTCCAAAATTGTGAATCTTCGGGAGTCCACTTTTCAAGCCATGTAGCCATATTTTTTGTTTTTTTAGTTAGTATTAGGTTTATGATTTTTGTTTAATTTTTTCTATCTCACAATTCTTAATATAGGACAAGGTGAATCTTTAAATACGCCATAAGTTCTACTTCCCATTAGTAATTTCCCAAGTGGTGATGCTCTGTGGCTTGCTAAAATGATTAATTCAGCATTTCGTTCCTTCGCAATTTCAATTATCTCTGACGCAACATCTCCTTGTCCAAAAACAGCATCAATATTATTCACACCCATTTCCTTTAATTTTTTTGCCTCATTTATAAGCATTTCTTTACCTTCATTTATCCACCCTTCTTTTATTGTTTTCCATTCTGGAGAGTCTGAAGCCAACAATCCTGTACTATGAAATTTTTCATCAACGTATAGCAGTACTATTTTAGAACCAGTTGTATTTGCTAAATATGCTGCTTGTGTTCTTGCTTTTTCAGCTAATTCAGAATTGCCAACGGGGTATATAATTGTTCTATAGGCAAAAGAACCATTTTTAGCAAAAGACGGTTTTGTGTTTGCTGCAATGCCTGGAACATGTTCTTGGATTTCAAACTCTATTTCTTCTATTTTCTCTTTGGCTCTTCCTCCTTTATCTACCCATGTTTTAGTCCATTTACGTTGGGCAACACGCAGAATAATAAAAGCAATTGTGGCTAATATTGCGAAAGAAACAAATCCCCAAGTGAAAGTTCCTGTGCTTTGTTTGGAAATCCCCATGGCATTCGGAATAAAACTACCCCCTAAAGCTCCAATTTCACCTATCATACTACCTGCAACTGCTGTGGCTAAAGGCCAACGAAGCGGAACCAATTGAAAGAGTGCTCCATTTCCTGCCCCAAGGGCAGCGAAACAAACCATAAACAATATAGTTGTTGCAGTAACTCCTATTGGCAAACCGGCAATTATCATGGTAATAATGATTACACCGAAGATTGCAGACAACGTATTTATTCCTCCCCACCTGTCGGAAGCCCAGCCTCCAACAATTCTAATGGCGCTTCCCATTAAGGCTGCCAACATTGTTAATTGCCCAGCTTCTACTTTAGTAACTCCAAATTGATCATAAAAATAAGTTGGTAAAAAATTAGCTAGACCAATAAATCCTCCAAAAGTGATGATATAAATTAAATTAAATGTCCAGCCATCTCTTTCAAACAAACAAGACAAATGCTCTTTCAACGATTGTTTGTGTACATCTGGTGGTTCTTTAGCAAAAACAATCATTACAATCATTGGAATAAGCATAAATATTGCTGCTATTCCATAAACGGCATGCCATCCAAACTTCATAGCTAATGGTGGAGCAAAAAGCATCGCCAATACAGTTCCACTATTTCCTGCCCCTGCAATTCCCATTGCTAATCCTTTATATTTTGGAGGAAACCACCCAGAACCTAAAGATAATGCAACACCAAAACTAGCTCCTGCAATACCAAGCAAAACACCCATTTTTATCACATCCGAATAAGTATCAACAAAATAATAACCAAACAACATTGCAAAAAAGATTAATGTCATTTCAGTTAATGCTGCATTTTTTCTTCCTATATATTGAGCTAATACTCCTAAAGGGAAACGCATTATTGCCCCCGCTAAAATGGGGACAGAAATCATAAACCCTTTTTGAGCGGGCGTTAAATTAAATTCTTCACTAATAAATGGTGCCATAGCCCCATTTAATACCCATATTGCAAAACAAAAATCAAAATATAAAAAAGCTGAAAAAAGAGTTGGCGCATGTCCCGCCTTCAAGAAAGTTTTAAAACTAGCCATAAAAAAATACATTTAAATTTATGGCACAAAAGTGTGGATAAGATGTGTTTTTTTTTATGACTGTAATCAGCCCTTGTGATGTTTTTTGTCAATACTCATAATGATAAAGATCATATTACTTTAGCTGCTGTATATTCTGTATCCGAATTTGTCAAGTTTATTTTAATAATAAGGCGACAGTATTTTATGCAATTTTTCTATATCACATAGTTTTATTTTTTTTTCTTTTATACTTACTATCTTTTCTTTTTTAAATTCAGATAATTCTCTAATAAATTGTTCTGTTCGTATTCCTGCTATGTCAGCAAAATCTTTTCGCGTTATTTCTGCATCAATTAATATCTGGTCTGAATCTTTCGTTTTTTTTCCAAAACTTTTGGCACATAATAATAAAGCATCAGCAACTTTATCGTGCACAGTCATTTGAGATAAATTTTTCATTTTATTTTCTGCCATTCTTAATTCAATAGAAAAAAATTGCATCAAATTATAGGTAAGCTTAATATCTGTAAGTAATGCTTTATTGAATTCAACATTTGTAAAGCTACATAATTCACTATTTTCCATAGCAACTGCAGATACAGAATAAACATCATGTCCAAACCCACGATGTCCTAACACATGACCGTTTGCAGCTAATCGTACTATTAATTGTTTTCCAACAAACCCTTCCCTAACAACTTTTACTTTGCCAGAATGAATAAAATAAATATTTGTGGCAAAAGTTCCTTCATTAAAAATATATTGCCCTTTCAAATATTTTTCAACAATTTTCGATTCGTTTAATTTATCCAACAAATCCGATGAACACATTCTTACAAAGCAATCAGGAGATTTGCAACTATGACAATCTATTTTCATTAAACTAAGTTATCAGATATAAGAATTAGTCGGTAAAATATAATTTTTATTTTTTAAATCCATATCAAATGTATTACAGGATAAAACAAAGCCTACGAACCAAATACAATAAAACTATCCTCAACTCTCTAAAGGAATTAGCTTAGTTTATTATTAACCAATAAAAAAATAGGCTTTTTATATTGATGAGAAAATATTTTAAATATTATTAATTATCAACAAATGGTAAATTATTTTTTGAAATTTTACAAGATTAAAGAGTATAAAAAAATAATTTAAAAAATCACTAAATATTTTCTTGATTCTATTTTGTTGAAAATTACTTTAGAGCGAATATAACTCCTAGTATTATAATTAAAGCAACAAAGAAAGCTACCATCTTGTTATTTTTTGCCATTGTTTTAAAAATGGGAAAAGAAAACTGGATAGTTCTTCCATTTTCGTGCAATACGTTTAATGCAGTTCTGAAAATATATATAGCAAAGCCAAAAAATATTATGGAAAAGCCTATCAGTAAAAAACAGTTAAGTTGTTCGTTTAAAGAAAAGCTGTTTGAATTTTGCGAAAAAGCAGTCTTTCCTATAATTAACAAAAACAAAAAGGTTGACATTTTTTTTGAGTTATTTACATACAAGCCTAATTTTTTTGCATATTTTATCATAGTTTTCATAGGCATATTTTTTTTAAGTTAAAAGTATATTTTATTTTAAAGGTTAAATTTTTATTGCATAAAAAATTCCGACCAAAAATATTGCTAACAGTATAAAAGCAACTTTTTTTTCATGGGAGGCGGACCATTTCAATAATCGATCAAAATTGAATATTGAAACGTCTTCTATGCTAACTGAAGATCCCATTTCTTTAAAAATTCTACTCACATTCAAAACATAACGAATGGCAAATATTACGAATACAAAAACAAGCAATAATAAATAAGCTAAAAGACTTTCCGTACCAAGTATATTTAATAAAATCATCGAAATAAATTTTAATTATTTTTTGATTTATGACCTTCTGAATGAGCTCTTGAAGTACGAATGTTTTTTCTAGACCAATTCCAAATCACTTGTTGATAGCTTCTCCATAAATAATCTACTGGATAAACCAAGAAATGAACAAATCGAGTAAAAGGGATTAATCCAATTAATGAAAATGCGGAGATAATATGAACTTTCAATGACAAAGAATTAACACTAGCCACCGCATCAATTTGAGGGTCGAATACAAATATAGAACGTAAATAAGGTGTTAAGAAAGCTGCAAACCAAGAAGATCCCCACCTGTTGTGGTAAGCCACCAGCAATCCTGAAATTATTTGTGTAAGTAAAACTAAATAAACAACAACATCCATCTTGCTTGTTACAATTTGAACTCTTCTAACAGTTAATCTTCTGTATATTAAAAGTATTAACCCAATAAAGGCAGACAAGCCAAATGCAAAAGCGGTAATTTCCAAAATCAATAATCTTACCGACTGCCCATTCCAAGCAACTACTGCACGAGGGAAAAGAAATGCAATCAAATGTCCGAAGAATAAAAAGAATAATCCCCAGTGAAATGGCTGACTGCCAATAAATAATTTTCTTCCTTCCAAAAACTGGGACGATAATGAAGAAACGGTAAAGCCTTTATTTAAATAACGGTAAATTGAACCGATTAAAAAAATGGCTAATGCTGCGTAGGGAAATACTACAAATAATAGATAGTTTGTCATAGCTAATCGAGATTATATTCGTTTACTAAATTGTTAATTTCATTTTTTTTCACTTGGGCACTTGCCAAGTTGTTTACACTTTGTTTTCCAAAAAAAGATTTATGGTGTTGAATGTCAATCATTGGATCTTTTGCTTTATCAAAATTTACGTTTTCGAAATCTTTTTTAAATACCAATAAAAGTGAGATTAATAGGTCTTTATATACATTTCCTTGATTAAGTTCTTCTTGAATAATTGCTTTATGCAATTTTTTTAAAACTTTCATTTTTAGTTCAACACGAGCTTGTGCAAATTCTGAAACCATTTTTTCAACTCCTGGTATCATTATTTTTACTGCTAATTCATCTAAAAGATTATAATCATCCGTTTTTGTATATAAAGTGAGCATGTTACAAATATTGTCAGACAAATCTGTTCCACAATCATTTTTCGCCTTAAGCTGCTCTTCTTGCATGTGTAACAAAAATGCTCCTCTTTTATAATCTTCACCAAAAATTACATATCCTAAATCGAGATAACAGATTGGTTGAACATCAAAAGATTTTGTAAATAATTCCTGCCATTGATCTTCATTATGAGTATTTACATATTCAGTAAATCGTTTCATTTCCATAGCTACCTCAGGATATTTTTCATCAAGCATCTTTTGACAAGCCTCAACTTGTTTTGGATAGTCTTTTGAAGGATATCTTAAAAGATCTGCGAATAATATGTAATGGTTAAAGTTTTTCATTTTATAATCCTCTTGCAGGTTTTTCTTTAAATCCAAAACCAGTATTACCTTTAACATCAGCAGTATTTTCAAGCATTTCAATTGATTCTTCGCGATGAGCTGGAGGAATCACAAAACGTTCGTCAAATGTTGCCAATGCTGTTAATCTAAATATCTGGTCAGCAGTATCTCCACTCATTTGAACTTCTTTTAATGCTGAAGAAATTTCTGCTGCATTTAAATCTCCAACTGTTACACCTCTTCTGTGCAGCCTTACCGCCATTAATCGTTTCATTACCTCTGTTACCTGAGCTGTATTTCCTGCTGAAAACAATGAAGCTAAATATTTCATCGGCAGACGACTACTCTCAACTCCGTTCCATAATGATTTACTTGTTGAATTGTAAACGCCATCAGCTACTGTAGCCATTGTTGGAAGTAAAGCAGGCACGTAAAATAAATTAGGTAATGTTCTAAATTCTGGATGTAAAGGCAATGCTAATTTCCAAACTTTTACAAATTTATATACTGGAGATTTTTGAGCAGCTTCAATTGTTGAATCAGCTATTCCGTTTAATTTAGCTTGTTTGATTACTTCTGGATCAAATGGATCTAAGTAAATATCCATTTGTGCATTCACCAATTGGTCTTCTGGAGCAGATGCTGCTGATTCAATTTTATCAGCGTCATACAACATTACTCCCAGATATCTAATTCTACCAACACAAGAATGGAAACATGCAGGTGCTTGTCCCGACTCTAATCTCGGATAACACAACACACATTTTTCGGATTTACCTGTATTCCAATTGTAATAACTTTTTTTGTACGGACAAGCTGTTACACACATTCTCCATGCACGACATCTTTCTTGATTAATTAACACAACACCATCTTCACCTCTTTTGTAAAGAGCTCCAGAAGGACAAGATGCAACGCATGCTGGGTTTAAACAATGATTACAAATTCTTGGAAGATAATGAAAGGTCATTCTTTCTAATTGAAACATTGCTTCTTTTTCAGCATCAGAAAGTTTTTCCATATTTACATCCTGACGAGCATAATCAACAGAACCTCCCATATCATCATCCCAGTTAGGGCCAGAAACAACATCCATATGCTCTCCTGTTACTAATGAAACAGGGCGAGCTGTTGGTTGATCATCTCCTTCTGGAGCTGTAAATAAATCTTGATACTTATACGTCCAAGGTTCATAATAATCATCCAACACAGGCATGTGAGGGTTATGAAAAATATTTTTTAATCCTCTAAATTTTCCTGCTCCTTTTAAAGAAACAGAATCTCCATTCTTTTCCCACCCACCTTTGTATATGTCTTGGTTTTCCCACTTTGTTGGGTAACCTGTTCCTGGTTTTGTTTCAACATTATTCCACCACATATATTCGGCTCCTTTTCTATCGGTCCAAATATTTTTACATGCAATGGAACAAGTGTGACACCCGATACATTTATCGAGATGAAAAACCATTGATACTTGAGATCTTACGTCCATAATTTTACTTTTTAAATTATTAGAATTCTACTTTATCCATTTTTCTTACTAAAACATGCGTGTCGCGATTTACACCTACCGGTCCCCAATAGTTGAAGTGATATGAAAACTGACCATAACCTCCAACCATTAAACTTGGTTTTAAATGTACGCGCGTAAAGCTATTATGACCACCAGCTCTTCTTCCTCCCCTTTCTTGAGATTTAGGAACGCTGTACGTTCTTTCTGGCGAGTGATATACTATACAAACACCATTTGGAATTCTAGCGCTTACACATGCGCGAGTACAATAAACTCCATGATCATTATAAACCTCTACCCAATCATTATCTTTAACTCCTATTGATGCTGCATCTTCTTCACTCATCCAGCAAGGCTCCATACCTCTCGACAATGTTAACATTCTCAGAGTATCACCATAAGTTGAGTGGATATGCCACTTTCCATGCGGAGTTAAAACATTCAACATTTTTGCTTTTCCATCATTTACCGTTTTTCTTATGTCGCCATAAGCTTCAGGCGTAGGTGATGGTTTATATGTTGGCAAATGTTCACCAAATGCTATATAACCATCATGATCGAGATAAAAATGCTGACGACCTGTTAATGTTCTCCATGGCACCAAGCAATCTACATTATAACTGTAAGCAGTATATGCACGACCGTTATCCATTAAACCAGACCAAAGTGGCGAATTATTGTAACGTCTTGGTTGTGATTGTAAATCTTTGTAATCTATTTTTACATCTTTACTTCCAATACCATGTTGAACCAATGGCATTCCGGTTTTTTTCTCCATATTTTGATATGCCCTAACAGTCATCTCGCCATTGGTTAATGATGACAATCGAAGAACAGCATTTACTGCTTCCACATCTTCTTTTAATGATGGATATTCAACCCCATTAATTTTTTGAACATGTCGTTTATCTTTTAACATTCCTTGATAAACATCGTCAGCCATAAAACTTACACCATGTGCACCAATCGGATTGGTGTTCATATTAGGTCCAAGAGAAATGTATTTATTAAATATTTGTGTGTAATCTCTTTCAACAACTGCAATTTTATGCATTGTTTTTCCAGGTATTGGTTCACATTCACCTTTATACCAATCAAGTAATCTTGGTTGAGTTATTTCATCTACACTATCATGTGATAAAGGAACGTTTACAATATCTTTTACTGGATTTGGCATATATGAAACAGCCATTTCGCTCACTTTTTTAGCTAATAGTTGGAATATTTGCCAATCACTTTTTGCTTCCCAAACTGGTGCAACAGCAGCAGATAAAGGATGAATGAAGGAGTGCATATCGGTTGAGTTAATATCTGCTTTTTCGTACCATGATGCGGTTGGTAAAACAATATCAGAATATAAAGCAGAAGTATCCATACGGAAATTGATATCTATAATCAAATCCATTTTCCCTTTTGGTGCTTCTCTCCATAACAACTCTGTTACATGATCTTTTGCAGCTTCATCAGCAATTTTATTATTATGAGTTCCTAAGTAATGGTCGAGCATATACTCGTGTCCTTTAGCGCTTGCCATTAGGGCATTTCCGCGCCAAATAAACCAGTTACGAGGAAAATTAATTTCGTTATCTGGATCAGATATTGAATATTTTAATTCTTTCGATTTTAATTTATCTACTACATAATTTTTGATTTCATCATCCGTTTTTGCTCCTGCAGCTTGTGCATCTGTAGCTATTTCCAAATTGCTTTTATCATACTGCGGATAAAAAGGCATCCATCCATTTCTTACTGCCATTGCTGCAAAATCTGCGGAATGCATATTTCCTAATTTGCTACCTGTTGGAATGCTATTGTATTCGGCTTGGTTACCATCATATCTCCATTGGTCGGAGTTAATATAATGCCATATTGGAGCTTGTTGCAAACGATTAGCACCTTGCCAATCTTTTCCTGACATAATAGTTCCCCAAGAATCTACTGGCGCTAATTTTTCTTGTCCTACATAGTGGTTCATTCCACCTCCATTAACACCATTACAACCTGTAAGCATTTGAGTCATAATTGCAGAACGGTACATTAAGTTGTTGTGGAACCAGTGGCAAATAGCTGCACCCACAATTACCATACATTTACCTTTTGTAATTTCAGCTGTACTGCCCCACTCACGAGCTAATTGAAGTACCGTTTCTTTTCCAATACCTGTAAAAATTTCTTGCCATGCTGGAGTATATGCTTGGTTTTTATCATCGTAATCAGCAGGGTATTCACCAGGTAATCCTCGAGATACACCATATTGACCAAAAGTTAAATCATAAATTGTAACTGCCGCAATTTTTTTACCATCAACTGTTTCTATATATTTTACAGGAACTCCACGAATTGCTTTTTTATTTAAACCATATTCAATAAACTCTACATTTAAAACATCATCACTTTTGTTTAATAAAGTTAGTGTTGGATCAAATTCAGAATTATCTTCCCCATCTTCAAATTTTAAGTTCCAGTTACCAATTTTTCCTTTATCCCAACGTTGACCCATTGAACCTTTAGGCATTACTAATTTTCCTGATTGAGAATCGATATTTAAAAATTTCCAATCTCCATTTTCAACGTCTTTGTACTTTTTAAGTCGATTAGCTCGAACTAATCTACCTGGTTTAAAGTGATCTCCTTCAGATTCTAATTCAACAAGGAATGGACAATCGGTATATCTTTTTACGTAATCAATGAAGTAAGGCACTTGTCTGTCGGCATGAAACTCTTTAAGAATAACATGAGTAACAGCCATCCAAAATGCTCCATCGCTTCCTGCATGAACAGGAATCCACTGATCTGCATGTTTTGCAACCATGCTAAAATCTGGCGACATAACTACTGTTTTTGTACCATTATGTTTTGATTCTGAGAAAAAATGGATGTCTGGTGTACGAGTCATACCAAGATTTGCTCCCATTGATACACAAAATTTTGAGTTATACCAATCAGCACTTTCACAAACATCTGTTTGTTCTCCCCAAATTTCTGGGAAAGCAGTTGGTAAATCACAATACCAATCGTAAAAACTAAGATTTACGCCACCTAATAGTTGTAAATATCTTGCTCCTGAAGCATAACTTAACATAGACATTGCAGGTATTGGAGAAAACCCAATTACCCTGTCTGGTCCATATTTTTTTATCGTATAAAGGTTTGCTGCTGCTATTAATTCAACAACTTCCTCCCATTTTGCTCTTCTGAATCCGCCTTTCCCTCTGGCTTTTTGATATCGCTTTCTTTTTTCAGGATTATTTTGTAAATTTTCCCATGCTTTAATAGGATCTCCTCCTGCAGCATTTTTCTCATTATTAAATAAATCCATTAATGCACCACGCATTAGTGGGTATTTAACTCTAATTGGGCTATACAAATACCAAGAATATGAAATTCCTCTTTGACAGCCTCTTGGCTCGTAAGGAGGAAGTGTTTCTTCTAGAAGAGGATAATCTAATGCTTGAGTTTCCCAAACAACAATACCGTCTTTTACGTGAATATTCCAAGAACACCCTCCCGTGCAATTAACTCCATGAGTACTTCGTACTACTTTATCGTATTGCCAACGGTTTCTGTAAAACTCTTCCCATTTACGGGTTTGAGGGGAAATAATATCTTCAATCCAGCTCATATTTTTATGGTTTTAGTTTTTATATAAAATTTTATTTTGTTTTCAACTGACGGTTTAAAATATCCTTCTTTACTGTTTCTGATTTTCTTTTATTCCAAATAATAAATATTAAGATGAGAATAGTTACGAACCCTGCAAATCCTCCATATAGTAAAGGATTCATGGAAGACACAATTTGATTAGGTTTATCGTTATCCACTTTATTAAAAAAAGCAATTAATGCAGCAATTTCTTCTTCATTCAACGGTTTGTCCTTGTACGCTTCGGTCATCGCAGGAAAAGGGGGTGCTCCTAAAATACCGTGTAACCCTGCATCGCCTCCCAAACGACTATAAACAGTTGTTAAATCTTTTGCCAATAAACCACCAGGAATCACTCCTGTATAATTAACATTATGACAAGAAATACAAGATGCTCCTCCGTTAGATAAAGAATGGTTTCCAATAAAAATATTTTTTCCCAATTCAATTTGTTCAGGTGTTGCATTATTTGATGCATCCACAACTGCTACCTTTTTAGTTGTATCCTCAACAGCGGAAACTGACGGAGAACTTTTGCTATTAACAAATGCTAAAATTGCTTTTATCTCTGCATCTGACAATGCTTGGTCTGGCATTATCATTCCATTATACTCATCTAAAATCGCTTTTGCATCTGCATCACCACTTTTAACTAAACTTTGAGAAGATTTTGTCCATTTCAACAACCACTCCTCCGAACGTTTCGCAGTTATCCCAATCAAATCGGGTCCAACTAAACGACCGCCACCCACAGTATGGCACACACCACAATTTTTACGGAAGACTGCTTCTCCGTCTTGTGCATTTGTAACAACAATTGAAGAAAATAAACAAAAGATAATTAATGTTAATCGTATAATCGCTTTTGATGAAGTTCTACATTTTGATTTTAGACTTTCTGTCAAATTATTTTTGGCTTTCATAATTTTTATTGATGTTAGTTGTTTGAAATTAAATCCAAATTTCTGGGACAAAGATGCAGGAGCATTTTCGAGTTTAATATGATTACGCTCAGTATAGGTGATGATTTTAGTCATGATTATTTTTTTAATAAATAATATCAGAAAACTTGTAACACTTTTTTAAACGAGCACAATTTTATTAAGGATAAAAAGTTCATACAATGACCTACATCATATTATAAAAAAAAGGCAATACTTTTTTCTCAATTACTATAAACCCTATACAAACAGATGAAGAAAATAAAGCGGCTGCGATTAAGTATTGGTAAGGACTTTCAAAATTTGTGAAACAAAAAAATCTAACAAACACTAAATCGGGATTAACTGCATCAAGACAGATAGTGCAGCTTTTTCAAAGCATTCTACTGTCTTAATGCGGTTTTAATGTTTGAAACGAAATTGGACCATTACTTATTTTACTTCGGAATTATACTAAATTGTAATAATAAAAAACACCTCTATAGATTGATAGAGGCGCCTTTAAGAAAATAAAAAATAAAATTTTGCTAATCTGTAATATTAGCAATCATGAGTAATTCTTTAGGATTCAAAATTTTTATTTTTTTTCCAACTAAATTAATTATTTTCTTTTTTTGAAAATCCGATAAAGTTCGTATTGTTGTTTCTGTTGTTGTACCTGCAATGTTACCAATGCTTTCACGTGTCATTACAACATTTATTGTTTCATTATCATTCTCTAATCCAAAAAAATCTTTTAACATCAATAATGTTTCTGCTATCCTTTCTTTCACTTGTTTTTGAACCATTCCCATAGCCATGTGTTCTGCTGTTTTTAAATCACTTGTTAATAATTTCATTATTTGAATCAACAATGAAGGGTTAGAAATAATCTTATTTTGATATACTTCTTTTGGAAAAAAACACACAACTGTATCCTCTATTGCAGTGGCTGAAGCGTGATATACGTCTTCGCTTAACAAAGCTCTATAGCCAATAATACTTGCTTTTTTTGCAAATCGCAATATTTGTTCCTTACCATCATGTCCTAATTTATGAATTTTAACTTTCCCAGAAGAAATACAGTACAAACCATGAGTATGATTCCCTTCGTGAAAAATCATTTGCCCTTTTTTAAATGAAACATGAGATTTTCCTTCAGACAAGCTAGATAATTCTGTATTGCTTAGCTTACAGAAAATAGAACTGCGAACAGATTCGCACTTATCACAAGAAGAAACAGAATAATTTTTATTTAATGAAATTGCCATATTATCAATTTTACTGCGATAAAAGTATTATAATTTATCATAATAAAACATGACAAATATCATCTTTTAAATATTTCATTTTCAAGCTCTTAAAAATCAAACAATTTAAACTACTGGAATTAATTTAGCTGTAAAATGTCTTAAAAATTGAGGCTCTTCAATAATTTTATATCCTTTTACACTTCCTTTATTTTCCATTAATTTTTCAAACACTTCAATCACATATTCAATATGACTTTGAGTGTAAACTCTTCGAGGAATAGCAAGTCTAACAAGTTCCATTGCTGCGGGAATCAAGTTACCCCCCTCATCGTATTTACCAAACATAACGGATCCTATTTCAACCGATCTTATTCCTCCTGTTAAATAAAGTTCACAAACTAATGCTTGTCCAGGATACTCGCTAACAGGTATATGAGAATACATTTTTTTTGCATCAATATAAACTGCATGTCCTCCAATGGGCCACATCAATGGAACTCCAAGTTTTTTTAGTCGTTCGCCTAAGAAAGCAGAACTTTTTATTCTGTAATTTAAGTAGTCTGGCTCAAAAACTTCTTTAAGACCTATTGCTATTGCTTCCATATCTCTTCCAGACAAGCCTCCATATGTAGAAAATCCTTCTGTAATAATAAGCAAGTTTTTACATGCTTCGGCTAAATCTGAATTTGTTAATGTTAAAAACCCGCCCATATTAACTAGTGCATCTTTCTTAGCACTCATAATCGAACCATCTGTTAAGCTAAACATTTCTTGTGCAATTTCTAAATATGTTTTATTTTCATATCCGGCTTCTCTATGCTTAATAAAATATGCATTCTCAGCAACTCTACAACAGTCAAGAAAATAAAATATTTTATATTTTTTACAAATTGTTTTAACTGCTTTTGCATTTTCCATGCTCACAGGTTGCCCTCCTCCACTATTATTGGTAACTGTTAAAATAACGCATGCAATATTTGATGCGCCTTTTTCTAATATCAGTTCTTCTAGTTTTTTTACATCTATATTTCCTTTAAATGGGTGGTAGAATTCTGGAATTTTCCCTTCTTCAATAGGAATATCGATGGCTTCGGCTCCACTAAATTCTATATTCGCTCGAGTGGTATCAAAATGAGTATTACTAATAAATATTTTTCCTTTTTTTCCTAAATAGCTATATAATATCCTTTCCCCGGCTCTTCCTTGATGAATAGGATAAATAAATTCATGTCCTGTTAAATTATAAATAGCATTTTTCATTTGCATCCAACTGTTTGAACCTGCATAGGATTCATCACCACTCATCATTCCCGACCATTGTTTATCACTCATTGCCGAGGTTCCGCTATCTGTAAGAAAATCAATCATTACTTGACTGGAACTTAATTGAAAAGGATTATATGCCGCTTCTTGTAAAAATTTTTGTCTTTCTTTTAAAGTAGTTACATTAATAGATTCTACTACTTTAATTTTAAACGGTTCTATAATAGTTTTAAATTCCATACTTTTTTAATTTGTTAATTTGTTTTTTCTTTTTAATGCCAATTTATAATTCTCTTTTTCTTGTTTTGTAACAGGAGTAATTGGATTTATTTTAATCGGTTTTGCACTTTCATCTAGCGCGACAAAAGTAAAATACGCTTCATTTGTAGAATAGGATTTCATATCGGGTAAATGTTTTGTCCACACTTCAGCATGAATTTCCATTGACGTATTAAACACTCTCGTTATTTTTGCTTTAATCGTTAATATATCTCCCAAACGTGCAGGAGTTTTAAATGAAACTTTATCAATAGATGCAGTAACAGCTATTCTTCCAGAATGAGTTTGAGCGCTTATAGCACAAGCAATATCCATTAGCTGTATTATTCTACCGCCTTGAATAATCCCCATAGGGTTGGTATCATTAGGAAAAACCAATTCTGTCATAATGGTTTCAGATTCTGAAGGTGTTTTAATTATTTTTTTCATCTGTAAGAAATTCAGTTCGTTCGTTCCCAAGATATTTTATTTCCAATACCAATTGTATTGTCTGTCATTTTTATTGAATGAAGTTCAATTAACCATATATCTCCGGGCATTGCTAATGCAAAAGGAAAACGTTTGTAATAGATTTTTTGTGCCATTGTAAGCAACTCTGCTTTGGGCTCAATAAATTTTCCTAAAAATTGTATTCCTTTAATTGTACCCATTTTACTAACGTCTGGCAAAATTGTTCCAGCTACCTTATTATTAATGATTCCATTACTTACGTGTGTTGTTTTTCGGTTGGACTTAAAAACCAAGGAATTATTTTCTATTAAAAATGCATAAAAACAATTTGCACAGAACGGTTCATTTTCGTTGCAAGTACAAAGTGTTAAATTTTTTTGGGCTGCAATAAATGTTTCAATTTTCTCATTCATTATCTTCTCAATTTATCCGTTTGATTCATACTTTTTTTTGCGTAGTTTTTGTTTATAAGAAAAAATATTGCAAACACTTCCTCTCTAATTTCATTGGTTTTATTTTAAAAACAAATCATTCCTGTCCCGTTTTGTGAGTTATCTGAAATTTGCTTTTTCAAAGAGAGAACGTATTTTTCACTTTCATATTTTTTTTCGAATTTGCCAGTATTAAACCACATAGAATATGATATATATCAGAAATTAAAATCTCTTTATTTATTTGAACTCTAAACATACTTTTTAAAAATAAAATTGGGATTAAGGGTTTGCAAAAATTTTGAATTTTGTGATACAAAAAAATTAAACAAAAACTAAATCGGATTAATCCCAACTAATGCAGATAGTTCGACTCTTTCTTTTCCCTGCATAACTTGAGTTTAAAAGAACAAGCTATTAAAAAAAGAAGGGACATTATGTCAAAATGTCTTATTATCTTTGGTGGCAAGTAATTTGACTAAACAAGGCAACAAAAAAGATGTCGAAAATTAAAAATATATTAAAGAAAATGAGCACACAAGAGAATGAAACAATGAATGATGAATCTGCAAAAAATCAGAAGGAAGAAGAAAAGGTAAATAGTACAGAAGAAAAAACAGAAATTATTGATGAAAAAGATGCTAAAATAGCTGAACTTGAGGCAAAAGTGGCAGAATTAAATGATAAGTATTTACGGTTATATTCCGAGTTTGATAATTTTAGAAAACGTACCACAAAAGAACGAATCGACTTGATAAATACCGCTGGTGAAGATATTTTTAAAAATCTTTTACCTGTTCTTGATGATTTTGAACGTGCTATCAAATCAAATGCAGAAACAACAGATATTCAGTCTGTGAACGATGGTGTAAATTTGATTTTTAATAAATTCAAATCTGTTTTAACGGCTAAAGGTTTACAAGAAATGAAATCGCATGGCGAAACATTTGATGCTGATATTCATGAAGCTATCACCAATATTCCTGCTCCTTCGGATGATTTAAAAGGAAAAGTAGTGGATGAATTAGAAAAAGGATATATGCTAAACGGAAAAATTATTCGTTTTGCAAAAGTAGTAATAGGGCAATAATAAAATAAAGAAATGAAGAATTAGAAAAAGAATAATTTTTACACTCTAATTCTACAAATCAATAATAAAAAAAATGAGTAAAAGAGATTATTACGAAATATTAGAATTATCAAAAAATGCGAGTGCTGATGAAATAAAAAAGGCATATCGTAAAATGGCAATAAAATATCATCCTGATAAAAATCCAGGCGATAAAACTGCTGAAGATAAATTTAAGGAAGCTGCCGAAGCGTATGAGGTATTAAGTAATGCGGATAAAAAACAACGTTACGACCAATATGGTCATGCTGGCTTGGGTGGTAATGGTGGATTTGGTGGAGGTGGCCAAGGTGGTGGATTTGGTGGAATGAATATGGACGATATTTTCAGTCAGTTTGGAGATATCTTTGGTGGACATTTTGGTGGAGGTGGATTTGGAGGAGGTAGCAGAGGTGGAAGACGGGTAAACAGAGGCTCAAACTTAAGAGTGAAAGTAAAACTTACATTAGAAGAAATTGCTAATGGAGTAGAGAAAAAAATAAAAGTTCAAAAATATGTTGCTTGTAAACCTTGCTCTGGTTCAGGAGCAAAAAATGGTTCGTCTCATAGCAATTGTTCAACTTGTAAAGGAACAGGACAAGTTTCGAGAGTAACCAACACCATACTTGGTGCAATGCAAACAACAAGCACTTGTCCTTCCTGTGGAGGTCAAGGGCAAACGATAACAGAAAAATGTCCTTCTTGCCATGGTGATGGGATAGTGCGCGAAGAAGAAGTAATTTCAATTAATATCCCGGCAGGTGTTGCCGAAGGAATGCAACTTTCTGTTTCAGGAAGAGGTAATATGGGTGCTCGTGGAGGTGTTGCCGGAGATTTAATTGTGGTGATTGAAGAAGTAGAACACGAACATTTAAAACGTGATGGAGCAAATTTATTTTACGACCACTACATTAGTTTAATAGATGCTGCATTAGGAACTCAAATTGAAATTCCGACCATTGACGGGAAAGCAAAAGTAAAAATAGATCCAGGAACACAAAGTGGTAAAGTTTTACGGTTAAAAAACAAAGGGTTGCCTGATATCAATAGCTATCATAAAGGTGATTTACTTGTAAATATTAACGTGTGGACTCCTCAAGATTTAACAAAAGAAGAACGAAAAATTTTAGAAGGATTAAAAGATGCAGAAAATTTTAAGCCTAAGCCAGGAAAAAATCAAAAAAGTTTTTTCGAACGCATGAAACAATATTTTGAATAACAATTTGGTTTAATAGTTTATTGGTTGACTGGTTAGCTGTAAAAAAATTTGTTGACTGGGAAAAATTAAAAATGAGAAGCATCTAAAGCTGATTGCTTAAACAAAAAAATGAATGAGTAATATATTAGAAGCAAAAAATATTGTAAAACGTTATGCAAGTCATACTGCTTTGGATGATGTTTCTATTGAAATACCTACACAATCTATATTTGGTTTGCTTGGTCCGAATGGAGCAGGAAAAACTTCCTTGATTCGTATCATTAATCAAATAACAGGACCTGATAGCGGGCAACTTTTTTTTGAAGGGAAAAAACTTGTTCCAGAACATGTTGAGCAAATTGGCTATTTGCCCGAAGAAAGAGGCTTGTACAAAAAAATGGCTGTTGGTGAACAAGCGTTGTATCTTGCTCAGTTAAAAGGAATGAAAAAAGCCGAAGCAAAAAAGAAATTAAAATTTTGGTTCGAAAAATTTGAAATAGATGCGTGGTGGAATAAAAAAGTAGAAGAACTATCAAAAGGGATGCAGCAGAAAGTACAATTTATTGTTACCGTTTTGCATGAACCAAAATTATTAATTCTTGATGAGCCATTCAGTGGCTTTGACCCAATCAATGCTAATATCATTAAAAACGAAATTATAGAACTAAAAGCAAAAGGCTCAACAATAGTTTTTTCAACTCATAATATGGGCTCTGTAGAAGAGCTTTGTGATAATATTGCTTTGATTAATAAATCGAAAAAAATTGTTGATGGCACAGTAAAAGAAATTCGCAAGCAATATAAATCAAATGTTTTCGAATTGCATTTTACTGGAAACATGATGGGTTTTACGAATGCTTTATGGACGGATGCCAAATTAATTGACCATGTATTTGAAGATGACATCAATAAAGCCCAGGTACAATTAATTGACAAAACCACTCCAAACGACTTATTGCAAGCATTGTTGCCTGTTGTTAAGATACAATCATTTAGAGAACTTGTGCCAAGCATGAACGATATTTTCATTGCAGCAGTAAATCAAGAAAATACATTAGGAACACAAAGTAATTTTACTGAATAATGAGCAAAATAGCCCTTATCATAAAACGTGAATATTTATCACGAGTAAAAAAGAAGTCATTTATTTTAATGACCATACTTGGTCCGATACTAATGGCAGGTATTATGATTGTTCCTATTTGGTTTGCAATGCAAAAACCAGATTTGCAAAAAATAGAAGTAATTGATGATAGTCATTTGTTTGAAGGATTAATTCCGCAAAAAGATTTTGTTCATTTTGATTACCCACCTATTAGTTTAGAACAAGCACAAGAAGGATTTTATGATACCAATTACGATGCTATTCTATGGATTTCGAAAAATATTTTAGAAGGTAAAGGCGCAGTAACCATTTTTTATAAAAAGCAATTGGGTGTTGCTGTAGAGCAACATATTCATACAACATTAAGTAAAATGATGTATGATGTTATGCTTGCAAAAAATAAAGTGAATTTAGATGCCATTAAATCTGCCGAAGTAGCATCAAGTTTTAAAATGATAACAAAAGAGTTAGAAGAAAGTGGAAAAAGTAAAGAAACAAATACAGGAGTTAGAATTGGAATTGGTTTGGGTGCCGGAATATTAATTTACATATTTATTTTCTTGTATGGCGTTCAGGTGATGCGTGGCGTAATGGAAGAAAAAACAAATAGGATTGTAGAAATTATTCTTTCTTCGGTGAAGCCATTTCAATTAATGATGGGTAAAATTATTGGAGTGGCTTTGGTTGGGCTAACACAATTTATTTTATGGTTAGTTTTAACAGGAACATTATACAGCGTTGCTTCTGCAACACTCTTGAAGGATATTGATTTAAAACAAATTCAACAAAAAGAGGAAGTGATAAAGATTGGTGCCGATATTAATTTTTCTAAAATGAAAGCAAATCCTCAGGCTGATGAAATAACAAAAATTTGGAACGATTTAAAAACAATAAATTTTACAGCAATAATTTTTTGTTTTTTATTTTATTTTTTAGGAGGTTATTTGCTTTACAGCGCATTGTTTGCTGCTATGGGTTCTGCGGTGGATAGCGAAGCCGATACGCAGCAATTTATGCTACCCGTAACAATTCCAATAATATTCTCTATAGTAATGGCACAAACCATTATTCAAGATCCAAATGGACCAACAGCTTTTTGGCTTTCCATAATTCCGTTTACTTCTCCAATTATAATGATGGTACGTTTACCGTTTGGAGTGCCAGTTTGGGAGCTTGCACTTTCTATGTTTTTGTTAATTGCAGGATTTTTATTTACTACTTGGTTGGCTGGAAAAATTTATCGTACAGGAATTCTTATGTACGGAAAAAAAGTTACTTGGAAAGAGCTTGGTAAATGGCTTTTTTATAAAGGATAATTTATTTCGTTTAATGTTGTTTTGTTTGATTGTAATTGATACTTTTAAACGATAAACACAAACACATTTTATGAAAATTGCCATTATTGATTTAGGGACAAATACATTCAATTTATTAATAGTAGAACTTCATCCTGATAATTGCTATACTCCACTGTTTCAAAATAAAATTTCGGTTAAGTTAGGAGAAGGTGGTATAACAAATAATCATATCGGACAAGAACCTTTTGAACGTGGTTTACAGGCATTGGCTGATCATCTTGTTGAAATCAAAAAATACAAGTGTGAAAAAATAATGGCATTTGCTACTTCAGCAATGCGTGAGGCAAGTAATGGAAAAGAATTTGTTCAGCAAGCAAAAGAAAAATTGAATATTGATATTCAGGTTATATCGGGAGATAAAGAAGCTGAATTGATTTATTATGGGGTACGCAAAGCTGTTGATATGGATGAGCAGGCAAAATCTTTAATAATTGATATCGGTGGTGGCAGTACAGAATTTATAATAGCAACCAAGAATGAAATATTTTGGAAACAAAGTTTTTTATTAGGGGCAGCACGTTTATTAGAAATATTTAAACCTTCTGATCCAATTACTGTTGAAGAAGTTGATTCTATAAATAGCTATTTGCAGAAAGAGCTTCAGCCATTATTTGAAGCAGTAAAAAAATATCCTGTAGTAGAATTAATAGGCTCGTCTGGCTCATTTGATTCATTAGCTGAAATGATTGCACATAAATATTTTACACCTGATATTTTTGAAGGAAAAACTGATTTTGAATTTCATATTCCTCATTGCTTAGAAATTTATGAAATACTTATAAAATCTACCAAACAAGAACGATTAAACATGAAAGGTTTGGTTAGGATGAGAGTAGATATGATGGTAATTTCAGCTATTTTGGTTCATTTTGTAGTTCAAAATTTTGCAATTGAAAAAATGAGATTATCTACCTTCTCATTAAAAGAAGGCGTTTTATATGAATTGATGAATGCATAATTTTTTATATTTTTAATTAATTAAAAAAAATAATTTATGGCAAAGATTTTAGTTATTGATGACGAAAAAAGTATTCGTAAAACATTACGAGAAATATTAGAATATGAAAAATATCAAGTAGATGAAGCTGCTGATGGCGCTGAAGGATTATCTCTAATTGAAAAGAATAAATACGATATTATTTTATGCGATATTAAAATGCCTAAAATAGATGGTATTGAAGTGCTTGAAAAAATTATGTCGAGTGCTATTGATACTCCCGTTGTGATGATTTCTGGGCATGGCAATATTGAAACTGCTGTGGAAGCCGTAAAAAAAGGAGCATTTGATTTTATTTCTAAACCACTTGATTTAAATCGTTTGTTGGTAACTATCCGCAATGCTATGGATAAATCAACTTTGGTTACAGAAACAAAAGTTTTAAAAAAGAAAGTAAATAAAACGTACGATATTATTGGAGAATCGAAAGCGATTATTCAAATAAAAGAAATGATTGAACGTGTTGCACCCACGGATGCTCGCGTTTTAGTTACAGGAGGAAATGGAAGTGGGAAAGAATTGGTTGCACGATGGTTGCACGAAAAAAGCAGCAGAGCAAATGCTCCATTAATAGAAGTAAATTGTGCTGCAATTCCAAGTGAATTAATCGAGAGTGAACTTTTTGGGCATGAAAAAGGAGCTTTTACCTCTGCAATTAATCAACGCAAAGGTAAGTTTGAGCAAGCAGAAGGAGGAACATTATTTATGGACGAAATAGGTGATATGAGTTTATCTGCTCAAGCAAAAGTTTTACGTGCATTGCAAGAAAATAAAATAACGAGAGTTGGGGGAGAAAAAGAAATAAAAGTAAATGTTCGTGTGGTAGCCGCTACCAATAAAGATTTACAAAAAGAAATAGAAAAAGGAAATTTTAGGGAAGATTTATACCATCGTTTGAGTGTAATTTTAATTCATGTTCCTTCTTTAAACGAAAGAAAGGATGATATTCCAATTTTGGCTGAACATTTTTTAAATCAACTGTGTGAAGAACATGGAATGCCTAAAAAATCATTTACTAAAGAAGCTATTAAGGAATTACAGAAAATTAATTGGACTGGGAATATTCGTGAGTTCAGAAATGTTGTAGAGCGGTTAATTATTCTTTGTGATAAAAGTATTTCTGATAAAGATGTAACCGCTTATGCAAACAAAGGGAAATAAATTTTAATCCCAGCCGCTTGCTAAAACATCAACAAGATGCATCATTTTAATTTCTTTACCTTGCTTTTTAGCGTAAGCATCTAAATGTAATAAGCATGATGAATCAGTAGATATTACATATTCTGCACCTGTTTCTAATACGTTTTGCATTTTTTGTTCACCCATACCAATAGCAATTGGCTCAAATTTTACAGAAAAATTTCCACCAAATCCACAGCATGTTTCAACATCTTTCATTTCACGTAATTCTAAACCTCTAACCTTTTCTAATAATATTCTAGGCTCACGCTTAATTCCATATTCTCTTAATCCAGCACATGAATCGTGGTAAGTAGCAATGCCATCAAGCTTTGCACCTAAATCAGTAATTTTTAAAACGTTTACTAAAAAGTCAGAAAATTCAAACATGTTTTTTTGAATCTGTTTGTATTCATTGTGCAAAACAGAATTATGAAACATTTCAGGATAATAGTTTTTTACAAATCCAGAACAAGAAGCAGAAGGTGTTACAATGTATCTATCGTTTTGGAATTCACGAATAAACTTTTCACCAACGGTTTTGCAGTCGTCTTGATAACCAGCGTTAAAAGCAGGTTGTCCACAACACGTTTGTTCGGGATTATAGTTTACACCACAACCAACTTTTTCAAGAATTTTCACCATATTAAATCCTACTTCTGGATAAATTTGGTCAATAAAACAAGGAATAAATATATCTACAATCATTAAGTTCAATTATCGAATTGGATACGAATTTACAAAATTATGAATATGAAAATTAGTATTTATTGTAGTCGTTGAAAACTAATTAAACAACATTTTTAGATCTAGGAATGGTTAAAAGGATTACAAACCCTAAAAAGAAAAATACTATCAATGCCAAAATAGAATTTCTCATGCCTCCAGTTATTCCCTCTATTGCTCCAAACGAAAACATTCCAATTACTATTCCTATTTTTTCACATACATCGTAAAAGCTGAAGAAAGATGCATTGTCTTCTGTTTCTGGTAATAGCTTCGAATACGTTGAACGTGACAAAGATTGAATTCCGCCCATTACTAAACCTACTGAGCATGCTACCACATAAAAAGAATTTGGTGTATAAACATAAGCATAAGTTCCAAAACAAATAAGTATCCAAATGCATAGCGTTATTCCTAATGCTTTAATATTTCCAATTTTTTTAGAAATTCTAGAAAACAAGAATGACCCTAAAATACCAACAAATTGAATTAATAATACACTTGTTATTAGGTTGCTATCTTCTAATCCAACAATTTCTTTTTTTGCAAACATAACAGCAACAATCATAACAGTTTGTACTCCCATACTATAAATAAAGAAAGCAATTAAATATCGTTTTAATTGTTTTATGTGTTTTAGCTCATTCCATACTTTCCATAATTCTTTAAATCCTTTAAAAACGATATTGCCAGATGCTGTCTGATTTTTTGTACCACTGGGTAATCTTCTAAATGTAATTTGTGCAAACCCAATCCACCAAATTGCAACTGAAATAAATGCATAGCGAGCATTCATATCGAATCCTTTAATTAATACTAAATTAATTATCAATAAGATTGCACTTCCGAAATACCCCATTCCAAAACCTTTTGCACTTACTTTGTCGTGATCAATTGGATCTGCAATTTCTGGTAAATAAGCATTGTAAAAAACTAAACTTCCCCAAAAACCAACACTTGCAAGTAAAACAGATAACAAACTCAGTCCTAAATTTTCTAAATTAAAAAAATACAAGGATGCACAACTTAATGAACCTAAAAGACAAAAAAACTGCATAAACCTTTTTTTGTTCCCGCTGTAGTCTGCAATTCCAGAAAGAATAGGCGAAAAAATAGAAACAATGATAAAAGAGAGTGCTACTATATAATCATATAGTTCGGTGTTTTTGAAACTATGTCCAAATAAATTTACTATATCACTTATTACATTTCCGTCAACATCTTTTGTGCTTGTAACATTCACATAAAAAATAGGAAATATGGCAGATGTTATAACTAAAGGATAAGAAGAGTTTGCCCAATCATAAAATGCCCAAGCATTTATTAATTTTTTGCTTCCTTTTGGTAAATTGTTCGTTTGACTCATAAAATGTTTTAAGTATCAGTTAGCTAATTTACTCTTTTATTACAATGAACTCTACTCTTCTGTTTTTTGCTTTGTTTTCTTCAGAATCGTTAGGTGCGATTGGTTGCGATGGTCCCACTCCTTTATATGACATTGGATTGATACAATCTTTTTCTTTTAAATAATTATAAACTGCTTTTGCTCTTTCTTTTGATAATTTTCTATTCGCATATTCATTTCCATCATTATCAGTATGCCCTACAACTTGTATTTCCGCAAAAGGATGATTATTTAAAATCTCTACCATTTTATCTAAAATTTTATAGGATTGTGTTTTTATAACAGCACTTCCTGTTTCAAATTGAAGTTTAGTTATTTCAATAACGTCTCCTGCATTTAAGTTTTCGGGAAAAAGAGGAATTGCATTTGCAATTGCATATTTGTAAGCAGTAATAGAGTCTATAATTGTTGTTTTCTTTTTAAGTGAAATATCATCAATATAATAATATGCTTCTTTAAATTCAAATAAATTCCATTTATTTACACGAACCATATCTTGTTTCATCAGATTAAAGTTCCCGATAATGATATATTTCTCTCCTCCTTTAGCTACATAGTTTCCTTTGATGGGAACCCAATCAAATGTTCCAGAAATGCCTTTTGAATAACTAGTATCAATTTGATTTTCTTTTGTAAATTCCATTTTGTTACTATACACTTCTTGCGAAAAATAGACTCCAAGCTGTTTTAATGTTACTGTGCTTGCGCCCAACAATCTTACATACATTCTAAAACTATATGTTTGCCCGCGCTCAAGAGGTTCTGTTAAGGCAACGTACATATATTCTTTGTATTCTGACTGAAACCTTAAGCCAGCATAACAACTTCCACTATGAGCACCTTTGAAACGGGACGTATCTCTTTTCTCTGGCTTCATAAAATAGTCCACTGTTCCAACATTCTTCCAAGGAATGGCATTGGTTATTGTATTTGATTTATTCTTGTGTGTTTCGAAACCTGGGTTGGGGACAAGATTTTTGTTTTTTGTTTGTCCGAAAGCATTATAAATGAAAAGCAAAATCCAAAAAAGAAAAAAATATTTTTTCAAAAATAAATTTGGGGAATTTTTATTTTGCTTTACAATCATATTTTAAAATCGAAATTCTTTTATTGTATCAACAAAAAATTTCACTTTGTCTTTGTCTAAATCAGGATAAAGCCCATGTCCAAGATTAGCAATGTGTTTTTCTGGACCAAAAGCTTTTAACATTTTAATTGTTTCTTTTTTTATTGTTTCATAATCGGCATATAACAAACATGGATCCATATTTCCTTGTAATGTTTTACTTGCACCTATCATAGAACGGGACTCTTTGATATCCATTGTCCAGTCTAAACCAATGGTATTACATTTTAAATTTCCCATTTCTCGCCTTGCAAAATGTGCATCTTTAGCAAAAACAGTTAAAGGAACTTCGTTGATAGCATCACATATTTGAGAGATGTATTTTAATGCAAATTGGTTGTATTGTTCTGGAGATAAGACACCAGCCCAGCTATCAAACAGTTGTAACATATCAGCACCAGCGATAATTTGCCCTTTTAAATAATTAATAGTACTGTCGGTAATTTTTTGTAATAAAACATGCGATAGTTCAGGATGAGTATATAAAAACTTTTTTGCTTTAGAAAAAGTTTTGCTTCCGCTTCCTTCTATCATGTAAGCAAAAATTGTCCATGGAGCACCAGCAAAACCAATTAGTGGAACACGATTGTTTAATTCTTTTTTTGTAAGTTTTATAGCATCAATCACATAATGCAAGTCTCCTGCTTGCGCAACCCTCAGCTGGTTAATATCATCAAGAGAAGTTATTGTTTTTTCAAACCATGGACCTTTCGCTTCAATCATTTGATAGGGTAATCCCATCGCTTCAGGAATTACCAAAATATCAGAAAAAATTATTGCAGCATCTACTCCTAAAATATCAACAGGCTGAATAGTAACTTCACAAGCAAATTCGGGTGTTTCAACCAATTCTTTAAATCCACCCATTTTTGAACGCACCTCTCTGTATTCAGGTAAAATTCTTCCAGCTTGGCGCATTAACCAAACGGGTGTTCTTTCTGTCTTTTCTCCTCTTGCTGCTCTTAATATTAAATCATTTTTTAAACTCATATTGTAAAAGTAATTATTTTATTGTGGATGATAAATGCGAGTTGCTGTTTGCAAGACTTCGTTTTTATTAAGGCTAATTTTTTTTGTTTTTTGTTTGCTGTACAATTCCATTTGGTCTGTTAAGTGTGGATTATTTTTTCTTCTTGATTCACCATAAGGAACAACACATTCATACTCGTTTCCTTTTTTCGAAAATTTAGCAAACATTATAAATGAATCACCATTTTCTGCTTTTAGAATTCCATTTTTTTGCGCTTCGCTTGTCATCGCTTGCAAACATTCAGGAAAGCCGGGTGCAGGATAACTTTTATCTTCTCTCACCAATCGTTGAACATTACCAAATTCGATATCAATTGTTTTGTAATGCGTCAATAAATATTTTTTTGAATAACGAATAGCCTTTACTAATTCGTCTTCAGAATAAATAAATCCTGTTTCCAATTCGTTATAAGCTGCTTTTTTTAAATCAAATAAATAATTAAACGTGAGCGCAACCAAAGCGGCTTCTCTATTTTGTGCATATCCAGTAAAATCCCATTTTTTTAATTTTATGATCGCATCTGTTATATCTGGATATTTTTTTTCATCTAGCTGATATATTGGATTGAAAATTTTATGAACTCCACCAGCATTTTTTGGATATTGACTATCATATTTTATTTTTTTTATGTCATTAAATGAAAGTTGTTTTTTGTCTTTCATTATTTCCATAAAGCGCAAATCTCTGTTGTTTATTCGGTTCCAACTAAAAGCAGATTCTTTGTTAAATGCTTGTTCTGGAACATTTTCACCTGGAGCAGTGCAATGAAAAGGAGTGTTGTTCGTATTGTACAAAAAACCACATCTTGGATTATACCTTTGTGGTAGCATGTTTAAACGATAATAACTAGTCCACAATGTTTTTGATGTATTACCTGGCAATGTTTTTTGCCAATTAAATTCAGTGTTTCTGATTGGAAGTTTTGCATTGAATAGGTAAAATATATGATCCTGATTATCTGCCATCATAAAATTAAATAATGGTATTCCTTGAATTTCCATTGTTTCATAAAATTCAACATACTGTTTAGTTTTTCCCATTTTATGCCATTGCTCGGCAGCTTTAATATCATGCATGGTGCTATAACGCAAAGCATAAATGCCTTTTTTTGTTTTGTATGCCGGACCATAAATGCACCAATAAGCATTTTTTTTCACACTTATTTTTCCAAGTTTTGTTTTTACTTTTAATTTTATTCTTCTTTTTTCAAAATTGTACCACTCTCCATCAAACTTATATTGATTTTTTTTTTGAGGATTAATCTCCATTTTATAGATATCTACATAATCGGGCCAATTGAAGGTTATTGCCCAGCCAAGATTTTCGTTGCAACCCATAGCTGGCGAAGTCATTCCTGGAATTAACACGCCATAAATATTCCAATTTTCTTCGCTGCATAAATGTGCTTCATACCACGAGCCTTGACCTTCTAGTGGCACATGTGGATTGATAACTAAATATGTTGCACTATCAGAAGTAATTCCTTTATTAAAAGCAAAAGCGTTTGAACCAGCACTTGCATTAAAAATATATTCATCAGGCTTGCCTTTTATTACATATTGTAGTGCTTTGGGAGTACCTACCATGCTTGTTAAAATTAAATGGTAACCAATAAGAATTGTTTTAGGAGTAATTGGGAAAATGTTTTTTAATTTAACTTCTGTTGGATGTTTTGATGCATAAGAGTTTATTCCATCAGCATAAGATTGAAGTATATTTTTATAATTAGGCGAAATATCGGTTTCATAAAATTTATCTACATGCTCCTTTGCTTTTATAAATTTTACAAAATAATCCGTAGCAGCCCCCTCTTTTCCTTGTAATTCGCCTAATCTGGCATTAGCAGTTACCATAATGTATTGAATGTGCTCAAAATCATCTTCGCAATGTGCCCAAGCCAAGCCATAAGCTACTTCTGCATCCGTTTTAGCAAAAATATGGGGTATTCCAAATGTGTCGCGAGCAATGGTAATGTCATTTGGATTAATTTGCGAAAAGCAAATAGAACCAATCAGAAAAAATAAGGCTACAAAGGTAATTCGCATAATTTTATGTGAACGTAAAAATACTAATTCCTATTGGGTTATATGTGTTTTAAGATATTTTTTATTTGTATATTTTTACAATAAAATAAATAGGTAATGAGTACAAAAGAAAATGAAAGGATAGCAATTAAATGGTTTGAAGCATTTAACGCACATGATTTAGATAAATTATTGTCACTATATGATGATAATGCAAAACATTATAGTCCGAAACTTAAAATCAGGCAACCAGAAACCAATGGTTTGATTGAAGGGAAAGATGCATTAAGAGCATGGTGGCAAGATGCATTTGAACGTTTACCAAGTTTAAAATATGAGGTGCAAAAATTAACGACAAATTCTGAACGTGTTTTTATGGAATACGTCAGAAAAGTTGAAGGTGAAGAAGAAATATTTGTAGGGGAAGTATTAGAAATAAAAAACGAGGTAATTATTTTTTCACGTGTATATCACGGTTAAAAAAAGTCCTTTCAAAAAATTTGAAAGGACTTTTTTTAAGTACTAAGGACACTTTTAAAAATGATTTTATTCGAAAATAATTTTTTTAGTGATTGATTTTCCTTTGCTCGTAATTTTTACAAAGTAAATACCGCTATCTAAATTTCCTCTTTCAATATTATATTTTCCTGCTTTTATTGAATTCATTGTTCTGATATTTTTACCTACAACATCATACATTTCTATTGAAATAGAATTGCTACTGAATGGTGTTAAATCAATTACAAAGCTCAAGTTTGCAGGGTTCGGATAAATATCAACATCTTCTGCAGCAACTGATAATTCATTTATTCCAACAGCAGGAGGAGTTGTATAAGCACAATTTAAAGGAATTCCACACGTAAAATGTTCTAAAAAGTTTCTAGTAATTGTAAGTGTGGTATCATAATAAGCAGCGCTACCAACGTGAGGGGTATGGTCTTGTCCTTCGTATATTTCAAAACAATTTTCTATTCCCAACTGATCAACCCTTGCATCGATTGAAAAACTACCATCAACTTGCATAATTGGCCACACTCCAGACAATGTAATCATTGCAGAACCGTAAGGAACCGTATTATCATTTGTTCCATGAAAACTTAAAACAGGTTCGTCTCCAGCGTTTATCCAAGCTGTGTCGCCAACGGCACCGCAAATATTTACAACAGCAGTTACATCTGACGAATAACCTGGGTTTCCACTTAGTCCTTGAATTCCGCCTTGAATTCCGGGCTGCCCAACGGTATCGATATAAGGAGGCAACTCATTAATATTATCCATATAAGCTGTTTGCAAGGCAATAAAACCACCAGCAGAAACACCAAGCATATAAATTTGGTTAGGGTCTATTCTGTATGTGTTACCTCCTACAGCAGCATTTTTTCTAAAAAAACGAACAGCTGCTCTAGCATCATGCACTCCACGAACTACTGCTGGCGCGGCATCTGTAGAGTCTGGACCAGGGAAAGGAAAACGAGTCATGCCTACACGGTATTCAATTGAAACCGCTACATAACCTAATCTTGCTAAATCCTTACAAATAGGAACAACATCCCCCCCTGTTTTGCTTCCACCAATAAAACTTCCTCCATGCGCTACGATAACCAAGGGTCGCATTGTAGCCACATCGCCAACTGGCTCATAAATATCTAAAAGTAAATTTTGAGTAGTACCATTTGATTTTAGGTTACTTCCGTACGATACATTTGATGTAGCTACTGGAGTAGCAGGAAACACAAAATCGTGATAACGATTGCCTGTACATTGGGCATTTAACTGAATGGAGCTTGCAGCAATTAATAAAGCGGCACAACTTGACAAGTAGATTTTTTTCATATTTTTTTTATTGGGTTACGATAAAGGTAATAAAGTAAATCTAAATAAAAAATATCTAACCTCTTTTTTAATATCAGAACAGATAATATTTTTCAAAAGGTTTTGACAAACCGTAAATAACTATAAATTTGTGCGAACAAAAATATAATGATATGAATTTTCCTGAAAATTTAAAGTACACTAAAGATCACGAATGGGTTCGTGTGGAGGGCAATACCGCATTTATTGGAATCACAGAGTTTGCTCAAGGCGAATTAGGAGATATTGTTTATGTTGATATTTCTACTGAAGGCGAAGATTTAGCAAAAGAAGAAATATTTGGAACAGTAGAGGCTGTTAAAACTGTTTCTGATTTATTTATGCCTATTTCGGCAAAAATACTAGAGTTTAACAAAGGCTTAGATGCTACGCCTGATGCTGTAAACAAAGACCCTTACGGAAACGGCTGGATGATTAAAGTAGAAATTAAAGATGCAGCTGAATTAAACGATTTGATGAGTGCTGCAGATTATAAAGCATTAATCGGACATTAATAATGTTTTTAAAACATACCAAATGGGCATTGCTTTGGGCATTGCTCATATTGATTTTATGCGGAATTCCTGGCAAGGATATTCCGCATATTTCTTTTTTAGAACTATTGAGTTTCGATAAATTTGTACATGCAGCTATTTTTTTAATACTTATTTTACTGCTTATTCGTGGATTTTTAGTGCAAACAACCTTTGTGTTGATGCAAGAAAAAGCAAAACATTTTTCAATTTTAATATGCATAACCTACGGTGGTTTATTAGAAATAATGCAAGAAACATTATTTGAAGATAGAAGTGCAGATGTTTACGATTTTATTGCAAACAGTTTTGGATGTGTTTTGGGTTTAACCACATATAATTATTTTGAGAAACTATTTTTAAACAAAATAATAAAATGAATATTACTTGGAAGTTTATAGCTTTTAAAGATTTAACAAATGAAGAATTGTATAATATCATGCAATTACGAGCAGAGGTATTTGTGGTAGAACAAAATTGTCCTTATCAAGATGCAGATGGAAAAGATTTAAAATCATTTCACTTGATGGGATTCATAGATGCGAAACTTGTTGCTTATTGTAGAATTTTACCACAAAATATTTCTTATCCAGAAGCATCGATTGGAAGAGTAGTTACTTCAGCTTTAGTTAGAGGAACTGGTGCTGGAAAAATGTTGATGACGCAATCTTTAATAGAAATAGAAAAATTATTTGGAAAAACTGGGGTGAAAATTGGCGCACAACTTTATTTAAAAAAATTTTACGAAAGTTTTGGTTTTATACAATCAAGTGATGAATATTTAGAAGACAATATTCCACATATTGAAATGCTAAAAAGTTAAAATTTAGCTTTTAGGTAATTTTTCCTAAATTTGGTTTTAAACAAAAAAATAAAACCATGAAAAAATTTACTTTTTTAAACCTTATTGCTATAATTTGTATTGCATTTTCTCTTAAAGCACAAGTAAACCACAATTTAATTGGTTACGATTTTTATTTTAGCCCTGACACACTGTATATGCAGGCAGGAGATACAGTTCGGTTTTCAAGTTCTGGATACCACAGTGCTACCGAAGTAAACTATGCTGATTGGATCGCAGACACAACCAATGCAATTGGTTTTGATGTTGGATTTGGCGCACCAACTTTTGCAATGTGGTTTGTTGTAAATACTGTTGGAACACATTATTATAACTGTCGCCCGCACGCTTCTATGGGAATGAAAGGTGTAATAATTGTAAATCCATCAACCGGAATTCAAGAAACAGTAAACCAAAACAAGTCATTAGCAGCAAACGTTACTGCCAACAAATTAACAGTTTGGAATAAAGAAATAAAAACGATTTCATTAATTGATTATACTGGAAAAAAAGTTTTTGAATCTAATAAAGTAAGCCAAACAGAAAAACAAGAATTTGATATTCCAGAAATTACTAAAGGAATTTATATTGTTTCTGTAGTTTTAAATTCAGGAAAAGTAATTGCTTGTAAAGTGGTTTATTGATTTTATGGAAGTGTGCGAAACAAAGTTAAACTAAATAATTGTCCCACGAAAGTTCCTGAAATATCAGTAAAAACAAGCATTTCAGACCTGTTTTTTGTTTCTAATACAAATCTGATTTTTTGTTTAGTAAAATAATTTTTCAAAAAAAAGATTAAAAAAAAACGATTCTATTTTTAAAAAGAATCGTTTTTTTATGAATTAAATTTATTTTTTAGGGTTGTGCACTTGTCCGCCTCTGGCGGAACAGTTACCCTTGTTATAAGCTGGTCATTAGTCCACCGAGTCTATAAATTGCTGGTCTGTCAAGGGTTTTACTGTCGGCATGTAACTTTTTTTGTGTCGCCAGTGCGGTTGCGTATTTTTTATTTTACTCAGGCCTTGTTTATTTATTTCAATTGTGTTCGTGATTGCTTCGCAGTTCAGAAGGGAAGGATATTTTTTTAATTCAATTTTTTCTTGGGCGGGAAAGGTGGATATTTCTATTCATCCAAAAAAGCAATGATGTTCGTCTTCCTCAACAAGTTTAGTAAATTCTTGTAAACTCTTAACCTCAAGGCAATCGGTTGCATATTTTTTACCATCAGCTGCTTTAAATTTCAGTTGTACGATTTTATCGTACAACTCACTTCCTTCCTTGGTGAGTTTCTTTTTAAGGTCAGACCAATACCGTTTAGGGATCGTGCTTTCTGTTAGCGTGCTGATGATGTCAATAACGGATAAGTACCATTTTTCGGAGTTTTCATCCCAAAAGCTGCGTACTTGTTTTTGCTCGAAAATTTTTATTTCTGTTTTCTCATTCATATAGTCAAATGTTTAAAATCGGTTATCAAGTCGTCAAGGTATTGTCAATTGTGGGTATTTAATTAACTGTAATAATTTTTGTTTTCCAAGTTCCATAATAACCATTCCCTATTCCAAGAGAAACTTTCCAAACACCCGGTGTATTAAATGTCACATATGCTTCGTCCACCGTTAACTGCTGTTACGCTACAAATTTTTTAAAGCACTGTCAGCAAGTTGTCGCTCTCCGTTTGCGTTTAATATTGATGTGTTGGTTTCGCAATAGTGTTTGAGCATAATTAAATGTCGAGCCCAGTGAAAACTACAATTTGCAAAAAACTCTGTCTGTGCTCGCCATCCCATTTGTTTGAAGTGCAAATAGCAAAGTCCGTCCTTTTCTCTGATGTCAAACAGTATGTGTGTGCCAGTCCATTCGTCATTGTCGTTCAAACATTCCCACTCCACTTTGTCGTATGGTCGTAAGTCAATTACTTTCATTTTATTTATGAATTTTGTCCCGACTTTGAAAGTATTAACGAAGCCAATTTCTGGTTTTGCAATAGTGTCGGGTAACCACCATTTGGAAAGTCCGTCTTGGGTTGTTACCGCTTTAAAAACAGTTTCTTTGTCTGTTTTCATTGTCACGAGATGATAAATGTCTGCCATATTTTTTGATGTCTGTTTGTATGTCTGTAGTTTTAAAAATTGTCAAGTTGCACGGTCGTCATACCATAACCGCTAACGGTTTGCAAGTTGGCGCTGTGCGGGTTTTCGGAGAAGGATTTGTCGGCAAACAAATGCTTATTTGGAAACCCGCACGTCAAATTTACTAAAATGCCCGCATAGAGCCAACTTGCTGTTAGTGCCAGTTTTTCTGTCACCCACCTCTGTACGGGTCGCAGTTTGGTGTCGTCTGATAAGCGAAGTAAACTATTGTCCACAGAGCTATATGAAAAATAAAAGGAACTGTCGCCAAAATTATTTTTTGATTTGTTTGTCGGAGATTGAGAGAAGTTGTCAGCCAGGAAAAAGCGAGTAGAATAAGTCCTGCGTAACCGATTCTTTTGTCTAGGAGGGTCTGTCCCGTGTCGCTACCGCCTAAGTCCTTAAAGCGTTGGTAATCCCAACCGTCATTTTTTATGAATGCCAAGTCGACTAAATAATAAGTTGTCAACGAAGCGATGCAGAGAAAAACAACTGTCAGTCCGATTTGCACTTTGTCTGCAAGAGGAAAATTTACCAGTCTGCCATGATAAACATTAAGAATAAGAATTGTCAACGGCAGGACTACCAGCAATAAAAAGAGCCCTTCTGTCAACTCGTGATAAACATTAGGTTGTCTTGCGAGGTTGATGCAATAAACTGTCCCGAGAGCTGTCAGGATAATTGCTGTCCATTTGAGATATGCTGTCATTTTTAAAATTGGCACTAACTTGCTTATATATACACCTTTTCTCTAAAAAAGTAATTATTTCCTAACAATTAATAGATGCCCGTTTTCTTTAAACTCTTTTCCATTTACACCTACTGCATAAAACAAATAAAAATAAGTTCCGTCAGACACCTCTACTCCACTTGTAGTACGTCCATCCCAACTTCCATTTACTCCTTCAAATTCATACATCAATAATCCCCACCTATCAAAAATAGAAACTTTTACTTCTTTTAATCCATTGCTTATAATTGAAAAAACATCATTACTTCCATCTCCGTTTGGTGTAAATACATTAGGTACAGAATACGTAACATTTCCATCAGCAAAAATATTTAAAGTTGCTGTGTCTGTACATCCGCTTTGATTATCAATTACTACCAACGTAACAGTATAATTTCCGCTGTTTGTGAATGTATAAACGGCATCGTAAGAATTTGCAAATGTTGAATTATTGATACTCCAGATAAAAGTATCACTTGCATCTACTCCTGTGCTTCCATTGGTAAAGTTTACATTCAATGGAATAAATCCTGATGTAGGGCTTGCAGAAGCACTTGCATTTACATTATAATTTAATGCATTTACTGAAGCCACTGTACTTGTACAACCGTTTGCTGTTACTGTTACATAATAAGTGTTGGTAGTATTTGCAGGAACAGTGGGTGTATAACTGGAACTATTACTTTGAACCAATGTAGTTAATGCTGCATCGCTGTACCAATCTATCACTCCTGTGCCTGCTGCTGTAAGTGTTAATGTTCCACCAACACAAGTTGTATCACCTGTTACCAAAGCTGCACTTGGTGTTTGATTTACGGTGATAGAAACCGTTGCCGTATCCGAACAATTTGCTGCGTTGCTTACAATTACTGTATATATTCCATCGTTTGCAACTACCGAATTTGTAATACTTGGATTTTGCGTTGAAGATGTAAATCCTGATGGACCGCTCCAACTGTATGTTCCGCCTCCTGTTGAACTTAAACTAATTGTTGTACCCGAACAAACAGTTGCGGTGGTAGTACTTGCTGTTGCAATTGGGTTTGCATTAACGGTTAAATTAACCGTTGCATTTGCACTGTTACATCCTAAATTGGTTGCATATACAGTATATGTTCCACTTTCTGATGTTGTAGCATTACTAATAATAGGATTTTGTGATGATGACGAAAAACCATTTGGTCCTGTCCACGTATAGCTTGTTGCACCTGCTGAATTCGATGTTAAATTAATTGTTTGTCCTTCGCAATAATTATTTGCATTAGCTGCTGCTGTTGGCGTTGGTGGTGTTTGATTTACAAGCACATTTGCAGTATCACTTGCCACACATCCATTTGCATCTGTAACCACCACAGTATATGTTCCACTCATTAATGTACTTGATGGTGTTAAACTTGGGTTTTGACTACCTGATGAAAAACTATTTGGTCCCGTCCATGCATAAGAAGTTCCGCCTGATGCAACTAAATTAATAGTTGTACCACTACAATTTGTTCCTCCAGAATTTGTTCCATTTGCCAATGGCAATGCATTTACAACAATATTAATTGTTTGTGGTGCGCTTGTACATCCGCTAGAAGTAACTGTAACTGCATACGTTCCGCCATCTGCCATAGTAGCCGATGGAATAGTTAAATTAGATGTTGAGCTGGAAGAACTTGGTCCTGTCCAACTAAATGTTGGTGATGGTGCTGATGAACTTGCATTTAAAATGATTGCATCGCCCACACAAACATTTGTGGAACTTGCAGTAACTGTTGGCGGAACAGGTGCTCCAGGATTATTAATGCTGTATGGTCCAAACACCGTGCTACAAGAATTTGCATCTGTTACCGTTACATTGTAAACTCCTGCAGGTTGATTAGATAAATCAGCTGTATTTCCAACTACTGTATTTGTTGCATCTGTCCAAGTATAAGTTAATGCTCCTGCTCCACTTGCTGTAAATCCAGAAAAGCCTCCGGTTGATTGCCCACAATTACTAGGAATTGAAGTTGGTGTAGTAACAATTGTTGGTGTTGCATTTACAGTAACAGTTGCTATTGCTGTATTCACACAAGAATTGGTATTTGTTCCTGTAACAGTATAAGAAGTAGTTGAAGAAGGATTAACACCAATTGATGGACCAGAAGCTCCTGTACTCCATGAATACGTATTTGCTCCTGCTCCAGTTAAAACTATATTTTGTCCATTACAAATTGTACCAGAATTTACGGTAACTGTTGGCAATGGATTTACAACAATGGTAGTTGTTCCAATATTGCTTGTACAATTGGTTGTAGTATTCGTTATTGTTAAACTATATGTTCCAGCCATGCCTGCTGTTGCAGAAGGAATAGAAGGATTTTGGCTTGTTGAAGAAAATAAACTTGGTCCTGTCCAACTATAATTTACCCCCGAAACAGTTGCTGTACTTAAATTAATTGGATTGCCTACACAAATTGGAGTGTTGCTACTCGCTGTTGGTGTAACTGGCAAAGCATTTACAGTAACGGATGTTGTAGCCACAGGACTGGTACAACCAGTTGTAGTATTTGTAACCGTTAAACTATATGTTCCACTCATGGCAACAGTAGCACTTGGTCTGCTTGGATTTTGTAATGTAGAAGTATATCCTCCTGGTCCCGACCAACTGTAAGTATAGCCACTCAATGTAGGTGTTGTTAAATTTATTGTTCCTCCTACACAAATTGGAGAATTACTATTTGCTGTAGGTGCAGGCGGCAATGGATTTACAGTAACTGTAACCGTTCCCGTATTTACACATCCGTTTGCATCCGTTCCTGTAACGGTGTATGTGGTATTTGATGTTGGACTAACAGAAATACTTGAAGTGCTTGCGCCAGTACTCCATGAATAGGTACTTGCTCCAGAAGCAGTAAGCGTAACACTTTGTGTATTACACACAGCAACAGGATTTCCAGAATTAATTAAAACGGTTGGTAATGGATTTACAACAATTGTTTTTGTAAGTGTTTGTCTGTATCCACAAACACCATCAGCAAAAAGAGTATATGTTGTAGTTGTACTTGGCGAAACAGTTATGTTTTGGGTTGTTTGTCCTCCTGGCTGCCATTCATATCCTGTTGCACCTGCTGGTCCATTTAAAGTAACAGGACTTCCAAAGCAAACTTGATTTGCTGTTGAGGTAATTGCAGGAAAAGCAACTCCTGAATTAGCAGTAATAGTATAATTACAAATATCATTTGCATATCCATCAACCATTAGGTAATAATCTTGACCAACAGTTAATCCATTTGCTGTAATTGTAAATCCTGTTGAATTTTCTCTAAAATCAGAAACAGGAACAAAACTACAGCAGCTAGTTCCAGAAAAAATTTGCATTTGAATTCCTCCTGAAGGATAACTACCAACCCAGCAATTACTAATTGTAACTCCAAGCGTTGCAGTAGTTGCAGCAGCAGTAAATTTAATCCAAGAGTTATTATTTATTTGAACATCAAAAGCAGGAGATCCTGTTCCCCAAGCACCACCTTGTCCAAAAATGCCGCCTGTATTTGTTCCTGGAGTGTAGGCATACGTTCCAGCCACCTCTGCATTTCCTCTCATATTACAAGGTCTATCAGGTGTGTAAGCAGCACTTGTAGAAGCGCTATATCCATTCAAATCACAAATATAAAGTGCATTTGCACAAGCATCGTTTGTAGGTGATGAAACACAAATGCCAAAATTTCCAGCACTTGTTCCATATCCCCAATATCTTAAATACACTGTTGTTCCTGGTGTTAAACCAGTAGCAGCAATGTATGGTTTTAAATCATTTGCACTTCCAGGATAGTTGTAATCATCGCTACAAGCTATTTGTGTTAAGGAACTACATGCACCAGAATACAAAGCCATCACTCCATCGTTGATACCATAACTTGGTTGAGGTGTTATATATAAATTCCCTGTTGCAGGAACAACAATGCTAAACCAAACATCTCTACTAGATGCAGAAAAGCCACCCATAAATGGCGAAGAGCCTCCCGCACATGAAGCTGGTGCTGGTGCACCCATGGATGCTGTTGCTCCTGTTGTAGTAAAATTCAAATAATTGCAAGCAGCCGTTACTGCTGGCAAAGCAATTGCAGAACAAGGTTCATCATTGGTAGGAGTTGCAGTTGGTGTTCCTGTTACACAAATTGTAAAAGGTGCTCCACCAGTTGAACCATAATAATCATAAACTCTAACCCAATAGGTATTTCCAGAAACTAAACCTACGGCATTTATAACTTCATTACCATTTGTAAATCCATTATCCATACAGTATAAAGAAGTTAATGAAGCACATGTACCCGAATATAATTGAACCACTGCATCCATGTTTGTTGATGGATCTACGGTAATAGTTTGTACAGAATTAGTTGCTACAAATGAATACCAAACATCATCATCTGCATTTCCAGTACAACCTGGTAATGATTGTGTTGCTCCAACAGATGTTCCTGCAGTAGTAACACAACCCGCATTTACAGTTATTCCTATTGCTCCAGCACAATTATCGTTTGATGGTGGTGGCGGTGGTGTGGTTAAACAAATGGTAAAAGTAGAAGATCCCGAACCTGCACCATAATGATAAACTCTTATTCTGTAGGTTGCGCCAATTGACAAGCCCGTTGCAAAAATTGTTTCAGGAGTACCATTACCTCCAATATCTTGACAATTTATTGAAGCCAAAGTAGCACAAGCTCCAGAAAGTAATTGAACAACAGGATCAAAACTTGCTGAAGGTGTTACCGTTATTTGATGACTTGTAGCGGTAGCAACAAACTGATACCAAACATCATCATCAGCATTTCCAACACATCCCGGTATACTTAATGTTGCTCCTGCTGTGGTTCCAGCAACAGGTGATGCGCAGCTTCCTGCAACCGATAAAATTGTTGCTGAAGAACAATTGTCGGACTGAGAATGTGCAACAGAATGAAATAAAAAAAGAATAAGTAGTAACGAGTAGTTTAATAATTTCATTGAAGGCGATATTAATTTTCTATAATAGATTCTTCTTGTGTTAATTCAAAAGGGCTAAGATTGTTTTTGATGATTGCATCTTTCAACGCTTTAATATCAAACAATACATCTTTTTCACTTGAACGCTGTTTCTCAATAACAACCACCACAACCTGCCCTCTTTTGTTTTCAGATTTATATTCGGATTTTACTTCTGAAACGCCACGAAGTGCATAAATGTCGTTTTTCAAATTTTCGATTTGAGATTCATTCACAACATTTTCAAACGAATAAAAAAATGTTCGTTTTACCGTTTGAGGAATTGTATTGTTTTGTGATTTTAGTCCGTTTATAAAAAACAGGAATAAAGGAATGAAAAGCAGTAGTTTTTTCAATTTCATGCTAAATAGTAGTTTTATTTAACACAAAAATAAGAATTTTTTTGACGTGAATTTTGAAAAAATCAGATGGCTTTGAGCCTGTATTATTTTGTAAACTTAAACTCTGTTCTTCTGTTTAATTCATGCTCCAATTCAGAGCAATCAACACTATTTTTACAACGATTTTTTATTTGAGTTTCGCCATAACCTTTGGCTGTTAATCTTTGCACAACTATTCCTTCTGCAATCAAATAGTTTTGTACATTTTTAGCTCGTTTTTCAGACAATGTCATATTGTATGAGTCTTCACCTGTTGCATCCGTATGGCTACTGATAGCCAGTTTTAATGCAACATTGTCTTTCATTGCTCTAACAATTTTATCCAGCTGCTTCATAGATTCCTCACTAATTTCTGCCGAATTGGGTGCATAATAAATATCTTCAACTACTATCAATTCGTTTTGACTAGATTTCCCAAAATTTTTAATTTTTAGTTCCGTATCTTCTGCTATATCTTTTGCTAAAACGTGTAGCTCGGAAGGAAGTACTTTGTAGGAAAAAGCATTACCTGATTTTTCTAACGTTTTTAAAATGGTTCCATCCACTTTTGCTAAATGGATTTGCATGTCTTTTATTTTAGTATTGTCTTCTACAGGAATGCTTACCAAATAATTTTCGTCCGCTTTTAAGTTTTTAAAAGTAAAATCGCCATAGCTGTTTGTGTATGTAGTTTGTATAACTGAATCTCTGCTATCTTTTAATAATACTCTTTGTCGAATTAAAGGAGTATTTTTGTCCTTTCCTGTTAATAATTTACCATTATACTCTAACACTAATAAAGTATCTGAACCTTCTTCTCCACAATTAAATCCGCTTCGTTTAGCAATGTTAATTACTATTGGTGCTACTGTTATTACTTCTGTGACTTTAGTTTTTCTATTGTTAAACTGAACCACAATATCGTTTAAGACAAATGCTTCTCCGGGTAATAATTTTTTAGCGATATCAAAACTTTGAGTATTTAGTTCTAATTCATTATTTGCAATTATTTTAAGATTTTGAGGATTACGTTTTCCATCCATTTTGGGAACAACATAATTATAAGACATTATTTTAATATCTACTTGCGGGTTAGAGTTAATAATTGTAAAAGTTGGATAGTGTAAAACATCTTTTATAGAAGCACTATCACCATTTTTAAAACAAGAAAATTGTAAAACTAAATCGTCTTGTGCTTGTGTAGTTTTTTCATCACAGTTGTTTATAGCCTTATCATTCAATGTCAATTTTATAGATTCAAGTACAATTTCTTCGTATTTATTTGTACTTGCATTAAATACCGAAACAGTAACATTTTGAATCAAAATATATTCAGTTCGTTTAAAATTTTTCAGTAGCTCATCTTTCATTTGTGCCGTAATCAAAGATGAATTTGCTTTAAAGGTGTATGCTTTCCCTTTTTTTACTTTTATAACTAGCTCCCACTTTTTCACTCCAGCTCCATTGGAGTTTGTGCCTAGTAAATGAAGTTTTTTAGTTTTTTTAATTGTGTTTAAAGTAATAGATTCATTGTTACCATAACAACCAAATAAAATTTTTAAATCTGTTTGACTAAAACTTTTAATTGAGATGAATATTAAAAAAAGTAAAACTATTTTTTTCATGTATTGGTAATTTGTTTTTTTGAATAAAACCAAAGCTAATAAAAAAAGCAGTGTGATGAGCACTGCTTTTGTAAAAACTTAAATTGAAAGCTTTTTATTTTAATAGTTTTTTTAATTCATTTTCTAAGCCTGGTCCACGCAAAGCTTCTCCTTTTGCTATGATGACACCATCACCATCAATTAAATATCCTGCAGGAATAGAATTTATTCCATAAGCAACAGCTCCTGCTGATTGCCATCCACCTAAGTCGCTAACATGATTTTCCCAGATTAAACCATCTTTTGCAATTGCATTTACCCAACCATCTTTATTGGAATCAAGCGATAAGCTGTAAACAGTAAAACCTTTTGCTCCTTTAAATTTTGAGTCTTTGTATTTAGTATAGGTTGCAACCACATTTGGATTTTCTCTTCTGCATGGTCCACACCATGAAGCCCAAAAGTCTAATAACACAATTTTTCCTTTTAATGAAGATAAAGCAATCTCTTTGCCTTCAGGATTTTTGTATTTTAAATCAGGAGCTTTGTTTCCAACGTTTGTTCCAACTGTTGCACCTGATGGTGCTTCTTGTTTCTTATCGTTTTGAATAAAACCAAAAGCAATCATAGAAACTGCTGCAATGGCTATTAAGATGTTAAGTTTTTTCATAATAATACAAATTTACAATTTTTTGGTTTACTTTCTTACAATTTGTGCGCCAAGTTTTTGTAATCGTACATCTATGTGCTGATAGCCTCTATCAATCTGTTCAATATTGTGTATAGTACTTTTTCCGTTTGCAGATAATGCAGCAATTAATAAAGATACTCCAGCACGAATATCGGGCGATGTCATTGATATTCCTTTTAATTGATGTTGGCGATTTAAACCAATAACTGTTGCTCTATGAGGGTCGCAGAGAATAATTTGTGCTCCCATATCAATTAATTTATCTACAAAAAACAATCTGCTTTCAAACATTTTTTGATGTATTAAAACTGTTCCTTTTGCTTGTGTTGCAACAACTAATACAATACTTAATAAATCGGGAGTAAATCCGGGCCAAATAGCATCTGCAATAGTTAAAATTGAACCATCAATAAATGTATCTATTTCATATTTTTCTTGTTCAGGAATAAATAAATCATCACCTCTGCGTTCCATTTTTATTCCTAATCGTTGAAATGTACTTGGTATGACACCCAGTTCATCGTAAGCTACATTTTTAATGGTAATCTCTGATTGTGTCATAGCTGCCAAGCCAATAAAACTGCCTATTTCAATCATATCAGGCAACATGCGATGTGTGCAACCATTCATTTTTTCGACACCTTCAATCGTTAAAAGATTGGAGCCAATGCCTGTAATTTTTGCGCCCATACTATTTAGCATTCTACACAATTGCTGAATGTAAGGTTCACAAGCAGCATTAAATATTGATGTTTTACCTTCCGCTAAAACTGCTGCCATTATAATGTTTGCGGTTCCTGTTACTGATGCTTCATCCAAAAGCATATAACATCCTTTTAAGTTGGATGCTTCTACTTTATAAAAATCATTTGCATCATCATAAATAAATTTTGCTCCTAAATTTTGGAAACCGATAAAATGAGTATCTAATCTTCTTCTACCTATTTTATCTCCTCCTGGACGTGGAATGTAGCCTTTTCCAAAACGAGAAAGTAAAGGACCAACAATCATTATCGACCCACGCAAACTGCCTCCTTTCTTTTTAAATTCAGGCGAATTCAAATAATCTACATTTACATCATCGGCTTGGAAAGTATATTCTTCGTGTCCCGTTTTTTCAATTTTAACTCCTAAATCACGAAGCAAATCAATTAACTTGTTTACATCTATTATATCTGGAATATTTTGAATGACAACTTTTTCAGGAGTTAAAAGTACAGCACACAAAATTTGTAATGCTTCATTTTTTGCACCTTGCGGAATAATTTCACCTTTTAGTTTTTTTCCGCCAGTAATTTCAAATACACTCATGCTTTGTAAATTTTTAGTTCAATAACTACGAAGTACGAGTTTTAAGTGCAAAAACCAATGTGGCAAGCAATTATTTTACCAACTATGAATTGTTAATTATAGAAACAAAAAAGCTTTCAATTAATAATTGAAAGCTTTTAAAAATTTCTTGTTCAAAAATTAAAACGGTTTGCGTTTAAAATTTTTGTTGTTTTTATGTCGGTGATTACTTTTCTTTTTATCGCGGTGTGGATTGTTGTTGTTATTATTGTTGTTTCTAGGGACAAATGTTTGTGTGCTTCTTAAAATAGATGCATCCGCTTTAATGTTCCCTTTCGACAATTCTGTTAATTGTTTTATAATAACTTCATCATTAACACTATCACGATTCCAATTCAAATAAGAACGTTTCATCAAATTTGCTATCTGCGAAACCAACTCATTGCGTTCTTCTCCTTCAGGATATTCTTTTGCTTTTGCAATTAAATTTTCTACTGTTTTTCCGTAGTGTTTATAGCGAATATCGTTGCTTGGATATTTTAATAATTCTGGCTTTGTTTGAAATGTTTCAGGTGTTGGCTTTGGATATGGAGAATCTACATCCAATTTAAAATCAGAAATGATAAATAAATGATCCCAAAGTTTATGTTTAAAATCAGTAACATCCCGTAAATGCGGGTTTAGTTGCCCCATCACATCAATAATAGCTCTGGCTACTTTATTACGTTCTTCTTTTTCGCCAACAGTGATAGCAAAGTCAATCATTTTTTGAATGTTTCTGCCATATTCAGGGATAATCATCTTTGGCAGACTTGTATTGTATTCCATCTAAGATTTAATTTTTGGTATTCTCTAAACTATTTTAGGAGTTATCAAAAGTACGGAATTATTACGATACAGTAAAATTTTGAAAAAAGTGGACAAATCTTCATTTTTTTATATCCCATATATTGTTAAATTTGCGCTTCGTTTAAAAAAATAATAAAATCATACTTATGAAAATATTAGTTTGTATAAGCAATGTGCCTGACACCACAACAAAAATTGCTTTTTCGGCAGACAACAGCACATTTAATACTGCTGGAGTTCAATTTGTTATCAATCCATACGATGAATGGTTTGCTCTTGTTCGAGCATTAGAATTAAAAGAAACTCAAGGTGGCAATGTTACTATTTTGCATGTTGGAGCAGTTGATAGTGAAGCTACCATCCGTAAAGGATTAGCTATTGGAGCTGATGATGCTGTTAGAATTGATACTGAACCGAATGATGCTTTTGCAGCAGCAGAACAAATTGCTGCATTTGCAAAAGACAAAGGTTTTGATTTAATAATGGCTGGTAAAGAAACAATTAATTATAATGGTGCCATGGTTGGTGCTATGGTTGCAGAATTAATGAGCTTACCATATATTTCATTAGCAACTAAATTAGATGTAGCAAATGGAGTAGCCACTATCGAACATGATATTGATGGAGGAACGGAAGTAGTGGAATGTACTTTACCATTAGTTCTTTCAGCTAACAAAGGAATGGCAGAACAACGTATTCCAAATATGAAAGGAATTATGAGCGCTCGTACAAAACCATTACAAGTTGTACCTGCTGCTACTACCGATAGATTAACAAGTATTAGTTCTTACGAATTAGCAAAAGGACGTACAGAATGTAAATTCATTGATGCTTCAACTCCTGAACAACTAATTGAATTATTACACAACGAAGCAAAAGCAATCTAAAAAATAGTCTAAAAGTCAATAGAAGAAAACAGAGATTTCTCTCCACCAACTGGCGGATCGAAATGACAAACGAACTTAAAAAAATTAAAAATATGTCAGTTTTAGTTTACACAGAAATAGCAAAAGGCAAAATAAAAAAATCTTCATTAGAAGCCGTAAATTACGGTAGCCGAATTGCAGCACAATTAAACACTAGCGTAACAGCAGTTATTGTTGGCGATGCCGATTTAAGCGACCTTGGAAAAGCAGGTGCAAAAAAAGTATTAAAATTAAAAAATGATAAGCTATCAAATCTTGATGGAATGTATTTAACAGCTGCTATTGAACAAGCTGCTACTGCTGAAAATGCATCTGTCATTATTTTTTCGCATGACTTTACCGGAAAAGAAGTTGCTCCTCGTTTGGCTGCAAAACTTAAAGCAGGTATTGTTGCTGGCGCTGTTGATAATCCTATTATTGCTGGCGATTCATTTTCTGTAAAGAAAAATGTATTTTCTGGAAAAGCAACAGCAATGTATGCTTTTCATTCCGCTAAAAAAATTATTTCACTTTTACCCAACTCTTTCCCTGTTGAACTAAAAGATGGTACTGCCGAAGTTGCTGACTTTGCTGTAAATTTAGATGCAGTAAATTCTCCAATAAAAGTAAAAGAAGTTAAAAAAGTAACTACTGAACTAAATTTACCAGATGCAGAATTAGTTGTTTCTGCTGGTCGTGGATTAAAAGGTCCAGAAAACTGGGGAATGGTAGAAGAATTAGCAAAAGAATTAGGAGCCGCTACAGCTTGCTCTCGTCCTGTTGCTGATATGCACTGGCGTCCACACCACGAACACGTAGGACAAACTGGTGTTGCTATTCGTCCTAACTTATACATTGCAATTGGAATTTCGGGAGCGATACAACATTTAGCAGGTGTTAATGGAAGCAAAACTATTGTTGTAATAAATTCCGACAAAGAAGCACCTTTCTTTAAATCTGCTGATTATGGAATTGTGGGCGATGCATTTGATATTGTACCAAAATTAGTAGCAGCTGTTAAAAACTTTAAAGCAAATCATAATTAATTTTAAAATTTTCAGTAAATTAGGGTACGCTGAAAAACAGATTCCTCATTTTATTAAAGGAATGAAATTGTAATCGTAGTGAAAAAACTAAAACTAGAAATTGTAGGATTATCATACAGCCAAACTCAAACAGGTGCTTATGCGCTTGTATTAGGCGAAGCAAAAGGAAAACGAAGATTACCAATTATCATTGGCGGATTCGAAGCGCAAGCAATTGCTATTGAGCTTGAAAAAATGACTCCAAGCCGCCCATTAACTCACGATTTATTTAAAAGCTTTGCTGAAAGTTTTAATATTGAAGTAAAAGAAGTTTTAATTTACAACTTAGTAGAAGGAATTTTTTACGCAAAAATAATTTGTACTGATGGAGGAAAAGAAATTGAAATTGATGCACGTACTTCTGATGCTATTGCAATAGCTGTTCGTTTTAATTGTCCTATCAATACTTACGAATTTATTTTATCTCAAGCTGGAATCATTTTAGATGATGAAGCCATATCTGCTGCTACATCTGTTAATGATGATGAACTGAATGATTTAGTAGAAACAGATATGAATGATTTTTTAAAAAAATCTACTGAAGAATTAAAACAAATGCTTGAAACTGCTTTGAATGATGAAGATTACGAAAGAGCTTCAAAAATTCGTGACGAAATCAACAACAGAAAAAAATCTTAATTGTTTGTGCGTTAAATTAAATGCTTGATATTGTCAGGCTTATATTTTAATGATGTATCATTCCATCTCCAACGAACCGACTCATCAACAGATTCATTGGTTCTAATTTTTTTTGTTTTACCTTCTTCTGTTTTTATTACCCTAAACTCTTTGCTAACCTCTCTTCTTTTGGGTGCCCAAAATAATTTATAATACCAAGCCATTGAATCTCGTAATACATCTTTATGATTGGGATTAAACTTGTAAAAATCATTGTTACATACCGCAGCAGGATTATCAACTGCCAATCCGCACTCTTGGGCTTTTTTAATTAACCAATCCAAAGCTAAATCACTCAGTCCTGTTTCTTTATAACTTCCTCCTACATTGCAATGCACACCAACAAACCAGCGTTGTTCCACTTTTTGCCCTTTGTTAATTCCGTTATCCGAAATTTCCCATAATGTAGGCTCAAACAATTTTCTACGCTCATCAATTGCAACTGCATGATAAGCATTTTCAATAGTGCTGCTTAATTTTACATCATGAAATTTATATTTTTCTAGATTAAATTTCTTTTTAAAATTAAATGGCAAACCAAGACTACCAACAGTATCCCAAACGCCAATGAATTTAATTTTTGTAATATTTTCAACACAATAATTTTTTCGAAAAGAAATCATTAAATCAGAATCAGGGCTGGAGTAATCATTCCTATCGCGATACAAATCATAAGCATAATCTAATAAATGGATATTTTCTGTTTTTAGAATACCGCAATTACGAATAAATCCTGAAATGCTTCTTGCTGTATAGGCTCCGCGACTAAAACCAAACAAATATATTTCATCGCCTTGCTCATAATTAAAAACAATGAACGAATAAATATCTTTTATCTTTTTATCAATGCCCCAACCTTCCACTCCACCCAATATCTGATCTTTTTTATCAAACGTGCTGCTTCCTACACCTGTTTCATAAAATTTTAATTGCTGAATTTCTTTCCCATCTTTTGTTCCTGTTTTGGGCAAACATTCAAAAATTAATTGAACATTTGTTTTTACCGGAACACCATCATCTAAAGTACCAGGACGATTCCATGTTCCATCACAACAAGCAATTATTCTTTTCATATTATGGTTTGTTTAAATTTTATGAAAAATTATGCCTGCTTTTTTTTAAGAATAGCAGAGCTAATTAATGTTACTATAATTCCAACAGGAAGTATTTCCATATACGTGTACATAGCAAAGAAAAAAGGATTGTTTTTATAATTAAGTTGAGTATTTTCTATGCTTTTAATTGCTTCGTCAAGTGCTGCACCCGAAACTCCACTTTCATGTAATTCTTTAATTTGCATTGCAGAATATTTATCAATAAAATCAGGCATAAAAAAATGAAATTCTACCGCCCAAGTAATAACATAAAGGGTAGAAGCAATTAAACTTATCATTAGCCCTAATAAAAAAGCTTTTCCAAAAGTAATTACACCAGCATTTTGCTTATCACGGTAATTTTTAATTCCCACAAATATAAAGGAGAATGCCACAATCATAGCACTAAAGCCTATAATCATACTGCCTGTTCCACCATCGGAGTCGGTGCTGCCGCATGACATAATTGCCATGGAAATCCCCATAAATGTGCTAATGATTACTCCTGCAATGGTTCCGAATACTAAACTATTTCTTTTCATTTTTATAATTTTTTTTTGGTTAATATGGGGGCAAAATAACTAATCAAACTTCATAATTTCTTCATCCTTTCGGGTGATTTTTATTCTTTTTAAGCTTTTCATACCAAAGTATGAATTACTCTACTGTATGATATTCAGTTGTTTTGCTTTGCTTACTGCTTGAGTTCGTCTTTTTACATCCAACTTTAAAAAAATATTGGACGAATGTGTTTTTACTGTGTTTAAACTTACAAATAATTTTTCGGCAATTTCTTCATTACTTAAACCTGCTGCCATTAAATCTAAAACTTCTAATTCACGTTTGCTGATACCCGATTTTTCAATTTCTTTTTGATTGATTTCCGATTGCACCAAATTAGTAATAAAAACTTCTTTTTCTATAATCTGAACTTCTACTTTAGGTTTTACCAGTTTAAGTGCTAACCAAATACCCAAAACAGTAAACAGAATGGCAATGGTGGCAATAAAAATATCAAGGCGGTAATTATAAACTATAAAATGTGTTTCGAGCCATTTGAATAAAAACAATACTAAAGCCATAGCAATGGCATATATGAGGTTTTCTTTGTTCTTTATAAATTTTGCTAAGGCTTTTATCATCTTGTATTGTTTGCTTGATACCTTAAAAGTAATAAAGTTGATGTAATTGAAAAAATTATTAATTAGAAATATCATACAGAAGACATTTTTTTACAAGCCTAAGCGGAAGGTTTGTTAGTGGGTGATTAAAAACAAAACGTCAGTTCGAGTGTTTTGCTTTTTGGCAAAACGTATCGAGAACGGGTTGCTCCGAATCACATCTCAATACAGCTTCCTGCGTCAGCCACTCGATGTAACTGAACATTATATTTAAAAGAAGAACGTCAGTTCGAGTGTTTTGCTTTTTGCAAAACGTATCGAGAACGGGTTGCTCTGAATCACATCTCGATACAGCTTCCTGCGTCAGCCACTCGATGTGACTGAATATTATAGTTATAAGAAAAAGGTCAGTTCGAGTGTTTTGCTTTTTTTGCAAAACGTATCGAGAACGGTTTGTATAAATAAATTTCCATAGCATTTCATTATACCGAAACACTTAATCTTAAACATCCTTCCATTTTACAGGCGAGACGCCTTGTTAAATAGAACGTAGCCGGAGGCTACGCTCAACGGGGGTGTGGACACGAGGAATAAAAAATGCGAATAAATTTATGATTGGAGCAGCCACGGCTTACAACCTCAAAAAATGGATGAAATACAAAGTCAAAAAAGTAAACATTCAGGTGGAAATGTTACCTACTCCTGAAATATCAGTAAAAACAAGCGTTTTAGACCTCTTTTTTGTTTCTAATACAAATCTGATTTTTTGTTTAGTAAAATAATTTTTCAAAAAAAAGATTTTTTAAAACACAAAAAAACGATTCTATTTTTAAAAAGAATCGTTTTTTTATGAATTAAATTTATTTTTTAGGGTTGTGCAACAGTTACCCGTGTTAGTAGCCGTTTGTTTTTCAAAATTCATATCAACTTAGGTCACCTAACTCCAATTATTCGGTTTATTTCAGTTATATATTCTTTTGCTCTTTCATTTAATAATTTCCATGAAGCGTTTCCATTTGTCAATTTTATAAACTCTTCCAGTCTTTCATAAGCATTTGTCGGAGAATTTAGTTTTTTATACGTTAATGTTCCGATTATGAATAATGTCTGATAATGCAAAGGATCCTCTTTTAGACATGTCAAATTGTATATTGTTACTTGGGCAATGGTATCATTTTCATTTGGATAAGGTTTGTTGGCAATAATTTCGTCCAATACTTGTAGAGCTTCTTTATGCTTATTCAATTTAATTAATAAATACAATTTACTATATCGCCATGTTCCATCACCAGCGGCAACCATTTTAGCCTTTTCAATAAATTGTAGCGCCAGTCCTGCATCGTTTCTAATTTTAACTTGCTTAATAGCTTCAGTTAAACAAGTAAAATACTCGTTAGGAGTTAGAGCTAGAAATTTGTCGCCATATACAGTTGATTCCTCAATTTGTCCATTAAAGTATAGAAATCTAGAGAATAAGAAATATGAAATAGATTTTAAATGAATTATTTTTTCATGGTAGTTAGCCAACTCGGGTTTATCTTTAATATACTTTTCCAGGGCGTCCCAAATTTCAATTCCTTGTTTGTAGTTATTGTCAATGAATGACACTAGCCCAATCATATAAGAAGTAGCAAAAAACACGTGTTCTGCATTACTTTTAAATCCATTCAATTCATCTTCTTCCAAAAAAGTCATTTCGCGTTTCCACAATTCGTGAAACTCTTTTAAAAGAACTTGTCCTTGTATAGGATTGGTAGGTGGATGAAGAATCATTGCTTCCAGACTTAAGCAATAAGTACTATTTGACGAATTACGTTTTATAAGGTCACCAAAAATGAAAAAGGTTGCGTTTAACCTTTTAACCATCTTATTAAATTTTAAAACATTTTCAGAGTCTAGCAAACCCGCCTTTTGTGATTGAGCCCAAAGATTAATTTTTTTCTGTGTCTCCTTAGAAAGATGGTTGTGAAGTATAACAATTTCATATTTACTGTCTAAGCCAAAATCTCTCAGTCGTTTTTGAATTTGGTTCGTGAAGTCATGTGCAATTCTTGTTTTTTGTTTGCTATTCTCAGTTGTGATTGCGATAACCAAACTCTTTTTATTTCCTTTGTTTTTAGGATAGATTGTTCTGTCGTAATACCAGTAACAAATTATGAATAGCTCGACAAGTCCTAGGATCAAAAAGTGGACAAATGGTTGAGGAAAATAATCTTTAATGAATGGGATAACAACGCCAATGATTGTCAAAGAGGAAGTAACGAGAAAAAACACAAGTGTCCCAATTCTATGAAAAGCAAAGTCCTTCTCTGAAATTATTTTTTCCCAATTCATATTTATCTTAGTCCTTTGTCTTTTTAAATGGCTACTAACGTTTTGCGGCTACCAGTAGTTGGCGTTTTGGAACCTTCAACTGTCTACCCGCACCAATGTAAATTTAATGAATTAATGGTAATATTCCCACGTCCGCGCCAATTACTGGTAGGTGCTGTTAGTGGTTGGCGCTGCCACACAGGTAAGTTGTGAAAAAGTCAGTCTACTTTTTTACTAAGAAAAAGTTTTGTTTATAGCTTTCCGTTTTAATTTCAACTTTTTTGCCTACAAGTGTACAAGGTTGGCTCATGTCAATTTCATTGGAACCGGGATGTTTTTTTAACCATTTATTATAGGCTTTATCACCCATATAATCGCGGAATACGCAATTTTGCCTTTTAATTGGAACCTTCTTAGATTCCCATAATATTTCGATATTTCCATATTTCGGAACTCTGACATAGGAGGTGCCATTATAGGCTTCCTCAGTACCTATTTGATAATAACCTAATAATGTTACTTCATAATGGGCCGAAAAATCGTAATCTGTTTTAGGTGCCGATCCAAACTTTATTGCTGAAATTAGTCTACTTTTCCCTGCATGTTTACTAAAATCAATAGTCTTTTTACCTCCTACTTCATTAATAACTTCCTTGTCCTTTGGGAATACTGTCCAAACCCAGTATTTTGCATTCAAGAGTTGTCCATCATTTATATCCTGCTTGAGTAGATCATAAGATATTTCATAATTAGTAACAGCGTCTTTACAAATTTCCTCCTCCTTTCCATCAGAATTATAAAGTTTGATGCCGACTACAATCTTATCGTATTTTTTCCATTCAGGTTTCACTGGACTTACAATGCTCAGGTCTTTGAAAGACCAACAAGTAATGCTGTCGACAAGTACGCCATCAACGACAATACCACAATTGGGGTCGCTGGTTTGCATCTTCATTGAAAAAAAGAGAAGTGAGGCTGTCAATACGATTAATAAGCTGGTTAATTTTTTCATGTCTATGGATTTGGATATTTAAATGTAGCAATTTTTTTGATTAGTCGATGTCCATTCACAACCTTTTTCGCACGCTTTTTGTCAAGCGTTAGGCTATTTTTATCAAACGAGCCTGTCTGTCGAACGGATGGTTATTTGTCGAACGTGAAGTTGTCGGACGGAATGCCCGTTGTCAACCGAGATGTTGTCTACGGAGAATTGTCCGCAGCGCTTACCACTAACTCTCTTATATGCCCAAGTTTATTAATCTTTAACCGTACTAACATAACCAAATTTGGTCATATTGCCACAGGTACGTTATTTATATTAATGGCTTATTATTTTTCAAATTTATTTATTTCAAATTTACAAAATCACTCCTTTGCTTTTATATTTCGTTAATAAGTCATCATAATTTTATTTCCCTTCACTTGTTTCATTAGCAGGTGGCGTAGCAGGAGGGGTATTCGTATTATTTCCTCCTTTGCTTTTACCTAAAATATAACCTGCAATACCAGAAAGTATAGCAGCTAGTTCTCGCCCTTCTAATATTTTTAAAATTCCAAAAAGTATAATGGCAATAATTAATACAAATAATGTAATAAACTGCAATCCTGTATCGGAGAAAAAATAATCGGCAATATTTTTAGGAGAACGTATTACTACTGCTATAAATATTATCAACAAACCTCCTAGCAAGTAAGCAAAGCCAATGCTTATTTTTTTTCTAAACTCTTGATCTTGGTATTCGGGCATTAGCGCTGCATCTATTTGCTCCTGGCACAATGCAAAATCTTTTTTTACTACATTAAGGTTGGCTTGTAATGCATTTAATTCTCCTTGTCGTTTTAACTCTTGGGCTTTACATGTTTTCAGTTGTTCTTTTATTTCATTCAGCCGTGCAACGGCTGTCATTACTGTTCCATACACATCTATATTACAATTGGGAAAATAAATATCAATACTTGCTTCTTTTAAATTCTTTTTTGCAGCATCTTCCAGCACAGATTTTAATTCTGCTTCTTTTTTAGTAAGTGCATCTAAGTTACGTTGTAAGTCAGAATAATAACTTAAGGCTTCTTGTATAAGTGAAATTGCATTTTGCTTTTTTTGCAAATACCTACGCAACTTTTTAAAATCGGTTTTGTCTTCAGCAGAGTTAAAGGTTGTTTCAAAATCGGATGATATGGTATCTTTTTTAAAATCATCAATATTGTTTAAATCAATATCGGAAGATGTTTTAATGTGTGTTTGTTCTTGCGAAAATCCAGTGCTTACTGGCACAATAAACGCAAGGAGTAAAATTTGGAGTAGTTTTTTCATGAGTTTAGTTTTAATATTAATTATTCATATATTTTTCTATTCGAACCAAAGGCAATAATATAATTAAGTGTGGCAATCAAATTTCCTCCAGGAACAGCCTTGGTGCTCCCAAAATTTTTACCAACCGATAATGTTATTGCTTGATTTTTTTTCACTTGATAACTGGTATTAAATGTATAGCGATAAATACTTGTATCGGTAACAAAACGCGCAATGGCTTCGCCAGCTAAACTAAATTTTTTATCTTTAGATACGAACTCAATTTTTCCTCCTATATCAAAACTTGTTTGATTGGAATATTTTCCAGTACTATCTACTATTGCCTTTACATTGTTATTATATCTTGCTAATGCTAAAAAATCAAACCCTTGCTTTATAGAATAACCACCATTAAGCCAAAATGCATATTGCTGAACAATACTGTTTTGAAAATCGTCATTTCTATACCCAATTGCCACAGCACCTGCCATATCAAGCATTGGTCCGTAGCGCCTAAACTTAATTGCTTCTATTTGTGTTTTTAATACTGCTGCGGTTTCCAACACATTTTTTTCTTTTGCTATTTGGTTGACTTTTAATTCTTCTAGTCTATCTTCCCTACTTTTTTTCAAAGCATCAATTAGCGAATCTTGCTGTGCAAACATTTTTGTTTTTTCCTCTAGCTTTATGCTTGTATCATTTGCAATCCGAATTCGTTCAGTATTAATCAATTGTTCTTTTTCTTGTAAAAGTAAATATACTAGATCTGTTTTACGCACTTTCTCTAATTCTTTAATATTGGCTGCGTGTAAATCATTTAGTTTTTTTCTAACCTCTATCAACGATGTTTTGTATTCCTCAAAAGTGGTGTCTATTTCCCCTCTCAAAAGTGAAACTTTAAAGCCAATTCCGGTTCTTGTTTTTATATAACCAGGCACATTTATTGAAATGGTATCATTGGTAGTAAAAGCGGATGAAATGGAGAATGTTTGTGCGAATGTATTGGCAAAACCTTTTCCATATAAGTCCTTAGCTGCTTTAGATTTAGAAAATAAAAGTGGTACAGGCAAAATTTCTATTGCATAATTTTTAGGTAACTGCGAAAAATTGTTTGATGCATTTGCTACTGAAAATGCAAAATCTGTAGGGGTTGATGGCTTATCAATAAGAGTAGGACTTATTCCTAATAAATTAAATGCTGGGGAATTAGGAGCAACTAATACATCTAACGAAATGCTATCAAGAACTTGCTGCGCGACAATCTTATTAATACTTCCACAAAATAGGGAAAAAGCAATCAATAGTTTTATTTTTTTATGTATCATATATTGAGGATAAAAAATTAAGGAATAATTGTTATTTCAGCTGTATAAAGCACGTACCCACTAGGATTGACAGATTGCTCTCTCCTATTAAAATAAGGCAAAGTGCCACCATTTAATTCAAGATTAAAACTGGTTTTATTTGAATCGGGATTAACATCTGTTTCTGTTGTATCTACATATAGTGTAACACCCCATAAATCAGTAGCATTTCCTAATTCTATTTCAAAGGAATCTTGATACTCTCCTATATTTTTTTTGTTTAGACGTACAGTAGATTTTGCAATTTGTGCATTTTCAATTGTTACCTTCAATTTTATTTTTGCATTCTGCATTCCCACACGGTAGGAATCAATAATTGTTGTGGATGCCATAGTTTTTACTTTTAAAATTTTGACACAACGATACAACTATTTATATATTCAAGTCAATAGTTGTTAATAACATTAATTGTGATTTACTTTTTGAAAAATCAGAATGATTTTTCAAAGTTCGAATAGTTTATTAACAATTCTATGGACAAATTTGGGTTTCAATCGGATGGGTCTAACTTATTGAAAATAAGATGAATGAGTGTTTTTTTATCCAAAAAAACGTCAGTTCGAGTGTTTTGCTTTTTTGCAAAACGTATCGAGAACGGATTAAAAAAGGAAAAACAAAAAACGCCTACACACTTTCTCGATACATTCGCATACGCGAACACTCGAAAGGACAGCACACACATAATTTATAAGAAAAAAGTCAGTTCGAGTGTTTTGCTTTTTGCAAAACGTATCGAGAACGGATTGAAAAACA
>JAJNQB010000018.1 GCA_021155045.1 Arcticibacter sp.
AACCTTAAATTTAACAGCAAGTACTATAGCAGGTGCAACATATAGTTGGACTGGACCAAATAGTTTTTCATCTGCCACCCAAAATCCAAGTATAGCAGGAGTAACAGCATTGGCAGCAGGAACATATTCTGTTACTGCAACAGTTGGTGGTTGTGCGAGTGCATTCGGAACAGTTTCTGTAACTGTAAATCCTATTCCAGCAACTCCTTCGCCATCTAGCAACTCGCCTGTATGTCAAGGATCATCCTTGAATCTGACAACATCAGCAGTTGCAGGTGCAACCTATAGTTGGACAGGACCAAATTCATTTTCTTCTTCAGTCCAAAACCCAACAATAGGTGGCGTAACTGTTGCAGCAGCAGGAACATATTCTTTAACGATAACGGTAGCGGGTTGTACAAGTGCTATTGGAACAACAACAGTAGTTGTAAATCCAACACCAATTGCACCAACAGCCAGCAGCAATAGTCCTGTTTGTATTGGAGCAACAATTAATTTAACAGCAAGTACTATAGCAGGTGCAACATATAGTTGGACTGGTCCAAATAGTTTTTCCTCTACCACACAAAATCCAAGTATAGCTGGAGCAACAGCAGTGATGGGGGGGACATACTCGGTAACCGCAACAGTAAGTGGATGTACAGGAACATTTGGAACAACTGCTGTTGTGATTAGTCCAGTGCCAGCAACACCAACAGCTTCAAGTAATAGCCCTGTTTGTCAAGGGACAACCTTAAATTTAACTGCGAGTAATGTAGCAGGAGCAACCTATACATGGACAGGCCCAAATTCATTTTCGTCTTCAACCCAAAACCCAAGTATTGCTGGAGTAACAGTGGTTGCAGCAGGAACATATTCTGTTACAGCTACTGTTGCAGGTTGTATGGGTGCAGCAGGAACAACAACAGTGGTTGTAAATGCAACACCAACAACGCCAACAGCAGGAAGTAATAGCCCTTTATGTGCTGGTTCAACTTTAAATTTATCGGCAAGTACCATTGCTGGAGCTACATATAGCTGGACGGGACCAAATAGTTTTTCGTCTTCAACCCAAAACCCAAGTATTGCTGGAGTTACTTTAGCTGCTGCAGGAACATATTCTGTAACGGCAACCGTTGCTGGATGTCCAAGTGTTATAGGAACAACCACAGTTGTTGTTAATCAAATACCATCAGCGCCAACAGCCGGTAGCAACAGCCCGATTTGCAACGGAGGAACCATTAACTTAACGGCAAGTAATGTTGTAGGAGCAACCTACAGTTGGACGGGTCCAAATAGTTTTTCTTCATCTTTACAAAACCCTTCTATAGCTGGTGCTGCACCAATTAATACCGGAACGTATTCTGTAACAGTTACAGTAAATGGTTGTACAAGTGCAGCAGCAACAACAGCAGTAGTGGTAAATTTACCACCATCTGCACCAATTGCAGGAAGTAATTCGCCTGTTTGTACAGGGACAACATTAAATTTAACAGCCAGTCCAATTGCAAGTGCAACCTACAATTGGATAGGTCCAAACAGTTTTTCTTCGTCTTTACAAAATCCAAATATTGTTGGAGTTACTTTAGCTGCTGCAGGAACATATTCTGTAACAGCAACTGTTCCTGGTTGTGCAACAAGCCCTATTGGTACTACAACAGTAGTTGTAAATGCAACACCCACAGCACCAGTAGCTTCAAGCAATACTCCTGTTTGTGAGGGAGCCACATTAAATTTAACAGCAAGTACTATTGCGGGCGCAACGTATGGTTGGACAGGTCCGAATGCATTTACATCAACAATCCAAAATCCAAGTATTACAAATATTACTCTTGCTGATGCAGGAACCTATTCTGTAACGGCAACAGTAAATGGATGTACAGGAAGTGTAGGAACCACCACAGTAGTTGTGAATCCAACACCATCAACACCGGTAGCATCGAGCAATAGTCCTGTTTGTGTTGGAGGAACAATCAATCTTTTAACAACAGCAGTAGCAGGTGCAACGTATAGTTGGACAGGACCAAACAGTTTTTCTTCATCGTTACAAAATCCAAGTATTGCAGGAGCAACAGTAGCAGCAGATGGTACGTATTCTTTAACAATAACAGTAGGAGGGTGTACAAGTAGTGCAGGTACTGTAGTTGTAACGGTTAATACAGCACCAGCAAGTCCTGTAGCAGGAAGCAACACCCCCGTTTGTACAGGCTTTCCTATCAACTTAACAGCAAGTACTATTGCCGGAGCAACGTATAGTTGGACCGGACCAAATTCATTTACATCTACTTTACAGAATCCAACTATTGCGAGTGCTGTTTTGGCATCCGCAGGAACTTATACTGTAGTTGCAAACAATGGTTGTGCAAGTTCTCCAGCAACAACAGTTGTAGTGGTAAATGCAACACCAGCAGCACCCACAGCATCTAACAATGGACCATTATGTGTAGGTGCAACCTTAAATTTAACAGCAAGCACAATTGCAGGTGCAACATACAGTTGGACAGGTCCAAACGGTTTTTCATCAACTTTACAAAACCCAAGTATTACAAATGTTACCACACTTGAAGCAGGCGTTTATTCGGTAACAGTTACTGTTAATGGATGTACAAGTGTTGTTAGAAATACAACGGTTGTTATTAATACTATTCCTCCTGCGCCAGCAAGTGCATCAAGTAATTCGCCTATATGTCAAGGAGCTACATTAAACTTAACTGCGAGTAGTGTTGCAGGGGCAACGTATAATTGGACCGGACCAAACTCATTTACATCAACCTTACAAAATCCAACTATAGGAAGTGTAACATTAGCTGCTGCTGGAACATATTCAGTTACTGCTACTGTTAGTGGCTGCACAAGCTCTTCAGCTACCACAACAACAGTTTTGGTGAACCCAACCCCAGCAACACCTGTGGTTTCAAACAACGGAGCATTGTGCGTAGGAGCAACATTAAATCTAACAGCAAGTACTATTGCGGGGGCAACGTATAGTTGGACAGGTCCGAATGCGTTTACATCAACAACCCAAAATCCAAGTATTACAAATGTTACTCTTGCTGATGCAGGAACCTATTCTGTAACGGCAACAGTAAATGGATGTACAGGAAGTGCAGGAACTACAACAGTAGTTGTGAATCCGATACCAGCAACACCGGTAGCATCCAGCAATAGTCCTGTTTGTGTTGGAGGAACAATCAATCTTTCAACAACGGCAGTAGCAGGTGCAACATATAGTTGGACAGGACCAAACAGTTTTTCTTCATCGTTACAAAATCCAAGTATTGCAGGAGCAACTATTGCTAATGATGGCATTTACTCACTTACTATAACTGTAAGTGGTTGTACAAGCCCAGTAGGAACAGTTTCTGTTTCTGTTAATTCTGCACCTGCAACACCAACTGCTAGCTCAAATAGTCCGGTATGTACAACAGATACATTGTTCTTATCTGTAACAACAGTTTCTGGAGCTATTTACAGTTGGACAGGACCCAACAGTTTTTCATCATCTCTTCAAAACCCTTTTATTTCAGGAGTTACGGCTTTAGCAGCAGGAACATATACTGTAGTTGCAAACAATGGTTGTGCTGCTTCTCCAGCTACAACAACTGTAGTGGTGAATCCAAAACCTTTGCCACCAACAGCTTCAACAAACTCTCCGATTTGTGAAGGAGGGAATTTAAATTTGAATGCAAGTAATGTTGCAGGAGCAACATATAGTTGGACTGGGCCAAATGCGTATTCAAGTGGTACCCAAAATAACACGATAACAGGTGCTACTGCGTTAAATGCTGGAACGTATTCTGTAACGGTAACCGTTAATGGTTGTACAAGTAATATAGCAACAACAAATGTTGTGATAAACTTACCAGCTGTTGCTGATGCAGGTACAAATCAAACTGTTTGTTCAAACAATGCGCTTGTAAATTTAGGTGGTTCTGTAACGGGAGGTTCAATTACAGGTAACTGGACAACAAACGGAACAGGAATATTTAATCCATCTTCTACCGTTTTAAATGGAACATATTCACCGAGTATTGCCGATACAACAGCAGGTTCGGTTGTGTTAACACTTACATCAACAAATAATGGGGCTTGTCCTGCATCAACATCATCTATAACAATTACGATAACGGACTCACCAATTTCAAATGCAGGAGCTAATCAATCTGTTTGTGCAAACAATTCAACTGTTTCCTTAAATGGAGCTGTAACCACAGCTACAGGAGGTGTTTGGTACACTTCAGGTGATGGAACTTTCAGTCCATCTGCAAATATTTTAAATCCATCTTATATTCCAGGAACAAATGATTTAGCTGGAGGAACAATTACACTTACATTAGCTACAACTGGTAATGGAACTTGTTTTGCTGATTCAAGCCAGATGATAGTTACCATTACTGCTTCGCCAACTGCAAATGCTGGTTTGGATCAAATACTTTGTAAATCATCACCGAATGCAAATTTAAATGGTTCTATTACAGGTTCTCCATCAGGCGTATGGACGACATTAGGAACTGGAACATTTTCTCCTTCAACAACAAACTTAAATGCAACATATATTCCTAGCACAGCGGATACTGCTGCTGGAAGTGTTATGTTAATTTTAACATCAACAAATAATGGAGGATGTAATGCAGTTAGTGATACTGTTTTAATTTCTTATACAGATATTCCAACCGTTGTTGCTGGATTAAATCAAACAGTTTGTGCAAACAATGCAAATGTGAGTTTAAATGGAAGCGTAACAGGAGGAAGTACAACAGGAATTTGGTCAACAAGCGGAACGGGAACATTTTTACCTTCAGCAACAAATTTAAATACAACATATATTCCTAGTGCTGCCGATACAACTGCAGGAAGTGTAACATTAACACTTAGCTCAACAAATGCTTGTGTAGTAATTACAGATAATTTAATTATTACAATTACTGATGCTCCTATTGTAAGTGCGGGTGCTGATATTTTTGTTTGTGCAAATAATGCTGATGCAAATTATTCAGCAACAATTGGTGGAAGCACAACAACTGTTGTTTGGACGAGTAGCGGAACAGGAACTTTTAATCCAAATAACACCGCGTTATCTGGAACATATGTGCCAAGCGCTACAGATATTAGTGCTGGTAGTGTTAATTTAATTCTTACATCAACAAGCAATGGAACATGTAATGCTGTTGCTGATACATTATTATTAACGATTACTCCACCACCAATTGTTTTTGCAGGAAATGATACAAGTTTCTGTGCGAATACTTCTTTATCATTAAATGGAGGAATAACGGGAGGTGCAGGAACTGTGTTGTGGACAAGTAGTGGTTCTGGAACATTTGCTCCAGATGCAATGACACTTAATGCAACATACATTCCTAGTGCTGCTGATACTACAGCAGGTAGTGTAACACTTACCATTACTTCAACAAACAATGGTGGATGTGTTGCTGCTACAGATAATCTGTTGGCTTTAATAACTGATGCTCCAACTATTGATGCAGGAACAGATCAAGTGGTATGTAGTAATAATACAGCCAATTTATCAGCACAAGTTACTATTGCGACAGGAGTTGTTTGGTCAACTTTAGGAGATGGAACTTTTGGTTCAGCAACCTCTTTAACTACAACATACACGCCTGGAACAAATGATATAACAAATACATCTGTTACTATTATTGTATCAAGCTCTGGAAATGGAAATTGTATGGTTGTTACAGATACAATGACTCTTCAAATCAGCCCTTCACCCATTGTAAATGCCGGAACAAATATTTTTATTTGTGAAGGAGTGATGGTTGCCAATCTGAATGGTTCTGTTATTGGTGCTACAAATACTGGTATCTGGACAACATTCGGAACAGGAACATTTTCACTTGATACAGATTTGAATGCAATTTACAATTTAAGCGCTGCTGATACAACTGCAGGAAATGTTATGCTTGTGCTTACCTCTACAAACAATGGAAGTTGCAACGCTGTTAGCGATACGGTTTTAATAACTATTACTACAGAACCAATAACAGTTGCAGGAAGTACAATAACTTCATGTGCAAACAATGCATCAGTTGTTTTATCAGGTTCTGTAACTGGTGGTTCAGGACAAGGACAATGGAGTACTTCTGGAACAGGAACATTTAATCCAGATGATGTAACGCTGAATGCAACCTATTCGCCAAGTAATGCTGATATAACTTCAGGAAGTGTTGTGTTGACACTTACACCAATTAACACTTGTAATCCAATTGCCGATTCGTTGGTACTTACAATTACTCCTGCACCTATTGTGAATGCAGGAAATGACACAACTATTTGCGGAGGGTTGTTGCCGATTAACTTAAACGGAACAATGGATACGGTTGCCACAGGAATAATATGGACAACAAATGGTTCAGGAACATTTAGTCCTGATAATATAACATTAAATGCTGTTTACACACCTGTGGTTGGCGATTCAGATACATTAATTTTTGTGCTTACTTCAACAGGAAATGGATTGTGTAATGCTGTTTCAGATACCGTGATGGCATTCAGAAATATTATGCCTACAGCAGCATTTACTGTTTCTAATTCTTGTGAAGGACAGTCTGTGCAATTTAATGATGCATCAAATGCAAACGGGGGAACGATAAATTCTTGGTTATGGAATTTTGGAACAAGCACATCAACACAACAAAATCCAACTAATATTTTTGCTGCTGCTGGAACGTACACCATTAGCTTAACTGTATCGTCTGGTTTAGGTTGTACTGATTCTATAACAAATACGATTACTGTAAACCCATTGCCAACAGCATCATATACTTACGTAGCAAATTGTCAAAATCAAGCTGTTGCATTTACAAATACATCTTCACCAAATGTAGTAGCTTGGAATTGGAATTTTGATGATGGAAATTCATCAATACAAAATAATCCATTCAATTTATTTGATAGCGCTGGAGTTTATTCTGTTGTATTAACTGTAACATCCGATTCTGGATGTATAGCAAATACAACACAATTAGTTACAATAAACCCAATGCCAAATGCTGGATTTAACTCTCAGGTAAGTTGTACTTCATTAACCGTTAATTTTAATGATACAACTAGTATTAATTCAGGAACAATTGTTTCATATAGTTGGAATTTTGGAGATGGTATAGGCAACTCTACTCAACAAAATCCTTCTTATACTTATACATCTTCTGGAACTTACACAGTAACATTAATTGTTCAATCAAATAATGGATGTGCAGATACAGCTACAACTGCTGTTACTACAGGCGAACCTGTATCAGCAGATTATATTCCAAATGGAGGGAATTATTCTGTAAACCAAACAATCAACTTTACAAATCAGTCGATAGGTGGAGTTTCTTATATATGGAATTTTGGAGATGGTAGTGTTAATTCAACAACAACAAATCCAAATTATTCATTCAATGCACCTGGAAATTATTCTGTAATTCTTGTAGCAATAAATTCAGCAGGTTGTAGTGATAGTGTAAGTTATATGTTTACTATTAACTCAACTGGTTATGCAACACCAACTGGTTTCTCTCCAAATGGCGATGGAGTAAATGATTACTTCTACATACTTGGTAATTTCAGCCAGTATGAATTGAGAGTTTTCAACGAATGGGGTAACCAAATATTCATGTCCAATAACCAATCCGATAAATGGGATGGTTTATATAAAGGAGCGAAACAACCAGCAGGCACGTACATCTACATTTTCAACGGGAAAGTGGTGGATGGAGATGAATTAAAATTAAACGGAGAAATAAATTTAATACGATAAGTTATGAAAATAAAATTATCAATTGCAATTTGCTTTGCTTCCTTTATGGCGGCATCAGTTGTTAAGGCTCAAGACTTTCATCTTTCGCAATACGATGCATTTGGTTTATATTTGAATCCAGCACTGACCGGATATTTTTCTGGAGAAAAAGCTGATTATAGAGCTAATGCTATTTATCGTACTCAATGGCGTTCACTTGCTCGTAAACCTTTTACAACATACGGTTTATCTTATGATATGCTGTATAAAAAATTTGGAATAGGAGCATATATATTAAACAATAGAGCAGGCTTAGCAAATTTTAATACGTTAAATTTTCAGTTGTCGGGTTCTTATTTTATTACCGACCCAGAAAACTCTCCCCACATTTTAAATGTAGGATTACAAATGGGAATGTTTTACAAAACATTTAATCCTAATAATCTTTTGTTTGAAAGCCAGTATGATTATTCAACAGGAACATTAAATTCAGATATCAACAATGGCGAAAATTTCCAACGTACAAGTATTGTAAAGTTTGATGCGAACGTAGGAATGTTTTATAAATATAAAGAAGATGGAAAAAAGTATGCGCCATACATTGGTTTTTCGGTATTCCATTTATCAAAACCTTCAGAATCGTTTAATGTAGCAAAAAATAAAATTCCAATGCGTTTTAACCTAAATGTTGGATGCGAATTTGTTGTAAATGAAAAAGTGAAAATTATTCCAAACGTTTTGTACATGAACCAAGCAAAAGCAAGCGATTTGAATATTGGTATTGCTGGAACATATAACTTAAAAGAAAAAAATGATTTGTTGTATGGCGTAAATTATCGTGTAAAAGATGCAGTAATAATACATGCAGGGATGAAAAAAGATAATATTATTTTAAGAATGAGTTATGATGTAAATGTTTCTTATTTGTCTGCATACACAGGAAATAGAGGCGCATTTGAAATGTCGTTAATAGTGTTTGGCAAAAAACATGAAAATCCATTTAAGTCTATGTCATCGTTTTAACCGCAATTAGACAGTAGAAAGCTTTGGAAAAGCTGCGCTATCTGTCTTAATGCGGATTATACCAATTATAAAAAAGGCTGCATAAATTTTTATGCAGCCTTTTTACAAACAAAACAAACAAACAAAACAAATTATTTATTGATGATAATTTTTTTGGTTGAACTATTATTTCCGGCTTTTAGCCAAAGCAAGTACAAACCTTGATTTAGATTTTCAGCATTCCAACTAATAGTATGTGTACCTGCATTTTTATTTCCACTTTCAATAGAACTTACTTTATTGCCCAATAAATCAAATACAGATAATTCTACACTTTCTTGTTTAGATAATGTGTAAGTAATGGTTGTGTTTTCTGAAAAAGGGTTAGGGTAGTTTTCGAATGAATTTATTGTACTTGTTATTTCATTGATTCCTGTAGGGATAACATTTATTGTGATGGGAGTTGATGAACGACCTGCTTCAAGCGAATCGCAAAAAGTGCTTGTGCAGGTACCTAATGTAGGAATTGAATCAGTAATTGTTAAGCAGATTAAGTATGGTCCTGTTGAGGGATATGTATGTGAAGGATATTGTAGCGAAGAACTTGTTCCATCTCCAAAATTCCAATAGTATCCTGCTGAGCTGCCAATAGGGTTGTTTATATAAATAAAATAATTAAATAAATTGCTGGAATCCTGAACAATTGTAAAACTTGCATCACAAGGATTCGGACTGCCTCCGCCAATTGTAACATAGTTACAAAAACTACAAGAATCATAGGAGCCCCCCGTTTCATATACATTCAAACAAACCAAATAAGTCCCGCTTGTTGCATAATTATGTGTTGTATTGCCTACCATATTACTTGTTGTACCATCACCAAAATCCCAATGATAAACAACGCCTGTCCCTGTGGGTGAATTTGAAAAAATGCCATAACCCAATGAGTCTGTGGCTGTAAAATAAGGATTCACTACACCAAGGCACATACCACTCCCTCCACCGGGAGTCGTACTTATATGAAGAGTATCACAATAAGTGTCGTTGCATGTGCCTAAAAAATTACTAATAGTTAGGCATACATAATAATAACCGCTAGATGTATAGTAATGACTAATGTCTCCAGTGCTGGTTCCAAACGACCCATCTCCAAACGACCAGTTACAAGTAACTCCTGTTCCCAAACCTGAAGACTGGTTATTGAAATATACATATCCTAAAGAATCGTAGGCAATAAAACTCGCTGTACATTGCGCCTTTGTATTTGTATTCAGCATAAATAAAACTGTAGTCAATAAAATAATGCTCAGTTTTTTAATGAGGGTAGAAGTTGTTTTCATGTTGTAGAAATTTTTGTTATTTAATTTTTATTGAAACAAATGTCAATAAACAAACAATGTAATGCAAATTAATATTCGTTATTTCTTACGCACTCAAATTATATAAAACTTCAATAATTTTCATAAAATAAAGGAGATTTTTATTTGAAAATCTCCTTTATGCAAAATCAAATTTTACAGAGCTACTTTTTTATAATTAATCTGCTTATTGAAAATTCTCCGCTGCTTAGCTTTATAAAATATGCCCCCGAAGCAATTTTATCCAATGAAATGAGCGATTGATTAGCACCTGCTGTTTTATATTGTTTTTCGGAATAAATACGATTTCCTAAAACATCCACTATGTCTATATCTATTGAGGAAGCACTTGTTAGATAATAGTTTAATTGTAGTTGTTCATGGGCAGGATTCGGGAAAACAATTAAATTAAAATTTTCCGATGTTTGTTCTTCTATGCCCACTATTGTAACTGTTATAGGCATACAAAAAGTTCCTGTACAACCCAATTGGTTGGTCATTGTTAAACATACATTATAAGTGCCGCTTGTTGCGTATGTATTTAGTCCTAGCAAAATATTTCCAAAATTTCCATCTCCGTAATCCCAACTATAAGTATTTAATGGATTAAGTGGGCTTGGTGTAAATACAACAGTTCCATTTGTATTTAAAAAAGTAAATGTAGGGAAACAAGTAGTATCTATTAGGACTGTAACGCTATCACAAAAAGTACTCATACATGATGTGGAGGAATCTATTGTAGTTAGGCATACATAATAATTTCCTGGTAAACCATAAGTGTGGTTAGAAATAAACCCGGTTCCAGTAGGGCTACCATCTCCATAATCCCACGAGTAGGTATAATTCAGATTAAATGGTTGAGCATTAAAAATCATATTGCCATTAATTCCATTTGACGTAAAGGTTGAATTACAAGTAGGAGGAGCAATATATACAATTACATTATTACAAATTGTTGTAGTGCATAATCCACCTGTATCCGATACTGTTAGACATACATTATAAGTGCCACTTGTTGCATAGGTGTGTGTTGTTATAGAATTGTTTCCAATGGCAGTTCCATCTCCAAAATCCCAAAAATAATTTGCTCCCAATGAAATTGGACTTGCTTGAAATGTTGTATTTCCATTTGTTGTATCAACAGTTGAAGTAAAAGAAGCTGTGATTCCACCATTAACGGTAATTATTGTAGAATAAGTGTTCGAACAAAATGCAGAGGTTAAAATGGTAAGCGATACGTTGTAATTACCACACATATTATATGTATGGCTTGGATTAGTAGAGGTGGATGGTGCTGTAAAATCTCCAAAATTCCATGTTCTTGAAATAATTGTTCCTGTACTAGCTGTAGAAGCATCTGTAAAATTAAATGTATTACCCGAATTGGTATAAGTAAAATTAGCTGTGCATTGTGCATTTGAATTTAATGAAACACAAAATAGAATAATTGCGATTAGAAAGTAATTTGATTTCATGTATAGTAGTTTTAAAGTTTATCCTTACAAAAATATAAAATTTTATTCCATTTTTTCACGTCAATTGTCCTAAATTTGTAATACAAAATATTTATGGATAAAAATTTATATTGTAATAGCCTAACACATTATTCACGCTACAAAACAAGAGTTGTAACTATTGGTGATGTTCCATTAGGAGGAAACAATCCAATACGTATTCAATCAATGACTACAACAGACACAATGGATACCATTGCTACTGTTGAACAAAGTATCAGAATGATTGATGCCGGATGCGAATATGTTAGAATTACCGCACCTAGTTTAAAAGAAGCACAAAATTTAGAAAACATAAAAAATGAGTTAAGAAAACGAGGCTATAAAACTCCATTAGTTGCTGATATTCACTTTACACCCAATGCAGCTGAGCTTGCTGCCAGAATAGTTGAGAAGGTAAGAGTAAACCCAGGAAATTACGCAGATAAAAAGAAATTTGAAACAATTGAATATACAGATGCTACTTATGTTTCAGAATTAGAACGTATTCGTGAACGATTTACCCCATTAGTTAAAATTTGTAAAGAATATGGAACAGCAATGAGAATAGGAACCAACCATGGTTCGTTGAGCGATAGAATTTTAAGTAGATACGGAGATACTCCGCTTGGAATGGTAGAAAGTGCTATGGAATTTTTACGCATAGCCGAAGAAAATAATTTTTACAATATTGTTCTTTCAATGAAAGCAAGCAATACACAGGTGATGGTGCAAGCGTATCGCCTGTTGATTAAAACAATGAATGAAAACAATATGAATTATCCTTTACACTTGGGCGTAACAGAAGCAGGTGATGGAGAAGATGGAAGAATAAAATCGGCTGTTGGAATTGGAACATTGTTAGAAGATGGAATTGGAGATACCATTAGAGTTTCATTAACTGAAGATCCTGAGTTTGAAATTCCTGTTGCAAAAAATTTGGTGGAACGATATCATAACAGAAATAATCACAAACCTATTTCAGAAATTTCTGCCTTGCCATACAATCCTTATGACTATCAGAAAAGAGAAACAGAAGCTGTTGAAAATATTGGTGGTGCCAATGTGCCAAGGGTAATAGCAGATTACAGCGATAAGAAGGTTTTAAGTCCCGCAAACTTTTTTGCTGTTGGATATAATTATTCAGTGCCTTTAGATAAATGGAATTTGAGTGATTTAGCATGCGATTACATTTTTTTAGGAGATAATATTATTGATTTTGAAATACCTGGAACATTAGGTTTGATTTACAATTATAAAGTATGGAATTCTTTGAACGACAAAACAAGATGTTTTCCTTTGCTAAGTTATTCTGACTACGGAAAAGTAAAAAACAAATCTGAAAAATTAAATTTTATTTCAGTTGCTATTAATGATGTTATGTGTGATTCACCTTTAGTTTATGATAACACTACTGTTTTTGTTTTTGAAACTGAAAATCAACACGGAATGGCAGAACAAAGAAGAATGTTTGTTGAGTTGATGAACAAAAAAATAAATGTTCCTATAATTATTAAAAGAGATTATAAAGAATTATCAGAAGAAAAATTTCAATTGCATGCTTCTACCGATGTTGGCGCCTTATTATTAGATGGAATGGGTGAAGGTGTTTTTTTTACACAAAATAATTGCACTTCTACTAAAAATATAAATTCTACAGCATTCGGAATATTACAAGCAACCAGAACCAGAATTTCAAAAACAGAATATATTTCATGCCCTTCATGCGGTAGAACATTGTTTGATTTGCAAGAAACAACAGCAAAAATCAGAAATAGAACCGACCATCTGAAAGGAGTTAAAATAGGAATTATGGGTTGTATTGTTAATGGACCAGGTGAAATGGCAGATGCTGATTATGGCTACGTTGGAACTGGAATAGGGAAAATTACATTGTACAAAGGACGTGAAGTTGTGGAACGTAACATCAGCTCAGAAAAAGCGGTTGATGCTTTAATAGAATTAATTAAAAAGCATGGCGATTGGGTAGAAAAAGAATAATTATTTTATCTTTCGAGAATGAAAAAGAAATTCTTTTTTGCTTTGTTTTCTATTGTTGTGCAATGTTCTTTTGCTCAAAATTCGATTGAGCAACTAAAAATAAAAGCTACACAATCTTCAGTTGATACAGCTAAAATAAGTTTGTATATAAGTATTGCAATAGAATATTTTAAAATAAACTTAGACTCTTCCGTTGCCTATTCTAAAAAAGCAGTAAGCCTTTCTGAAAATATAAAAAATAAAGAATACCTATTCAAAAGCAATGATATTTTGGGTTATTCTCTTTTGAAAAAAGGAGAAATAAAAAAAGCGATGCCTTTTCTTATGAAAGCATATAACTTAGGAAAAACAGTTGCAATTAGCGATCAATATTTTTACAATTTATTTCATCTACTTACTTGTTATATTCAAAGTAAGAATAGTGATTCGGCTTTCTATTATTTAAATATTGCTTACACTAAAAGTTTAACATATGCTAATAAAGGAATTGAATGTACTTGCTTAACCAATTATGGAGAATGCCACCGTAGCTTTTCTGAATACGATAAATCAATTGAATATTTTTATAAAGCAATAAATTGTAATGAACAAAACAATAACGATGATAAAGAATTAAAATTTACAGCAAATCTTGGACTTGGGAATATTTATTTTACTTCTCGAAAATATTTAAAAGCAATAGACCATTATAATATTGCTTTAAACTCTCAATATGCAACAGAATCTGCTGGAGTAACTGATTTGTCGGTTTTGTATAATAATTTGGGAGCAGCATATTATACCGAAGGAGGTAATAAAAATGACACAACACTAAAAAATAAAGGTATTTTCTTTTTTAAAAAAGTGCTGGAACAAAATTTAAAATCGGGGAATAAAATATCGACAGGAAGACTTTATGGTAACCTTGGAAGTGTTTATGCAAATGAAGGCAGGTATGAAATTGCAAAAGAATATTTTTTAAAAGCCCTAGAAATTGCTGTGGAATTAAACAATAAATTGTCAGAAGCAAAAAATTACAATAACCTTGGTGAATTGTATTCAATGCTAAATGATAGCATAAAGGCTGTTGAATGTTTTGATAAAGCTCTTATTATTTCTAAAAAGTCGAAAATGAAGGAAATGCAAATTCTTATATACGAAAATGTAGATGAATTTTATTCCGCCAAAGGAAATTTCAAGTTGGCTTATGATGCTCAAAAGCAATATATTTTAACAAAAGACTCGTTGTTGAACGAACAAAATCAATCCAAACTAGAAACCTTAAAAGCTCAATACGAAACTGAAAAAAAGGATCAACAAATTACGCTTTTAGCAAAAGATAAACTTTTGAAAGAATTATTTATTGATAAACAAGAGGGCGAGCTTTTAAAACAACAAACAGAGGCAGAACAACAAGTTTATAAAATTAAAATTTTAAATGACGAAAAAAGATTTAATCAGGTATTGCTTGCCAATGAAAAAATTGAAAAAGAAAAACAGCATAGAGAAAATGAACTGCTTACTAAGCAAAATAATTTATCAAAAGAAACAATAAGGCAACAAAAAATTATTACTTTTTTAATTGCGATAGGGCTTCTTGTAACTCTTATTGCCATTGTTTTAGTATTTAAGCAATACAAACAAAAACAAAAAGCAAATGAAATAATTACTCAGCAAAAAGAAGCAGCAGAAAAACAGAAGGAAATTATAGAAGAAAAACAGAAAGAAATACTTGATTCTATTCAATATGCCAAACGAATACAGCAATCCTTATTACCTCCAGAAAAATATATTGAAAAAGTGCTTGCCATTTTAAATAAATAAGACAAAGATTACTTTATTTTGTATAAATTTGTTACGATAAACTAAAACAACATATAGATGAAAAAAATTGTTACTTTAATTTTTGTAGTATCCTCAGCAGTTTTGTTTTCTCAAACAACTATTCAAAATGGTGGTTTTGAAACATGGGACAATGCAGGAACTTCAACAGAAGAACCAACGTTTTATAATTCAAACAAAACAGGAACCGATTGGGCGCCTAATGGTCCTCAAACATGTTATCGTGATGGAAGCACTTTTTACTCAGGTACCTATTCTGCTCGTGTAGAAACTAAAACGTATGTTTTTGCAGTTGTTAATGGTTCCTTAACAACTGGAATTGTAAATGCCCCCACAACTAGTAAAGTAGATGGATATATTGGCACAATGAAAAACACGGATATTTCAGATATTCGTAGAATGGCATTTACTGGTCGCCCGGATAGTTTAATCGGATATTATAAATACACACAAGGTGGTGCTGCCGAAAAAGGAAAAGTAGTTGCGTATTTACATAAAGGACATTACTATGATCCAGAAGCAGCAACAAGCTATCATCCTGATTCATCTGCAAATAAAATTGCTACGGCATTATTTTTAACACCTACGGCAAATGTTGGTGCTTGGACTCGTTTTAGTGTTCCCTTTTCATACTTGGATAGTAGAACCCCTCAATATATCATGATTAGTGTAACTTCTTCTAATGACCAATTAACAACAGTTGCAGGAAGCAAGCTGTGGCTTGATGATATTTCTGTAGTTTATAATCCAACAACTTCTATTACAGAAACAGAGAATACACAATCAGTAAATGTTTATAGCTATGATAAAACAGCTTATGTGAATTTTTACAATAAAAATGTAAACAACCAATACACAATAAATATTTATGATGTAACAGGAAAAATTGTTGCTACTCAAAAAATAGAATCAAACAAAAACAATGCAATTAATTTATCAGGCCTTACAACAGGATTGTATATTTATCAAATTACAGGAACTGATTTTAATAAATCAGGAAAAATAACAGTACAATAATTTTATAAAACTTCAATAAACCCTGACAAATAAAAAGTCAGGGTTTTTTATTTTTTGATTATGCTTAAACAAATACTACTCATTTCTTTTTTAATTATAAGCTCTCTTTCTTTTTCTCAAACAACCGGTGTTTTAAAAGGGAAAGTATTAGATTCTAAAAACAAAGAAACATTGCCCGGGGCAACTTTGCAAACACTTAAAGACTTGTCAAAAGGAACCGTTTCAGATATAGATGGCAATTTTAATTTTGTTTTGGATACAGGAATGCAACGTATCGTATGCAGTTTTATTGGTTATGCTCCTGATACATTTAATATTATTGTTCTTGCAGATGCAACCATTGAAAAAAATATTCTTTTAAAAAATGCTGGCAAAATTTTAGAAACAGTTGTTGTTTCTTCTGGAAAATTTGACCAAAGAATAGAAGAAATTACTGTATCAATGGAAGTAATAAAACCGCAATTGATTAACAGTAAAAATACTACAAGCATTGAAACCGTTTTAGAACAAGTTCCTGGCTTAACAATTATTGATAATGACCCTCAGATACGTGGAGGAAGCGGATTTACATTTGGTGTTGGAAGTAGAGTTGCTGTGGTAGTGGACGGAATACCATTGTTAAGTGGCGATGCAGGAAAACCCGAATGGACGTATGTGCCAGTTGAAAACATTGAACAAATTGAAGTTATAAAAGGTGCATCTTCAGTTTTGTATGGCTCATCAGCTTTAAGTGGTGTAATAAATGTTAGAACAGCTTATCCAAGAAGCAAACCTAAAACACTAATTAACTATTCTGTTGGAAATTATAGTTTGCCAAAAGCTCCGGCTGAAAATTGGTACAACAAATCGTTGCCCATGTACACCAATCTGAATTTGTTACATTCTAGAATCATAAAAAATAATTTAGATTTTGTAATTGGAGCAAATTTTAATATCGACCAAGGTTATATTGGTCCTGCTCCCGCACAACAACCAATACCTTCATTTGCAAAAAATGATATTGATACAATACAAACATTTACAAATCAAGACATGTTGAAAAAAAGAGGGCGTATTAATATTAATTTACGGTATCGTTCCAAAAAATTCACGGGTTTAAATTTTGGTATTAATAGCAATGCTATGCTAAACAAAACAAATATGGTGATGGCTTGGTTTAATGATTCTTTAGGATTGTATAAGGCTTATCCGGGTGCTTTGTTTTTACAAGACCAAACTTTATTTAACATCGACCCATTTGTAAAATTTGATAAAGGGAATGGGATTAGACATAGCTTGCTTACACGAATTTTTTATAGTGATAATAAAATAACAAACAACCAATCAAACAGTGGTTCTTTGTATTATGGAGAATACCAATTACAACGCCAGTTTAAAGAACTTGATTTTACTTTTACTGGAGGAATTGTTGGAAGTTTATCACAAACAAAAGCTAGTATTTATGCTTCTGCAGGCTCTCCGCATAATAAAATTGTAAATGCTTCCGGTTATTTGCAAATCGATAAAAAGTTTTGGGACATATTAAATATTTCTGGTGGGTTTCGTTATGAATATTTTAAAATGAATCAGCAACAGAGTGTACTTGCTCCAATTTACCGAGCAGGAGCAAGTTTGCAAGTTTTAAAAGCAACATTTGTTAGAACATCTTATGGACAAGGCTTTCGCTACCCAACAATTACTGAACGTTACATTGCCACCAAAGCAGGAATGTTTGGTGTTTATCCAAACCCTGATTTAAAGCCGGAAACAAGCACCAACTTTGAAGTTGGACTAAAACAAGCATTTAAAGTTAAAAATGTGGTTGGTTATTTTGATATAGCAGGGTTCTATCAAAAATATACAAATACCATCGAATTTTTATTCGGACAGTGGGATAGTATTTCTGTTTTTTCAGCAGGATTTAAATTTTTAAATACTGGGAATTCTAGAATCAGAGGTGTAGATATGTCATTGGTGCTTTCTACAAACAATGAAAAAAATAAGAAATATGCAGTTACAGCATTAATTGGCTATACATACATTGAACCAATAAGTTTAACACCAGACAGTGTGTATGCCCATGATTATTCACAGATAGGACCTAATGGAAGACCATTGAGTTATAAAAATAGCAGCATGGACACAACAGACAATATTTTAAAATATAGATTCAAACACATGGCAAAAGGAGATATTGAATTTAAAATTGTGAAATTTAATGTAGGTATGAGTTATCGTTATTATAGCAGAATGCAAAACATTGATAAAGCCATTGAAGATATTGAAACACTTACAGCAAGTGACAATGATGCTCCAGTACAATTTTTAGATGATATTAAAGCAATTAATTATTGGAAAAAGCACAAAGGCTTTCAAGTTTTTGATACCCGAGTGAGTTATCAAATTAAAGAAGGACAAAAAATTTCAATTGTTTGCAGTAACCTATTTAATGTCGATTATTCGTTACGACCATTAAAAATAGAATCTCCTAGAACAGTTGCAGTTCAATATGTTTGTACATTTTAAGCGTTTTAAAAACAAAAACCCTTGTAAATTTTACAAGGGTTTTGTTTGGGTTGTGGTACCAGTGGGGGAAAGGTCGTACTATGAAGTCGATGATTTCCATAAAATACTGGAGTTTACCGGCCTTTTAGAACCTTTAACCGACTGATAAAAATTTCTCAAAGAACCCCTTGTGGGCTTCGGGTATAAAGATAGAAATTCCTTAAATTTTAACAATTAAAAAGGGGCTAATTTCAGCCCCTTTTTTTAATCCTGTGCGCTCATCCCCTTGGGGATGGACAACCGCTTCAATTTCTTGACTTTTATCGACAAATCGGCTATTTTCATAGTTAGCGCCCTGCCACCTCCCAAAATAAAGTCGAGCCATTTTAACAACAATTTTCCCCCGCCTGAATTGGGGGGCATTTAACTGATCCGTAACTGCAATAAACACAACAATCGCCTTCCAATGGCTTTAACCTTGCTTTGCAGTTTTCGCATTCATAAAAATAGACACATGCGTCCGTTGGCATGATTTCGTCCTTTTTATGACCACATTTCGGGCAGGTCAACGTGGATTTCAATTCTACCTTTTTGCCATTATAAGTTCCACAAGTTTCGCAAGAACCGTGAAGTTTATTCCTGAAATAGTTAACTCCAGTTGCAATAAGTAATCCTAACATTCCCCCGTACAGAAAATATGTCCAATAATCACTGTTATTGAAATGATAGCCATAAAAAATTAGTAGGCTACTTGGGATCGCAATAAGAAGCGGATAAGTACAACGATGCTTTCTATATGAAATAATAAATCCAATAATAGAAATCACAACCATCAATTGAAATATCCACATTGTCCAACCGCCAAACAGTTCAAAACTGCCCAGTCCAAGAGCAGAAGCTGCAAAGGCAAAAAGGGGAAAGCAGCAGGGTGAAAAGATGGCGGTGATTAATAAACCAAGAGTCCCAATTTTATCTATGTTATTTGTAATTTTCATGCAATGGAGTTCTGTTTGATATGTTTGAAGAAAGGATTTAGAATCTTATGATGTTCCTTCTTTAAAGAGTAATAAATGGTTTGTCCGGAACGTCTTGTTTGCACAATGTTTCCATCCTTCATTTTTCTCAGGTGCTGAGAAATTGCAGGAATACTAATACCAATTATGTCACTTAAATCGCAAGGACATAATTCTTGCTCATTCTCCAAAAGAAAAAGAATTTTAAGCCTTACTTCGTTCCCTGCTAATTCTAACACTTTTCCGAGGGATTCAAATATGTCAGCGTTTTCCTTTATTACCTTTTTACATTGGTCAATCTGATGCTTATCAGCAAAAACTCTTATACATGAATTCTTTTCCATGATACAAATCTATTTATTTTTAATTATTTAAGCAAATGCTTAAATATAGATAACAAAAAAGGCGGGATTTCCCGCCTTTTCATTTCATTACCGATTTTATACCCGGTGGATCTTTTTGGCTTCATCAAACCCGATCCATTTCCCATTGCTATCAAGTCCTCGATTTGCCAGTTCCCTCCGAACCAAGTAAATCAAGTCAAAGTCCCCTTTGATTGCTTCTGAAAGGAGTCGGTTACTTGTTAAGCTGAAAATATATGAAGGGTTGTCGTCATCCTTCCTGCTTTCATAAAAGCGGGGATCAAATTTTGAACGAGATTTCTGTTCCGATTTGTCGATGGATTGATCCCATATTTTTAAGGCTTCAGCCATCTGCACCAAAAAAGCATTCAAATTCGGGTGAATTTCATTCACGACATCGTGAAAATTTACGCTGCGTTCTTGGGCAATATCCAAAATTTCAATGTAGTCGGCATCGGTAAGTTCCAAATCCCACTCCCTTTCAATCACACCTTTTAAAAGGCGTATTGTTCCGTTAAAAACAATGGTTGGTTTTTGTTTCGTAGGTTGATTAACTTTTGCTTGAGTTTTACCTTGTCTTTGACGTAATTTTTCTTCGCCAGTTTTGGTTAATTCGCCTCCCATTTGTTTCCAAATTTCAGGCGGGATTTCTTCTCTAATTACGGTATCGGCATCCATAGCTCGACTCATAGCCTCTTTGTACTTCTTTGCTTTATACAAACGATTAATTTCTTTTAGGACTGCGTGATCTTGTTTATCCAAGTATTCAGGTTCAGTCCAGTCTTCGGTTTTTGCGGTTTTCTTTTTCATGCTGTCTACGTTCGATACTTTATTCGGAACGTCCAAGTTCTTTCCGCTTTTCCTGACTCCATTTAACTCTTCTGCATCACTCATGCTATTATCGCCAAAAATATCAAGCTCTCCTCCCTGATTAAATCTTCCAAATTGTACAGCTTTACCTTGCTCCGGTACTTCAATTACTACGTCCACATCGTGCTGAAATTCATTGTTGCCTTTGAACTTACCTCCTTTGGTGGCCTGAAAGATGTAAATAAATGACTTTCCTTTATTGGAAGCTTTAAGCGCATCCAAATCTTTAGGAGATAAACCAAGTTTATTTACAGAGTCCAGGAAGATAAATTCATAAGAAGATAAATCCTTTGGCAATGCATCTGCCACAAATAGATTTTCATGAGCAACATCCTTATCCTTCAATTTTTTCTGAAGGGTTGCATCCAACTTCTCTTCTTTAGCAACATAAAGTACCTTTCCATGATTTCTTGCCAAGTATCCTGCAAAATCAACACATAAATAACTTTTACCCATCTTCGGCATTCCAAAAACCATTGCTGTAAATCCCGGAGCAGGATCACCAATAAAATCAAGCCACTTTCCTGTGAATCCCAAAGCATTAAATTGTAGATTGGTGAAATCCGTACTCGGCATCACGTTAACTTGCTGAGAGGAATTATTAATTCCACTCAAATCCATCTTTTTCTTTTTTACTTTGGTGTACGATTCATCAATATCATCGTAAGCATTCTCGTATCTCTCAATGATAGATTTCAATCGCTTAACAGTAGCGGGCGTGAGAACAAAGTGTTTGGCATTACCCATTGTATTGAATGCTTTAAGAACCGCTTGTTGGATTGACATAATGTCTTTAGCCACAGGAGATTTTTTAGTGATTTTCTTTTCCTCAATAGCTTTTTGCAACTCGTCTATAAAGATTTCAAATGTCTTTTTGTAAAGAACTTTATCGTTGAAATCCAAAAAACGGTTAATGAACTTCACTTCAGTTGAAATCTCTCCGTATGGATTCTTCCTTTTACGTCCGGATTCCTGCTTGCCATCCAAAGATTCACCTCTTTCTTTCAATATTTTTTCGATAGCATTTTTTCGAATTGTGATCCATTCTTGTTCTCCATCCTCCAGTTCAGCATCCAACTCAAGTCGATAAATCATTTTTAACCTTTCGGTTGTGAACTTTTTATATCCCATAATATCTGCCTTTGCTCGTTTTGTTTCGGGATGTTCATCTGAAATACCGGATAATGAAATAGAACTCGACTTAATAAACTCTTCAATCTTTTTGAAAGACAAATTTACCATGCTTTTGAAATCAGCATCTCCGCTCCAGTCTTCTCCTTCATTAGTCTTAGCAATAATGGCCGTATGAGATTCCTTTAATGCTTGCGGCAGGTTTTCAAATCCTATTTCATCTATGGTGTCAAAGTAATTGTCGGTGGTTATTTTTATTGCTTTCATTATGCTGCGAATTTTAGTCGTTTGAGTTTGGATTCAATTTCTTTTATGGACATGGTTTTAACTTGGGGAACAGCTTTTACTGGTTTTATTTTTTCGGGATCGTAATTAAAAACAAGCATTTCTGTTTTCTTTTTATCGGTATGTTTTGTTACGGCAACGGATTTTTCCACCCTTTTTGTTCGCCACTTGAACTTTTTTATGCACTGGCTCAGTATGGTAGAAGGATAACTACTCAACAAGAATTTTCCCTTAACTTTCGACAAAGCATTTAAAAGGTCTTTATAGTCATTTTCGGAATAACCTTTATAGTGTCCCATATCAGAACCGATGTAAGGAGGATCGGCATAAATGAAAGCATCCTTGGCATCACATCGTGCAATCACTTTTACCGCATCATTATTTTCGATCTGCACCATTTTTAAACGTTGTGCGTATGCGTTTGTAAAATCTTCTCTTTTGTTGGCAAGCGATTTCTCTTTGGAGTTTGTCTTTCCAAAGCCCCAAGAACCTATCATTCCTGCGAAGCCCTGATTGGTGAGCGTCCACAATGCCCATGCACGTTTTACATCAGGAAATAAATCCGGGTGTTCATACACAACCATTGCTTTTTTGTAAAGCTCTCTGCTATGAAGAGTGGATTGTATTTCCTTTTGCAATTCCGGGAATTTAGATTTAATGACTTTGAAAAAATTAATGACTTCACCATTTTTATCATTGATAACTTCCACTTCTGATTTAGGTTTGGCAAAAAACAATGCTCCTCCGCCAAAGAATGGTTCACAATAAATCCGATGTGCTGGTATTAGATTTAATAAATGCTTCAGCATGTTCTGTTTTCCTCCGTAGTATGTGATTGGTGTTTTCATAGTTTGAAAAAACCGGGCATAAATCAATATGCCCGGTAATTAATTGTTAGCTGTACACAAGTGCTTTTCGGTTATTCCAAATCTTATCAAAGCTTTTGTTTCCGCCTGCCCAATGATAAGAAAGAACTCCTTTGTTGTTAGTCACCTTTAAGATTGACCATACTGCTTGGTCGGTTGCTGCTCCGGGATTCGCAAATCCCTTGTAAACTTCGTTTGCGTTTGTTTCATCTACCAGTTTCGGCTCGTAGAAGATTTTGTCGTTCATGCTTGTTACCTTTTCAGATAATTGTGCTACCGAGTTTTTCAAATTCACGATCTCCGCATTGCCTTCAGTTTGTTTCGCTTCTGTAGCCAAACCAACCGCTGCGGGGCTTTGTAGCATCTCCATGATCTTATCTCTCAAATCATTTACATCAGTTGAAGCAGGAACAGTTACTTCTGTTTGATCTACGAACACATTGTACAATGCTCCCTGACCGATGTCGATTTTGATAATGGTATCTCTTACGACTTCCACTTCTTTGATTTGATGTTTCAAAATGAAACGTGGTGAACCGTCTGTGACGATTTTAAGGCTTGCCCCATTGTTGATGATTTCTGTTGCCATTTAATCCTCCTTTTTGTCTTGGTTGTTTTTACTGTTGTTAATTGCCCCTACAATCACTTCACCGATTACAGCTCCCATGAACCCGCCAATCATTACAAAGGGAATGGTGTCCTTTTGTGCTTCTTTGGCGTAGAAGTAGCTGATGAGTGAAGCAGCGAGTGTAACGGATGATACGATTGTTTTTTCTTTCATTATTTATTGGCGTTGATGTAAAGTGTGGTTGCGATTCCTGATAGTATGAGCATGCCTCCGGCAAGCAGTTTATTTTGCAGCACTTTCCTGCGCTGTGATTTATAGGCTGTATTTAGATCTTCGGTGAGCTTTCTTTCCCTTTCTAAATTCTCATCCAACAAACCTTTTAGTTGTGAATAGGAGGCCGCACAAACCACCATCTGCGAATCTTTCGTTGCAACCAGTTCCTGTAGCTGAACAATGTTGGTGTCGTAGATGCTTTGTGTACTGTCCACCCATGCCACATAAGCGAGTGTTTGTTGTTTTAATGAATCACAATCGTTCAGTAATTGCTCAAAACTCAAGGTGTCGCTTTGCTTTTCAGCTAATGCAACAAGTGCAATTTGCGATTGATTCAACTTGAACTTGGTTGCTTTAAGTTTGCTTTGAGTAAAGGATAATTCCTTTTGCAAACTGTCGCTGTGTGTTTTCAGAGATTCAAGAGCGGTTTTGTAATTGGTATCAATGCGCTCCGCTTTTTCTGAAGCCTTTATGATTTCTGTTTTATCCGGCTTCACTTTCTCTCCGGTATTGCAGGTACTCAGTGACAGGAACAAACCTGTGATCAGTGCTGTAAATAAAATAACTAATGGAACTCGTTTCATAATCTTTCGTTTTTAATAATGGTTTTTAATTGATTGTTTTTGACTTTTTCTCAAGGGAGTAACCGAATGTTCCTGCACCAATCATGCTGATGAATGCGTAGAACATATATTCAGGAACCTCCATTCCAAAGAACTGCTGCGATACCCAACTGATAATGGACATAAGCACGTAGGTGAGTGTAATTACTTCTCTTAATGAAAAGTTGCCGTCTTTGTCTTTTAAAAGTTGGTGTATGATGTCTTTAATCTTCATAGTTGCTGTTCTTGTTTTTTAAATAGATGATTAAATGTTTCGCTGATCTGTTCAGCGATGTTCTTGAGTTTATCGCCTCCGCTGAGAGCGATGAACCCTACTGCAAGCAGACCTATAATTCCTGCTCCGACTGCGATTCGCCTGTAGGTTTCTCTTTTTACTGCTCTGAAATCAATCAAGGTGTAAGTGAATTTATTGCCGTACATACTGCGGTGGCGTTCGCATAAGCGCAGGAATTCCTGAAAGGCTGTTGCATTTTCAAAGACCTGACAGCCTGCCGAATTTTTATCAACGGTTTTTGTTGTTCCAATTCTGTTGGCTCTGTGGATATTGATCCCATACAAGCCTTTTGTTTTCATTCCGTTGTAAAAATCAAGAGAGGCATCACGGTCATAATCCCTAATAATGGTTACAGGTTTTCGCTGTACTAAAGCCAAATATTGTCCACGGTGCAAGCCCATTTCGTAAGCATGCTCGTATTGTCCTTGTCCAAGTATGGCTGTTCCCTGTGGCTGCATCGGATTGCGTAACCAAAACGTTCCCGGATCTGTGGTGGCTTTGTAAACGTGATAGTTCCATTTGATTGGGCTAACCTTATAGAACACATGAATCTCGTCATCAAAACGATTCGGAATTGTACTGGCTGAACGCAAGCCAACAATATTCAACTCATACGGGCGTGTATAGAGTTTATATCCTTTGTGCTTTAGTATCGCTCTTAACTTCTGTAATACCATTATGCTGCGGAATTAAAATCAGGTTCGTAATTCTTTAGCCAGTCTTTTACATCAAAGCATGGACATGCTTTTTTTACTCCCGGAAAATCTCTGTGTCCAAGCACTTCTGCTTTGGGATACTTTTCCGTTAAGCGAACGATGATATCGAACATGGCGTGCTTTTGTGCATCGCTACGGTTGTCAACAGGCTTTCCGTCTTTATCAATACCGCCAACATAAGCGATGCTGATGCATTCGGAATTATGCTTGTAAACTCCGTAGCTGTTCTTCTTTTCATCAAGCAATTGAACTATTGTTCCATCACGTTTGATAAAGTAATGGTAGCCGGGTGTGTCACCCCATCCACGCTGTTCTTTCCAGTAACGCTTGATAGACTCAAGGGTGGTTGTTGTGGGCGTTGCTGTGCAATGCACCACGATGTATTTTATGTTTCTTAAATTCATAAATAGTTGATTGTTTTGGTTTCCACTAAAAAGTGTTTTCCGTTGTTTTCAAATAGTGTGTGATTTCCTTTTTGGGCGATCTCTTTTCCAAGCACCATATTGGCAGGAACTTTAATTGCTTTCTTTGGATGCACCCAAACAAGTGTTGCATGTTTGGTGATGATACTCGAGCTTTCAATACCGGACAGCGACCATTTCTTCCCATCGTAATTCAATCCCATGCGGGTGAACTGTAAACGGATCGCTTGCTTTTGTTTCTCATCGGTAAAGCTGTTAAGCATTCCGTTGACAAGCGTTTGGCGAACTCCACCGATTCGGTAGTTGGTTTTAAAATCATCAGAGACTGTGGTGTAATCGTCTTTTGATTTTAATTTTTGCAGGGCTTTAATTGCACCGGTGAAGTTTTTGATGATCGCAGCAGAGTAGAGTTCTTTTGCACTTGCTGAAGCATCCAATGTTTCTCCTTGCGTCATGACATTGAAAGTGCTTTCATCAATCGTACTTGGATATCCCGCTTTGATAAGAGCCGCTTCTGTTTTACTTCCAAAATCTCCATCCGCTCCTGCTTTACCGAGTGCATCTTTTCCTAACTTAGTAAGCAATACTTCCTGAACCTGTTTTACTCTCGCTCCTTTGCTGCCTTTCTTTAATGGAAAATCATCGTTTCGTTTAGGAGCAGAGGGAAGGGAGAAGTTTGATTTAGCCGGAGGGTTTAAGTCCAGGTCAGGCACTTCACTCGCATTTTCATCCGATGTTTTCTCCTTACGATTCTGCCACCATTGGTAACCAAAGTATCCCAATGTGCCTGTAGCTGCTATACCCAAACTAATCAGCAAAATCTTCTTTCCCTTTCCTGATGTTGGTTCTTGTTGTGTTATTGTCTGCTCCATTTTATTTTCGTTTTGCTGTAATGATTTTCATCCATTCATCGTACTGTCCGAATTCACTCTCGCTTTTCATATCCTCAAGCATATTCGTTCCATACAATCGTTTGTATTCTAAAGCCACTTTCACAAAGGCTGTCTGCGTTGGTATTTCATTAAATACCGCTATGATGGCTTCTGCATCTGTGCCTCCAAAGAATCCATACTCTTTATCAAAGGCTGCTTTCATTCGTTTTGCCCATGCTGTATATGCAACAGGACTTGGTGCTTGCCCTTTCTTTTCAGGCTTGGCAGCGAGGATTTGAAGCATCTCGTTGTATTCGGTGGTTTGCAATTCATCGCTCATGTCTTTAATCAGATTGCCGTTGTAAAGCTTCTGATAAGACTTTACGACTTTAGCGAACTCCTCCTTGCTTGGTATTTCACGAAGGGTATCACGTAATGCATCTGTGTCTGTTCCCGGCCATCCGTCATTCTCAAAAGCCATTTTTATTTGTTTAGCTGAAGTGGCAGATGTGCCATCTTCGAAACTCTTGTTCTCTTCTTTGTTGGCTATTTTATTGAGAATGATTTTTCTGCCGATATAGATCGTTCCTCCAACTACTACTACACCAAGCAAACTGAAAAGTATTTTTTCCTTTAGCGTCCACGTTTCCTTATCCTGCTGCGTGGGCTGCACAGCCTGAACAGGTGATGGTTTGGGTTGATATGTAGTTACAGCGGTTTCCATGTTACAGACCTAAGTATGCTTTTGCCATTGCAGTTTTTACCGGATCGTTTTTTACAATGTGTGCGAGCTTCTCCACTTCATTTGTTTTTAGTTTGGAAGCAAGCACCGTTAATGCTTTCATTTTTTTGTCGGCTTCCTGTTCTGTAGAAGCCTCGATGGTGATTGTGTATGAGATTTTTGACATTTGTTTTTGTTTTGAGACAGTTTTTCTCTTAGCCAACCGCTTTGTGCAGGTAGCCATTTAAAAATTGTCAGGATTAATTAATGATTGTTACATCGGAACGTTCAACAGTTCGGCAACGGTTTTAAGTTGTGAAGTGTCTTTGCCGAGTTGGTTGATTATTTTTGCAAGGAGTGTGATCTCTTCATCTTCAAAATTCTCAGCCACTTGTTTTCCGAATTCCAAATAACTTTTTTCTTCATCGGTCAAACTTGGCGCATCTGTTTTTTTAGATAGCGTCACTTCGGTTTCTTCAGTCGGAGTATCAATGCGTTTGCCATTGGTATTTTCATCTACAATAACACCTGCCAAACCTTCCAATCCGGGAACTTTTGTTAACCATTGCGGATTCCTTCGCATTACACCTTCAATTGCAGAACCTGCTAAAGAGCCTAAATCCAGTTTTCCAAAATGATTGGGTTTAAGTTTTGCTTTTTCCAATTGACCGGATAATTCATCAATGTATTCTTCAGCTTCCTGTAATTCCAGTTTGGTGCGATCCAACTCTTTTATCAACTGATCTCTGTCCCAACGTTCACGCTCCACGGCAATCGATTCTTTTATTTTGGTATTGATATCGGTTACTTCTCCCAAGCTTCTGTTTACTTCCGGTTTTTTCTCTTCAACCTCAAACACATATTTTGTATGGCTGATCGTTTCTGATGGTGAATTGTAAACATTGATGCGAATAAACTTTGTTTCATTGGTCATCACATCTTCGTAGCTGTCGAATTCCGACATATCGGTTGTTTTCATCACCACTTTAAAATTGTCCACGAATATTTCGTAAGCCAAGGGACTTCCTTTGGATGATTGCTTCTCAAGCATGCGCTTGATGATCTCTATTTTTTGCGGATTATATGTTTCAATTATCTTTGCCATTTTTCTGGTTGTTTTAATGCGATGTGTTTTGGTATTACTTGAATAAAGCGAACGTGATTGACTGATGCCGAGTAGTTCTGAATGCTGATGTATCCCTGATGTTCATACAACTGTTCATTGGTTCTGTCCACACTTAAATCAAAGAGTCCGAATTCAGAAGTGATGTTGATGTTCACCGGCTCATCCACCATAATGTAGAACTGGTTGTAGGCTTCAATATCCACATGCTCGTTTGGTTGTAATACCAAGTGGCGAAAGCGGATGTAATAATTCTTTCCGTATCCAAGTTCATCCATTCTGCGTGGGATGTATTCCAATGCTAATGCTATGTTCATGATTTGCCTCCTTCTTTTTCAATTTCAATCCACACGTAAACATTCACCACATACTCATAATCTGCTTTGCTTTGTTCACCTAATCGGTCTTTATAAATCCCCTGAATGATGGTACTGTCTCCGTCAACGATCACAATGTCCTCCTCGGTTTTAGTTTGATGAGAGAATAAGCTTGCTCGCCAGTTACGGTTCTGCGAAAAATCTCCTGCACCTACATTTTCATCCGACTGGATGTGTGTAGCGTAGAAGATATTTTCCTGCTCGCAACTTTGCAGCTTTAATTCACCAATGAGTTTGTTTCGCTTAAAGGGTATCAGGGATTTTAAAATTTCTGCTCGCATAATTATGGTTGTTTTATTGCTTCTGCTTCTTTGGGTGTTACTTCGATTCCTGTTCCGTCCGTTTTTGGCACTTTGCTTAAGCGGCCACCAACTTCAATTCCGATGATGCGCTTGGCATTTTTCGGAAGCCTAACCTGAAAATGTTTCACCTGTCCGGCTTTGGTGATCTTAACCTGTGTTACTATTACTTGTTCTCTAATCATAACTCGTCCTCCATTTCACAGTCCAGGTATAAAGACACTCGGTAAGCCACAAAAGGAGTTCTCAAATCATCCGTGTCGGTAAAGGTGAGTTTCACCAAACCATTTCCCGGATTTACATTTCCCAAATCATAGTAGCGTTGTTTTGGCGATACATTGATTCCTGACATCAACAATTTGCTTTCGTAATTTTCTGGAAAGAACTCTTCTTTATTGATTTCTATTTTTTGAGTTCCCCTGTAATAGAGCAGATCATCTTTATCAGAAGTCACCAACACACCTTTCACCGCTTTGATGTTTTTATCCAACTCAAAGGTTTTGTTGACTGTCTTGTTTGCTTCCGTTATCGGAAGGTCAAAGCGTTTCTTTACTGGTTTTAACATCTCTTTTTGTTTTTACTGTTTTTAATAACCGCTCATGTCGCTAACACCTGAGTCCTCCGAGTTACGCAGCACATGTGGCTGCGTAACTTCGGACTCAGAACCCCTGTTATGGAGTAGTGATAGTGCCATGCAATCCAACGTACACATGGGTCTTCGGGTCTAAGCCCTCCATTGAGCCCAAGTCGATAGTTGCTTCGATCAGGATATCATCGTGGATCATACGTGGGTTTGCCAGTTTGTAATACCCAACAGGAACGGTGTTCATTGTTTTGGTTTTAAAAATGGTGTTCACGGTTTCCGGCATGATAATTTTTTTGTTGCTTTTCAAAGAGAACTCTCCGTTTGATAAAGCAGCAAAATCTTCAATGCCTTCGTATTTCGCTCCGATGATCTTGTCCTTGTTTACTTCGGTTGGGATTCCGGCAAGCAAAAAGATTCCGCTTACCAACAAGGCTTGGTTCTTTGGCAATTTGGCATTGCTGATGTTACGCAGACCAACTTCTTTGTCGTCCTGTGTTTCAAACATCTTAATGGTTTTTGAGTTCACCGCTTTGATGCTGTAAATCACAGTATCCGCCAAACGCAATTCACCTTTCATTAAACCATCTTTAATGTGTTGTGGTAACTCATTAAAATGTTTTTCCATTTCGGCACGTGATCCTTTGCTTGCAGGAACACCGCTTGCCAGTTTGTTGATGGTACGCATGCGCTGAATTGGATTCATACGTCTTAATGCGCCAAGCAACTCTTCGTTATCAACTGCATCCAAGCCTAATAAAGCTCCTGCGTTGTTATATTCTTCTACTCCGTCTAATACGCCTAACATAATGTTTCGTTTTTTATGGTTATTAATTATTTACTTTTTTGATGATGAGTTTTTTCAGGTTTAGAAATTCTGATCGCTTACGTCCATCATTCCCATTTCACCTTGCAATCCACCTGAAACAGATTGTTTGGCTTCAAATTTTTTGGCTGACTCTTCCACTTGTTTTTCAATGCGGTCTAACACATTCAAGTGATCGGCTGCGCCCTCCAGTTCTTTGCCGTTGGGATAAGTGAAGTATTGGACTTCGCCCATACCATTTGTGCCTTCCTCGGATTTTTCTTCCTCTTTCTTTTTGCTCTTGATGATCTTATCAAGGAACAGTTTTCGTTTGAACTCTTCTTTGAAAGCGGCCATGCGTTCTTTCACGCCTTCAAAACCTTCTTTCTCTGTTCCGTTCATTGCCCCGGCTACTGCCTGATAACCGCCCGAAGCCATCATGCCCACACCGAAAGCTGCTGCTCCATTACTGCCCATGTAATGTCCAACACCTGTTACTGCAATCCCCACCAAGAAGGAAGAACGTCCGAGTACCGCACCTGCCAAGCCACCGCCAATTGCACCCACCAAAATATCACGGCCTGTTTCAAGTGCCGACTTTTTGATGTCGCCTTTGGCATGCTCCGCAGCTACTCCGTCAAGGAGTTGTTTTTTCTGCGCTTTTTTCTCGTATGAATTTTTCTTCTTCATGTTTTTTTGTTTTTACTTTTTATTTTTTAAAGCAATTCAACTGCTTCTTTTTTATGCTTCTTACTTTTTACTGCTGTCCGTTTACCTCCTTTCCGCTTTTTCTTTTTGCTTTTTGGAATTCCGGACAGAGCAGGTTTTGTTGTTTGTTTTTTTCCTCCGGTGACCATTCGGTATCCTGCGTACAGTAACCCTAATGCGCCAACTCCGATTCCTACAGGTTTGATCCACTTTTTGTTCTTATCCCAAAATCCTTCAGGTTTTGGATCGTCACCTCCCGATGATGTTTCTCTGTTTGCAGACTTGTTTGCGCTTCCCGAACTGTCACCTCCACCTGAATCATCTCCACCGCTTCCTGCATCTTCATTTTGTGAGGGAGTGTTGCTCTTTTTAATCACCATCGGTTTACTGCTACTGTTAGAACTTCCACTATCGAAATTCATATCGGCAGATCCGCCACTTTCGCTTGATGAAGAGGAAGAAGTATCGCCTCCGCTTTCTCCACCACCACCTGATTCGCTTGCCCCACCTTCGCCACCGCCCTCTTCAAAATCCTTTGCACCTTTGTCTTTTTTAGGAAGGATGTTTCCAATTCCTTTTAATAGTCCTGCAATCGCTGTGAGGATGGTTGTTGCTGCTGTAACGGATGCTGCTGCTGAATAAGGTTCTCCTAACCCATTGAGCTGACTCAACTCTTCGCTTTGGTAGATATCGCTTCCCAATAATTCTTCTGTTGAAGAATATTTGTCAAGACCACTCATGTCATCGGCTATGTAACCAAGACCGCTTACTTGCTTATCTCTGTTTCCTCTTCCGGTTAGGATTGCCTTTTGGAAATTTTCGGGGATTCCACCTGCACCGTAGAAAATACCTTGCAGTTTATCTTTTACTTTTTTCAATCGCTCAAATTTTCCCATGTCGATTCCACGCTTGCGGGCTTCATCATCACTCAGGTATGCGTAGCGCAGTCGCTGAGCAATCTTGAACATGTTTGTTTTAAGAGCGATTAAAATTCCGTTACGGATAAGCACCGTTGCAGGGTTTAATCGATTGGTGATATGCAAGCCCATTTTTGCAATGGCTTTGATGCCGCCTTTTTTATAGGCTTCTTTAATTGCACCTTTTTTGAAGACTTGTTTAAAGCCACCGCTTTTTTGTTTTGGTTCTCCGCCTTTTCTTTTGAAGAGCCTGCCGAGTTCTGCCATTGCTTCACGGTCATCATATATCCCGATCAGTTCAACAGCATCGATGTTTTTGTTTGAGGAGTCGTTGACTCCGTTCAGATATTCTAAATCCATTTTTGTATCTTTTTTTTCACTGTATGGTTCTTCGTAATCAAAATGTCTCACTACACAATCGATGGTGATGTAGCTTCCATCGCTTAAAGGAACAATCGGGTAAATGTGCTGAAAGTGATCCTCTTTGTATTTGGTGATTCGCAGGATGTGTCTGATTTTTAAATTGCTCAGAATGCTGCTGATAAACACCGTGTAACAATCACAATCTACTCCTTGAATGTTTCCTCTGTCGTGCCATGCTCTTGCGGGACTTCTTATTTGCTCTTTTCCATCTTCATCTTTTTTGTAAGCAATGTGGTCATACACAAATTGCCATATTGCTTTACAGGTCTCATACACCGTTTTTCGCTTCAACACTTTTGCGATCTTCTCGGTATGGAAGAGGGTTTCTCTTACCACCTGGGGAATGAAGCGAATCGTATCGGCAACCGTTGCACCTTCTTTTTTAGTGATGGTGGTTAACATCGCTTTTGGAAAGAGATGGTCGAACTCTGCACCGCTTTTTACTTTTACTGTTTCTCTTCTTTCCATTATGCTTTTGGTTGACTAAGTGTTAGTGTATCCGATTTCGTGTAAGGAACTTTTTTCCATCCCAAATCAATTGTGGTGAGTGTCTTTACATCAATCTTCACCGGCTCTTTGTTTTGTATGGCTCTTAGCAGACTGCCCGACAGAGAAAAAATATTCATCAACGGAATTCGGATCATCATTTGTTCAACTACTGCTTCACCGAAAGCAGGAATGCTAATGTCTTTGTCAACTACCTGAGAAGAACCGACTGTTGTGCCTTTGTACACGAGCTTGACAAAAGGAAACTTGATTTTAAAAGGAGTGCGTGTGGGATTTTTCAATTGCACGTCAACTCGTATGGTTAATCCTGAAAGATCAAGCTTGTGTATTTTTGCCATCGGCACGGTTTCCAACTCAGCATTCATTTTGTTCAGGCGCACCACATACACCGTCCCACCAATCAATACTCCGCCTACTACTGTTCCTACTGCTATTTTTTTCCAAGTCTCCATTACTTCTTTTTTAATCGTTCGCTGATATAATCGCCTGTTACTTTAAATGCCATCCAAATCACTCCGCCCACAAGTGCTTTTAAGGCATAATCGGCAAGCCCCGAATAGTCCAGGTTGGCAAGCAAAATGGTTCCGGTGAGAAACATGTTGCTTGTGCTGTCGCTGCTTGTTTGAGTTTCTTTCATTTTGTCTCCTTTCTTTTTTTGTTCTTACTGTTTGTGGATACAAAGTTGCATTGGTGGTCTGACTCACTTTCCGCTTTGGTAAGCGGTTGTCCAACATCTGCATTCTTATGCGTTCAAATGGATTTATTTGGCTTTCAATTCTCCGGGAATTCCGAACTGTTCTACAATTTTTCGCACTTGTTCAATGGTCAAGTAGCGTTTGTTTTTCATGCCCCATGCTTCATTGAATGGTTCTAACCATCGTTGGAAAGTTTTTGGTGGCACACCGTATATTTCACGCAGTTCTTTGCGTGTGTATGTTTTCAGAATGAATGTTCTTTCTTTTATTTCTTTTGTTTGCTCGCTCATGATTAAAGGATGTATTGAAGGTTAATAATGGTGATCTGAAAAATTTGCAAAAGGTCAAATTGCTTTTGCTCTAAAAGCATTCTGCGGTAGCGCAGGAATACCATGATGTTTGGCGACTCCATGTATTTCAGGATGCCGTTTGCAAGCGTGGTAATGCCCTCGTTGTAATGTGGAACTGCCTTGCGTTGTTCTTTTACTTCTTCTAACCAAGACGCTGTACCGGATAAACCGTTTTTGTAATTGATGTTTAACCAATCAATCGGCTTGGAAATGTATCTCCCTCTTTTGCGTGATACAAAACGCTTGGCTAAACAGATGCGTTCAACAAGGTCTTTGAAATTGCGTTTACAATTTTTGTTGCTTTCAAAATGCTCCGATAGCAAATCTTTTAATTGTTCTGTCTCGTTTATGGAAAATTCTCTGTTGTTCCATAATGAACTGTAAGCTAAAGTCCATAATCCGTGAACCAGTTTATCAAGATCAGGAGTGCGGCCTCCTTTGATTAGTTTTAACTGGATTACTTTTGCTTCTTTTTTCTTTTGGGTTTTTCTAACTGCGCTCATATGAATTGTTTTTATTTGTTACTCGTTTAGTGATTACGAGAACAAAGTTGCGACAACTCAAAAGGGCACTTTCCGGTTATTACCCTTAACTGAATTCAATTAAATGTTATTGAAAATTGTTTGATGTAAATCGTGAAATTTTTTAAAATCGCACGTAACTTGATGTAATTTGATTTATTGTTTAACATCGGGAAGCGATGTCCATCAAGTGCATTGGATGGGAAACAAAAAAGCCGGAGAATGTCCGGCAATGTCTTAGTTTGTCTTAATGAATATTTTTACGCAAGCGGTCTTTCTTTAAGCACCTTGCTTACTTTTAGTAGATCGTTTTGAAAATTAACTCTCAAATTACGTCCGTGACATTTTTTATACTTCACTTCGCTACCGCACAAACATGGTGTTTGTTCTGTTCCTCCTTGATATAAATAAGCCTGAAACATATTTTTCAAATTTTGATATTGAAAGGTTAGTGTCAATGCAGGTTCAGGAACATTCAGCATATCATCGTTCAGTCGTGTTCCATAAGTATAAAAGAATTCTAATGTTTCACACAGTTTAATATAGTCATCAACGAGCTTGTTATTTGTGATATTGATTCTTGCATTATCAATTAGTTGACCTCGGTACACTAAATTATTATCTGAAACGAACATCATTTTTTCAAATCCGAATTCTCTCGGAGTAATGTCGATTAACTCTTCGTTATCGTTTTCCCATACAGCGTGTCTCTCTGCTTCACATATAATGCTCGATTGAAAGATCGCCCATCCGTAGTGAACTTTTCCTCCGTCACGTTTTACTTTTTCATCAACGTTTGCAAAGCAATTTTCTGGTTTTGCGTAAGGTTCAGGAATGACGGGGATAAATTCAGGATCGAACTCTGCATTGATCTTATCAAGCACTTTCTCCACAAATGGATTGACTTCTGTTGGAACTTTAGGTAGCATCTTACTTTACAACTGCCAATTCATCCTTCAGATAACTATTCGGATAACCCAAGTGGGAAAAGATTTTTTCTACTTGCTTAACGGTATAGTACCTGCCACTTTTTTTACCAACGCTATCTGCAAACGGAGCCAGCATCGTAGTGAAACAATGCGGGGTTATTTCATAAAGATTAGCCAACTCTTTCTTTGTAAACGGTTTGATTTCTGCTCTACTCATATCTCTATTATTTTAGTTACTAATTAATTGTACCGACTTAAAAATTCTTCTTGTTCAAGGTAAAAGAAGTCGGCCATTTCCTTTACACTCATTTTTTGTTTTGTTCTGTAGCGTGTAATCAAATCACGTACAGCACTTCCTCTTTCAATTGCAATATCCAGCTCAACTGGTTCTCTTCTTCTAATCTTAAGGGCATTGAATTGACCAATGATGTAACGCTTTTGATTATCGGTTAGCATATTTAAATCATTTGCCCGGTAAAGAATGGCTTGCATGGATACTTTCCATTTCTTTTTTAACCGTGCAAGTAAGTCCAGGTTAATGTTTTCATTAAAATCTGCTTTAATGTCTTTTTCAGGCATCAAAAATTCGGCAGCAAACAAGTTCGCTTCGTGTCCAACTTCTTCTATTGATAGTAATGCTTGCCGTGTATGCATTATTATATGCCCTAATTCGTGGGCAAGGGTGAAGCGCAAGCGATCACCTAATAAAGCCTTGTTGTAAAAGATTACCGGATACTTATTTAAAATCAAGATGCTACGGCTATCCACACGATCCGTTTTAAAATCAACAGCAAGTGTCATGACACCGTGCGATTCAATCAGGTCTATAACATTTGCTACTTCGCCTTTTGGCATGTTCCATACTTTACGAAGTTTTTGTGCAATGCTTGCCGGAGTTCCATTTTCCGAAACAGGTAACAACGGAATTTCTTTTACCTCCAGTTTCATGGCCTCAAACAAACGTTGCATGTTCAGGCGATAAATATTAAGGTTCGCATCTATGTATGATAAAATCTTTGCAGGTACTTTATCACGTCTGCGATATAATGCGGGCGGAAGCACCTCCTCATTTTGCATAAAAAAGTGTTCAGGAAACTTTAAGGCTTCGATCAGCTTTATCAGCACATCATCACTAAAACCCATCTCATCCTGCTCAAAGCGACTGATGTTGGAACGGTTAATTCCTGCAAGATCAGCCAGTTCAAGTTGAGTTAAACCACGTGCCTCACGTGCAAGCATCAGCATTTTTGGATTTATTTTTTGTTCAGTTACCATCTCTTTCTTAAAATCGTTTTCCGAAATCAAAAGTATAATTATTCCGCATATCACAAAAATAATGTGCGTAAAATAGTTCTTAAAAAAGTGTATTGTATTGATAATGAGATGGAAAACTTTTTCGACTTCGAGTTTTAGTTTACCTGTGTGAAAATGCTATAAAAAATGCATAGATTTGTTTTAGAAATAATATTAATATCATTTAGATTAAATGAAGAAGATACATTAAACTATTATAGATAAGGTATAGATGAATGAAAATGCACCAAAAAAATCAGCGTGGAAGCATAAATACCGCCATTTAAAGCGGCAGGAAGACCGTCATGAATTCGAGGGATGGTCGGAAAATGAGCTGATTGACCACATTTTGGAATTGCGGGAAGAACTCGACACGCTCCAGGAGAAACTTGATAAGGCAAATACACCCGGTACAGAAGAGAAAAGCCCTGAAAAGGCAGAAAAAGGGCTGAATTTTGAAGGTTTTAAAGCCGATTGGCCTTATTCCACCAAGTTCGTGTTCCTGCTTTCGATTGAAAACAGACCACTTACCAGTAAGGAGATTCACAACCACCTGCTGAAACTGGATAAGCAGTATTCTTTTTACAATGATCCGAAGACAACTCTGTCGGTTTATTTGAGATCCGTTGTAAAAACAGGAAGGATCAAAGCGGTGAAAATTCCGGGATTCAGGGAGAAGTTATTTGCGATGCCGGAGTGGGTGGATAAGGAAGGAAACTTGAAACATAATTTCACGTTCAAGCAGTTCAATTAGAGAATAGAACAATTTATTATTTGCTTTCAAAAAACGATATTTACAATTCACTAAATAAAATTTCAGAACATGATTGTATTTCATGGAACAGATCAAAACTCGGCAAATGCAATTCTTACAACAGGTATCGATGTAACTCTTGGAGGCGGTGAATTAGGGCAAGGATTTTATGTTGGAGAGAATGTTGCCCTTGTCGCGGCTCGCGCTAAAGGGAAAACCCCAAACAATTTTGCCGTAATCGAATTTGATGTAAATAATTCAGATTTCATTACCCTTAACATGAAGATAATCCGGAGACAAGATTTTCTTGTTAAACAATGGGCAAGTCTAATTAGGAGGAACCTCACTCATACTCGTACTTATGGTTATGATGTGATTTGCGCTCCATACGCAACATTTGAGTTCTCAAATCAATACAAATTTGAAACTCAAGCAGGAGAGAATGTGATTAATAACGCAAATAAAAAAACGTTATGATGAGAATTCCAGTATATCAAATGACATTAGGGCTTGACAGAAAAAACAACACAATGGGTTTGATGTTTGCTTCTGAAGTTGAAAATGAAGATAACCAATCTATTATTTATGCTGTGCCGTTCACTCAGCCATTCCATCATCCATTCGAATTAATAGAGTTCATTGAAAGAAATGAGTTTTATTTTCCTATAGAAATTGACGGAAAATATTTTGAGTTGAAAGCAAAGGTGGAATTTCCTGAACTTGTTTTTATAATACCGGAAACTGAAGCTAAAATTTCATTTAAGATTCGTTTTGAAGATTTTCCTGAATGGCCGTTACGTCATTATAAAAATCATCTCAGGTACAAATATGTCGGCAAGGAAAATAAAATAATTCCAAAGAACAATGGGTTTTTGATTATTCAACCAATCGATCTTTATGAGTTAGATGAGTTTTATCTCAAACATAAGGGCATATTTGTAGGAATGACTCCAAATTTTGGAGAGAAGGAAAAGTTATATTTTGAATATTAAAAAGTAGTTCAAAATGAATGATATAGCAAGAGAATCTTTTATTGCAATTAGAAGTTTTTTAGAAGTTAAGGAAAATTATCGGGGTGGTTTATTTGATGTAACAGTAGCAATCGATAATCGTAAATTTAAACATGAAATGAATGATCGAATCGAAGTGACATTTTACGAAGCCGATGCAATTTATACTCTATACAGCAATTGCTTTTATGAGTGTAATAAAACAAGTAAAATAGAAAGTTCCGATTATCTGTTCGAGTGGGATGGTATAACAAAAGAACTATTTACTCATCACAATTCATCGAAGATACTTATTAAACGAAAGTAATTTGTTGTAATACTGATCTGCAAAATATAAAAACATGCGGAAGATTAATTTTAAAACACATCCGCAATTATCAAAATACCAAAGTATAAAACCGAAGAAGATCTTTATTGAATTTAGGCTACATCAATTTGCTTAACTAAATCCTTTACCGCCGATTCAAATTCCGTGACGTAATGATTCGTTGCATTTATTGAAGAATCAATATTTTCTTCTTTAAAACGAATATTAAGTGAGATTTTGTTCTTTGATAATATCGCAATATCCATCATTCGCTTTCCTCTGAAGGTCATAATATCAAATAGCAATCCTTTTATTTCATGTTCTTTGAAAACCATTTGTGTTTCTTTTCCCATATTCTTAAATCCAAAATCATCTTCAAACTTATATTTGTGAGCAACTAATGAAGACCTTTTTTCAAGGGTTAATTCATTTTTGAATTCAATATCTCTTGAAAGCCAAAAGACTCTTTTATTTAAGGCTACAGGAAAACTAATACGACTAAGAACTGAATGCATATGAAACCGTGGAGTAGGATCGACTTTTAATCCGTCGATCATAGTTAATTTATCTTCTTCTTTTACTCTTAAAACTTCCAATCCAATAGCTTCAATTTTTTTACGAGTTAATTCTATTACATCCTGTGAGGTTTCCTTTGGGAATCCCCAAATAAAATCTTCTTTGTCTTTCTCTAAAGCAATCCACTCAAACGGTATCAGCTTTCTTACCCTCATCATAAGCGATTGATCAATGTTAGATACAGCCTGAAAGATATAATTTTTAAATTGTTCTATCTTGTAAAAGTTTGAGACCTGATAGTTATAATCTTCAACAGGATTAATCTTTTGATCAAATATTTGGATTACCTGTATTCCGCTCTGTTTATGAATCCAAATCGAATCGTCATCATCTTCAATTTCTTTTAAAGAGTAGTCTTTTGATTTAAGATTGCAAAAATCAATTTCCGATACTGATGAATTTTTCAACGATTTGACAAAAGTAGATGCCGTTTCCAATACTATTTCACGAGGTTCATTTATATCATGCAAAAACATATTGCTCTTAATTTGGCTGCATGTAATGTGCCACCATTTGCCATCTGATAAATCATTTAAAATTTCCTTTGAAAGAAAATCTACAATATCCGCCTTGATTTTATTCGGTGAATAAACCTTTTTTTCATCGGATAAAATGACTTCAATGGTAAAGGCGTATAACGGTCTATGAAAAAAATTAATATCATCATTTGGTAATACAAAATTTATGTCGAGATTTCCAGAAAACTGAAACCATCTTTTTAGATTAAGAATAAAATCTTTTTTAAAAGAGACTTCGTAGGCAAAGTCTTTATGTATTTCTTTTGCCCATTTTTTTGATTTGATTGTTGACATTAAGTTATTCAATAACTCACTGTCTTCCTCATTATTTTCAAATGGCAACCGTTGAATAGTAATATCAAACTTAAAACTTCTTAAACTATGAACTTGCCCTAATCCACTAAACCATTTGTTTATGATTTCATTATCATTTTTAATTTTCCCCCAAATTTTATATCCATTCCAGTAGTCTATTTTAGGACACAATAATACATCGCCCGGCCATCCTCGCTTATATTCATCATCAGTGATATATTTCTTTCCCTGCGGAGTCAAATCTGAGTTTGTTACAAAAATTGCTTCTTGACAATTTTTTCGTAAGCATGCGGAAACCATTTTATCTAAGTCGTCACCGTTGTAATGGTCTTTATAATTGCTCGTATGCTTGCATTGAGTTAAACACCTTTTACCTTCAGGATTTAAAGTCAAAATATCTTGCTTTTCATCGCCTTGACCATCTGTAATATCAACTGGAGTGTGTTTTTCAATTCTCACTAAAATATCAAGAATAAATTCGGGAAATTTATCATACGGAATTTGAGAAAGCATTTGAAAAATACCATCCCTTGTAGGTGATGTTTGGATTAAATCTAAATCTGAAGGGATGGAATGGTAAAACTGTTGGCTTACTCCTGATACGATATTATATTTCATAATTTACTGTTAATTGTCATTTTCTCTGCTGCCATCATCGTTATATGGATGAAAAACAATTAATCTTCCCGAAGTTTCGATTTCAACTCGATAATAATGTCCATCAAATTCGATAGCCCTGCTGCCTCTTCTTACGAATGTTTTATTCGTTACTTTGATTTCGGCTACAAATTCATCATAAATTATTTGAAGAACGTTACTTATTACATTTCTCAACTCTTTGAAATTATACTGGAAAAATGTGTTTCCGCTATTGTCTGCGCCAATGAATAGCTCTTTAGTATGCCCCAAGTAAATATGCGCCAGTCTCTCAAAATCAGACCAAATAGGCTTTGGGTAGGGCAAGATTAACTTATCATCAACATTGGATAGAAGTCCTATTGCTTTATGAAATTGATTACCTTCTAAATCCTGCAATTTGTTTACCTGTAATCCATTCTTTTGAATTTCATTGATTACAATCGGAGTTCGCTTTTTGAATTGAGCGAGTTTAAGTCTCTTCAATTCCTCAATATCGCCATCTTCCGATTTAGAATTCAGATATCGGCAATTGAGATAGTGAAATTTTACTTCATCTTTGAGTTCTTTGGTTTCAAAGTTCTGATAGAGGTATGGATTATTTACAACTTCCTCTTTTTTATAAAAAAGTAACAATCCATACATCTCTGCATATTCGAATGGTGCAAGTTCGCCACCATCTTTAAGCCGTGAGCGGAACAATCCGATTGTCATTAAATCAATCTCGGTTTGACTACTTTCAGGAATGGTTATGGTTAGTTTGTCGGGTATCTCTTTTTCACCTTTGACAATAAACCTATTTTCTCTTTTTCGATTATATGAACTTACAACAGCTATATCTGAACATAGTAAACCATCCCGATCTAAAAGTGTCTGAATTTCTTCTGTTAAACTATACTTATCGGAAGGAATAAATTTATACTCAGCTTTAGTTCTCGGAATCTCAGAACTGTCACGGTATTTTTCAAATCCTCTTTTCTCATCCAACGTATATTTAAATCTTCCCATTATCCCTTTGCTACCAAACAACTCGTGAGACTTAGTTTCATTATGAAATTCAAGCAATACAAATGTATCATATTGCCCATACATAAAATATAGCTCTTCAATTGAAAAATTCATAACATCACATGTAATAAAAATACTTGTTCGGTGGTATCGAGTTTTCATCCATATACTGGATGATTTCGCCAACCTTTTGAGCGAATCTTAACGTAATCGGTAAGCTGTCGTAATAATTACAGTTGTTGAAATTCAACTTCGTTAATGCCAATATCTCCTGTGACACTTTCTTTAACGTCGTTTCTCCTTCGTAAATGGATACTTCGATTGGTCTTGGTATATGAACACCCGGAAATGTCTCAAATATTGGGATGTAGCCAGTTGTATATAATACGCCTGTGACTTTGTCTAATGATAATAAAGTTCCTCTGATTACAGGGTATTTGCCTTGCTTTCGGAGTAGCTTGAATTCAGCAGACTTTATTGTTACAAGATCGATTGAAACTCGATCCCCCAAAACTTCCTTAATTCCATCTTTCAATCCTTCAACTTCTGCGTAATCGGGATGCGATCCCGCACTCCAAAAGTCAGTTGTCTTGTGAACTACTACACGGTTTGGCAGTATGTCATTATACTTCTGATATTCTTTGATTACGTCTGCAATTAATGATTTCGCATATTCATAGGTAAGATGTGGGGCTTTAGTATTGTTCTTCCTGTCATCCCACTTGAATTTTTTTCCAACGAAAATTATTCCTTTCCCTTCATAATTAAAGGCTTGTGCAATACTGGCTTTCATATAGCTTTCTTCAGCGTTAATTACTTTATGAAAGCTAATACCTATAAAACAGGTGTTCTTATCTTTAAGCGAAAGAGTCCAGGGGGTGCAATTATTTTTATAATAGTTTGCGACGCAAAAATTCCATGCTTGCATTGATAAATCCTGTAATGATTTTCGTTTCTGCAAAATCGTGTCTTCCAATAAAATTTGTACTGGAATAGAATCTTTCAGTCCAATTAACCGAGCTTTAAGATATCTTCTGAAATTAAAGAATTTACCCGCTCCCATTTTTACGGAGGAGCATACCTTAAAAACCTTTGACGGAATTATTATGATACAACTATTGGGTTTTGAAATACTCGTTGTAATTAATTTCTCATAGGCTTCAACATACAATTCAGCAACAAGACCTGATTTTTCGTATCCCTTAATATCCTTACGTTCAAGAATAGATTTTAAATCAGCTTCTTTAATTGTTATGTTGTTTGCATCATCGTTTTGAAACTCACATTTAAATTTTGTGTCCTTATTAAAACCTATAAAATCAGGATTGAGCCTTTTGTTCTTTATCTTTTCAGGCTCTTCCTGTTTTTTTATTTCTATGTCAAATAGTGATTGAACAGTCACTCCTTCTTCCGGTTCGGATTCTTCTTCCTCATCAAGTATTTCACCATCAACAATTACGGATTCACTCTTTATTTCAATATCCTCATCTTTGGCTTCAATATAATGCTCAAACTGCTTAATCCATGTTAAGGTATCTTCGATGTTATTATTAGTCCCAATTATTCCGATGTTAATCTCAGAACGATGCGTTTTATTTGCGGTTGAAAAGAAACCACCAACGCTTAATCCTAACTTTGGATCATCGGAAACAAAATCATCTCCAAATTCAAGATTTGGTTCTTGTAGTAATTCAATCTTCATCAAAATCAAAACTTTGTTGCGAACTATCGATTACAGCTTCTGCTTTCTTTTTCGCTGATTTAACATCCATTGGTATTCCAAAAGGAACATTTATTTCATTGTAATCATCAATCACAATATTTGCTTTTTCGTTGGCAAAAATCTCCCATTCTTTATTTCCTTTGAACAAATATGTTTTCCAAAAATGAAGCAAATTCGCATATTCATTATTAAATTCTCTTGCTGTTAAATAATTTGTATACTTGGTAATTTGCTTGGGTGAAAGGGTTTCTTTTCTATCCTTTGTAAATAGATATTTTGGATTAACTATTATCCAAATAGATTCTTCATACATTCTGATTTTTAGCTCTACTGCATAATGCCTAAAAAATTCTGTTTTTCCATATTTGTGGTATGTAACTACTTTCTTTTTAGTTTCGTCATCTCTCTTTCGAGTCCGGGCTGTAACTTCTAAAAGCTCCTCAGTACTTTTAAGTCTGAAATAAAAACGCTTGTAATCTTTGGAGTAATTTAAGAGTTTGTTGGATAAATCATATTTAAGATGCTCGTAAAAAAGTTCAAGAAAAATATTCGTTAAATCAGTGTCCCCGATAATTTTACTGAAATGAATTGTTTGAGGCTTATCATCAGTTAAAACTTCGCTAAAAAACAGAGGACATTCAGAGTTTGTTATTTCCCGGAAAGTATATACTGTGTCAGATTTTATTGCGAAATGGGGAGCATCGTTATTTGTAATCTTTTTAAAGATTTCCTTTTTGTTTTTGAGCTTTGCTTTATATGAGTATAGAACCTTCGGGAACTTTTTTACCAATAAAGAGTTTGTTATTAAAGTTTCTTCGACATCAAAGTTAATTCTCGACTTAAATGAAGTCGAGAAGCGTTCAGCAAAATCATTGGTACCCATCACCAACTTATTTTCCGACTTATTAAATTGGATTGGTATTTTTTGACCTTTTTTCTTTGCAGAATGTATTTCCACATCAGTTATTTTTTTGACATAGATTGATTCTGTTCGCAAATCAATTACAAGGAGTAATACCGGGAGGTTGTATTTCTTATGCTTAAGCCAGTAATCTAAGTCATCGGGATCAGCGTAAAAATCAAACTTTTCATCAGTTTCATTTTTCATATAGCTGTTCGAAGAATTAACACTTTTTATTTGAACTTTTAGTATTTCCGCTGTTGCTTCGGTCTTGCCATCTTCGTTTTTTCTTGTCAACTCCAACTCGCCATCAATACCAAAATCATGTTTTGTTACCTCACGAAAAATAATGAAAGGCTTGTGCTGATTGCAATACTGATTAAAAAGTATTACACCTGCTTCTCCGGTTTTGTATGAATCTTTGACAATTTTTCCCATTTCTTTTTTCGTTATCTCGGCCCCATAAATCTGTCGCCATTAAAGTGAATCATATGGTCAGGCATATCCATTAACCAAACTTCTGTTTCCCAAGCGATATTTGAGCTATGTTTTTTAAATTCTGCCATATCAGGAAATGCAGTTACATAGACTTTTCCTTCCTTACAATTTTTAAGTAAATCCTCCAATTCATGTAATCTCTTTGGAGATACCGGGCCATGTGAAGTAACCGCTTCAATTAAAAATAACCAACAACGTGCGTGGTCATAAATAACAACATCCGGCAGTTTGCTATGCTGATCGATTGGAATTCCTAAAGACTTTAAATATTCCTTGTCTATAAAAAGGTCTTTCTTTGCAGTATCACCGAGATAAAGAAGTGTTGTGCCTTTTGCAAAACGAGGAGCAAATTGTTCAACAATCGCAGCTTGTAGTTCGTTATGTTTTCCGGCTGATAATTTTAGTATAGTACCATCGGGTAATTTCACCGGAACCATATTAGTGGTGCGCTCTTTTGCATAAGTCTTTGCAAGGTTCGCCACTTCATTGGTGAATTTTTCCGCAGCCGATTTCCATCCTTTGCTTCCGTATTTCTTAATGGCTGACAATGCTTCCGCTGATACAGCATAATGCGCTCTTGGACTGTTTACAGGAAGATCAGGTTGGTCGGGATTGTAATCCGCAATTCTCGCCTGAACGAACTGGTGCAGAACTTGCCTTCTTACGGTCTCACGAGTATTGGCAGCATACTTTCTTTTGTAGTTGGTTTCCATGAAATTCATAATACCTTTTGAAACACCCATGCTGCTGCGTGTGGCGTTTGACCATTCATCTTTTTCTTTCAGATTACAAAGTGCCAGTAGTGTAAGTGCCGACATTTCATTTTGTTGTGCATTGGGTAAACCAAGTGCTTTAAGAATTTCCTGTGCTTCCGTTATTTTGCTCATATTAAATTCAATGCTCCTGAGAGCTCAAAAGTTTCATTAATAATTTTGTTTACGTTTTCAACCGAATAATCATTTGCTAAAATGAGTCGGTCTCCGATTTCCTTTAAGGTTTCCAATGGAGGTAGCGGCATTTCCCTTAGTTCGGTTGCGCTCACGTTTACGTTGCCGTTAAAGATTCGGAAATAATTATCAAACAGTTCACTATTCAGCAGAGCGCAAAGCCCAACCACTTCGTTCCTGTTCAGATGCCCTTTTGGACGGTAGATATAGTTTACTTTGTTTTCAACCCCGATATATTCTGCACTTATGTAATTACAGAAATAGGGAGCAGCAATCAATCTGCTTTTATCGTCTTTTGTACTGAACCTTCTTAAAAGAATGTAGTTTTTATTCGGGATCAAGATCGATTTACTCTCATCTTGAATTCTTATGTACTGACCTTTTCCCTCTTTAACAACAGGCCAACTCAAAGACATTTTGTTTACGTTGTGAAGCCAAAAAAGCGGAGCGAGAAAAACAGTTCCGTTTTGGTAATGGTCTTGTATAAACTTCGTAGCCCTGAATGAAACAACTGGGCCAGTGGACACTTGAATGTTGTATGCATTCAGATTACCGTTCCATGCTTTAAATATGTTGACGATGCTTTGCTCGTTATCATTGGTCGGCAGATGTAGTATTTTCTCCTGAGATTTTAAATCGATAACATCTTTATGCAAAAGCAGTTTAATTGCAGGTGTTTCAATATCCTTCAGTCCATGAGAAGATGAAATCACAACCTCTTCATTTGGATTAATGCTTCCGGTATTGCTTGCTTTTAAAATAACTGTTTCCTGAAGTACGCTATCCCTGTTAAATGTATCCTTGCGGGAAACAAACAGGTGTATTTTATCAAGTTGCACCGTGTTAAAGAAATATTCCCTGAAGGCTTTGAAATAACTGCCGGAAGAGAAACTTCTCGGAGTAATAAAAATTAGCTGTCCGTCCTGATTAAGCATCTTGGCAGCGAATGCCATAAAAATAGAGTAGATATTGGTTTGACCGCTGACAACTGATTTAGCAGCGAGTGTTCGTTCATCGTCTTTAGATAACTTAAAATAAGGCGGGTTGGAAATGATAAAATCAAAGCCTACGTCTTTACCTTTAGTCCAGGAGGCATTTTTAAGAATAAAATCGTTTTCATTCAGTTTAAAATGGAAATCAATTTTTTTCTCAGCAAGCCACTTCTTTATGTGATTTGCTGACTTCTTTATATAAGGAGCTAAATCCTCATCCGTTTCGTAAGCAGTTAGTTCAATCGTTTTTACCCCTTTATTCTTAGAAACTAATTCCTCAATCAAAGCAGCAGATAAAACTAAAGTACCACATCCCGGATCTAAAATTCTGATGGATTTCAGGTCTGTAGTATCGGCAAGAGAAGCCATCAGAGCTGCGATTTTCGTAGGGGTAAAAAACTGCCCTTTGCCTTTCTTGCTCTCCTGCGAATTGGCTTTAGAATACTCCAATCCAATGCGGTCAGCAAAATGGCTTGGAGACTCCATATGTATTATTTCCTTAGCCTTTGCCATTCTTTTCTTTTATTAAGTAAGAAATCTTTTTCTCAGCAACGTGCATGGCTTTAAGAGCCAACTGTTCATCTTTTAATTCATAAACAACTCTGTCGCTCAAGTAAATAACCAACAAGTCCTCCTCATTCATTTTAAAAATTTTTGAGAGATGAACGACCTGATCTCTTGTTGGTCGTTTATCTCCACGTTCAATTTTACTGAGTAGTGATGGATCAACTTCTAATTCAGCAGCAATTTGCCTGAGAAGCAGCCCATGTGCTTCTCTTAGTTCCCTGATTTTTTCGCCTATTGTTTTCACTTGAATCATTTTGACCTGACCATTTTGGTCAAATGTATGAAAAAAAATAATCGGCAAGCTCTGCAAGTTTTCAACCAATATTTTATGAAAAAAATCAATTCGGAATACATTAGGTAAGTAAATGCCCCTTAACAACAGCCTATAAACCACTTAATTATAGTCTATTTGAAAATTTGTATATTTGTACAGTTGAAAAGAGCCTTTTACATATTATTCTGTTTCTACTTCATTTCACTTGCTGTTATGCCATGCGGAGACAAGGACGATTGTAATGAATTAAAACACGAACAAACTTCTCAAAATTCCGGAGATCATCAGGATGAGGTATGCACTCCGTTTTGTATATGTTCATGTTGTGCTACCCATTTTGTAGTAAAACCGTTTCAATCTATCGAAACTCAAATAGCAGTTATCAATACAGTTTACACGGTTCATCCTGAATCAGAAACTTCAAGTGCTGTTATTCCAATTTGGCAACCGCCAAAGCTTGCATAATCCAAGCATCATTTTAATCTAAACTCAACAGCATTGGTATAGCAATGTATGTTTGATGCTTTATGGCATTTGTGCCTGTCTTAAACCTATACTTCAAAATTTATTTACACAGAACAAAAAATTATGTTTGATAAACTCATAGGTTTTTCAATCAAAAATAAACTGGTAATTGGCTTGTTTACCGTTGCTTTGATTGTTTGGGGCGTTTATTCCTTTAAAAAATTGCCCATTGATGCCTTGCCTGATATCACCAATAATCAGGTAACGGTTATCACAGTTGCACCAACCGTTGCAGCACAGGAAATAGAAAGTTTCATTACTAACCCGCTGGAAATTTCCATGTCGAACCTGCCTGATGTAAAAGAGATCCGTTCCATTTCAAGGTTCGGGCTTTCGGTTATTACGGTGGTGTTTGATGATAAAGTGGAAACACATACAGCCCGCCAGTTGGTAGCTGAAAAAATAAAACAAGCCGAAGGAGAAATTCCCGATGGATTAGGCAAACCCGAAATGGGGCCAATTACAACCGGACTGGGTGAAATATATCAATACACCATACACACAAAAAAGGGATTTGAAAACAAGTTCTCCGCCCAGGATTTAAGAACAATTCAGGATTGGATTGTTCGCAGACAACTGGCAGGTGTCCAAGGTATAACCGAAGTAAGTGCATGGGGGGGCGAAATGAAGCAGTACGAAGTTTCGATTGATCCTAATCGCTTAAATGCAATGAACGTAACCATTAACGAGGTGTTTGAAGCCCTACATAATGGTAATGAAAATACTGGCGGTGCATACATCGAGAAAGGCTCTAATGTTTCCTTTATACGTGGAATTGGTATGGTAAAAACCAAAGACGATATTGAAAACATCGTGATTAAAACAGTTAAGAATATGCCAATTTTAGTTCGCAATATAGGAACAGTAAATTTCGGAAGCGCACCTCGCTATGGAGCTATTACACGAAACGGTGAAGGGGAAGTAGTTGCCGGAATTACCTTGATGCTGAAAGGCGAAAACTCATCGAAAGTAATTGAGCATGTAAAAGAACGTATGGCAGAAATTCAAAAGTCATTACCTGAAGGTGTAGTCATTGATCCGTACATCGAACGTTCCGCATTAGTAAAAAGAGCTATCAGCACTGTTGAAAAGAATTTAATTGAAGGTGGCTTGATTGTGATTTTCGTTTTGGTTTTGTTATTAGGAAATCTTCGTGCAGGATTGGTAGTAGCATCTGTTATCCCTTTGGCTATGTTATTCGCCATTGCCATGATGAATTTGTTTGGCGTATCGGGTAACTTGATGAGTTTGGGGGCGATTGATTTTGGTTTAATTGTAGACGGTGCGGTAATCATTATCGAAGCAACGCTGCATCACATTACTGGAAGAAGTATTAACAGACATTTCGCTAATGGAAGATTAACGCAAGCTGAAATGGATGAAGAGGTTTATCAATCAGCGACAAAGATCAGAAGCTCCGCTGCGTTTGGTGAAATCATTATTATGATTGTGTACTTGCCAATTTTAGCTTTGGTTGGAATTGAGGGTAAAATGTTTTCACCAATGGCTCAAACTGTTTCGTTCGCTATTCTTGGCGCATTGATTCTTTCTTTAACCTATGTACCAATGGCTTCTGCTTTGTTTTTGAGTAAAAATACACATCACAAGAAAAACATATCCGATAAAATAATGGCATTCTTTGAACGCCTGTATATGCCTGTAATTACAAAATCAATGAAAAGAAAAGGCATCATTATTATTTCTGCGGTTGCATTATTTGTAACAAGTTTATTGATGTTCCTGAATATGGGTGGCGAGTTTATTCCAACTTTAGAGGAGGGAGATTTTGCCATTGAATTTGGGATGATGCAAGGAACATCGCTCACGCAAATGACAGAGACTACTACAAAAGCGGAAAAGATTTTAAAGTCAAAATTTCCTGAAGTAAAACAAGTTGTAACCCGTATTGGTAGCGCAGAGATTCCTACCGATCCAATGCCAATTGAAAGGGGGGATATTATGGTGGCACTAAAAGATAAAAGCGAGTGGACAAGTGCTGAAACAAAAGAAGAAATGATGGAGAAAATGGAAGAAGCACTCAAGAGTAGTTTAGTTGGAGTGAATTTAGAGATAACTCAACCAATTCAAATGCGCTTTAATGAATTGATGACTGGTATTCGGCAGGATATAGCCATTAAAATTTATGGGGATGATATGGAAATACTTGCAACTGAAGCCGATAAGGTCTCAAAACTAATTGCAGGGATTGAAGGTGTTGGCACACCGATAATTGAAAAGGTGGCAGGTTTACCGCAAATCGCAGTCAACTATAAGCGTGATAAACTGGCGCAATACGGAATCAAAGTAAGTGATGTAAATAGGGTAATTACAGCCGCTTTTGCAGGAGAAAAAGCTGGTGTTGTTTTAGAGGGTGAAAAGAAATTTGATTTAGTAGTAAGGTTCAATAAGAACTTTCGTCAGGACATAGATGATGTAAGCCAGTTATATGTGCTTACAGATAATGGAGTGAAAATTCCATTGAATCAGATTGCAGATGTTAGTTACAAAGAAGGCCCTGCACAGGTATCTCATGATAATACCAAGCGCAGGATATTTATTGGCTTTAATGTTTCAGGCCGAGATGTTGAGTCGGTTGTGAAAGATATTCAAACCAAACTGGATGCAGAGTTGAAATTGCCTCCGGGTTACAATATTACTTATGGTGGGCAATTCCAGAATTTAACGGAAGCCAAAGAGCGCTTATCAATTGCTGTACCTGTAGCATTGTTGCTCATTTTTATGCTCTTATTTTTTACATTCAATTCGTTCAAACAAGCAACCTTAATTTTTACAGCTATCCCACTTTCCGCTATTGGCGGAGTATTCGCTCTATATTTAAGAGGCATGCCATTTAGTATTTCGGCAGGTGTTGGCTTTATTGCTTTGTTTGGTGTAGCAGTATTAAACGGAATAGTATTAATAGGATATTTCAATCAACTAAAAAAAGAAGGCATGGACGATTTAATGGAACGTGTTTTAACAGGAGTGAGAGTTCGTTTACGTCCGGTAATAATGACAGCAGCGGTTGCATCATTGGGTTTTTTACCTATGGCATTATCACATGGAGCAGGTGCAGAAGTTCAAAAACCATTGGCAACTGTTGTTATTGGGGGATTGATAAGCGCAACATTATTAACGCTGATTGTATTACCTATCCTATATGTTTTATTTGAGAAGATGAAGACAAAAACAACAAAAATAATAGCACCTGCTGCAATAATAATTTTATTATTTGGTAGCAACATCATTCAGGCTCAGAATAACGGCTCTTTAGATGAGTGGATTGCTAAAGGTTTGAAATACAACAACTCTGTATTGGCTGCCGAATCAGAAGTAAAAAGTAGTCAATACTTAAAAAAGACTTCAACCGAAATCAGCAAAACCAATGTGAGTTTAACTTATGGGCAATACAATAGCTATGCAAATAAGGATAATAATTTAACCATATCGCAGTCAATTCCTTTCCCAACCACTTTTGCTGCCAAATCAAAATTGGCGGGTTCGGTAATAGAAAGCAATATGCTGAAAAAGAAGTTAACTGAAGCAGAAGTAGTTTATCAAATAAAGCAGGTGTATTACCAATGGTTGAACTTAAATCAGCGGAAAGAATTGTTGTTAAGAAGAGATAGCGTTTACAAAGCGCTCGCTAAAGCTTCAGCGCTCCGCTACAAGACAGGAGAATCAAACCTGTTAGAAAAATCATCAACTGAGGCAAGAAGTAAAGAAGTGGAAAATCAGTTAATGCAAATGGAAAACGACAAGGTAGCCTTAGCGAGCAAATTAAAAGCCTTGCTTGCTTCTCCTATAACGACATTTGATGAAACTGATTTAAAAGAGGCAGTATTAAGTCTTCAGGTTGACTCATCATTAGTAGCAAAAAATCCTTTTGTTGTTTACATGAAACAGCAAATTAGTATAGCAGAAAATCAAAAGAAAGTGGATAAAAATGCTTTGATGCCGGATATTACTTTGGGGTATTTTAATCAAACTTTGTATGGTGTTCCATACGGAAATGATGCTACTGCACCATTGGCTAACTATGGCAACCGTTTTCAGGGCTTCTCAGCAGGTGTCAGTATTCCCTTATGGTTTGCCCCACAGAGTGCTAAAATTAAGGCTGCGGAATATTCTAAGCAAAATGCCGAACTTCAATACAAACAAGCACAAAATAATGCTATGGCAGAAGTTGAAGCTGCATATACTGAGTATTTGAAAACTCAAAAGTCATTGCAATATTACAAGTCAAGCGGGTTACCAAATGCAGAACTAATTACTAAGCAAAGCACTATTGCTTTTCAAAAAGGGGAGATCAACTATGCTCAACATGTTTTGAATTTGCAACAGGCAGATGAAATAAAGCAGAACTATCTGCAAACACTCTTAGAATTCAATCAAAGTGTGATTGCATTGGAATTTTTATCAGGATCAATTAAATAATATTAAGAAATATGAAAACTATTAAATCGAAAATAACAAATGCAGCGAAACACGGTATGGTAATACTGATGCTTGTACTCACTGCCTGTTCTGGAAGTAAAGAAAAGGCTGTGGAAGATAGCCATGAAGAAGCAGAGGAAACTGAAGTAAAAGAGGTTTCTTTAACTAAAGAGCAGTTCGACAATTCCGAAATTAAAATCGGACAGATTGAAAGTAAAAATCTGAATGGCATTTTAAAAGTAAATGGCAAACTGGACGTGCCACCTCAGAATCTTGTATCGGTGAGCGCACCGATTGGCGGGTTCTTAAAATCAACTGAAATGCTCGAAGGAATGCACGTTACCAAGGGGCAAGTTATTGCGGTTATAGAGCATCCTGAGATTGCCCAACTGCAACAGGATTTTGTAGAAGCAAAAAGCAAGTATGATTATTTAGATCAGGAACTAAAACGTCAGCAGGAACTGAATAAAGAAAACGTAAACTCTGCTAAAGTTTTACAACAGACGCAAAGTGAATTTAACATTGCTCAAGCTAAATACAAAGCTTTGGAAGAAAGAATGCGTATGGCAGGGATCAATAAAAGTAATGTATTAAACGGCAATATTTCAGGAATGATTACAGTTACCTCCCCCATTAATGGTTATGTAACTAAAGTGAATGTAAATATTGGCAAAATGTTAAATCAACAGGATGTAATGTTTGAAATTGTAGATACAGAACATTTACATGCTGAACTAACCGTATTTGAAAAAGACATTACAAAAATCAAAGAAGGTCAACGTGTACGTTTCACTTTGGCTAACGATCCAAATAAGGAATTGACGGCAACAGTTCATTTGATTGGTCGTTCATTCGATGAGACAAGAAGCGTACGAATTCATTGCCATTTGAATAAAGAAGATAAAGAGCTATTGCCGGGAATGTTTATAAATGCAATAATTGAGTTAGATGGCGCAAAAGTAAATTCTGTTCCTGCTAATGCCATTGTGAAGGAAAACGGTAAGGAATTTATTTTTATAAAAGAAGATAAAACTGGTTGCGGAAAGCATGAAGAATGTACAGGACATGAGTTATGTGAATTAGAGGAGGATTGTCCGGAACATCCAAATTGTGAGAAGCATGAGAAATGCAAAAACAAAACTACCTGCGAACATAAGGAATGTGCGGAGCATGAAAATTGCAAGAATAAAGATGCTGTTATTGGTTACCACTTTACGAAGATTGAAATTAAATCAGGTATAACCGATGGAAAATACACTGAAATAAAACCATTAGAGGAAATTGAAGAAGGTGTTTCCATTGTAACCGAAGGTGCTTTCTTTTTACTTTCACAAAGTAAAATGGGGGGCGAAATGGATTCTTGTGGACATTAAAATTTAAATTATAAAAGATCAATATGAAAAGAATAAATCAAATAATGAGGGAAATAATAGAACTCACAACAGAAATTGAGGTGAAATACCCTGAACTATATAAGTATTTGGACGAAACACCAATTACAATCTGTAAAACTCCTGAAAAAGAAATCTGTTTGCATGATCTTGAAAGTTATCTGAATACACTTAAAAACCAATTAAAAAATCACATTGCCACACACATAAAATAATATTATGGCAGAGACTTGGTACCTTTTAAGTTTGATAAAAATTTTTTCATAGCCAGGTTCTCTTGCCCGCCAAATTAAAAAGACGAAATAATGATTAACACCGATCCAAATCACAAACATACCTACGATGCACAAGGCAATATGACCTGTTGTACTTTGGAAGAAAAAATAGATGCAAACACAGGGACTCCGCATTCGCATGTGGAAGCGAAACAAATACCTGAATTCGAGAAGGAATCTGCATGGAAGGAGTACCTGCCAGCCATTATAAGTTTCATCGTTTTAATTTCGGGTATTGTACTTGATAATTTTATAAAGCCGGAGTTCTTTAAAAAATACGTCCGTCTAATTTGGTATATCGTAGCTTATCTTCCTGTTGGTATTCCTGTTATTAAAGACGCTGTAACCTCGATTGCAAAGGGGTCTTTCTTTTCCGAATTCTTTTTAATGAGTATTGCTACCATTGGTGCTTTTTTTATTGGGGAATATTCAGAAGGCGTTGCTGTAATGTTATTTTATGCCGTTGGTGAGCTGTTTCAATCAGCAGCAGTTAAGCGTGCTAAGAGAAGTATAAAATCTCTTTTAGATGTTCGCCCTGATACCGTTTCTGTAATTAGAAATGGTGTCGCAACATCGATTTCACCAAGCGAAGTAAAAATTGATGAAACAATACAAGTTAAGCCCGGAGAAAAAGTAGCATTGGATGGTGAACTTATTTCTGAAGTATCGTCATTTAATACTGCTGCTTTAACCGGAGAAAGCAAGCCTGATACAAAACGAAAAGGAGAGCAAGTTTTAGCAGGAATGATTAATCTTAATACTGTTTCCGAAATAAAAGTGACTGCATTATTTAAGGACAGTAAACTCTCAAGAATATTGGAATTGGTGCAAGAAGCAACCGCACGAAAAGCACCTACACAATTATTCATTTCAAAATTCGCAAAAATTTATACCCCAATAGTTGTTTTTTTAGCAGTAGGGATTTGTTTGCTCCCTGCACTTTTTGTCAGCAATTATGTTTTCAATGATTGGCTTTACCGGGCTTTGGTTTTCCTTGTTATCTCTTGCCCGTGTGCTTTGGTAATTTCAATTCCATTGGGTTATTTCGGAGGTATTGGATTGGCATCACGTAACGGAATTCTCTTTAAAGGATCAAACTATTTGGATGTAATGACAAAGATTGATACCGTTGTGATGGATAAAACAGGAACACTTACCAAAGGTGTTTTTAAAGTTCAGCAGATTGTACCGGTTGGTATTAATGAAAAAGAATTGTTGAAACTCACCGCAGCCATTGAAAGTAAATCAACACACCCAATTGCATTAGCTATTGTGAAACAAGCGGGAGAATTGCTTAAGGGAGTTGAAGTTCAGAACGTAGAAGAAATATCCGGTCATGGATTGAAAGGTACTATTGAAGGAAAAGAAGTGTTAGCAGGAAATTTAAAACTGCTTAAAAAATTCAATATCACTTATGATACAGCAGTTGAAAACATCATCGAAACAATTGTGGTAGTTGCTGTCAACGGAAAGTATGCAGGGTATATTACCATTGCAGATGAAATAAAAGATGATGCAAAACAAGCAATAGCTGATCTGCAACTTCTTAAACAAAAAATAGTGATGCTTTCAGGCGACAAACAAAGTGTCGTGGACAAAGTTGCCAAGGAACTCAATATTGTAAATGCATATGGTAATCTATTGCCTGAAGACAAAGTCAATAAAGTTCAATCTCTTAAAGATGAAAACAGAACCATTGCATTTGTTGGTGATGGCGTAAACGATGCGCCTGTAATTGCTTTGGCTGATGCCGGAATTGCAATGGGTGGATTAGGTAGTGATGCCACAATTGAAACCGCAGATGTTGTGATTCAAAACGACATGCCATCTAAAATTGTTACATCAATTAAAATAGGAAAGGTAACCCGAAAAATTGTTTGGCAGAACATAATTATGGCAATGGGAGTAAAGATAATAGTGCTTGCATTAGGAGCAGGAGGAATAGCCACCCTGTGGGAAGCTGTATTTGCAGATGTAGGAGTTGCATTATTAGCCATTTTAAATGCTGTCCGAATACAAACGAAAAAATTTAGTTAGAATGAAATTTCACTTTAAAATACCACTGGGTTTAAAGAAACATGTAAATGATGAGTTGGCAAAATCCAAGGAAGCCTTCAGAAAAGGGGAATTGCAAGTCTCTTGGCGACACCTTGAACGAGCGCATATTCTTGGTCAGGCATATCCAGTTGAACATTCACAGGCGCATTGGCACATGTTATTATTTGCATTCCGTATTAAGAACACAAAAGAAATACTTGGTCAAATACCACGTTTGGTTGTGGGTGGAATAAAATCTTTTGTTGGTGAAATTCCTCTTGGCAATTCCGGTGGTGCCAATGTACCACCGTTAAGGCCAATGGAAATACCTTCTGATTTGCAAGAGATACTTTCAGCCCACAAAAACTAAATAGACTGAACTATAATGCAGTCGGCTGCTTCGGGACTAATATTAACTTCTTTTCTTTGGCATATAAGAACGATTGAGTTATCAAAATCCTCAATCGTTTTTATGTTTATGCTTGCACCAATAATCAGATTGTGCTTTTCTAAATACTTGAGAAATGTGGTGGAATGGTCAGTCACACCCATCACTTTGTAGTTGAATTTTACTTTTGCTTCGGACAACTTGATAAAATTACTTTTTTGAATTTTCCCTTTCTCATCAGGAATGGGATCACCATGCGGATCGTATATTGGATTACCAAGTATTGAGGCAAGTTTGTTAATAAGTTTCACGTTATTTAAAGGAGAAGTAACAAATGGCCCTGCTGAAACCAATTTAAAATCTTTTTTGACCTCAACAGACAATGAAAACATTTATATCCAACTTTAATCATATGAAGCATTTAATTACAGTTACTTTTTTTATCCTTTCAGCGCACATTTCTTTTTCTCAGATTGACACCAGTAAGGTTAAGAGGACTCCGACTGATACATCGAAAATGCAATTGAATTTAGATGCAGTTTATAATCGTCCGTTTTTGCAATACGGAAAAATACCTGTTGCAATTGGTGGTTATGCAGAAGCCAATACACAATATGCGGTAACGGATGGTGTAACAGAAGGATTTTCATTTCAAATGCGAAGAATGACTTTGTTTTTATCTTCATCCATCCATAGAAAAATTAAGTTTCTGACGGAGATTGAATTTGAAGATGGAACAAAAGAGATCAACATTGAGTTTGCTGCTTTGGATTTTCAATTCCACCATTTACTAAATTTCAGAGGAGGAATTATTATGAATCCTATCGGTGCGTTCAACCAAAACCATGACGGCCCACGTTGGGAGTTTATCGACAGACCAATCTCAGCAACACAATTATTGCCATCAACCTTCAGTAATGTTGGATTTGGATTTTATGGAAAGGTGTATAAACCAAATTATGTATGGGCATACGAATTATACTTAACCAATGGATTAAACGATAATATCATTGGTAATGCAGAAAATAAAACCTTCCTTCCTGCAACCAAATTAAACCCTGACAGATTTGAAGAGAGTTTTAATGGTGAACCGCTTACAAGTGCTAAAACTTCATTGAGAGTGAGAAAAATTGGAGAACTTGGTTTATCCTATATGGGAGGCGTTTACAATAAATTTCAGGAGGATGGATTAATATTAGATAAGAAAAGAAGAGCGGATGTTGTAGCTGTTGATTTCAATACTACGATTCCAAAAGCGAATACAGTTATCACCACTGAATTTGCCTGGACTTTTGTTGACGTGCCGGATACCTATACTCAACAATTCGGTAAAAAGCAACACGGAGGGTTCATTGATATTGTGCAACCGATTATAAAAAAGAAAATGTTTGGTTTTGAAAAGGCAAGTTTTAATGCAGCAGTCCGTGCAGAATACGTGGATTGGAATGTAGGAACTTTCAAAGAAACCGGAGGCAACATAGCAGATGAGATTTTTGCCATTGTTCCTGCCATTAGTTTTAGAACATCACCACAAACAGTTCTGCGATTAAACTATCGCTACGAATGGAAAAAAGATCTTTTAGGAAACCCTGCTGCAAGAACCGGAGCTATTCAGTTTGGTGTGAGCAGTTATTTTTAAGTCAAAAACTGCATTTGAGTTCATAACGAATCACTTGGTGGACATCCTCTAACCAAAATCCACTTCCTTCCTAAGCCTCTCGTCTACCTTTGCTTCGATGATGAGGGAAAAAGCAACTAATTTTAGATCCTCCGCTGTGGTGGCGGATATTGCATTCGTTGACGACACATAGGAGCTTCCCTATGTGTATGGCATTAATATTTCAAACGTGCAAGTTTATTCCCCTGATTTTTTCCGCTCAAAAAAAGAAAGCCGGAATCGCTACCACGTTCCCAAAAGTGTACGTAATTTTTCAATAATAACAAAAATGGAAAAGGTTGGAAACGCCTGCAATAACGAGGCGAGAGAGCATGATGTAACGGTTGAAGAAGTTTTAGCCACAGAGGAATTTAAAAACCTCAGCGAAGAACAAGCGAAGGAAGTTGTTGATTTTGTTAGAACAGTAAGTACGGTTTTTTATTCCCTCTATAAAAAGCAATACGAACCTGAAATTGTGATTGAAGACAATGAAACAAATAACAATTATGAACCAATAAAAAATGCAGCATGAAAGGATTAGTATTATTCGATCAGTTTGCAAAAGGTAAATCGCAACACCTTAAGCGAACAAACAATTGTGTTATTTACACAAGGGTATCAAGTAAAGAACAGGAACTGGGTTACAGTTTAGAGACGCAACGAAAGGCGTGTGAAGAATACGCTAAGAAGCATCAATATTCTGTGATGGGAGTTTTTGGCGGAACTTATGAAAGCGCAAAAACGGATGAACGAAAAGAGTTTAACCGGATGCTTTCATTTGTAAAAAAGAGTAGAGAGAAAATCTCCTACATTATTGTTTATAGCGTTGACCGATTTTCTCGATCAGGTGCGAACGCAATTTACATTAAGGATCAACTTCGGGAACAAGGAATTTATCTTGTTGCGGTTACACAACCCGGAGATGCTTCAACATCGAGTGGAGACTTTCAACAAAACATTCAAATTATTTTTTCGCAGTATGATAATCAGTTGCGAAGAGAAAAATGTATGGCAGGAGTTCGTGAAGCTTTAATGAAGGGAGAGTGGTGTCATAAAGCACCCTACGGATACGATGAAATTAAAGAGAACGGCAAACGTAAAATTGTACTAAATGAAAAAGGCAAACTTTTACAGAGGGCATTTCATTGGAAAGCAAATGAACGAATAACGCATACTGAAATATCGGAGCGATTAGAAGCCCTTGGTTTGAAGCTTGACGAGAAGCGATTATCGGGATATTTCAGAAACCCTTTTTATTGTGGGCTAATGGCACATTCAGCTTTGAAGGGGCAATTGGTGGAAGGCAATCAGGAGAAGATGGTTTCAAAGGAAGTCTTCCTCAAAGTGAATGAAATTTTAAGCGAGAATAAGCACGGTTATTCATGCCACGAAGAATCGGAGCATATCCCTTTAAAGCGATTCTTAAGGTGTGATCATTGCGGCTCCTTTATGAGGGGATACGTGGTAAAAGCCAAAAACCTGCCTTATTACAAGTGCAACACCAAGGGGTGCGGTAATAACAAGAGTGCAAGGGAAATCCACACCTTTTTCGAGAAAGTATTGGCCTCCTTTAGCTTGGTCGGAAATGACGCAATTAGGGGCTTTGTGGCGAAGCAAATCATGGCAAACTACAATAAGGAGCATAAAGAAAAGGATCAGTCAAAGGAGGGCTTAAAACGCCAAATTGTGGAGATTGAAAAGAAGCTCGAAAGGTTGGAGGAAAGGCTAATAAATGAGGAATTAACCCTTGAAATTTTCAATAAGTTCACGGAGAAATTAAAGAAGGAAAGGTTGGATTTGGAGAAGAACCTTATAAAAACCCAAAAAAGGGTGTCGAACCTTGAGAATTGCGTAAATATTATAATGGACTTTGCCGCTAACCTCCCGAAAGCGTGGGGTTTGATGGCATATAAGGACAAACAATTGCTTCAATTTTTACTCTTTCCTGAAGGAATCCGCTACAGCAAAAAAATTAACCAGTGTCGAACCACCAAAGTAAATTCAGTATTCACGTATATCGCCCATTTGGTGCGGGATATGGCGGAAATAAAAATGGGGGATTCCAAACTATTGTTTGAAATCCCCCACTTGGTGGTACCTCGCGGGATCGAACCGCGGACACAAGGATTTTCAGTCCTTTGCTCTACCATCTGAGCTAAGGTACCAGCTCAAATATTTAGGGTTGCAAATGTAAACATATTTTTTATTTATCAAAAAAAATATTTCGTTTTCAATGGCTTATTTTGGTAGATTTGTGATATGCAATTGGTTATAGACATAGGCAATACACGAATTAAGGCTGCATTATTCGAAAAAGACGAGATAAAACACTCTTTTGTATTCCAATCGCTTGAAGAAGTGATTGAATCTGATATCTTCCAGCAATTTACCATCACTTATTGCATTGTTGGTTCTGTGGTTAATGGAATGGAAGCTTTTATTGAAAAACTCAATCAAAAAGTCAATGTTTCAATTTTTACAACAGACACTCCAATTCCAATTCAAAATAATTATAAATCAGCAAATACGCTTGGAAGTGATAGATTAGCAGCTTCAATTGGTGGTAATACTTTGTTTCCAAATGAAAATGTTTTGGTAATTGATGCCGGAACATGTATTAAATATAATTTCACAAACAAACAAAATCAATACATCGGTGGAGCTATTTCTCCTGGATTAGAAATGCGATTTAAGGCATTACATACTTTTACTGCTCGTTTGCCGTTACTATCCGTTGATTATGGATTTAACGATTTAATCGGAAAAAATTCAACTGAAAGCATTTTGTCGGGGGTTCAAACTGCTGTGGTTGCTGAAGTTGATGGTTTGATAGATGAATACAAAAACAAGTTTTCAGATTTAAAAATTGTGCTAACGGGAGGTGATTATAATTTTTTTGAGAAACGGCTAAAAAACAGCATCTTTGCAGACCCATTTTTAATTTTAAAAGGGCTAAATGCCATATTGAAGTTCAATACAGTAAATAAAGTATGATTAATAAAAAAATTAATATTAACGAATTAAAGTGTGCAGTAGTTATTGTATTTGCTTTTACAAGTATCATATTTCAAAATCAATTAAAAGCTCAGCTAACAAACAGTTCGCCTTATTCAAGATATGGAATAGGCGATGTTTACAACAAAGGATTAGCTCAAGGATTTGCTTTGGCAGGTACAAGTATTGCTATCCAAAATGATACAACTCCTGTGTTTTTTATCAACCCTTCCAATCCCGCTTCATATTCTAGCATCAGACTAACAACAGCAGAGCTAGGTTTAAATTACGCTCAGCTACAATTAAAAAATCAAAATACAACATCTAAAACTCATAGTGCTTCGTTTAGCTATGTTAATTTAGCTTTTCCTATTCGTAAATGGTGGTGGGGAGCAAGTATTGGTTTATTGCCTTTTAGTTCTGTTGGATATAAAGTCTCCGACCAACAAAACATAACCAACGTAGGAACAGTAGATTTTTTATATGAAGGATCAGGAGGATTTAATCAAGCATATTTTGGAAATGCTATCAAACCATTTTATGGGCTTCCAAAAATGTTTTTAAATTCAAAAAAGTTTAAGTTGTTAAATGCCAAACAAAAAGCAGATGGTACATTAAAAACAAAAGAAGAATTAATTGCAGATAAATATAGAATTCAAAGTATATTAAAAAATAAAAAACGCTGGCAAGAATTATCATTAGGAATAAATGCTTCTTATTTGTTTGGAAGTATTGACAATTCTGGACGAACAATTTTTCCTGGCAGTTATTTAGGTTTTAATACTAGAACAGCAACGATAAAAAGAGTGAATGATATTTATTTTGATTATGGTGCACAATACGCTTTTACCATTGATTCATTAAAAGGAAGAGATTTGAAAGACAACGTGAAAATAATGTTAGGCGCTACATTTTCAGCACAAACCAATCTTAATGCAAAAATCGATAGCTTATCTTATAGTTATTTTGTTAGCTCATCAGGTTATGAAGTTGGAAAAGATACAGTAGTAAATGCTCAGGGAACAAAAGGTAATATCACGCTTCCGCTTTCATTTGGCTTTGGTATGGGTTTTAAAAAAGGAGAACGTTGGCTAGTAGCAACAGATTTTGCAATTCAAAATTGGAGTAATTACCAAGCTTTTAATCAAACAAAAGAATTAAAAAATAGTATGCGAACTTCTTTAGGAATTCAATATGTTCCCGATTCAAAAGCATTAGGATTAAATAATTATTTTAAAAGGATTAATTATCGATTAGGTGTAAGGTATTATCAAACAGCATTGGAGCTAAAAAGCACCCAACTTAATGAATATGCTTTAAGTGTTGGATTTGGTTTTCCTGTTGGAAGAAATTATATTCTGCAAACATTTTCGATGGTAAATATTGGTGTTGAGTTTGGTCAAAGAGGCACAACAGCAAATGGACTTATACAAGAAAACTTTATGAAAGCCACACTTGGCTTTACTATTAACGATCGTTGGTTTGTTAAACCAAAATTTGATTAAATTTACTCAATGGTAAATCTATTTTTTAAAAAAATAAATTTCATTTTTACTTTTCTGTTTTTTGTATCGCTTTTTTCGTGCGAAAACAATATTGATGAGGTTAATCTTGTAACATCCGTTAGTCAACAAAATTTGCCGAACGAATCTGTAAAGAATGTAGAAATAATTTATAGCGATTCTGCAAGGGTAAGAGCAAAATTAAAAAGTGTTGAACTTAATAGATATTCCACAGCAAAAAAGCCTTATATGGAAATGCCAAAAGGTTTGGAGGTTGTTTTTTTTAATGAACACAGAAAGCAACAGACTAAGCTTACAGCAAATTATGGTATTGGACATGAAAATGGAAACAATATTCAAACAATGGAAGTAAAAAATAAAGTGGTAGTAATAAATGAAAAAGGAGAAATGTTAGAAACAGAACATTTGATTTGGAATACGCTAACAAAAAAAATATATACCGATGAATTTGTTAAAATCACTACAAAAGATGAAATATTAATGGGAAATGGTTTAGAAGCAGAACAAGATTTTTCGGAATACGAAATAAAAAATGTGAAAGGCAGAATAGCAGTTAAAGACGAAGAATTAAATAAAAAATAAAAAAGAGTATGAACAAAATGTTTAGAATGTTAGAAATAATATGGCTCATAATGGGTTGTATAGGTGTAATTATGGTTGGTTATTTTGTAATTGCAAAAGACAACGAAGGTGCTATTTATTTTTTAGTATTTACATTTGCTTGTGGTTTAATGTATTCTGTTCGCAAGCGTCAGCGCAAAAAATTTGAAGCTGCCGCACAAAACAGAAATCAAGACAAAAAATAATTTTGGAAACACCCTTAATAATAATATTATCAACCCTTGTTGCTTCTGCCTTTTTTTCAGGGCTTGAAATTGCATTTATTACATCTAATAAAATGCGAATTGAGTTAGAGAGTAAACAAGGGAGTTTATCCGCAAAAATTCTTTCATATTTTAACAAATACCCTTCTCGTTATTTAGGAACAATGCTCTTAGGTAATAATATTGCTCTTGTAATATTTGGCATTTATATGGACGAAGAATTGAAACCTTTATTTGGACAAATTATTTCTTCTAAAATTATCATTCTTTTGATTTCTACTTTTTGCTCTACCATGATTATTTTAGTTACAGCAGAATACCTACCCAAAAATTTTTTTAGAATAAATCCCAACAGAACATTAAATATTTTTGTTTTTCCATTAACAATTGTTTATGGTTTGTTATATCCAATTGTAATGATTACCATAGGTTTATCTGAATTTATTTTAAAGAAAATATTTAGAGTAAAAATTGAAAAAGAAACCACCGCTTTTACAATGATTGACTTAGATAACTACATTAAAGAAGGCACATCAGCGGTTGAAAGGAAAAGTGAAATGGATCATGAAATTCAAATTTTTCAAAATGCAATGGATTTTTCGGAAGTACTTGCTCGTGAATGTATGATTCCAAGAACTGAAATTATTGCATTGGATATAAACACCACAATTGAAGAGTTAAAACAAAAGTTTATTGAAACGCGTTTATCAAAAATTTTAATATTTGATAAAACGATTGATAATATTATCGGTTATGTTTATTCAAAAGAACTTTTCAAACGACCAGAAAATATTAAAAGCGTTTTGCTTCCCGTAAGTATTGTCCCTGAATCAATGCCTGCAAATGAAATTCTTACTATTTTTATTCAACAAAATAAAAGTATTGCCATTGTCGTGGATGAGTTTGGTGGTACATCTGGGATGCTAACAATGGAAGATGTAATGGAAGAAATTTTTGGTGAAATTGAAGATGAACACGATAAAGAAGAATTGATCGATAGAAAAATTAACGATAATGAATATTTGTTTTCATCTCGATTAGAAACAGATTACGTAAATAGTAAATACAACATTAACCTACCTATACTTGACACATTCGAAACAATTGGTGGTTTAATTATGCACTATCACGAAAGTATTCCTGAAAAAAATGAACTAATAAAAATCGACAAATTTTTATTTAAAGTAATTGCTGTTTCTAAAACAAAAATTGAAACGGTTCATTTAACAATAGAACAAGGTTTATAGCCCAAATATTTTCGTATTTTTGTCTCTCTTTTAAGAGAGCCCTGTGACGAAAGAAGATATTTTGAAAAAGTATAGCGATTCAGCTAACAATTCTATACTAATCCAAGAATTGAATGGGAAAACTACGCGTACTCAATTAAAAAATGTAGTCGGTTCAGGAATTTCTTTCGTTGCTGCTGTCGCACATCAACATCTTTACAAAACCAATCTTTTTATTTTACCTGATAAAGAAGAGGCGGCTTATTTTTTAAATGATTTAGAAAAACTTTTAGGCGAAGAAAGCGTTTTGTTTTTTCCTGCTTCTTATCGAATGCCTTATGAACATGAAGAAATTGACAACGCAAATATTTTACTTCGTGCAGAAGTACTCAATAAACTTACATCCAACAAAAAGCATATTTGTATTGTTACTTATCCTGAGGCGTTAACCGAGAAGGTTGTAACACAAGCACATTTAAGCAAAAATACATTAGAATTAAAACAAGGAGAAAAAATATCGATTGATTTTATTTCAGATGTATTAATTGAATATGATTTTGAAAGAGTAGATTATGTTGTGGAGCCAGGGCAATTTTCTATACGAGGAGGAATTGTAGATATCTTTTCTTTTTCAAATGATAATCCATATCGTGTTGAGTTTTTAGGAAATGAAGTGGATTCAATCAGAACCTTTGATGCCACTTCTCAATTGTCTATTAGCAACCATCAGTTTTGTAATATTATCCCTAATGTTCAAGCAAAAATTTTGCAAGAAAGTCGTCAAACTTTTTTTGAGTTTTTAGGAGACAATACAATTATTTGGTTCAAACATTTTCAGCTTTCCATTGATAGAATAGAAAAAGCATTTAAAATAGCGGAAGAAGCATACAGCAAATTAGATAATACTATTAAGCAATTAGAGCCGAATGAACTTTATATTAATAAGGACATATTTTCTAAACAAGTATTACAAGTTTCGTTAGTTGAATTTGGGAATCATTTTTCGTTAAATCCAACAAAAATTATTCAGTATAATTTTTCTCCGCAACCTAGCTTCAATAAAAATTTTAGTTACTTATTAGATAATCTTTATTCTAATATCCGCAATGGATATGAAAATATAATCTTTGCGGAAAATCATAAACAGATTGAACGCCTCTATAAAATATTTGAAGATATTTCATCAAAAGAAAAACATTCAAACACCCTTCCTTTTGCTGAAGGTTGGGGAGGTGCTATTCTCCATGAAGGATTCATTGATAATGATTTAAAAATAGCTTGTTACACTGATCATCAAATTTTCGATCGTTATCACCGCTTTAGGTTAAAAGACTCATTTAACAAAAAAAATGAAGCACTCACATTAAAAGAATTAAAAGGATTAAATCCTGGAGATTATGTAACACACATAGATTATGGAGTTGGGCGTTATGGTGGTTTAGAAACAATCGAGATTAATGGTAAGCTACAAGAAACTATTCGTTTAGTTTATAAAGATTATGATATAGTCAATATCAGTATTCATTCCTTACATCGAATAGCTAAGTATAGTGGTAAAGAAGGCACAGAACCAAAAATAAATAAACTTGGAACCAATGCCTGGGCTACTTTAAAACAAAAAACTAAAAAACGAGTTAAAGAAATTGCTTTTGACTTAATTAAACTTTATGCCAAACGTAAAGCATTAAAAGGCTTTCAGTTTAGTCCCGACAATTATTTGCAAAATGAATTAGAAGCATCTTTTATTTATGAAGATACTCCAGACCAAATTAAATCTACTGCTGATGTAAAACGTGATATGGAAAAAGAATATCCAATGGATAGACTTATTTGTGGTGATGTTGGATTTGGTAAAACAGAAATTGCTATTCGAGCAGCTTTTAAAGCAGTTTGTGATAGTAAACAAGTTGCAGTTCTTGTGCCTACAACAATTTTAGCACTTCAACATTACAAAACATTTACTGATAGATTAAAAAATTTGCCTTGCAATGTAGATTATATAAATCGTTTTAAAACAGCTAAGCAACAAAAAGACACATTAGAAAAAGTAGCAAAAGGAGAAATTGATATTTTAATTGGAACGCATGGAATTGTTGGGAAAAATGTAAAGTGGAAAGATTTAGGTTTAATGATAATTGATGAGGAGCAGAAATTTGGCGTTGCCGTAAAAGATAAACTAAAAACATTTAAAACGAGTGTTGATTCACTCACTTTAACAGCTACACCTATTCCAAGAACTTTACAATTTTCGATGATGGGTGCAAGAGATTTGTCTGTGATTAGTACGCCACCACCCAATCGTTATCCGGTACAAACCGAATTGCATACATTCAACGAAGAAATTATTAGAGATGCTGTTTCGTTTGAAGTATCTCGTGGAGGACAAGTATTTTTTGTTCATAATCGCGTTCAAGACATCATTCAAATTGCAGGAATGATAAATAGATTATGCCCTGATGTAAGAGTAGGAATAGGGCATGGACAATTAGATGGTGATAAGCTAGAAGAAGTGATGTTTAAGTTTGTTGAAGGAGAATATGATGTGTTGGTTGCCACAACTATTATTGAAGCAGGTTTAGATATTTCCAATGCAAATACGATAATCATTAATCAAGCACACATGTTTGGCTTGAGCGATTTACATCAGATGAGAGGGCGTGTGGGACGTTCAAATAAAAAAGCATTTTGTTATTTATTAACTACACCTGTTTCTTTGCTTACGAATGAAGCACGAAAAAGATTGAAAGCTATTGAAGAGTTTTCAGATTTAGGTAGTGGTTTTAATATTGCTATGCGTGATTTGGATATTAGAGGGGCAGGAGATTTATTAGGCGGAGAACAAAGCGGCTTTATAAATGAAATAGGTTTTGAAATGTATCAGAAAATACTGGACGAAGCAATTATGGAATTGAAACTAGAAAATGAAGAATTAGAAATTGGAGATTCGTACAGTCAAAAAATCAAAAAAAACAGTAACTATAAATTTATTTCGGATTGTACCATTGATACCGACATGGAAATATTAATTCCTGCAGAGTACGTTACAAATATTACGGAGCGATTAACATTATACAGGGAGCTAGACGATTCTTCTGACGAAAATCAACTTCAACAATTTGAAAGCCGATTAAAAGATAGATTTGGTAATGTTCCAGAACAAACATTGGAGTTGATTCAAACCATTCGATTGCGTTGGCTGGCAATGGAAATAGGGTTTGAAAAACTATTACTTAAAAACAATAAAATGGTTGGATATTTTATCCCTAAACAAGATTCGCTCTACTATCAAACAGAAATATTTACAAAGGTTTTGAAGTTTGTTCAGCAGAATCAAAAAAAATGTAAAATGAAAGAATCAAATGGAAAACTAACTCTATCGTTTGAAAATATAAAATCGATAAATGATGCTATTGATTCATTAAAGCCTATTGCACTGGAATAAAATTTATTTTTGTTTGAATTTGAATTTTAAAACTACTCCTTCATCGTTTATAAGCTTATACTCTGCATTTAGCTGATTGCATAAAGATTTTATTAATTCAATTCCTAAGGTGTTTTTACTTTCCATATAATTTAAGGGCAATCCTGGTCCATTGTCTCTTAATTCAAGTTCAATAAAATTATTTTTTGCTTGCAACGAAATAGATAATTTTAGCTTTTTGTCTTTTTGAATAGCATATTTAAATGAATTTGTAATAAACTCATTCAAAATTAATCCACATGGAATAGCATTAGATAAGTCAATGTTAGTATTCTCGGCATTGATAGTCAATTCAGAAACATCTTCTTTTCCTAATGATGAAATTAGCTCAGGAAGTAAATCATTTATATAATCTTTAAAATTAAGCTTAGCAACATTATCAGTTTCAAATATTTTTTGATGAACCAATGCCATAGAATAAATTCTGTTTTTACAATCATCTAAAGCTGCTTTAATATCAGGGGAATCTGACATATTTTTTTTTAAGTTTAACAAGCTGGTAACAATATTCATGTTATTTTTTACTCGATGAAAAACTTCGGAAAGTAAAATTTCTTTTTCATCAAGCATTTTTCTTATTACTCTTTCCTGATTTATAGATTCAGAAACAACAATAATAGCAAAAGCTAGGGAGGTGAAAATGCATAATAAAATATTGAAATACATTAAAGAAGCTGTTGTGGTTGGGTCGATTAATACTTGAACCCATTTTTGAATAAAACCGACAATAATTATACTAATGGATAATAAACACAATGCAGAAATAATGACTAAATGTTTAATTAACTCTTTTCTTCCTAAAAGTTGAATTAAACTTATAATTACTGGGAAATAGAAGAGAAGCAGGTAGGTATCTATTCCTACCCTTAAATTCATAATAATAAAAAAAACAAATCCGATGATAAAAAACAGATAAGCACCCCAAACATAGTTTAAAAAATTATTAAAAATTAATACGATGGGAGCAATTAAAAAAGTGAATGTGCACACAAGATAAAAAAAAGGATAGTTAGTGATTACAAAAAAGCATGTTCCAGCAACCATGTTCAACATGGCAACCAAAGTAATAGCATTTAATTTTCTTACTAAATGAACTTCCCAATGGGTAAAATGAGGTTTTACTCCAATGTTAATGACTTTATTTGCAAAAGATTTAATTGACATAAAAAAAGTTTGTATTAGCTTAATATGGTAGTAAATGTAATAGATTTTTTGAGTTATTCGAATAAAAACGGAGGATGCAATAATTAAACAAAAAAACAGCTATTTTTTTAATTTTATTTATCTTTATTCAGAATATATACCCAGAAGTGAAAACAATTTTTAAAATATTTTTCTTTTTCTTTTTTATTGCTTCAAAACAGTTTGTATTTGCACAAACCTACGATTTTCAAAATTTTAATGTGGAAGATGGTTTGGCGCAATCTCAAGTATTATCAATGTGTCAAGACCACAACGGGAATATTTGGTTTGGCACCAATAGCGGTGGTGTAAGTAAATATGATGGTAATAAATTTACCAACTATACCGAAAACGATAGTTTGATTAACAATGTAGTATTCTCTATAACAGAAATTAATAAACAATATATTTTATTTGGAACCAATGGAGGCTTGAGTGTTTTTAATGGAAAAAAATTTAAAAACTATACGGATAAGGAAGGGTTAACACATAATCGAGTATTTAAAATTTTGAAAGATAATAATGGTGTTATTTGGCTAGGAACAAGTAAAGGTGTTTGTATTTTCGAAAATAATAGAATAAAAGTATTTGACCTAGATACGCTTTTAAATAAGTCTAGTGTATTTACCATTTATGCTGACAATTCAAATAATATTTGGTTTGGAACCATTCAAAATGGTGTAATCAAGTATAATGTTTCTACCAAACGATTTACGTATTTTAATAAATCAATGGGGCTTCGTCAAAATTTTGTTCGTTCTATTGGAGAGGATATACAAGGTAATATTTACATTGGAACAGTTGCAGGTATTAGTAAAATTAGTGGACCTGGCGTAATTCAAAAAATAAATATTGCAGGTGAAGAAAACATAGGATTTACTGCCATAATTCCAGACAATAAAAATAATTTATGGTTGGCTACCAACGAAGGAATTTATAAATTCAATGGATATACATACAGAAAATATAAAGATAAAAACGGGTTAGCAAGTAATAAATTACTTTGTGGATTTAAAGATAGAGAAGGTAATTTTTGGTTTGGAACAGATGGATTTGGTGTTTCAAAATTTGTTTCAGAAGCATTTACTTCTTATACGAATAAAGATAGTTTGCCGAGCGATTATGTTACTTGTGTTTTTCAGGATTCTAAAAAAAATATGTGGTTGGGAGTTAAAAATTATGGTGTTGTAAATTTTAAAAAAAATAAAATTATTAATTATAAAGTAGATGTTAAAAATTTAAAAACATCTATATCGGATAATGATGTTCAAGCAATTGCTGAAGACAATGACGAAAATTTATTTTTTGGAACTAAAGCTGGGTTAAGCATTTTTAATGGACACAATTTTAAAAATTATAAAATTAAAGATGGTGTTTCGGATGATGATAATATTTATTCTATAATTGTAGATAACAATAAAAAAGTTTGGATTGGTTCTGGAAATGGAGTTTATATTTTTGAAAATGAAAAATTTATTCCTGTTGATGAAATAAATAAAGTAAAAACGGATAGAGGGAATTTACCAATTTATTCTATTCTGCAAGACAGAAGCGGAAATATTTGGATTGCATCAGAAACTGGAGCGTTTAAATACAATGGGAAAACGGTAGAGCGATTTAATAAGTCGAATGGATTTATAGATAAACGTGTTACTGCAATTTTACAAGACAATAAAGGGCATTTATGGTTTGGTACGGATGAAGGTTTGTTTGAATACAACTATACTTCGTTCCAAAATATTAATGAGAAAAAAGGACTTGCTTCCAACAAAGTATATTTAATGCTGCTCGATGGCGATAACCTTTGGGTTGGAACAAACAAAGGACTCGATAAAATAAATCTTCAAAAATATTATTCGGATAATAAAGTAGAATTAAAACATTACGGAAAAGAAGAAGGTTTAAAAGGCATTGAATGTAATTCAAATGCACAATACAAAGATGAGGAAGGTAACTTGTGGTTTGGTACAATAAAAGGTGTTACCGTTTATAACCCAAGATTTGATAAACTAAATAGAGAAGAGCCATTAACAAGAATTACGGGTATTCGCTTGTTTTTTCAAAATGCAGATGCCGATATAAAAACATATTCAAGTAAAGTAGATAGTCTTTCACACTTGCCAGTTAATCTGGTTTTACCTTACGATAAAAATCACATTACATTTGATTTTATTGGCGTTTGTATTACAAACCCCAATAAAGTAAAATATAAATTCAAATTAGAAGGGGCAGATGCTGACTGGTTTCCTCCCACATCAAAAACAGAAGCAACCTATTCTTCTTTATCGCCAGGTGAATATACTTTTCATTTAAAAGCAATGAATAATGATGGATTGTGGAATGAAAAACCTGTAACGTTTCATTTTACTATTTTATCACCTTGGTGGAAAACATGGTGGTTTTATACCATTTGTGCAATAATTGCAGTAGCGGGTGTTTATTCTTTTATTACTATCAGAACCCGTAATTTAGAAAAAGCAAAAGTAGAATTGGAGCAAGAAGTTGAATTAAGAACGTATCAATTACGTCAAGAAAAAGAAAAAGTAGAAGTAATCAATCAAGAAGTTGTTGCTCAAAAAGCAATCATTGAAGCAAAAAATCATGATATCACAGATAGTATTAAATATGCAAAAAATATTCAGGAAGCATTATTGCCTCCATTAGAAAATTTACACAAAGAATTTGATGATGCTTTTGTATTATATCTTCCAAAAGACATTGTAAGTGGTGATTTTTATTGGTTTGCAAAACGTAACAATAAACGTTTTATAGCTTCTGTAGATTGTACAGGGCATGGTGTTCCTGGGGCATTTATGAGCATTATTGGAAATACATTATTAAATGAGATTGTTACAGAAAAAAATAGTGTTGAACCAGCAGAAATTTTAAATGAGCTACACGCAGGAGTTAAAATTGCTTTAAAACAAAGTGGTAATGCCGAAAATGAAAGGCGCGATGGAATGGACATTGCACTTTGTTCATTGAATGAAGAAGGAACAGTTTTAGAATATGCTGGAGCAAACCGTCCACTCTGGATTTTTAGAAAAAACAAAAATGCAGAAGAAGGATTTGAAATGATTAAAGCAAATAAGTTTCCTATTGGCGGATTAGAGATGGAAAATGAAGCGAAACGAACATTTACTAATCATACTATTGATGTTCAAAAAGGGGATTTAGTGTATGTTTTTTCTGATGGTTATGCCGACCAATTTGGAGGAGAAAAAGGAAAAAAATTCATGTTAGGTAATCTGCAAAAATTTGTTGCAAGTATTTCGGATAAACCAATAATAGAACAAGAAAAATTACTATTAAATAAATTTCTCAATTGGAAAGGAGAACTCGAACAAGTTGATGATGTTCTTGTTATTGCGTTTAGGGTGTAATTTCTGGTTAATAACTTACAATCTTCTTATAATAAACTTTGGCTAAATATTTGTTATTTTTGTGTGTAACAGATAGCGTGAAAAAGATTTATGTTAAGACAAGTCCAAACTCAAAAATTATTACAAAAACTTTCCCCTCAACAAATTCAGTTGATGAAGTTGTTGCAATTGCCTACTGTGGCGTTGGAACAACGTATTAAAGAAGAAATGGAAATAAATCCTGCTTTGGAAGAAGGGGATGAAGCAGATGACGAACCAGTAGATGAGTTTGAAAATGATGATTTTGAAGAAGCACCATCTGAAGACGAAAATCAAAGAGAAGATTTTAGTATAAGTGATTATATGGATGATGATGAAGGCGCATCCTATAAGCTGAAGGCTAATAATACCAGTCCAGACGAAGAGAAAAGAGAAATTCCTTTTTCTGTTGGGCTTTCATTTCAAGATATGCTCGACAGCCAGTTGGGAATGAAAAATTTAGATGACCGAGAATATCAAATCGCACTTTATTTGATTGGTAATTTAGATGATGATGGTTATTTAAGAAGAGATTTAGATTCGGTTGTTGATGACATTGCTTTTTCTCAAAATATTACTACTACTACTAAAGAACTAGAAGAACTTTTAAAAATAATTCAAGATTTTGAACCTGCAGGTGTTGGTGCTCGTGATTTACAAGAGTGTTTACTTATTCAGTTAAGAAAAAAAGAGGTTCAAACAATGACTGTAGAGTTAGCTACCGAAGTGGTAGAAAAACAGATGGATGAATTTTCTAAAAAACATTACGATAAAATTCAAAAACGATTAGAGATAGATGATGATTTATTGAAAGATGTTATTCAAGAAATTCTCAAACTAAATCCACGCCCAGGAAATTCCATGGCAGATGGTAAAAAAAGTTTCCAGCAAATAATACCAGATTTTTTAATTACGAGTGAGGATGGCGAATTGGAACTAACTTTAAATTCAAGAAACGCTCCTGATTTAAAAGTAAGCAAGGCATACAGCCAAATGTTGGAAGAGTATTCTAAAAGTAAGGATAAATCAAGCAAAGAAGCAACTCAATTTGTAAAACAAAAATTGGATGGTGCAAGATGGTTTATTGATGCTATTCAACAAAGAAGTAATACCTTGCTTTACACGATGAATGCAATTATGGAATACCAAAAAGAATATTTTTTAGAAGGTGATGAAACCAAATTAAAACCAATGATTCTAAAAGATATTGCCGAAAAAGTAGGATTAGATATTTCAACGGTTTCTCGTGTGGCAAATAGTAAATATGTGCAAACATCTTTTGGGACATTTTTGTTAAAATCATTTTTTTCTGAATCACTTTCAACCGATTCGGGTGAAGAGGTTTCTACACGTGAGGTAAAAAAGATTTTAGAAGAATGTATTTCTGCTGAAAATAAAAAGAAGCCTTTGACTGACGATAGACTTGCCAAAATTTTAAAAGAAAAAGGGTATAACATCGCAAGAAGAACAATTGCTAAATACCGTGAACAACTTGATATTCCTGTTGCACGCTTGCGTAAAGAACTTTAATTAATAAACATTTTTTGTGCAAACAAAATTAGCTCAATTTATTTCCTATTTATTTCACCCATTGTTGATGTGCTTTTATGGGCTAACATTATTGTTTTATTCCAACAATTATATTTCAATGTTTGTTTCTAGTTCATTGAAATTATTGATCCTTTCCATCACATTTGCTTTCACCATATTTTTACCCGCTTTAAATGCTTTTATTTTATTAAAAATGAAACGGATTGATAGTATGCAAATGCACACACAATCAGAACGAGTGGTGCCTTATTTTACAACTTCGCTTTATTATTTTGCATTGTATTATTTGTTTTATACAATCGGATTTTCATCTATAATAACCTTATTAATTTTAGGAGGAGGGATAAGCATTTTGTTGACTTTACTCATAAATTATAAATGGAAAATAAGTGCCCACATGATTGGTATTGGCGGTTTGTGTGGTGCATTGTTGGCAATTATTTTTAAACATAGTATTGAGTCTGTTTGGATTTTTTATTCGGCAATTATTGTTGCAGGTTTAATTGGATTTGCAAGATTAAAACTAGAAGCTCACACTCCTTCGCAAGTTTACTCTGGATATATTCTAGGCTTTGTAGTAGAGTTTCTTCTTTTGTTTTTCTTTTAAAACACTCTTTGTTTACCTTAAAATTTGTAGTCTGTGCGAATCAAGTTTTATAAAAATAAATAACAAGATAGTAAACGACCAAAGTGAAGAGCCTCCATAACTAAAGAAGGGTAAAGGAATGCCAATTACAGGAGCTAAGCCAATTGTCATTCCGATATTAATGGTTAGATGAAAAAACAACACAGAAGCAACGCCATAGCCGTAAATTCTACTGAATGGCGATCGTTGCCTTTCCGACATAAATACCACTCGAATAATTAAAAATAATTGCAGAATAATTACAACAGAGCTTCCTAAAAAACCCCACTCTTCACCAACAGTACAAAAAATAAAATCGGTGTCTTGTTCAGGAACAAAATCATATTTTGTTTGTGTTCCATTTAAAAAACCCTTACCAACAAACCCTCCTGAACCAATAGCAATTTTTGCTTGGTTCACATTGTAGCCTTCTTTTTTCAAATCTACTTCGCCACGGCCAAATAAAACATCAATACGCACTTTTTGATGTGGTTCTAAATGGTTGTAAACATAACTGGTTCCTTTTACCATGGAACAGGCAAGCAAACCTACAGTTGCTATGATAAATAAGTTTTTTGCATTGCGTTTTACAAAAAAAACAGCAATTACACTTAAACTTCCAATGATTAATAATAGATATAGATTGTTTACCAATAATGCTAATACAAATAATAAAACAGCAAAAAAACCTAGCAATAAATAATTGATAGAAAGTCCTTCTCTGTAAAGAGTAATTATAAATGCAACAAATACAATTGCTAAGCCCGTTTCGTCTTGTAAAACTTTAATGATGATTAATGGAGTGCCAATCAATAAAAGAGAGATGATGGTATTTTTATAATCAGCAATTTTTATATTTTGATTACTTAAAAATTTTGCAAGAGCAAGATTGGCGGCAAACTTCATAAATTCTGCGGGCTGAATTCCGAAATCGCCAAAACGAAACCAAGAACGGCTTCCTTTTACTTCTCTTCCTAAAAACGGAACAGCAATGTTGGCAAGAAGTACGGCACCAAAAATAAAATAGGCAAATGCGGTATAAAAATTTTCGTCAATAATTAAAATGATGAGTGCAATTAAAAGTGATGTGCCAATCCAAATCATTTGCTTCCCATATTTTTGGCTGATGTCGGTAATTACATAATGATCTTCGTTATACACAGCAGCATAAATATTCATCCAGCCCATAACAACTAAAACAAGATAAAGCATTACCGTTATCCAATCGATATTATAAAATATGCTATTGTTTGTTTTTTGTCTCAAAACGATTCTTTGTTAATGTTTTTCTTTCTCTGCAGGCAATTTCCCTTTATGAATTAAATCTGCTTCTAACATTCGTTTTTCTAAATCTGGTCGGGTAATTTCACCTTTCAAATATTTTTCCATCATAAGCCTTGCAATTGGTCCTGCCCAAGTAGCACCAAAACCTGCATTTTCAATTAAAATACCTACCGCAATTTTTGGATTGTCTTTTGGTGCAAAACAAACAAACACCGAATGGTCTTTACCATGAGGGTTTTGAGCTGTTCCTGTTTTTGCACAATATGGAATACCTTCAATTTTTAAAGAGGCAGCCGTTCCGCTTTCCACAACTTTTGCCATGCCTCTGATAACTTCATTATAAATTGCGGTATCCGTTATCATGGTGTTATGCTTTACTTTAAATCTATCAAGCAGCGTATCGTTTTCATTTCCATTAATTGCTTTTACAATGTGTGGAGTATAATACCATCCTTTGTTTGCAATAATTGCCACAAGGTTTGCATTTTGAAGAGGAGTAATCCCCATTTCTGCTTGTCCTATACCTAAAGAGATTACAGTACTTGCTTTCCAAACACCTTTCCCAAAAACTTTATCGTAATATTTTATGGAAGGAACATTTCCTCTTAACTCATTTGCAAGGTCAGAACCTGTTTTTGTTCCCAAACAAAAACTCATAGCAATGTCTCTCCAATTTTGATAAGCTTTATAAGTATCATGAAATTTTTTATCATCAATCACACTTTTAAAAACATAAGAAAAATAAGAATTACAAGACGTTCCTATAGCACCGTGTAAATCTTGTGGAGCAGCATGTGGGTGGCATTTTGGTCGTCCGCCTAATGGAGGATAGCCTCTTGCGCAAGGGTAACGTGTATCTTTTGTAAGCACTCCTTCGTGCATTCCAATTAAACTCATAATTAATTTAAAAGTGGAGCCTGGAGGATAGGAAGCCATGGTAGAACGATTAAACAAAGGGTTTCCGATGGTATCTTGCAAAAGTAATCCGAAATTTTTATTGCGTGCTCTACCTACTAATAAATTGGGGTCGTATGTTGGGCTGGTAACAATGGCAAGTATTTCTCCTGTTTGTGGGTCAATTGCTACTAAGCTGCCGATTTTATTTTGCATTAATTTTTCACCATATTCTTGTAAGTCAGCATCAATGGTAGTTGTAAGAGGTAATCCGGCAACAGAAGCGGTATCATAAATTCCATCCATATAACTTCCTTTTTCACGATTGTGAACATCCACCATCATGATACGCATTCCTTTTTTTCCACGTAATACTTTTTCATACGTTTTTTCAATGCCGCTTACGCCAATATAATCCCCATCTTTATAGTACGGATTTTTTTCGGCAATAGCTTTATCAACTTCACCAATGTAGCCAAGCGTATGTGCTGCAATTTTTTTTGGATATTTTCTAAGTGTGCGTGCTTGCACCCAAAAGCCTTTAAAACGATATAACCTTTCTTGAAGTGATGCGTATTCTTTTGGCGAAAGTTGTTTTTCAAAAATAGATTCTCTGCGAGGGGAGTTTGGAGCTTGTGTTGCTTTTTTCATTTTTTTAATGAAAGCTTCTTTTGTGATTCCAAGCAATTCACAAAAGTCAAGAGTATCTAAATCTTTTACTTCTTTTGGCAGCACCATTAAATCATAAGCAGCTTCATTATATACAAGTAGTTTTCCTTTTCTATCATATATATAACCTCTAATGGCATATTCTGTTTTGTATCGGAAAGCTTGATTTCGTGCATCAAGTTTATATGTATCGTCAATAACTTGAATATAAAACAAACGAACAATATAAATGATACCAATAAGGATGAAAATTCCAACAATAAACCATTTTCTATCACTTAGTTGATTCATTGTTGTTCGCTTTTTTTATTAAATAAATATTGGATAACCATTACAATTATTATGGTAGTTATGGAACTCAAAATTACTCTAAAGAATGTAGAAAAAAATTCTGAAAATCTAAAGATTTCAATGTAAAATAAAACCAAATGATGTAAAGAAATTAAAATTGCTGAGTAAGATAAAAACCAAGGAATACCTAAATATTGAACTGTTGGTTGTGTTCCAAATTCATATCCATCGCGTGGCGAAAAAAGTTTTAATACACCAGGGCGGATATACGCCATAAAAACAGTAGCTGCTGCATGCATTCCAGCGGTATCATAAAACATATCGATTGAAATGCCTAGAATAAAAGCACTTAATAACAAAAGCCATTTGGGTGTTTCAAAAGGCAATACGATGATGAATAAAACATAAATAAAAGGATTGATGAACCTGCCCAGCTCAATGTTTTTGATTATTAAAACTTGTACAAGTACAAGCAAAATAAATCGGATAATATTTCTTATAATTTCGTTTATCACTTTTATTCTTTATTTGCTTTAGCAGTTTTTTCTTCCAATGTTTGTTGTTCTTCTCTGTAAATATTTGTTACTATATAAACATGTGTAAGTTTTTTAAAATTTGTTGATAGTTTTACTTTAACAGTATAAAAATATTTTCCAGCTTCTCTTTCGTAGCTTTCAACTGTTCCTATCATAATGTTTTCTGGGAAGGTTAATGAGTATGCACTTGTAACAATAGAATCTCCTGTTGCTAATTTTACGTGAGTAGGTATATCGTTTAATGTTGCATAATCAAAGTTTTCTCCATTCCAAACAAGAGGTCCATAAGAACCATCTTTTTTTAGTTTCGCACTTATAGTTGTTTTGCTGTGAAGTAATGACATAACAGTACAAAAATTATCAGATACTTCTTGCACTTGCCCAACAACTCCATTGCTATAAATAACCGCCATATTTCTTTTTACTCCTTGTAATGTTCCTTTGTTTAAAGTCAGATAATTATTTCTTCTGCTGGTAGAATTATTTACAACCTTAGCTTCGGTATAAATATATTTTTGGTGCAATTCTTTTTTATAAACAGAATAGGAAGATGTATCTATTAATAGTTTAGAAGCCATTAACTCACTACGAAGCGCTGCATTTTCTTTTGCTAAATTTTCGTTGACTGTTTTTAAATAAAAATAATCTTCAATAGATTGAGATGTTTGACTAATGTTTGCTGAAACAGCATTGGAAGAGTTTATGAAACTAGCCTTTTGATAAAAATTATTTTGAACAATTAATAAAATGCATATCGTTTCAATTATTAGGAACATAAAAAAGAAATTGTGCTTCCAAATAAAGAAAATTAAATTTCGCATCTATTTTAAATTGTTGAATTAATTAATTGTTGAATTTAGAATTATTAGAATTTAAATTTTTATCATGCAATGTCTTTCTCGATTTCGCAAAAAATGATAAAATTTCGTCTGCTTCTTTTGAATATTTAGTTGAATTTTCCATTTTAATAATATTGGATTCAGCCAACAATTTAACTCAACAACTCTCTACCTCTCCAATTTTATTTCATCAAGAAAGGGAATTTATCTACATTTTTCAATGCTATTCCCGTTCCGCGAGCAACAGCACGAAGAGGATCTTCTGCAATGTGTACAGGTAATTTTGTTTTTAAAGAAATACGTTTATCTAAACCGCGAAGCATAGAACCACCACCTGCTAAATAAATTCCAGTACGATAAATATCGGCAGACAACTCAGGTGGAGTCATTTCCAAAGCATTTAAAATAGCTTCTTCAACCTTTGAAATAGATTTATCTAAAGCATGTGCAATTTCTACATAGGAAACATAAATTTCTTTTGGAATACCTGTCATCAAATCTCTTCCGTGCACGGCATAATCGGGTGGAGGATTATCTATTTCTGTCATAGCAGCACCTACTTCAATTTTTACGCGTTCTGCAGAGCGTTCGCCAATTAAAATGTTATGTTGTCTTCGCATGTATTCTTCAATGTTTGCTGTAAATTCATCACCAGCAATACGAATTGATTTATCACAAACGATTCCACCCAATGCAATTACGGCAATTTCAGAAGTACCACCACCAATATCAATTATCATATTTCCCATTGGTTCTTCTACGTCAATGCCAATACCAATAGCAGCAGCCATAGGTTCATGTATTAAGTAAACTTCTTTTCCTCCAGCATGTTCAGCACTATCACGTACCGCACGCTTTTCAACCTCTGTAATTCCTGATGGAATACATATTACCATTTTCAATGATGGTTGAAATAATTTTCTGCCAGGATTAATCATTTTTATCATTCCGCGAATCATGTGTTCTGCAGCATGGAAATCGGCAATAACACCATCTTTTAGCGGACGAATTGTTTTTATGTTTTCATGTGTTTTTCCATGCATTTGCATAGCTTGTTTTCCAACGGCAATTACTTTTCCTGTCATTCTATCCACCGCAACAATTGATGGTTCGTCAACAACAACTTTGTCGTTATGAATGATAAGCGTGTTGGCTGTTCCTAAGTCAATCGCAATTTCTTGTGTTAAAAAGTTAAATAAACCCATATTTAGTATTGAGTATTAAGATGTAAGTATAAGTTCGGTTATTAGTTTAAATATGCGTAATTCGTAATAATTCGTATTCGTAGCCTAATGTTTAAAATGTCTTGTTCCTGTCATCACCATTGCTATTCCGTTGTTATCACAATATGCAATTGAATCTTTATCTTTTATGCTTCCTCCTGGTTGTATTATTGCTGTGATTCCTGCTTTATGTGCAATTTCAACGCAATCAGGAAAAGGGAAAAATGCATCCGATGCCATTACCGCTCCTTTTAAGTCGAAGCCAAAATTTTTAGCTTTTGCTATTGCTTGTGTTAAAGCATCCACACGAGATGTTTGACCAACACCACTTGCTAGTAGCTGATTATTTTTTGCAAGTACAATAGTGTTTGATTTTGTGTGCTTCACTAATTTATTTGCAAATACTAAATCGTTCAACTCTTCTTTTGTTGGTGATACTTTGGTAACGGTTTGCATTTCATTTACCGTTTCTGTTTTTAAATCTTTGTCTTGCTCAATTACTCCGTTCAACAATGTACGAAAAGATTTGTTAGAAAGTTTTACATTTTTTTGTTGAAGAATAATTCTATTCGGTTTTGTTTTTAAAAGTTCAATTGCTTTTACATCAAAGGATGGAGCAATAATTACTTCGAAAAATAATTTGTGCATCTCTTCAGCAGTAGCTAAATCAATTTCTTTATTTGTGATTAATACGCCTCCAAACGCACTAGTGGGGTCGCCTGCAAGTGCACCTTTGTATGCATCAACAAGTTTATCGCAAGAAGCCAGACCACAAGCATTGTTGTGTTTTAAAATTGCAAAAGTTGAACTCTCCCCAGCCCTCTCCTCAGGAGAGGAAGCAGTAAATTCTGCAATTAAATTTACAGCAGCATCCACATCTAATAAATTGTTGTATGACAATTCTTTGCCATTCCATTTTGTAAACATTGCATCCAGATTGCCGTAAAAAACTCCTTTCTGGTGAGGGTTTTCGCCATAACGTAAAACATTTGCATCTTGAACAGATTGCTTAAAAGCAACAGTTTCTTCTCCATTGAAATAATTAAAAATTGCAGTATCGTAGTGTGAAGAAACATTGAACGCTTTTCCTGCAAGCTTTTTGCGGTCGGCTAATGTTGATTCGCCTTTTTGTGAAACTAAAATGGTGTCGTGTAAAAACGTATATTCATTTTTTGATGGAACAATTATTACATCTTTAAAATTTTTAGCTGCTGCACGAATTAAAGAAATTCCTCCGATGTCGATTTTTTCAATAACCTCACCCCATCCCTCTCCAAAGGAGAGGGAGTCTTTTTCGGAAGCTTTTGCAACAGTTTCTTCGAAAGGATATAAATCAACAATTACTAAATCTATTTCAGGAATTTCAAATTCTTCAAGTTGTGCAATGTCGCTTTGCAATTCTCGTCTGCTTAATATTCCTCCAAAAATTTTTGGATGCAATGTTTTTACTCTTCCGCCTAAAATAGAAGGATAGGATGTAAGTGATTCAACAGGAACAACTGATACTCCAAGACTTTCGATAAATTCTTGCGTTCCTCCTGTGCTATATATTTTTACTCCTAATGCGTTTAATTGATGAATTACAGGTTCTAAATTGTCTTTGTAGTAAACCGAAATAAGTGCATTTTTAATTTTTTTCAAACCGCTCATAATTTTTCTGAAATTTCTCTTACAAAAGTATTAATTTTTATGGGCGTAAATGCAGTAAAATCAATTTGTTGATAAAAGTTTTTTTTGTTAATAACGGTAATTCTAAAATAAAAATAAGATATTTTTTTATTCACGTTTTTTCTTTAAAAAAACGGTACATTTGTTTTCAATAGTTATTGTAAAAAGATGATTTTTTTAGGTCTTTTCAAAGAAAGTTTTTTATTTGCATTGCACGCTTTAGTAGCGAATAAATTACGTACTATTCTTTCTCTTTTGGGGATCACCATTGGTATTTTTGCCATAATATTTGTTTTTACTGTTCTCGATTCATTAGAGCAAAATTTACGAAAAAGTGTAAAAAGTTTAGGCGATGATGTAGTGTTTATTGAAAAGTGGCCTTGGACATTTGGACCCGATTATCCTTGGTGGAAATACATGAACCGACCTTTAGCCGACTATACTGAATTAGATGAAGTTCTCAGAAAATGTGATGGTGCTCAATCGGCTGCTTTTGTTGCAACTGCACGTATTACGGTAAAATACCAAAGTAGTAGCATCGAAAATGTTACCATTGTAATGGCATCGCATCAATATGATTTGGTTAAAAATTTTGAAATTGCTGAAGGGCGCTATTTCACAGATATTGAATCATCGGCTGGCAGACCAGTTGCTGTTATTGGCGATGTGCTTGCCAAAGCATTGTTTCCAAATCAGAACGGATTGGGACAAACAATAAAAGTAAATGGAGCAAAGGTTACTGTAATTGGAATTTTCAAAAAAGAAGGTGAAAGTATTTTAGGTGGCAGCCCCGATACACAAGTGCTTGTTCCTGTGAATTACGCTAGAAGTTTGGTTGATATTAGAGATGAAAGCCTAGAGCCACAAATTATGGTAAGAGCTAAGCCAGGAATCACCAATGATGATTTAATAAGTGAATTAACCGGACTTATGCGTTCTATAAGGCAAATAAAACCATTACAGGAAGAAGATTTTGCACTGAATCAAACAAGTTTAATTTCCAATCAATTCGACAGCTTATTTGATATTGTTGGTGTTGCAGGATGGATTATTGGTGGCTTTTCAATTTTAGTTGGTGGATTTGGAATTGCAAATATTATGTTTGTTTCTGTAAAAGAACGAACCAATATTATTGGCATTCAAAAATCATTAGGCGCAAAAAATTATTTTATTCTTTTACAATTTATGTTTGAGTCAATTTTTCTTTCTACTATTGGTGGATTTATTGGCTTACTCATCGTTTTTGTTTTAACCGTAGTTGTAGGCGATTCATTCGGGATGGAAATAATATTATCAAAATCCAATGTAATTTTAGGGTTTACCATCTCTATATTAATAGGTGTGGTTTCTGGCTTTGTTCCTGCCTATACTGCATCGCAATTGGACCCCGTTGAAGCAATAAGAGCAAATTAAACAATCATAATAAACATGCAAGGAGTTCAAATAAAACGTTCAAAAATACTTACCGTTGTTTGTATCATTGGTTTTATTTGGGTTGTAATAAGTTTGCCAGGCGTTTTTGCTCCCTCTGTAAAAAAAATAAATGACTGGATGCCAGCATTATTAGGAGCGATAAGAGCGAGTATGTTTATCTCTTTCATTGGCGTTTGGTTTATGAAACAATGGGGAGTACGATTATTTATTATTACTTTTTTTTTAAAAGAAATGATTTTTGTTTTTATAAATGATACTAATTACTTTAGCATCATATTATCATTATTTTTTATTGTAACCATGCTTGTATATTATAGACGTATGGATCCTAATTTATAGCTATCAAATACTAAGCTTGGTCGAAACAGCACATTTTAATAGCAGAAAAATGATTATAATTGCACATTAAACAAACACTATGAAACCCAAAATAAAATTCATTAATAAGGATAAAACACAGTTTTTCAATGTGTTAAAACAGCGAGTTGATGGTTATTTTATTGAAAACAAAATTTCACAACACGCGAATGGAGCAATGGTTTTTAAGTCTGTTTTTATGCTTGCTCTCCATTTTGTTCCCTATGCATTTATTGTTTCTGGCGTAGCAACAGGCTGGATGTTTTGGCTTTGTTGGTTTTTGATTGGTTTAGGTTTGGCAGGCATTGGAATGAGTGTAATGCACGATGCGAATCATGGTGCTTATTCTTCTAGTAATTTTATTAATAGGATGATGGGTTATACCGTTAGTTTAGTTGGTGCAGATGTAAACAATTGGAAAACACAACATAATGTTCTTCATCATACATATACAAATATTTATGATCATGACGAAGACATTGATGATAAAGGAGGAATGAGATTTGCTCCTAGTGGCAAACATAATAAAATTCAAAAATATCAGGTAGTTTATGCGTTTTTCTTTTATTCATTAATGACGCTTTATTGGATAGTTGCCAAAGATTTTCTTCAATACGAACGTTATATTAGAGAAGGGCAAAACAAAGACATAAAAAGAGATAGAATAAAAAAATTTATTGAAATGATTGCCTTTAAAGTGTTTTATTATGTATACATTTTGGTTCTTCCAATAATTATCTTGGATATACCTTGGTGGTACACCATTTTAGGTTTTTTATTAATGCATGGTGTTGCAGGAATAATTCTGAGTGTTACTTTTCAGTTGGCACATGTAGTTGAAAATACTCAATTTCCTATGCCAGATGAAAAAGGGAATATTGATACAGAGTGGGCAATTCATCAACTCCAAACAACTGCTGATTTTGCTGCAGGAAACTGGCTAGTCACTTTTTATGTTGGTGGATTAAATTACCAAGCAATACACCATCTGTTCCCGCGTATTTGCCATGTGCATTATCCTAAAATAGCACCCATAGTTGCTCAAACAGCCAAAGAATTTGGTGTGCCCTATTTGTCTTATCCTAACGTATGGGAAGCATTCAAATCTCACCTTCGATTATTAAAAAAATTAGGAAGAAACGAGATAAGGCAACTTGCCAATGAAATGGGATAAAATCTTAATTTTTACTTAAAAAAATCATTTTTCCTCAAAAATTATCGTTAAAAACAGCATTTTTATCGAAAAAACGACTTTTCTCCTCAAAAAATAATAATTAGATTTTGCAGTAACCCAAAAATTTATACCTTTGCAGGCTTTCGAAAAAAATAGAAACATGTCTGTTGGGAGAGAATATATTGTACAATTTGTAGGGCTGAATTTAGGACAACATGAATTCGAGTTTTTAGTAAATGATAAGTTCTTTGAACACCTTGATTATTCAGAAATAAAACAAGGAAAAATTAAAATAACACTCACATTAATAAAACAATCAACAATGATGGTTTTAGAGTTTAATGTAAGTGGAACAGTTAAAGTAAATTGCGATTTATGTTCAGTAGATTTTGATTTGCCAATAAGTGGAGATTATCGACTTATTGTAAAAGTTGGCGGGCATGAAGTAGGTGATGAAGATGATGATATTATTAGCATTGCTGCTAATGAACACGAACTTGATTTAAGTCAATTTATTTACGAGTACATAATGTTGTCTATTCCTTTAAAGCGTGTACATCCAGATAATGAAAAAGGAGAAAGCACTTGCGACAAATTAATGCTAAAAAAAATAAGTCAATTTTTAACTGATAAACCAACAGAAGAAACAAACGACCCACGTTGGGACGGATTAAAAAACATAAAATTAAATTAAAATACTAACAATTAAATAAACAATAAAATGCCACATCCTAAGCGAAAATTATCAAGAGCAAGAAGAGATAGCCGTAGAGGTCATGATAAAGCTACTGCTTCAACATTAGCTATTTGTCCTGCAACTGGTCAGCCTCATTTATACCACAGAGCACATTGGTTTGAAGGAAAACTTTACTACAAAGGAAAAGTAGTAATGGAAAAAGCGTCTGCATAAGCAGCAGCCGAAACCTTTAATCAAATAGTAATAACCAATCAAAATTTATGAAGGTAGGTATAGATATTATGGGCGGTGATTTTGCACCTGATGCAACAATATCAGGAGCAATAATGGCTTATAATGAATTACCCAAAGATGTTCGTTTAGTTTTAATTGGCGATAATGAACAAATTATGGCGGGACTATCAAAGCACCATGTTGATGCTTCATGTTTTGATATTGTTCATGCTCCCGATATAATCGGAATGGGTGAACACCCAACCAAAGCATTTTCTCAAAAACCCAACTCTAGTATTAGTTTTGGGTTTCATCTTTTAAAAGAAGGAAAAATTAATGCTTTTGCAAGTAACGGAAACACAGGAGCAATGCTCGTTGGTTCTATGTTCACAGTAAAAGTAGTACCAGGAGTTATTCGTCCATGTATCACATCAGTTATGCCAAAACCTAACGGTGGTGTTGGTTTAATCTTAGATGTTGGAACAAATGCTGATTGTAAACCTGATGTATTGTATCAGTTTGCAGTATTAGGTTCGTTGTATGCAGAGCACGTTTACAATATAAAAAATCCTAAAGTTGGTTTATTAAACATTGGAGAAGAACCAGAAAAAGGAAACTTAGTTTCTCAAGCAACACACGCTTTGATGAAGGATACCAAAGATTTTAATTTTATTGGAAATGTTGAAGGTCGCGATTTATTTAGCGATTCTGTTGATGTGATTGTTTGTGATGGATTTACCGGGAATGTTGTATTGAAGGAAGCAGAAGCATTTTATACCATGATTAAAAAGCGAGGAATTAAAGATGAATTTTTCGACCGTTTTAATTATGAGAATTATGGAGGAACACCAGTATTAGGAATTAATTCTACTGTGATGATAGGGCATGGAATATCAAATGATATTGCCGTAAAAAATATGATATTGCTTTCTAAAGAAGTAGTAGAAGCAAATCTTGCCGAAAAAATTAAAAAAGTATTTAACTAATGACAAAAATTACTGCCGCAATAACAGCTGTTTCTGGTTATGTACCTGATTATATACTTTCAAATACAGAATTGGAAAAATTAGTTCCAACAACCAGCGAATGGATTGAAACCAGAACAGGTATAAAAGAAAGAAGAATATTGAAAGGAGAAGGCTTGGGAACATCCGATATGTGCGTAAAAGCAATTGAAGAGTTGCTAAAAAAACGTGGCATCTCAGCTTTAGATATTGATATGATTATTGTTGGTACGGTTACACCTGATTATGTTTTTCCATCCACATCAAATGTAGTATGCGATAAAGTAGGAGCTACAAATGCTTGGGGATATGATGTAAATGCAGCTTGTTCTGGCTTTGTTTATTCTTTGGTTACTGGTGCACAATTTATTGAAACAGGTAAATATAAAAAAGTTATTGTTGTTGGAGCAGATAAAATGTCGGCAATACTTGATTATACTGATCGTTCAACGTGTATTATTTTTGGCGATGGAGCAGGAGCTGTTTTGCTTGAACCAACCACAGGTGGACTAGGAATTCAGGATTCTATATTGAAAGCAGATGGCTCTGGGAGGCAATATCTGCATCAAAAAGCTGGAGGTTCTGTTAAACCGCCATCGCATGAAACTGTGGATGCTAGAGAACACTATGTTTTTCAAGATGGACAACCTGTTTTTAAAAGAGCAGTTGTTGGGATGGCAGATGTTTCAGCAGAAATAATGGAAAAAAATAATTTGACATCAGATGATGTTGCTTGGTTAGTTCCTCATCAAGCAAACAAACGTATTATTGATGCAACAGCAGATAGAATGGGTTTGTCTTCCGAAAAAGTAATGTTAAATATCCAAAAATATGGTAACACTACTGCGGGCACCATTCCTTTGTGTTTATGGGATTATGAAAAGCAAATGAAAAAAGGAGACAATATAATCATCTCTACTTTTGGTGCTGGATTTACTTGGGGAAGCATATATTTAAAATGGGCATATGATAGTAAATGAAAAAAGTTAAAAGGAATTAAGAAAAAACAGATAACCGAATATTAATCTAAAAAAACATATAGCAGATGAAATTGAATGAAATCCAAGACTTAATCAAATTTGTTTCTAAATCTGGCGTAAGCGAAGTAGAGTTGGAAACAAAAGATGTGAAAATTGTTATAAAAACTCCAGCAGGAAAAAGCAAAGAACAGGTGGTTGTTCAAACAGTTGCAGCTCCAGTAGCACAGCCTGTGATGCACGCAGCACCTGTAGTTCAGCAACAAGCAGCACCAGTAGCAAAAACTCCTGAAACACCAAAAGATGGAATTGATGAGTCAAAATTGCTTACAATTAAATCTCCAATGATAGGTACATTCTATCGTTCATCATCACCAGATAAACCAGCATTTGCTAATGTAGGCGATGAAATTGCCGTTGGAAAACCAGTTTGTATTATTGAAGCAATGAAGTTGTTTAACGAAATTGAGTCAGATGTAAAAGGAAAAATTGTGAAAGTTTTGGTTAATGATGCTTCGCCTGTTGAGTACGATCAACCATTGTTTTTAGTAGATCCTAGTTAATTTATATAACACAATTAGCTGATAATTTAATTAGCTAATTAGCTAATTCAAAAGATATGTTTAAAAAAATATTAATAGCAAATAGGGGAGAAATTGCATTGCGTATAATTCGTACATGTAAAGAAATGGGAATTAAAACCGTTGCTGTTTATTCCACTGCCGATAAAGATTCTTTACATGTTCGATTTGCAGACGAAGCAGTTTGTATTGGACCTCCTCCAAGCAAAGAATCTTATTTAAATATTCCAAGTATTATTTCTGCTGCTGAAATTACTAATGCTGATGCAATTCACCCAGGTTATGGTTTTCTTTCAGAAAACGCAAAATTTTCAAAAATTTGTCAAGAACATAATATAAAATTTATTGGAGCATCGCCTGAAATGATTGGACAGATGGGAGATAAAGCTACTGCTAAAGCCACAATGATAGCCGCAGGCGTTCCTTGTGTGCCTGGTTCAGAGGGTTTGTTGGAAAGTGTGCAACAGGCAATAGAATTAGCCCCAAAGGTTGGGTATCCTGTAATGATAAAAGCAACTGCTGGCGGTGGAGGAAAAGGAATGCGAATAGTTTGGAAGGAAGAAGAAATGGCTGACTTATATGAGTCTGCATTTAAGGAAGCGGAAAACGCATTTGGCAATGGAGCAATGTACATGGAAAAATATATTGAGGAGCCAAGACATATTGAAATTCAAGTTGTGGGCGACCAATACGGAAAAGCTTGCCATTTATCTGAACGTGATTGCTCTGTTCAAAGACGCCATCAAAAATTAATGGAAGAAACCCCTTCTCCATTTATGACGGATGAATTAAGAGAACGGATGGGTGAAGCAGCTATTAAAGCAGCATTAGCAGTAAAATACGAAGGAGTAGGAACGGTTGAATTTTTAGTTGACAAACATCGCAATTTCTATTTTATGGAAATGAACACACGTATTCAGGTGGAGCATCCTATTACTGAAGAGGTGATTGACTATGATTTAATACGTGAACAAATTTTAGTTGCTGCAGGTGTCCCAATTTCAGGAAAAAATTATTTTCCTCAATTACATGCAATTGAGTGTCGAATAAATGCAGAAGATCCATTTAATAATTTTCGCCCTTCGCCAGGTAAAATTACCAATCTACACACACCAGGTGGACACGGAATTAGAGTAGATTCGCATATTTACGCAGGTTATACTATTCCTCCAAATTACGATAGTATGGTTGCTAAATTAATTACGGTAGCTCAAACTCGCGAAGAAGCCATTGCTAAAATGCACCGTGCATTGAGTGAATATGTGATTGAAGGGGTAAAAACTACCATCCCATTTCATTTACGTTTAATGAAAGATGAGCGATTTATCAAAGGGGATTATACAACAAAATTTTTAGATGATTTTGATTTAACAGAATAACTATATTTTATAAAAAAACAAAAAAAGGATTCACACTGTGAATCCTTTTTTTGTTTGAGGATGTTGTTTATTTTATTTTTGATACAGGATTTGCAAGCCCTGAATAGCTTTTTAATTCTGCTTTTATTGAACCAACTAAAACATCTGCTTGACCTAAAACAGGAATATGGTTTTTATCATCGGTAATCCAAATATTCAAATCTTCTTCATTTTTAAATACTCTTCCTTTTTGAACGATTGGTCTAAATTTTAAACATCTAAAAGTTCCTAAATCCGTTTTGATATTTTCTTTGCATATAAATTTAATTTTTAGAGGCCAAACTTCTTTGTCCATAAAACAATTTAATGCATAAGTTTCGCCTGGTTTAGCATTTGATAAATCTAAATTTCGTGCATGATAAAAAGCAGATAACATATCTTGCATGTTTGCTTCTATGTCAAAAACTTCACCATCGCCAACATTTACTTTTTGGCTGTAATGATTGAAAAAATAATCCTGGTTAATTTTATATCCGCCTTCATTTACTCGTCTTACAAAAAGCCAAGGAACCATTGCTTGCTCGTCAATAAATGTTTCATAACGATCGCGTACTTTATAAAAAAAATCGAATGCGCCTCTAGAAGAACCGAGTCCAACAACATGAAATGTTTTACGTCCTCCAATTTCTTTAACATCTTCGGTAACACCCAACGAAGCAATTCCAGCATCAATTATTCCGTAGTGCATTCTAAAGGTTAAAACTTCACCTCTTTTAAATGCGTTGTTATTCATCATTGGCAATTCTTTAGGTGATACATCATTCAAATCAATTTGAGGTAATGATTGTTCGCCTTTAAACGACATTACAAAAACAGCAGTTAATGCTATTGATGACGATATAAAAAGAATCTTTTTCATGGCTATTAATTTAGTGATATATAACATTCAAACGCTGTGCCAAAGCATTTATTGTGCTTTTACGTGTTTGATTATTAAATAGTTATAAAAAAAGGTTTTGGTTGAGATTAAATATCTATAAGCTTATAAATTACTATTTTTGTCTAAAATGTTATTGAGTATTGATATTTAGGTTTTTTTTATTAATAATAAGATAATACTCTATTAATATAGAACAGATAGTATTTAATGACCTTTACACATATTACTTGCAAAAATTATGAACAATAGCGATTACAAAATATTACTAGTTGACGATGAAGAGGATATTTTAGAATTTTTAGGATATAATCTTAAAAAGGAAGGATTCAAAGTATATACCGCAAGCAATGGTGTTGAGGCAATTAAAGTGGCAAAAAAAGAATTTCCAAGTGTGATTATTTTGGATGTAATGATGCCAAATATGGATGGAATAGAAACATGTAGAGAAATTAGGGAAACACCAGAATTGAAGGATGTTATGATCGCTTTTTTAACGGCAAGGAATGAAGATTATTCTCAGATAGCGGGTTTTGAAGTTGGTGCTGATGATTATATAAACAAACCTATTAAACCAAGGGTTTTAGTAAGTAGAATAAAAGCCCTTTTAAGAAGAAGAGTTGCAGGAGATATCGCTGTGGAAGAAAAAATAGAAATGGGCGGTATTAAAATAGATAGAGAACGATATTTAATTGTTAAAGATGGAGATGAGGTTACGTTGCCCAAAAAGGAGTTTGAACTGTTAGCATTGTTGGCTTCTAAACCAGGTAAAGTGTTTACTCGTGAAGTCATATTAGAAAGAGTTTGGGGAGGAGAAGTTATTGTTGGCGACAGAACAATTGATGTTCATATTCGCAAGCTTCGCGAAAAATTGGGCGAAGAATATATTAAAACCGTAAAAGGCATAGGCTATAAATTTGAATTTTAGTATTTTAGTGCCTGAATGAAAAACATATCCTTAAGGATAACTCTTTTAGTTATAGCATTTTTTATTGCTATTGCAGCAGCTGTTTTATATCTTTTTGTTTCTGAACTTTTCTTCTTTTCAAATTTTATAATTGTATTCGGAGTGTCTTTTTTTGGGTTGTTAATTTTTTTATTTTTTATTGAATGGTTAATAATAAAAAAAATAAATTGGCTTACAGAAACAGTGGATAATTATCGTCTTCAAGGGAATAGTAATTTTGTTGCAGCAAAAAAATCTTCAAACGAAATAGAAAACCTAAATCACCAAATATTTGCTTGGGCAGAAGAAAGGAAAAATGAGATTGAACGCTTAAAAAAACTAGAGGTTTATCGAAAAGAATTCTTAGGAAACGTTTCGCATGAATTAAAAACGCCAATATTTAATATTCAAGGGTACATTTTAACACTGTTAGACGGAGGTTTGGAAGACCAATCAATAAATCGTAATTTTTTGCAGCGTACCGAAAAAAGTATTGATAGGATGATTACTATTGTTGACGACTTAGAAGCAATATCGCAACTAGAAACAGGAGAGCTACAACTAGAACCAGAAAAATTTGATATTGTGATTTTGGTAAAAGATGTTATTGAGGCACAAGAAATGAAAGCAACCTCAAAAGGTATAATGCTAACTGTTGAAGAAGAAAAACAAATTTTTGTAAATGCTGATAGATTTAGAATCAGACAAGTGATTGTAAATTTAGTTGTGAACTCAATTAAGTATGGAAAGGAATATGGAGAAACAAAAATTAGATTTTATGATGTTGGAGAAAATGTTTCTATTGAAATTGCTGATAATGGTATTGGAATAGGAGAAGAGCATCTTCCTCGCTTGTTCGAAAGGTTTTACAGGGTTGATAAAAGTCGTTCAAGAGATATTGGAGGAACCGGTTTAGGTTTGGCTATCGTAAAACATACAATAGAAGCGCATAATCAATCAATCAATGTTATGAGTACTGAAGGAGTGGGCACAATCTTCTCTTTTTCACTTGCAAAAGCTGTTTAATAACAATAATATTCCTTCTAAAATCATTAGGCTATCAATTGCTACTACGTAATAATATTCATTTCGTTTGCTATTACTGTTTGTTAAAAGCAAAAAAGAAACAATAAACACCAACATCAAACAGTACCATTCATTACTATTGATAGTATTTAGGTAGAATTCAATGGAATTAATACATCCATAAATTAAAATAAAGCTAATAGCTAATAATTTAGTTTTTCGTTCACCAATTATATGCGGAATTGTTTTGATATTTTGTGATGCATCAATTTGTAAATCTCTTAAGTCAAAAGGTAAGCAAATTGCCATCATAAATGCAAATCGAGAAAATATGTGTATAAAATGTACAAGTGTAAATTCCTGATTATTCAACAAAATAGGTAATACAGAAGTAGTAGCAGTCCAAACAAGAACTAAAGTGAGTAATTTAACTAGTGCTATTTTTCTTAAATTAATTGCAGGTAAAAAATACGCTAAAGAAATTAGGCATAATGGGATTAAATAGATAAAAAATTTTAGCTCAACAAAGAACGCAGTAGTAAAAACACCCAATAAACCAAAAATTGATAAGCCTTTAATAGAAGCTTGATTATTAAAAATCCATTTCCTTCTACTTGAATTTAAATAATTTTTTTTTTCTTTTTTGTAAAATACACGCTGAATATTATAAATAAAAAGTGTTGAAAAAAAAATAAGAAACCCATAATGCAATGGAGTACTTAGCCTTAATTGAATAGAAGTACTAAAAACCAAAAAAAATGCTCCGAGGGAAACAATAAAATTCCCAAATGAAAAAAAATCGAAAAGTTTTTTCATTACAATAAGAGTCTGTTTAAATTTTATTAAATTTTTTACATGTCATTTTGACTCCCTTCATATTTCGGGGTTTATTTTTAGAAAATTAAACAGGTACAATAAGTTTAAATAAATGAGATTATTTAATTTCATTTCCAGTAGCTTTTAAAACACCAAAAGTTCCAAGCCCTACAACTAAACCAATCCCTCCACCCATCAATGAGCGTATTTTGCTTTTTTTACGAGCTACTTTTTCGTATCCCATAAGGTAGGATTCTTGTTTTAAATCATTTAGATCAGTAACTGTTGAGTGTTTTATTTTTATTTTAGGTATTCCAACAAGTGCAGCAAAAACAAAAGGAACAACTGGAGACAAAAAACTTCCTGTTGCTCCCGCAGCGACACTCAAAACCATGTTTCCATAAAATCCGCCTCTTGCTTTATATCCTTTTTGAGCATCTTGTTCTCCTTTCATAAAGTATTTCATTTCCTCAATTGTAAATTCATTTCCAATCAAAGAATCGTAAGTATAAACCATTACCTCTCCAGAATCGCTTTTTATTGAAAAAATTCTATCATTATCAATGATTAGTCGTTTTTCAGGTTTTTTAGGATTTTTTACAATTATCACATCTTTGGTAGTATCTACAATGGTTGAAATGATAGTATTGCCATTCAAAAGCAAAATAGTGTCTTTGTATTTTTGTTGCGAAAAGCAATTGGTTGTAAAATAAAATAGAATAAATGATACTATAAAAAAGCGCATAAATCTTAGTTTTTATCAAAACTACGGAAAAAAAATTACTTTTTCAGTCTAAAATAAATGAGGAATCTAATTCTGGGTAATTCTTAAATTGGGCAGCTTTTTTTTGTTTGTGCAATGTTAATAATTTGAGGGCGATAAAACTCTATATTCATTATATTTGCATTCCTTTTTTAAAACTTAAATAAATGATTACTACCGACAAATTTGTGAACCGTCATAATGGTCCACGAGCAAACGATGTAACAGCAATGCTTGCCAAAATAGGAGCAAAATCTGTGGAAGAATTAATTGACCAAACTATTCCTTCGAATATACGACTGAAGAAGCCATTGAATCTGCCAAAAGGCTTGTCGGAATATGAATATCATAAACATCTACGTTCGATAGCAGCAAAAAATACAGTATTTAAAACTTATATCGGCTTAGGGTATTACAATACCATTATGCCTCCAGTAATTCAACGAAATATTTTAGAAAACCCAGGTTGGTACACTGCTTATACACCTTACCAAGCAGAAATTGCACAAGGACGTTTAGAAGCACTTTTAAATTTCCAAACTATGGTTATGGATTTAACAGGAATGGAAATTGCCAATGCATCTTTGTTAGATGAAGCCACTGCAGCCGCAGAAGCAATGTCGATGTTGTTTAATAATCGTAACAAAGAGCAAGTAAAAAATGGAGCAAACAAATTTTTTGTTTCTAATGAATGTTATCCTCAAACGATTGATTTATTAAAAACACGCTCAACACCAATGGGAATAGAATTAGTGATTGGTGATTGGAAATCGGCTAAGCTTGACGCTAATGTTTATGGCGCTTTGCTTCAATACCCAACCATTGATGGTGTGGTAAACAACTATACTGATTTTGTGAAAAATGCAAAAACAAATGCGACAGCAATAGCTGTTTCAGCAGATGTATTGAGCCTTGTTTTATTAACTCCTCCAGGTGAGTGGGGAGCTGATGTGGTTGTTGGTAATACACAACGCTTTGGAGTGCCGATGGGATATGGCGGACCTCATGCAGCATTTTTTGCTTGTAGAGAAGAATACAAACGTATTTTACCAGGACGAATCATTGGCGTGTCGGTAGATGCGGATGGAAATCCTGCATTGCGTATGGCATTACAAACACGTGAACAACACATTCGGAGAGACAAAGCAACATCCAACATTTGTACAGCGCAAGCATTACTAGCTATTATGGCAAGTATGTATGCAGTTTATCATGGTCCAGAAGGGATGAAAGGAATTGCTCAACAAGTTCACATATCAGCAGTAGCATTAGCAAACGAGCTAAAAAAATTAGGATACAAAATTGAAAACGAAAATTATTTCGATACCATTAAAATTACCGATACCGACAATGTAAAAATAAAAGCATTAGCAGAAGCTGCTGAAATAAATTTCCGTTATATTGATAATGCAATTAGTATTTCTATTGACCAAACAACCAATGCTGATGATGTAAATGCGATTATTGAAGTGTTTGCAAAAGCAGCTAACAAGTCTGCCACAAAGCTTACTCAAGAAACTATTTTTGCTTTAAAACCAACAATTAACATTCGCAAATCAGCAATCCTTTCTCATCCTGTTTTTAATTCATACCATTCCGAATCAGAAATGATGCGTTATATCAAGCGTTTGGAAAATAAAGATTTATCCTTAACGCATTCTATGATTTCATTAGGTTCATGTACTATGAAACTAAATGCTGCATCAGAATTGATTCCATTAACGTGGAATGAGTTTGCAAATATTCATCCTTTTGTTCCGGTTGAACAAGCTGCAGGATACCAAGAGGTGATAGTAGATTTAGATAATTCATTGAGCGAAATTACTGGTTTTGCTAAGATGAGTTTTCAGCCAAATTCAGGTGCTCAAGGCGAATATGCTGGATTGTTAGTTATTCAAGCATACCATAAGTCCAGAGGGGATGCTCATAGAAACATTGCTTTAATTCCAACTTCAGCGCATGGTACTAATCCTGCGAGTGCAGCCATGTGCGGAATGAAAATAGTTTTAGTGAAATGTGATGAAAAAGGAAATATTGATGTAAATGATATGCGCGAAAAAGCGATTCAGCACAAAGATAATTTAGCATGTTTGATGGTTACTTACCCAAGTACACATGGTGTTTATGAAGAAAGTATTATCGAAATCACAAATATCATTCATGAAAATGGAGGGCAAGTTTATATGGATGGAGCTAATATGAATGCACAGGTTGGTTTAACAAGTCCGGGAAATATTGGTGCTGATGTTTGCCATTTGAATTTACATAAAACATTTGCCATTCCGCATGGTGGAGGTGGACCCGGCATGGGACCAATTGGAGTTGCAAAACAATTAGCTCCATTTTTACCATCACATAGTTTAATAAAAACAGGCGGAGAAAAAGGTATTACCGCAGTTTCAGCCGCTCCTTACGGTAGCGCTTTAATTTTATTAATTTCTTACGGATATATTAAAATGCTTGGTGGCGAAGGAGTAACGGAAGCTACAAAAATGGCAATATTAAATGCAAATTACATTAAAGAAGTATTGGCAGGACATTACCAAACATTATATAGTGGAAAAAACGGACGATGTGCACACGAAATGATTTTAGATTGCGTATCATTTAAACGTGAAGCAGGAGTAGAAGTTGGGGATATTGCCAAACGATTGATGGATTACGGTTTTCATGCACCAACAGTTGCTTTTCCTGTTCATGATACACTAATGGTAGAACCCACAGAAAGTGAAAGTAAAGAAGAATTGGATAAATTTTGTTCAGCTATGATTGCCATCAAAAAAGAAATTGATGAAATTATTAATGGCAAAGCCGATAAAACGGATAATGTTATTAAAAATGCACCGCATACAGCAAAATCTGTTATAACAAGCGATTGGAAACATTCTTATTCACGTGAAAAAGCAGTTTATCCTTTAAAATGGGTAAAAGAATCTAAATTTTGGCCAAGTGTTGCAAGAGTAGATAATGCTCACGGAGACAGGAACTTAATTTGTGCTTGCCCACCAATTGAAAGCTATGCCGAGGTGGAGATGGCTTAATTTTATTCAATTAGAACACCTTGATTTTACCCGTAAATTTGGTTTAAATGGTAGATGTTAATTTTATTTTAAAAACAGATAAAAGATAAGATAGCCTTTCTTATTTTAAATCTTTTATGAACTATTGTTTTTGAATAAATAATAAACTATTTTTGAGGGGTCAAATAAAAAAAATAATACTAACCAAAATTTATTTAATACACAAAAAATGAAAAAAATCTACTTATTAGCAAGTGCAGCTTTGTTCACATTTGCTGCTAATGCTCAAAATTCTGAGTCTGGTAATGCTCACGTATTACAAACTAAAACTATTAATCACGTTATCCCTGCAGATCGTATTGCTTGTCCTGATACAGCAGGCTGGGCAAATTTTACTGATTTTTTACCTGAATTTGCTAGTATTAGCGGTCAAGCGGTAATATTTGGTTATACTGGTGGTGGATATGTGTTTGGTAATAACGTAAGTGTAAACCAATTAAGAATCGTTGCTCAAGGATATTCAAATTTAAATGCTACTCCTATTAAAGTGCAAGGAGCATTATTATGGTTTGGCGGACAAGAGAGTGATGCTGGTAGTTCTGCTACTTCAAAAGTGGTTATTACTGGTTATGATGTAGTAGCAAACAGATCACGTAACACAAACGGTAGTGGTACATTTAATTCATCTACGAACAATTGGCCTGGACCAGCTTCAGGTGCTCCAAAATGTACAGCAGATCTTTTGTTTTCAGATATTGATACATTAGGTATGAATTACGTTCCTTTTCCTACTCCAGCTACATTCTTAGGTGATATGGCTTTAGTTATGGATGTAACAACTTTAGCTGCTGGAGATACAGTAGGTTTGGTAAGCGACCAAATTGGCGATGCTCAAAATTTAGATTTTACATGGCATAAAATAGGTTCTAACTGGTATGTATCTGATCAGTTGTTTTCGCCTGCTGCTGCTCCAGATTTAGGTTCTGGAGGCTTAGATTTAGATATTGCTATGTTCCCAGTATTATGTGATGCAACAGGTGTTGACGAATTTTTCAATGGAATGAAACTTACAACATACCCTAATCCAGCAGTTGATAAAGCTACAATTGAATATTCTTTACAAAGAGATTCTAAAAATGTAGCTGTAATTGTTTACGATCAAGCTGGAAGAAAAGTATTTGAGAAAAAATTTGATGAGCAAACATCAGGTTCATACAAAGTAACTGTTGAATCAATCAATTTAGCTTCTGGTATGTATTTTTACCAATTAAAAGCTAACGGTAGTTTTTTAACTAAAAAATTAGAAATAATAAAATAAGATTTTTATTTCATAAAAATATAAAAAGCATCCGTCAATTGGCGGGTGCTTTTTTGTTATAATTCTATAGTCAAAAAAATAATTACATTTGCATTCTTTAAAAATCGGAGAGGTGTCAGAGTGGCCGATCGAGCACGCTTGGAAAGCGTGTTTACCGCAAGGTAACGAGGGTTCGAATCCCTCTCTCTCCGCTGAGAGGGACTTAGGCTCAAAAAGAGAACTAAGTCCCTTTTTTATTAAAGCCAAATCGCCCGTGTGTCGGGCGATTTGTGCAATTATAAAGTTGATTTCAGAGGTTCGAAATGCCCCGTTTTTCTTGTCATATACCAAACCGTTAGGAAAGAGTAAGTTTTGCAATCCTTCTTTCATTGCAATACCGCCATCTTGCCACAGTTGGCGCAGGTTTCGGCAAAGAATTACAGCTTCATTTGTCATTTCTTTTAGGTTCGAAATGGAAATCCCACAAGTAGCCATTTCCTTTCGGATTTTATCAAATTCCTTAGTGTATTTTACTCTAAAACGTTCGTAGGTTTCCTTGGGCATCTCCTCTTTTATGAAGTGTTTCTCTTCGAGGGTTTCAATATCCTTCGTTAGTTCGACAATTCTCGCCTTAAGGATCGCTTCCTTTTCAACGGAGTCTTTATTCAGTTCATGGTAGGTGCTTTCCAATTCAATTTTGATCGCTTCGCTTAAATCAGGTTTTACTTCGTATTTCTCAAGTTCCTCTGAAAACAAACGGTGCATTTCTTTCGCGCTTTTATTGCACTTACAGCCGTTTGTTCTGCATTTGTAGTAGTACAAGTTCTTCTTCTTTACAATGTAGCCTGTAAAGGGCTGATTACAATCCGAGCATTTAATGAAAACCTTTAATGGAATATTTACATCCTCTGCTTTATGAGGCACTCCGAATTTAGTTGAAGATGAAATTACCTCATTCACTTTCATAAAGGTTTCTTTAGAAATCATTTTTTCATGTACTCCTTCAACTACTTTTCCATTCAACATTCCATGCGAAACTAATCCGCAATAAAATGGATTAATAAAAATTTTATGCAATTGTTGTTTGTACATTTTTACTCCGATAGACTGAAGCTTCGAAATAATTTCTTCATTCTTCATGCCCATGAGTTTCCATTCCCATGCTTTTTTAATTTTCTTTCCATCTGCATTCACTACAATTTTACGTTCACCACTTGTTCTAACAATATCATAGCCCTGTGGTGGTTTCACAACCCAAATTCCTTTTTCAAATTTGGCTTTCATTCCTGCCATTGCGACTTGCTTTCGTTGTTCGTTATCCCACCGCCCAAATAACAATTGCATATCATGAAACAGAACTCCGTTTGGATTTGATGTGTCGATTGGTTCTGTTACTGCTTTAATATGAACCCCATGTTTTTCTCTTAGTTCATCAGCAATGGAAATAGCTTTGCCTCCTGTTCTGCTAAAGCGAGTCATTTTATAAACCAAGATGGTACTTATTTTCCCTTTGCTTGTATTTACAAAACTTAGCATTCGTTGAAACTCTTTCCGTGCATCGGTTTTAGCACTTTCATAAGTATCACCAAACGCTGAAACAATTGTTAGATTATTGCGCTTGGCATATTCCTCAATCGATTTGCGTTGAGTTTCTAGAGACTCATTTTTATCAAACTGCCCTTTGCCGGAAACCCTTGTGTACATTACCGCCAAATTGGATGTGGATTGCTTTACTTCTTTTTTTCCGAAGCGTCCAAACCGATTTGCTATTATTTGTTCTTCTGTCATTTTGCCTCCTTTCTATTTAAATAATTTTTTATGCTTGTTTTCTGTATTCAATTTCCGAAACATCATTCTCAGTATTCAACAAAATTATTTTTGCTTCATCTGATTCATCCATCTCATTTTTCTTTTTTAATTTTGAAAGATGTTCGCATAAAAGAACAGCCAGTTTTTTGATTGATAAAACAATCTTGTTTGCTTGTTCATCGCTTACACTTTCATAACCTTTTATCATTCTCAGTTTTTCAACTGTTAATCCTTTATTATTTTCACTCTCACTTTTCATTTCTCTTTTGCTTTCCCGCAATTCGTTCAACACTTATTTTTATTTTACATTATATTGATTATCAATATAATAGCTAATATAAGTACATCTTTTGGAATAAAGAAATGCCCCCCAAATCACCCTAAATTTGCTCAATTTTCAGGTTGATTTTATAGCTTTCTCCTGTACATTTTAGTATTCCAAAATTTGGCAAGGCGATCTGATTTTTATTTTTTGTTTCATATTATGCGGCTTTGTTTTGATGTTTAGTTTTTAATAATCCTTGTTTCTTTAACGCTTCGTATCTGTACCTCCAATCACTTTTCTTTTCTGTTTCATTTTTACAGGAGAAAAATTGATGCGCTTTTTCCTGATGGGGTTTCTCTTCAACAAAATCTATTTCAGAAAATTTTATTTCCGGTGTATGAAGCATTAATTGATGCCTAATACATATCAGTTGTGCTTTTCTTTCTTTTGTTAATTTGAAAGAAAGCATTTTTAAGTGTCTCTTTTCTTCATGTGTTTTATTTAGTCCGAGAAAGAGTTCAATAATTAATTCCTTAAAAGGATAATCATTTGGTAGCTTGTTAAAAGTTGCACTTGTAACCAATCTCTTAAATGCATCCGTTACGCAAAGCAAAGTATGCTGATCGATACGGTTATAGTTACTTAGTTTTATTAATCCTTCGACTAAACATCTAAAACGAGAGTTTACCCAAACAATGTATTTTGCTTCTTCGTATTGCCAATAATCAAAAGGTTCTTTTGTTTTAATACCTCCGGAGTTTTGCTCGTATTTTTTTTCAATTAAACCAATGAGTTTACTGTTGATCCATTTATAACGTGGCTCGTTTTCATTTTCATGTTTCTGCTCAACTTTTATAAGATTATTTATTGGTTCAATTTCCTTTTCAATCTCTCTTACATTATTCGATTCTGCTATTTCGTTTTCTTCTTCTTCTTCTTCTTCTTCTTCTTCTTCTTCTTCTTCTTCTTCTTCTTCTTCTTCTTCTTCTGCATCCTCCAGCGGTACAAATTCACTTTGTTCATCCTTATCGTATTTTACGGTAAGTTCTTCATTACCGTATTTTACGGTATCCTTTTCCTTATCGTATTTTACGCTAACTTCATTAGTAGTAACAGGCTTTACGACAACTACAGGAACTTGCAAACTTGGTTCTACTTCCGTTGTTCCTGAAAGCACCAAGCCATTTCTTTTAAAGTATGCCATTTGCTTACAGTTATCGCTGCAATATTTTTTGCTCGACCGTATTGCCGTAAAATGCCCTCCGCAATATAAACAGGTGCTTTCCATTCTTTTTAAATTCTAATCGGTTTAATATTCGTTTTCATCATCCTCTTCATCCAACATCAAAACTGTATCGCCAAGCAAACCTTTCATGTATTCACTGTAATCAGTTAATATGCCTTCCATATTTTCTTTGGCTTCTCTATTCTTAAGAAAGTTTAAATCAAAATTCACGTTTAGCAATACAATGTTTTGTCGCTCCTGTATTCCAATAATTTTATGCTTGACATTGTTACCAAACAAAATGCGTAAAATATCCATCAGCAGATCTTCCGGAATTTTATATCGTTTTACCATGAGTTTATTTTCCATGTCTTTCGTTTTATAAGTAAGCGGTTTCATATGTTTTCTTTTTCTCCGATTGCGCTATTGGTATAACATCTCTGATCGCATTCATCCCGATTCCTAAATGGGGATTCTCCGTTTCTGTTTCCGATAACACTTTTATCTTCTTGTACTTCTTCTTTACTTTTTCAAGATCCTCTTCAAGTTCTGTGTAGTCTTCTTTTAGCTTGAGGTTTTCTGCTTTCAGTTTTTCTATTTCCTCTTTTTGTACTTTCAATTTAATAAAGGCATAGATCAATAAACCAACACCAACCAATAGTGTAATGGGACTTAATACAAGTTTTAATACCGACCCCATTAATTTATTGTCTCCGGCAATGGTATCTGCTGCTTTTTCCCAAACACCTTTTTCTGCATCTGTTCCTGATAAGCTTTTATCGGTTTTATTTCCGTTTTGCTTTTGTTCTGTTTTTTCTTCTTTCGTTTCTTTCATGGCTATTGTATTTTACGTTTAAAAATTCAAAGGTCGTTTACTGTATTTTACTGTTGCCGATTCCCGAACGCATTGAACCTAATTGGTTCTTATTGAACGGTATTGGCGATTATCGTTTACAAAAACAAAGGTGCAACAAGTGTATTTTACGCTTTCCGCATTTTTGACGTTCATTGCAATCCTTTTCGTTTGTTTTATAATCTTTTCTAACGTTTTTCGATTTTAGCGTAAAGTAACGGCAGGGGTTTAACTCGCATTACTGATTTGGGCGGAAACTGCCGAGAAATGCTTTCAAATGCCACATATAGATGTTTAAGTTCCTTAAGGGGAGTTTTGATAAAACAATTAATAAATAAATTTTATGTATATTATAAAATATATAAATAATAACATATGATTTAATTACACTAGTTTTAAATAAGAAATCAATGTTAACTCTGGAAATAATAGAACAGAATTATTTGTAGTCTTTTAACTCAAATTGTAAAAAAAGCATGATTTTAATCATGTGCTCCACTAATTAATATCATTTAGCTATTAATGAAATTTTTAGTACTTAGTATACAGATACATAACCACTTAAAAACATTTATCATGAAAACATCACAAGATATTACAAATTCTGAATTGAATTACAAACAATTCTACAAAGAATTAGGGCATCTTTTGTATGCAGTTGCTTATTCTGATGGAAAAGTTCGCAAGAAGGAAGTAGATGCATTACGCGAATTTGTATTAAAAGAACTTGCACCTTTTGAGCCGAGTACAGATTCTTCAGGTATGAATCAAGCATTTTATACTCAGTTTGAGTTTGAGGATATTGCAAATAAAAATGAGTCTGCAACTATTGTGTTTTTGTCTTTTGTCGAATATCTTAAGAAAAATGCTGCTCAAATGGATGACCATCTTAAAACTGCAATTGTTAAAGCTGTAGAAAAAGTTTCACAAGCATATAAAAAAACTAATAAACTAGAGCAGGAGATGATAAATAAACTTAAAGCAGAAATTACAGCATTGTAAGCCTAATATTATTTAAGAAAGAATGAATTTTATTGTACCGACCGATTTTTCAACTAATGCCAAATATGCTGCCAAATATGCTGCAATGCTAGCGCAGGCAACAAATTCTAACATCAGATTATTGCATATTTTATCTCCACCGCTCTTCGGTGATAATAAACTTGATCCTACTTATAAAGAAAAAGTATCTTCTTCTAAAAAAGAAGCTTCGATAAAATTGGAAGAACTGAGAGATGAGATAATCTCAGAAAACACGAATATCACCTGTGATCATATCACTAGAGTGGCAGAAAACTCAAGTGAAAATATTGTTTCTATTGCACTTAATATTAAAGCGGATTTCATCGTTATGGGTACGAAAGGCGCAGGACTAATTAAAAAAACACTTTTAGGAAGTAATACTGCAAGTGTAATTGAAGATTCGCCAATACCTGTTTTTGTTATCCCCGAAGAAGTTTCCTTTTTGAATCCGAAAAAAATTGTATTCGCTTCTAGATTTCATAATAGCGATGTACAGGCCATAAAGCAGTTATCAGTCATTGCATCTGCCTTTAACGCTGAGTTAATTATAGTTTATTTTGTTGAAAACAAAAAAGGTAAAGAAGCTGGTTCTTCAATAATGGCAACTTTTTTAGCACGAATTCGTGAAGTAATCACCTACCCTAAAATAACATGCCACACTTTTGAAAACGAAAACGCACAAAAGGGAATTGAAAAATTCATTGATGTAGTTGATGCAGATATAATTGCTTTATCTACCAAAAATAGAAATCCTATTGAAAAACTGTTTACTAGAAGTATGACAAAGGATATGTCTTTTCATAGTAAAATACCATTGTTGGCATTTCATATAAAAAACATAGAAGATGACTATGAGATATAGCACTCTAAAAAGTTAAATTATAGACATTTATAACCTAGTTAGTTTATTTAGTAAAAACAAAAAAGTGATGATAATTAATAATGAATTAATATTAGTATTTTTACTAAGGGTTATACTTGGCATATTATTCTTTTTTCAAGGATACGATAAAGTATTTAAGGTAAAGATAAGTGGCGTAATTGATTTTTTCGCTAACGAAACCCGAAACACTAAAATTCCACTCTGGATCCTTCAAACTTCAGCCTACTACACATCTTACATCGAATTTTTATGCGGAGGAATGTTAATAATTGGCTTATTTACAAAGTATTCTTTGTACCTGCTCGGGATTGACATGATTCTTGTTGTAGGGGCTTTCAGTATGATTAAACCAATGTGGGACATGAATCAACTCTTTCCACGATTAATATTATTGAGCATATTGCTTTTTCTTCCAGAAAAATGGAATACAATTTCAGTCGACCATATATTACATTATTTTACATCAATCTATTCTTAACAACATGAGAACAATACTTGTACCAACCGATTTTTCAAATTGCTCAGCCGATGCAATAAAATATGCTATTCAATTTGCCGCCAAAACGGAACGTAAGTTGTTATTTTTTCATTCCACCTTTCTTCTCATTCCCACCCGAAGCTCTAATTTCGCGTACCTAAATGCTGTTAAGGCGGATAGGGAAACAAAATTGAAATTACTAATTAAATACATCGATAAAATTTATTATTCGCTTAACATTAAAAGAGATGAGGCCATAACCAAATTTGTTGTAAAATTTGGAGATTCATTGGTAGAGAACATAACTGAAACAATAAACGAGCAATTTATCGATTTAATTATTATGGGTACTCATGGCGCTAGTGGGTTCAGAAAAGTTTTTATGGGAAGCAATACAACAAAAATAATTGCACACTCTTATTGTCCAGTGTTGGCTATTCCTCATAAATATAAATTTAGCGAAATTGAAAAATTTGCATTCGCTTCTTCCGATCTGAATAAAGTAAAGAAAGAATTAAAACAGGTTGTTGCTATTGCCAAAAAATTTGATGCTTCATTGGAAATATTTCATGTAGTAACAGAAAAAGGATCATTGAAAAAATATGAACAATTTAATTCAAAAGAGTTTTTGAATTCGCTAACTCATCATTATAAGTTTTATAAACTAAGTCTATATGTGATTGATAGAGGAGATAAAAATATAGCAACTGTTATAGATAGCTTTGTAAAGCACAATAAGCCTAACATCTTAATTACTTTAACACAGAAACGGGGATTTTTTGAAAGACTATTTAATACTAGCCATACAGAAGAATTAGCTTATAATTTAAAAGTACCGCTATTAGCAATAAAATAATTAATTGTATAAAAAAGTATGAAGAAAATATTAGTAACAACAGATTTTTCAACAAACTCCAAAGCCGGCATCCGCTTTGCGATTCAGCTTGCATCACAAACAAAATGTGAATTAATATTTTACAACGTTCTTGAAACGCTTAAAAGTAACGCATGGATAGTGAATAACCCTAAAGGTAAAAAAGCCGAACATATTATTAGGCAAGAAAAACTCAATAAATTTATTGCTGCCATTAGTAAAGAGAGTAATGCTGCTATAACAAAATATAAGTGCGTTGTTGAAAATGGAATAGATGTGAACACTTTGGTTATAAAATATACTAAACTCAACAATGTAGATTTTGTATGCGCAAGCACAAGAGGCGCAGGGGTAGTGAAGAAAATCCTTGGCACAACTACATCAGCATTAATTCAAAAATGTCCTATACCGGTTTTTGTTATCCCAAAAAATTATCGAAAGAGCAAGATCAGAGAAATACTTTACTCTTCAGACATGGCCGATTTGAATAACGAACTTGCTACTGTAAGGAAGTTTGCGACCCCACTATCAGCCAAAATCCATGTTTTTAATTATGAATATATGATTGAGGTTGACGATGTTAGAGATAGACTAAATAAAAGGGCGGCAAAGTACATTAAAAACAATATTGATTTTGTTTTTAGAAAACAAAATGTAGAAAATTCTATTTCAAAACATTTACAAAAGGATATTGATAAATTAAAACCCTCAATAGTTGTAATGTTTACTAAACTAAATAAGGCATGGTACGAAAGATGGTTCCTTCGTAATAACTCTGAGGAAGTGACGTTCGATACTAAAACACCTCTTCTAATTTTTAGAAAAACAAGTTAGAAGGTATATAAACACAATTAACATATAAAAAAAAGCACTATGGAAATACATATAAATAAAACCAAAACAATAAATTCAATACAAGAGGAGTTTCAAAAACACTTCCCCTATTTAAAAATTGAATTTTATACCCACGCCCATTCTCAAGGAGAAGGTTCCTCAAAGAAAAGCACATTAAATAGCAATTTAACAATCGGGGCCGTTTTAAAACATGAATTATCAGAAATAATTAAAATAGATGAGTTAATGAAAGTTGCAGAGTTAGAAGGCGTTTTCGCTAAAAACTTCGGGCTATCGATCCAAGTTTTCCGTAAATCTGGTAACCTTTGGTTGCAGACCACTACTACTGATAATTGGACATTAGCTGAACAAAATCAAATAGCAGCTGAGCAGTATGAGAAAAATGAAGAGGCTATGCCGGACCCAATGGATCGGCAGGAATTAGAGTAGTGCTGATTTTACCAGTCAACTCAAACATTTTACCTAATTGATTTAAAAATTAAACATCATGAAAACAATACTCGTACCAACAGATTTCTCAAACAATGCAATTAATGCCTTAAAATATGCCAACGATTTTGCTAAGGCCATAAACAATAAAATAGTATTGCTGCATAGCTATCTTCCATTAGTTGGGAAGTACAACATGATATCCGGGATGGTTGCCGAGGATATTGCGATTCAAAAAAAGAGCAGTGAAAAGAAACTTGAAAAAGTGAGCAGCAAATATGTAAAAGTACCAAGTAGTTATTTAGTTAAAATTGGCGATCCAATTGATGAAATTATAGACGCTGCACAAAAAAGTAAATCCCAATTAATTATTATGGGAACCCACGGCGCAAGTGGCTTAAAGCGAATTTTATTTGGTAGTAACACATCCGATGTTATTTCAAAATCAAACATTCCTGTTCTTGCCATCCCACAAAGGTATCGTTTCAGAAAAATAAGTACCATTGTGTATGCAACTGACTTAAACAATACTATTAATGAACTGAAACATATTATTCCAATTGCAAAACAATTAAACGCCACAATTGAAGTGTTGAATTTAAACTATAGCTATAATAAAAATGAAAATAAGAAACAGGTCGTAGAAAAGAAAATCAAAACTCTTAGTTATAAAAAAATCAAATTAATTGAGCAGAAAGCGACAATTGAACAAACCATGATTGAGCAGATAAAAAAATATTTAATAAAAACTAAACCACAATTATTAGTTATGTTCCCAGCAGACAAAGCTTGGTTCGATAAACTATTTATCAGCAGTAAAACAGAAGAATTGGCAAATCAAATAAAATTGCCTTTGCTGTCGATTCGAAAAAAATCAGTAAAATCTAAATAATACACCAATTATGAAGATATTAATCCCAACCGATTTCTCTAAACTATCTAAAGTGGCTGTAAATTATGCTGCTAAAATTGCAATGGAGCTTGATGCAGAACTTGTTTTGTTAAATGTGTTGTTTTTAGATGCGCCTCCGCGTGCTTCTATGAGTTTAAAAAGCGTAGAGGACGTATTGAAAGGTAATGCAGAGATAGATAGTGTTCAACTGATTAATGAATTGAAAGAACAGCACAAAGGGAACTTGAATATCACACACAAAATTATATTGGGTAATCCCGTTGAAGATATAGTTGAGAATTATGCCGTTCATAATGGCATTGATTTGATTATTATGGGAACGAAAGGGGCAACAGGGTTGGAAAAATATATTATTGGAAGTAATGCCGCAGGAGTTATCAGTAATTCAAGTATTCCTGTTATTACGGTTCCGGAACACGCACGTTTTAATGGCTTAAAGCATATTGTTTATGCTACAGATATGTGGGATTTAAACATAGAGGCAAAGGCACTCGTGCCATTGGCTCAATTATTTAATTCTACTATTCATATAGTTCATATTATTGAGCCGAACTCAAAAAAGAATATTGAAATTAAAACAATTACTACTGATTTGATTTCCGAATTAAATTACACTAAGATTAAATTTAAGGTTGTAATAAATGATGATATTATAAATGGCATTGATGAGTATATCGCAGATATTAAAGCAGATTTGCTTGCAATGTTTACTCGCGAGCTTACTTTTTTTGAGAAATTATTTGGAAAAAGTGTAACCCGACAGATGGCTTTTCACTCATGGATTCCAATGATTAGTTTTAAAAAGACATGGGCATAATTATAAATAAAACATTTTTTAAAAAGATAACTTTTCGGTATCATTAATTCAAAACATAAATGAAGCACACAAAGCACACATTATTATTTAACCAAATAAGTATTACTGATATTGCCAAAGTTGGAGGCAAGAACGCTTCACTTGGTGAAATGTATAATCAGCTTAATCCTAAAGGTATTGGCATTCCTAATGGATTTGCTTTAACTGCGGATGCGTATCGCTTATTTCGTAAACACAATAATATTGAGCAGCAACTAAATAATTTATTGCTGTCGTTAGATACCGAACATTATTCTAATCTTATTACAATTGGTGAAAAAGCAAGATCGTTGATTTTGTCAGGAACATTTCCAACTGATATTATTGATGCGCTTAATGAAGCCTATCAAACACTTTCTAGTGATTGTGGTATCAAAAATTTAGATGTAGCAGTTCGCAGCAGTGCCACTGCCGAAGATTTGCCTACAGCAAGTTTTGCCGGGCGGATGGAATCGTTCCTAAACATCAGCGGAGAAAAACAATTGCTTGATGCAGCGCATCGTTGTTACGCCTCTTTGTTTACCGACCGTGCCATTAAGTACCGTCACGATATGGGCTTTACAGGAATAGATGTTGCTATTTCAGTTGGTGTTCAACAAATGGTGCGAAGTGATAAAGCATCATCGGGTGTCGCATTTACAATTGATCCGGATAGCGGATTTGAAAATGGCATTATCATTAACAGTAGTTGGGGCTTGGGTGAAAATATTGTACAAGGCAGAGTAACTCCTGATGAATGGTTGGTTTTTAAACCTACACTTTTTGATGAAAAACTAAACCCGATCTTAAAAAGCCACTGTGGAAGAAAAGAATATACTATGCTGTATGTTCAAAATGCAGAAAGTGTGTCTGCCGAAAAAACGATTTTAAATATTGACACCTCTTCAGAAAAGCAAAACGAATTTTCACTTACAAAAAAAGAAGTCATTCAATTAGCACAATGGTGTTACAAAATTGAGCAACACTATGGAAAAGCAATGGATATTGAATGGGCAAAAGATGGTTTGAACAATCAATTATACATTGTGCAAGCAAGACCGGAAACTGTTCAAGGAAAAGAGAAAAAACAAGTAAGGGAAATATTTACACTCAAAGAAAAGGGGAAACTCCTTACCACTGGAATTGCATTAGGCGATAAAATTGCTACTGGTAAAGCGCGAATTATTCTGAATCCGCAAGATGGTGGCCAGTTGCAAAAAGGCGAAATATTGGTTACAGATATTACCAATCCAGACTGGGATCCGGTATTGAAAAAGGCAGCAGCCATCATCACTAATAAAGGTGGCAGAACAAGCCATGCGGCCATTGTCGCCAGAGAATTAGGAACAGTAGCAGTGGTGGGTTGTGGAAATGCTACAGAAATAATTAAAAACGGGCAAGAGATTACTGTTTCCTGTGCCGAAGGAAAAGAAGGAAATATTTACGATGGTATTTTAAAATGGGATATAAAAGAGCAGGATTTCAGTCAGCTGCCAATGCCTGAAACTAAACCCATGTTTATTCTTGCCGACCCCGATCGTGCTTTTGAATTAAGCAAGTATCCAAACCAGGGTGTTGGGCTTTTACGTTTGGAGTTCGCCATCAGCAACAGTATTCGCATACACCCTTTGGCTTTGATAGAATCTGAAAAAGTACTTGACGAAAAAATAAAAAAGGAAATAAAAGAACTCACTAGAGATTATTCCACCGGTAAAGAATATTTCGTTAACAAACTTGTTGAGGCCGTATCTACAGTTGCAGCAGCATTTTATCCCAAAGATGTAATTGTGCGAATGAGCGATTTTAAAAGTAATGAATACGCCAACCTGATAGGTGGAAAATATTTTGAACCTCATGAAGAAAACCCAATGATTGGTTTGCGTGGCGCTTCGCGCTATTACAGTGATTTTTATCGTAAAGGTTTTGCCTTGGAATGTGAAGCGTTGAAAAAAGTGCGGAATGAAATGGGTATGACCAACGTAAAATTGATGATACCATTTTGCAGAACAGTTGAAGAGGGAGAAAAAGTTATTGCTGAAATGAAGGCTAATTGGTTAAAGCAAAAAGAAAACGGTTTAGAAATTTATGTAATGATAGAAATACCTAGTAATGTTTTATTGGCAGATGAATTTGCTAATTTATTTGATGGTTTTTCGATCGGGTCTAACGATTTAACGCAACTTACTCTTGGTTTAGACAGAGATTCTGCATTGGTGAGTTATTTATTCAATGAAGAAAATCCCGCAGTAAAAAGGCTGATAAAAGAAACCATTAGTGCTGCTAAGCGCAACAGTATTAAAGTGGGTTTGTGCGGACAAGCGCCAAGTGATATTCCGGCTTTTGCGAAATTTTTGGTAGAACAAGGAATAGACAGTATTTCATTTAATCCTGATGCTTTGATTAAGGGCATTGAGAATATTGTAGAAGCAGAAAAAACAAATCGTGTATTAAATATATAAAACAATACTTATGAAAAATTACATACTTACATTAACCCTAATACTATTTAGTTTTACTTTTTTTGGCTTTCATATTAAAGCAGGTAAAATTGATTATAAATACGAAAGTACTGTTGTCTTAAATATAAAAAAGCATAGCTCCGAAGAAATACAAGTTGCTCAAAGCTTACTTTTAAAAAGCAGCAACATAAGTATAGATTACCAATGTCTTGCTTCGGGTGTAATAGTTTGTAAAATAAGTCACAATTATTTACAAGAAGCGGATGTAAAACAGTTTGTTTATAATGCATTGAGTAGTAAAATCCCAGTAAGTAGAATAAGCATACTGTTTGTTGATATACATTCAAAAACTAATCAGTGCTAAATAAAATCAAGAAATGAAAACATTAGTTTACAGCAGACGTGGTTTTGATAAACCCTTTTTAGAAAGGATGCTCAAATTAATCAGGAAACTTTGATAAGAAAAATTAATTACTAAAAGAAGCCATATTTATTAGTCTCGTAGATTTATATAATTGGAATTCTTAAAGTTGAAATACTTTTTAAATTATCATAAATAAATACAAATAAAACCGTAATCATCCTCATCCCAATTAAAAACAAAACAATATGAAAACAATACAACAATTATTCGACCTTACAGGTAAAACAGCCATTGTTACAGGAGGTGCAATGGGTATAGGAAAAGGAATTGCATTGCGATTAGCTGAAGCTGGCGCTAATGTGATGATTGTAGATATAGCGACATTACAAGAAGCAGAACCTACTCTAAATGAAATAAAAACAAAGGGTGGCAAAGTTGCTTATTTGCATAAGGATTTAAGTGATACAAAAAATTTAGATACCGTGGTAACTAATACCCTTCAACATTTTGGGGATATTGATATTTTAGTGAATAATGCCGGAATATTTAATTACGCACCGGTAACTCATCTTACCGAAGAGCTGTGGGATAAAACGATAAACTTGAATCTAAAGTCGGTTGCTTTTTTATCCAAGTTAGTTGTAAATACAATGATCGAAAAAAAACATGGAGGAAAAATAATTAACATTTCCTCTATTGATAGCTTAAAACCTTCAGGGAATTTATCTCACTACGATTCTTCAAAAGGTGGAGTGAGAATGCTTACAAGGGCTTTTGCAAAAGAAGTTGGCAAACATGGTATTAATGTAAATGATATTGCTCCCGGAGGTGTTAATACACCGGGTGTTGCTAAAATAGGTGGGGCAAACATGACGAAAGAGCAACAAGAAGCCATGAAAGCGCAAATGGCTCAATTCGTTCAAATGCTTCCCTTACAACGTATGGGCGAACCAGAAGAGATTGGCAACACCGCTTTATTCTTAGCTAGTGACGCATCCAATTATATGACCGGGAGTACAATTGTAGTTGATGGTGGATTGTTGATACTTTAGTTGATGGAATATGGATTATGTAGATTTTAAGTCATAGTTTATCGTACAAATAGAATCAAGAATTTTAAATTTGTGCTGTAATGCTCATCGAGCACTTTATGAGGCAAATCGAGACCTTACTGATAAGGTCATTCCGAATTTGGATGAATGATCAAATAATGAAATTTCAAAAAATGAACTCCACACTTGAAACACAAAGTCTATTTTACCAAAATCTTGGCAAATTATTTTATGCCATTGCTGCTGCCGATAAAGTAATACGTGAAGAGGAAGTAAAGAAGTTAAAACAAATCGTTAATACGGAATGGCTTAATTTTGGTGGACTTAAAGTGAAACCAGAGATTGATGCCATGCGTCAAATAAAAATCACCTTTGATCAACTTGCACAGCAAACGCAAAATCCGAATGATAGTATGGCAGATTTTAAATTATTTAAAAAAACACACGAAGATTTATTTACCGATGATGTGAAACAATTAATATGGAAAACAGCCAGTGCAATTACTACCGCATTTTCAGGAAGAAATAAGTCTGAATTAATACTACTTGCCGAGTTGGGAATTATATTAAAATCATAAAACAGAATAGATTTAAAATTTAGAAACAGAAACATTAAAAATATGAAAGGATCATTTAAACTTGGCAACATTAAAGGCATCGGTATCTTTATTCACTGGTCATTTTCCCTTATTATTGCTTATATCATTTATAGTAATTATCGCACAGGGCATAATGCTGAACAAATACTGTGGTCAGTAATTTTTATACTTAGTATTTTTATGACTGTCTTTTTGCACGAACTCGGCCACGCATTAGCAGCAAAAAAATATAATATAAAAACCAAAGACATTACTATATTACCTATTGGTGGGCTGGCGAGGCTAGAAAGAATTCCCGAAAAACCCTCTGAAGAACTAGTAGTTGCTATTGCGGGCCCACTTGTAAATATTACTTTAGCTATAATTACAGGACTATTTATTACCATTCCTGATTTAAAAGAGTTAACGGTTCAATTAACCGGTGGTGTAAACCCAAGCAATTTCTTTTTAAACTTTTTTATTGTCAATATTTGGCTTGCTATTTTTAATTTAGTTCCTGCATTCCCTATGGATGGCGGACGAGTATTAAGAGCAATACTCTCTATGAAGTTTGAAAGACATGTTGCAACAAAAGTAGCAGCACGAATAGGACAACTACTTGCGATTGGTTTCATATTTATTGGGTTTAATAGCAACCCCTTTTTAATTTTTATTGGCTTATTTATTATTCTTGGCGCTCAAGCGGAAGTAGAAATGACTAAAGCGGGTTTTATGCTGAAAGGAATATTTGTAAAGGATATAGTGATGAAGCAATATGAAACAATAAATGCAAATGATATAGTAGAAACAGCAGTAAAACAATTATTGAATGGACAGTGTAAAAACTTTCTTGTAATTTCAGGTGAGCATCCTATTGGATCGCTAAGCCGTGATGAAATAATTGAAGCCCTTTCAAATAATGGAAATAAATCGTCTATTAGTGCTGTAATGAATAAAAACACGTTGCAACTAAATATTAAAGAGCCAATTGAAGTAGCTTATCAAAAAATGTTAACAAATAAAAATGGATTGGCTACCGTTTACGACAATCAACAATTTGTTGGAGTGTTAGATGTTGAAAATATTTTGGAGTTTATCATGATTAAAAATGCCCAAGGGAATAACATATAATAGAAGTCAGGATAATGATATTCAATCTGTTGATAATATCGTGCTTGTACATAGCGGGGAAGACTATTTTTTGCGTTTACGAAATATTATTTCAAAAGCTCAAAATGAAATCCATCTTCAATCCTATATTTTTGAAAACGATACAACTGGATTAGAAATTGCTGAGGCATTGAAAGAAGCAGCTAATCGTAAAGTAAAAGTGTATGTTTTACTTGATGGATATGGCTCTTCAAAATTACCAAATAATTTTTTAGAAAATTTAAAGCAAAATGGGATTAATATTCGTTTTTTTTCTCCTTTATTTTCAAAGAATAATTTTTATATCGGTAGGCGTTTACATCACAAAGTAGTTGTTGCAGATGGAGAAATTGTTCTTATTGGCGGTATTAATATTGCAAATAAATATCGTGGTTCAAATACGGAACACCCTTGGCTTGATTATGCTGTGCAAATTGAAGGAGCGTCTATTGGCGAGCCGCTTCAAAAATTATGTAAAGATATTTATCTTAAGAAAACTAGAACTAATAAAGAAATAATACAATGTAATTTTTATAATACGAATGAAACATCCGTTAAAATTCTTCGCAACGACTGGCTTAAGCAAAAAAACGAAATTTGCAACTCCTATATAAATGCTTTACAAAAAGCGGATAAAGAAGTAATTATTGTGGGGAGTTATTTTTTACCCGGCAGAAGGCTCTCAAACGCATTAAAAAGTGCGGCAAAAAGAGGGATAAAAGTTAAAATAATTTTGTCAGGAGTTTCTGACTTACCTATTGTAATGAGAGCAACTCATTATCTTTATTCTTCGCTTCTTAAACAAAACATTGAATTGTTTGAGTGGAAAAAATCTGTTTTACATGGTAAGTTGGCAACTATTGACAAGGGGTGGGCAACCATTGGCTCATTTAATTTGAACCATTTGAGTTCATATGGTAGTATTGAAATGAATGTGGAAATAAGCTCAACGGAATTTTCAAAAAATCTTTCTGTTCATTTAATCAATGTATTAAATCAATGTGATAACATCACACTTGAAACACATAGAACAAGGAATGGAGTATTCATTAAGTTTATAAATTGGTTGGCGTATCGTTTAGTGCGTATCGCATTAATAATTGTTACTTACATTCCACAGAAACGCTTATTAAAACTATATTAAATTGGAAAAAATAAATGTCGGCAGAAAATTGAAGCTTTTCTTCATAAAATTGGCAAGAGCAAGGGCAAGCACCGAAGAAATTTCGTGGGGTGCAGCTATTGGAACATTTATAAGCGTGTTTCCTACTTTTGGATTTGGGATGCCATTTGTTGTTTTACTAAGCAAATTCGTTAAATTTAACTTAATAGCGGCTTTATCTTTAAGTGTAGTTTCAAACCCATTTACTAGCCCGTTTTTCATGATCTTGAGTTATAAAATAGGTTCCATAATCTTAGGCAGAAACATAGAATTTAACATAGATAATTGGAAAGATAACTTAAGCGATACAGGATTTGTGCTTTTAATTGGCTCGCTTATAGTAAGCGGTACGTTGAGCGTGTTAGCGTATTTTTTGACTACATTTATTGTGAAAAAATATAGAGATAAAAAAGGCATAAAGTAAATTGCATTTCTAAAAAAAGTTAAAATAAATTCCGAACAAACAATGGTAAAAATTGAAAAAATAACACAACCACTTTTTTTTATTGTATTAATAATAGCCTTATTAATTATTCTCAAAGGGTTCTTGATTCCGTTTTCGTTCGGGTTGTTAATTGCTTTAATTGTTTACCCTATCTGTAAAAAACTCGAAAATAAAAAAATACCTCGCCCTATTGCTATTTTTATTTCAATTTTTTTTGTTGTATTTATTTTTTTTGGTATAATTTTAATATTTGTATGGCAACTCAATGTCCTAAATAAAGAGATTCCAGAATTAACAATAAAGTTAAACCAACTTTTATTAGATACACAAAACTGGATTGATACAACCTTTGGGTTATCAATGGTGGAGCAGAATAGCCTAATCACTAACACGGGTAAAAATTTGGTTTCTAATGTTGGGAAAGTTATTTCAGGATCGTTTTCTATGGCTACAGGAACACTTTTTAATCTTATTATTATTCCTACATACTCTATATTAATTCTTTATTATAGAGGTATGTTGGTGAAATTTGTGAGTTCTTTTCTTGGAGTAAAATATAAAGAAAACTTACCTGTCATATTATCTGAAACTATTACTGTTTATTTTAATTATATAAAAGGTATGCTGTTGGTTTATTTTATTGTTGGTATTTTAAACAGCATAGGACTTTTAATTTTAGGCGTTGAACACGCTATCATGTTTGGAATGGCATCAGCATTACTAACTATCATTCCTTATATTGGTATTTTAATTAGTTCTATTTTACCAATATCAATGGTGTGGATAGATAAAGGAAATATCTTATATCCATTAGGGGTAATAGGCGTGTTTTCAATTGTTCAATTTCTTGAAGGTAACATTATTTCTCCTTACATAGTTGGAAAGCAATTAGGCATTAATGCGTTTGTTTCCATCACTGCAATTTTCTTGGGAGGATTAATTTGGGGATTTTCGGGAATGATTTTATTTCTACCATTTGTAGCAATTTTAAAAATTATTTCGGGTCATGTTGATACTTTAAAACCAATTCATTTATTTCTTAAAACCCCTTAATTGTAATGATATAAATTTCCCTATTTATGGTTGATTCAATCAACCATCAGTGGCATTAAATAAAAAATAGCATGAAAAAAAGCACTTAGAAAGAACTATAGCAAAAAAATAATAAAAAATGTTTCATAAGTGATGGTATTTATTGGACTCCTCACGAAGAATAAATACATTTAAAGCAAGTTAACTAACAAATTTTACAAAAGAGAATATATTTAAAATCAAATTACCTGAAATGAATTGGCACTTATTACCAATAACAGAAATAACACAGTTATTAAACACTGGCCAATCGGGCATTAGTAACTTAACCGTTAAACAACGCCTAATTGAATACGGAAAAAATCAATTGGAGGATAAAAAAAAGAAAACCATTTTTCAAATGGCACTTCATCAACTAACGGATTTTATGATCCTCATTCTTATTGCAGCAGCAATAATATCAGGCATTTTAGGAGACGTAACCGATACTGTGATTATTTTTGTAATAATTATTATGAATGCTGCTGTTGGTTTAATACAGGAGTATCGTGCCGAAAAAGCAATGGAGGCATTAAAAAATATGGCAGCAAGCAATGCCAAAGTAATACGTGAAGGTAGTACAGTTGAAATACCGGCAAGTAACTTGGTACCGGGTGATGTTATCGTTCTCGAAGCCGGAAATATTATACCTGCTGATATTCGTTTTTTCGAAACGCATCAAGTTAAAATAGATGAATCGGCTCTTACAGGCGAGTCGCACAACGTTGAAAAAAATTCAGACGAATTACCTGATGGAGAGTACTCAATTGGAGATAGAATAAACATGGGCTTTAAAGGTACGTTTGTTACCAACGGTCGCGCACTTGCTTATATAACATCAACTGGTATGAACACCGAATTAGGCCGCATTGCAAAACTAATTCAAACCGATGAAAGTTCAACACCATTACAAAAAAGATTAGCCGCCTTCGGAAAAAAATTATCGATTGCTATAATTACTATTTGCACTGTAGTATTTGTTGTTGGCTGGTTACAGGGCGAGAATATCTTAAGCATGTTACTTACTTCTATTTCGCTTGCAGTAGCTGCTATTCCAGAAGCATTGCCGGCATTGGTAACCATTGCTCTTGCATTTGGGGCCAAACACTTAGTGAAAAGCAATGCACTTATCCGTAAGCTTCCCGCTGTAGAAACGCTTGGTTCTGTTACGTATATCTGCACCGATAAAACAGGTACGCTTACCCTGAATAAAATGATGGTTCAGGAAGTATTTGAAACAAAAGATGTAGAATTGTTTGATGTCTTTTTTAATAAAAACACCTTAGTAAATGCAATGGCATTAAATAATGATGTTTCACAAAACGGTGATAATAAATGGTTGGGAGACTCCACCGAAGTTGCATTAGTACAATACGCTTTTAATAAAAACAGTAAACGATTAGAGTTGGAAAAACTATTTCCAAGAGTTGCTGAGTTACCTTTTGATTCCACCAGAAAGTGCATGACAACATTTCATAAAATGGAAAATGGAATATTAGTTATTACAAAAGGTGCAGTGGATGTATTATTGAATAAACTTGCAGCTAATCAAAAATTGCTCATTCCTGAATTTGAACTCAAAGTAAATGAGATGGCAGAGAAAGGCTATCGAGTGTTGGGCTATGCAATAAAAGTGCTTCCGTCTTTGCCTAATAAATTATACGCAAATGAAATAGAATCATCTTTAACGTTTATAGGTTTTGCAGGGATGATTGATCCGCCAAGGGAAGAAGCAAAACAAGCTGTTGCAGAATGTAAACAAGCAGGAATAATTCCTGTAATGATTACAGGCGACCATAAACTTACTGCAAAATCCATTGCAAAACAATTAGGAATTATAACATCTGAAGATGATTTAATTTTGAGTGGCTCAGAGCTTTCTGCATTAACAGAAACTCAATTTGAAAATATAGTTGAAAAAGTGAGGGTTTATGCTCGTGTTAATCCCGAACAAAAATTAAAAATTATTAGTGCTTTACAAAAGCAACATCATTTTGTTGCTATGACAGGCGATGGCGTAAATGATGCGCCAGCACTTAAAAATGCCGATATAGGCATTGCTATGGGTATAAATGGAACAGAAGTTTCAAAAGAAGCATCGCACATGATTTTGCTTGATGATAATTTTGCTACAATTGTAGTTGCCGTAAAACATGGCCGTAAAATTTTCGATAATATTTTAAAATTTGTAAAATATATTATGACAGGGAATTCCAGTGAAATTTGGGCAATTTTTTTAGCTCCATTTTTTGGCTTACCTATTCCGCTTTTAGCTATTCATATACTGTGGATTAATCTTGTAACAGATGGTTTACCGGGCTTAGCACTAGCTTCCGAACCCGCAGAGGAGAATATTATGAAACGACCACCACGAAATCCAAAACTGAATATTTTTGCCGAAGGTATGGCAATACATATTTTATGGGTAGGTTTACTAATGGGTCTAGTAACACTTGCAATGCAGGCGTGGTCAATTCACAGTGGAAATTCTCATTGGCAAACGATGGCATTTACCACACTTTGTTTTAGCCAAATGGGCCACGTAATGGCTATGCGTTCCAATAAAGACTCGATTTTTAAAATCGGAATATTTTCAAACAAACCATTATTAGGCGCTTTATTTTTAACGTTTTTACTTCAATTAATGATAATTTATATGCCATTTTTCAATGATATATTTAAAACACAACCGCTTACAGTTTACGAATTAGGAATAACCATAGCTATTTCAAGTATTGTGTTTTGGGCAGTAGAAATTGAAAAATTGGTAAAAAGAAATAGAAAAATAAATAAATAAAATGAAAAATAAAGTAGAAGAAATATCAGTACAATTTTTGGGTGCGGCAGGAACAGTTACAGGTTCAAAATATCTGATAACCGCATACAACAAAAAAATATTAGTCGACTGTGGGTTGTTTCAAGGGTTAAAAAAACTTCGGTCTTTAAATTGGGAAGAATTTGCTATTAATCCACTAAAAATTGATGTAGTATTACTAACCCATGGTCATCTTGACCACGTAGGTTATTTACCAAAATTAGTAAGGCATGGGTTTAAAAGCCCGATATTAGGCACTGCTCCAACGTTACAAATAACAAAAATAATTTTAGAAGATAGTGCAAAAATACAAGAAGAAGAAGCTGAAAGAGCCAATCGCTTCAAATACTCTAAACATAAAATCGCAAAGCCATTATATACTTTAAAAGATGCTGAAGCCATTCAAAAATATTTTAAACCTCAAAAATTAAATGAATGGATTGTTATTGCTGATAATATTTCTGTTCGTTTTCGCTATAACGGACACATTATAGGAGCAACATTTATTGAGTTGAAAATAGGCAAAAAAACACTTGTTTTTTCGGGAGACATAGGTAGAGAAAATGATGTATTATTATATCCACCCGAAAAACCCGAACAGGCTGATTATTTATTTATTGAATCAACGTATGGCAACAGGCTTCATGTAAAAAATCCCGAACAACAATTAACGGAAATTATACAAAAGGCAGCAAAGCAAAACGGGACAATAATAATTCCAAGTTTTGCCGTAGAAAGAGCTCAAGCACTTATGTATATTTTATGGAAATTAAAAAAAGAAAAAGTAATTCCAAATATTCCAATATACATGGATAGTCCAATGGGAAAAAACGTATTAGATGTTTTTCAAATGAACACGGAATGGCACAAACTGCCAATAAATGAATGTATTAAAATGTGTAAGGATATAACCTTAGTTAAAACAATTCAAGATACATTAAAATTAACCAAAGATAAATCTTCAAAAATTATTATAGCTGGAGGTGGCATGGGTACAGGCGGTAGGGTTCTAACTTATTTTCAAAATTTTCTTGGCGATACTAAAGCTACAATTCTGTTGGTAGGCTATCAGGCAGAAGGAACCAGAGGAAGGCAGCTTCTTGAAGGAGCATTAGAAATTAAATTGTACGGAAAATACTATAGTGTAAAATCAACAATTGAAAATATACAAGGGCTTTCTGCACACGCTGATCAGCGAGAACTTTTAAATTGGGTTAAAAAAATAAAAAGAAAACCAAAAAAAGTATTTATTATACATGGAGAACCTACGGCTGCGGATGCTTTTAGGGTAAAACTTGAAACTGAGTTGGGATGGGATTGTATCATTCCCGAACTAAACCAAATAGAAACATTTTAAACACCACATTAAATGAAAATTGTAACATTAACCTTAAATCCTGCATTAGATAAAAGTGCAAAAGTAGATGGTATTATAACCGAACATAAATTAAAATGCCACACAATAAGTTACCAAGCAGGCGGTGGCGGAATTAATGTTTCGAGGGTTTTAAACAGGCTAGGCCTTGCAAGTAATTGTGTTTTTCCGTTTGGTGGCGATAATGGTTTGCGGTTAAAAGAATTATTGATAAAAGAATCTCTTGATATAAAATCAATTCCAATTCAAGCATGGACTAGAGAAAATTTATCGGTAGTTGATACACAAAGTGGGCAACAATATCGTTTTGGAATGCCCGGTAATACTTTAAGAGAGTCGGAATTAATTGAATTGGAAACACTTTTAGAAATAACGCTTAGTGATGAAGATATTTTTGTTTTGAGTGGTAGTTTAGCTGAAAATATGGAGGCAACTTATTATACTAAAATAATAAAAAGTTTAGAGCGAAAAAATATAAAAATTGTACTTGACACTTCAGGCTCTGGATTAAAAGAAACGCTTAAAGAAAATATTTATTTAATAAAACCTAACCAACGCGAATTGGCTCAACTTGCAGGAGCAGACTTTTTATCAAAGTTAGAGCAAGAGGAATTTGCTTTAAATTTAATTAAAACAAAAAAAATAAAGTATGTAGTTGTGTCATTAGGAAATAAGGGAGCTTTTATTGCCTCAAACGAAGGGGTAATTTATCAATCCCCTCCATCTGTTATTGTAAAAAGTACTATTGGAGCGGGCGATAGCATGGTTGCTGGGTTGGTTTATTCAATTTTAAATAATTATTCTCCACATATGATGCTTAAATGGGGTATAGCTTGTGGCGTTGCGGCAACAATGAGTGAAGGAACAGATTTGGCTCATAAAGAAAATATTGAAAAAGTATTTACAATGCTTAATAACAAAAAGTAATGGGTTTAAAACACAAAATAGTTGTAACAAAAGCTTCGGGTTTAAAAGAACCTTTTTCTATTAAAAAATTGCGCAATTCCTTAGCAAGCGCAAATGCTACATCTGTTGAAATCAATTCAATTATAGAATCGTTGTTGCCAAAATTATATGAAGGCATAAGTACTAAAAAAATTTATAGCGAAGCATTCCGTTTACTTCGCAGGCAATCAAAACCGCATGCTGCACGTTATTACTTAAAAAAGGGTATTATGGAGTTAGGTCCATCTGGTTTTCCGTTTGAAAAATTTGTTGGCGAACTTTTTAAACATTTAGGTTACGCTGTGCAAGTTGGTAAAATAGTACAGGGTAAATGTGTAACTCACGAAATTGATGTAATGGCCGAAAAAGAAAATGAGATTATTCTTATGGAATGTAAATATCGAAATCAACCCGGTATTAATGTAGATGTAAAAACGCCACTTTACATTAATTCAAGATTTGAAGATGTTTTAGCTAATGGTTTACTTAAAAATACAGAGAATAAATTTGCAGGATGGATTACTACAAATGCCAAATTTACAACAGATGCCATTGATTATGGACGTTGTAAAGGGCTGAATTTACTTAGTTGGGATTACCCACATAACAAAGCGCTGAAAGATTTTATAGATAATTCAGGATTATTTCCATTAACCTGTCTTACTACTCTTACACGGCAGGAAAAACAGTGGTTACTTGCAAAAGACCATGTGCTTGTAAGAGATATTTTCGACAATAAAAACCTGCTACTTAAAGCTGGCGTTAAAGAAAATAGATTAAAATATGTTTATGAAGAAGGTTTAAAATTATGCTGTAATAATAATAATAATAATAATAATAAAACAAATTAAAACAATATGGAAAAAGGATTAACCTCTTCGGAAGTTGAACTTAAATTAAGACAACATGGGTATAATGAATTGGCGAGCTCAAAGCCCAAGAACATTCTACTAATTGCATTACCAAAAGGCAGCATCAAACACATCTATTGACACCGACTTCAAAGACAACTAAATAACATCGTTGTTTTAACAAGAACACCAGCACCTAACAGCAAAATAAATGCGGGCATTCTGCAATTGAACTTGAAAAAGTAACTATTTCTAACTTAACTGGTTCAAACTTGAAATTTGTAAATAATATTGCAAAACAAAATGTTCAATTAGTCATATCACGAATCAGAAAAGAAAGCACATTAATAAATGCCCTTGAAAATGAAGGTAAAATAGAAATTGTTGGAGGTATTTATAATATTGAAACTGGAACGGTAGAATTCTTTGATTAAGAAAAATCTTCCTCTTGTAGAAGTCTTTTAGCAGGAATTCTTATTCCTTTTAGATATCGGGAGTGAAGAAATTTAAGGGAGCGAATAACGATAATTCAAGATTTCATTAGGTTTTACGCTAAAATTACCGTAAAATACGATAACAGCCCTTATTCTTGCCCAACCCTAAACACCTTGCAGAAATGACTTATCGCTCTTAAATCAGTTAAAAATCGCTGAATTTGGGCTTCTTTAAGTTCTTCAAGGTTTTCATAGGAAATTTGGTTCGAACAGGGTAAATTTGAGCCCGCAAAACAAAAATTATACTGAAAAAATTTCAGAATATTGCTTTTCAACCATATCCAAAATTTCAATAATTTCTTCGTAAGCGTATAGTTGCTAATTTTAAGTTAGTATCCTCACAAACAAAAATCGTTTCGTAAAATTTCTTTTGCGAGGCGCTTTACACTATTGTTAAAAAGGTTATACAGTTTCAATAAATCGACTCCTTTTCTCATTTCTTCAACTTCTCCAGCACTTCCTGTTTCTTTCTTCTTGCTACTTCAAATGTTTGCCCGTTTATCATTTCAATAATACAAGGCTCTCCTTTGTTATAACCTTTGATATGAGAAATGTTGATCAAACAGCTTTTATGAATGCGCAAAAACGTTGAGTCTTCTCCAAAGTAATCTTCAAAATCTTTTAGGTATTTAGCGGATACATACCTTTCATTTTTTATAGTAGTTATGTTGCAATAGCTTCCATCGCTTTCAATGCAAACAATGTCGTTGCTTTTTACTAACAAGACATTATCACCGGCATGAACTACAATTTTTCGCTCTTTGGTTTCTGAATCTAAACTGTGAAGCAAATTTACAATTTGTGTTCCTGTGTTTTGTTTTAGTGAAATTACTTTTACTGCTTTTGCAATCGCATCTTGTAAGTCGTTTACTTCAACTGGTTTTAGCAAATAGTCCAATGCACTAAACTTAATGGCGTTAATTGCATACTTGTCAAAACTGGTCACAAATATTACTTCAAACGGAATTTCAGCAAATTTTTTCAATAAGCTAAACCCATTTGCTCTGGGCATTTGTATATCTAAAAATACTAACTGTGGTTTTTTTTCATTGATTAATTCAAATGCTTCATCCACATTGCTTGCTTCAGCAATAATCTCTACTTCTTTAGAAAAGCTTTCCAATAAGCTCCGCAAAACAACTCGGCTTTGCTTTTCATCATCTACTATAATTGCACGTATCTTATTTTCCATAATCAAATTAGTTTTTTACTTATATCAAAATTTACTCACTAAAAAAAGCACTTCCTTCCCTGTCACCTTGAGCGTAGTCGAATGTGTGGAGAGGGGTTTAGGGTGAGGTCGGAATAAAAATTTCAACTCTTGTTCCACTGGCATTTTTTTCTGCATCATATAAATCACAAACATCTATTTTTGATCCTTCATAATCCTGCAGCTTATTAATCATTACTAAGCGTTGCTCCGTTAATTTCATTCCAATCGAATTGTGCAACATGTCTTTTTTAAAGGTCTCAGCCAACGCCCTGCCAATGCCATTGTCTTCAACTACCACCTTTAATAATTCATCCTTTAATCCAATATGAATTTTCAAATTTCCTTTTTTATTTTTATCCAGATTCATTAATCCGTGCCAAATGGCATTCTCTACATAGGGCTGGATCAACATAGTGGGTACTTGCAATTCAAACACATTTACATTTTCATCTACCTTTAGATCAAATGCAAAACTTTCTTCAAAACGTAACTGCTCCAGCTCTACATACAATGTTAGCATTTCCAGTTCTTGTTTTAAAGGCAATACTTTTTCTTGCGAATGATTTAACACCATACGAATCAACTTGCTGAACTTTGCCAAATAATCATAGGCTTGTTGCTCGTTCTTTTTTAAAATATAACCTTGAATACTATTTATCGCATTAAAAATAAAATGCGGGTTCATCTGCGCCTGCAATGCTGTTAACTGGTATTCGGCTATTTGTTTATTTATTTTTGTTTTTTCTTCTTCTTTCTTTTTTACTCCCTTAATAATAGAACGAACAACAACATAAACAAGCAAGGACAGAATAATTATACATCCTGAAATAAAACCAATTGTTTTCCAAAATGGTTTTGCTATTTCAAATTTAATTACAACAGGATTTTTACTTAATAAACCACTGTTATTTACAGCATACGCTGTAAGTTCGTACGCTCCCGCTTCCAGGTTATTTAATATCAGTTGATTTCCTTCAATGTATTTCAGCGAATCTTTTTCTCCATTTAAACGATAAGCAAATTTGTTTGTATTGCCTTTAAACGTAAGTCCGTCTAATGTAATGTTCATTGAATTTTGGTTGTATTCGAACAGCAAAGGTGATAGGGTAAAATCAATTGCTTTATCATTTACAAAAAATGTATTTATAAAAACTGCCGGTACCGCTGTATTGTTTAAATCAGCAGTAAGCGGGAAACTACTCAAGCCTTCATAGGTAGAAATATAAATACGCTCATGGCTGGCTGCAACTTTATATACCTCATTAGACGGCAAACCATTCAGCGTGGTATAAATCTTTGCACTGAAATTTTTTCTTTTCGGAATTAATTGGATTAATCCTGTATTGCCTCCCAGCCAAACATTTCCATTTTTGTCTTCTTCAATATCAAACAATCGGATATTGTCTAAACCAAGTTCAGTAGTTTTGTTAAATAGCTTTCCTTGTTTCAATAAATAAAGTCCGCTTGATTTTGTGCATATCCAAATCTCATTTCTCTTTGTCTCTATGAGGCCTGTAACTTCTCCTTCAAGTCCATTTATCTTTATCAGCCGGTAAGAACTCGGGTCGAATTCGTACAAATATTCTTTTGTTCCGACAAGCAGTTTTCCTGCCGAAGTAGTAATCATGCACTGCCCGGCTGATTCAAATCCTTTGACTGTTCGATTTCTAATGTCTTCACCTATTAGTTCTGAAACAATGCTATATTGAAGCAAAAAAACACGTTCATCCTTCAACATCACTGCCTCATATGCCCCGGCATTGAACTGTGTTCCGGGAGCTTTCAAATCAGAAGCGGGGTTAAACTGTTCATTTGTTTTGAATAATTTAGTTTTTGAACATAGCAGCCAGCCCTTATTTAATTTTAATACACCTGATATTGTATAAATTTCTTTCCCGGGAAACTCCTTTCGGGTAATTTTTTCATTGTCAAATACGAACAACTCATTGTCTCCTGTAACAGTGAATATTTTTCTATCTTCATATTTAAGAAGCTGGGAGCGTTTATTCAAATCGCTAATATTTGCATAGCTAATAATGTCCTTATTTGTACAATAAAAAACTCCTTTTTCCAGCGTAGTACACCAGATGCCTTTTTCTTTGTCTTCGCAAATACCGGTTACCGAATACTCCTGCAAACAAATCATAGGCTCTTTCAAATCATTAGAATTGGGATAGTAATACACGCCATTTTTACGTAAGCCAACCCACAACCCGTTGTCTTTATCACAAAAGAGCTGATGTACTCTGTCAGGATAGGTAAATACAGTATAGCTCAGGTCTGCATTTACACTGAACACATAATTTTCAAATGCAAAAAAATCGGCATCAGCAGCGTGCGCGGTCAAAATGCGCCAGTAAGGATATTTATCTTTAGGAAAAGGAAATAAAATTTCTTTGTTTTTATTGTCTTTAGAAGTAATAATTGTGATGTTCCCCTTATTAACCTTCCTTTGTGAGGTAGAAAGAGTTTGACCGAAACCCCCGTTAACAGGAATCAAACCATTAGCAAATTGTTCCAAATAAAATGTTGCATTGGTATCCGGTTTATTCAGCTCCTTTAATTCATTTCTGCTTTCATCCCATTGAAAAGAACGGCTTCCACTGTTTATGTGCAGTTTTCCTTTGGGATCGAAATTCAACAGGTAGCTGAGTTCAAGGGTTCCTTTTAATTTTTCTGAATAACTTTTGCTAAAAGAGGCTTCTTTGAGATTTCCATCTTTATACGTAAGAATTCGGTTTTTACTTGTAGCAAACCAAAGTGTTCCTGCCTCATCTTCTGTTACTGCATACGTACTTCCTTCGGGCAAGCCATTGCGCTTATCAAACACTTCCAAACTGCTGCCATTGTATTTGCAAAGTCCGGCTTCGGTGCTGAACCAAATATAACCTTTGCTGTCCTGCATAATATTGTAACATTCCTGCGAAGGCAAAGGCATAGCGCTGCTGACATTACTAAACTGCAGGGTTTGAGAATAAACAGCACTTATGCCTGAAAATGAAATAAAAAATACGAGTGAACTCCTCATGCAAAAACAAAAATACGCAATATGACTCAGCTATTATAATGTGTGCAATAATCCTTGTAATCGGTAGGATTCTTTGGTTGCTTTGGGAATACTTTTGTAACGTTTAAAACAATGACAATGAATTATCTCCTTAATATCCTTGGCGAAGTTGTTTATTCAAAATATGTTGCAACTGAAAAAACAGAAATTGATTTAAACAATTTCCAAAACGGAATTTATTTTATAAAAGTTATTAGTAAGGATAAAGAAGTTATTATGAAAACTAAAAAAAATTAATTAAACTTAAATAATAAAGGCTATGAAAACAATTTCTAATTTTTTTACTTACATGATAATTTTGCTATCCGCTAAGCAAATTTATGGACAAACAATTGCAGCAGGTTATGAAAGTTCGTTAATTATATGCTCAGACAATACTTTAACGAACTGGGGTGGAAATACCTATGGTGAATTAGGCAATGGAACAAATATGGGAAGTTCATCTCCTGTAAATTATCCTACAATCAATGCTTTAAAAAAAGTATCAACATCAAAAAACGGTTCACCTTTTAGTCTTTTTTTAAAAAATGATGGAACTGTATGGGCTTGTGGAAACAACTCTTATGGTCAATTAGGGTTAGGAGATACCTTGGATCGTTTAATTCCGACACAAATTCCAGGGTTAACAAATATTTCTGAAATTTCTGCCGGTAATTCTTTTGCTGCTGTTTTAAAATCTGACGGCACAATTTGGGTGTGGGGTAATAATCAAAATGGTCAGCTGGCAACGGGTGATACATTAAGAAGACTGAGTCCTTTCCAAATACCAAGCCTCACAAATTTCGTTGATGTTAAAGCTGGATCTGGAGGTTCAATTATGGCATTAAGAAACGATAGTACTGTTTGGAATTGGGGGTACAATATTTATGGCCAATTAGGAAATGGAACAACTATCGGCAGTAAAATCCCATTGCAAGTAACTACTCTTTCTCAAATTGTTAAAATTGAGAATGGAATGCATTCTGAGTATGCATTAAAAAGTGATGGAAACTTATATTCTTGGGGATGGAATGCATTTGGTAAATTAGGTAATGGAAACTCTACAAATATAAGCTTACCAGCTCTCACTCTTGCACCTCCTAACATCAAAGATATTTCAGCAGGGCCTACATCTTGCTTGGCGCTTAAGAGTGATAGTACCGTATGGAGTTGGGGGTGGAATTTTTTTGGTCAATTAGGTTTAGGGAATACAATTAACAAATCTATTCCCGAACAAATTACGACTTTAGGTAATATTGTTTCAATAAGTGCAAATAATCATTCACTAGCTTTATCAGAAAGTGGTGTTTTGTATACATGGGGTAAAAATTTTAACGGGCAATTGGCTGATGGTGGCACAACAGACTCATATAGTCCAATTACAGTTAACACATTCTGTTCAATCTTTTCTGGAATTAATTCAGTTGAAAACACTCTTGACAATATCCTTGTTTATCCTAATCCAACAAATGCTATTGTAACATTAACGGGAATTGAAAATGAATCAACAATAGAAATTTATAATGTGTTGGGTGAAAAAGTATTTTCAGTACAAAGTCAAAATACTTCTATTAATTTGAATTTAACAGAATTGGAGAATGGAATTTATTTTATTCAGATACAAACGGAGAACGGAAATGTTACAAAGAAAATAATTAAACAATAACCTTATAATGTTTAGGAATAGCCCCGAAACAAAAATGTTTCGGGGCTTTTTTATTTTGTGAAAAAAAGTTTTTCTGCGGTAGTAATTATTTTTTTCTACACCTCTACTTTTGCTTTAACAATCACTACTCCCAGAGTGATCCGAAAATCTGAAGAATAGAGTAGGAGAAA
>JAJNQB010000006.1 GCA_021155045.1 Arcticibacter sp.
GTAAAAAAAATCGACACTTCATTTAATATTCCTCTACAAGAATTCAAATTGATAAAATCAGAAGGTTTGAAAAACAAAATAAAATATTTAATTAAAGTTGTTTATCGATACAATGTGTTTAATACAAAAAAACTAATTGCCAAGTATGGCTCAAAGCACAAGCAATTATAAGCTGAATGGGTTCCAATAAATATATTTTTATTGTTCAAGTAACACGCCAACTATCCATTGACATTATTAATAATTTTGTTGATAATGGTGCTGAGGTAGAACTTATAACTGGTATTGTTGAGCCCAATTATGCCGACTTAAATTCAAAAGTAAAAGTTAAATGTTTTTTAAAGTATGATAACTCGTCATCGATTAAAAGATTACTAACCTGGTCTGTTTTTACATTTTTGTCTTTTTTTTACGTACTATTTAAATCAAGAAAAAAAGAATTGATTGTTATTACAACTCCTCCTTTTATAGTATTCGTAGCTTTATTATTAAAAAAAATAAGAAATCAAAAATATCATTTAATCATTTGGGATCTATACCCCGATGTTTTAGTGAATTTTAATGTTTTGAGCAACGAATCATTTGCAATAAGAATATGGAAAAAATTAAATAAGAATGCTTTTAATAATTCGGAAAACATATTTACTTTGGGAAAACATTTAGCTGTTGCTATTGAAAAATATACATCCAAACAAGCTATTGTTATTCAAAATTGGACTAACACAGGCTTTATTAAACCAATTAATCGTGATGAAAACTTATTTTTAAAGAAACACAATCTCTTAGACTCATTTGTTGTTATGTATTCGGGAAATTTAGGTTTAACTCACAATATTGAAGCTATTGTTGATGCTGCTGAAATCTTGCAAAACAATTCTAAAATTAAATTTGTCATAATTGGCGAAGGAGCCAAAAAAGAAAAGATAGAAAAATCCGTTAGAGAAAAGCAATTGCAAAATGTATTATTGCTTTCATATCAAGAAAAAGAAATGTTACCTTATTCTTTAACTGCTGCTGATATCGGAGTAGTTACTTTAAGTCGAGGAGCAGAAAGCATTTCTGTTCCAAGTAAAACATATTATACATTAGCAGCAGGCGCTGCTGTACTTGCTCTTGCTGAAAAAGAATCAGAATTGAGTTTGCTTATAAAAAAATATGATTGTGGAGTTTCAATAAATAATGCAGATGCTCCAATGGTTGGTGAATTTATAAATGAAATGTTTATTAATGCTAATGAGTTGAATAAATACAAACAAAATGCAAGAAAGGCTTCTTTCGATTTTTCGCCTCAAAATGCAAAGCTATATTATGATTATATTTGCAATAAAAAGTCTTAAAAATGTTTAGAAAAATCTATTTATCACCTTTCGGAATATTTATATCATTGGCTTTAAATCTGCTTTCCTTTATTAAAAAGCCATTTATGGTATATGGTTATTTTAATAGACCTGATGGAAATTTTTATAAACGCACAAGAATAGGCTCAACAGTAAAATTATTAGATAAAAAAAAGATTGATATTCAAGATCATGTTTGGATTGGACATTATAGTCTTTTAGATGGCATAGGAGGTATAAAAATTGAAAAGGGAGTAAATATAGCATCTCATACGTGTATATATACGCATAGTAGCCAAAATGCTATTCGACTGATGGGAGAAAAATTTATTGATACTCCAGCCAAAAATAGAGTAGGTTATTTAATTGAAGGAGTTACAATAGGAGAATTTACATTTATAGGTACTAGTTGCGTTATTTTACCAGGGACATCTATTGGTAAAGGCTGTATTGTTGGCGCAGGAAGTGTTGTAAAAGGTAATTATCCAAATTATTCTATTATTGTAGGTAATCCATCTAAAATTATTGGAGATACGAGGAAAGTAGATGAAAAATACTTTAGTGAAGGTGCTGATTTATCAAACTATTATTCTCCAGAATTTATAAAAGACAATAAATTTAATGTCGTTTAAATTTATGACAGAACAATTAAATAAAAGAATTAATGTTGTATTGACAACACTACTTGCTTTCTTTATTCCATTGTTTCCAAACATTCTCCCTATTTTAATAGTTTTAATTGCTTTAAATTGGCTAATATTCGTCCCTAATTTCTCAAATAGCTTTGGAGTTATAAAAGACAATAAAGGTTTGCAGTTAATGATACTGCTGTATATTTTTCATGTAATAGGATTGACATATACATCCAATTATTACTTTGCAAGTGAAATATTGGAAACAAAATTTTCTTTTTTGATTATCCCTCTAACCTTTGCTGCTTATTTATATGTAATAAAAACAAATTTTTATAAATATCTTAAATTTTTTATTTATGGATGTTTAGCATATTCTTTGTTTTGTTTTGGTTATGCGTGTTATGCATTTTTCAAACCTGTTTATACTGATTTGTATGGGGTGTTATACAATTTGGGTGCTAACTATTTTTATTACTCATATTTATCTTCTGTTTTTCATCCGAGTTATATTTCCATGTATTCAATAATTGCTTTGTTTGGTATTTTGTATTTAAGCAAAGAAAAAATTATAGCAATAGATTTTAAGTGGATTGCAGCTATTTTATTTTTAAGTTTTTTTGTTTTGTTGCTGAGTTCAAAAGCTGGATGGATTGGGCTATTGTTATTCTATGTTTGTTGCTTTGTACACTTTGTCAAAAAGAAAAAACTAATATCTATTTTAGGTTTAATAATTTTAGTTTTATCCTTTTTCTTAGCTTTAAATGTATATTATACACCTGATTTTTCAAAACGTATTCCTAAAATTGAAACAATAAAAAATGCGATTAATGAAAAAGATGGCAATAACCAAACTGTAACCACAGGCTCTGATGGTTCAGGAAGCAGAATATTTGTTTGGAAAGCAGCGGTAGAAATTATAAAGGAAAACTTTCTATTTGGTGTCGGCACAGGAGATTCAAAAGATAAAATGCTTCAGAAATACTTGGAAAAAGGAATGCTAACGGAATATAACTTCGGACTAAACTCTCATAACCAATTTTTAAATACGGCAATTTCAATCGGAATTTTAGGATTATTGCTACTAATGTCGATGTTTGGACTAACATTTTATTATGGCATTAAATACAATGAATTGTTATTGTATAGTTTTTCTCTTATTGTTTCTTTAAATTTACTGTTTGAGTCAATGTTTGAAAGACAATCAGGTGTAATATTCTTTGTATTTTTGAATACTTTAATTTGTCTGAAATTTTTACCGAATAAAAAATAATTTATGATACCATTTTCACCACCACACATCAATCAAAAAGCTATTGATGAAGTAACAAAAGTTTTAAAATCAGGTTGGATTACAACAGGACCTAGAACAAAACAATTTGAAAAAGAACTTACTGCTTATTGTGGTAACAAATCAACATTATGCTTGAATAGCGCAACAGCTGGACTAGAAATAATGTTACGTTGGTTTGGGGTAAAAGAAGGAGATGAAGTAATTTTACCAGCATACACTTATTCTGCAACAGCAAATGTTGTTATTCATTGTGGGGCAAAACCTGTTTTTGTGGATGTAAACCCAGATGATTTCAACATCAATGTTTCGAATATCGAAAAAGCGATTACATCAAAAACAAAAGTAATTATGCCGGTTGATTTTGCAGGTTTTCCTTGCGATTATGATGCAATCAATCAATTGGTAGTTAAACATAAAGATAAATTTAAATCAGAATCCGAAGAACAAAAATTATTAGGACGAATATTAGTTTTATCAGACTCAGCACATTCTTTTGGTGCTTGGTATAAAGGAAAAAGAGCAGGATCATTAACCGATGTTTCTGTGTTTTCTTTTCATGCAGTAAAAAATTTAACTACTGCAGAAGGAGGAGGGGTTGCATTAAATTTACCAACTCCATTTGATAATGATGAAGTTTATAAAGCATTATGTATAAAAACATTGCACGGTCAAAATAAAGATGCGCTTGCAAAAACGCAAAAAGGAAATTGGAAATACGACATCATTGAAGCGGGTTATAAGTGTAATATGACTGATATAATGGCTGCAATTGGGCAAGTTGAATTGGAAAGATATGATTCTGAAACTTTACCAAAACGAAAATTAATTTGTAATAGATATTCGGAAGTGCTTTCTAAGTATGATTGGGCACAACTGCCAACAATAAAAGCAAATGATGTGGAAGGATGCTATCATTTGTATCCTTTGAGAATTAAAGGAGCAACAGAAGTTCAAAGAGATGAAATTATAAAAGAAATATTTAATTTTGATGTATCCGTAAATGTTCATTTTATTCCAGTTCCTATGATGAGTTTTTATACTGGTTTAGGATATAATATCAACAACTATCCTACAACCCTTGACAATTACTCTAGAGAAATTTCTTTACCTATTTATTATGATTTAACTGATGAACAAGTTGAAACTATTGTAAATTCAGTAATCCAATCTGTTCAAAAAGTATTAAACTAATTGAAAAGGATTTTTGATATTGTTTTTTCTTTTACGGGATTAGTAATCCTAAGTCCATTCTTTATTTTGATAGGATTTATAATTGTTATGGATTCTAACGGAGGTGTGTTTTATTTTCAAGAAAGGATTGGTAAAAACAAACAACCATTCAAACTTTTTAAATTTCGTTCAATGGCTACCAATGCTGATAAACAAGGATTATTAACAGTAGGAGGAAAAGACAGTAGAATCACAAAGGTTGGTTATTATATCAGAAAATATAAAATAGATGAATTACCGCAATTAATTAATGTTCTGATTGGTAACATGAGTTTAGTTGGGCCAAGACCAGAAGTAAAAAAGTATACTGATTTATACAACCAAGAACAATTAAACGTATTATCTGTAAAGCCAGGTATTACAGATTACGCAAGTATTGAATTTAGTAACGAAAATGAAATTCTGGGGAAAGCCACAAATCCAGAAATGGTTTATATAAATGAAATAATGCCAGCCAAACTAAATCTAAATTTAAAATACATTAAAGACCAAAGTTTGCTTACTGATTTTAAAATAATTATTAAAACTATTTTAAAAATTTTAAAATAGCTTTCAAATGATTGATACATTTAACGTACTTCGGCAAAAATATTTTTCTAACATTTACTTTTGGATAATTCTTTTTTTTGTTTTGAGGCTTTATGGAATTTCTGATGCGCCTCTTGAATCTGCACATAATTGGAGACAATGCTTTACCAATTCTATTGCAAGATCTTTCTTTCAAGACAACAACCCATCTGTTTTTTATCCCAAATCAGCAATTTATGGTGATAATTCGGGAATAGTTGGCACTGAATTTCCGTTGTTTAATTATTTGATTTATTTGATTTCAAAAATATTTGGTTACACTCATTGGTATGGCAGATTAATCAATTTAGTTGTTTCATCAATAGGAATTCTTTTTTTCTACAAATTAATTAAGAAAATTTTTACCGAAGACTTAGCTTTTTATTCATCAATTTTATTGATGTGTTCATTATGGTTTATCTTCTCAAGAAAATCCATGCCAGATACTTTTAGTGTGTCTCTTGTTATAATTGGAATTTATTATGGCATAAGCTACTTTGACAGTTTGCGTACTAAACAACTAATATTTTTCTTTTTGTTTTTCACCTTGGGTTTATTATCTAAAATACCTGCAATTTATATCGCACCCATTTTTCTTTATTATTTATTGAACTTAAAAGTTGAAAAAAAAGCAAAATTTTATTTTTCTATAACTGCATTATTATCAGTGTCAATTGTACTTTTTTGGTATTTCAAATGGGTACCCCATTTAGAAAGTATTGATGGTAATAAACTTTATTTTCCGAGAAGCATAGCAGAAGGAACGATAGAGATATACCAAAACAAATGGAATTTACTGGAGAAGTTTTATTTTTCTTCTCTGCAGAGCTTTATAGCATTCTTTTTCTTTTTAATTGGACTTTATTACTTTCTTAAAAGAAAAATTGATTTACTGTTTTATATTTTTATAATTGTAAATGTTATTTTTACGTTTTTTATAATAAAAACAGGTGTTGTGTTTCCTACTCATTCTTATTATATCATACCATACACACCTATTATGGCATTATTTGTTGGTTATGCACTTGTTAAGTTTAATAATTATAAGGCGAAAATATTGTTTGTTTTTTTTATTATTTCAGAAGCTTTATTAAATCAACAAAACGATTTTAGAATTAATAATAAAGAATTAGCAAAATTGCGATTAGAAAATATTGCTACCCAAATTTCGAAAACAACTGACTTAGTGGCTTCAAATGGAGGAGAAAGTCCACAAATGTTATATTTTATAAATAGGAGAGGATGGCGGCTGAATAATAATCAAGTTCACAATCCAGGATTCATACAATCTATAACTAATAAAGGGTGCAAATTTCTTTTTTTAAATAAAAATGAATTAAATTTATCCGAAAGTAATTTAGATTACAAAAAAGTTTATTCAGATGATGATTTTGTAGTGTATAAACTGAATTAAAATGAAAAAATTAAAAAACGAAGAATTAGGTCGCATTTCTGTTAATGAGTTTAGAGAAGCTGTAAAAACACCTGTTATTATAGTTTTGGATAATGTGAGAAGCTTAAATAATGTTGGTTCTGTTTTTAGAACAGCTGATGCTTTTTTAATTGAAGCTGTTTATCTATGTGGAATTACAGGTACACCACCAAATAAAGAAATTCAAAAAACAGCTTTAGGTGCTACTGATAGTATTGCTTGGAAGCATTTTAAAAAAACTACTGATGCAATTGAAGAGCTTAAGAAAAAGAACTATTTAGTCTATTCTATCGAACAAGCAGACTCTGCTATTATGCTTAATAATTTTATGCCTAGCAGAAATCAAAAAATTGCAATTATTTTTGGTAATGAAGTAAAAGGAGTAGAGCAGGAGGTTATTGATATGAGTACTGATGTTATTGAAATTCCGCAGCTAGGAACAAAACATTCATTAAATATTGCGGTAAGTGTTGGTATTGTGATGTGGGATTTATATTTAAAAATTAAATAAGTTCTAATTCTTTTCGCAACATATTTAATGCAGCATTTGCTGTTTTTTGAATATTTCGTTCTCTATTATTTCCAAATAAAAATTTTTCTGAAATAATTTTTGTTGGTGTTGCAACAGCAATCCAAACCGTACCAACTGGTTTTTCATCAGTTCCTCCGCTAGGTCCAGCAATACCTGAAGCTGAAATAGAAAAATCTGTTTTATACTTTTCTTTTATTGCTTTTGCCATTTGCTCTACTACTTTTTTACTTACAGCACCTTCCTTTTCTAAAATTTCTTTTGGAACATTTAGTTCATGCTCTTTTATTTCATAAGAGTAAGATATAACAGAACCCATATAATATTTAGAACTTCCAGCAACTTTTGTTATTAAATGTGAAATGTAACCCCCTGTACAACTTTCTGCTGTGGATAATGTCTTGTTTTTTTGAGATAATAGCTTACCAACAATATGTTCTAGTGATTCTCTTTCTTCTCCGTAAATTTCATAACCATAAATATACTCTGAAATCAATTCTTGTAATTCATTAATTTTATTTTCAACATTTTGTTTCAATAAAGATTCATTTTCACCTACTGTGCTAAGGCGTAAACGTACTATTCCTGGCGATGGCAAATAAGCTAATTTAATATTTACTTTTTTCAAACTATCTTCCCAATCTGATATCAATTCCGACAAAAACGACTCTCCTAAACCTTGTGTCAATACCGTTTTGTGATAAATAAATGGCAATTTAAAAGATGCCTTTAGTTTAGGAACTATTTGCTCTTTCATCATAGCTTTCATTTCATAGGGAACGCCTGGCATAGAAACAAAAATTTTACCTTCAACATTAAACCACATCCCAGGAGCTGTTCCATTATGGTTTCGAATTACTTCACAAATCTCTGGTACTTCAGCTTGTAATCTATTTATTGGAGTAACTTCTTTTTCATATTGAGCGAAAAGGTTTACAACATCTTGATATGCTTGTTCATCAAAACGCATTTTACAATTAAAATATTCGGCAAGTGTTTTTTTTGTGATATCATCTTTCGTTGGTCCAAGCCCTCCAGTAATTAAAACGACATCAACTCTTGATTTAGCTTCATTTAAAGCGTTTATTATATCTTCTTTTCTATCGGAAATAGTTGTGATTTGTTTTATACTTATCCCATTCATATTGAGCAATTGTCCAATAAAAGCTGAATTCGTATCAACAATTTGTCCGATTAAAATTTCATCACCAATGGTAATTATTTCTACTTGCATAATTATTTATTAATCTTCATTTCATTTAATAAATAACCAGCACCAGCAAATTTATCTACTATAAAAAGTGTGTATCGAACATCAAGAATAATGTTTCTCACTTGGTTGGGATTGTAAAAAATGTCACTCATTGTTCCTTCCCAATTACGATCGAAATTAGTTCCAATTAATTCTAAATTTCCATTAAAAACAGGACTTCCAGAGTTCCCTCCTGTAGTGTGGTTGCTTGCACAAAAAGCTACATGAAGTTCTCCACTTTTATCAGCATACTGTCCATAATCTTTTTTATTGTACAATTCTTTTAGTTTTGGATGCACGATAAATTCATCTACAGAAGGATTTTCTTTTTCCATAATACCATCTAAAGTTGTGTAGTAATTATATTTTACACCGTCTTTTGGATAATAACCATCAACTTTACCATAAGTAACTCGCAAGGTGCTGTTGGCATCTGGATAATATTTTTTTGTAGTAACTAATTCGCGCATCGCTTTCATGTAAACTCGATTAAGTTTTGTTATTTCTATATCCAATGAATTGTATTGAGGCAACACATCATTAGCGAATTTTGAATAACAACTTTTCATTAATAAGTAAATAGGGTCTTTTAATGCTTTTTTATAATTGCCTTCTGGATTATTTAAGAATTTCAAAATAGATTCTTCTGAAGTAAAAAACGACTTTGAATAAATGGATTGTGCATATTTATTAAAATCTGCTTTGTGCTTTTTTTCAATTTCATTAAATATATCAGCTTGTTCGTTTTTGGGTATATTATCATAAACTAATTTTAACAATGCAGCACAAACCTTTTCATCAGTAGTAGCATTATAATCTTTGAAAAATGTTGTTGCATTACTTTTTAATCTATCAATATCTTTTTGAATTTCAGCAGCTTTTTTCCCACTTGAAAGCGCATCTATAACAGCAGTATAAGAGTAAGCAAAGCCAACGGCTTCAATGCCAAGTATAGCTTCAATAAAATAATCTCTTTGATTGTTATAATTGGAAAATGATTTGTATTTATTTTCTAAATCGCTTAATAAATTTCCATAGTTAGATTTGGCTAAATCATCGGTATTTACTTTAGCTAAAAAATCCTGTTCAAACAGCTTTTTTTTATTAATTGCATCAGCTTTTTTTAATCCATTTCGTTCCCCATCCCACTTTTTCCAGTAGTTTGCAATGCTTGCGTATTTTGCAGAATATTGAATTCTAACTTTATCGTTAGCTTTCATATCTTTATCTAGTATTGCAAGTTTTGTTTCGCGTATTTTTACTTTTGCAGGGTCAGAAACATTTTGAATCATATCCACTGCAAAAGATGTTAGGTACTCTGATGTTCTGCCTGGAAAGCCGTAAACCATGGTAAAATCACCTTCCTGAATGCCTTTTAATGAAATTGGAATAACATATTTTGGTTGGTAGGGAACATTGTCTTTTGAATAATCTGCTGGTTTATTATCTTTATTTGCATACACCCTGAATATCGAAAAATCTCCTGTATGTCGTGGCCACATCCAGTTATCGGTATCGCCACCAAATTTCCCAATCGAAGATGGGGGAGCGCCCACTAATCTCACATCTCTGAATGTTTCGGTAACAAACATATAATATTCATTTCCGTAATAAAACGGACGAATATAAGCTCCATAGTGCGTATCTTTTACGGCTTCCTTTGTAATGGTTGAAATGTTTTCTAAAATCTTTTTTTCTCTTTCTGCGTCACTCATTCCTTCTGTTATATTTGCTAATACTTTTGCTGTAACATCTTCCATTCTAATTATAAATGTTGCAGTTAAACCAGGATTGGGCAATTCTTCTGTTTGATTTTTTGCCCAAAAACCATTTGTAAGTAAATCATTTTCAACAGTACTGTGTGCCTGTATTTGTCCATAACCACAATGATGATTTGTTAGCAACAATCCTTTATCCGAAATTATTTCGCCAGTACATCCACCACCAAAATGAACAATCGCATCTTTTAAACTCGATTTATTGATATTATAAATGTCATCAGCAGTTAATTTCAACCCTTTACTTTGCATATCTGCTTCATTTAAGGCTTTCAAAAATATGGGCAACCACATTCCTTCATCTGCTTTTAATGTAAATGTGATGGAGTTGCTAAGTAAAATTATTGCTAATACGATTTTTTTCATTGTGTTTGTTTTTTTAAGAACCTTAAAAATGCGAATAAAAAATGAAATAAAAAAAGCACTGCTTATTTTTTTAAGCAGTGCTTTTTTTTGTGATTAAAAATGTTTTATCTGTTCAATATAACTTTCTTAGTCAATGTTTGGTTGTCTGTAATAATAGTTACAAAATAACTTCCATTAGCTTGATTTGAGATATCAATTAATGGCTTGTTGATATTGTTATATTCTTTTTGAGAAATAATTTTTCCGACAACATTGTATATAATAACACTTACTTTTTTATTCATTTCTCCTAAATCAATTGTAAATATTCCAGCAGAAGGATTAGGGTACAAATAAATATTTTGTTGGTTGGTTTGATTTGCAATAGTTGTCAAAACAAAATTATAAGGTGTAGATGTGCTTTCGCAACCATCAGAATTAGTAACCACAACTGTATATATACCAGAAGCTGTTGCTATTTCAGATGAATCTGTTCCAAGTGGGGTAGAACCAATATACCATTGATAGGTATCATATTGAGTAGTATAAAGTTCGTTCCCATTTGCACTAACAACTGGAGTTGCTGGTGCAGCATAAACTGTTACATTTAAAGTGTTACTTGTAACCAACATAGGCGAAGCACAAGGTGCGTTGCTTGTTAATTCACAATAAATATCATGATTTCCAGGGGGTAAAAAACCGGCAGGAATATTTAATACTGGTCCAGTTCCTACAGATCCAAAGCCAACCCAAAACCATTCATAATAAGGACTTGTCCCTTCGTTTGTACCTATTGCATTTGCTGTTGCAGGGTCGCCTTCGCAATAAGTTAATGAAGAGGTAGAAATCATAACAGAAGGAGTAATTGGAGCTGAAACATTTAATGTGGCATTGTTTGATGTTGCACTTCCAGCACCGTTTGTAACAACACAACGATAAACATATCCATCCATACCTGTTGCATCTGAAATCATTAAATTATCTGTTGTAGCACCAGAATAAATAGCATTATCAACAACAGTAATAAATCCTGCGCCCATATTTACTTCCCATTGATACGTATTTGTTCCATTTGAATAAATTACAAAACTTGCAGATGAGCCTTCACAAACATTTTCATCAATTGGTTGCAATGTAATGCTTGGCGGAGCCAAAGTAGCAGTAGCAGTAATTTTTAAATCATCTATTCTAAAGTTTATTGCGGAAACTGCTCCAGCACCACCGTATCCATAAATTCTCAATTTAACCTGTGTTCCAACTGTTCCTGTAGCAGACAACGTTTGAGTTCTCAATCCCCAAGAACTTGTTGGCGTATTGATTGTATCTCCAACGAGTTCTGTCATATAGCTATTTAAGCTGCTTCTAATACTGTATTTTTTTGGTCCAGTTGCTGTAGAACGAGATCCAAACGAAATAGTAGAAATTGTTAAATAATATCCAGCATCAGGAGTTAATGTAATTTCATAAAAAGCACTTCCTGTAGTTGCGTTTACAGTATAATCCAATGGTCCAATTTTAGCTGTAACGCCTGCATTACCAGAACCTGTAGCACCAGTATATCCAGAAGAAACCGAAGTTGAAGATAAGAAAGGCGTGCCAGTACTATTTCCTTGGGTTACAGAATCAACAGTGATGTTTGCTGGGATACCAGAAGATGGGTAAGCTGAAAAAGGCGAAGCTGTTCCAAAATTCCATGTAATTTGTGCATTCAATTGCGTTCCTATGAACAAGGAAGAAAATAAAATTAGAGTAGATAATTTTTTCATTTTATTAGGTTTAGTAATTTATAAATCAAATTTAGTGAATATTTATGTAGTTTTTGTTTACTTATTGTTAAAATTAGTCATTGTTAATTGCAAACCAATAGTAGTAAAAGATTTAATTATATCGCATGCTGTATTAATGCGTTCGTTCAGTATTGTTTTTTCATCTTCGCTCCACTTTCCTAACACATAATCAACTTGTTTGCCTTTTGAAAATTCATTTCCTACGCCAAATCTTAAACGTGCATATTCATTTGTGTTTAAAACTTCTTGAATGTTTTTTAATCCATTATGACCGCCATCGCTTCCTTTTCCCTTTAGTCTTAATAAACCCAAAGGCAAAGCAATATCATCTGTAATTACCAACAAGTTTTCTTTCTTTATTTTTTCTGTTTGTAACCAGTAATTAATAGCCTTTCCGCTTAAATTCATATAAGTAGTCGGTTTAATTAAGATTAATGTTCTTCCCTTATACTTAAACTCTGATATAGAAGCTAGCCTATCTGATGAAAATTTTAAACTGTTTTCATTTGCTAATGAATCTAAAATTTTAAAGCCAATATTATGACGAGTATTTTCATACTCTTCCCCTATATTTCCTAGCCCGACAATTAAATATTTACTCATTTTGTGTAAAAATAAAAAAGTTGGCAGAAGAATATACTGCCAACTTTAATTAAAATCTGATAAAATTATTTTTTTGCAGGTGCAGCAGCCGGTGTAGCAGTTGCAGCAGCAGGAGTTGCAGCAGCAGCCACTGGCGCTTCAGCTACAGCAGCACGTGTTACTTGAACTGCAACAACTGTAACGTTAGGTGCGTTTAAAAATGTTAATCCATCAACATTAATATCGCTTACACGAACACCTTGTCCTATTTCAAGATTATCGATTGCAATATTAATAGAATCAGGCATTTTTTCTACTAAGCCTTTTACTTTTAGGTTTTTTAATTTTTTATTCAATTTACCACCCGCTCTTACGCCAGGAGATGTTCCTGTAGTTTTAACAGGTATGCTCATTATAACTGGTTTTCCTGGAACAATTTCCAAAAAATCAGCATGTAACAACTGATCTTTTACTGTATGATATTGAGCTTCCTGAAGAATAGCATTGTATTTTTTATCTCCAATTGTTAATTCAACAGTGTGTGCATCTGGAGTAAAAATTAAAGGTCTAAAATCTGCTAATAAAGCAGAAAAGTGAATTTGTTCTTTACCACCATATAATACACATGGCACTCTTTCTTGGTTACGCAACGCTGTAGCATCTTGTTTCCCTACGTTCGCTCTTGGCGAACCGCTAATAGATACTGATTTCATTTTATTTAGTTTTTAAATTTAAGTTGATTTTAGCACCATCATCAACGTTATTTTTAAATTATTCGGTGCAATGTTTTTAGCTAACAATAAAATTTGAGCTTATCGACTCAAAATTATGTACGCTGTGTAATACTTTCGCAAATAAATCTGCTACGGTTAATACTTTTATTTTTGAACTTTCCTGTTTTAATGGAATAGTATCGGTTACAACCAATTCAGTTATTTTAGATTTTTCAATATTCTCATACGCTTTTCCAGATAATACAGCATGTGTACAAAATGCTCTAACGCTACTTGCTCCTCTTTCCATCATCATGTCAGCAGCTTTCGTGAGTGTTCCTCCAGTATCTACTAAATCATCTACTAAAATAATATCTCTTCCTTCCACATCTCCAATAACAGTCATACTCTCAATAACATTTGCTTTCGCTCTTTGTTTGTAACATATTACAACATCCGATTTTAAAAATTTAGCATACGCATTTGCTCTTTTTGCGCCACCCATATCGGGCGCAGCCATTGTTAGATTTGGTAAATTTAAACTTTGGATATAAGGTAAAAATATAGAAGATGCGTATAAATGATCTACTGGGAAATCAAAGAAACCTTGAATTTGATCAGCATGCAAATCCATAGTAATGATGCGAGTTGCGCCCGCTGCAGAAAGTAAATTAGCAACCAATTTAGCACCAATTGCTACGCGAGGTTGATCTTTTCTATCTTGACGAGCAAAGCCAAAATAAGGCAACACAGCAATAATTTGATGTGCAGATGCACGTTTTGCTGCATCAATCATCAATAATAATTCAAATAAATTTTCAGTAGGAGGGATGGTTGATTGAATAACGAATACATCACTTCCACGAACAGTTTCTTCATAAGAAGTTTGTATTTCTCCATCACTAAAATGTAACAAAGAAACTTTGCCTAACTCTTGCCCATAGCTTTTACTGATTTTTTCTGCTAAAGTGCGAGTGTTTGTTCCAGAAAATATTTTTACTTGATAATTCATTTTTCCTTTTTTTAAGGGCTGCAAATGTAGTTAATTATAACAGATTAAAAAAGGCTTTTTTAATAAAAATGACTTAATTCTTTGGTATTTTAAAACAAATGAATAGTTTTGCATCCCGCTTTTCAGTAAATAACTATTTAAGTTGGTAATCCCGATAGCTGTCGGGATTAGTTCAAAACAAATTTTGTAAAAAAAATTTGAGTTTCACTAAAATGCCCAGTTGGCGGAATTGGTAGACGCGCTGGTCTCAAACACCTGTGGGAAACCGTGCCGGTTCGACTCCGGCACTGGGTACGATAGCGGAAAGGGAGCAATTTTTGCTCCCTTTCGCTTTTTTATCTCCTCTGCATTGCCCGTCCCCGTAGGTAGTCAGCAAAATCAAACTATTTAATTTTCCCGTTCGAACTTTCCCTTCTGAAATTACGCCATTTTCCTTCCAAGTCGAACGGATAATTTCTTGTTTCCCGTTAATGGGCGTGTTATCAAAGAGATGCCCTAAATTCTGAATTGCGGTCAATCCTTTTTTCAAATAGCTTCGGTATTCGACTTCTATTTGGTTGAAGCCTAATTGTTGGTTTAGCATCGCTTCAATTTTCGGTTCAATATTGCGTTTTATTTCCTTGTAATCCGACATTTCCATTTCGCCATCGAGCATCATTTGTTGCGCTTTATTCAGGCGTTCCTTATTCTTTTCGATCTCTACTTGTAAAGCCTGTTTTGTGGCGTTTTTCTCCCCACTCTTGCTCTTAAATACGTCTTGCAGGATTATGTCGTACATTTCATGCACACCAGCTTTAAACTGAAATGTGGCGATATATTCAGAGAAGGCATCATTCACCACAGGGGCTTTTACCCTTTCCTTACATGGGTATTTGCAATGGTAATAATTGTGCTTAATTCCGCTACCACCCGTTGAAGCACTTCCGCATAATTTCCTGCCACATTGTGGGCAGTTGATATATCCCCGAAGTGGCAACTCATCCCGAACACAAATTTTATAAGTGGTTTTGAATCGCCTTCCTGAAAGTGCTAATTGAACCTGATCAAATAACGCTTCCGAAATTAACGGTTCGTGTTGTCCTTTTACAATTTGTTCTTCCTCCTGTTTATACGCAGGAATAATTATTCTTCCGCAATACGCAGGATTTTTAAAATACTCGTAGAATTGACTCTTCTTAAATTCAAATCCTTTTTCAACACACATCTTCCTAACTTCTTCAACTCCGTATTGTCCTGTTGCTAAAGTTTCAAATGCCCATCTTAAAATTGGAGCATACTCATTTGGGACGATAACTTTTTTACCGTTATCATCCATTTTATTATCATAACCTTTGGGAGCTGATGAAATCCATCTCCCTTCCTTTCTTGCCCTTCGCATACCCACTAAAGTATTTAATGCCCTTCTGTCGTTTTCAACTTCGGGTGCAGATAAATAAAAGGCGAGCATAATTTTATTTTCAGGAATACTCAAATCTAAAGGTTGCTCAATTGCCTGTGGTTCAATTCCGATTTTATTCAAAGTGCTTATCATCGCATAAGCATCGGGAGCGTTTCTTGAAAACCTATCCCATTTTGTGAAAATTAAAAAGTCCGCTTTTAATTTTCTGTTCTTCAGTTTCATCAAAAGAATATTAAACGCAGGTCTCAAAAAAGTTTTTGCGGAGTAATCTTCTTTTATGACTTCCACCATTTGGATGGAATTCATTTCACAATACTTTCGCAAGAACTCTTCCTGATGCCTCATAGAATATCCTTTGTCGGCTTGTTCATCTGTTGAAACCCGAATGTAAAGAATTGCTCTTTTCATATTATTTATTTTTATGCAGCTTGTTTCAAATCTTCGTCTTCAGGTTTTTGTTTTGCTTCTTCAAATTCCTTATCCCGAATTTTTTGTTTTAAAAACACTTCGTAATCCAGATCAGCCATCTTGTATAAAAATTCTCTTATTTCTAAAATCTCTTCGTTCGAATATTTAGAACCATCTTTTTCAAGAACTGATTTGCATTTACTTAAGCTTATTTTCTCAACTACTTTTTCCATTTCGCTTTCCTTCCTTTAACCAACTATTACTAATCCACCGCTGTCGCTAATTGAGGGAACTAACGACAAGTTCGATACACGTTTCTGAACGTGGTAGCGAATTCGACTATCTTTTTTTGAGGGGAAAAAATCAAGGGAATAAACTTGCACGTTCAAAATATAAGTGCCATACTGAATGGCAAATACAGCTAAGAATCGTCTATTCTACGGGGATATGGGGTTCTACAAAACACAAGGCAAAACTATGCCCATGCTTAAACTTACTTTCTTTGTTTAGGGAAATGCTCCTCATTGAAAAATGAGTTTAGCACAAAATGGAACGGATGGTTTGGGTTGGGGCTGAAAGGGAACGAAACGAAATAAAAAGTAAGTGAGGATTAATTATCATATTGTTTCTCTCCACTTATTGTCAAAAACATACCACTTAATAGAAAAAGGTTACCGTATATAGTTTTTTCATTAATATTGATTTGACAAGATGGAAACAACACGAACAGCGAAAATATTTGTAGATGAATTTAATATACTTCATGTGAAGATATTAGGTGGCGTAATTATAGATAAAGAAGATGCTGCTGATAATTTTCTTGTAGCAAGGCATCTGACAGGTGGGAAACGATTTTTAAAATTGGTTGACTCCCGAAAAAATTATAGAATTAAAAAAGATGCTCGCCTGTTTGTTGAAAGGCAAAATAATTCTGACATACATATTGCCAAAGCGATCTTGGTAGGCACTTTAATTTCTAAATATTTAATGGAATTTTTCATTAGCCCTGAAAGTCCGAAATTTCCGCAAAAGATATTCACTTCCGAGAAAAAGGCCATTGAGTGGCTTAAAACATTTCGTTAATTTAATAAGTTATCAAGTTCCATTGCTCAATTGCTTTCCAATATTATTAGATTGGTCTTCATTACTGTAATATCTACTTTTATCTCCCATAGTATATTGATTATCAATATATTGTATAACATTACAAAATTCGTTTAACCAATATATGTTTAAACATATAAATTAATACCTTTGTGATATACTAACTTAAAATTATATCATATGAGCTTAAAAGAAAAAATTGAAGATTTGAATCAAATGATCCTTACAGGAAAACAAATGGACGCTTTTGAAAAGTATTATCATGAAAATGTATCAATGCAAGAAAATTCGAATCCACCTACTGTTGGCAAATCAGTAAATCGCGAGAGAGAATTACAAGCCATGCAAATGATTGAAGCTTTTCATGGTGCTGAAGTAAAATCGGTTACAGTTGGTGATAATGTAACAGCATCTGAATGGGAAATGGATGTTACTTATAAAGGGGCGCCTCGTATGAAAATGTGTCAAGTTGCAGTACAAAAGTGGCAGGACGGAAAAATTATAAACGAACGCTTTTATTATTCAATGCCAAATTAAAAATTACGGGGGAACAGGTAGTTGCTTTAATGATTGTTTCTTCCATTATTACTAAAGTATTGCTTGAATCCCCCGCCAATTTTATTAAAAAAAACAATTAAAAATCAAATTATATGAAAGCAAGAACAATTTCAATAACCCCTGAAACTCTTTTTATGTTGGAGTTTCAAGAAAACAAGAATAACAATGACTCTGATAACCACTACATTCCGGGAGCATGTAATATTGGCCGCGAGGAAATAAAAAGGAGAAAAATGGCAACCATCTTTTCTGCTATACTAACAATTGCGGTGATGGTTTTAATACTTACGCTTGATGCAAACAAAATTTGGAGATTACTCCTTTTCATACCTGCGACCTCGCTTGGTGTGAGCTTTCAGCAATGGTACTTTAAGTTTTGTGTGGCCTTCGGAATAAAAGGGGTGTTCAATTTCGGAGACATCGGCAAAACATTTTCCATTGAGCAAAAGGAAAATTACAGAAAGGATCGTATCAAGGCATGGCAAATGATTATATCGGGAGTAGTATTTGGTGTGGTAGTGGCTCTAATTTTTTATTATCTACCTAACTAAAACTTCACAAATAAAATGGTATCGCAATTGGAGCAACAAAATTACATAGATGAGAAGAAGAAAGAATTTGCGATGAATATTGACGAATTTATGATTGGAGACACTATTATTGATTCAGATGGCTGTAATTGCAAAATATGTAACAAGACAATGAATAGTATTGAGGTTTCAATTAAAAGAAAAAATGATAAAGGTTGTAACAGTGAGCAATGGTTTGATATGAAACAATTTAATAAAAGATTTAAAATTTTGAATTAGAAAAATTTTAATGCGTTTTTGGGTAAATTATTATTATGGTGTACCCAAGACAAAACAGAAACCATTAGTGAATCGAAATTTTAAAAATAATAACTCCAAAACTTAAATAATAATAAATATGGAAACTAAACCAATGTCAAAAACAAGAAAAATTACCGCGTGGATATTAGTTGGACTGATGTCTGCCTTATTTATTATGAGTGCAACAATGAAATTGACGGCAGGTGTAGATGCAGAAATTGCCAAGAACTTTGTTAAATGGGGTTTGGACGGTAAACTTATGCTAATAGGAACGGGGGAACTTATTGCAGCAATTTTATTTCTTATTCCCCGAACATCATCACTCGGAGTTTTATTATTAAGCGCACATTTAGGCGGTGCAATTGTAACACACATGAGTAATGCAGAAATGTTCGTTCCTCAAGTAATAATGCTATTGCTTGTTTGGGTTGCCAATTATTTACGCAATCCGGAAATGTTAGCTTCATTCACCAAAAAATAAATTTATGGAACGCAAAGATTTTTTAAAACTTTTAGCGTTAGCTCCATTAGCCACACAAGCCATGAAATTACAAGCATTATCAAAAATTACATCTTCCTTTTCTACAACAAAGAAAATGCCTGTGCTTTTTACTTCTCATGGCAATCCTATGGATATACCTTTGGGACTGAATGCAAATCCGTTTTTAACAAGTTTGACAAAAATAGGAGAGAAAATCAGAACAGAACATGAGATAAAAGCCATACTAGTGGTATCCGCTCATTGGTGCACAAAGGGCACACTTGTAAATGTAAGCCCTGCGCCTGACACTATTTATGATTACTACGGCTTTCCACCCGAATATTATACTCAGAAATACCTTGCTCCCGGTTCACCAGAAACAGCCAAGGAAGTAACCAAGCTTATTCCAAAAGTTAAAGAAACAACAGAGTGGGGATTGGATCATGGTGCATGGCCTATGTTGAAACACATGTTCCCAAAGGCGGATGTTCCTGTCTTTGAAATGAGTATTGATTATTACCAATCCGCTCAATATCATTTTGATTTAGCAAAACAACTTAAACCACTGCGAGATAAAGGTGTTTTAATTATTGGTAGCGGTGCAGTTGTGCATAATATAAAAGAAGCCAGCAAACGGTTTTTTAATGGCAATATGAAGCCTTATGGTTGGGATATGGAATTTGACCAATGGATAAAACAACAGTTAGACAAACGAGATATACAAAGTATAGTAAACTACGAAAAACAAAAATTGGGATTGATGGCAGCACCAACCCCCGACCACTATGTGCCTTTGATATACAGTTTAGCTCTTATGGATAAAGATGAAAACCTTGAGCATACTTTTGAAGAAATCCTCCCAGCGTTTAGCAACAGGGGTTTTCGTATAGGATAAAAGATTATGAAGTGGTATAATTGAGATAAAATATATGGGCTGGCGGTTGCAGTTTGATTTTCAGAATGATTTACTGTTCCATGTAAACAGTTACTGAAACATCTGCAATACCGGCCCTCCAATACTTTTGAAAATGAATTACAAAAAATTATTATTAACATTAATGGATGAAAGACATGGGGCTATTTTTATTGTCGAAATAAAAAATGATGCTCCAAAAAGCATCAAAGCAAATTTTATAAAACTACCAATTGGTACGGATTTGGGCTTCTATACAGGAAGATATGCTAATGATACTGCTGAAGAAACTATAATTTCTGACATCCTTAAAAGGCTTGGGATTGAAAAAAATTCCGGGCATTATTTCATCAGGGAAGAGCATTCAAAGTAAGATTATTCACACAATATTTAATTAGGTAAATTTTTATAAAAAATTATAAAATGAATTTGGAAGAAGAAATTAAGCAAAGTAAATTCAGGAGTGAATTTCAAAAGACAATTATAAATATTTATTATACTAACTGTTATATTTTCTCAAAGTTTCAAGATATCCTTTCTGAATATAAATTAACGGTTCAGCAATATAATATCCTAAGAATTCTTCGTGGGCAATTCCCGGATACAGCATCAATTGGAAAGATTAAGGAACGAATGCTTGATAAAAATTCGGATATAACAAGAATAATTGACCGACTAATTATTAAGCAATTGGCAGAAAGAAAAAACAGCATAACCGATAGGAGAGTCACGGAGATTAAAATAACAAAAAAAGGGTTGAGCCTTCTTAAGAAAATGGATTTGGTTGATTTAAAATCGGATAACATCCTCTCGCATTTAAATGAAACAGACCTAAAGAAGCTTAATGAACTTTTAGATAAGGTCAGAATTTAGGCCTAAAACCTTTTATTCTTTATGGTTAAATGTTTATTCGTTTAAACGATTGTTGTTTAAACAAATTGTACTATCTTAGCTTAAGGGACTTTAAACGAAAATACAATGTCAAAAGAAATTGCAAGTTCTATTGTAAGTGCTAACAAAATCGAGGCATTAAATTATATCATTAAGAATTTAAAGCAACCAGAGTCGGAATTAGATGCAATTAATATTTGCTATGAGATCAGTTTAATCAAGCCTGATCTTCTAATAGATCATTTTGGTGAGATCGCAATATGTTTAAATTCAAAGAATAGCAACGTACATAAATTTACCTTGCTTATTTTCTCAAATTTAGCAAACAAGAAATGGCATAACATATGGGATTGTCGTGACAGAATATGTGATATAATAACGGCTGGAGACATTCTTGTTTTAGAATCAGGGCTTTTACTTTTTTTAGAAATGGCAAAATTCGGGGATGGGGAAATAAGAAATGAAGCCTCTCATTGTATTACAGTAATCCTCGAAATTCTTCCCGTTGAAAACCTTCAAAAATTTACTAAAGCCATTGCTGAATCGGATATTTTATTTAAGGAAAAAAATCTTACAATAATTGACAAAAGAACAAGTTTGCTTAACTAATCTTTACTTATACGTTCATAATTTTATATATTTAGAAGAACAAGTAAGCATTCTCTTAATTAAATTAAATTCCCTAGCATAACATTTAAACTTTGCTTAAATACTTTCACTTCTTTTTTGGGAATGTCTTTGAAAGAAAATTCATCAGCTTTCTGATATGCATTAGTTATTAAGGAAATATCCTTGTTAGCTTTTTCTGTTAAATAAATAAAGTTTTGCCTTCTATCCTTTGGATTTGAAATTCTCTTAACATATCCGAATTTCACTAAATAATCTATCATTTGCACCAGTGACGACTTCTCAACATGGATTATTTCACTTATCTCTTTTTGAGTCAGTTTCTTTTTCGACTCATTAATAACAAAAAGTATTATATAATACCTATCAATACTTAAACCGTTTAAATAACTTGCAACAGCTTTGTGATAAAGCTTTGAAATATTATTTAAACGGTCAACAAGTACCATGTCAGATGTTTTGAATAGTTAAATTACTTATAAAAGCGTTTTGTAAGAGCTTTAAAAAGCTTCTTTTCCTTCGTCCAGAAAAAAGTAAATTGCCCTAATAGGAACCCGTAAATCAACAATAATAACTGGTATGCCGGGAAGATGAAAAGGATATAAGTAATAGATTTTATCCATAGTGCAGTACCAGCTTTCAGTCCAATCAGCATAAAAAACAACTTACGAAATGTAACTACTGAAGACCCTGCAAGAGAAAAAACAATGAATATTAATAGCAGTTGAAAATTGCTATTAATACCCCATTTAATTTTTAACTTTTCAAAATATTTTTTCATCGAACTAAATAATGAATTTTAAAATTCAATCTACTAATCAATGTGTTTTCAATTTAAACCTGTTCAATTGGTCTTAATTTTCCTCTTTGTTTAGTCTTTGAAATAATTCTTTTGGTTTTTTCTTTAGTATTAAATGCAATTAAATACATTACAGGAACTAATATTAACGTGATAAAGGTTGCGAAACTTAATCCGAAAATAATTGTCCATGACAAAGGACCCCAAAACGCAACAGAATCACCCCCAAAATAAATTTTTGGGTTTAATTCTGTAAACATTGTAACAAAATCAATATTAAACCCTACAGCAAGTGGAATCATGCCCAATATTGTAGCCGTAGCAGTTAAAATTACGGGAGTCATTCTTATGCGTCCACCTTCAACAACAGCCTCTCGAACCGACATGCCATTCTCAACAAGGGTATCGGTAAATTCTACGAGTAATATACCATTCCTGACGACTATTCCAGCTAAAGCAACAATTCCAATTCCTGTCATTACAACTGAAATATCCATATTGAAAATAGCCAAGCCAAGGAGAACACCAATTACACTTAAAATAATTTCAGACAGAATTATTAATGTTTTACTAAATGAATTAAACTGAATAATTAATATCAATAAAATTATAAAAACGGAAATCATCAAAGCTCGTCCCATAAATGCAGCCGCTTCTTTTTGTTCCTCCTTTTCGCCTGTTAATTCAACAATTACACCTTGCGGAGTATTAAAGTTTTTTGTAACCGATAGCAATGCCGCATTTACTTTATTAGCATTAAATCCGGAAAGTACATTAGAAGAAAGAGTAATTACTCTTTTTTGATTTTTTCTTTTTATTCCTCCGTAAGTGCTGGTGTAATCTACTTTAGCAAAAGCGGATAATGGAATTTGGCGGATAGCACCACCCATATTCATATCACGGTAGGTAATTTTAAGATTTTGCAATTCTTCAATATTGTTTCTCTGTGACTTATTATAACGAAGCATGATTGGATAATCATCGTTTGCATCTTTAAAGCGAGAAACCTCCTTGCCATAAACTGCATTACGAAGTTCCATTCCTATTTGAGCGGTTGATATTCCTTCTCTATTTGCTCGTTCCCTGTCAATATTAATTTTTATTTCAGGCTTATTTAGTTGCAAGTCAGATTTAAGTTCTTCTACGCCCGCTATCTGAAGCGAATCAAGCATTTTCTTTAGGGAAAGCGAGGTTGCCACCAAATCTTCAAATTTATCACCACTTATCTCAATATTAATAGGTTTGGCAGTAGGTGGCCCATTTTGTTCTTGATCAACAGACATCTCAACTCCCGGAATACCTTTAACGGCAGTTCTAATTTCATCTAAATATTTTGCAGTTGAAACCCCATCTCGCAATCCAAATTCAACAAATGCTACTCCAACCTTTGCTTTGTTTGAATACTTTCCTCTGTCATCTCTATTTTCAGAAGCACCAACAGCTACGTTTGTAATTACTGATTCAACTATTGGATTTTTTTCTCCAATTACCTTATATATTCTACCTTCGATTATTTTCGCAATAGAGTCGGTAGCCGAAGCTTTTGTACCAACAGGTAAGGTTGCATATACATAAATAAAATTGGGATCTCCTTTAGGAAAGAAAACTACTTTAGGATTTCTTAACGCTGTTAGCATTACAGAGCCAATAAGCAAGGCTATTGTCAATCCAACAACTTTATATGGACGATCAAGTGTCCAATTTAAAAATCGAGCGTATGAATTCTGAACGGCAGGCCATGTTTTTTCCTGAAACCTGGCAATCATTTTCTCAATTAGTAAACTATACAAAGTATAAATCAGTAACATTAAAATAATGAAATTTCCTTTTCCTGGAGAACCAGTGATGTAAAACAATAAAGCAATCATTACCATTACAACAGCAGTAATAACTAGTCCTTTACGACTTTTTTTACCATGGTGCTTTTCGTGTGGTTTCATAAAATTAACTGCAAATACTGGATTAATAATATAAGCAACGATAAGCGATGCACTCAATGTAATAATCATTGTTACGGGCATAAAGTGCATAAATTTGCCAATAGTGCCTCCCCAAAACGCAAGTGGTATAAAGGGCGCAAGTGTTGTAATAGTTCCCGATAATACAGGCAGAAACACTTCACCTGCCGCTTGCTTAGCCGCAGTAACAATATTCTTTTTTCCATTATCGAAGATCCGGTGTGTATTTTCTATAACAACAACTGCATCATCAACCACAATACCTAAGCCAAGTAGAAAAGCAAACAGTACAATCATATTCATTGTAAATCCAATACCGGGTAGAATCATAAATGCGATAAACATGGATAGAGGTACAGATAATCCAACGAAAATTGCATTAGTAGCACCCATAAAGAACATCAGAATAATTGTTACGAGAATAAAGCCAATGATAATGGTATTAATTAAATCGTGTAATGTAGTTCGGGTTTGAGACGATTGATCTCCTGTTGTTTTAATAACCAAATCTTCAGGAAATGATGATTTTTTCATTTCAAGTATAATCTCATTAATCTTATCAGAAGCATTAATCAGGTTTTCACCACCTCTTTTAATGATATTTAAAGTAATTACCTTTTTGTTATCAAGGTGGCCATAACTTTCTTGTTCCAGAAAACCATCTTTAACATCAGCAACATCTTTTAAATAAACAGGTGCGCCAACCATTGAATTAACAACAATGTTTTTTATGTTATCAATATCCGAAAACTCTCCCGAAACACTTATTGTTCTTGCCATTTCATCCATATCAACACTTCCTCCGGAAATAATCAAATTTTCTGAAGCAATAGCCCTTTCTATATCTGTCATTGAAAGTTTGGCAGCATGCATTCTATACATGTCCACATTAATTTGAATTTCCCTTTCTAAAGCTCCAACCATATCCGCTCTAGTAATCTCCTTAAGGGATTCTATTCTGTCTTGTAAATCATCTGCATATTTTTTTAACTGGCTTAATTCATAATCTCCGGATATGTTCACAAACATTATCGGCATTTCAGAAAATTCTACCTCCATAACGCTTGGTTCGGAGGGCAGGTCTTTCGGCAAATCTTTTTTTGCTTTATCTACTGCATCCTTTACCTTTTGTTTTGCTACAGCAACCTCTATGTCTGTATTAAATTCAACAATGATGTTAGAGAAATCCTGTACGGAATTACTTGTAAGTTTCTTTACTCCGGATATAGATTTAATCTGTTTTTCAATTGGTTTACAAACTAGATTTTCAATGTCTTTTGGTGAACTACCAGGGTAAACAGTACTTACATAAATTGTAGGGATCACGATATCCGGGAATTTTTCCTTAGGAATACTGTTGTATGAAAACATTCCTGCTAACGTTATAAAAATGGTTAGCACGTAGATGGCCGATTTATTGTCAATAGACCAACTTGTTAATTTGAACTCTTTAAATTTCTTTTCCACAATTAAAATATTTAGTATTTAATTAACATGCCTTCTGTTAAATCCAAATAACCTGACGTTATTAGTTTGTCATTAAGGTTTAATCCTGTAATTATTTCTGCTTTGCCGTTATAAATTTGCCCAAGAGTAACATCCTTTCTTATGGCAATTTCTTTTCCGTTTCTGACACCAACAATATAAACATATTCAGAAGTGCCTGAATGTTGGATAATGTTGAGTGGAACTACAATCGCTGAATCCTTATGGTAATCAACAACCTTTAGAACAGCAATCATGTTCGGCCTATAATCTTGATTTTGTGAATCTAAATCTGCCTCCGCACTAAAAGTTCTGGTCGTATTATTTATAACTTTAGAAGTATAAAATATTTTTGATGGAATTTCTTTATTTAAATCAGGTAAGAAAATTATAACATCGTTTCCTTTTTTCACCTTTGAAGCATAGGATTCAGAAATTTCAGCTTTCGCCTTTAATTTATTAAGGTTGACCACCCTTATTGCCGGCATCCCGGGCATTACTGATTGACCTATTTTTATATCAATCCCATCAACTACCCCGTTAATAGGTGATTTTATTTTTGAAAGCTCCATTTGTTCTTTTAAAGTTGAAATTTTCTTCTCTAAACTTTCCTTATTGTTTTTAGCAGATAAAAATTGTATTTCCGTGCCAATTTTCTGATCCCACAAATTTTTCTGTTTTTCATAAACGTCAGACGCAAAAGCAAGTGCGTTTTTTAGTTCCTCTAGGCTTTGCTTAAAAACAGAATTATCAAGTTCAGCGAGCACCTGTCCTTCCGAAACCTCATCCCCTTCATTCACTAATATACGGTCAACAGCTCCAGCCATTTTACCGCTAACAGTTACATTTTCGTCACCATCTACACGACCTTGAACATCTATAAAATGTTTGAAGGTTTCAAAAGTAACGGGCTTTATAGAGATGTCTTTTGTTTTTAGATTACTAATTGTTGTATCGCCACTTAAAGCAATCTCATCTTCAAGTTTTTTTATTTGCTCTAGTAAATCAGAACTTTGCTGCTTGAGTTTTTCTAGTTTGGCCTTTTTATCTCCCGATCCGCAAGAGGCTACTAATCCTGTTATGAAGATTATAAATACTAATTTTTTCATATGTAGTTGAGTTGTTTTATTTTTAAGTTTATTCTTTAATTTATTTTATTACACCTGTGGCCTTTTCGTAGTCAACTTTTGCTGTAAAATATTCGTACAAAGCATTGTAATAATTGGTTTGAGCCTCTTTTAATGCCGTTTCTGCATTCATAACTTCAATGCTGGAACCACTGCCTTGCTCGTATTTTTTCTTTGCAACATCATAAACCTCTTTCGCAAGTTCGATATTGGTTTTTTGAATATTTAATGTGCTCAAAGCGTTTAATAAGCTTGATTTAGAAGTTTCAATTTCCAAATCAATAGCATTCTTTAAATTATTCATAGTGTTAATCGTCTTCATCAAATTAACTTTGGATTGCTGCAATCTATAATGATTTTGAAAACCATCGAACAACGGAAGATTTATAGTTCCTCCAATTATTCCGATTGGATACCATTTTTTGCTGGCGTCAAAAAAGTCAAACTCGTTTCGTTGTGCTTGTGCACTGTAATTACCATATAGAAATATGGAAGGCAAATATCTTAATTTACCCCTCTTCACATCAAGTTCGTTTAATCTTTGTTGAGATTCCAATAAAGAATATTCAATCCGATTTTTATAATTCAATTCACTAGAAGTAGAAATATCAAATACCGGAATATTATCAAGATGCAAGGAGTCTGTAAGGTTAATTTGCGATTTAATTTCCATTCCCATTTGAAATTTCAAAACACTTTCCGTCAACCCAACTAAACGATCTATTTTTTCCTTTTCCGAAAGCAAATTATTATAAGCAACAGTTACACGTGTAACATCAATTTTCTCAACAAAACCATTTGTGTTTAATGATTTGGTGTCTTCAACTAATTTTTTCAAACGATCTACATTAGCTTGAAGCAATTTCAACCTTTCTTTGCTCACTAAAGCGGTATAATAGGCTTTAGTAATTGTAGCTTTTGTTTCAATTTGTGAACGCTGATAATTTTTTTCTGACAATTCCAAAAATGACTTGGAGGATTGCAAGGCAACGATGTAGTCACTATTAAAAACAATCTGACTAGCCTGAATCGAGCCTGTAGCGTTGTATTTTACACCAAATTGCACCGGAATATAGGTTCCGGGAGGTGCGCCAAAAAATTGTCCAGGAAGCAATTGCGTTGGTAGCTTCTCATAATCTTTAACATCAAAAGAAGAAGATATTTGAGGAAGCCCCATACCTGTTATTTCCTTTTTCTTATACCTTGAGGCATCAATATCCAACTCGGCATTTTTTATACTAGAGTTATTTGCTAATGCAAATTCAATTGCTTCTTTCAATGAAAGGTTTTTTGCAGGCTGGTTATTAGTTTGAGCAATTGTCTGAAAAGAGATAACCGTACCAATTATTATTATAGAAATATTTTTCATAAATTATTCGTCTTCATTTATTTGTCTGTATTTATTTATCAGTTTATGACCCTTTAAAGTAGCTATACCATGTAAAAAATGATCTAACAAGGCAACTTGGATTTCTCCGATCTTATATTCTTCGGGAAGGAATAGCATTGGGTTTAACGCCATTTCTGTTTGTTCAATTCGCATCTTCGCTAAAATCACTTTATTTATGTTAGGTCTATACAGTCCTTCTTCTATTCCTTTTTCAAGATTCATTACAATTTTTTGAAATAAAAAGTTCTCCTTGAATTCTTTGAATAGTTTCCATATTTCGAGATGATATTTTTGCAAATCGTAAAATATATGAGGATTAATTTTAGAGAACATTTCAGCTAAATGTTCCATCAACATTATTATTTCCTGAATAGAATTGTTTGATTTATTAGAGATGCTTTCAAACTGTTGTTTATTCTGCTCAAGATTATGAGTAAATAGAGTCCTTATTAAATCTTCCTTATTATTAAAGTTATGATAAACTGTTTTTTTTGACATTCCAATATGGCGAGCAATATCGTCCATAGTAACTCTCTTTACTCCGTATTTAAAGAAGAGTTCTTTTGCCCCGATTAAAATTTTATTTTGATAATCCGTTTCCATTATTGAAGCGGTAAAACTACGGAAACTTTATTATATTTCATAGTTTCCTATGAAATTATTTTTTAATAAATACACATAATGTATTGATATACAATCGTATATAAATATATGTTTAAATATTGTTTAAACAATAAATGGTTAAACTTGGATAAAAATGTGATTGTTTTAAATTATGAAATCCGAACTGGTAGAAAAAGAATTCTACATATTTATTCATTAGCCGTGAAAATCTTCATAAGTTTAATAAAGACATTACTTTAGCGAATATGATTACTAAAAAATTAAGAACAATTGAAAGCTGAACTAACCAAAGTGACAACTTGCCTGTTTATGATGGCAGTCCGGATCATAAAAACAAGTTTAACAAAATAAAGTGGTAAAGCAGGGAAAGCTTTTAGAAAAAGAATTTCAGTCATTCACGAATATTAAATTTAACTAAATTAACGAGGCTTAATTTTGGTATCTTTGCGCTTGAATTTTTTTATCATGAACAAAACAGAATTAGAATTTTATAAGTTCGTAAACGATAGGCAAAAGGTTTTAGTAAATCTTTATTATACCAATAACTGGTTGCATCACCAATATAATGATGTGCTAAAAGCATACAATTTAACTGCCCAACAATTTAACGTTATAAAAATTTTGAATGAGGTTTATCCAAAATCAATGACAGTATCTTCGATTAAAGAGCAAATGCTTGATAAAAGTTCAGATGTAACAAGGTTAATTGATAGGCTATTAGAAAAAAATATACTTGTTCGAAGACCGGATATTAAGAATCGAAGAAAGATAAATATCAGGTTAAATATTATTGGACATAGTTTAGTAGTGAAAATGGAAAAGGACATTCGCAATTTCGAGAGTTTAGTCGAAAATTTATCGGATAAAGAAATTAAACAGCTTAATCTGCTTTTAAATAAAATAAGGAAACATTGAAAAATTAATACTAATTGAAAGTGGAACGAAATAAAAAAGCCCACTTAGGTTATGTGGGCCTTGAAATAGATAAAAGGAAGAAATTTAACTAATTTGGCACTACAATTCCGCCATATTCTTTTCCTTTTTCAGTTAAATGCCATTTTTCTTCTTTTCGATAAATTAGTTTGAGTTCTACTAAAGTGTCAAAAAGCTCTTTGCTTGAAACTCCAAGTTCTTTTGATAATGCTGTTGTCGATATTGTCTTCATGTTCTTCTTTCTGTAATTATTATTATATTAAAGTCTACAACGTCTCTATATTATAGACATTTCCATTACCAAACCACGCATTTATTGTAGCCATTGCGGCAGCATCCATTTCGGATAGCGAAAGCAAAACCAATTTATCTTTAGCTCTTGAACAACAAACATAAAGTAAATTCAATGTGCGGTTATGTCTGTCCATATTCTTTACATTGTTTGCAAACACATCATTAAACTTATACATATTCCACGCTCCGTCATCTATTACAACAAGAACATTATCAAATTCAGCTCCCTTCACACCATGTTTTGTTGAATACGGAGTATAATCTTCGATGTACTCATTTACTGAAATATACTCTTGATATTTTATGGACATAAGAGCATTATAAAAATCTTTGTTTGTTTTTTCATTTTCCTCAAGTTCAGGTTTATTAATCGAAATTAAGAACTCATCCATCCTAATAGGCTTTACTAATAAATTATTAGCGAATACAAACTCCATAACATCCTTTACAGAACCTTTAACCCTTAGATCAATGAGCTGGCCAATCAGTTCTTGAACCCTCTTTTTATCTTCGTGCTTTTGAATTTTAAAACCTTCAATTCCTAATTGAGTAATAAAATCCCGATAATTTTTTTGCTGATAAAGTTTAACCAAATTCTCAAGCTTTAAAAGAAAAAAGCTACTGAACAATTCTTCTCTGTTCAATAAACGATCCCTTCCAAATACCAATTTATCGTATGCCGCAAAGAGATTCTCATACCCCAATTTATTAGCTATGCCCTTGTGGGTAAGGAAAAGAATCTTTGTTTTATTCTCAATATCCCATCCCTTTTTATCTTTGAGATAAGCAACCGTTTTATGGAAGTTTTCCTTATCGTTATTTTTACAATGGATAAAAGAAATTTCCCCATCTAAATTTTTTCCTGCTGGAATCTGTATTAGCTGCGGTCTTATTTTTGAAAGCAGTTCTATAACTTTTTTAGAGCATCGGAAGTTTTCCTTTTTCGTTACTGCTTTTAATTTGTCTGATTCGATTTTGCCAATTCCTTGATTATAAATTTTCTGCATGTAATCCCCGAAGAAACCTAATGTTATTTTATCGAGGTTGCTTGCCAACAAATAATCAAGGAGTAAATCTACTGTTCGCTTTTCGGTATCCTGATATTCATCAATAAATATAAATGGAAACTTATTTGCAACAATTTTTGATATTTTTGGATACTGCGTAAACATGAGGCTGGAAAACTCAAGAACGTCCTCATGTGTTATCCTACCTTTCTCAAATTTCCTTCCGTACTGTGAATATTCAATCGAAACCCTTTGAATTTTAGTCTCCAAATCCTCCACATGCTTTTTCTTATCCTCTTTATTGTATTTGAGAATTTCTGCTTTTAATTCATTCTGATAGTTTTTAATTACATACCAAAGAAACTCATGTATGGTTAGAACCAATACTAATGGGTTGTTGTCAATACGTTCAATAATTTCATCCTTTGCAACATTAGTATAGGTTATACAAGCAACTTGCTTGTTGCCTTTTTCTAAAATGCCCCCATGCTTTTCCAAAATATGCTTGAGGCTTTCGATCAAAGTCCACGTCTTTCCTGATCCTGCACCTGCTTCAAGGATAAAACTTGTTTTGGAATCAAGACAAGCTCTTACCTCTTCCAGAGATTCATTTACTTTTGCAACCATACCAAGCCCTCCTTAATGTATGTAGGCACTTCCCAAGTGTCTAATCTTATAATATCGAAAGCAAAGTCGGTTTTTTTAGGAATGTTGCCTGCTATTGTATATGCCTCGTTTAAGATAACATCTGCTGTTTTATTAGCAGTTTTATCATCAATTTTAAAAAGATCACCTGTTGAAATTTCTTTCGCATTTGCTGAAAACACACCCGCATTTTTTATGATAAATGCTTCCTCAAAACTTCTACCGCATTTCCCACCTGCTGCTTCAGGAATCTGAAAAGAAACCCTTGATTTTTTATCTGTCTTATGTTCCTCCAAACATGCCAACAATTCAGAGATCAACTCCTTTTTTGGAAGCCATTTAACTAATGTCTGATTACTTGTCGCAATATTTACGCCTGTATCAACCGGACAAGCAGATCTCTTTTTAGATTTATCAATTGCATCTATATCAGTAATAATTAATGTTTTGACATTAATGAACTCTAATATCTCTTTAAAGTTGTGGGCATAAGCACCTCCGACCTCAATAACAGTAAGGTATTGGTTTATTAATTCTTTTGCCTCTTTTTTTATCATTTCAGGCAGCAAAAGCCTTTCAACAGTACCTTCAACCAAAATAATTTTATCTGCGAAAAACATATCACAGTTGTATAAAGTCATATACTGTTTCAGAAACTTAATCGTTTCATCATTTCCTTCCTTCTTAACAATATTGGTTTTGAATTCGGTCAGGTTTTTCACATCTATCTTCTTGCCGGACTTATCAAAATAACGGATGCCTTCAAATCCACAATCAGCAACAATATGTGATGAGTGTGTGGTGATAATTATTTGAACCTTCCAGTTCTTCTTCTTTATAAAATCTCTAATGTTCTTAATAAATGTTTGTTGCATCTGTGGATGCAAGTGCGCCTCCGGCTCTTCAATAAATAACAAACTAAAATTGGGCGGTGTCTTACGCTTAAACTGCTCTTCATAATAGCCCAATATGGAAAGCAAGATGAAAATTAATCGACTATAACCTAATCCATTGTATGATTCCGGTAATAGTTTCTCATCATGTCTATAAAATAGATTAGCGTTATTCTTAAGGACTTTTTCAACTTCAAAATGCGTCTTAATTTCAAGTTCTAATTCCTTTTTATTTACCCCGGTATTTACTCCGAAGTTCTCTAAGTCATCAAATATACTCTTGAAAAACACTTTGTAGTTCCCATCCAATTCAACAGCGGTTTCATCAAGAGAGGTTTTTAATTTCTTTGCCCCTTCGTCTTCGTTCTTATTATGTTTATAATAGCTTTCAAACCCCCTGGACAAACCCTTGCTGTTGTCATCAGAGTGGTCATCAACATTGATCTGAGCTGTAATAAATCTTGGCAAAAAAATGTTTTCTATTTCAGCCGGACTTTCAATAAGTGATTTGCTTTCTAAATTTTTGCTATCGACAGAATAAAACTTCTTCTCAAAGAAATGTAAGTTCTTGCGGATAAATTCTATTAGATCGTTATTGTATTCAACAGCATTGGTAGTAAATATCTTAAAGAATTTCTCCGGCTCTGATATGCTGTACTCACAAGAAAGTAGCGCATCTTTTCTCTCCATATCTAAATCCATGAGAAAATTGGATAAAGATGCTAAATTACCATCGTCCGCATCAGTATATTCGATAAAGATGTTGGTTACGATTTTCGGGATTTCATTTTTAAATAAATCCTGTTTTTCAAACAGGCTATCTACCGGCTCCTCCGCCTCTTTAGCAGCAACATATTCAGAGTACAGTTTGCTTGCATTTAGAAAACCAGCGTGTGAGGAAAGAGAAAAATCTTCAAATCTAAATCTTGACTTGTCGCCACTAAAAAATTTATAGAAAATTTCCGTTAAGGATGTTTTTCCTGAGTTATTTCGCCCTACAATTAAAGTAATATCATCATCTAAATCAATAATAACATTCTCAAGTATTCTGAAGTTTTTTATTTCTACTTTTTTTATTTTCATCTATTACTGTGGGGATTGAAAGTTCGATTGTTTTTTGATCTCTGTTTGAAATATCGTATAGCTTATAAAATAAATCATCAATTTGTTTCTCTAATTCATTTGTGTTTTTTCCTTGACCTTTCAACTCAATTACTTTATCAACCAAAGCTATAAATGGCTTTTGATCGTTGAGTTTAATTTTTTTGATATACATTTTTGATACATTCGGTGCGCTATACAGCAAGTAGCCGCCCTGCATTTTTAACCCTTCAAAAAAGCAATCAAAAGTAAATTGAAATAGTTTACTGTTCAGCCATGCAAGAATGTACTTTGGATTATATTCTTCATTGAACGTATGAAAACAATTAGTATTAACAGAAGCGTATTCGCCCTTTTCATCGTAAAAAGCTTCTGTACGAATTGCAATTTTTGCTAAGATGATTTTCTTCGATTTATAAAGTTTCACACGATTAGTACTAATTCCTTCGTCCTCATTTGATAAATGAGGAGTTAAAAATCTTTTTCCTTTATCGGTCAGTTCTGATTTTCCCCAAAGACTTTCATACCGATCTATCGTTCCAGTATTGATAAGTTTAAAACCACTTTTGCTATTAATAAACTTATGATAGTCGTCTGCTTCGGAAGCGGTTGATGTTGCATTAATTGTAGCACATTCAGTTATGGAAACTGATTGATTAATCACCTTTTCGGTAATATCAATTTTCTCATTAAGTAAATAACCCCAAATATAACCTTCAAGGAAATTCAACTTAACAGAAGTAACATCCTTGTATTCTATTTTGTCTTTATCGTTGTTATATTTCCCTATTTGAATTGGATAAAGCTTTTCAGGCTCTTCTTTTTTAACTAAGGAGGTTACGATAGGATAAGTACTCGCCTCCTTGAATACCTTAACGTGCGAATAATCAACAATTTCATTTATCTGGGTGTTATTATAAAGAAACTCTCTCAAAGCCTCTCCATAACTCGCAGATAAATACCTATTAGGCGTAATATAAGCAAGAGGGGAATTAACTTTCAATAATTTGAGTCCTCGTTCAAAAAAGTAAATAAATAGATCCACAGTCCCTTTGGCTGTTACATAATTTGCCTTGAGGTGCTTATATGCTAAATCCGACAATGACTTCTTTAAGTCCATTGCACTTATATATGGAGGATTTCCAATTATAATATCGAACCCTTCAAACTCACCTTTGTTATTTAAGACTTCAGGAAATTCAAATCTCCATTCAAAAGCGTTTTTATATATAATGCTATTATTAATTTCATCAATAAGTTTTTTCTGAGCAGAAACTTGTTTTTCAAGTTTAGCTTTGTCCTTTAGTTGAGCTGGTGCAAGTTTCGATGAGAAAAGTTTATTGGCTAAATATTTATTAAATAATTCTGAGCTTAGTTTGTCAAACTTTTTCTGCTCTTTACTGTCCTTTCCAACATACGTCTTAAAGTCATTTTTAATCCCGTCAATAATTTTCTGCAAGCCTTTTTTTACTTCTCTATTTTTTTCATTTTTATAATCATTCACAAAGCCTCGATATTCTGCTGTGCTGTATTTAATACTTTTAAGTGCTTTACTTAAATCTGCATCTAACGAAAAACGACTTTTTAAACTATCTCCACACTTAATATTAATATCAATATTTGGTAAGGTTTCAAGCTCAGAAAAGTTTGTGTCTTCTTTATAATAAGCGTTCTTTAATAACTCAATCCACAAACGCAAACGACATATTTTCACACTATTAGAGTTAATGTCCACCCCGAACAAACAATTCTCAATAATTGCTTGCTTTTCATAGAATAGTGTTCTTTGCAATCTTTGAGCTTTTGGAGAAGGCTTGCCATTAGTAAGCTGGTATTCAAAAATATCTCCCTTGTCATCTGTTACGAATAATTCGTCATTGCTGATTTCAATTTCATAATCAGTTAATCTTATTCCTTTTTCATCTGCTAATAAACCTAATTCCCATTTTATCGCTATAATTTCATTTAGAGATGACACCAAGAAATGCCCACTTCCAACAGCCAGATCACATAATCGTAGAGAATTAATTACAGTATTAAACTCTAATATGTCTTTACTTCCTTTCCGATCTCCTATATAGTTTTTAATGTCATCAAACTGTTCAATCTTCCACTTGTATTTTTCATTAAATTTCTGAATCACTCCTGCCCTAATAGCTTGATTACACATATACATTGTAATAAATCCAGGAGTATAAATAGATCCGTCTTTGTAACCATTGATTTTCTCAAATACCTTTCCAAGTACCGAGGCATTAATTAAGGTTTTATTATCCTCCTGTATGTCTTCAACACCTTCACTCGCAAAATCGTATGAATCTAAAAACTGAAAAAGGTAATCTAAGGTTTTTAGCTTAGTATTTTTCTTCTTATGCTCTTTTAATATTGTCGAGCCTATCAAATCAAAGGATTCTGAATTATCAAGTGAGTCAATGGAAATAGTTAAATCTTCAAGTTCACTAATTTCAAAAAGAGAACTATTCAAATATGGAACAAGAGTGTATTTCTTTTTGGTCTCTGGCTCCCTGTCTTTTATATTAACCGCTAATACTTCATGGAAAAGCTTAAACAACTCGTCAAAGTCATGGATCATTTGAGTATTAAGAAATCGGTATTGTTGATCTCCTTTGTGATAACTCACTAATTGCCCCTCTAATAATTTTAAAAACAGGATTCTATTTATCCAGGTAATGCAAAGTTCAAGTGCAATATTAAAATGTTGATCCTCTATATTGGCTCCAAAACTTTTTACGTCACCAAGTTTATGAATCCCTTTCGTTTTAATTTTTTTTATCGCCATCTCTAATAAAGAGGCAGCATTACGATTGTCTTTCTTTCTACGAATAATGTTTTTCCCTTTATCCTTCGCCTCCTCTAAGCCAATAATATGCAAGAGTTCTTTATAAAATTTATCGTCAAGTTCATTACTGTCATTACTAAATGGAACTTTCAATAAATGATTGGGTGAAAATATTTTGAATAATGCTATAAGGTTTTTATCATCCTTACTATTATCATTTCTTAACTCCTTTTCGTAATTTCTTATATTAAAGTATGTACAGGGAATTTCCTCCGTAATGCTATCTATGAAAGGTTTAGCTATATCCTTATAAAATAGTGCAGTATCTTTCGTTACTTTTTTTCCATCGCGCCATTCTTCAAATTCTTTCACAAATTTGCTATTCCGATAAAACAATTTTTCAAAATAAGAGGCTTCGATTATAAACCATTCATGGATATTTGTAACAACTAAATACTTAATATCAATGTTGCCTTCAGTTCTTTCGCGTAGATAATACAAAACCAATTCTTGAAGAGCCTTTGAATTAGGCTTATCAATTGTAAACATCTCTCCTGTATTACTTGGTCTTTTCGCCTCGATAATAACTCCAACTTTAGAATCTGTACTTTTTTCCAAATGGATTACCAAATCTTTTTTGTCTTTTGTGTTTATCGCATTTGTTTCTTTGTAGAAAGTGTCCCGCAAGAAATCACGAATATCATTTTTTAAATGTTCTTCTGATTCGTCCTTTGGTCGTTGGTCTATGATATTTATTTTATCAAGGAGAGATAGCAGGTTCGTCTTAAATAAATCAATCTCACTCCTAAGAGGGCGTTGTTTTAAGAACGCTTTATTTAACGATTGCTTGGGGGTTTGTTTTAATATCTTCATACTTAAATAAAATAAATTCTACTTAGACATTCATCAATGATTTTGTTTTACGAGTAAATCTTTAGGTTCAACTTTTAATATTTTTCCAATCTCAAAAAGTATTTCAATGCTTGGCTGTCTCCTATTTTGCGCATAAGAATTAACCATGTTAAAGCTTTTACCCAAATGTTCGGCTAACCAAGTTTGAGTAATGCCTTTTTCTTCAAGTACTTCTTTGATCCGGTTCATTTCAGTTCGTTTTTGAACGTGTTAAAGATAGCATAATAATTATACGCATCTCATAAAGTGAGATACTAAATTGCTCTTTGTTGAAAAGTAAGGTGAGAATATTAATTCACAGATATTCAAGCATTTACATTCTATTTATAATAAAAAAGGGAATTTATTTGGCAATATTGCAGAACATTTATACTTTTGATATGCAGTTAAAGAAAAACTATAACGAATGAGCACTAACAGATTAAATCCTAAAATGATAGCGTTGGCGAGAGAGTCACGGGGTTTATCCCAGTTCGAGTTGGCTGAGAAATTAAATCTCTCTCCTGCACATATGTCTCGTATAGAACAAGACTTTCGAGAAGTTGGTCAGCATCATTTAAATGAGATTTGCACCGTTTTAAACTATCCCGAAGGATTCTTTTATCAGGAAGGTGAAACACTCCCCCCTGCACTTGCATTGCGTAAGCGTAATAAAGTAGCGCAGAAAGTTCTTCTTCCGGTTGAAGCCGAAGTAAACATTAATCGCCTACACGTTGAGAAACTATTAAATGCAATCGGTCTTCCTGAAATCAACCTTCCAATCTTAGACATTGAAAAGGTGGGATCGCCTGCGGAGGCCGCACGAAAACTTCGTAAACTTTGGAAGATTGAAAAAGGAGCGATAAATAATCTTACACAAGTATTAGAAGAGAACGGATTGTTTTTAATCAACTTTGATTTTAATACTGATCGTGTGGACGGGATGAGTATTTTGGCAAATAGTAAATTCCCGATTGTGTTTTCAAACAAAAGAAGTTTAGGTGATCGTCAGCGATTCACTTTGGCTTACGAGTTGGGGCATTTAGTAATGCACCTTTATACCAATCCTTCTTTTACAAGAGATATAAGTCATGAAGCAAACGAATTCGCTGCCGAATTCTTAATGCCGGAAAAAGATATCAAAGGAGACTTTAAAGATGGCGTTACACTTAACATCTTGGCAGATTTAAAACGTAAGTGGAAACTTTCCATGCAGGCGTTATTATATAGAGCAAACGATATCGGTGTTATAACCGATAATCAAAAAAGGTATTTGATAAATCAATTTAACTCAATGAATATCCGCAGAAGAGAACCTGCGGAGTTGGATGTAGCAAGAGAAAATCCAATGAAGTTGAGAGATATGATTACCAATTACAAAAACAAACAAAAATTAAATGTAAAACAACTCGCTTTGTTTTTTAATTCAAGCGAAGATGAGTTTTTGAGTAAGTATTCGTAGTAAAAACATATATAGAGAGGGAAAGAAAGATGAGCATCACGACAGAAAAGTTCGATTTGAAGGCTTACTCAAAGAAAGAGTTAGCTGAGAAGTATCAAGTGTCTGTAAAGACATTTAACAAATGGTTAGAACCTTTTACCGAAAAGGTTGGAGCAAAAAGAGGTCGCTATTACACGGTGAACCAAGTTATAATCATCGTAGATGTTTTGGGATTACCCGGTGTAATGCACTAATCTTTTTCTTTATCGCTTTATTTTCTTGGAATTTTATTGGATGGGTGACCTGAATGGTCGCCTTTTATTTTTATTTAAATCTCCCCGACATTCCCCCCGAATAATTTTCAGGTAACCCCCGATATTTTTCGGCATAAACAGAATCATCCCGTAATCTCCCCCGATTCCCCCCGAATAAATCCGCAATCGCCCCCGTAAATTTTCTCTGCCCAAAACTGCCCAAACGTTCCCAAATCTTCCAAAAACTTCTCTTCGGTTACGATGCGTTCCGATTTCTTCTCATGCGTTCCAAAAAAATCTCTTTGGTGCAAAATTTCGCTCATGTCGTCAGAATTTTTCTCATGCAACCCAAACCGAGAAAGTGCTGAAACCTACTGCTGCACCTTTGTATCGTCAAAGCGACAAACCTAAAAACGTAATCATAAAACCTAAAATAAAATGACAGCAGTTAGAAAAACAAAAACAGCAGTACCACATTTAAGAGTAATAAAAGGTGGTAAATCAAATCCAAAAAACAACATCATTGAGAACACTTGGAATTTTATTCACGCAGCAATTTGGAACAACACAGAGTTCTCTTATAAAGAAAAGACTCAATTCCAAAACCTGATCGCGGATCACTACAACAACTTTAAAAACCCTGAGAAGGTATTTGAAGAGATTATCGAGCGTGTGTGTTTAGCAAAACGCTTTATAACAAGAAAACGTGGACGCTACATCGCAAAACCGATTGATTGGTTAAACATTAATTACTACGCAGGATTAACCGGAACTGAAGGATGGTATCAAGAAGTGTATTTACAACGCATAACTGTTCCTGACTATAACTACGGAATAACACTTCTTGCAAAAGCGATCAGTAAATATCTGCAAGAACCAACAATCAAAACGATTGTGACCTACCGCAAAAAATTAATTGCAGAAAAGCAGTTTGACCTTTTACAAATCTTCAACAATGCAATTATCAATTTTCAAATCAACAATTAATACTAATGACTATGGCAAATACAATAAAAGTAAAACCCTACATGATAAGTGAGTTGGCGAAATATTATCAGGTGAGCGATAAAACATTCAGGTGTTGGCTCACCGCATTCACGGATAAATTAGGCAAACGCTGTGGAAGATATTACAACATTAAACAAGTGGAAATCATTTTTGCAGAGTTAGGAACACCAAAAACAATGGAAATATAAAACCGCTTCATTCCATTTTATGCCATACTCGGTAAAAATGGGAAGTGTACTCCTAAACCGAGAAAGCGTGCAGGACAACAGTTACACCTTTGTCCCGTGATGGATGTGAAACTTATAAAAAACAAAAAAACGATGTCAGAAATTAAACACAATGGAACAAATGACGGAACAGGAAATATGCTTCTCACCGCAAGCATCCTGTTCGCAAACATAGACTACTCAAGTTTGATGGACTATGCAATTAAAGCACTTGTTGGTGGGGCAATTTGGATGGCCTTTAAAGTAGGTGGAGAATATTTCAGCGACAAACTCAGAAAAAAATAAATGGCAAGCATTAAAAAAATACTGTTAGGCTTAGGCATAGGAGGAGGCGTTTTTGCAGGAGGAATGTATCTGTGGAGATTGAATAAGACCTCGGTGAACCTGGAGATTGTTCCATCGGTTAAGCTGCACAAGTTGGATTTGCAAGGATTGGTGTTGAGAGTAGATGTGCAGTTGAAAAATCCAACTCGCACGGGTTTAAAACTCAAGTTCCCTTTTATCAGATTAATGATTAAGGGAAGCAGCATCGGAAGTTCGCAAGCGGTTAATCAAGACATCGCTATTCCTGCATTCGGTGAGGCAAAATTCGAAGCGATAATGATACGCATTCCAATGTTCAGCCTCCTCTCTACTGCCAAAGGCTTATTACAAGCAGTTCAACAAGGCGAAGCATTTAAGATCGGAGTTACAACGATGACAACAATTGATTTGGGAATGAAAAAACTCCCTTATGAAAAAACAGATGAAGTACAATTAATCGCTGCACAAAATGGAAGCAACAAGAAAACGGAAGATTAAAAGCGGAGAAGAATTCGAGCATTTGTTTCCAAAGCCTCTCTTCCTTGATCCAACGATTAAAAAAGGTGCAACGGTCAATGACACAGTAAGATTTATTCCACAAGTAGTGCAAGAAACATTGTTTCAAACTGAAAAGTTAGCACCACTACTAAAAGGAAGAAATGTTTACGAGACGTGCCGGAACATTTGGGATTTTGTTTACACCCACATCGCTTACAAAAAAGATGCAGACGGAAAGGAGCAAATCAGAAGTCCTGCAAGAGGTTGGTACGACAGGCATCACGGGATAGATTGCGATTGTTACACGGTGTTTATCAGCAGCATATTGAGCAACTTAAAAATAAGGCACAAACTGCGAATCGCAAAATACAAAGAGGATCACTTTCAGCATATCTATCCGATAGTGCCGACAACAGGAGAAAATTACATCACGGTCGATTGTGTGGTAGACCGATTCAATTATGAAGAACCATACACAGAAAAAAAAGACACAAACATGGAATTAGAATATTTAAATGGCATACCCAGCACAAACAATGTAGATGTGCAAGACCTGATGGGTTGGGAAGAGTTAGACGGAGGCGACTTAGGAAAACTCTTCAAAAAGAAAGCGGCATCAGGAGGAGGAGGTGGCGGTCAGAAAAAAGGAATTTTCAAAAAGTTCACTCAGCCTCCCGGAAGTGATGGCGGAAAAAAGGGTGGTAAGCTGAAAAACTTTATTCATAAAGCACTTCATGTAACCAACAGAGTAAACCCTGCAACCGCATTAATACGATCAGGAGTTTTAATCAGCATGAAACTCAATCTCTTCAAAGTAGCGCAACGCTTAAAGTTCGCTTACCTCACCGATGAGCAGGCGAAACAAAAAGAAGTTGACATGGGAAAGTTCGAGCGATTAAAAAAAGTGAGAGAAAAACTGGAGAAGATTTTTTACGATGCCGGAGGTAAACCTGAAAATCTTAAGAAGGCGATCCTTACAGGAAAAGGAAACAAGAATCACGAAGTAAGCGGATTAGGATACATCCTTGACGATATGAGTGGCCTTGATGAGAGCAGTTCACTTGAACTATTGCTCGGAAACGAAATGTATCACGATGAAAATTTCAATGGATTGGGAGAACTCGGTTCGGCAACAGCAAGTGCTGCCTCAATTACAGCGGCCACAGGAATTATCGGAGCGATTGCCGGATTACTAAAAGGGATCGGAAACATCTTTCCAAAGAAAAACAAAGAGGGAAAAGATTTTGAAAATCCTGATTCCAAAGAAGGCGATGGAACATCGGCTGAAGAAGTATCTCAAGGAGCATCAAATGTAAAAATCACCAACAGCGATGAAGGTGGTTCTAACACAAGCTCAAGCAGTAACGATTCTTCTTCAAGTAATTCAGGCGGAGATGGTGGCGGTGGTGACAGCGGTGGTGGAGATAATTCAAAATCAATGGCTAAAACTACGAATACAAATTCATCCGATAGTGGTGATAGTTCAACTACTGATACTTCGGGAGGCGATAAGCCACAAGGCTTTTGGGATAAAAACAAAAAGTGGCTTAAACCGACAGCGATTGGACTAACGGGTGTTGGATTACTGTTTCTCGGTTACAAAATGATGAACAAACCCAAACCACCGGCTCAACCAGTTTCAGGATTGAAAGGGCTTAAATCAAAAAAGAAAAGGAAAGGAGGACACAAGGGCAAAAAGAAACAGGCAGTAGCATATATGTAAAAAGGAAAAACGATTAAACAAAAAAGAAAATGGGAAAAAATAAAAACAGTTATCAAAAAGCAGCACTCAAAAAAACACTTAGCGGTACAGCGGATGCAAGTACAGGAGCGAAAGTGAAAGATGCAGCAACCGAGTTAGGGAAAGACCTTGTGGTTGGTGTTATCGGAGGCGGAATTGCAGGAGCTGTGTTGGGAAGATTGTCTTTTGTTGTTGGAGCGGCAGTAACCGGAGTTGGTCACTATGCTAAAAGTAGGATCGCATCGGCACTCGGTTTAGGAATGATGGCATCGGGTACATATCAGGCAATGTCGGGTATGAATGGAAAACCCACATCAGGATTGGCAGGAGTAAAAGAAAGATTACTCGCTCTAAAAGACGACATGAAAAAAAGAATATTTCTCGACAAAGTTTTAAAAGCAAAAGAAAAGAAGGAAGAAAAAACCGATGAGGGAACAAACGGTCTCGGTCAGGTGCAGTATTTCGTTCATCCCAACTCTGAAGAGTCAATGGGCGAAGTTGAAATGAATGCTTTGGACACAATCCAAAAACAAATTCAGGAAAGCGGAATGAAGTACAACCAAGTGAACGGGATCGAAGTTGATCTATTGAGCGGTGAAGAAGAAATGGGCGAAGTAGACCCATCAGAAAAAAACTACTAAAACAAAAACAGAACATCCATCACACAAAAAATAAACAAAAGTTAAACTTTAAAAAACAAAAATTATGTTAGAAATTTTAGACGGTACAGAACAGTACAACAATGCCGGAGCATTACTTGGATTAGAAGGTGCGGAAGGAGAAGAGTTATTGGGCGCACTTCGCAGAATGAATCCCATCGCTCGTCAACGCACAATTAACAAGTTGGCAAGTCCGGGTGTAATGAGCAAAGGCTCAAGAGCAGAAATGGAAAAGCACTTTGGTGAGTTACCTGCTCACATCAAAGCAGCATTAGCAAAAGGTGAATTACGTTTGGCAGATACCATTGTGTATTCCATCAAGCCTGTGAATTCAAAAACAATTAAGTTGTTTGAAACTCAGGATGTGAAAGAAGTTGGTTTGCGTAACATCAGCAATGCGAAATTGCAAAAGAACCAAGCCTTGTTGGTAAGCGGAATCGTTTTGTTGGCTTCAATTCCAACAGACAACACAACCGATAAAATCCTCGGTTCAAAATTCATTCAACTTGAAGACTTCCCTGCAATCGCAAACGGAGAGTTCAGTTTGAAAGCCAACAAAAAAATAATCATCCCTGAAACAAGTGTTGCAGCATTCAAAACTACCAATATGCACGCTGTTCCATTAGGGTATTACAAATTGGCGAACCCACGCTTAATTCACGATGACATCTTGGTAGAGTTTACCGTGGAGTTGGGTTCAATGGAAGGGCTTGATCCTAAAACCCAACTATATGTTGGATTACATGGAACGATCACCACTCCATAATCATTAACCAAATAAGTCGGGAGAGCAGTCTCCCGACTTTTAAAAAAACAATACCATGTTAAAAGCAACGAAAAAAAGATTTGATATAAAAATTCTTGTGGCGAACTCAACTGTGAGTGAAACCTTTGAATTAGAGAAGAACATTGTGAAAGTACATGGCGTGTTGGTTACATCGGACAAGGACGATTTGCTCTATTACAGAGGCACTCAAAAAATTGAAATAAACAAAGAAGAGTTCTTTCCTGACAATTACGAAAGCAAATTATTGATGTCAGGAATAAATGTATCACCAAAACAACGCTACTATGATTTAGGCGGTGTTGCACCCGGCAATGGCAGAGTACAGATCGCTTATAAAGATTTGGATGATGGCAGAACGGTGTTTGCACCTTACCGAGTGAGTTTGTACCTGGACTGTGAAATGGAGGACGAGTTATGATGAAGGAGGGAGTGATAATTACCAAGATAAGTATTAAACAAAAAGGTGAACGGAAGCATTTTCAAATAAAGCTTCCAAAGGATACAAAGTTCATTATTGGTGTTGAGTACGGAGGCAGATTGATTGACAAGCCCGAAACGGTTGCGGTTGAGCCTGCACCGGATGATGGTGGACATACTCCCACCTTTTTTAAAAGAAACCAACTGATCGGAGAATTGAAACTGCAAAGTTGTGAAGAGGCAAATTGGTTTTACTCTGCCGATGTATTAGCAAATGATGTGAACCTCGGTCTTGCTGATTTTTCAAAAGCAGGATTTCCGGTAAATGATTTCACGCACGGTAATAAGAGAACCGAAGAGATAGTGAAGATAGATGCGGAGTCAACGATTATTCAGGGTTGGTACTTGGATGTGTTAGGCAAATCCGTAAATGCAGATATAAAGTACGAAGTGAAAGTTTATGTATGGATTAATGTGGAGGAATAAAAAATGACGATCAACCTTGCTTTAGAATACATCCCAAGAAGGATGCAGGAATTAGGATACAAAGGCAATTACTATATCCGATTCCGACACTTAGTGTTACAGGCTAACGAAGAACAAACCATTGATGCATTCAATCAATTCTACTACCTCGTTGAAGAAGCACAAAACGTGAGAGTGGAAAGTGAAACAGGAATATTCGACTTGAGTGAAAGCACAACCAACGAAATGCAGTACGAACATCAAAGTAAAATACAAATTAAAAATTATTCATCCGGTATTAATCACTTGCGATTCATTCAAGTAATACCAAAGCACAAAACAAAAATTAAAAACGAAAAATAATGCAACATACCAATCCATATAACGATGTGAAGCTGTCACAATTTAAAATGTGGCTTCACGACATGGCTGACAAAGGTGAAGGGAAATACTTGGAGGCATATGTAGACGATGTAAAAGTTGTTCCACGCACCAACAGGATTGAATCTCTTGATGACCATAAGGTCTACCTTGAGGACACAACCGAAACGATAAAAGTATTTATCTACAATACTGAAAATTCCAATCGCTATCAGCAGTTCACTTTTGTTCTTGAAAAGAAAAAATCGAATGAACATCCGGTGCAAATTCAAACTCAGCAATCGCAGGGTTTGTCCGGAATCGAGTTGGAAAACAGAATCAACGACCGAGTAACTCAAAGTTTAGCTCAAGAAAGAGAGCGTTGGCAAACGGATCTGATGAAGCGTGATTTTGATGTCTGCAAAAAAGAGTTGTCAGATGCCGAAGAGTACATCGAGGATTTAGAAAAACAACTCAGCCTATTCAAAAGCAAGAAACTTCATTGGGGCGATGTGAACCTTGGCGATGTTGCCTCGGTGATTGTTGAAGGAATGGTAAAGCGTAATCCACATTGGGTTGCCAAATTACCGGGCGGAGATGCTCTTGCAGGATTGATTGCAAAAGAAGCGATTGATACCACCGCAGAAGTAATTGAAAACGAAGTGGTGTTTAAAAAGAAAACACCAACCGATGAAGGAATGTCTGAAGAGATGAAAGCACAACTTGGCTTCTTAAAACAATTAGAGTCGCATTTCAGTCAGGAGCAGCTTGATAAAATAATGCTCATCCTACAATCCTTTGTAGAGACACCAAACAACATCGAAACAGTATTTGAACTATTAGAAATAAAAAAAGAAAATGAAAAAGTTTAGTTACGAAATAACAATTGAAGCGGCTACTGAAGCAGAAGCCGATTCTAAAATGAAAGCCTTAACCACGATTGCGAAAAAGTTAAACACTAAGGAATTAGTAAAACTTGCCGACATCGTACAAAACGATCCTGTAAAAACTGCATTAGCAAAAAAAGCATTAGGAGTTTAAGATGAAAAAGAATACCACCAATAATGATTTGACCCTGAAAGAGAAGCTTCTCTATTCCCTTATCGGAATTGGGATTGTGGGCGGTGGTGTTTTCTTTGGGAGAAAACTTGTTTTAAAAGGAGTGGCTAATCGCGAGGAGAAAAAATCTTTTGATGATGGTACTCCGGCAACCTTGGCCAAACAAATAAAAATGGCATTTGACAACGATGGTTGGTGGGGAACGGATATCGAAAAATTAAGAACCACGCTAAGAGAGATTCCAAGCAAACAAGTTTTCCTTCAAGTCCAGGCATCCTACAAAAAGCTCTACAACTCAAACATGATTACTGATATGAGTGATGAGTTACAAGCTACCGAGTACAATGAGATGCTACAGATTATCGCACAGAAACCCGACAAAACAGGCGGTAAACCGACAAGTCCGATTTTAAGTTACGATGGATGGGCAAAGCGGTTGAAAGCAGCCTTTGATAAAGAGTACGGTTTTTTACCGGGTACGGATGAAGAAGGAATCAAAGCTGTGTTTAACGAAATGCCAACACAAAAAGCATTCATAATGACAGGAATAGTTTACAACAAATTATTCGCATCAAACATGATGACCGATTTGAAGGGAGAATTAGAGATGTGGGAATACAACGATTACATGAAAATAATACTATCAAAACCGAAGGGATAATGGAAAAAGTAACACCAAATAAAAAAAGAAAAGTGATCCTGATAGGACTGGGTGTATTAGGAACAGGAGTCGCTGGTTTCTTAGGATGGAACTATTGGAAAAAGAAAAAAGCGAATCAGGAAGAAGACACAACCTCCTTTACGGAAACTCCAAGCGTGAATACAGCGCCTGTGAAAAACGACAGCTTCCCTTTGAAAAGAGGAAGCAAAGGAAACAAAGTAACACAACTTCAAAACGCATTAGTAAAAAAATTCGGTGCAAGCATACTTCCAAAATACGGAGTAGATGGAATGTTCGGAAAGGAAGTGGAAGCGGCTTTAGTGAGGGCTAAACTGCCAACATCAATTAACGAAAGCATCTACAACACATTTGTTGGAGGAAGCGGATTTGCCGGAATAATAAAACATGGAGATGAAATCATAACCATTCAGGATTGTGAAATATTCAAATCCAAGAATAACGCAAAGTTGAAAATGCCAAAGCAGATGGTGCTTGGCGAGAAGGAGTTTAGTTGTTTAGGTTGGGTTTATTTCACACCTAAAAAGAGCACAGAAATATTCAGGGTGAGAAAAGAAAATGTAAAATCTTTAAACGAATTTAAAAATGAAAAATCTTAGAAACATTAAATACATCGTGGTGCATTGCACCGCAACACCGCCAACTACTACAGTTGAATCCATTAAACGCTATTGGAAAGAACAACGTGGTTGGGGAGATACTCCGGGGTATCATTACTTGATCCAAAGACACGGAAACATTGTGCAACTGTTGGATGAAAGTAAAAACAGTTACGGAGTGTACGCACACAATTCTAATTGCATCAGCTTGGCTTACATAGGTGGCATCGATAAAGATGGTAAACCACTTGACAACAGAAGCGATGCACAAAAACACTCCATGTTTGATTTGATTGTTTCTCTTACCGAGAAATATCCGGGGGCGCAAGTGTTGGGGCATCGTGATTTTGCAGGAGTAAAAAAAGCCTGTCCATGTTTCGATGTAAAGAAGTGGCTCGGTGAGTATGAACCCGATTTAGGCAACGCTGCATAATGTTTCTCTCGAAGATCAAGGGAATTCTGCGAAGCAAAGGATATGAACTCTACACAAAACCGAATCAACTAAATATTGTCGGGATCAGGTCAACAAGTACCATCCCAAACAGATTTGATGATGAGATTCATGTCTTTTACAAAGTAGCTCCATTAAAGTGGCATTACCATGTCTACAAGGTTACGACTGATCCGGGTACTTTTTGGTTGCGTAATCCTATGCAACCTCAAGGTACAGCCATCTTAGCTCAAGGGCAATATAAGGGTGCGTATAGAATCGGTTTGCATCAGGGAAAGTACAAAGCGTTGGTTCAAGTAAAACCAATAATTGTAATAAGAGATTACGACAGAGATGCAAAACTTGATTTTAGAAATGGCACAAAGAGCAAAGGATTGTTTGGGATTAATATTCATCGTGCAAATTTAAATGGAATCACAAAGCAAGTGGATAAATACTCAGCCGGATGTCAGGTGTTTGCAAACATCAATGAATTCAAGGAGTTCTTGAGTTTGTGCGAAAAGCACTTGGCTTTATACGGTAACAGTTTTACTTATACGCTGATTGATTTCAGAGCGGTGAAGCGACTAAGTTTTAAACGGTGGGCAATCGGAACGGTGACAGTAGCATTGGGATTAACTGCCCTGTGGGGAATTCTAACAAGGAAAAAGAAAAAATGAAAATGAAAAATCAATTCATATCAGCATTAGCCCAGTTGCTAAAAGACAAAAATGGAAACCACAGTCTGCGAGAAGTAGTAACGATCCTGTTCGTGATTGTGCTGCTTGTGAGTTGGATCGCAGAACAGTTCTTTGAAATGAAAATGCCCGAACATATGTTTTATGGCTTTATCAGCCTTGTGGGAGCAGGTTGCTTCGGGTACAGTATCGAAAAAAAACAAGTGTAAAATTTAAAACCAATAAATATGAAACAAATAATTTCTGCCTTTTTAATAGGCATCATGGTTTGCCTCGTAGCGGTCAATAGCTGTAGCGACAAGCCCAAGCAGGTAAATGTAAAGGAAATCAAAAAGGAGATTAAATCCTCCGACAACAAAGCGGTAGCAATTCAGCAAATCTATCAGAAAGAGAAACAAGAATTTACCAAAGTTGCCGATTCCTTGAAAACTGAAAATGAAAAGCTGAGTGTGAAACTGCAAATAGCAAGAGCATTGCTAAAAAAACAACAGACAGTAGTGGTGAGCAATATTCCTTGTGACGCGTTAAAAAAGGAAGTCGTTGTACTCAATCAACTGTGCAATGAGCAGGATAGTTTATGCGGTCTTTCCATTAATTCACTTAATCGGTCGGTTGCAATCAGGGATTCACAAATTGTAATGTGTAACAGGAGTTATCTCTCCATGTTTGATTTACAAAAAGAAAATCAGCAACGACAACAGCAATTAGCCGATGAGTTGAATACAGCTTACAAACAGAACAGAAAAAAGCGTTTTGAAAATAAAATGCTTTCCTGCGGCCTAATGATTATGGCAGGAATTACAACAACATTATTTATTAAATCACAAAAGTAACAATGAAAGAGAAAACAATCGTTTCAACCGCCACCCTTGCAGCTTCTCTCCTAATGTATTTTTATGCAAAGAGTGCTCAGAAGGATGCTATTCCCTATGTAATGATTGGCGGTTTCATGGGAGCAATCATTGGTGAGAGTATCTACGAATATTTTAACAAAAACAAAAAACAATAACTATGGTAGTTACAATTGAGAATAATGGCGCGAGTTTAAAAATCACCGAAGACGGTGCATCTCGCTTTGTATTGAAGTATCAAATCCGTGAAGTGGAAATCGTAAGAGACACTATCATAAAGATTGATATCGGTCAAGGAGCATTAAATAATATCTACTTCGATCAGTTAGATGTTACAGTTCCGGCATCACCATCGGTGGAAGCACTTCGTGATTTGATTATGGGAATGCTTCAAACCAATGTTACAGGCACATCAACAGAAGCAAAACAAACAGAAGAGATCGGAGAGATTAAAATTCTTCAAGGTGCTGTGAATGATTTAAAAACAAAAGTGAATTCTTTGGATGACAAACTGTTTTTTCAGCCATCATTAGTTGATGAGGGGAACGCCAATGTTGTTTACAACGGATTTGCTTTACCTGGTTCAGCAGTAGATGCTGCTGTATGGGCAATTCAAAAAGTGTCAAAAGCGAACGGTGTGTACTCCTACAAGTGGGCAGGTGGAACTAAATCCTTTGATAAAATTTGGAATAGCAGAACAGCACTTGTTTACAGTTAAAAACCTAAGAGCCTCTTTCGGGAGGCTCTTTATTCTTTTAAAAAATGAAAACACCAATAACATACTACGGAGGGAAACAGACTCTTCTAAAATACTTACTCCCTTTGATTCCGCAGCACAAAATGTACTGCGAACCATTCTTTGGTGGTGGTGCTGTATTCTTTGCCAAGCCTAAGTCAGAGGTCGAAGTAATTAATGACATCAACGGAGAGATTGTGAACTTTTTCAAAGTGATTAAAACAAAGTTTCCCGAATTACAAAGTGAAATCAAATCAACATTGCACAGCAGGGAACTTTACAAAAAAGCAATGGTTGTTTATGCACATCCTGATTTATTTACGGATGTAAAACGTGCGTGGGCATTGTGGGTGTTAACCAATCAAGGCTTTGCCGGAATGATTGGCTCATGGGGATTTGGAAAGGATGATTCAAAAGAAGCAGCACTCGCAAACAAAAGAGATGCTTTCACAAAAGAATACGAAGACCGACTTACAAAAGTGCAAGTCGAAAATAATAATGCAATCAAAGTAATACAACGATGCGATGACAAAGAAACATTTATCTATGCAGACCCACCGTACATTGGTTCGGATCAAGGTCATTATAAAGGTTATTCGGAAAACGATTACAGAGAACTTCTCGATGCGTTGGCCAAGATAAAAGGGAAATTTTTGTTGAGTTCTTATCCTTCAAAAATTCTCGCAACCTACATTAAGAAATACAAATGGAAAGTTCAGAAGGTGACTAAAAGCGTTGCAGTAACAAAGCATACCGATAAAGTAAAGACGGAAATGATTGTAATGAATTACGATCCTGCAAAAATGAAAGCTTTTAAACACACAATGAATACAAAGGATAAGAAGGAACTACAAAGTTTATCGAAACAATTAACCCGATTAAAATTTTAAGAATATGAAAATTACAACCAAGAACTATTTTAAAGCCATTAAGGAAGTTGGTTTTGAAAATTTACCGGAAGTGCTGAAAAAATCTCACTTGGTAATGATGACAAAAACAGATGAAGGAAAGGACTGGAGTATTTACGATAACGATGCCGATGTAAAGCGTGTGTTTGATTTAGCTTTTGAAAAGTTGGAGGAATTCATTGACGATAAAGGCGATTTATCGGGAGTGAATGAACACCCGTCAATTATTCGTGCAAAGCAAGATGCCGAAGGCTACAAACATTTGCCACTCGACAAAATAAAAATGATTTACCGATTGGAATTAGATGCTGAACAAGAAGATGGTTTGACGGATGAAATAAAAATCAGAAAACCTGCATTGGAAAAAGCAATTGCAGAAAAGGAAGGAGAGAAAACGCCTGAGAAACAAGAATCAACCTTGGCTATGAAATTTGTTAAGCGATTTTTACTACTAAGTGGCAAAACGCATCAGAAAAAAGAAATTGAGGGATTTCTAAATGATGTGCAGGATGCTATTAAGGAAAAAGAAATCGTTAAAGACGATGCGTTGTCAAAAGAAGTTCTGTTGGTTCAGAATAAACTTTTGTCGTTGGTAAATTCAATGAGTAAGAGCATTAAGGTGGAGCTATCTCCTGCAACAAAGAAGCAATTTCAATTGGCTATAAACAAACTGAAAGTTAAACCGAAGAAAAAAGGTTTGAACGGTGTTGGAGAAGAGGAAACAAAACCGAAGCAAAATTTGATGAGCAGTATTGAATTTGCTAATCTTCATTTTAATTCGATTGGTTTCACAGGGAAGTGGTTAGACTTGATTGGAGATCCGAGTCCAGGATTCACAGCGATGGTTTTCGGCAAACCGAAAATGGGTAAGTCTTATTTATGCGTTGACTTCGCAGGATACTTGGCTCGTAATCACGGAACGGTTCTTTACGTTGCCAATGAAGAGAAGTTGGATGCGACTCTGCAAATGAAACTCAACGACAAAGATGTGAAACACGAAAACCTTTTTGTGAGTGATTATTTGCCTGAAGATTTAAGCAAATACAAATTCATCATTTTGGATAGCGTAAATAAGCTCGGTTTAAATCCGAAAGACTTAGACAATCTCAAAAGAAAAAATCCGGGCAAGTCCTTCATCTTCATTTTTCAAACAACTAAAGATGGAAATTTCAAAGGGGCGAATTCTTATCAGCACGATGTGGATGTTGTTATTGAGATTCCCGAAAAAGGAAAGGCAACTCAGTTCGGCAGATTCAATGCCGGTGGCGAGATGAATATTTTTGAAGATGCTCCTGTTGGAGAAACAGATGAGCTAAACGGTACTAAAAAGAATGAAAAAAAGAAAACAGCCAAAGCAAAGGATTGGACTGAGCCTGAGTGGTTGGATCAAGCCGATTGGCAATCTTTAAAAAGAATAAAAAAGCATTTTGATAAAGGCGAATATAAGGAAGCCATGAATTATGCAATGGATTGCGATACTGTTATCCGAGAAGAAATCCCCGGTGACATTTGGAAAAAGATGGGTGGTCAATTAACGAAAACAGGAGAAGAGAAACTGAAGTCAAAAAAGGAGCAGGAAACTGAGGATTGGACTCAAGCCAAACATTTAGACTCTATGCAACGATCCCATTTAATGAGAATCGAGAAACTGTTTGAAGAAGGAAATATAAGGGAGGCAATGCGTCAAGCCGCATTTTTGGATGCCGTTGAAAGAGAAACAATCCCACACAATATTTGGAAGAAAATGGGAGGGGAAATAAATGAAAAGGGGAAGCTCAAGCTCAAATTAGCCTCTAATTTTGATAGTAGGCCTGATGATCTTAATCCAAAGTTCATCTTTAGCCAAGTCCCGACAATCATCCTTTTGGAGGCGTTAAATGAAGGCTTTGACCTGAAGGGGTTTATTAGGGCAGAATTAGCCAATCGTGGGCAAGATGCCGAAGGGAACTGGGTTGGCTTTGATGAGGCAGCTAAAATCCATAAAATCAAAAAAATAATGGCAAAGATTAGGGGTTGAAAACCACCCCCATTTTTTTTGTACTTTTGCCGAGAGAAAGAAATTTAAGCCTCTTTAATCAGGTGACCGTACAAGTCCCAAATCCGAGCAAAGTCCCTTGTATCTTCAAGGAGTTCGTTCATATTTGGTCTGGAAGGGGGTACTTAGGGCACGAAAGGGCTCAAAAGGGAACAAAAGGTCACTAACTGATTGTTAGTGACCTTTTTTCTTCTAAAATTTCCGTTTCTTTTTGTTTTGTTTTTTGATAAACTTCGTGTTCTAAGTTGGCTATTTTATAAAGGAATTCTCTTATTTGAGCAACCTCTTCATCTGTATAAACCGAACCATCTTTTTGCAGGATAGCTTTGCACTTTTTTAAACTTATCTTTTCTGTTTCCATAAGGTAAATTACAAAACAAAATTATCATTTGATAAAAAGCTTCCAACGCTTAATAGTGCATGTGCGAAAAAATGTGTAAGCGGTATTGTGTTATAGAGAAATTTATTATCTTTGAATACGACAAAATCACAAGCTATGAAAAAGACTACCCTTTTCCTTTTCACGATTCTTCTTTCTGTAAATCTTTTTGCAGGAGATGGTAAAATCGTTTTTTCTAAATCTCTCATTGACGCTGCAACAGGTGAAACATTGCCTCCTGCGACTTTTGAAATGGGCGAAAAAATATATTGTCACGTTTATCTTCCAAAACCTCTAAACAAATATAAAACTGGGAGTGGAAACAAAATGCAAGTTGCGAGCTTTCGTGTTTTTTTAAATGGTAAACAATACAATAAAATTAACAGTGTACTATTTAAAACTCTGGAAGATGCCGGGGTATCCAACTTTGGTCTTGTATTCAACGATCAGAACAAGAGTGAATTTATTGAAGCGGTTAACAGTCTTCCCGATGGCTCCTACACTGTAAGATTGGAAGCTATTTCTAAAGAGTGGGATGACAAAGCTTATATCGCTGCTGGAGAATTTACTCTAAAAAAGTCCGCTACTTCTAAAGTAAAATTTGGTTCTACTTTCGCTGTAGTTAAAGCAAAAATGACTGACCCTGCTTTAGAGGCAAAGATAATAAAGGTGCTTACCGACCCGGATTTTGAAAAACATAACAGCAATAGGAACTTTAAAGAAAAGTATAAATTAGACGTGGTAAGTATCAAAATAATAAGCCCTGACTGGACAATAAATAAAAACGAGAAAACGGGTGTGGTTACAGGGAGGATGATCGATGTTGCTATTCAAGCTAAGGACAAAGGAGGCTGTATAATATATGTTTACAGTATGGAGCAGCAATTTAATGGCACTGGCTACCAAGACAGTTTTGGAGGATTTGTAGGGCCCGCTCATATACACAGAGTGTCCGGTCTTAATGAACTTCACAATAAACGAATTGACTGCGAATAGAAATTTAAGCCTCTTTTAACAGGTGACCATACAAGTCCCAAATCCAAGCAAGATCCCTTGTATCTTCAAGGAGTTCGTTCATAATTGGTCTGGAAGGGGGTACTAAGCCGGACTTCTCTTCAAATTTAGAGAAGTCCGTTTTTATTTAAAAACTAACTGCCACAAGAGTACGAAAAAATGCAAATATTTGAATTTTATTGCTAAACATTACATGCCATTTTTGAAATGTCAAAATAATTTGCACTACTTTTTTTTGTATTTTTCAATTATAGTTCAAGAATTATCTATTAATTAATTATTAGTTAATTTTAATGCGAATGAATTTTAAAAAAATAAATTTTATTGAAAAAGCAATTAATTGGATTCATGAAAAAACAAATGAAAAACAATTTCTTATTTTTTCCAGCATTTTAGTTGGCATTAGCGCTGGTATTGCTGCTGTGACTTTAAAATTTTTTGTATTTTTTATCAAGAAATATTTTTTAGATGGGTATTTTTTAAAATTTGATTATAAATATTTATATCTCGTACTTCCACTCCTTGGTATAGGACTGACTATTTTAATTGTCAACTATTTTTTCAGGAACCAGCTTAACAGAGGAACATCTTCTATTTTATTTTCAATTGCAAAAAAAAGCAGTTTTTTGCCATTTACTCAAATGTATTCGCATATCATTACAAGTGCTTTAACAATAGGTTTTGGAGGGTCGGCAGGTTTAGAGTCTCCCATTGTAAGTACTGGATCGGCAATAGGTTCTAATTTTGCAAGAACATACAAGCTTAGTTATAAAGAAAGAACCTTACTTTTAGCAGCTGGTGCTGCAGGAGGAATTGCAGGTGCTTTTAATGCTCCAATAGCTGGAGTATTGTTTGCTTTGGAAGTAATTTTAGTAGATATAAGCATAAGTGCATTTATTCCTTTATTGATTGCTGCGGCTTCTGGGGCATTGATTTCAAAAATAATCTTAAATGAAAGTAGCTTATTGTTCTTCAAATTAAAACAACCTTTCGATTATCATAATCTGCCCCTGTATGTTGTTTTAGGTTTACTAGCAGGAATTACTTCGCTCTATTATGTTAATTTTTTCGATAAAATAGAAACACTATTTCATAAAATAAATTCAAATTTTAGTAAATGGCTAATTGGTGGAATCTCATTAGCTATTTTATTTGCAATGTTTCCATCATTATACGGAGAAGGTTATGAAAGTATTAAATCACTTTCTGAGTTTAAAGCACACGATTTATTCAAGGATAGTCTTCTGCTTGATTTTATTAATAATAAATGGGTGTTGCTATTATTTATTTGTATTGTTTTATTTTTAAAATCTGTTGCTGCGGCAATAACTATCGGAAGTGGAGGTAACGGGGGAAATTTTGCTCCATCACTTTTTGTAGGAGCTTATCTTGGCTTTATTTTTTCTTATTTTTTAACGCTAATTGGATTTGATAATATACCAGTAAGTAATTTCACTATTGTTGCAATGGCTGGCATTTTGGCTGGTGTGTTTCATGCTCCTTTAACAGGAATTTTTCTGATAGCTGAAATTACAGGTGGATATGAATTGATTATTCCACTGATGGTTGTGGCATCTATTAGTTATGTTATTGTAAAATATTTTCATCCACATTCACTTGATGTAAAAAGATTAAAACAAAAAGGAACTGTTATTTCTGAGGATAAGGATACAAGTATATTGAGTAAAATTGATATTAAGTCGATGGTAGAAAACGATTTCGCTACTATCCATTTTAAATCAACATTAAGGGATGTTGTAGAATCTATTAAGCATTCTAAACGAAATACCTTTCCTGTTGTAAAGAAAAACAATAAACTTTTAGGAATTATTTATTTAGATAACATAAAAGAGGAAATGTTTAATGCTGAGTTGTATGATGAAATTACGGCTAAAGAATTAATGAGAAAGCCTGCCATGGTTATTAATATTGATGAAGATATTTTTGTAATCATGAAAAAATTTGAAGAATCAGGTCAATGGAACTTGCCTGTTGTTGATAATGAAATATATGTTGGTTTCCTTTCTAAATCAAGCATTTTGGATACATACAGACATAAACTTTTAGATACCGTATAAATTACATAAATTAATATAACAAAAAATGCAAACTGATTTTTCGAAAATCTAAGTTTAAATTAATAATTTGCAAAAAATAAAAGAATAAATACTTAATTGTACAATATATTAAAAAAGCATGAAAACAATTCCAGAAACAAACATTATAAAAAAAATAAAACTTAGACAAATAAGACAAGATGATTATTCGCAAATAACTCAGTTACAGCTAAACTGTTTCCCAGGAATGAAACCATGGTCAGAAGCACAGTTTAAAAGTATTATATCAACTTTTGCCGAAGGACAACATTGTATTATATATGGCAAAAAACTTATAGCATCGAGCTGTAGCTTAATAATCAACATGAATGATTATTCAGATACCTCATCTTGGAGTGAATTAACGGATAGCGGAAATATTACTAACCATGATAAATACGGTGATACATTATACGGTATGGAAATAATGGTAGATCCAGAATATAGAGGAATGAAATTATCAAGAAGGCTGTACGATGCAAGAAAAAATGTTGTAAAAAAATATAACCTAAAACGAATATTAATAGGAGGAAGATTACCTAATTATCATAAGTACCAAAACAAAATAAATATTGATGCTTATGTAGAAAAAGTTACTAATAAAAGCCTTTATGACCCTGTTTTGACAGCCCAATTATCAAATGGATTTTATTTAAAAAAGATACTTCCGAATTACCTGCCAAACGATAAAGAGTCTTGCTGTTATGCAACTCTATTAGAATGGATAAATTACAATTACGAGGCAAAAAAAGATTCGGATTCATCTTTATCACCTTATGTTAGGGTGAGTGCTATACAGTATCAAATGCGTAAGATTAATAATTTTGAAGAATTTGCAGAATATTGCGAATTTTTTGTGGACACAGCATCCGACTATAAAAGTGACTTTGTATTGTTTCCTGAAATGATAACCCTTCAATTGCTTTCATTTTTGCCAACCAAAAAGCCAGGCTTAGCGATTAGAGAATTAAGTAAATTCACTCCACAATACGAAGAGTTATTTACAAGACTTTCTATTCGTTATAATATTAATATTATTGCTGGTTCACATTTTGTTTTAGAAAATGATAAAATTTATAATGTTTCATACTTATTTAGAAGAGACGGAACACTAGACAAGCAATACAAAATTCATATTACTCCACATGAAAAAAAATGGTGGGGTGTTCAAAGCGGAGATAAAGTAAAAGTATTTAATACCGACAAAGGAAAAATTGCTATATTAATTTGTTATGATTCGGAATTTCCAGAACTAGCAAGAATAGCAAGAAGTAAAGGAGCGAATATAATATTTGTTCCATTTAATACGGACGATAGAAGGGGGTATTTGCGGGTGAAATATTGTTCGCAAGCACGTGCTATCGAAAATCAAGTTTATATGGTAATAACAGGTTGTGTTGGAAATTTGCCCGAAGTTGAAAATTTAGATGTACATTTTTCTCAATCTGCAATTTTAACACCTTCGGATGTGGAGTTCCATAGAGAAGGTATTGCATCAGAAGCTATTCCAAATACCGAAATGTTTATTTATCAAGATTTGGATTTAAATCTTTTAAAAAGAAACAGAGAAATTGGCTCTGTACAAACTTGGAGTGATAGAAGTCAAGGTTTCTATAAAGTTACTTATATAGAAGATGGGAAAACGATATCAATATAATTTATAAAAATATTATCATCAAAAAATACGAGCCCATAAAAATAAAAAATGATAATCATTCCTTAAAATCAATAATAATCCTTGTTCCTATTTAATACTAAATCGGGATTATACCGATTACACAAAATAGATAGTCTAATAAATTATACTATTATTTTGTTGTATCGGCATTTACCATTGTAAAATTATACTATTTTATAATTACAATTAGTATAAGGTGTTAAAGCCTAAGACATTCTTATTACTTGTTAAATTATTTTAAGAAATTTAAACGGGCTTTGAAAAACAACAATTTTATTACAAAGCGTCAAAAATATTCTAAATTCCAGTATATTCACTTCATGAAACGCATTTTACTTTGCTTTTGTTTTCTTGTTTTGTTTTTTAATAATGGAATTTTTGCAAAAAATAAAAATATAGATTCGCTCGAATCTATATTAAAAACAACTATTCACGATACTACTCGTGTAAAAATAATGAACCAGATTTGTATGGAATATGCAAATGCTGGAGACTTTGAGTTGGCTTTGGAGCAATCTAAAAAAGCATTACGAATAGCTCAAGTAGCCAATGATACATTAGGAATAGCCGATAGCTATAACCAAATTGCTAACAATCTATTACGTACAGGGAAATACGATAAAGCATTAGAAAATTTTCTTTTATCATCTAAAAATTTTGAAAAAATAAATTATAAAAAAGGATTAGGAAATTGTAAAGTTGGAATAGGGGTAATTTATTATTACCAAAAAAACTACGATAAAGCTATTGCCTATTATAGCCAGGCTATTGTGATTTATAAGTCGATTAACTCTAAAAAAGGAATGGCTGGATGCTACAACAATATTGGAGAAATCTATCGATTACAGCAAAAATATCCACTTGCTCTTGAGTGTTATAAAGATGCATTAAAACTAAATGAAGAAGCAAACAATGCAAAAGGAATAGCTTCTGCACTTGGTAATCTTGGAAATGTATATTACGATTTGAAAAATTTTAACAAAGCGTTGGAATACTATTTAAAATCTATTGAAATAAAAAAACAAATTGGTAATAAGCAAGGTTTAGCACTTACACTCAATAATATTGCAAGTATTTATAAAACACAAAAGAAGTTTGACGAAGCTCAAAATTATTCAACACAAAGTTTGGTGTTGGCTAGAAGCATTGATTCTAAAGAAGATATTAAACAAGCGTATTTAAATTTGTCTGAAATTTTTGCATTAAAAGGCAATCATAAATCTGCTTACGATTATTATCATTTATATAATAATATTAAAGATTCAATTGCTCAAACGCAGAGCAATGAAGAAATACATGAAATGCAAACTAAATATGAAACGGAGTTGAAAGACAATCAAATTATATTGCTGAATAAAAACAATGAAGTGCAAGATGCTGAATTAAAAAAGAAAAATATAATTCTTTGGGCTGGAGCTATTGGCTTGTTGCTAGTATTTTTACTGTCGTTAAATATTTATAAAAATTATCGTAACAAGCGAAAAGCAAATGAATTGTTAGCAATAAAAAATCAAGAAATAGAATTGCAAAAAACATTACTCGAAGAAAAAAATAAAGATATCACCGATAGTATCCGTTATGCACAACGTATTCAAGAAGCGATATTACCGCCCGATGATTTATTAAATAATATTTTACCCGAACATTTCATTTTATACAAACCCAAAGACATTGTAAGTGGCGATTTTTATTGGGCTGAACAATGGGGTAAACAAACTTTGATTGCAGCTGTAGATTGTACCGGTCACGGTGTTCCTGGTGCATTCATGAGTATTGTGGCTGCTAACCTTTTAAATGAAGCAATTGTGGAACATGGTTTAACTCAACCTGCTGCAATTTTGAATAGTGTAAGAAAAGGATTGTCGAAAATATTGCGTAAAAAACAAGATGAGGAGTATATCAAAGATGGAATGGATGCGGCATTAATTTCATTAAATGTAGGTGATAAAAAAATGCAATATGCTGGAGCGTATAATCCTTTGTGGCTAGTAAGAAATGGTGAGTGCATTGAATACAAATCTGATAAAATACCAATAGGAGTTGGGATGCACGATAGCAATAAACCTTATACAAATCATGAAATTGATTTACAAAAAAATGATTGTATTTATATCTTTAGCGATGGTTATGCCGACCAATTTGGTGGACCTAAAGGCAAAAAGTTTAAATACAATGGTTTAAAAGAGTTATTACTAAAAAATGCTGATTTAACGATGAACGAACAGCATCAAATACTACTTAGTACGATTGTTAATTGGCAAGGCAATATAGAGCAAGTTGATGATATTCTTGTGATTGGAATTAAAATATAAATTTTTTCTGCAAAATAGTACCATACGGCTTTTTCTTCAATAGAGAACTTCTTGATATTGTCAGTTCAAAAACATGTATTCATATTCCTAATTTTTACGATATTTGCTGTTCAAAAATGTATAATTCATAATTTTTCATTTATAATTTCTAAAACATGTCAGAAGGCAGACAAATTATTTTTTCGATGGTAAACGTAAGTCGTACGTTACCAACAGGTAAAACTATTTTAAAAGATATTTATTTATCGTTTTATTACGGAGCTAAAATTGGAATTTTAGGTTTAAATGGTTCAGGTAAATCTACTTTGATGAAGATTATTGCTGGGCTCGAAAAAAATTATCAAGGAGAAATACATTTTTCGCCTGGATACCGTGTTGGATATTTAGAACAAGAGCCGCATTTGGATGATTCGAAAACGGTATTAGAAATAGTTCGTGAAGGAGCACAAGAACATGTAAATATTTTAAAAGAATACGATGATGTAAATAACAAATTTGCAGAAGAAGAGTATTTGAATGATCCTGATAAAATGGATAAGTTGATTAATCGTCAGGCTTATTTACAGGAACAAATCGATCAATTGGATTTATGGAATTTAGATAATCGTTTGGAACAAGCGATGGAAGCGTTGCGTTGCCCAGAAAGTGATACACCAATAAAACATTTGTCGGGAGGAGAAAGAAGGCGTGTAGCGCTTTGTCGTTTATTAATTCAAGAACCTGAAATATTATTATTAGATGAGCCAACCAATCACTTGGATGCAGAATCTGTTGATTGGCTGGAACAACATTTACAACATTACAAAGGAACTGTTATTGCGGTAACACATGATAGATATTTCTTAGACAATGTTGCTGGTTGGATTTTGGAGCTGGATAGAGGAGAAGGTATTCCTTGGAAAGGAAATTATTCTGAATGGTTAGACCAAAAACAAAAACGTTTAGCACAAGAAGAAAAAACAGAAAGCAAACGTCAAAAAACATTATTGCGTGAGTTGGATTGGGTTCGTCAAGGAGCAAAAGGGCGACAAGCTAAATCAAAAGCTCGTTTGCAGAATTATGAAAAAATGTTGGGTGAGGATATAAAAGACAAAGAAGAAAAATTAGAAATATTTATTCCTAATGGTCCACGTTTAGGAAACGAAGTAATTGAAGCGGTTGATATTTCAAAAGCATTTGGCGATAAATTATTGTACGAAAATTTAAGTTTCAAATTGCCTCCAGCTGGAATAGTTGGTATTATTGGTCCGAATGGTGCTGGTAAAACTACTTTGTTTCGTATGATTATGGGACAAGAAACTCCTGATAAAGGAGAATTTAAAGTTGGGCCTACCGTTAAAATATCCTACGTTGATCAATCGCATAAAGATATTGATGCAGAAAAAACTATTTATGATGTGTTGAGTGGAGGAGCTGACAATATTATTATGGGTGGACGACAAATGAATTCGAGAGCATATATTTCTCGTTTTAATTTTGCAGGTTCCGACCAAGGTAAAAAATGTGGAATATTATCGGGTGGTGAACGTAATCGTTTGCATTTAGCAATGGCTTTAAAAGAAGAAGGAAATGTATTGTTGCTGGATGAACCTACCAATGATTTAGATGTAAACACTTTGAGAGCTTTAGAAGAAGGGTTAGAAAATTTTGCTGGTTGTGCTGTAATTATTTCCCATGATCGTTGGTTTTTAGATAGAGTTTGTACGCATATATTGGCTTTTGAAGGCGATTCGCAAGTTTATTATTTCGAAGGTGGTTATTCAGAGTACGAAGAAAATAAAAAGAAACGATTAGGAAATATTGAACCTAAACGTGTTCGTTATAAAAAATTGACTGTTTAGCTTCATCTCATTTCGACTGAATAAAGAAATCTAAAATCACTATCTTTAATGAGGAATTCAAAAATGGATTCCTCATTTTTTTAATAAATAAAACAACATGCGCAGCAAATTAATAATTGCAATTATTGCAGGAGGAATACTTGGAAGTTTACTGGTACTATCATTAATGTATTTTTTTGAGAAGCCAAGTTCAAGAACTAGCGGCTTACAATTAGTAAGTAATGATTCTACCGATAATGAACCAAAAAACCAGCAACTTTTGGTTTATGGTAATTATATGAATTTAGATAGTACCAACTTTCTTTTGATTCCACTTGGAATGAAAACATTGGATAAGCCTTCTGGTGGAGGATTGCGCTCTAAATCATCTGATGAATATGAAACAAGTATTTATGGGAATGATTACCGAAATTTTAAATATAATTTTTATTCTTTGAGTTTTAATAATTGCAACAACATTATATTTTATAATAAAATAAATGATGAAACACATTTGCTTTTACAAACTCCTGCTATCATTTCGCAATTTTATTTTCCTTATTATGATGAAGAGTATAAAGGCAAAAAATTCTGGTTTATTTTAATGGCAATTAGAGAATATGATACGAATGCAGATGGATACATCAATGAATTGGATGCCGAAAAAGTTTATTTATCTGATTTGTCTGGTAAAAATAGAATTGGCATTACACCTGACAATACACAGTTGGTAGATTGGTTTATAGATGCACCAACAAATACTATTTTAATGAAAGTGCGTTTTGATTCTAATAATGATGGCAAATTTGATTATTACGATGATATTGAAATTCTAAAAACGGCTATATCTTCCCCTGATATTGGTAAGATTATTATTGGAAAAGAAATTAAAAATAGTATTAATAAAATTTTGAATAAGATTCAATAATAAAAAAACACCAGCATATTTGCTGGTGTTTTTTTATCTATATATTTTACTTTACTATTTGCATTTCCTTAATCAAGTTGCTGGCTTCGCCATACTTGTCGATTAAGAAAAGAACGTATCTAATATCATTACTGATTGTTCTTTTGTATTTGCTGTCGAAATAAATATCTCCACTCATCGCTTCCCAATTTCCATCAAAAGCTAAACCAACAAGCTCTCCGTTTCCGTTTATAACTGGACTTCCAGAATTTCCGCCTGTTATGTCATTGTTGCTAATAAACGCTACTCGCATCTCTCCATTTTTGTCGGCATATTCACCAAAGTTTTTGGCTTTGTATAATTCTTTTAGTTTGCTTGGGACATTAAAACTAAATTCTGATGGATTTTCTTTTTCCATCACACCTGTTAATGTTGTGTAGTAGCTGTATTCAACACCATCTTTTGGAGCATACGCTTTTACATTTCCATAAGTTAAACGCATAGTGCTATTAGCATCAGGATAAAAGTTTTTTTCTTTTTTCATTTCCATTAATGCTTTTATATATCTTTTTCCTTCTTTTTCATTTACAACATCAAATGCTTCAGTGTGTGAATAAATGTTTTCAAAATAGTTTGTGTAAAATGCTTTTGCAAAAGCATACGCAGGATCGTTTTTTAATTTTTTTGAATCTGGTTTTTCTAAAAATTTGTTTACAGATGTTTCAGAAATAAATATGCTTTTTTTGAATACATCTGACGCAAATTTTTTAAATGTTTCTTCGTTTGTTTTGCCTTTGTATTTTTTTACAATGGTAGCTAAATAAGCAGGGTGTTGATCCGCAGGCAAGTTTTCATAAACCATTTGTGCAATACTTGCAAGAATTTTTTCTTCAGAAGCCACATTGAACCATTTATAAAAACCATCGTTTCGTTTTTTTAGTGATTCTACTGCTTTGCTAATTTTTGCTTCATCTTTTGATTCCAATGCTTGGTCAAGCGAATTAAATTTAAGCGCTTGAGATAAGATAGATGAACCGCTAATACCTTCTTTTAAATAAATACTGTGCAAAGCATATTTTGTATAGTCAGCATATGCTTTTTCGTAGTTAGGTAAAATGTCTGCGTATTGTGGATTTTTTATTGTCCATTCAACAAATTCTTTTTCTTCCTGCTTTTTTTGCTCGTAAACTTTTAATCGTTTAAGCTGTTCGGTTTGTCCGATAAAATATTTCCAATAGTTTGAAATTTTTGCATATTGACTACTCAATAATAAACGAGTACTATCGCTTTTATTCATTTCTTGTTTCCATGCACTTAAACGAATATCGCGCAAAGCAACAATTGCGGGGTTTGTTTTTTCTGTTGCCAATTCAATTCCATAAGAAGTTTCGTATCTGTTTGTTCTTCCTGGATAGCCATAAACCATTGTAAAGTCGCCCTCATTCAATCCTTTGATAGAAATAGGTAAAAACTTTTTTGGTTTGTAAGGTACATTGTCTTTTGAGTAAGGAGCAGGTTTATTGTCTTTATCTGCATAAATGCGAAACATCGAAAAATCTGCAGTATGGCGGGGCCAAACCCAATTATCTACTTCGCCACCAAATTTTCCAATTGATTGAGGAGGAGCTCCCACCAAACGAACATCGGTGAATCTTTCAAAAACAAAAAGGTAAAAAGCGTTATCTCTAAAAAAAGAACGAATGCTTGCTTCGTAATGTGTGTTTGCAGTAGCTTCTTTTTCAATCTCTTTAAAAACTTCAGCTTGTTTTGCATCAGCAGCTTTTCCTTCTAAACCATTGATGGCTTTGTTTACTCTATCAGAAACATCTTCCATGCGAACTAATATAGAAACCCACATGCTAGGATTTGGTTTTTCTTGGTCAAATGATTTTGCAAAAAAACCATTATCTAAGATATTATCAGCTGTGGTGCTGTGTTTTGTGATAGCATCATAACCGCAGTGATGGTTGGTAAGCAATAAACCTTGGTCTGAAATAATTTCGGAAGTACAACCGCCATTAAACCAAACAATAGCATCTTTTATGCTGGAATGATTAACATCGTATAATTGTTCTGGAGTTAATTTTAAACCAAGACGTTGCATTTCAGCATAATTGTTTTTTAAAAGCATCGGCAGCCACATTCCTTCATCTGCTTTTACAGAAATGTTTAATGAAAATCCAATAAGGAGTAATAAAATTATATTCTTTTTCATAAAATAATAGTTTGTTTTTTCTTAAAATTTAGCACGAAATTAACAATATCAACGAAATATAAGCCATTGTTTATAGGAATGTACATCTAACAAGGATGAGCGGTTAAATATAATAGATGAATTACTCAGAAAATAGATAAAAAATTCACGATATTCGCATTTGAATTGAAAGATTAAGAACAAAAAGAATTTTGATTTTAAATAATGGCACAAAAACCAAGCATACCAAAAGGAACTAGAGATTTTTCACCACAAGAAATGGTGAAGCGGAATTATATTTTTGATACTATAAAAAAATCGTTTCAACGCTATGGTTATTTACCTATTGAAACACCTGCAATGGAAAATCTTACAACATTGATGGGAAAATATGGCGAAGAAGGTGATAAGTTGATTTTTAAGATTTTGAATAGTGGAGAATGGGATAAGCCTTTGCGTGAAAAATTGTATCAAAGAATAAGTGAAATTTCAAGATTGCAAATTGGAGATGTTGTCAATGAAGAAGATAGAAAAAGTTTATTAGGAGCTGATTTTTATAGTAAATTTATTGAAACAGTTCGTTTAAGTGAAATTACCGAAAAAGCTCTTCGTTATGATTTAACTGTTCCTTTTGCACGTTATGTGGTGCAACACCAACATGAAATTACTTTTCCGTTTAAACGTTATCAAATACAACCTGTTTGGCGTGCTGATAGACCACAAAAAGGAAGATACAGAGAGTTTTACCAATGCGATGCAGATGTGATTGGAAGTAATTCATTAGTAAATGAAGTGGAATTAGTTCAATTGATGGATGAGGTGTTTTCTGATTTAAAAGTTCCTGTTCTTATTAAAATAAATAATCGGAAAATTTTAAGTGGAATAGCTGAAGTAATTGGAGAACAAGAAAAAATTGTAGCCATCACAGTTGCAATAGATAAATTAGATAAAATTGGAAAAGAGGGCGTTAATAAAGAATTGCAAGAAAATGGGATTACTGAAGTTGCTATTAGTAAACTACAGCCTTTAATTGAATTTGTTGGAACAACACAGGAAAAAATACAGTTTCTAAAAACGCTTTTGAATACTTCAGAAATTGGCTTAAAAGGAATTTCGGAAGTCGAATACATCTTCGAAACGATAAACAATTGCCAACTGTCGACTGCCAACTGCGAATTGGACATAACACTTGCTCGAGGATTAAACTATTATACAGGTGCAATTTTTGAAGTAAAAGTAGATGCAACAAAATGTAAATCCGAATTCACAAGTAGCATCACAGGAGGCGGTCGCTACGATGATTTAACCGGAATATTTGGTTTGCCAAATATGAGTGGTGTAGGAATTTCATTTGGTGCGGATAGAATTTATGATGTGATGGAAGAATTAAATGTATTTCCAGAATCAGTTGCTGCCAGCACAAAATTATTATTTGTATCATTTGGAGAAGCAGAACAAAATTATTGTTTGCCTTTGCTTGCTAAAGTTCGTAAAGCTGAAATTAATTCTGAAATTTATCCTGATGCGAATGCTAAGATGAAAAAACAAATGAGTTATGCAGATGATAAAAAAATTCCTTTTGTTGTAATTGTTGGTAGTGATGAAATGCAGAGTGGTTTATTAAGTTTGAAAGATATGACATCAGGAGAACAAAGTAAATTGAGTATTGCAGATATTATTGAAAAAGTAAAGTAATATGCATTAGATAACAACATTCACAATAGATTTTTAATCAAGATTCAAGTTCCATTGATTAAAAATGGAATAAAACGATATGTAAATAATTATTAATAAAAAAATAACGCTTTTGCGTTCGCAGTAAAAAATGCATACAATAACAACATCTCAAATAGATTTCAACACCATTTCTGAAATCATCCGTACAAACAAAAAACTTTCTCTTTCAGACGAAGCAAAAAAAAATATTATTGATTGTAGAGAATACCTCGATAAAAAAATGGCTTCTCAAAAAGAACCTATTTATGGTGTAAATACTGGTTTTGGTTCTTTGTGCAATGTATCAATTCCTGAAAAAGATTTAGAACAGCTACAAAAAAATTTAGTGATGTCTCACGCTTGCGGAACAGGTGATGAAGTTCCTCAAGAGATTGTTAAATTAATGTTGCTTCTTAAAATTCAAGCATTGAGTTATGGAAAAAGTGGTGTTCAATTGCAAACAGTTGAACGTTTAATTAATTTTTATAATCATGATGTTCTTCCGATTGTTTATCAATTAGGCTCTTTAGGAGCATCGGGAGATTTAGCTCCTTTAGCTCACCTGAGTTTACCTTTGTTGGGTTTGGGCGAAGTTTATTACAAAGGCAAAAAAAATAAAACTGCTGATGTGTTAAAACAATTGAATCTTCAGCCCATTCAGTTAAAATCGAAAGAAGGTTTAGCACTTTTAAATGGGACTCAATTTATGAGTGCTTATGGTGTGTGGTGTATTTTGCAAACAGAAAAAATTAACAATGCCGCAGATTATATCGGTGCAATTTCCTTGGAAGCATTTGATGGAAGAATCGACCCTTTTAAACCACACATACATGCTATTCGCCCACATAAAGGACAGATGCAAACTGCAGCGAATATGCGCAAACTTTTAGAAGGGAGTGAATTAATAAAACGTAAAAAAGAGCATGTTCAAGACCCATATTCTTTTCGTTGTATGCCACAAGTTCATGGTGCATCAAAAGATACATTTGAATACGTAAAAAATATTTTTCTTACCGAGATAAATTCGGTAACTGACAACCCAACTGTTTTCCCTGAAGAAGATGAAATTATTTCAGGAGGTAATTTTCATGGTCAGCCACTTGCATTAGGTTTAGATTTTTTAGCAATTGCACTTGCTGAACTTGGAAATATTTCTGAACGAAGAACATATCAATTGATTTCTGGATTGCGTGGCTTGCCTTCATTTTTAGTCACAACACCCGGTTTGAATTCTGGTTTTATGATTCCTCAATATACTGCGGCAAGTATTGTTAGTCAAAATAAACAACTATGTACTCCTGCTTCTGTTGATTCAATTGTTAGTTCTAATGGACAAGAGGATCATGTGTCGATGGGAGCAAATGCAGCTACAAAATGTTATAAAGTAGTGGAAAATGTACAGCGAATTTTAGCTGTCGAGTTATTTAATGCTGCACAAGCATTGGAATTTAGAAGACCTTTAACATCTTCGCCAATAATTGAAAATCTTCATACGGAATATCGTAAACATGTTACATTCATTAAAGATGATAAAGTTATGTTTGATGAAATTGAAAAAAGTGTACAGTTTATAAAGCAAAGCTCATTTGTTATTTAATCGAAATGAAAAAAACGATTGTTGTTCTATTTACCTTGTTTGCACAAATCGTTTTTGCTTGTGATTGCCCTCCTTTAAATTCAATTTCTGTTAAAGAATCAGAAACGTATGATGTAATATTTTTTGGAACGATTGATTCTGTTGATGCGTGTGATGAAGAAACGGCATTAGTTTATTTTACCATTCAAGAACTTTACAAAGGTGTTGCGGAACAATATGTTAGTGTTCGTTTCGATTGTTCCAGTTCATGTAGCATGAGTTTTGAAAAAAATGAAAAATGGATTGTTTATGCCAAATACGTAAAATTTAATGAGCTTGTTGTTGTTTTTTGTTCTCACACCCGTAAATATATTGCGGATAAAGAAAAAGATTATTATACTACAACATCATTAAAAACTTTTGACGAAGAACAAAAATATTTGCAATCAGAACTAGGGATTCAAATCATTGTAAAACGAAATGTTTTAAATGAACAGCAAAAAGAAATGAAACATCAGAACCAATTGCCATCAGGAACAAATACATTATTACTATTAGCAGTTTCATTGCTTGCTATGTTGGTTATTTATTTCATTACAAAAAAATATTTTAAAAATGGTAAATAAATTCAAAGCTCACCCTTGGCATGGAATTGCTATTGGCAATAATTTTCCAAATATAGTAACAGCATTTATTGAAGTAGTTCCATCAGATACGGTGAAGTATGAAATTGATAAAACATCTGGATATCTGATGATAGACAGGCCCCAAAAGTTTTCGAATGTTATACCTGCTTTATATGGTTTTATTCCCCAAACATATTGTGATAAAAAAGTAGCGGAGTACGCTCAGTTAAAATGTGGGAAAGAAATAAAAAAAGGAGATGGAGACCCATTAGATATATGTGTTTTAACGGAAAGAGTAATAACACATGGCGATATTATTTTGCAAGCTATTCCTATTGGAGGTTTTAGATTAATTGACAAAGGCGAAGCAGATGATAAAATAATAGCAGTTTTGAAAGGCGATGCTTTGTATGAGCAATGGAATGATATTAATGATTTTCCAGAAGCAGTAATAAATAGATTAAAACATTATTTTCTTACCTATAAAAATATTCCAGGAGAAAGCAATCCAACATGCGAAATTGCAAATGTTTATGGTCGAGAAGAAGCACACCAAGTAATATTAAATAGTATAGAAGATTATAAAAATACGTTTGTAAAATAGATGATGAAGGTTTATTGCATTCCAGGTATGGGAGTTGATGCTCGATTGTTTAAAAATTTAGAATTAAATAATTGTTCTATTCAACATATAAAATGGCTAACTCCAACTAAAAATGAAACATTGCCGTCTTATGCCAATCGCTTGGCAGAACAGATAAATACTACTGAGCCATTTGCATTGCTTGGAGTTTCATTTGGCGGGATGTGTGCTGTTGAAATTGCAAGAACTCACAAGCCTCTTAAAACATTCTTAATTTCCAGCTGTAAAACAATTGATGAAGTTCCTCAAAAAATTAAAGTTTGGAAAAATATCCCTTTATATAAATCGATAAGCGACACAACATATAAAAAGGCTGCTTTATTACTTAAAAAGCAATTTGGAGTGAATACTAAAGAGCAAGAAGAAAAATTTAAAAATATGTTAAACACTGCACCTCAGAATTATTTTAAAGGCGCAGTTCATTGTATCATGAGTTGGAAAAGTTCTCCAATACCTGAAAATATTGTTCATATTCATGGAACAAAAGATATGATATTGCCTTATCATAAAATTAAAAATTGTAACTATACTATTAATAACGGCTCTCACTTTATGATTATAAATAAAGCGGTAGAAATAAATAAGATTTTAAATACTGAACTAAAAAGTTATATTTAGTTATAAATAATCAAGCACTTTTGAGCCTTGATTAAATAATAAATCAACAATACTTAAATTAGGAATAAATCCATGGCGTGTTTCAAATACTTGAAAGTAGGGCTTTACTTCAAATAATTTATCTTTTTCAATTGATTCTTTTGGCGTAATAATACTTCTGTAATCGTCTGTATTTTCAGTATTACGGATGTATTCCGAACTAAAAGAATAATTCGGTTTAAGTTTCATTAATTTTAATACTTCTTGTTGTGTGGCTTCATTAAAATCAATTAAATAATTATATTTTTTTTCGTGATAGAAAGGATAAAAATCATCTTCGAAATATTCAAAAAATGGAGAACGCCTATAGCTCGATTCTAATGAACGCCAGTGTAATAATTGCCAATTGTATTCATAAGAAATTTTTATTTCATTAATGGATTGTCTTTTATTTCTTTTTTCAAGAGGAATACTTAAAGTAAGAATTCCGTTGGGCGAATAGATGTTGCAACGACTACGATAGCTTTGTTTTACAAAGTTTTCGTGATGTTCGATGATGCATTTATCATATAAATTTAGTTTTTGATAGTGTTGAATTGGTGCAAGATAAGCAGTAGGAAGAAGTGCAATGGAATTCATTTATTCTTTATTTTTACTATCAATAATAATTGTTACCGGACCATCATTTAATAACTCAATTTTCATATCAGCACCAAACTCTCCTGTTTGTATATTTTTTCCTAAGTCTGTTTGTAATTGAGCAATCATTTTTTCATACAATGGAATTGCTATTTCTGGTTTTGCAGCTTTAATATAAGATGGTCGATTTCCTTTTTTTGTAGAGGCATGTAATGTAAACTGAGATACTAAAATTATATCAGCATTTATATCTTTAACAGACAAATTCATTATTTCATTCGCATCATTAAAAATTCTAAGATTTACTATTTTAGAGCTTAGCCATTCAATATCTTCATGCGTATCAGCATCTTCTATTCCTAATAAAATCAATAAACCTAAATCAATAGAACTTTTAATTTTACTGTTGATTGTAACAGATGCTTTAGAAACTCTTTGGATTACTGCTTTCATTTTTTATTTATTGATAGGTAATTTCCATTTCTTCACCATTCATTATTCCTAGATAACTGCTGTAACGAGAAGAAGCAATTGCTCCTTTTTCTACTGCTGCCATTACAGCACATTTTGGTTCATTCAAATGCAAACAATTGTTGAATTTACAATTGTTTTTTAATGCTCTCATTTCTGGAAAATAATCAGCAATTTCCTCTTTTTGCATATCTACAAGCCCTAATTCTTTAATTCCTGGAGTATCAATGATAAAACCTCCGTAACTTAATTTATGCATTTCTGCAAATGTTGTAGTATGTTTTCCTTTAAAATGGGATTCAGAAATGTCTCCTGTTTTTAAATCCAAATTGTAATCCAAAGTATTTACAAGAGTTGATTTTCCAACTCCTGAATGACCTGCAATTAAAGAAGTTTTGTTTCTTGTAATATCTTTTATTGTATCAATCGACTTATTTTCAGTAGCTGAAACTTTATAACATTTATAGCCAATGTTTTCATAGATAGCAATAAAATGATCTAATTCTTTCATCAATTCTGTATCTGTTTCAAATAAATCTATTTTGTTGAAAATAATTGACGTTGGAATATGATAGGCTTCTGCCGTTACTAAAAATCTATCAATAAAACCTGCTGATGTTCTTGGCAAAGCAAGTGTAACAATTAATAATGCTTGATCTAAATTCGCAGCAATTATATGAGATTGTTTGGATAGGTTAATTGATTTACGAATGATGTAGTTTTTTCTTTCTTCTATTTTATGAATTACACCTTGTCCTTCATCTCCTTCAAAATCAAATTCTACACGGTCGCCAACAGCTATTGGATTAGTTGTTTTTATGCCTTTGATACGAAAAAGTCCTTTTATGCGGCAATCAACAATAGCGCCATCACTAGTTAAAACATTGTACCAGCTACCTGTTGATTTTATTACTACACCTTTCATTAACTGTTTGTCATTTTTTACGTGTCAAATTTATTAAAAAGAATTAGCTTTGTATTCACGAATTACGAATCTTTACGAAAGTACGAAATAAGTCTATAGAGCGTTTTTCTTTATATTTAAGCATCCTTTATGTAAAAGAAATAATATGTCAATAAAAGTTGAAAACATAACAAAGATATATGGCCAACAAAAAGCCTTGAATGATGTTTCATTTGAAGTGAAAGCAGGTGAAATAGTTGGTTTCCTTGGACCTAATGGAGCAGGGAAATCTACTATGATGAAAATTCTAACCTGCTTTATCCCTCAAACTTCAGGTTCAGCATCTGTGTGTGGTTTTGATGTAGCAGAACAAAGTTTGGATGTACGCAAACAAGTTGGTTATTTACCTGAGCACAACCCTTTGTATCTAGATATGTATGTAAAAGAATATCTTGAATTTATTGGCGGATTACATCATTTGAAAAATATTAAGGAACGAATTTCTGAAATGATTGAAATTACAGGGCTACAGGTAGAACAAAAGAAAAAAATAGGAGCATTGTCGAAAGGTTATCGTCAGCGTGTTGGACTAGCTCAAGCACTTATACATGACCCCAAAGTTTTAATTTTAGATGAACCTACAACAGGTTTAGATCCTAACCAATTAGCTGAAATTCGTAATATGATTATTAAAGTAGGGAAAGAAAAAACAATTATGCTATCTACACATATTATGCAAGAAGTAGAAGCAATGTGCGATAGAGTAATTATCATAAACAATGGGAGTATTGTTGCAAATGACGATACAAAAGTCTTACAAAAATTAAAAACAGAAAACACATATTTTATTACAGTAGAGTTTGATAAACCAACTTCAAAAAATGTATTAAAGAATATAAATTTTGTTGTTGATGCGATTAATTCAAGAGAAAACATTTGGCAATTAGAAGTGCGATCTGATAAAGATATACGAAATGATGTGTTTCAATTTGCCGTTGCTAATGGATTAGCTGTTTTAATGCTTAACAAAGAAGAACAAAAATTAGAAGATGTATTCAAGCATCTTACAAAAAAATAAATTCACCCCTAAAATTTTTAAATGAAAAAAATAATTTTATTTGCATCAGCAACTTTATTTTTTGCTTGCAATAGTTCAGATAAAACAAATGAAAATGAATCAACATTTATTGATCCAGTAACTGCTCATATAGATTCAAGCATTTCGCCTGGTGAAAACTTTTTTTTATTTGCTAATAATGGTTGGTTTAAATCACATCCAATTCCATCGTCAGAAAAAAGTAATGGAATATTTAGAACCATTCAAGATACTATCAATGAATCTATTCGTAAAATTTGCGAATCATCATCTGCTGATTCAAAAGCTGCTAAAGGAAGCAATAAACAAAAAATAGGTGATTTTTATTTTAGTGGTATGGATACGACTACTATCGAGAAAGTTGGAATTAATCCATTAAAACCGTTGTTTTCTAAAATTGACGAAATCAAAAATAATAAAGATGTAATCAATACGGTTGCATATTTATATACGCAAGGAATACCAAGCACATTTGGTTTTACTGTTACAAGAGACGAAAAAAATGCAGCAGCATACACTGTTTATCTTTCTCAATCGCGCTTAGGTCTTCCGGATAGAGATTATTATTTTAATACAGATGAAAGAAATACAACGATAAAAAATGAATATTTAAAGCATTTAGATGCGATGTTGAATCTTATTGGGATGGATAAAGCATTGGCAAAAAAAGGGAGTGAACAAATTTTTAAGTTGGAATCAGCTTTAGCAAAATCAAGTAGAAAAATGGAAGATTTGCGTGACCCTTATTTGAATTACAATAAGATGAATATTGCAGGGGTAAATAAATTAACTGCATCAATCGAATGGAAAGAAATGCTGTCAAAGCTTGGAATTAGTAACATTGATTCTGTTGTGGTTGCTCAGCCAGAATATTTTTCTGCACTTGAAAAGCATTTAAAAACATTTTCAGTTGATGATTGGAAATTATACCTAAAATGGAACGTAGCGAATCGTTTTTCTGAGTTTTTAAATAAAAAAATTGTTGCTCAAGATTTTAATTTTTATGCAACAGTTTTAGATGGAATAAAAGAACAAAGGCCACGCTGGAAAACAATTGTGGAAGAAACAGATGCTTCGTTGGGTGAATTAATCGGACAGGTTTATGTAGAAGAATACTTGCCAAAAGGAACAAAAGAAAAGTTGTTAGAAATTGGAAATAATATTCGTGATGTATATGCTGAACACATTAAAAAACTTGATTGGATGAGTGATGTAACAAAAGAAAAAGCATTAAATAAATTACAAAAACTGAATATGAAAGTTGGTTATCCTGATGTTTGGAAAGATATGAGTTCATTGGATGTATCGCGTAATAGTTTTGTAGAAAATGGGATGGCAGTGAGTAAATGGAATTATGGTTTTATGATAAAAAAATACGGTAAACCTGTAAACAAAGACGAATGGGAAATGTATCCTCAAACATACAATGCGTATTATGACCCAACGATGAATGAAATAGTTGTGCCTGCTTGCAATATTATTGTTCCAGGTTTTGAAGGTAGAATGCCTGATGATGCTGTATTATATGGTATTATTGGAGGCTCAACATTTGGACATGAAATTACTCATGGTTTTGATGATCAAGGTAGTTTATATGATGAAAAAGGAAATCTTAGCGATTGGTGGACTAAAGAAGACCGCCAAAAGTTTGAAGCAAAAACAAAACTTATTGTTGAGCAGTTTAATAATTATGTTGTTTTAGATAGTATTCATGTAAGAGGAGAAAATACACAAGGCGAAAACATTGCAGATTTGGGTGGTGTAATTATGGGACTGGAAGCATATAGAAAAACAAAACAAGGGCAATCAACAGAATTGATAAATGGTTATACTGCAACGCAACGTTATTTTCTTGCTTATGCTTATGCTTGGATGGTAAATAGAACGGATGCTTCATTAGCAAAACAAATTATGAGTGATGTTCATTCTCCCGCTGAATTTCGAATCAATGGACCAGTTTCAGATATTGATGAATTTTATAAAGCTTTCAATATCCAACCTACAGATAAAATGTATAGGGCAGAGAATATAAGGGTAAAAATATGGTAATACAATTAACCCTAAAAAGTACTTTCTCAATTGTTTAAATAATCGTAATTTAGCGACCGTTAAAAAAAATTGTAATAGTTAATCATTAAACATAAATTTTAGAATGGGATATTTATTTACATCTGAATCAGTTTCAGAAGGGCATCCAGACAAGGTAGCAGATCAAATTTCTGATGCATTAATTGATAATTTTTTGGCTTTTGATGCTGAATCAAAAGTTGCTTGTGAAACCTTGGTTACTACGGGGCAAGTAATACTTGCAGGAGAAGTAAAATCAAAAGCTTATTTAGATGTACAAGAAATAGCGCGTGGTGTAATTCGCAAAATTGGATATACAAAAAGTGAATATATGTTTGAAGCAAATTCATGCGGGATTCTTTCGGCTATTCACGAGCAAAGTTCGGATATCAATCAAGGTGTTGATAGAAAAAAGAAAGAAGAGCAAGGTGCTGGTGATCAAGGAATGATGTTTGGTTATGCAACAAACGAAACAGATAACTATATGCCATTGGCTTTGGATTTAGCTCATGCTGTTTTAATTGAATTAGCTGCATTGCGTAGAGAGAATAAACAAATAAAATATTTACGTCCTGATGCAAAATCTCAGGTAACATTGGAGTATGATGACAATAACAATCCTGTTCGTATTGATGCTATTGTGGTGTCAACACAGCATGATGATTTTGATTCAGAAGCAAAAATGTTAGGTAAAATCAAAAAAGATATAGTAGGTATTTTGATTCCTCGCGTTAAAAAGAACTACCCAAAATATGCACACTTGTTTAATAGCAAAATTGCATATCATATCAATCCAACTGGGAAATTTGTAATTGGTGGTCCACATGGCGATACAGGATTAACTGGTCGTAAAATTATTGTTGATACTTATGGAGGAAAAGGAGCACATGGCGGAGGCGCATTTTCTGGTAAAGACCCTTCAAAAGTGGATCGTTCAGCAGCTTATGCTACACGTCATATCGCTAAAAATTTAGTTGCAGCAGGAGTTTGTTCTGAGGTATTAGTTCAAGTATCTTATGCAATTGGAGTGGCTAAACCAATGGGTATTTATGTAAATACTTATGGTACTGCAAAAGTTAAAATGACAGATGGTCAAATAGCTAAAATTGTAGAAGCCATTTTTGATATGCGTCCATATTTTATCGAACAACGCTTTAAATTACGTACTCCAATGTATAGTGAAACAGCGGCATACGGTCACATGGGAAGAAAAAATGAAACTGTAACTAAAACATTTAGCTCCCCTGATGGTAAAACCAAAACTATGAAAGTAGAATTATTTACATGGGAAAAATTAGATTATGTTTCTAAAGTAAAACAAGCTTTTAAATTGAAATAAGCCATAAGAGCCCCTGTTTGAATTTTATTAAAATTTTTACTTGTCATTTCGACCAGAGGGAGAAATCTCTTACTAAGAATGAGATTTCTCCCTCTGGTCGAAATGACTTCTTAATTCCTACTAAACCATTTTAATAAAACTTAAATATGTTCTAAACCCTGAATAAATTTGGTTTTTTTATACCAAATAAATTATGAAAAACAACTCGTTAAAACATTTTAGGATAGTTGCCTTTTTGGAGGGCGTATCATTTTTGATACTATTATTTATAGCAATGCCATTAAAATATATATATGCTATGCCAACTCCTAATAAAGTAATAGGGATGATTCATGGTGTTTTGTTTGTTGCTTATGTGTTTTATTTAATGCAAGTAAAGTCAGAAAATAACTGGACATTAAAAAAGACTGCTATTGCATTTCTTGCTTCGATTCTACCTTTTGGAACTTTTGTTTTGGATGCCAATGTTTTAAAGAAAGAAATATAAATTTAAAGATATCGGAAGAAATAATTATTTAGCTTATCAGCCCCTCTTTTTCTCTTTTATCAAAATCAGAAATTAAAAATATGTACCAAACAACTCCAATAGTGTACATGAGTGCTGTTATCAAAAATATGTTTACATAATCAACATTTAAGTGGCGCAGTATTCCAAATATTATGGCGCTAAAAAAAGTTGAACCCGACCAGATAGCAGAAGTTAAACCGCTAGTCATTTCCCTGTTTTGTTCCCCAACATAACGCATGGTAATATCAGAAGTCATAGGAGCCGCAATATTCATAAGCGGTTGCCGCAATAAATAAAATATAATAGCAATGTAAACAGATACACTTAACGTATTATAATATTGTGTAGTAGCCATTGTAATCAATGCCATTATTGCTAAAGATTGAGTTATGGGCACTGCTTTTCGATAACCAATTCCTTGTTTTATTTTTGGAACAAACAATGCCGCATATACTACCATAAAAGATGCTATAAATGACATGATAGAAAATTGAGCTGTGCTCATGCCATGTACATTGGAAAAAAATAAACTAATAAAAGGAATTGTAAAACCTGCCCCAAAAGCAATGATTGCAGTTGGGATTAATGCCTTAAAAATTAATTTCCAATCGTATCCTTTTAAATTTGTTCGTTTTTCTTTTAATGATGGAATATGTTCTTCTTTGTTTACTTTAAAAATAAAATATAAACCAGAAAAACTTGCAATTACAATTCCAAGCAATAGGTTTCTTTCGCTAAACAATTTTGCATTAATGGAGTTAAGAACAGCAATCATTAAAAAACTAATAATACTTGCCAGGCTCCAAGTGGCAAAATTTAAAGTGATTGCAGAGGTATGTTGGTGCTTAGGAGCATTGCGTAATATATAGGGTAATATGGGAATTTGAATAAAAGTATAAGCTGTGCCCCATAATAAATGAGAAATTAATAAAAGTGCAGAAGAATGTATTTGAACACCAATAAGTATTAATAATCCAAATAGAGGAACTCCGATAGCTCCAAAATAAAAAATAGGTAATATTTTTCTACCTTTAATAAACATTCCTAAAAATAAAGCCAATGCAAGCATTCCTAAATATCTATAAGAGGTAAAGTGTGCATATTCTGCATCACTGTATCCTTCCGCTTTCATATACAAGGGCAATATTGCCATGAATGACACATTTATCATCTGCACAAAAAACTCAACGGTTATAAGATTGAGAATTGATTTATCAAGTTTTGTATATTCTTTAATTATTGAAAACATAAATTTATATGTTCTATTATTTTGTCGGTTTCACTTGGCTTAAACCACTTTATTTCTTCGTCTCGTTTAAACCAAGTCAATTGCCGTTTTGCGAAATTACGAGTATGTTGTTTTATTAATTCGATAGTCGTTTTTAAGTCTGTTTTGTTTTCGAAATAGTCAAATAGCTCTTTGTAACCAACAGTTTGTAAGGCATTTAAATGTTTTAAAGATAAAACTGATTTTACTTCATCTAATAAACCTTGTGTAATCATTTCATCAACTCGTGCATTAATTCTTGAATATAATTCCGTTCTTTCTATCTCTAATCCTATTTTTATAATATTAAAATTTCTCGTTTTATTTTTTTCTTTTCTAAGGCTAGAGTATGTTTTTCCTGTACTTAAGCATACTTCAATTGCTCTGCTTAGCCGTTGAGGGTTTTGTAAATCAACTTGATTGTAATAGGATTCATCTAGTTGTTTGAGAAGCTTTTGTAAACCTTCTATGCCTTCATATTTCAGGATATTATTTATTTTATTCCTTATTTCTTCATTTGCCTTAGGCAATTCATCTAATCCTTTGCAAATAGCATCAATATAAAGTCCAGAGCCACCAACAACTATTACTGTGTTTTTATTTTCAAAAATATTTTCGATTAAATCAATAGCATCTTTTTCATATTTTCCAACATTGTAATCTTCTGAAATGGAATGAGAATTTATAAAGTGATGCTTAACGCCTTGCATTTCTTCATCTTTAGGCTTGGCTGTACCAATACTTATTTCTTTAAAAAATTGACGAGAATCTGCTGAAATAATTTCAGTTGAAAAATGTTTAGCAAGTTGGATACTTAACGCTGTTTTGCCAATTGCTGTTGGACCAACTATCGTGATTAAATATTTTTTTTCTTTCACGGCAGAGGCGAAAAATTTAATATGTGAACTTAATTTTAGAAATCTTCTTTACCATCATCAACATGGTCTTCATCGAATTCTGAAGCATCCATTTCATCTTCTGATGCTATTTCATCTTCTGTTTCTTCCTCTCCTTCTTCACCTTCTAACAATGCTGTTTCATCTTCACTATGTGCGTATGCTTCATCATCACTGTGTTCTGCATCGTCATCTTCAAAATTTTCATCGTCTTCCATCCCTCCAACTATGTTTACAACTTTGTATTGTTTAGGAGCTTCGCCCACAGTTTTTGTACATCTTGGATAATTAGTTTTTGGATCATCCGCTAATATTTTTACTAGTTCTACTAAAAAAGTCCAACCTGTTTTTAAATCATATACGTAAACAAATTTTTGATGTGGATCATCAATCAAAGAAGCCATTTTGCATTTGTTCATCTGACGTTTAATTGCCAAGCCTTTTCTTTCCAATTGTTTTTTTTCTTCATCAGAAATAGGTCTTAATGTTATTTCTTCTCCTTTTCTGAAATAATCATCGCTGATGTAAAATGAAGCATCATGCATATTGTCGAATCCTATTGATTGTACAATAACATTATGAAAATCTTCAAAATTTTGGGTTGATTTTATTTCTATCTCACGATAAACATCATCGTTATCTTCAAATGCCACTCTGAATCGGTAAACTGCCATTGCTTTTTCTTTTTTTTTAATTTAAGGTATTACTATACAAAAATAATAAATATAAATTAAGAGTTCGTTTTTAAACCCAACTTTTCTCCTTCTTTTTTCATAAAAATATATGCTTCTTGATAATCGTTTTTAATAATTCCATCTAATATTGCTTCGCGAATTGCATTTTTAATAATTCCTACTTCTCTTCCAGCTCCAATGTTAAACGCTTTCATAATTTCTTCACCTGATATGGGTGGTTGCCAATTTCTAATATTATCTTTTTCTTCTACTTCTTTTAATTTTTTACGAACGAGTTCAAAATTTTTCAAATATTTCTGTACTTTATATTCATTTTTCGAAGTAATATCGGCTTCGCACAATTTCATTAAATCATCAATATCGTTGCCTGCTTCAAATAATAATCTGCGTACAGCACTATCCGTTACTTCATTTTTTGCTAATACAATAGGGCGCAAATGAAGTAGTACCATTTTTTGAACATATTTCATTTTTTCATTCAAAGGCAATTTTAAATCAGCAAAAATTTTTGGAACCATTCGTGAGCCTTTGTCCTCATGGCCATGAAATGTCCAGCCATGTTCTTCCTCAAATCTTTTTGTTGGTGGCTTTGCAATATCGTGCAATATAGCAGACCAACGCAACCATAAATCATCGGTTGTTTTACAAATGTTGTCCAGAACTTCTAATGTATGATAAAAATTGTCTTTATGAGATTTTCCATTTTTAATTTCCACACCTTGCAAAGCAACCATCTCTGGGAATATATAATGCAAAATTCCTGTATCAAAAAGTAATTTAAAACCAATTGATGGAGTAGGAGAAAGGATAATTTTATTTAATTCATCCGTTATTCTTTCCTTCGAAATAATTTTTATTCTTTCTTTATTTTTTTTGATACTATCAATGGATGCTTCTTCAATTTTATAATTTAATTGTGTAGCAAATCTAATTGCGCGCATCATTCGCAATGGATCATCAGAATAAGTAATATTGGGGTCTAAGGGTGTTCGTATGGTTTTTAATTCCATATCTTTTATGCCATCAAAAGGGTCTAATAAATCACCATACGTTTTTGAATTTAAAGAAATAGCTAAAGCATTGATGGTAAAATCTCTTCTATTTTGATCATCTTCTAGCGTTCCATTTTCTACAATAGGCTTTCTGCTTTCAGTACGGTATGATTCTTTTCGGGCACCTACAAATTCAATATCATAATCTTCATAAACTATTTGTGCTGTGCCAAAATTTTTGAAAACATTTACATGAAATTTATTTCCTAATTTTTTTGCTACATTTTCGGCAAGTTCAATTCCACTTCCAATAGCAACAATATCAATATCCTTGCAAGGTCTATTTAATAATAAATCTCGAACCCATCCACCAATTACAAATGCTTGTACATTTATTTCATCAGCACATTCAGAAATAATTTTAAATATGGGATGGCTTAATTTTGTTTTCACTACTCTCTGATAATTTTCACTTCTCCATTTAACCCAACTTTTATAATTGAAGATGGCTTGGTATTATTATTTTCGTTTTGTCGAATTTTAACAATGTAATCTACTCTATTTAATACATCTAATTTAATATCTTTAAAAAAAGAGGGAGATGGTTCTCCACTAATATTAGCAGATGTAGAAACAATTGGTTTTCCGAATTTGTGAATTAAATTTTTACAAAATTCATCTTTTACTAATCGTATTCCAACACTCCCATCAGCAGCAATTACATTTGAAGCTAACATTCGAGCATCAGGGTATATTATTGTTAAAGGTCTTTCAGTAGTTTCAATTAAATCCCATGCAATGGAAGGAACCTCTTTAATATAGCGATTAAGCATTTTTTCATCAGAAACTAAAATCACCAAACTTTTATATTCGGCACGTTGTTTAAGTTTATAAACTTTATTAACGGCTTCTTTATTTCTAGCATCACAACCAATGCCCCAAACGGTGTCGGTAGGATATAAAATTGTACCGCCTTTTTTAAGAACCTCTAAACAGTTTTTGATTTCTTCTTCCATTAATTATAACAAATTTGATACGAATATACGAATACCAAATTTGTTTTGAAAAAGTAAATGTTATTTATACAAATTCATTACTTGTTTGGTTATTATGGAAGGGTGAAATTTTTTAGAATATTCAAATCCTTTGTTGGCTATTTCTTCTCTGATTGTTTCTGAAGAAAGTAAAAAGTTTATTTTTTCAGCTAGTTCATTTTCATTATTTGGATCAATGTAAATGCTGTGTGAGCCGCCTGCTTCTGGAAAGCATGCTCCTTTTGATGTAATAACAGGTGTTTTACTTGTTAATGCTTCAATAATAGGAATTCCAAATCCTTCGAAAAGTGAAGGAAAAATAAAAATTTTTGCTAATTGATATATAATTGCAAGTTCAATTGTATTTACTTTTTCTAATAAAATTACACGGTGTTCAAGTTTATTTGCTTTTAAATAAGCTTTTACTTTATCGTAATAACTTGTTTTTTTTCCAATTACAAAAAGCGGTATATCCTTTACTTGCTTTAATGCTTTGGCAATGGTTAAAAGGTTTTTTCGTTCTTCAATAGTTCCTACATAAAATAAAAAATCTGGGGGTAAATTGTATTTTGTTGCTACAATTTTTTGTTCTTCAGAAGAATAATTTTTATAAAAAGCTTCATCACAGCTTTGATAAACAACGCTTATTTTACTTTCAGGAATAAAATAATATTTTTCAATATCTCGTTTTGTTTCTTCACTTATGGCAATTATTACATCAGCAATATCGCAAGCATTTCGAAATTTTTTATTGTAAATTTTCCTATCTAAATAAGGATAAAGATTAGGGTAACGCAAAAAAATTAAATCATGTGTGGTTACAATTTTTTTTCCTTTAAAATTTGCTATGTTAAAAGGAAGCTCGTTGCTTAATCCATGGTAAACATCAATTTGGTTTTGATTCAAAATATCTGTAATTCCATAAGAACGCCAACGAGAACGAAATTTTTTATCTAAAAAGTGTTGAGGTTCATGAATATGAATATTCTTTGAATCTAAAATATTTTTTTCGAAATCGTTTCCCGACTTTTTAGTAGTAAAAAGAGAATATTCGTTTTCGGGATAATATTCATTTAAAGATTTTATAAGCGTACGCGAATAATTTCCTAATCCACTATTATTTAAAAATGCTCGTTTTGCGTCAAACCCTATTTTCATCTATTCTAAATAAATTAAATTCTTACTTCATTAATTCCCATCATTCAACCTTTTAGTTAAATACTAAACCGCCACATCATATTCTCTCAAAGCATTATTAAGAGAGGTTTTTAAATCAGTACTTTCTTTTCTTTGTCCAATAATTAATGCACAAGGAACTTGAAATTCACCAGCACTAAATTTTTTTGTGTAGGAACCAGGAATAACAACAGAACGAGGAGGAACAATTCCTTTATACTCTTTTGGTGTATTGCCAGTAACATCAATAATTTTTGTTGATTTAGTTAAAACAACATTAGCCCCCAATACTGCTTCTTTTTGAACCCTTACTCCTTCAACAACAATACATCGGGAGCCAATAAAACAACCATCTTCTATTACTACGGGAGCAGCCTGAACAGGCTCTAAAACACCACCAATTCCAACACCACCGCTTAAATGAACATCTTTTCCAATTTGTGCGCAAGAACCAACTGTTGCCCAAGTATCTACCATTGTTCCGCTATCTACATAAGCGCCAATGTTTACGTAGCTTGGCATCATGATAACTCCTTTTGCTAAAAATGCTCCGTAACGAGCAACAGCGTTTGGTACTACCCGCACTCCCAGTTGTTCGTAATTTGTTTTTAATTTCATCTTATCGTGATACTCAAAAATACCTACTTCAATTGTTTCCATTTTTTGAATTGGAAAATAAAGAATCACAGCCTTTTTAACCCATTCATTTACTTGCCAATCGTTTTCTTTTGGTTCAGCAACACGAAGTATTCCTTTGTCTAATTGTTCAATTACTTCTCTAATTGTTGATTGTGTTTCGGCTTCTTTTAATAGTTCTCTGTTTTCCCAAGCAGCTTCAATAATTTTTTGCATTCGATTGTGTTTTTTAATTCTTTGCAAATATATCTTTTTTTCTACTTATACCTTATTTTGCTACTTTTGTAGTATGGCAAGGATAATGGCAATAGATTATGGAAGTAAGCGTGTAGGACTTGCTGTTACCGATCCCATGCAAATTATTGCAACAGGATTAACAACAGTTCATTCAAAAGATTTGATAGATTTTTTAAAAAAGTATTTCGAAAAAGAGGCGGTAGAATGTATTGTTGTAGGAGAGCCTAAGCGAATGAATAATCAAGCGTCTGATTCTGCTCGATTTATTGAACCTTTTGTAGTACATTTGAAACGTACTTTTCCTCAAATTAAATTGGAAAGAATAGATGAGAGATTTACATCTAAAATGGCTTTTCAAACAATGATTGATGGAGGGTTGAAAAAAAAAGACAGACAAAATAAAGAACTCGTAGATGAAATTAGTGCAACCATTATTTTGCAGAGTTATTTAGAACAAATTAAAAATAAAATATAGTAAAAATGATATTTCCAATTGTAGCGTATGGTGATCCTGTTTTGAGAAAAGTAGGAATTGATATTGATAAAGATTACCCAAATTTAGCGCAGCTTATTGCTGATATGTTTGAAACAATGAACAATGCTTTGGGTGTTGGTTTGGCTGCACCTCAAGTAGGAAAAGCAATTCGTTTGTTTATTGTAGATACTAAACCTTTTTCTGAAAAAGATGAAGATGATACTGAAGATGATGAGTTTACTCCCGAAGAAAGAAAAGAGTTAGAAGATTTTAAGCAAGTTTTTATTAACGCTAAAATTATTGAAGAAGAAGGAGAAGAATGGGCTTTTAATGAAGGATGCTTGAGTATTCCAAAGATTCGTGAAGATGTTTACAGAAAACCCAAAGTGAGAATAAAATTTTTGGACGAAAATTTTGTAGAACATGATAAAACATTTGAAGGCTTGATTGCTCGTGTTATTCAACATGAGTATGACCACATAGAAGGAAAATTATTTACCGATAAGATTAGCCCTCTGCGCAGAAGAATGATTCAAGGCAAATTAAACGATATTACAAAAGGTAAAGTACAAATAGGATATAAAATGAAATTTCCAGTAAAATAAAATTATGAAAAAGTATATTTTAATTTTTAGTGTAGTTGCCATTTTTTATTCATGTGGTAACGATGAAAAAGTTGCAGAAAAAACAGTAGCAACAAGAGCAGAATTATTAAATATAATTAAATCGCAAGAAAAAGATTTGTATGCAGCAATGGAAATTGATAATGTAAAAGCAAACATTGCATTGGCAAATTATCTTGATTTTGTGGAAGCTTATCCTAACGATACTTTGGCTCCTGTCTTCTTATTTAAAGCTGCTGAAATAGCAACTGCAACAGGACAATATCCTCAAGCTTATGAGTATTATGAAAAAATAACAAAAAATTATCCCGCCTATAAAATGATTCAAGAAAGCTTGTATCTGCAAGCATATTTGCTTGATAATTTTTTAAATAATGATGAAAAAGCAAAATCTGTTTACGAAGAAATAATTCAAAAATACCCAGATTCTAATTTTGCAAAAGATTCAAAAGATGCAATTTATAATCTTGGTAAAACAGATGAACAAATTATCAAAGAATTTCAAAAAAAGAATGAAGGAAAATAATTAATTAAACTCCCTTTCTAGTAATTCAATTAATCTTTCTTGAGAGATATTAAGTTTTAATCTTCCTTCTTTGCAAAAAGAAATTTCTCCTGTTTGTTCGGATACCACTACAGCAATTGCGTCCGAATTTTCAGTAATACCAACTGCTGCTCTGTGGCGCATACCTAAATGGGCAGGAAAATCAGCGTCTTCTGTAACAGGCAAAACGCACCTAGCTGCTATTATTTGATTGTCAGAAATAATTAATGCTCCATCATGTAAAGGAGAATTTTTAAAAAAGATACTTTCTATCATTCTTGCCGAAACTTTTGCATTAAGCGTATCTCCGGTGTTAGCATAAAAATTCAAATCATTATTTTTAGTGATAATAATAATAGCTCCTGTTCTGCTTTCGCACATGTGTTTACATGCTTTTGCAATAACATTAATATCTAATTTAACCGATGAAGAAACATTCCATTTGAATTCAAATAAACCTTTACCAAGCTTATTTTTTTTAAATAAATCGGAAGTTCCTATAAAAAGTAAAAAACGTCTTAATTCCTGTTGAAAAACGATTAAAAGAGCAATAAAACCAACATCTATGAATTTGCCCAAAATGCTGCCAAATAACTGCATATTCAACGCTTTCACAATTAACCACAAAAGGTAAAAAAGAATAATTCCAATAAAAATGTTAACTGCTACTGTTCCTTTTACTAATGAGTATAATTGGTAGATAAGCAATGCCACTAGCAATATATCTAGCACATCAATCCAACGTATATCAATAAAAAGGAATATCATAATACAAGTATAAGAGTTTTTAATGAAAATAATTGAATGAAAATTTAAACAAAACTAACAGCTAATTCAAGTTTTAGAATCAAATGTAAATTTCAGTGTTTGCAATATAGGAAATGTGTTAAGAATATAATTCCACAATAAGCTTGTTTTTGATATATCCAGAAAAATAGAAATTCAAACGGACGCTTTTTTAGAGCATTAACATTTTTTTTGAAAAATAAATTTGGTAGAATTAGAATTTATACTTTACTTTGCATTACAAAGTACTTTTAATTATAATAAAATATGAAAGAAAAAGAACATTTACAAACGTTAAGCGACATACGCTCTATGATGGAGCGCTCATCTCGTTTTATATCATTAAGTGGTTTATCAGGTGTTTTTGCTGGTTTATTTGCTTTGGCAGGAGCTTGGTTTGCAAATAGTTTAATTTCAAATTATCTACGAGTTTATCCTTTAGGGCATCAAGGTGATGATATTGAAATATTCTCTTATCTTTTTTTAGATGCTGCACTTGTTCTTGGCGCATCTTTATTAGTTGGTGTGCTTTTAACTGTTCGTAATTCAAAAAAACAAGGAATTAAAACTTGGGATAGTACAGCAAAACGCTTGTTAATTAATTTGGCAATTCCTTTAGCAACTGGAGGTTTGTTTTGCTTTGTATTAGTATATCATGGAGTTTTTGGATTAGTAGCTCCAGCAACATTAATATTTTATGGTTTAGCTTTAATCAATGCTAGTAAATACACATTTAATGACATACGTTATTTGGGAATATTTGAAATCATTTTAGGTTTGATAGCCTCTGTTTATATTGGCTATGGTTTATTATTTTGGGCATGTGGATTCGGGGTGTTGCATATTGTTTACGGTGCTGTAATGTATTTTAAATACGAAAGAAATAAATAAAAATTAATTGAGCTTACAATTTTGAAAAATTATATACAACATTTAAACAAAGCTTTTGAAAATCGTATTCGTTTAGGAATAATGAGTGTGTTGATGGTAAACGATAAAATAGAATTTAGTTCTCTAAAAGAAATGTTAGACATAACAGATGGCAATCTTGCATCTCATATTTCTGCTTTAGAAAAATTAGAATACATTGAAGTTCAAAAACAATTTATTGGCAAAAAGCCAAATACAACATATAAAGCAACACGATTAGGGAAGAAAGCTTTTAACGAACATTTAGATGCGTTAGAAAATTTATTAAAACAAAGAGATTAATTTTTTTTACTATTTAACTTTGAAATGCAAAGTACTTTTAATAATTAAAAATATATAATATGTTACTAATTCCAATCGCCATTGCTTATGCAATAATTGTTTTAACAATAGTTGTTATGACACTATTATCAATTGTAAAAGGAATAAAAAAAAGCAAAACACTTTTTGCTGAATTCTTTTTATATTTTTCGGAAGTAATTTTTACTGTTATTGCTCCAATAATTGGTTTTATGAGGTTTGATAAATACCAACCTCAAATCCCATTTTCCAAGCAACATGTACTAAGCATTATCCTTTTAGTATTTGTCGCCTCTGTATCATTTTGGTTTGCAAGGTTTGTACAAAATACCAAAAATCCAATAATAAAAATTGCTCTTTCGGTTGGGATGCTGCAAGGTATGATAATCTGTTTTATTACAACCATTCATTTTATACCTTTTATCCCCTTGGGATTAACTCTTCCTACAGCTGGTTTTGAAATACTTTCACCTGTAGTTGCGTTCTTTATTCTGTTGCGTGAATTCTATTTTTTTAATCGGCTGCCAGTTGAAACAAATGAAACAATTCCGTACCGAACAGAATTGGGTTTTACACCTTTGTCGTACCAAATTCTTAATTTTTCTTTCACTAAAAAACAGTTGGTTTATTTTATTTTATTTACAGTATTGATTTTACTTCAAGTTATACTTGCTTCTGCATTTGGTCAGGATTTCGATAGTATTTTAAAAGCTTACACACATTCTGTTGGATTCATTTTTTCTACTCATCCAATTTAAAAAGAAAAATGAAAAAAGTAAAACAACTTCGTTCAAAATTATTAGAGCTATTAACTCATAAGATAGCGTTGCCTTTAATTACAAATTTTAGGAATAACGAGCCTTTTAACTACACAACTGAGCAATTGTTATTGTTTCCTGAAAATACTTTAGGGAATGATTTAGCATTGTACTTACAGAAGAAAAATTTCCAATTGCTCAGAAACTATGAGCGCCACGATTGTAAGCACATCATACTTGGCTACGAAATGGATGAAGTGGGAGAGGCAAAAATGCAATTTTATTTTTTAGGTAATAGACATTATTCCATTCCTGTGTTATCAACGGTAATTATTTGTTTTGTGTTGATGCCAGAACATTGGAACACATTTTTTTGTGAATTTAAAAAAGGAAGAAAAGGGAAATCTTTTGATGATTTGGATTACAATAAATTAGTTTTTGAAAAAACATTGGAACTAAGAAAAATATATACCTATGAAAATTCAAAAAAATAAGCAAGAACAAGTAATAACCAAAATAAGGCTTTGGATTATTCTGTTTATGGTGTTCTTAGTATTAAGCGGGGTAACTGCCTTTCCAATTGAAACGGAATTAAGTTGGCTAACAAAACATGCATCATTATTTCCAGAAACAATTCAAAATTGGTTATTTAAAATTTACGAATCTGTTAAAATCACCAATCAAAATTATCCTCAATTGTCTTATGGTTCTGATTGGCTAGCCTTTGCTCATATTGTAATTGCAACAGTTTTTATAGGTCCAATTATAAATCCAGTAAAAAATATTTGGGTTATTCAATTTGGAATGATTTCTTGCTTGATGGTATTTCCTTTGGCATTCATTGCGGGTCCAATACGGCAAATTCCATTTTATTGGCAAATGATTGATTGTTCTTTTGGACTATTAGGAATTATTCCATTGTTCATAACATATAAACTTATAAAACAACTAGAACAAAATATAATTTAATATAAAACGTTTAAAAAACCGAAAAAACTATAATCATGAAAAAAAACGACTGGGCACTTATCATTTCTATTTTATTGTATAGCTATTTGTTTTACGACCAATTTGCTGGACTAAATTTTTTACTTTTTAATATGGCAATAGTTTTGCTTTTGGTTATAAAAGACAAAACATTAATTAAAAATAAATGGTGGCTTTTGGTTGCTGCTGGAACATTAGTTTCTTCGTTTTTAATTTTTATGTATTCCAGCGCATTGGCAATTTGGGCTAATATTATTTCACTAATGATATTATCCTCTTTAAGTTTTAATCCTAAGGTTTCTTTCCTTACAGCAATTTTTCAAACAATTTGTAATACAGGTGCATCATGTGTTTTTATGATTTTAGATTGGGTAGATCGTAAATCAAAATCAGTTGTTACATCTGAAAAACGCCCATTTTATGTAAAACTGTTTTTAATAGTTATTCCATTTATAATTGCTATTGTATTCTTTTTGTTTTATCAATCAGCAAACCCTTTGTTTTATAATTTCACAAAAGACATCAATCTTGATTTTATTTCTATTGGGTGGATTTTTTTCACACTAGGTGGTTTGTTGTTGATGTATGGTTTTTTTAATACAAAAAGATTAAGAAGCATTGGCGAAATGGATGAGAAAACAGCACTCGAATTATCATTCGAAAATGCTCATAAAAAAACATTTTTTTCAAACGTTATGAGAATAGATACAGAGAATTTATCTGGAATCATTTTGTTTTCAATGCTAAATATTTTATTGTTAATTGTAAATGGTCTAGATTTAAATTTCCTCTGGTTTGATGGTAAATTGCCTGAAGGGGTTAATCACAAAGCTTTTGTGCACGATGGCGTAGGAATGTTAATTACATCCATCGTTGTTGCAATTTTGATTATTCTGTTTTATTTCAGAGGAGCAATTAATTTTTACGAAAAAAATAAATGGATTCGTTGGATGGCTTATGTTTGGATAATTCAGAATGTATTTATGATATTTTCTACCGCCTATCGAAATAATATGTACATACAAGAATCAGGATTATCCTATAAAAAAATTGGGGTGTACGTTTATCTCGCACTTACTGTTATTGGCTTGGTATCAACTTTTATTAAGGTGTATAAAATAAAAACCAATTGGTATTTATTTCGAGTGAATGCAACTGTATATTATTGTTTTTTAGTTTTAGGAGGCATTCCTAATTGGGATATATTAATTACAAATTATAATATTAGAAAATTCACGGATGAGAAAAAGGAGTTAGAAAAATATCTTTTACTTGATTTAAGTTACAAAAATTTACCTGAACTGCTTTCTTTGCCCGATTCCATTAAAAATAAAGATGATTATGAAGCAAGAGATTATTATAATTATTTGAGAGGCGTTTACTTTGGGAGCTTCAAATCTAGTTTGGATAAAAAAACATACAATTTTTTAAAAGATTCAAAAGAAGCTGACTGGAAATCATATTGCCTTGAAAAAAACAGAACATACAATGATTTGCAATCAATACTATCAACAATTAAAACGTTTGATTTGTCAGAAAATTATCGAATTAAAACACTTGAACCAATTAAAGAACTTACCAATTTAGCAGAATTAAACTTATCGAATAATTATTTGCCAAGCCTTGTAGAGCTCCATTATTTTAAAAATCTCGAAAAATTAAATTTAACTTCAAATGGATTAGATTCGCTAAAAACCTTGCCTACATTGGAGAATGTAAAAGTGCTCAACCTTTCTAACAATAATCTTGTAGATATAAGAGGAATAGAACGACTGAAAAATTTAGAAGTTTTAGATTTATCTGGATATAGCAATAGAATCAAAAATTACAAATCACTTTTAACTTTGAAAAATTTAAAATTAGTTTATGTTAATAATTTATCAAAAGAAGAGCTTGAAAAATTACAGACAACATTACCGGATATTCAGATTTTAAATAGTTCAATGAATCCAAACAAATGAAACCAATAACTAAAACGATTTTGTGGCTTATAGCTTTTAGTATAGCTATGGGCTTTTTAGAAACAGCTGTTGTTATTTATTTACGAAAATTATATTATCCAAACGGTTTTGATTTTCCATTGATACCTGTAAGTGTTGATATTGCTGTAGTTGAATTTTGGAGAGAAGTAGCAACCATTATTATGCTCATTGGGATTGGAATATTGGCGGGAAAAAATGCTATTCAACGATTCGTTTTTTTCTTATTTAGTTTTGCTATATGGGATATTTTTTATTATGTTTTTTTAAAAATATTTTTAGATTGGCCAGAATCACTTTTCACTTGGGATATTTTATTTTTAATTCCTGTTCCTTGGGTTGGCCCTGTTATAGCGCCTTGTTTAATCTCCCTATCAATGATAGTTTTAACGTTTGTAGTTGTGTATTATCAATCAAAAGAAAAACATATATACATCAGTTTTGTCGAATGGATACTTTTTATTTTCGGAAGCATCATTGCGATTATTTCATTTATGTGGGATTATATAATTTACTTATCGAAAAATGATTTTGAATCTGCTGTATGGACACTTAGTACTAAAACAGATATGTTCGAAGAAGTGAAAAATTATGTTCCTGATATTTTTAATTGGTGGCTTTTTGGGATAGGACAAGGAATGATTCTGTTGGCAATTGTTTTATTAATTTTCAGATACAAAGACAAATGAATAAATTGTTTAAAATGCTTGCAATATCAAGTGCAGTATGCTTGATGCTCCTTTATTTCAGAATCCAATGGAGTGGAACACTATTCTATGTTTTTCTTGTATGGAATTTGTTTCTAGCTTGGATTCCTTTCATCATTTCTCATCTTTTAGTGAAATTTCAGCGAAAGAAAATTCATAACATTTACTTGATTTCATTTTTTATGATATGGCTTTTGTTTTTTCCAAACTCACCTTATATTTTAACCGACCTATTTCATCTAAAAATTAGAAATGATATTCCACTTTGGTTCGACTTAATATTGATTTTATCTTTTGCATGGAACGGACTTGTTCTTGGTTTTGCTTCATTGATGAATATTCAATTGTTTTTAAATACTTACTTTTCCAAAATTAAAATTGCATTTTTTGTAATTCTTCTTTTTGTTTTGTGTGGTTTTGGCGTTTACTTAGGTCGTTATCCTAGGTTTAATAGTTGGGATGTCGTAACCAGTCCATTTACGCTGATGACAGATATTTTTTATATGATAAGTCATCCATTAAAACATACCCGAATGGTTGGTGTTACTTTTTTCTTTTCTTTGTTTTTAATTGTTAGTTATTCTACCTTAACTACTTTGATACATCATTATAAAAACGACCTAAAAAATGAATAAACCTTTTAATATCATAGATAGAATAAAGAGCTTTGATTTTGCTTTGCAAGGCATTAAAACTTTTTTTGTAACGCAACACAATAGTTGGATACATTTATTAGCAACTATTTTAGCTGTTACTTTGGGTTATTTTTTAAATCTTAGTTCAGTTGAATGGTTGTTTGTAATTACTGCTATTGCTATTGTTTTTATTACAGAAGTGCTAAATACTGCCATTGAGTTTTTGTGCGACAAACTAACTACAGATTTTGATCCAACGATTAAAAAAGTAAAAGATATTTCTGCAGGAGCAGTATTGATTGCTTCTGTAATGGCTTTGCTGATTGGGCTTATCATTTTTGTTCCAAAAGTTATAAATTTGTAATAAGAAAGAAAAGAATAGTTTGCTTAAAAAATATTTAAATAAAATTTTAATTGAAGCTGGTTGCGATGAAGCAGGAAGAGGTTGCTATGCGGGTCCTGTTTATGCTGCCGCTGTTATATTGCCTAAAAATTTCAAAAACAAACTTTTAGATGATTCCAAAAAACTTACTGATAAGCAAAGAAAAGAATTACGTCCTATAATTGAAAAAGAAGCAATTGCATTTGCTGTTGCCAGTATTAGTGTGGAAGAAATAGATAGGATAAATATTTTAAATGCTTCTATATTAGCAATGCACAAGGCTATTGGAAAACTTTCTGTAGTTCCTGAAAGCTTGTTGATAGATGGCAATAGATTTAAAAAATATAAAAATATTCCGCATCAATGTATTATAAAAGGCGATGGAAAATTTATGAGTATTGCTGCCGCTTCTGTACTTGCTAAAACGTATAGAGATGATTATGTAGATGTTTTACATAATGATTTTCCTGAATACGATTGGATAAACAATAAAACGTATGGTACGCTTAAACATCGCCAAGCGATTGAAAAATATGGATTAACAGAGCACCATCGAAAAAGCTTTAAACTGCTTCCCAATCAGTTGATAATCAAATTTTAATTAGCATCTTATTGTTAGTAATTAATCGAATTCAAGTAAAAATGAGCTTTTATGCTTATTAATTTAGTATTATGTTTAAAAGAGTAGTTTTTACAATTATTGTTTTAATAGCATTGACTGCTGGTGTATTTTGGTTTTTTTATACTGAAAAAATAAATGCTCCAATTAGTAATGCTATCAATGCTATTCCAGAAAATGCTTCTATTATAATTGAAAGCAAAAAAGCGAGTACTGTTTGGAAAAAAATATCGGAAACAAATATTGTTTGGGAGGAATTACTTGGAATAAAAGCTATTAAAAACATAAACGATGATATTTTATCTGTTGATTCTTTAATTCAAACAAATATTGCTATTCAGGATGTTTTAAAAAATCAATCACTTTTTTTTTCGTTTCATAAAACCGAAAAAAAACAATTTGAATTACTTGTTTCTTTTAGTTTGCCCGACTTAACGTATCAGAGTAAGGCAGATAATTTTTTAAAAGCTATAAACAATCAAAAAGAAATTATTTTTGAAAATTATAAATCTCAAAAAATTGGATTCTTATCCAATACTGGAAAGTTTTATTTTTCATGGTTAAATGGAACAATTGTATTAAGTAAAGACAAAAGTTTGATTTTAAAATCTATTGATCAGGGAGCAACTCAAAAAACTATTTTAAATAATCCGAACTTTCAAAAAATCATTCGTTCTGCTGGAAAAAGTGTTGAAGCGTCTGTTTTTATTAATTATAAAGAATTGTCTCATTCTCTATTGCCATTTGTTTCGCTTGAATCTCAAATAAATTTAGAAACGATTAATAAGTTTTCTGGTTTTTCTGGTTGGGATTTTTCAATAAAACCGAATGCTATTCTTTGTAATGGCTTCACATATTCAAATGATAGTTTAAATAATTTTTTGTCCATTTTTAAAGGACAAGAACCTCAAAGCATAGAAATACAAAAAGTTCTCCCTTCTAGAATATCATTTTTGCTCACTTATGAGTTGTCTAACAAGCAACTGTTTTTTTCAAAATACGAAAAGTTGCTATCGAAGATTGAATTAAAAAATCAAAAAATCTTTTTTGAAAATTTTTCTACAACTTATAAAATGGATTTAAAATTTGAAATTCAAAAAATTTTAGATAATGAAATGGGGTTAGCTGTTATTGAAAGTAAGGATGATTTAAAAAGTAATTCTTTTGCCGTTATACGTTCTGTTGATGTTGGAAAATCATTAGAAATATTAAATGATATTCAAAAAAAAATCAAGGAGAATTCTGAAGAAAAAACCGATAGTGCTCATTTTCAATCATACACGATTAGCCAAATTCAATTGCCAGGAATGCTAAAGCATGTTTTTGGAAATCTATTTGAATCGATTGAACAGAATTATTATACTGCAGTAGGGGATTATATCATTTTTTCAAATTCAATTGAATCAATGAAATTATTTATTACCGACTTTGAAAACAAAAAAACATTAGCGAATGATAAAAATTATAAAATGTATTCTGAAAATATAGCTTCAGAGGCTAATTTTTATATGTATTCTTCAATTACTCGCTCTACATCATTTTACGCTTCGGCTTTAAACGAAAAATTAAAATCTGATTTTATAGAACATTTAAGTTTATTCAAAAAATTTGAAGCATTTTCAGTACAATTTTCTCCAACTAACAATGATTTGTTTTACAGCAATATTTATTTAAAATACAACCCACTATTTAAAAAAGAAACTGAAACATTGTGGGAGTTGCCAATTGATACTACTATTACCCTAAAACCCTATTTAGTTCTTAATCATAATACTAAAGCTCGTGAGATTTTTATTCAAGATGATGCTAACAAAATTTATTTGATTAGTAATACAGGTAAAATTCTTTGGACAAAACAACTGCCTGAAAAAATAATGAGCGATATTATACAAATAGACGTTTACAAAAACGATAAGTTGCAATTGCTTTTTAATACACGGTCAAATATTTATTTGTATGACAGAAATGGAAACGAAATGAAAGGGTTTCCACTAAAATTAAAATCTCCTGCTACCAATGCTGTTTCTGTTGTTGACTACGAAAACAATAAAGACTATCGTTTATTTATTGCTACTGCAAACAAAAGAATAGTTTGTTATAAAGCTAATGGTGAACAAGTAACAGCTTTTGGCTTTGATAAAACTGATGAAGAAGTATTCCTTCCCGTTTATTTTTTTAATACCAATGCTAAAGATCATATCTGTTTTGTGGATGTAAAAGGCAAAGTGTATGTGGTTAATCGACAGGGTGAAGTGAGAATAAAAATGAAAGAAAAATTACCTCAGGGAATTAAAAATTATTTTTTAGATATAGGAAAAGATTATTCTAAATCAGCATTTGTTGCTGCCGATACTCTTGGAAATATTGTTAGGTTAACACTTACAGGAATGAAGGACGTTACCAAATTGCAAGATTTTGAAACATCTCCTTATTTTGAATTTCGTGATTTAAATAATGATAAAATAAAAGAGTATATCTTACTAACCCGAAGCGAATTAAAAGTTTTTGCGCAAGACAAAACACTATTATTTCAGCATTTATTCCAAGAAAAAATTTCATCAATACCAATGATATTTAATTTCAGAGATGGAACAGCAAAAATTGGAGTGGTTTCAGATGCTACAAATCAGCTTTTTTTATTTAATGAAAATGGAGCTATTTATAATCAATTTCCAATTAGCGGTAGTAGTATGTTTAGTATTGGAGATCTCAACAATCAAGGGGTTTATAATGTAGTTACTGGCTCTAAAGAGAAGGCTATTTACGTTTATCAACTTCATTAGTTTTGTTTTCCTAAAAAGTAGTATATTTAACGTTCAAAATTTAATTCAATTTAGAATGAAAAAAGCTACACTCGTTTTTATGTTGTTATGCGCATCTGTTTTAACAACTAAATCTCAAGATTTTTTAGGATATATAAATAGTAACTATTCTGGAGTTACAGGAACCGATTTAAATCCTGCTAATGTTGTAAATAGCCGATACAAAGTTGATATAACACTTGTTGGTTTTAATTTAAGTCTTTATAACAATTATATTGGACTAAAACGAGAAGCCATCAAAAAAGATAATTATGGACATTATTATGCTTTTGACGATACTGCATTTGCTAAAAATTATTTAGTTGAAAAAGAAAATAGATTTAATAAATCGGTTTATTTTTCTAATCAAATTCAGTTTCCATCTTTTATGGTAAGCATTGGAACAAAAAATGCTTTTGCCTTAAAATCAAGAATTAGAACAATATTTAACATTGATGGTTTAGAGCCTAAGCTAGCAAAACTTATTTATAACGAATTAGATTATCCTTCACTTTGGATGCAACAGTTAAATAATAAATATTTAAGCATTCAAACAATGACATGGGCTGAATACGGATTAACTTATGGTCATGTATTTAAAGATGATGGCCCTCATTTTTTAAAAGCAGGAGCAAGTGTTAAATATTTGCAAGGATTACAATCAGCATACATGCATATTAAAAATTTAGACTATGAATTTACGGATGATACTACGATGTCTATTTTTCATTCAGAGGTTAGCTATGGACACTCAAACAATTTTGATGAGGATACAAAAATTGGGTTTAAGCAAATTTCTGACCTTTCATTTGGGTTTGATTTGGGTGTTGTTTATGAATGGCGACCAGATTATGAAAAATTCAAATATGATATGGATGGTGAAACTGGTTTGTGGCGAAAGGACAAGAATAAATACAAATTAAGAGTAGGAGTATCCGCTGTTGATTTAGGTTATGTTAAATTTAAAAAAGGAAGATATTCTCACAATTTTACAGCTGATATTGGGTATTGGAACTTGCATGCGTTTGATACTGTATCTTCTGTTGCCTCTTTTGATACAGTATTGAAAAATACTTTTGTGATGAATGACGCACAACAATATTATAAAATGAATTTGCCAACGGCTTTTAGCTTGCAAGTAGATTATAATATTTGGAAAGATGTATATGCAAACTTTACTGCTTACTGGTCGCCTCGTTCAAAAAATAACAAAGAAAAAGTACATGATATAACAACCTTTAGTATTACTCCACGTTGGGATCACAAATGGTTTGGTGCATTTGTTCCAATATCTTATGATGCTACTGGATTATTTAAAGCTGGAATAGGATTGCGAATAGGACCATTAATCCTTGGAACAAGCAGCTTAGCTCCATTTGTAACGAATAAGCCTATTTACGGAGGGGATGTTTATGCATTGTTGAAAATACCAATTATGTATGGCAGACCGAAGGATAGAGACAATGATAAAGTATCCGATAAAAAAGATAAATGTAAAACTGTTCCGGGAACTTGGGAGTTTTTAGGTTGTCCTGATAGAGATGGAGATCATATTCAAGACAAAGATGATATTTGTCCGGATGAGCCAGGGTTACCACAATTTAATGGTTGCCCAGATAGAGATGGAGATGGTATTATTGACAAACAAGATGCTTGTCCTGATGATCCAGGCTTACCAGAATTTAATGGTTGTCCAGATAAAGATGGAGATAAAATAATTGACAAAGAAGATGATTGTCCAGATGAAGCAGGATTACCAGAATTTAAAGGTTGCCCTGATAGAGATGGAGATGGAATAATGGATAAACATGATGAATGTCCTGATAAGCCAGGACCTGCAAGTAATAACGGATGTCCAGAAGTAAAATTAATCTTGCTAGATAACCAAGGAAATGTTTTACGCACGGCAGTTCGTAAAAAAGATGAAACGTTCGGCTTTGATGATTTACCTGCTGATGAGTTTGTTGTATTTAAATTAGAAGGAGAAGATACAGATGGAATCAAAGAAGTAAAAGTGATGGTAGGAGGAATTGCTAAAAAAGCATTGCGTGATGTAAAAGATGGCTACTTCAGATTTATTATCTTAAAAGTAGATGATAAAAAATTAAATCCAGAAGATGCAAAAGACGTAGCAATCAAATTGGAAAAAGAAGAAGAAGAGATTTTGAAAAAAGCATTTGATAATTTAGAGTTTGCAACTGCAAAAGATATTATCAAGCAAGAATCACTTTCTTCTTTGGATGAGTTGGCTGCATTGATGGCTAAAAAACCACAGTGGAGAATTAAAATATCTGGACATACTGATAACCAAGGTCAAGCAGCAACCAACCTTAAATTGTCTGAAAAGCGTGCGAAAGCTGTTCAGAATTATTTAGTAAGTAAAGGTGTTTCTGGCACTAGGTTTAAAGTAGAATGGTTTGGTTCTAAAAAACCAATTGCAGATAACAAAACAGAAGCTGGTCGTCAAAAAAATAGACGTGTTGAAATGTTAATTATTGAATAATATAAAACAACTAGAAAATGAAAAAAATAATTTTATCAGCCATTGTTTTACTTATAGCTATAACAACTAAAGCACAAGATGCAAGTGCTGTTTTTTCAGCAACTGAAATTGTATGGTATGGTTTAGATTTCACCAAGGCACATTTTGTTGGTCAATTCGACCAAGGCTTTGGAGCATTGCCAGCAACTGGTTATGATATGAAAAAGAAATGGATTCCAGAATGGAATGCATTAATTGCAAAAGAACCGCAAAATTTTAATCTTAAAAAAGCTTTTAAAAAAGACGAAGTTTATTACGATTTAAATCCGTTGGCAACTGTAAATCAGAAAATTCATACAGAAAGTTGTATGAGTTATAATACCGCTAGTATTGATGAAAAAGAAATTGCGGAGATGGTTAAAAATTACCCTGCTGGAGATAAAAAAGAAGGAGTTGGTTTAGTGTTTATTGTAGAAAATTTTGATAAAGGCATGGAAATGGCAACTGTTTACGTTACTTTTTTTGATATAAAAACTAAAAAGATTTTATTGACTGAAAAAATGCAAGGGAAAGCAATAGGAGTAGGGATGAGAAATTATTGGGCTGGGACAATTAAAAATATTTTGAAACAGATTGGAGAAACAGAATATGCCAACTGGAAAAAAAGGAAATAAAAAATTTAAATAACGGTGTACCTAAAGCGCATTTTTTATTTGCGCTTTATTTATTTAACATTATGAAACAAAAATATTTATTCTATTTAATTTTTTTATTTTCTTGCGGCAATCCTTCCAATATTGATAAAAAAATAATAATAAATGATTCTCTTAAATCAACAAAATTAAGCCAAGTTGTAATTACAGGAAAATTTACAGGACTAATGTCTGGTAATTTGAATTTAACAAGCTGTGATTATTTAGGAGAGAATTATATGGTGTATGACCATACAGGTGGACTTGATTCTGTTTTTGCTTTTGTTGAAAGAAAGCGATGGAAATTTCCATTTGTAATTCAAGTTTTAGGGCAACTTAGTAAAAAAGACAATTCCAGTATTGAAGGAAGACTGGATGTTGATAGTATCATTTTTACAGAAGAAAAAAATTATAAAAATACATGTATTCCCTATGATTTTTGGTGTATAGGTAATGAACCATTTTGGCAAGTTCAGATTTCAGCTCAAGAAAATTTAATTGACTTTTACGACCCTATGGCTCAAAAATATTATGTGTTTAATTATATGGTTTCTAAGGTAGAAAATAGCATTGCTATTTATCAAAGTCAAAATAAATCAGATAAAATAAAAATAACAATAAACAAAGGCAAATGCACAGATGGGATGAGTGATAGAAGTTATAATTATTCTGTTATTGTTAATTTGAATGACAAAGAATACAAAGGCTGTGCAATTAAATTTGGTGAAATAATAGAATAAATTTTAACAATGAAACTACACGTAATAAATACCGGAAATTTTAAATTAGATGGAGGAGCAATGTTTGGTGTCGTTCCAAAATCACTTTGGAGCAAAACTAATTCTGCTGATGAAAACAATATGTGTTCTTGGACAATGCGTTGTTTATTAATTGAAGAAGGAAATAAATTGATATTAATTGATAACGGAATGGGAGATAAGCAGGATGCAAAATTTTACTCACATTATTTTTTACATGGAGACGATACGCTTGAAAAATCCTTAAATAAAAAAGGCTTTTCTACGGATGACGTAACAGACATGTTTTTAACACATTTACATTTCGATCATTGTGGCGGAGGAATTAAATATAATAAAGATAAAACAGGGTTTGAACCAGTTTTTAAAAATGCAACGTATTGGAGCAATCAGGAACATTGGCAATGGGCAACCGTTCCAAATGCTCGAGAAAAAGCAAGTTTTTTAAAAGAAAATATTTTGCCCATGAAAGACTTAGGTCAATTAAAATTTATTGAAGGAGAAAATTCTAAACAGCTAGGTGAAAATATTTCATTTTCGTACATGCGAGGACACACAGATGCCATGATGATTCCTCAAATTAAATATAAAAATAAAGTAGTTGCTTTTATGGCTGACCTATTGCCATCAACTGGACACATTCCTTTGCCTTATGTCATGGGATATGACACAAGACCTTTATTAACTTTAGATGAAAAACAAAATTTTTTATTTAAAGCTGCTGATGAGGAAACAATATTGTTTTTAGAACATGATTATACAAATGAATGTTGCACGGTTCAAAGAACCGAAAAAGGTGTAAGATTAAAAGATACATTTAAACTTGATGAGTTTTTTCAACCATAATTTTACCTAAATTTGGTTTAGGATTTAAACTTTACTAATGGCGCAATCTAAAATAACTACTAACGTTGATTGGCAGTCGGAACTTGATGTTACAGCGTTAAGATACCACACAATTGTAGCTTGGGTTGCTATTATTCTTAATCCACTTTGGGTTATCGGAGATTATTTTAATGTACCAGCTCATTTTAATGATTTCTTAATTTTTAGATTGGCTGTTTCTTTTGCCACTTTGATAACAATTTTATTAAAAAAGAAACTTTCTGCCTACCCTTTTATTTTTGCATTCATACCTTTTTTAGGAATAGCTATTCAAAATGCTTATATGTATAGTGTTTTAGATGTTTCTGAATTTCAAAAACATACGTTTGCATATATTGCTTTATTTATTGGCGCAGGAATGTTCGTGTTTTGGAAAACACAATATTCCATTTTAGTAGTTGTAATTTCTTTTATAGCAAATATTATTTTCTTTAATATTTTCAGCAAACTAGAGGTAAGTCAAATAATGATTAACGGTGGTATGCTTACTGCTACAGTAGCGCTTTTTACCATTCTTTTGATTTTTACACGAACAAATTTAACAAAGAAAGAAATTATTTCTAGGCTAGCCTTAGCTGAATCTAATGTTCAACTTGCCGAAAAAAATGAAATCATCGAAGAAAAAAATAAAGATATTAAAGCAAGCATAACTTACGCTCAAAGAATACAACAAGCAATTTTACCTCCTTCAGAAAGAATAGATAAGGTTTTAAACAACTATTTTATTTTATACAAACCTAAAGATATTGTTAGTGGAGATTTTTATTGGTATTCTACTGTAAAAACTACTCCTGATGAAAATAGACCTTCCCAAGAAATTGTTGTTATTGCTGCCGTAGATTGCACAGGACACGGGGTTCCTGGAGCTTTAATGAGTATTATTGGTAGCACTATCCTAAACCAAAGTTTAACAGTAAAAGAAGTAAATTCTCCTGCTGATGCTTTATCCTTTTTAAATAACCAATTGGCTAAAAACTTGAATTCTATTAAAGATGGAATGGATATGTCCATGTGTGCTATCAACCTAACTAAAATGGAAATGGAATATGCTGGTGCAAACAATCCTTTATATATTGTCAGAAATAAACAATTTATTGAGATTAAAGCAGACAAGCAAGCTATTGGTGCCGACCACGAAAATTTTGCTTCTAAAAAATTTACGAATCACTCAATTAAACTTGAAAAAAATGATGCTATTTATCTTTTTACTGATGGATATGCTGACCAATTTGGTGGACCCAACGGAAAGAAATACAAATACAAAAAATTTCAGGAGCTTTTGATTGAAATTCAAGACAATACAATGGAAAAACAACGTATGTTGTTGGATCATCATCATGAGCAGTGGAAAGGTGAATTAGAACAGGTGGATGATATTTTAATTATTGGAATTAAAATATAAGGTAGAAAATTTTATTTTTTTTGAGGAGAAACTTTTTTAGTCGTGCTTGTATCATTGTTAAAAAGAGTTGTATCCTTATCAAGTTTTTCAAGCAAATAATAGTTTTTGTACATCTTTTTTAGGTCAAGATTTATTTTATTTGTATAAGCAACATCGTACGCAAATTGTTCCGCATTTAAATTATATGAAACTTTTGCAATTGGTTTTTTTAAAACGGATACATCAAGTCCTTTTACTTCCTCAAAAATATCAATATCAAAAGTAAAGGAATATTCTCCTCTTTTATCTGCAGGAACTTTTGTAATTACTTCAAAAAATTTTGTAATAAACCCTTGTTTCGACACTTCAATTTTGAATGTTTTGTCGAGAGGTAATTTAAAAAAACACTTTCCTTTTTTGTTTGTAAAAATTTCTGAATAAGGAATATCTCCTTGGTATATTGTAATCAGTGCACTATCTAATGGTTTTATTTCTTCTTTTAAATCTCCTTTTTGAATGCGAACATTTCCTTTCATTTCTAAATAATAAAATTTATTCTTTGTTGTGTCGCTTAAAGATTTCGCATCGGTATTAGATAGCGATATGTTGGTTGAAGAAAATATATTCAATAAAAACAGCAATACTAAAATAAATGCAGTAGAAAGTAATACGTTGGGGTAACGTAATTTCATTTTAGTAGTTTTTAGATTATTGTCAAATTTAAACATTAGTTGAATACATATAACAAATCCGATTCCAAAAAAAAGCCTTCCCTAAAATGTTGGGAAGGCTTTAACTATAATTTATCCTTTATTTATACTAGCGAACTAGTTTACTAAAGCTTTAAAATCAGCATTATCACGTAATTTAATGAATTCTGCATCATCCTTAGCCATTTGTTTTAAAGCAGCATCTTTTTGAATTGCTACTTTTAAATTATTTGTAACAACATCAGTTTTTCCTTGGCGTGCACCAGCAACAGCTTTTAAATAGAACGATAAAGCTGCGTCTTTTTCATTTGAATTATCAATTGTACTCATTGCAGCTTCAGGGTTTCCATTCATTAACTTAGCTAAAGCAGAGTTAAAAGTATTTGCTGTTCCAAAACCTGCTACTGCAGCAGCATAATTTCCGTTTTGAATTTCGATGATTCCCATGTTGTAATTAACATCAGAACCAGCAGCAGTTGCTCCTTTTAACATATCCATAGCAGCTTTGCGGTCACCTTTCCAACGAGCACAAATAGCTAAGTTATTTTTAATGATAGGATTGTTTGCAGAAGCACCATCAGCTTTTTTGAATTGAGCTTCAGCATCATTTAATTTATTTTGCATTAAATAAACACAACCTACATTGTTAGATGTTCTCCAATCAGCAGCATATTGACTTTCTGCTTTTTTGTAGATTTCTAATTTTTTGTTCAAGTCTGTAGTTAAGGTGGCAGCATAAAGAATTTCTTCAACTGATAATTTAGTAGGGTCAGAAGATACTAAAGCAGTAATTTCTTCGTCTGTACGACTTTTTAAATCAACGTTTAATGTCATTACCGACCTACGTAACTGAGGTAAAATTTTATCAGCAACTTCTTTATAAGTAGCAGCAAGATTTTTTATTTCTTTCTCACGAACTTCTCCATCAGGATACATTTCTAAAACACGTAAGATTAAAGCTTTGTCAGCAATACTAGATGCTTCCATTGCTTTTTTGAAACCATCCCAATCCTCAGCAGTGGTTACTTTGTTGTAAAATGATTCTTCTTTTCCAGCATCTAATTTTGTTTTTTTATCTTTAAAAACAGACATCATTGCTTTCATTCCTTCTTTAGCACGGTTTTCTGCTAAGTCAGCATTACGGCTTAATTCACCATCAGGAGAAGCATAAGCAGAAACATTCATGTTTTTGAAAATCACATTTGGATTTGCAATACCTTCAGTAACGTATTGTTTAAACGACTTCATTTCAGTACTGTTCATTTCAGTGCCACGAACCTGAGACTGATTGATTACAAAGAAAATATTTGCAGTTGTAGATTGAGGAACTATTTTTTGGAAGTTGTCTTTTCCGATAATAGATTTATCATCAGCTTTAACAAGCAATGATGTAACCATCGTACCATCAGCTACTTTTTTAGCAGGTAAATCTTTAGTTTTAGATTTTACAGCTCCAGTTGCACGTAACTCAAGAGTTGCATTTTTCATTTCAGGAGTATAAGCAATCTTATCAGTTGTATGTGAAAAGCTTCCCCCTGTTTTGAATGCAATTTTTTGTCCTTTTGTTTCAACAACTTTCTCACCCACTAAAGTAACTGGTTTTAATGCTTTCTCGCCACCATTGTATTTAATTACAGGCGTTACAGTAACAACTGCTTTTTTAGGGAATAATTTAGCAGGGTAAGTTCCTGATATGCTAACTGTTACAATGCTATCTCCGTGCATTTCAATAGGGTCTGGAGTAACTTTGTAAGTAATTTTATCGGCATTTTTTACCAATTTACCAAGTCCGTTACAAGCAGTAAAGCCCACAGTAGCAACAAGTGCTAAACCAAGTATTTTTAATGATTGCTTTTTCATTTTCTAGTTTGTTTAAGTTCTTTAAAGATTTTTATAGTTTTTATTTGTAATTCAATAAGTTGCAAAAATAACTAAATTTTCAAATTATGAAAGTATTTAAGCCAATTATTATTTGTTTTTAAGGTCATTTTAATGATTTTATGCTTCTATTCTTGTAATTCCAACTGGATAAGGCTTGTTGAGAAAAATTTTAATTTTTTCGTAATCAACAGCGTTTTCTGCAAAATTATTGGTATTGATGTCTATTATCAATATTGGTAGGTCATTCAATTGTTTTATGTAATCAAAATAAGTGGTTTGAACCTTTTCTAGATATTCGGATGTAATGTTTTGTTCAAATATTCTGCCTCTTTTTTGTATGTTTTTTTGAAGATTTTCGATTGGATGGTATAAAAAAACAAATAAATCTGGTTTGGGTAAAGATTGATTGATTATATGAAAAAGCTTACTGAACAGGTCAAATTCATCCTCTTTTAAATTGGTTTTTGCAAAAATCAAACACTTTAAAAAATAATAATCTGAAATTACTTTTGGTTTAAACATGTCTTGTTTTACCAATTCTTCTTTCAGTTGTGAATATCGTTCAGCCAAGAAAGAGAGTTCTAATGGAAAAGCATGTTTTTCGGGCTCAACGTAAAATTTAGGTAAAAAAGGATTGTCGGCAAATTGCTCCAGCAACAAGCGCATATTAAAATCATCTGAAAGTTTATTGGCTAATGTAGTTTTACCTGCACCAATATTACCTTCAATGGTTATAAAATTATGGATAAAGTTGTTTTGCATTTTTTGGTTTGCTAAAGTACAAGAAAAATATAATTACTCTTTATCATATTCGTATATTCGTAATCTAAAATAAAAAATAATTGAATGAATAAGATAGCCGTTTTTACATCAGGAGGAGATTCGCCAGGAATGAATGCATGCATAAGAGCAGTAGTTAGAACAGCAATTTATAATAAAATAGAAGTTGTTGGAATTATGCATGGTTATGATGGAATGATAAAAGATGAGTTTGTTGCACTAAACACAAAATCAGTTGCAAACATAATTCACAGAGGAGGTACAATTTTAAAAACGGCAAGAAGTAAAGAGTTTTTAACTGCTGAGGGGCAACAAAAAGCTTTGGATAATTTAAAGAAGAATAATATTGATGGTGTTATAGTAATTGGTGGCGATGGGTCTTTTAAAGGTGCATTGGAATTTTCTACTATTTGTAATATTCCTTTTGTGGGTTGCCCTGGCACAATTGATAATGATTTGGTAGGAACAGATTTTACCATTGGTTATGATACTGCAATCAATACAGTAGTTGAAGCAGTTGATAAAATTAGAGATACTGCAGAAAGCCATGATAGATTATTTTTTGTTGAAGTTATGGGGCGTGATGCTGGTTTGATTGCATTAAGAGCGGGAATTGGTGTAGGTGCCGAATCTATTCTTATTCCTGAAACAAAAACAGATTTAAGCAACCTTATTATTAGGTTAAAAAACGGAAGAAAAAGCAAATCTTCAAAAATTATTTTGGTAGCAGAAGGCGATGATGCTGGAGGAGCATTTGCTATTGCTGAAAAAGTAAAAAAAGAGTTGCCAAATTATGATACACGGGTAACTGTCTTAGGTCATATACAGCGTGGAGGAAATCCAACAGCTATGGAACGAGTAAATGCAAGTAGAATGGGGTTTGCTGCTGTGGAGGCATTATTAAAAGGAGAAAAAAATATAATGATAGGAATAGTGGATAAAAAAATAAAATATACTTCTTTTGAAAAAGCAATAAAACACATTGAATCTTTAGATGAAGATTTAATGAGGATGGTAAATATTTTGTCGCTTTAAAATTGTTTCAATTATTTTTTTACTTCTAAACCCATTATGAAAACCCAAACACTATTATTTTTTTCTATTTTAACTTTATCGAGTTGCGCTTTTTTTCGTCCTTCTCCTAATAAACTTTTTAAACGAGCATTAAAAAATCAGCCTTATGATGTAATAATTGTTCCGGGTGTTCCTTTTGATGGAAAAGAATGGACAGTGGCAATGAGAGGTAGAGTAATTTGGGCTTCTTATTTAATAAAACAAGGTATTGCAAAAAATGTAATTTTTTCTGGTTCGGCTGTTTATACTCCTTACGTGGAAGCCCAAATAATGGCATTGTATGCCCAACAATTAGGAGTACCTAAAGAAAAAATTATACTTGAAGAAAAAGCACAACATAGCACCGAAAACATTTACAATTCATATTGGCTAGCAAAAGAAATGGGGTTTACTAAAATTGCGGTTGCTACAGATATGTTTCAATCAAATTTATTGATGGGATTTACAAAACGTAGGTTTAAAATGCCCATTGCTCATATCCCTTTTGTGGTAGATACTTTAAAAAAGATTCATAATGTTCATCCTTTAATTGACCCAAGTTCTGCGCATGTCGAAAAATTTAAATCAATTGAAGAAACACAATCAAAACGATATAGATTCAGAGGGACGCGCGGAAAAAACATTGAATTTCGAAAGGAATAAATAAGTTTTGATGACAGCAGAAAAGACGTCTGATGCTAATTATTCTATTAGCATTGTTATCAAGCAAATATCATCTCGCTTCTTAAAGTCTCCTTTTTAATTATATTTGTGAAATGAGTCGTACAACACTTTTTGTTGATGTAATATTACCTCTTTCTGTTCCAAATTTATATACGTATCGTGTTCCACACGAGTGGAATGATATTGTTTTAGTTGGTCAACGAGTAGTTGTTCAGTTTGGTAAAGGAAAATTGTATTCTGCATTGGTTAGGGTAATTCATGAAAATCCTCCAAAACAATATGCAGCAAAATACATTGAATCAATATTAGATGAAGAACCTATTGTAAACCAAAAGCAATTTACATTGTGGGATTGGATAAGCTCCTATTATATGTGTACCATTGGAGAGGTTATGGTTGCTGCTTTTCCAGGTGGTTTGCGTTTGTCAAGTGAGACAAAGGTTATATTAGATTCAAACTATAAAACGCATATTGAAAAAAATACTCTTACCGATAAGGAATTTCTAATTGTCGATGCTTTAGAAATTAGAGAAGTCCTTTCTTTGAATGATGTTGCAGAAATTACAGAACAAAAAACGGTTTATCCAATTATTAAATCCTTAATAGAAAAAGGAATAGTAATTATTCAAGAAGAGTTAAAAGAAAAATACAAACCAAAGGTTGAAACATATATTCAATTATCAAAGGAACTTGATAGTGAAGATCAATTAAAAAAAATATTCGATTCATTAGAAAAGCGTGCAGGAAAACAATTGGACGTGCTTATGGCTTTTATTCAACTATCTGATAGGTATTCAAGTGAAAAAAAAGAAGTAAGAAAAAAAGATATTTTAAAAAAGATTGTCGGCTCCGAATCTGCAATTAAAAGTTTAGAGAAAAAAAATATTATTGAGTTATACGAGTGTGAAGTTGGACGATTATCTCCATTTGAAAATGAAAATAAAGTATCTCAATTAAATGAAATTCAACAGCAGGTTTTAGATTCTATCAGAAAGCAATTTGGTGTTTTAAATAACGAAGAACCCTTGCCAATTGACATTAAGCCTATGTCTTCTGGCAATAAAGATGTAGTTTTACTTCATGGTGTTACTTCAAGTGGCAAAACAGAAATTTATGTAAAGCTTATTGAACAAACATTAGCAGAAGGCAAGCAAGTTTTGTATCTATTGCCCGAAATAGCACTTACTACCCAAATCATTAATCGATTAAAAAAATATTTTGGAGATGAAGTAGGTGTCTATCACAGTAAATTTAATGAAAACGAAAGAGTGGAGGTGTGGAAAAATGTATTGAATGAAAATTCGAAAAAGCAAAGTTCAAAGTATTCAATAATAATTGGTGCTCGTTCTGCTCTGTTTTTGCCTTTTTCAAATTTAGGTTTAATAATCGTTGATGAAGAACATGATACTTCTTTTAAACAGTTTGAGCCTTCGCCTCGTTATAATGCCCGTGATGCTGCAATTTATTTAGCACATATTCATAAAGCTAAAACACTATTAGGCTCTGCTACACCAAGTATCGAAAGTTATTTTAATGCACAAGAAGGGAAGTATGGATTTGCAGAAATAACAACTCGCTTTGGAGGAATTCAAATGCCAGAAATTTTAATAGCTGATGTAAAAGAAGCAACAAAAAAGAAGATGATGAAATCTCATTTTTCACCTCTACTTCTTGATACTATTACACTTGCCTTACAAAACAAAGAGCAAATAATTTTATTTCAAAACAGAAGAGGTTTTGCTCCACAATTAGAATGTGATACTTGTGCTTGGGTGCCACAGTGTACCAATTGCGATGTAAGTTTAACCTATCACAAAAATACGAACCAATTACGTTGCCATTATTGTGGATATAGTGTTAAGCCACCAAATAAGTGTGGTGCTTGTGGCGATACAAATATTAAGATGAAGGGATTTGGTACCGAAAAAATAGAAGAAGAGTTGGCAATATTTTATCCAAAAGCAAAAATTGCTCGAATGGATTTAGATACTACTCGAAGCAAATTCGCACATCAACATATCATTCACGATTTTGAAGAAGGAAACATTGATATTTTAGTTGGAACACAAATGGTAACCAAAGGCTTGGATTTTAACAATGTAAGTATGGTAGGAATTTTAAATGCTGATAGTATGCTTAATTTTCCTGATTTTAGGGCTTTTGAAAGGAGTTATCAATTGATGGCACAAGTATCTGGAAGAGCGGGAAGAAAAAATAAAAGAGGAAAAGTAATTATACAAACACATAATCCTGAACATACTATTATTCAAAATGTGTGGAACAACGATTATTTGAATATGTACACTTTTCAATTGCTCGACAGAAAAAATTTCAATTATCCTCCTTATTATAGATTAATTGAAATTACATTAATACATCGTGATTTAGATTTAGTGAATGCTTCTGCAAAAAGTTTTGCCGATGAATTAAAACAACAATTTGGAAAACGTGTATTAGGTCCAGAATTTCCTTTGGTAGCAAGAGTTAGAAATATGTATCGTAAAAATATTTTACTGAAAATAGAACGTGATGTTTCTGTAACTCAATTCAAAAAAATAGTAACCGAAATGATTGTTAAATACAAAAACGATAAACTGTTTAAAAGCGTAAAAGTGCAAATTGATGTAGATCCCTTGTAGGTTTTTCTGAATAGTTGTTTTTACAGGTTGCCCAGTAGGTGCGATCTGTTTGTTGCTTTCTAATCGACATATACTCCTGCCTTGTGAATGAGATTTAAAACCTAAATTAGGCTGTGTAATCGAAAAGCACCATTTTTGGAACTGCCCTAAAACATATCAACAATAAAATATATTTCGTTAATAACATCTTTTAAAATCAATGGATTTTAATTTTATTTTTGTTCTTCAGAAATAAAATGATGCTTACTATAAATCCTAAAGAAGTTAAAACTGCTGAATTGCATGGCTATTTGCTAGGCGCTGTTGCGCCTCGTCCTATTGCTTTTGCAAGTACTATTGATAAGGATGGTAATCCAAATTTAGCACCTTTTAGTTTTTTTAATGTTTTTAGTGCCAATCCTCCAATTGCTATATTTTCTCCTGCTCGGAGCGGAAGAACAGGACAAACAAAACATACATTTGAGAATATAAAAGAAGTGCCCGAAGTAGTTATAAACATGGTAAACTACGATATGGTACAACAAACAAGCTTGGCAAGTACAGAATATCCAAAAGGTGTAAACGAATTTATTAAAGCAGGTTTTACTCCTTTAGCTTCTGAGATGGTAAAACCTTTTAGAGTTAAAGAATCACCAGCACAATTAGAGTGCAAAGTAAATCAAGTGATAGAGTTGGGACAACACGGAGGAGCAGGAAATTTAATTATTTGTGAAGTAGTATTGATGCACATCAATGAAAATGTTTTGGATGTTAGCAAACAAATTGATCCCAACAAAATTGATTTAGTAGCAAGGCTTGGTGCAAATTGGTATAGCCGTACAAATGGAGATGCTCTTTTTGAAGTTGCTAAACCATTGATGAACCTTGGTATTGGCATAGATGCCATACCAGAAGCAATAAAAAAATCGAATGTATTAACCGGAAATAATTTAGGGCAATTGGGTAACATCGAAAAATTACCCACAGAACAAGAAGTTGTAGCTTACAGAAATTCTGGTGCGATTAACGAAGCATTTGAATTGTATGCGAGCAACCACGATAAATTAAAAAACCAATTGCATCATATAGCAAAAGGTTTATTAGAAAGTAATAAAGTAGAAGAAGCATGGAAAGTGCTTTTATCAATTAATAATAATTAAAAAATAAATAAAAATGGACGTTACAGGAATTTTAAAAGTAAAAAGTGAAACACAGCAAGTGTCAGAAAAATTTAAAAAAAGAGAATTTGTTTTGACAGAAAACTCTTCACAGTACCCACAACACATTTCTTTTCAGTTAACACAAGATAAATGTGGATTGCTTGACCAATACAATGTTGGTGATGAAATGAAAGTGCATTTTAATTTGCGTGGAAGAGAATGGACCGACCCACAAGGAAAAGTAAAATATTTTAACTCTTTAGAAGCATGGCGTATTGAAGGTGGAAGTGCTGCCGCAAACACACAATCTTCTGCTGCTCCAATGAATGATGTAGCCACATTTACTACTGCATCTCAAGAAGATGATTTGCCTTTTTAAGTAAAAGTAAAAGTAAATTACAAACAAAAAAATCTGAACTTAATAAGTTCAGATTTTTTTGTTTAATATCGTTCAGGTTTTTTTATGTAGGTAATAAAATCGTGTGGGTAGTTGTTTTTTTCGTCTGTTTCTCCTGTTTTTCTTTCAATTTCTGTCCAGTCGTTTAAATTGATTTCAGGAAAAAAGGCATCACCTTCAAAAGTATGTTTAATTTGTGTAAGATATATTTTATCGGCTAAGTGTAAGCTTTGTTTGTAAATTTCGGCACCACCAATTATAAAAATTTCGGTATCGTTTAATTCTTTTGCTTTTGTAATAGCATTTTCAATTGTATTACAAACAATAGCTCCCGTTGCATTGTAATCTTTTTGACGGGTAATAATTATATTAGTTCTGTTGGGTAATGGCCTGAATTTTTCTGGGATAGATTCGTAATTTTTTCGTCCAGTAATAATTACATGCCCCGTAGTTTTTTCTCTAAAAAATTTCATATCTGCAGGTAAATGCCAAATAAGTGTATTGTCTTTTCCAATTACATTGTTGTTTGCTACAGCTACTATTATAGATATCATTTTAATTCAAAAGAGTTAAGTCAAAATTCAAAAGCCATAACAAATCATAACAATCATAAAAATCGGTGTCCCATTAAAAAAGCCACTTAAACAGCAACAGCAGCTTTGATGTGAGGATGCGGATCGTAATTTTCTAATGTGAAATCCTCGAACTTAAATCCAAAAATATCTTTTACTTCTGGATTAATTTTTAATCTAGGCAATTTTCTACAATCTCGCGACAATTGAAGTTTTGCTTGTTCAATATGGTTTGAATATAAATGGGCATCGCCTAATGTATGAACAAATTCTCCTGCTTGTAAATCGCAAACTTGTGCCATCATCATAGTTAACATAGCATAAGAAGCAATGTTAAACGGCACACCTAAAAAAATGTCGGCACTGCGTTGGTACAATTGGCAACTTAACTTTCCGTCAGCCACATAAAATTGAAAAAAAGCATGGCAAGGAGGTAGTTTCATTTTATCTATTTCGCCAACATTCCAAGCGCTCACAATCATTCTACGGCTGTCAGGATTTTTTTTAATTTGATTTACTACTTCCGTAATTTGGTCAATGGTTCTGCCATCGGCTGCTTGCCAACTACGCCATTGTGAACCATAAACAGGACCAAGGTTTCCGTTTTCGTCAGCCCATTCGTCCCAAATACTTACACCATTTTCTTTTAAATATTGGATATTGGTTTCGCCTTTTAAAAACCAAAGCAATTCATGTAAAATAGATTTTAAATGCAACTTTTTTGTGGTAAGCATCGGAAATCCTTCTTGCAAATCAAATCGCATTTGATAACCAAAAACACTCACTGTTCCTGTTCCTGTTCTGTCTGTTTTTGTTGCTCCTTGCTCCAAAACATGGCGCATTAAATCGTGGTATTGTTTCATTGTTCGAACAAAAGATTAATTATAATACAACAAAAATAAGCAAGCTAAATTTGAACCGCAGAAATTGAAACTTCAAGTTTTCAAATTATATCAACATTCCAACAATCGTGGCAGTAAACAAGGATGCTACTGTTCCGCCAATGAGTGCTTTTACGCCCAATTGTGATAGCATTCCACGTTTGGTCGGTGCTAATGAGCCAATACCGCCAATTTGTATTCCTATAGAAGCAAAATTAGAAAAACCGCATAAAATGTATGTTGCTATGATGGTAGATTTTTGTTCAGTAAAAACATGCATTACTTGCATTTTACCTAATGTGGTGTATGCAACAAATTCGTTTAAAATAGTTTTTTCTCCTAGTAGTTGCCCCACCAAAACCATATCTTCTTTACAAACCCCCATCAAATAGGTTAATGGAGCGCAAGCATAACCCAATAAAAATTGTAATGAAAATCCAGAATAGGAGCCGTGTGTGAAATCAATTACCCAAGCATTTAGTCCTGTCCATTCACCAATCATATCTTTCATTACATAGTTTACCATTGCAATCAATGCAATAAAAACCAATAACATGGCTGCAACATTTGCGGCTAATTTTAATCCTTCAATAGTTCCATTTGCAATAGCTTCAAGTGCATTTCCACCAATTTTTTCTTTTGAAATTTCAAGGTTGCTATTTATTTCTTCTGTTTGTGGCATCAATATTTTTGCTGCAACAATTGCTGCTGGTGCACTCATTACAGATGCTGCTAAAAGATGTTTTGCAAAAAATAATCGTTGCACAGGGTCATCACCTCCTAAAAATCCAATATATGCAGCTAAAACACCCCCAGCAATTGTTGCCATGCCTCCAGCCATTAAACAAAGTACTTCCGATTTGTTCATGTTTGCGATGTATGGTTTTACCAATAATGGTGCTTCTGTTTGTCCAAGAAAAATATTTGCAGCAGCAGCCAAACTTTCAGCACCAGAAAGCTTCATAAACTTGCTCATTACCCATGCAAATCCGTAAACTATTTTTTGTAAAATACCTAAATAAAAAAATAAACTGGTAAGTGCCGAAAAGAATAAAATGGTTGGTAATATTTGAAATGCAAAAACAAATCCAATAGACTCCGTATTTACTAATCCTCCAAAAACAAAATCAGAACCTTCTTTTGTGAATGCTAAAACTTTAACAAAAAAGTTGGAACAAGCTTCAAAAATATGTTGAACAAAAGGTATTTTTAAAACACCAATTGCAAATATAAGTTGCATCAATAAGCCTGTACCAACAAGTTTCCAAGATATTTGTTTTCTGTTGTTGCTGAATAAGTAAAGAATTAAAATCAATACAATCATGCCGATTAATCCTCTCCAAATAGATGTAAAATTGGTTGATGATTCTGTTAAAGTGGAATGATAAGAAAACGTATAAGTAACATCTTTTTCTTTTAAAACAAGACTTTGCAAATTGCAAATATCTATTTTATAGGTGCGAGTAATTTTTTGTGAAACAAGCCCATCAGTTGATATGCGAGTAACTTCTTTGTTGTTTTTATAATAAACAACATAAGGAATTTTAGTTAATTCATCAACAATATAAGCATTGGAGTCAATATCAGTAATAAGTGGTTTTAAATCATAGGTAAAAACAAGATTGCTATCAATTAATTCCCAAGTACCTGTTGCTTTAATGTTTTCTTTTTCAATTGCGTAAGAAAATTTATTTCCCTTTGATTTGTTTGAAATAATAAGTGTGTCGGTAGTTTGTGCTTTTTTTACTTCATTGCCTAAGCTATCTTTGATAGAAACAAATGCCCATTTTTTTTCCAAATTTTCTTTTATAGTAGGTTTGTTTGTACATGAAAAAAGAAATATGAACGGTAATAATAGTAAGGAGTTGAAAAATGGTTTCATTTTTGCGGTATTTATCGTCAAATATATTAATATTTTCATTTGAATTTGTCGAATATCTTGTATTAACTTTGCAGAACACAAAATCATTCATCATGAAAAAAATAATTTTATCTGTTATGGCTATCATGTATAGCGTTTCAGGATTCTCGGGGACAGACAATGAGTTTGTTTTTAAAAATCAATCAACAGGAGAGAAGTGTTTTAACGAAAGTTCTCATCTGATAAATATTGGAGTTAGCATTGGTGGAATTGGGTATTATAAATATCCTAATGGAGGAACTTACAGGCGTTCTCCAAATTTTAATTTTAGTTATGAGCAACCGTGGAAACAAAAGTTGGGTCCAGGGTATTTAGGGGTAGGTGCTTATGGGAGTTTTCAAACTGAAAACTATACCAATTACTATTATACTAATGGTTATACTAATAAATACAGTTATGAACACCATTGGACGCGTATTACAGTTGCAGGAAGAGCGGTTTATCATTGGGATGTTTTGAATTCTGAAAGGGCAGAAGTTTATGCTGGAGTTTTAATTGGGGCAAGATTCAGTCTTTACAATTATGAAACGAATGACCCAGACCCTGCATCAAAAAATGCTTATAGAGTAACCAATTCTTTTGCATATCCTGCTTGGGGTGCTTTTGCTGGTGCTCGTTGGTATTTTGTTAAAAGTGTAGGGCTTTTTGCCGAAGTTGGACATGGAGTAACCAACATCACAGGAGGATTTACGTTTAAGTTTTAAATTAAGGTGTAAAGCTTTTTAATATTTTTTTCGTTAGAGAAAGAATCGAGCAAGATTCTTTCTCTTTCTTTTATTGTAGTAGATTTAAAAGGAGTAGTAAATAAAGCATTAACAGCTGCAATCATTTCTTCGCTTGAATTTTTTATAGTACACAAACTTTCAATACCAGTTTTTTCAACCATTGGCGAATTTACAATACAATGTCGCCCATTAAAAAGTGCTGCAAGTAATTTTAATTTTATTCCTGTAGCTTGAAAAGTTGGTAAAATATTAATTTGTGCTTCTTTTATTAATTCATCTATTTCAGCAGTGCTAATGTTTGCTTTTAATTCAATATTTTTATATTGACTAACAGCGTTTCTTAGTTCATCAGACGGTTTTCTGCCTGCTATAATTAAAGATATTTTTATTTTTGAAAACACTTCATTTACCAAAAATAATGCAGCTTCATTATTTTCACCTACTTCTAAATTTCCATGGTATAAACAAAAATTGCCAATTCCTTCTTCAATTTTTACTTCTTCATAAGGATGAAATGCTGTAACATGCAACACATTTTTATAACGTTTGCTAAATTCCAATGTGTCTGCATTCGAAATAGCTAAAATATAGTTAGCTAAAATCAAATTTTTTTCAAAGCGTTTTAATTTTTTTGCTTCTAAGCCAAAATATATTTTTTTGAAAACAGACTTTTCAACTTTTGCAAGATTTTGATAGTAATCATGTTCAATATTATGTGTTCGCACAATTTTAATTCTGTCTTTTAATCGCACATCATTCAAATGAAAACAACAGTGTAGTCCTTCAAATAGGATTGGATAATCATCTCTTAAAATAGTTTGTATCATTTTTTCAGATGAGCGTGTAACAACAACAAAAGGCAGCTTGTCAAGTAAATATGTTTTACTCATTTTTCGTTTATAATAATAAACTTTTTCGCAATAACTTTCTAAAATTCTTGCTTCCGCTCTTCCATACTCAAAACAGTGCAAGTGAATTTTTACTCCTTTGTTGTGTAATGCTTTTATTTTAAAAAAAATATCGATAACACCGCCATAATTGGCAGGGTAGGGCACATCAAAAGAAATTATATGTAGTTGCTTCTGTTTCATGTTTATCTTAATTAAAATAAATTAATTAAGTTTTTGTTGGGTTTATAAAAATTGGGAATAAACGTTAGTGAGTTCTTTCTCTTCATTTTCCCAATTCAAATTTTCGGCTGCAATTTTACAATTTTTTTTCCATTCGGATAATAAGGCAGGGTTATTTAATATTGTGTTAAGCTTTTCTGCAATGTGTTTTGGATTGTGGTTTTCAATACAATCGCCAATATTGTATTTTGTAATAATATTTTTTAATTCAACTAAATTGGATGATAATATAGGAACAGAAGCATGTATATAATCAAATAGCTTGTTTGGTAAGCTGTATTTATAATTAATATTTGTATCCTTATCAAGCGTTAGTCCAATATCCGCATGGTGGGTGTATTGTTGCAGCTTTTCAAAAGGTACTTTGCCTACCAACATAACTTTGTTTTCAAGTTTTAAATCCGTAACAATAGTTTTTAGCGTTTCAATTACATCACCACTACCAACTATTAGCAAAATGGAATCATAGATATATTGCATTGCTTGTACAGCTTCTTCAGCACCTCTGTCGATGTTTATTCCAGCGCCTTGTAATAAAATTATTTTTTTATTTTCTGGAATATTTAAATCCTGTTTTGAAATAAAATTAATTGTAGTTTGGCTTTTTAATGCGGGAATATTTCTAACTATTTTTACATCAACATTGTATTCTTTTGAATAAATATCTGCAATGGATTGATTTACGGTAAAAACATATTTTAGCTTAGGGAAAATCCATCGTTCAACTTTTTTCCAAATTGATTTTTTAAAAAGATTATTTTGGAGTTCAGGTACCTCACAGAATAGTTCATGGCTATCATAAACGAGAGGAACATTTTTTAATTTCGAAATCAAATAATTAGGCAATAATGTATCTAAATCATTTGATACAAGTACATCGGCTTGGTGGAAAAGCAAATAAAAAAACAAACGTTTTTGATATTCTAAGTAAAAAAAAGGACCTTTTTCGAACAATAAAAACATGCGTTTTGTTTTGTATGTTCGTTCATTTAACGGAAAACTTTTTTTTTGTTTTCTGCCAACCAAAGTAACTTCAAAACCTAAGCTGTGCAATGTGGTACACACTTTATGTACGCGTTGGTCGGTACTTAAATCATTTATTACGGAAACAATAGCCTTTTTCATCATAATATAGCCTTGCGAATATACTATATTTATGTTATTAGATATGAGCATACAACTATGAATAACTTTTATTATTGTTTGTTGTTTATTGCAATTGTAATTATGAAATTTGGGAAATGATTATTCAAGAAAACTATCCACTAAAAAAGCACAACACTTTTGGTATTGATATTTTATCAAAATATTATAGCGAAATAAACAATGTTGATAATCTTATTTCCATCTTATCAGATTCAAAATTCAAAAATGAGAATAAGCTAATACTTGGAGGAGGTAGCAATATTCTTTTTACTAAAAACGTTGATGGATTGGTTATTCACAATAAATTAAAAGGGATTGAGCTTATAAAAGAAGATGCAGTGTTTTACTATATAAAAGCTGCTGCTGGTGAAGTTTGGCATGAATTGGTAATGTATTGTGTTAAAAAAGAATACGCAGGATTAGAAAATTTATCATTAATTCCGGGGTACGTAGGAGCTAGTCCAATGCAAAATATTGGAGCTTATGGCGTTGAAATTAAAGATATTTTTTTGGAGTTAGAAGCATTGAATATAGAAACATTAAGCATTAAAAAATTTACTAAAGATGAATGTAAATTCGGTTATCGAGAAAGTGTATTTAAAAAAGAGTTTAAAAATAAATTTATTATTCTTTCGGTAACTTTTAGATTGACTAAAATCCCTAAGTTTAATATAAGTTATGGAGCAATAGAAAAAGAACTAGAAATAATGTGTGTAAAAGACTTATCCATTGCTGCCATCAGCCAAGCCGTATGCAATATAAGAAGTAGTAAATTGCCCGACCCAAAGAAAATTGGGAATGCTGGAAGTTTTTTTAAAAACCCTGAAATTGAAAAAAGCAGATTCAATTCGCTTGTTCAAACGTTTCCTGATATAATTGCTTATCCTTTAGATAATGGAAATGTAAAACTTGCTGCAGGTTGGCTAATTGAACAATGTGGTTGGAAAGGGAAAGTTATTGGTGATGCTGGAGTGCATAAATTACAGGCACTTGTTCTTGTTAATTATGCTAATGCAAAAGGTGCTGAAATACTTGATTTATCAGGAAAAATAATTCAATCTGTAGATAAAAAATTTGGCGTTCAATTAGAACCAGAAGTAAATGTTTTATAATAAAACAGCCTTATTTTCAAATAGTTATAATTTTTTTTACTATTTTAGCTACTTAAGTTTTAGTTATCATCCCTAATAATAAAAAAATGATTTTGAAAAATAGAATATTTTTATTGCTATTAGCAATAACAACAATTCCATCGTTTGCTCAAAACAAATACATAAACAAAGCTGAAAATGCTGTTTATGTTGGCAATTATGAAAAAGCAGAAACTTACTACTTAAAAGCATTAGATAAAGATGTTGCCAATTACAAAGCAAACAGGGGTTTGGGTATTTTGTATGTTGAATACATGGAAAAAGAAGGTAAAGCACTACCATACCTTGAAAAAGCTGTGAGTTCCAACAATATGAAACAATCAGGCAATGGCGAATTATTGTTTGCTACTGCAAAATGTTATCATTATTTAAGCAATTATGCTGAAGCTTTAAATTATTACAATAAAATGAAAGCCTATGATTGCGCTGATAATATTTCTTTCCAACCTGAATTGGATAAAAGAATTGCTGATTGCGAATACGCATTAGCTTATATGAAAGAACACCCAACTAATAAGGAAGTTTATATTGTGAACATGGGTGATAAAATTAATACTGATAAACCGGAATATGTACCAGTATTGATAAGTGATGAAAAATTAATTTTTACTTCAAAAAGAAAAGACCATAAAAAAGAAAAATTAAATCCATATAATGGAGGATATTATGAAAGTATGTATGTAACAGAGATGAAAAGCGGTTATCCTTCGGTGCCTCAACGTTATACAATACCACATACGCAAGTGAAATTTAAAAATGTAAATGATAATGAAGCGGTTGTTTCTGCAATTACAGACAACAAAATATTTATTTATAGCAATAGAAAACTATATGAAGGAGATATCAACTCAACTTCAGAAAAACCATTTGCAATAAGCCCCGTAATAAATTTTGATGATTATCAAAATCATGCTACTGTTTCTAAAGACGGGAAAATACTTTATTTTACAAGCGAATCAGAAAAAGGTTTTGGTGGATTAGATATTTATATATCAACTAAAAATGCAGATGGAACTTGGAGTATCCCCGAAAATTTAGGACAAACTATTAATACCAATTTTGATGAGGAAGCTCCATTTATTAGCGATGATGGAAAAACATTATACTTTTCATCAAAAGGTCATCGCGGTTTTGGCGGATTTGATGTATATAAAACAACACAAGAAAATGGAAAGTGGTCAGACCCAGTTAATCTAGGAATGCCAATCAATTCTCCAGCTAACGATATCTTTTTTATTCAAAATAGTGGACAAATTAATGGTTATCTAACTTCTTCACGTGAAGGTGGTTTCGGAAGTTTAGATATTTATAAAATTAACTATTTAAATAAACTACCCGATTGTTCGAGTTTAAATGCTCAAACATTAGTTACCAATATTAAAGAAATAAAAAATGATGAATATGTTATCAATTCTGTGATTCCTGATATTTACAAAAATAAAATTTTGGAGTATTCTTGTTTAATAAATGATAGCTTGGTTACTGAAAGTTTTGAAGAAATCAATCACAAATTTAATGCGCTTGGAACATATACTGTTAAAACAAAAGTAATTGCCTATTGTGATACATGTTTGAATGTATATGTGGCATGTAATGAGAGTAAAATTGAAATCAAAGCACCTCCTGTAATCGTTGCTACTGATTTAATAAATACTCACGGAGAACTCTCTGCTGAACAATTAGCATCTATAGGTTTTGATTTGAAACCACTTTATTTTAATCTTAATCAATCAAGTTTGACCGCTGAGGCAAATAATATTGTAAATAAAAACATTGAATTATTGAAAAAATATAATGATTTACATGTTGTTATTTATGCATTCACAGATGCTAGAGGCTCAACAGTTTTCAATAAAATACTTTCTCTAAAACGTGCAAATGCGGTTAAAAAACATATAATTGATCAAGGAATTGATAAAAAACGAATTGATGTAGTTGGAAAAGGAGAATCCGATTTATTAAATAAATGTGCCGATGGAGTTGAATGTTCTGAAGAAGAACATCAAATGAACAGAAGAGCAGAATTTAGAGTTATTAAAAAGTAATAATCCCGATATAGAAAAGAAAGCCGAAAACATTGATTTTCGGCTTTCTTTTTTGTAAAAAATTAAAGAATAAATCAAAAAAAAAGCGTAATTTCGTGTCCCTAAAAAAGAGAAACAACAATTAATTAAATATTTCAATAAAATGAACATTACACAAGAGAACATTGACGATTTAAATGCAATTTTAAAAGTAAAAGTTACAGCTAGCGATTATTTACCAAAAGTAGAAACTGCTTTAAAACAAGCTCAGAAAAAAGCTTCAATTCCTGGGTTTAGGCCAGGCAAAGTGCCTACCAGCATGATTAAAAAAATGTACGGAAAATCTATTATGGTGGACGAAATAAACAAGTTGTTGTCGGATTCGCTTTATAAATACATTCATGAAAACAAAATTGATGTGCTTGGAAATCCATTGCCTAAAGCTGATGACAATAAGGTTATTGATTGGGATAATCAAGATGAATTTGAATTTTTGTACGAAATGGGATTAGCTCCTAAGTTTAATTTAGAACTTTCTGCAAAAGATAAATTTGAATACACTACTGTTAAAATTGATGATGAATTAATTAATAAATACACAACTGATATTGCTAAAAGATATGGTAAGGTAGAACAAGCAGAAGTAATTACGGAAGGTGATTTTGTGAATGGTGATTTTGTGGAGTTAGACTCAAACGGAGAAATTTTAGCAGGAGGAATTTTTAAATCATCTTCGGTGTTTTTAGAAAGAGTGAAAGAAGCTTCAAGAAAACAATTTGTCGGACTAAAAAAAGAAGACAAAATTACTCTTGAAGCGCAAAATATTACAGATAATGCTACTGATTTAGCTGCAATGTTAGGAGTAGATAAGCAAGTTGCAGAAGGGTTAACATCGAAATTTCAATTTACTGTAAAATCAATAAGCAGATTAGCAGCAGCTGATATTAATCAAGAATTATTTGATAAAATATACGGAGCAGGTGTTGTGAATTCAGAAGAAGAATTTAAAACAAAAATCAAAGAAGAATTGGCAGCTATGTTTATGAACGATAGCGAACGCAAGTTTTACAATAATGTTGTTGATCGTTTGATGGAAAAAGTAAATTTTAATTTACCAGAAGATTTTTTAAAACGTTGGATTGTAGCTGTAAATGAAAAACCTGTTACATTAGAACAAGTTGATGCGGAGTTTGACAGTTATTCAAAAGGATTAAAATGGCAACTTATTGAAAACAAAATTATCAAGGATAACGATATTCAAGTAACAAACGAAGAAGTTATAGAGCATACAAAGGATTTGATTTCAAAACAATTTGGGAAGATGAGTCCAAATGTGATGGGAGAAGCGGAACTTAATGATACAGCTAAAAGGGTTTTAGCTAACCAAGAAGAAGCTAAAAAGATATATGAACAAGTGTATGGACAAAAAATCATGACACTCTTTAAAACCAAATTTACATTGGAAAATAAAGAAGTTGCTTATGACGATTTTTTTAATGCTGCCAAATAGGCAATAATTTTTTGAGGTTCAGAATTTGATTACTACTTTTAACTGTCAAATTTAAAAATAACTAAAAAACAAAATTTATGTTCGATAACAACGAGTTTAGAAAATATGCTGTAAAGCACAAAGGAATTAGCGGAAATACATTTGATTCCTATACAAAACATAACATTAAAAGTATGACTCCTTATATCATTGAAGAGCGTCAACTTAATGTTGCTCAAATGGATGTTTTCTCTAGATTAATGATGGACCGCATCATTTTTTTAGGAACAGGTATTGACGACCAAGTAGCAAACATTATCCAAGCACAGTTATTGTTTTTGCAATCAGTTGATAATAAAAAAGATATTCAAATTTATTTGAATTCACCAGGAGGTTCTGTTTATGCTGGTTTGGGTATTTATGATACAATGCAATACATCACACCTGATGTTGCTACAATTTGTACGGGTATGGCTGCATCAATGGGTGCTGTTTTGATGTGTGCTGGAGCTAAAGGGAAACGTGCTGCTTTAAAGCATGCTCGTGTGATGATTCACCAGCCTTTGGGTGGAGCCGAAGGACAAGCTTCTGATATCGAAATTACTGCTCGTGAAATTCAAAAATTGAAAAAGGAGTTATACGAAATAATTGCCAAACATAGCGGACAAACGTACGAAAAAGTTTGGGCAGATAGTGATAGGGATTATTGGATGACCTCTGAAGAAGCGAAAGCTTACGGTATGGTTGATGAATTATTGATAAGTACTAAATAAAAAAATATTTCTATTTTATTAAAATGGTTAATGGTATTTTCCATTAACCATTTGATTTTTTAAATTAAAGCAATGGCTAAAGAAGACAAAGATATTAAGTGTTCGTTTTGCAATAGAAAAAAAACCGAAGTAGATATGCTTATTGCAGGAACTACCGGGCATATTTGTAATAATTGTGTAACACAAGCGCAAATGATTGTTAAAGATGAGCTCGCTCAAAAAAGCAATTCAGGCTTTAATGCTATGCACTTGCGTAAGCCTATTGAAATTAAAAAACATTTAGATGAATATATTATCGGACAAGATGATGCTAAAAAAGTGTTATCCGTTGCTGTATATAATCATTATAAACGTATTCTTCAAAGTCAAACCAAAGCAACTGTAAAAGACGAAATAGAGATTGAAAAATCAAACGTTATTATGGTTGGCGAAACGGGAACAGGAAAAACATTATTGGCAAGAACCATTGCAAAAATTTTAAATGTTCCTTTCTGCATTGCTGATGCAACAGTTCTTACAGAGGCAGGTTATGTTGGCGAAGATGTGGAAAGTATTTTGTCTCGTTTGTTACAATCTGCCGATTTTGATGTAACAGCTGCAGAAAGAGGTATTGTTTTTATTGATGAAATTGATAAAATTGCACGCAAAAGTGATAATCCTTCCATCACTCGTGATGTTTCCGGAGAAGGTGTTCAGCAGGCATTATTGAAATTATTAGAAGGTTCTGTTGTTGGTGTTCCTCCTCAAGGAGGAAGAAAACATCCAGAACAAAAAATGGTTCAAGTAAACACAAAAAATATTTTATTTATTTGTGGTGGTGCATTTGATGGAATAGAAAGAAAAATAGCAAAACGATTAGATACCCAAATCATTGGATATAATATGAATAAAGAAGCAGAGGCTATTGATAAAGATAATTTATTACAATATGTTTCTCCTCAAGATTTAAAAAACTTTGGTTTAATACCAGAATTAATTGGACGATTACCTGTTCTCACTTTTTTAAACCCATTAGATGCTGTTACTTTAAGAAGAATATTGTCAGAACCTAAAAACTCGTTGATAAAACAATACACACATTTATTCGAATTGGATGGAGTAAAACTAACGTTTGAAAAAAATGTACTTGATTTTATTGTTGAAAAAGCAATGGAATTTAAGCTTGGTGCTCGTGGTTTACGTTCTATTTGTGAAGCAATAATGACAGATATTATGTTTGATTTGCCTTCCGATTCAAGTGTTAAAGAATATAATTTAACCTTGCGTTATGCAAAAGATAAGTTAAAAAAATCTACTTTAAATAAGTTAAAAGTGGCTTAATTATATTAGTTTAAATTGTTTGCAATGGTGAATTGCGTGTTTGTAAAGTAAATGTATCCATTCTTCGTAATTTAATTCCCCAAAAAAAGGATTGGTAAGAGTTGAAAGTTTTTCTTCTTTAAAATAATTCTCAAAATCCATTAATGTAGATTCATATTCTTTAATTGCATCATTAATCGATTTTGTTTTGGTTGGAGCAGGAGTTTCGCTCATTAATGAATTTTTAGTGTTAGGCTTAAATTCCTTTTCACTCATAGCAAAGTTCTTAAAAGCGTGCACTTGCTCATTTGGAGTATGAAGTTGTTGGTTGTTTTTTCCAGTAGCCATACTAACAGAATCAGTCATGTGTTCAATCATTTGATGGGCATTTAGTACGCCCCATTCTTTTTCACTATCAATTGTTAGTTTAGAGACTAATTTTGGGAATTCATTTTTTAGAAAACTTAATTTATTCATTACTTCATTACTTCATTAATTAAATATTATCTTAAAAATACAAAAACAAAATATATTTTTGCATAAATATTATATTATGAAAAAAATGAAATTCGGAAAGTGGTTAGGAGGAGGGTTAGGCTGGGCTTTTGGGGGTCCGCTTGGAGGTGTTCTTGGTTTTGCATTAGGGTCAATGTTTGATTCTGCTGATATTTCAGTTCAAGCAAGTGCTGGTTCGGATATATCCTCTCCTAATCATGCAGGAAATTTTGCTGTTAGTTTGCTTGTACTTTCTGCTGCCGTAATGAAAAGTGATGGAAAAACAATGAAAAGCGAATTAGAATATGTTCGCAAATTTTTACATAACCAATTTGGTGAAGAACACTCAAAACAGCAGATAGCTTTATTAAAAGAAATTTTAACTCAAGAAATTCCTTTGCGTGATGTTTGCCTTCAAATTAAGCAATACATGCCTCACTCAGAGCGGTTACAATTAGTTCATTATTTGTTTGGCATCTCAAAAGCTGATGGGCACGTTCACGAATTAGAGTTACAAACAATACATTCAATTGCTACTTATTTAGGAGTTAGCTTTGCCGATTTTAATTCTTTAAAAGCAATGTATTTTAAAGATACAGATAGTGATTATAAAATTTTAGAAATTGAAAAATCAGCAACTGAAGACGAAATTAAAAAAGCGTATCGAAGAATGGCTGTAAAATACCATCCAGACAAGGTCGCATCATTGGGCGAAGAAGTTCAAAAGGCTGCTAATGAAAAGTTTCAGAAAGTTCAACAGGCTTACGAAAATATTAAAAAACACAAGGGTTTTTCATAAGCATTTATTTAAGGTTGGTATCAATGGATTCAATTGAATTTCTTGGAATGGCTTCGATGAATGATGAGTTATTCGTCTCTTTAAATAGACCTATGTTATAATTGTAGATAAATTGAAAATCGTCATATTTAAGTGGCGTGTCAATTAAAACTCCATATATTCTTTTTCCATTTTTTAAATAAATAATTGCTTGTGTGATAGAGTAGTTTAGAATGTTATCAATAGTCATAATGTCTTTTCTTTTTATACAAAGAAAGACTTATTATATTAAATGAAAATTAATTTCTTGTTATGAAAAAACTAAATTCCTCTTTTTTTGTAGATGATGTCATCTATAGAGGTGTGAGGAGATGTGGATGTGCGAGCAAGCTTGCCTGCTTTTTTTAAGTTTCCACTATTGTTGTTATTTTGAGTTGTAGTATTAGGGGATATAATTCTAAAAATAACAATATTATTTTTTATTGTAGTATCACTTTCATTTGTAGTTTCATTGGCAGTGGGCTTTTCAGGATTAGTTCCTCCTTTTTTATTTGCGGCACTTAGTTTAGTGTTAAAAGCTATAGCAAGAATAAAGACTAAAAATAATTTTAAAGTGTACTTCATTTGATTAGATATTTGATATTCAAATTTAATTAAATATAACTCATGGATATAATCATTAAGATTTATTAACAAAAAACATCCGCTTTTTTTGAGCGGATGTTTTTTGTAAGTAATTTATTCTGTTATAATCAGTTTTCTAGTAGTGCTTACATTATCGACAGTTAGCCTAATAAAGTAAACTCCATTTGAGAAGTTATTATCAGTTTTCGAAAGATTTATTTTATAATCACCTTCCGACTGAGTTGTATTTACGGGAACAACAATTGTTTTTCCTAAAACATCAACAACTTCCAATTTAACATTTCCTTTTTGAGTTAAATGATAGCTAACCGATGTTGATTGATTTGTAGGGTTAGGGAAAATCATCAAATCAAAAGTATTTGTATTTTCAGCAATACCTACAACTCCATTGATGTTGATATCGTCAATGTATAAGTTGTTAGGCTCAGGACCTGCTTCAAACACAAATTTAAATCTTACATTTTGGTTGTTTGCAGAAGTAGGTAGGTTAATGGTCTTAGTAGTCCATTGACTTGCACTTGTAGGAGTAAAAAAACCAGCACTATAACCATTATTAGCCAATGTCGCATTGCTTATTGTTCCACTAGGTAAAATTGTCCACGAGTTTCCACAAGTAATAGAATAATAAACTTTAAGCGCATCCTGAATATCAGCAGCTACCGTTCCATGAGAAGAACCTGCATACTTGAACGATAAAGTTGCTGGGGTAACATAAGCAAGATTGAAAGAAGGGCTTATAATCTCATCTACATCATTGTTGTAGTTTTGATAAGCATTCATCAATAAACTTTTTGAACTGTTATATCCAGTATAATTTACATGTGTAAATGTATTTGCGTTATTGTCCATGTTGTTAATCTTCCAATAATACCAAAAGCTATTTGCATTTTCAAAATTTTCGGTATAACCATTACCCATAAAATCACCCCAAGGGTTACTTACGGTTATGTATTCTGTTTTTACAACAGAATCAACACCTGATGCGTTGGTAGCAACTAATGTTACGGGCCAAACTCCTACTTGGTCATAAACAACATTTACTGTTGCAGCAGTTGAGGTAGAAGTTGGAGTGGCAGTTGAACCTGGGAATCGCCATAATAAAGATGTCGGAGTTCCATGCATGATATTTTTTTGAAAAGTAATGGTTGTACCTTTGCAAATCCAGCGTTTATCTCCTGTTACAAAGAAATCTGGTTTTGCTTTACAATCAGCTGTTGCTGGAGAAATTCCTGTAGCAGTCAAATTTGAATTAATCCAAAGATTATTTCTTGCAGATACTGTACTTTCGAGGGCTGTACGCATTCTTAATTTTTGGTCAGTTGTAAACAATTTAGAACAATATGAATATTCCATATAATTTTCTACATTTTCCATTGTTCCAAAAGTTCCAGAAATGGTAACATTATCAATTTCGAATGAGCCAGCAGCATCTTCAGCATTGAATCCATAAATACGGAAAGTTAAAGAATCGTATATGTTAGTATATGAAGCACCTGACAGGGTTATTTTACTGCCAGAAATTGCATTTGTTGTGTCCATAGTTATAAAAAAAGTATTACCAGCTTGCACGCTTAATAATGGATTTGCAGGCGTAACACTAGATGTTAAATTAGCCGCAAAGCCGCCAACACTTGATCTAACTGCAAATGTTCTGACTCCAGAAGTATCACGTTTAATATTAAAGGTAATACCAGTTAAAGTCATCGCTTGACCTGCAATTGGTTTAACTTTAAACTCATAATATTTTGCTGTGTTTAAACTTCCAGTAAGATTTGCATAAACAGTTTCTGCATTTAATGCTCCAGTATCCCAATCGCTAAATCCAAATGCTCCTGATACAGATGAATTTGCCGAAACACCCATTGCGTTGAAACTGGTTAGTTCTACTGCAAGATTTGATGTTGTATTAATTTGATTTGGTGTTGCTGTAGGGTCTATTGTGCCTGTTGAAGTTGTAACATTTGAAAAGTCGTAAACAGCTGTTAATGTTTGACTATCGCAAAAATAATCAGTTCTGTTATTACAATTATCATGTCCTTTTGTAACTGGCGTATCATTTACTAAATCATCGCCACAAGCTACATTTGGGTTATTGGTTGATCCCCATGTATGAGGAAGATTTAACCAATGTCCTACTTCATGAGTTAAAGCTCTTGATCTAAAAACACTTCCTGTACCCACGCTACCAATATAATCATGTAATATAATAATTCCATCAAAAGGAGATAAAAAACCGGATGTAGCTCCAGGGTAATAAGCATAACCTGCTGTTCCTACACTTTCCATTGATCTTACAACCCAAACATTTAAGTATTTGTTTCTTGGCCAAGGGTTTAATTTCGACAAATCATTTGCAGAATTTGTTTTGTGAGAATAAATTCTGTCAATACCATTTGTACAATTTCCATTAGGGTCTAGTTTTGGTAACCTAAACTCGATTTTGGTATCGGCTGCTATTCCTTGAAAGAAAGGGATGGCAGCTGTAATATCAGCGTTTAGTTTTCTAAAATCTCTGTTTAGAATCGCAACTTGATCAAGAACTTGAGCATCAGAAATGTTTTCTGTGCCATACGTATGAATGATATGAAATACTACTGGAATAATATAAACGCTTTCCGTAGCCTTTTGTTCTTTTTTTTCAGCAGCAGCTTTTATTATTTCGTTATTGTAATCAATTTGTGCCTGACGCAATTCTGGATGTTGTTGATACAACTTTTCCATCATTAAGTCGGTTCCGCAATTGAACCCTTCCTGTGCATTAGCAGTTTGACTTTGTACAGCTACCAGAGCTAGTCCTATTAAAGCATTTTTTAGTAAACGTGTTTTCATTTTATAATTTATTGTGATAGGTTTAAAAATTTACATTTTTGTAATAGGCAATATTATGGATTTTTATTTACAAAAACAAGGCTCGTTCGTAATTATTAAAAATGTTAATAAATATGCTAAAAACCATAGGGTAAGATGATTTCAAATATATTTTGTTTAGTTAATATAAAATCGAACTATATTTACGGTTCTTAAATTTTAAAAAAAACATTAAAAATGAGCAAATATTCTAAATTTAAAGGCACTGGAGTAGCAATTGTAACGCCCTTTTTGAAAGATAGTAGCATTGATTATAAGTCTTTAACAAAAGTGGTTAATCATATTATTAAAGGTGGTGTAGAGTATGTTGTAGCAATGGGCACAACTGGCGAATCGGTAACGCTTACAAAGGAGGAAAAACAATTGGTTGTATCTCATGTGCTGGAAGTGGTGGATAATAGAGTTCCTGTTGTTCTTGGTCTTGGAGGAAATAATACACAAGAAATTTTAAATGCACTTAAAAAATCGAACGATTTTAAAGGGGTAGATGCTATTTTATCGGTTTCACCTTATTATAACAAACCTAATCAACGAGGAATATATCAGCATTATAAGGCTATTTCGGAGGCTTCTGATTTGCCAATAATTTTATATAATGTTCCGGGTAGAACTAGTTCAAATATTTCGGCTGATACTACTATTAAACTAGCTACTGATTTTAAAAATATTATAGCCATAAAAGAAGCGTCAGGAAGCATTGAGCAGTGTATGAAAATTATAAAATATCGTCCCAAAGATTTTTTAGTTATTTCAGGTGACGATATGATTACACTGCCAATTATAGCAAGTGGGGGGGATGGTGTTATTTCTGTTGTGGCAAATGCTTTTCCAAAAGATTTTTCTGAAATGACTCGCCAGATTTTGGCAGGCAATGTAAAAGAAGCTCAGAAACTTCATTATAAATTAACAGATATTACCGAACAACTGTTTGCTGATGGTAACCCTGCAGGAATAAAAGAAGCGCTTTCTATTTTAGGTATTTGTCAGCCACATGTGAGATTACCATTAGTTAACGTAAACAAAGCAACTCAAAATGCTTTAAAGGAAATGGTATCTATGTATAAATAGTTTATTTATTCAATTATTTTATACATTTCGTATGCTTCCATTCGTGTACAGGAGTTAAAATGCCACCATTCTGTTGTTATTGGCATAAAGCCTGCTTCAATCATTATATCACGTAAGATGCGTCTGTTTAATAATTGTTTCATGGTTAGTTTTCCTTCATTAAAAAGCCGATCTTCTTCTCTGGGATAAGCAAGTTCTCCAAAATAATCATAAGGAGTTCCCATATCTAATTCTATTCCGTTTTCATCTCTAATACTTAAATCAACAGCTGCTCCAAAATTATGTAAAGACGCATTTTCAGGATTGGATACGTATTTGGAACGGTCGTAATAAGGAACATCAATTGCTCCCCACATTTTGTACTGAACACTTCTTGGTCGTACACCATCAAATATAATTAAAGAATAATAAGGGAATTTTGTTTTTAATAATGTTTGTGCAAATACAATTTTATCTGCAACATCTTTTTGCAAATAACATTTTTGGAAATTACCATACATGTTTGTTTTTAAAAAATTATCGGTACCAGCATATTTTAAATCAACATCAATTGTAGAATCCATTTTTTGAATATCTATCAAGCCTGCTTCAATTAATTTAGCTTCCATTTTCGAAGAATCATTATTTTCTTTATTTGAATTTAACGTGTAATTATGGAGTGTGTCAATTTTAGTTGATAAAACAAAATCGTTTTCCGCAACAGGTAATTTGTTTTTGTTGAAATCATTTTTACATGAAACGAATGAAAAACAAAATATAAATAGAAAATAAATTATGCGACTTATAAACATATCGAACAAAAATAAGGATTATTAAAAATCTTCGTTTACTTTTGTTTGCAATGGAAAATTATCCTTCAAAAGTTTTAATGATTCGCCCTGTGCTTTTTGGTTATAATGAACAAACAGCAGCTAGCAATTCTTTTCAAAATTCAAAATTAAATGAAAACGAAACGTATATACAAGGTCAAGCTTTGATTGAGTTTAATACTTTTTCTGAAAAACTTAGATTTGAAGGAATTGATGTTATAGAATTTGAAGATACTGAAAAGCCGCATACTCCAGATTCAATTTTTCCGAATAATTGGATTTCTTTTCACGAAGATAATTTAATTGTATTGTATCCTATGCTAGCAGAAAACAGAAGGCTTGAAAGAAGAAACGAAACGATAGATTTTTTTAAAAATGAAAAAACGCAAGTCATCGATTTTTCATCATTCGAAAAAGAAAATAAATTTTTAGAAGGCACAGGAAGTATCGTTTTTGATTATACCAATAAAGTTGCTTACGCAAATGTTTCTCCAAGAACAGATAAAAAATTGTTGCAGCAATTATGTGAAAAATTGAATTACCAATGTGTAGTTTTTGCCGCTGTTGATAATGAAGGAAAGGATATTTACCATACAAATGTATTGATGTGTGTAGGGGCAACCTTTGCCGTTATTTGTACCGAATGCATTAAAGATTCAAAAAATGTAATTCAATCATTGAAAAAAAGTAATAAAGAATTAATCGAAATTACTTGCGCTCAAATGAATTCTTTTGCTGGAAACATGTACCAATTGTTTAACGATAAAAATGAAAGTATCATTGTAATGAGTGAGCAAGCTTTTAAATCATTAAATGAAATACAGATAAATGAAATCCAAAAACATGGGAAAATATTACACTCCCCGCTTTATACTATCGAAAAGTATGGTGGGGGCAGTGCCCGTTGTATGATTGCAGATATCCGAAATTAACCCAATAACGTTTTTTCTGCTGCTTTTAATATTGCAAAAGCTTTTTCTGTGTTTGCCGATTCTGCATAATTACGCAAAACAGGTTCAGTGCCTGAAGCACGAATCATTAGCCATTCATCATTATCAAAGAAATATTTCCAACCGTCAATTGTTTCTAATCGTTTAACCTTATAATTGCCAAATGAATCGTATTTATTGGTTTTGCAATTTTCTACAATTTTATTTTTTACATCTTCTTTTAAGTGCATATCGCTACGTTCAAATTTGAATTCGCCAACAATTGAATATACTTCTGCAATTAATTCATCAAGCGTTTTTCCTGATTTTACCATGTATTCCCAAATGGTTAAACCCATCCAAATTCCATCGCGTTCAGGAATGTGACCTTTTATTGCTATTCCTCCACTTTCTTCACCTCCAAGTAAAACATCATCTGTAAGCATTATACCTGCAATATGTTTGAATCCAATTTGTACTACTTGATATTCCAACCCAAAATGTTCGCACATTTTTTTTACACGTGGAGTAACAGAAAATGCGTTTACAACTTTTCCTGTGAATTTTTTTTGCGTTACCAAGTAATTGATGAGTAATAGAATTATATGATGTGAATCTACAAAATCGCCTTTGCTATCGTATAAGCCAATTCTGTCGGCATCACCATCAGTAGCTAAGCCACAATCTATATCGCCACTTTCTTTTATTAGTGTAGAAAATGGAATTAAATTTTTATGAATAGGTTCAGGTGCTTGACCTTCAAATCCTGGGTTGTAATCGCAATGCAAGAAGGTAATATCAGGCAATAACCTTCTCATCACATTTTGTCCAGCTCCATACATTGCGTCATAAGCAAAATTCATTTTGCTATTTCGAATTGCTTTCATGTCAAAATTTTTCTCAACATGATTTACATACATTGTTTCTAAATCAATGTATTCAATTAAACCTTGTTTTTCAAAGTCAGCTATAGAAAGCTTTTCAACATCAATAGAATTTGTATCAGGAATTAAATCTTCAACTTCTTGAATTTGTGCAGGTAATAACGGACCACCAAAATGACCTTTTAACTTATATCCATTATATGAAGGAGGATTGTGCGATGCAGTAATAATAATACCCAACGATGCTCCATTTTGTTTTGTCCCTAATGATACCATTGGAGTGGATACAAAATCCTTTGCCAAATAAACTTTTATACCCGCATTGGCTAAAATTTTTGCGGTGGTTTCTGCAAATAATTCTCCTGCAAATCTGCAATCATGACCCACAACAACGCTTGGCTTTTTGAAATTAGCCTTTAACCATTGTGCCGAAGCAATAGTAACACGAGCAACATTATCTACTGTAAAATCTTTGGCGATAATTGCTCTCCAACCGTCCGTTCCAAATTTTATTTTTGTCATAATTTTAATTTTTTACAAATATAATTTTCTTAATGAATATTTCGCTTATTTAAAGCATCTCTATATTTTTTTGCATAAATTTCGTGCTGGGCAGCCGTTTTTGCAAAGTAATGTTTGCCAGATAAATCCTCTTTAGCACACATAAAAATATAATCATGTTTTTCAAAATTTAATACGGCATCCAACGCTTTGGTATTTGCAAAGCCTATTGGTCCTGGAGGTAAACCATTAATAATGTAAGTATTATAAGGCGAATTAAATTTTAATTCTTCATAAGAAACCCTTCTATCCGAAAAATCACCAATTGCAAAAATTACTGTTGGGTCCGATTGTAATTTCATTCCCATTTTTAAACGATTTAAATATAATCCAGCAATTGTTTTTTGTTCTTCCGTATCGCAACATTGTTCACTTTGCACAATCGATGCTAAAGTGGAAACTTCAACCTGTGTTAGCTTGATTTTTTTTGCTTTTTGAATTCGTTCTTCCGTCCAATATTTTTTATATTCTGTAGCCATACGTTCAAAAAATTCATCAACAGAAGTGTTCCAATAAAATTGGTACGTGTTTGGAAGAAACAATGCTTGTACATTATTTTTGTTAAACCCATATTTGCTTAAAAAGGCATTGTCATTAAAAGCATAATATAAATCCAAAGAATCCGCTTCAATTCGTTTTGCCACTCTTGCAATTAATTGATTCGTTGTTTTTAATCCATTGAAATTTATTTCAATTGGTTCTTGAATTCCAGCACGAAGCAAATTAATGAGAGCATTGTTACTCATGTTTGCTAAAATTCTGTATTTACCAGCCTTTACAGCTGATTTATAATTCTTTTTTTCTGCAAGCCATTCAAAAGAAGTTTTGTTTGCTAAAATACTGTTTTCAGAAAGTATTTTTAAAACATCGGAAAAGGTTGAGCCAGTAGGAATATAAATTATTTGCGATTTTTTATCACCTAAATTTACATTGGATTGATAAATTGATTGATACGCAAAATAACCTCCAATACTTGTTGCCAGTACAAGTAAAACAAAAAAAGAAATAATTATTTTCTTAAAAAACGAACTCTTTTTTTTTGCCATTTTTACGTTTTACTTTATAAAAATAAAGTAAAAAACTCTTCATTAATTTCTGAAGAGTTTTTTTATAAGTTGATTTATGTGTTTATGCAAACAAAGGAAAGTCCTTCATCATTTTGTTTACCTCTTTACGAACTTCAAGAATAACTTTTTCATTGTCATTATTCATCAATACTTTATCAATCAGGTTTACAATTTTTGGAATGTGTTTTTCTTTCAATCCTCGGCTTGTAATTGCTGCTGTTCCAACACGAATGCCAGACGTTGTAAATGGTGATTTATCATCAAAAGGCACCATATTTTTATTTACTGTTATATCGGCTTTTACAAGTGTGTTTTCTGCTAATTTACCAGTAAGTGTAGCTTGTCCGTTTGGTAGTTTTTTTGATCGCAAATCAATTAACATACAATGATTGTCAGTACCTCCACTTATAACTTTATAACCTTTATCTACAAAACATTGTGCCATTAGTTTTGCATTTTTCATTACTTGAACACAATATTTCAAGTAACTATCTTCCAGCGCTTCACCATAAGCCACAGCTTTAGCAGCAATAACATGTTCCAATGGTCCTCCTTGTGTTCCAGGGAAAACAGCAGCATCGAGCAATTGCGACATCATTTTTATTTCTCCTTTTGGCGTTTTTTCACCAAATGGATTAGGAAAATCTTTGCCCATCATTATCATTCCACCTCTTGGTCCGCGTAATGTTTTATGAGTTGTTGTGGTTACAATATGACAATAGGGAAGAGGATCGTTTAATAAACCTCTTGCAATTAATCCTGCAGGATGTGCTATGTCTGCCATTAATAGGGCTCCAACTTTATCAGCAATTTTTCTAAATGTATTATAATCCCAATCACGTGAATAAGCAGATGCGCCACAAATAATTAATTTTGGTTTTTCGCGCAAAGCAATTTCCTCAACTTTTTTCATATTCACTCTTCCTGTTTTTTCGTCCACACCATAAAAACTAGGAACGTATAATTTTCCTGAATAATTTACAGGAGATCCGTGAGTTAAATGCCCACCGTGAGAAAGATCAAAGCCTAATATTTTGTCGCCAGGTTTTAATACAGCTAACATCACTGCTGCATTTGCTTGTGCTCCAGAATGAGGTTGAACATTAACCCATTCAGCATTAAATAATTCTTTTGCTCTATCAATAGCAAGTTGTTCTACTTTATCTACTACTTCGCAACCACCATAATAACGTTTATGAGGCAAACCCTCAGCATATTTGTTTGTTAGTACGCTACCCATCGCTTTCATTACTTGTTCGCTTACAAAATTTTCGGAAGCGATTAATTCTATTCCAACAGTTTGGCGTTTTTTTTCTTCTGCTATTAAATTAAAAATTACGGTGTCTTTTTTCATACGGGATTGAATTTTATTTTTTTTGAGAATGTAAAAGTATAAAAAAACATTAAGCTTTATTGTTTAGATTTTCTTTTTCGGCAAACATAAAAATGGGAATCAGAATCATCATCATAAAAGGCGATTGTTCTAACCCCATTAAAAACCTTGAGAGTTCGTACATGCGTTCTGACGTGTTTTCAAAAAAATAGCCTATTCCCATAAATATTGCAGAGATAACCATTATAGTTGCGTATAGAAAAATAGAAATAGTTCTATATTTTTTATTGTTAAATAAAATTTTCAAAACCAATAAAAGTATAATTAAAAATAAACCAGAAAACACAATTGTTAATACCCATTTTAAATTCGTTACAGTATCATAATCGTAATTTTTCAAGAAAGATAAACTTGGATGAATGGGATAATCCATATCATAATCCCAAGCTTGTAGCAAGGCGTTGATGCTTCTGAAAACATAATCCCTGTAAAAGCTTAAAAATAATACTAAAGCGAGAATTAAAAATAGAGTCCCGTTTTTTTTTGATCGATTCATAGATAAAACAAAATTAATATAAATGTTAGTTTGTTTTAATTTTAATTCACACATCGATTAATAATTGTGTTTTGTCGAAATGTTTTGATTTTTAATTATTTAACATTAAATTCGCTAACATTATTTACCCTTGATAAAACATGAATAAACAATTGTCACCCCTGTTGTTATTCTTGTTGTTTGCCTTTGCTGGATTTTTTGCTAATGCTCAAAGCATTGCAAATTATGCTTCTGTGCGTACAACAGGTATAACTTATGCTTCAATATCAACTTCTGGTAATGCAATAGATAGTTGGCGAAACAATGGAGCTTTTTCTCAAGACGATAATCGTAGCAATGCTACCGATATTGGATTTGATTTTTGGTATAATGGAACTCGTTATACACAATTTAGTGTTTCCACAAATGGATATGTCGATTTTTCTTCATCTACAGCTAATGGAGGGGCAACAAATGGCCCTTATGGTTATGATAATACACAATTTACCGGAAATGGTGCTGGTACCTGGTTAGCTTTGGCTCCTTTTTATGATGACATGACAGCACAAGGAGGAACTGCTGCTCTTGGTAATAGTATAAAATATTTAGTCTCAGGAACTGCGCCAAATCGTGTACTTACCATTGAATGGATAAACATGGCTGTTTATTTAAATACAACTCCTAGTTTAAATTTTCAAGTAAAATTATATGAAACCACTGGAGTAATTGATTTTGTGTATGGTACTATGACGCAGGGAACAGCGAATTTTACATATACCTGCGGGATAAATGCAGCTACTTTAGCCAATACGCCTACTGTTGCTCAGCTTAAATGTCAGCAAGCTGCTAATTCTAATACATTCAGTAATTTTGAACAGAATTCTCTAACGGCAATGCCTACGAGTAATTCTAGAATAACTTTTACTCCGCCCGTTACTACTCCTGCTTCTCCATCTGGGACATTAACATTTACTGGAGTTTCTCAAACGGGTATGACTGTTAATTGGGTTAACTGGAGTACAAATGAAGTTGCTTATGTTTTATACAACTCTACAGATAATATTAATTTCAGCTTTGCTGCGCAAACCGCTGCAAATGTGACTTCTTATGCTTCAACAGGTTTATTGCCTGGAACAACTTATTACTGGAGATTATATGCTGTTACTGATGGGTATCTTAGCACTTCAATAAATGGAAATCAAATAACCAATGCTGCTGGAAATGTAATTTCAATTGCAACCGGTAATTGGAATCAAACTACTACATGGAATTGTGGATGTATTCCTTCTGCAGGTGATAATGTAACCATTGCAAACACGCATACGGTGAGTATCAATGTAAATGCAAATTGCAATAATTTAACTGTTGGACAAGGAACGTCCGGAATATTGAGATTTACAGGAGGCACCAATTTGACAATGAATGTAAATAATAGTATAGTTGTGAACAATGGAGCCACATTTAATGTTCAAAATAATGCAGTACATCAGTTGTATTTGGGTGGGAGTTTAACAAATAATGGCGTTTTGGATTTTGGACAAAACGTTAATAGAGCTTGTAATTTAAATTTAATAAAAAACGGAAACTCTTTTCTGGCAGGTACTGGCAGCATTAATAGGTATAACGATATTATATTGAGCATGGGAAATTCCATTAATAATACATTGGAAGTTTCATCTTCAGTTTTTACTATAAAATCTGACTTTTTATTTTTAAATACTGGTACTTTTAAACTTTCAACTCCCAATACAATATCCTTAATTCCATTTTCTGGAGTTTCAACAATAAACAATAATTCTGGAATTATTGTTAATAGTGCTACTGCAACAGTTACATTTGGTAATACAATAAATTTATATGGGAACTTAATTGTAAATGCCGGCACCGTTAATATTGGAAATGCGAATAATGAAAATGTGGCTTCAAATGGTGGTACATTTCAAATAAATGGAGGAACAGTAAATATTGCAGGGCAATACTATTCTGCAAATATTAACACACTTGCTAAATTTACGATGGCAGCAGGAACACTTACTTTACCCACCTCTGGTTGTACTTCTACAACCATTGCTCCTTTTCATATTGATGGAGCTGGCTCAACTTTTAACATGAGTGGAGGTACAATTGTAATTCAACGAGAAGGAGGAGCAGGACCACAGAACTTAGGTTATACAGTTCTAAATATTGCAAACAGCGCTGTAACCGGAGGTACGCTTCAAATAGGAAATGCAACTACTCCCGCTGCTCATATAATGAATATTAATAGTTCTGCAAGGGTTGGAAATTTATTAGTGTCAAGTGCCAATGCAACAGGTATGCTTAATACTAACTCCTTAACAGTTACAAATAATATTACAATTGCTTCTGGTATTTTAAATTCGAGCAATCTAAATTTTACGCTTGGTGGCATTTGGACTAACAATTCAACATTCACAGCAGGTACAGGGACGGTTATTTTTAACGGTACTGTAGCACAAACGTTAACAGGAAGTGTAGTTACAACCTTTAATAATTTAACAATGAATAACACCAGTGGAAGTGGTGTTACATTGGGAATAAATACAAATGTTGGAGGTATTTTAAATTTTATTTCAGGAGTAATAACAACAAATACATTTAGAGTGATTATAAATCCAACGGGTTCTGTAACAGGTGCGGGTACAGGAAGGTTTGTAAATGGCTTTTTACAAAAAAATGTTGCAACAGGAACAAACGTTACAAGAAATTACGAAGTTGGGTTTGGGTTTACAGATTATTTACCTGTTAGTTTAACATTCGCTAGTGTTACAACTGCTGGCAATGTAACAGCAAAAGTGTTTAATGGTGACCATCCTAATATTGCAACGTCATGCATTGATGATTTAAAGAGTGTAAATCGTTATTGGCAAATAACAAATACTGGAACTGCGTTTACAAATTATTCTGCAACTTGTAATTTTATTGGTGTAGGTTCAGATGCGGATGCTGGTTCAGTTCCTGCAAATTATTTTATGGCACTTTATAATGGTGCTGCTTGGACAACATTAACACAAGGAACAACAGCTTCAACTTCCAATCAAGCTACTGTAATTACAGCAATTGGGGCACTACAAGTAGGAGAGAGAAGAGGTCCTGTAATTACAACGCAGCCAATAAACGTAACTGCTTGCAATGGAAATCCTGCTACTTTTTCAGTTGTAGCTAGTGGTTTTGGACTAACATATCAATGGCAACAGAATACAGGTAGTGGTTTTACAAATTTAGCCAATGGTGGAATTTATTCGGGCGTTACTACTTCAACATTAAATATATCAGCAGTAACTACAGGTATGAATGGATATTTATACCGTTGTATTGTAACTTCTACAACTTGTGGAGGAAGCACAACTTCATCTAATGCAACATTAACTGTAAATGCAGCCGCAGGAGCAAGCATTACAATTTCTGCGAGCCCATCGAATAACATTTGTGCAGGAACCTCGGTTACATTTACAGCAACTATTACCAATGGTGGTGCTACTCCTGCTTATCAATGGCAACTAAATGGAACAAATGTAGGAACGAATTCACCTACTTATATTAATTCAACTTTAAATAATGGAGATGTTGTGATGTGTATTTTAACTTCATCTGCTAGTTGTGTTCCCGGTCCTGTAAATTCGAATAATATTACAATGACTGTGAATCCTATTGTTCCTGTAAGTGTTTCAATTGCTGCAGCTCCTTCTGGTACTATTTGTTTTGGAACAAATGTTTCATTTACTGCAACTCCTGTAAATGGAGGTGTAAGTCCTACCTATCAATGGAAATTAAATGGATTAAATGTTGGAACAAATTCACCTAGCTACTCAAATTCAACATTATTGAATGGTGATATAATATCCTGTGAACTCACGTCTAGTGAAACTTGTATAACAGGAAGCCCTGCTACAAGTAATGCTATTACTCAATCGGTAACACTTCTTGGTACATGGTTAGGAACAGCTTCTTCTGATTGGAACAATGCTTCAAATTGGTGTGGAGGAATTCCAACAAACTTAATTAATGTTACTATTCCTTCTGGAACTCCATTTTCACCTCAATTAACAGCTGCTGGAAATTGTAGAAATATTAATATTGCTGCTGGAGTAATTTTAGATTTGAATAATAATATCTTAAATGTATTTGGTGCTTTTTCAGGAACGGGAGAATTAAGAGGCTCATTATCTTCGGCAATAGCAATTCAGAGTGGAGCAGGAAGTGCAGGAACATTTTATATGGATCAAACAACTGCAGGTGTAACAAATAATTTAGACGTTATTACTGTTAATAGAACTGGTTCAACATTAACAATTGCAAATCCTTTAAATGTAACAAGTACAATAAATATTCAAGCAGGAACTTTTGCCACTGGAAACAATTTAACACTTGTATCTAATTCAACAAAAACAGCTCGTGTAGCTCAATTAAATGCTGGGGCAGACATAACTGGTAATGTTACCATGCAACGATACATACCAAGCGGAACAGATGGTTGGATATTTTTATGTGCCCCAGTTTCTGGAATAACTTTACAACAATGGGATGATGATGTAATAACTGGAGGTTTCCCCGGTTCGCAGTATCCACCTCCAACAGTTACTAATTCTTCGATTTATTCCTATAACGAAGCATTGCCTGGTATTTATGATGATGGCTATGTTACACCTTCCAATATTACAGACCCAATAACTCCTCGAAAAGGATATTGGATGTATATCATGGGAACACCTTTAATTTTCGATGTTACAGGACCTTTATTAAAAGGAACACAAAATTTTGCTGTTACTTATACAGATGATCCTGCACAACCTGCTTATGAAGATGGTTGGAATTTAATTGCAAACCCTTATCCTTCCACAATTGATTGGGATGGGGCTGGTTGGACAAAAACAAATGTTGCGGATGCAGTATATATGTATAACCCTACTTTAGATCAATATACCAGCTATGTGGGTGGTATAGGAACAAATGGAGGCTCCAATTTGATAGCATCTTCTCAAGCGTTTTTAGTGCAAACAACAGGCGCAAGTCCTGTATTGCAATTAACAGAAGCTGCAAAAAATGCAACCGATGGAATTTTTATTCGTTCATCTTCATCAAGTACGGATGATATTTTGAAATTAAATTTATCAGGAAACAGCTTTACCGATGAAACAATTATTCGATTTAATTCAAACGCCACAAATTCTGTAGATATAGATTACGATGCTTTAAAATTTTATAGTTATGGTACGGCTGTCCCAAGTATTGGCTCCATGCTTATTGATACTACAAATTATTCGATTAATTCTATTCCTTTATTAACAGCCGATTTAGTTATTCCAATAAAAGTGAAAGTTGGACTTTCTGGAACGTATACAATCAATTTGGATAGCATTTCAAGAATACCCGAAGGCTCTTGTTTAATTCTTATTGATTTAAAAACAGGAATTCAAACAGATTTAAGAACAACTCCAAGCTATTCGTTTTATATTGTTGATACCACTACTTATCCTCGTTTTAGATTAAATATTGGCAAACCAATACAAACATCTTCAATTGCTTCGTCTTGTAGTGCAACACCAGACGGTTCTGCTACAGCAACAGGAAATGGAGTAGGGCCATTCACATACACTTGGCAAAATTCTTTAGGAACTATTTTACAAACTTCATCCAATATTTTTGGCTCAAATACCTTGAATAATATTCCGTCAGGTGATTATACTGTTACTATTTCTGGAAATTCAGGAGTTTGTAATACTGTTTCAACTATAGTTTTTGTTGATGGCTTAGATGTAATTAATGTGTCTAGTACTGTTTTCAATGCAAGTTGCTCTGGCATAGCAGATGGCGGTATCGTTATTGATACAACCACAGGAGGTGTTTCACCATATACTTATAGTTGGTCGAATGGAAGTACAACAACAAATAATATGGGAATTACTTCAGGTAATTATCAATTAACAATAACAGATAGTATTGGTTGTGCTCAACAAATTAATTTTAATGTTCCTCAAAATTCTGCTATTTCTGCTGGATTTACTTCCAGCACAGATACTGTTTACTTGTTGAGCAATGCACCTGTTGATTTTACAAATACATCAAATGGAGCAATAACTTATACTTGGGATTTTGGTGATGGATCTGCAAATGACAATAGTCAAAATCCTTCCTACATCTATAAAATAGAAGGAACTTATACTGTTACTTTGATTGTGTCTGATGGAAATTGCACGGATACAATTACTCAAGTTATTTATGTAATTAATAGTATAGATCCAACTGGAATAAATGAAATAGATTTAGAAAGCCTAGTTTCTGTTTATTCAAACAACTTCAATAATTCAATTGATATTTTATTTAATTTAAACACACAACAAAAAGTTAAGATTGAAATATTTAATTCAATCGGACAAAAAGTTGTTGCAGATAATGAATTACAAGCACAGAAGAATAAACATAGTATTGACTTTGCTGATAAAGCAAAAGGTGTTTATCATATTAGGCTTTTAATAGGCAAGGAATTGATAACAAAGAAAATTGTAACCAATTAACTTATAGGGCAGGTCTAAAAATTTACATTTTCATCTCCCATCTATTAAGAGGGGAAAGGGGTGTGTAATTGAAAAGCACAAATTTTAGAACTGCTATAGAAGAGGAAGCTTAAATAACTTCCTCTTTTTGTTTTAAACTTACTTTGTTTGTCCAAAGCATCCACATAAAAAAGATAAAGGCATAAATTACAATTGTAAACGTGTAGGTATGATTAAATTCTGTCCATGCTCTAGACTTTGTATCTAATATTGCAAGTGTTACAATTCTAATGATATTCAATACTTCAATAGAAATAATTCCGATACTAATAAAAACTAATTTTTTCCACCATTTGCCTTTTGGATAAGCAACGATGAACCAAGTGAAAAGTGCAAACAAGGTAATGCCATTGCAATTATCTCCAATCCAAAGTCCTCCTGTTCCATCAACACCAATAACACGTTCAACTCCTGTGAATACTCGGTAATTCATTAATTCTAAAACAAATTTGCTTATATCAACTGTTAGATTAATAACAAATAAATCTATTGTTTCGTTCGGATGTAGCCATAGATTATACACTAGATACCAGAGTATATAAAGAGAAAACAGGCGGATAATAAATTTTACAATTGGATTTTTTAGGTACTCAAGAATAAGATTCATGAAGTAAAGTTACAAAGAAAAAATCCCGTTTTAAACGGGATTTTTTTTAGTTGAATCGTATATCTTTTTTGCTCCAAAAATAATTCCTACAGCAATGAGTAGCCAAACACTACTATCCAAAGGAACTGGACAAGGAGGAAATGGACCTCCGCAGGGAGCAGGCGGTCCGCTACCCATACCTGCTTTAGCCGTATTTGCTAAAAAGGGAGAAAATAACAAGAACGATACTATAAATATTTTTACAATTTTATTCATATAGCTTTTTAATTTAAGACAAAATTAAAATTTATTTGTTAATACACTATTATTTAATAAATTTTTTAACAACAGCACCTTTTTGATTTTCTACTTTAATAATGTAAACACCATTAAAGTTTTCTGGTAAAGCAACAAATACACTTTGGTTGCTAGCCTGTACAGAAAGGTTTTCGATAATGTTTTGTCCTAAAATATTTGTAACACTTATAGTAGTATTGTATGTTTCATCAAAGTTGAAATAAACTGTATTTCCATTTGTGTTCTGTAAAATTTGAATATTGTTTTCAATAGTGTTAGCAATAGAAGCAGCACTAATCATTGATTTACAATTTCCATTTTTAGAGAAGTGTAATATAAAACGATTTTTGTTGTCGTTTGTGTTGTAAGAAAATGTATAAGAGTTTTGCTCGTTAAGATTAATAAAATTATTTAGTAATGCATCTTCCAAAACAACACATGAATAATCTCCTACAAATTCCAATCCTTTTGCATCAATTGTAAATGTTCCATTTAAAATTGAATTTACTTCCAGTGGAATAGAATATTCTTCATTGTAAGAATTAAAAGTGTTAATTACCGATTTTTTCCCATCAATTGAACAAGTAATGCTTGGTGCTTCTTTTACTGGACTTTTTCTGAACGGATGATCCTCGTTCATATCAAATCCATTTGAAGCAGTATTGTTAGCAGCAAATTTAATCGTATGACTGTATTTACTGTTGTTATTTGTTAAATCAAGCATAAAATAAGGCTGAATAACATTCATATTCCTTAATGAGCTATTAGAAGAAGCTGTTTTTGCAGATTCATTTATTATTAGTGTTGGAGCACCTGTTGAATAAACCCAAAAACCTTGCCCTGCACCAATTTCTGTTCCAGCACCAAAAGTTGAATAGTTACCAACTGTGTAATCAAAAACATCATACGTTCCGCTTAAATTTGAGGAAGCTGCTAGTACAGAATTCCAGGAAATACTAGATGCAAATGGATTTCCAACCAAATTAGAGCCAGCATTTGAAAAAGAAACTAAACTACTTAAATTTTGGTCGCCTTGGTTTGGAGTTCCCAATGTTGTAAGGGTTGTATTAGGTAAATCAGCATAATTATAATCACCAGAAAGATAAACTTCATAGCCTTTGCCTGGTGTTAAAGCTGTTGTGTTGGTTGTGATAGCTACAAAATCATCCAAAGGCTCACTATAAGAATATTGAGTTGGATAGCTTGCAGGGGGAGCATATACATAGTACCTTGCAGGTAATTCTGCATCCCAATCAGCAAAGGTAGATGCTTGAACAGGCGAAGCCATATCAGCCCATGTTGCAACTCTTGAGTTAATGAATCTCTGTATTGTAAAACTTCCAGAAATAGCACCTGTTCCAGTAATAGGAGCAATTCTTGCTGTTTGTCCAGCAGTTGATGTCATTGTAAAGCTAAGTCCATTAGTGTTAAATGTCCCATTGCTAATTGTTAGTACTTCATTCAAAATATAGGTTCCGCTCGAAAGGGAAACTCCAGAAGTATTATTTACAGCTAATCCTGTAAAAGTTGTTGTTCCTCCTCCAGAAAGGGTTTGTGCTGCGGATCCATTAAAAGTAACAGTTCTTCCAGCACTTGCAGTAAAGTTTCCGTTCTTAACCCAATTTCCGCCAACGGTTAAATCAAAATTATTTGAATTTAAAGTGTTATTGGCATTTATAGTTAAATTGTTTGCAACTATGGTGTTTGAAGGTAGTGTTTTTGTATTTGAAATAGTACCTGATAGTATAAGATTATTATAACCAGATGTTGTTAAAGGGATATTTCCATTAGTATTATATTTTAAATCAACGGTATTTCCAGATGCTGATGCAGTAAATGTTCTGCCTAACATAAAATTGGTTGCTGTTAGTGTAAGAATAGCGTTTGTACCATTAATAAAAGTTGCTCCAACTGCAGTAGGAACATTAGAAATTGTTAAACTCCCCAAATTAGTGACAGTTGCATTTGAAATACTAAAACTAGTTCGTTTTGTTATTGTTGTTCCTGCAGAAATAGTTCTAGATGACCCACTTGCAAAAGTATATCTAACACCTGTTCCAGATGATGAAAATGTACCACTACCAGAAATCGTTAATCCTGGGGTGTTGGGAAAAATGATTGCCCCATTGTTACCTGCTTCAGTACCATTTACAGTATAATTGCCCCAAATTTGAAGAACACCAGGACTATTGACTGTGATTGTGCCTAAAACTGTTAATGCTAAACAGTAGCTTGATGTATTATTTGTAATGTTGTGGCCAGCTAAAATAGTCAAGTTATCATCATAATCAGGAATTCCATCAGCATCAAATCCAACAACAGTCCAAGAAGCTGGGGTATTCCAATTGCCAGCTACAACATTAGAAGTAAAAGTTGCGGAATTAGAAATCAAGAATGAAAAAGTGGCAAAACAAAAAAGTAGGATAATTTTTTTCATAGTGTAATAGTTTAATAAAAAATAATATATAAAAGTAGGTATTTTATTTCAAATTTTACTCCTAAAAATCTAAAATATTCTAACAATAAATAAAATAACTAATGTTAAGATATTTAATTTCTTTGTTTTAATTATACGTTTTTAATATACACAAGGTTACATTTTAACATAAATTAGATGGATATATTTTTTATATTTGCACACTATATAGGTTATATAATTCGTAATATTTTATGATAGAGAAAAGAAAAGATAATTTAATAGAAATTGAAGATTTAAGAAAATTTTTAAAAATTTTTTCTAGAAATTGGATTGTTATTTTATTATTTATTTCAGTTTCTTTTCTCGGGTCTTATGTATATACACACAAGCTTCCCGATATTTATGGGGCAAAAGCTCAAGTTTTATTGAAAAATAACGAAACGTATGATTATCAAAACCAAATTTATAAGGGAATTGGTTATTATGCCACTTATCAAGACAATGCAAATCAAATTAGAGTATTAACCTCGAATGACCTAATCGCTCAGGTTATTTCTAAATTAAATTTAGATGTTTCTTATTTTATTATCGGAAGATTAAAAAAAACAGAAGTCTTTCAATCTGTTCCTTTTGAGGTAAAAATAAAAACAATAAATCCTGCACTTTATGAGACGCCCATAAAAATTACAATCATTGACGAAGAACATTTTTCTTTAAGTTATTTAAAGAATGGGAGTTCAATGACTAAGAAATTTATGTTTAACAAATCTATCGAGGATCAGGATTTTTATATGATTGTAGAAAAAAATTCAATCATAAACAAGAACTCTATAGCCTCTTTAAATGAAACGGATTATGAAATAGTTGTTTCGTCAAATGCATCATTAGTTGCAAAGTTTAAGAATAATCTTAGGGTTAATGAGATTGAAAGCACCACTATTTTAGAGCTGTTTTTAGAAGACGAAATACCTCTGAGGGCAATCAGTTTTTTAGATACGCTATCAAAAGTTTACATAGATTATACTTCAAAGTCCCAAATTATTATAAACAATAATACAATTGATAATATTGATAAACAATTAAAAGAAATAACAGATGTACTTAAATCGATTGAGGATGACATGGAACTTTACCGTTCCGAAAAAGGTATTTTAGACATAAATAGACAGCAAGATAATTATTTTGAAAAGCTAATTGATTTTGACACCAAAAAACGAGAACTAGAACTTTGGTCACAATCTTTGGAATCTTTACAAAAGTATATTATTTCGGTAGGTGATATATCAGACGAAAAACTTTTGCCCCCATCTTATTATATTGAACAGGGGGACGATTATTTAAAAGCAGCTTTGGGTAAATTGTATACCCTTCAAATGGATAGAAACCAACGATTAAATGGTTCAACTTTAAAGAATAGAAATATAAATGAAATTGATCAAGAACTTGATTTATTAAAAAAGAATATTTTAACGTATATTGATAATTCAAAAAAAGGCTTGAAAGACAGAATAACAGATATATCTAAACAGATTCAAGAATATACATCCATTATAAAAACTGTTCCCAAAACTCAAAGAGATTTATTAAATATTCAACGTAAATTAGATGTGAACCAAAAAATGTATTCCTATCTTTTGGAAAAAAGAGCGAGTACTTTAATAGCAAAGGCTGGTATTTTACCTGAAACAAATGTTATAGAAGCTGCTCACAGTGTTGGAATTGTTGCCCCGAATAAGCGAAAGATAACATATTATTTTTTAGTTATTTCTTTATTTATTTCTGCTATTATTATATTTATTCGTCAAGTTTTTTATTATAGAATAGAAAATATTAATGAACTTAAAAGGCTTACAAATATTCCTGTTTTAGGAGAAATAATTCTTAATGATGCAAATCAAGAAAATTATATAATAGTGGATAAAGAAGTAAAATCGGCTATAACTGAAAGTTTTAGAGCAATCCGAACAGGATTGGAATATTTTGCAAGCAGTAACTCTTCCAAAATTGTTTTGCTTACATCTTATAACCCAGGAGAAGGTAAAACTTTTTGTTCTGTCAATCTTGCAACAATTTTGGCAAAAGGCGGAAAAAAAGTATTGTTGCTAGAATTGGACTTACATAAACCTAAAGTTCAGAAAGCATTTGATATAGATGTTTCTGAAGGGATAACAAATGTATTAATTGGTAAATCTTCTATTGAATCTGTTGTAAAACAAACACATGTTGAAAATTTATCAGTTATGTTGGCAGGGCCAATTCCACCGAATGCTTCAGAATTAATTTTGAGCAAACACCTTTCTGAAATTTTTAACTATGGAAGACAAAATTTTGATTACGTAATTATTGACACTCCTCCAATTGGTTTAATAACAGATGCATTTGTTATGATTAAAGATGTGGACATATCTCTCTTTGTAATAAATTCAAAAGTTGCAAGAAAACAAATAATAAATATTGTGGAAGAAATGGTTGAAACAAATAAATTTCAAAATTTTGCCCTCTTACTTAATGGTGTGAAAAGAAACCGATCAAAATACTATTATAATTATGGTTATGGTTATGGTTATGGTTATGGAAATTCACCAAAGTCTAAAAAGTAATCTATTATGGATTTAAATGGCAATTGGGATGTTGTAATTCAACCAAGAACTAAATCTTTTGATTTTGGATTAAAAAATGTATGGCGTTATAAAGATTTATTGTTTCTTTTTATTAGACGTGATTTTATTGCTTTATACAAACAAACAATATTGGGACCTATTTGGTTTTTTTTACAACCTGTTATATCTGCTTTAGTCTTTACTGTTATTTTTGGATATTTTGCTAAATTAGATACAGAAGACGTTCCTCCAATTTTATTTTATCTAGGAGGACTTACCCTTTGGAATTATTTTGCCGAGTGTTTAAGTAAAACTTCTGAAACTTTTATTCAAAATCAGAATATATTTGGGAAAGTTTATTTTCCAAGATTAATTGTACCCATTTCAATTATTTTGTCAACTATGTTAAAGCTAGCAATACAGTTTTTTGTATTTCTGCTTTTTTGGTGTTATTATTATTTTTCAGGTAATAAAAACATTAATCCACAGCTTACAATTTTACTTTTTCCTGTATTAGTATTAATAATGGCTGGCTTAAGTTTAGGTTTTGGAATTATATTTTCATCTTTAACAACTAAATACAGAGATATAAAGTTTTTATTACAATTTGCAATACAGCTAATGATGTATTTATCATCAGTAGTAATACCACTTTCTCAAATTCCTGAAAAGTATAAATTCTTAATTAAATTAAATCCAGTTGTGGCGGTTATTGAAACTTTTAAGCATGGTTTTTTAGGATCAGGGATATTCGATTTTTATAATTTAGTGTATAGCTTTTTATTTATGATAATTACTATTTTTATAGGATTGTTTTTATTTAGTAAAGTTGAAAAATCGTTTATGGATACTGTTTAAAAAAATGTAATAATTGAGCACAGTAATTAAAGTAGAAAATATAGGAAAACAATACCGCTTGGGACAAGTGGGAACAGGTACACTTTCTCATGATCTTAATCGTTTTTGGCACCGTGTGCGAGGCAAAGATGATCCTTATTTAAAAATAGGTGAAATGAACGATCGTTCTGTTAAAGGGGCAAGCGATTGGGTTTGGGCTTTAAAAAATATCAGCTTTGATGTGAAACAAGGAGAAGTACTTGGCATTATTGGTAAAAATGGAGCAGGTAAATCTACTTTATTAAAACTTTTGTCTCAAGTTACACTGCCTTCAGAAGGTAATATTAAAATTAAAGGCAGAATAGCATCCTTACTTGAAGTGGGTACAGGGTTTCATCCAGAATTAACAGGTCGCGAAAATATATTTCTGAATGGGGCCATATTGGGAATGACCAAAGTCGAAATAAAAAGTAAGTTGGATGAAATTGTTGACTTTAGCGGAGTTGAAAAATATCTGGATACTCCAGTAAAACGTTACTCTTCAGGAATGATGGTGCGTTTAGGTTTTGCAGTAGCAGCACATTTGGAACCTGAAATTTTAATTGTGGATGAAGTGTTGGCAGTTGGAGATGCGGAGTTTCAAAAAAAATGTGTTGGTAAAATGAAAGATGTGAGTAGCGCAGGAAGAACTGTTTTGTTTGTAAGTCATCAAATGGGAATTATAAATCAATTATGTGATAGAGCTATATTGTTAAAGGCTGGAAATATATTTGCTGACGGGGCAACAAAAAAAATAGTTGATCAGTATTTGAATCTGGATGGAAATGATGCACAGTTTATTTATACCTGTACTCCGGAAAATTTGAAAAAGGAGAATGTAATTACAGAAGTAAGACCTTTAAATTTAAAAGGAGAGGATACTTCCAATTTTTCTTTTGAGGAATCCATTTCAATGCAAATTGTTTTTAAGGCAAATAGTCAAATTTCTGGGCTTAAGCTTGGGGTGGCTTTAACTGATAATGTTCAAAACAGGGTTTTTACAGTTGTAAAAGATGTTGCTGAATTTAAAAAAATAAATAATACATATAACCAAAAAGTTATCTTTCAACCAGGGATGATCGCCCCAAATAATTATTCATTTATCATTGCTCTATTCGTTCCTGGAAAGCAAAATTATGAAGTTGTAGAAAATGTTTGTCCAATAAAAATTCATGATGATGGTTCAAAATTAGCATTGTTCGAAGGACAAAATTATGGAAGCTTAATTATGAAAGAAATTTGGGAGTTATAGTTAGAACAGGAAGAAAATGATTAAAAAATTTTTAAAGAATATTTTATTGAAAATTATTTCGGCTGAAGAAATTTCCTTGCTATTAAATCAAAGTAGAATTAATAAGTGTAGTAGGAATGTTATTCTTGGAGAAAAATCTTATTTTTATAGCGAGGCAAAAGTGTTTAATTTTAGAAATGTTAAATCCGCTATTGAAATAGGAAATGGTTCACATATTAGAGGTGAGTTGCTAACATTTGCTAGTGGAGGTAATATCAAAATAGGCTCTGATACTTATATTGGAGAAGGAACAAGGATTTGGTCTGAAAACGAAATAATTATTGGAGATAATGTATTAGTATCTCATAATTGCAATATTATTGATACTGATTCCCATGAAATAGACCATGATATCAGAGCAATTAATTTTAAAAAGATGGTTGAAAAAGGGCATTCAAAAGAAAAACGGGATGTCGCAACTCGACCGATTTTTATTGGAGATCATGCATGGATCAGTTATAATGTATCTATATTAAAAGGTGTAAAAGTTGGTAAGGGAGCAATTGTCGGAGCAGGAAGTGTTGTAACCAAAGATGTATTAGACTTTACTATAGTTGCAGGTAACCCGGCTGTTTTAATAAAAAATATAAAATGAAAAAAATAACAGATAAGCTAAAGAATAAGGCAGCCAGTATACTTCCTTCCTTTTCTAAACCACTTTCATTGGAAGAAAAGGTAAATAATTACGTCAATGCCGGAAGAATCCCCTGGTCTAAAGGGTATGAAGAATACAAGTATCAGTTTATTAAAAATGAAATTAATTCTACTAAATCCCTTTCGTTTTTTAAAAACAAATCATTGCCTGATAACTATGCTGTTGGTTTAGATGAAAGAAGTGTTGAATATCCGTGGATATTTTCAAAGATCTCTGAAAACAAAAGTATAATTCTTGATGCCGGTTCAACTTTTAATTTTGATTTTGTAGTTGAGCATCCTCAAATCAAAAAGAAAGATCTAACTATATATACTTTTTATCCTGAAAAAAATTGTTTTTTCAAAAATAGAATTAGTTATGTTTATGGTGATTTAAGGAATCTCTATTTTAAAGAAGAATCTTTCGATGAAATAGTATCCCAATCGACCATAGAGCATATTGATATGGATAATTCTATATACGGTTATGACGAAAAAAATACAAAGGAAGAAAAATCTTATGAATTTTTAAAAGCAGTTAGGGAAATGTTACGAGTATTAAAACCTGGAGGAAAACTATTGATCACATTTCCGTTTGGTAAATATGAATATCACGGTTTTTTTCAACAGTTTGATGATGAAATGTTACAAAAGATACTTAATTTGTTTCTTGATAGAGGAAAATTCATAGTTGAATTTATAAAATATGAAAAAAGTGGTTGGCGATTTGCTACTAAGGATGAATTGTCTCAAATAGAATCGTATAATCCTCATACTGGAAAAGGCAAAGGTATTGATGGTGCAGCCCATTGCAGAAGTATTGCTTGTATAGAATTCATAAAAAACTGTTAATGACTTGGGAGGAAACCATACAATTCATACGTACAAAACCCGAATACAAAGCACTTGTTGAGTTGGCTTATTTTGAGGCTGATCTTCCTTTAAATTTAGAACGCTTCAGGAACAGTGAAGAGTATATTGAAACGAAAAAATTAATATTACAGTATGTACCATTAACACCTTCTTCAAACCTGCTCGACATTGGTAGTGGCAATGGAATTAGTTCTGCTGCATTTGCTCTTGATGGTGTTCAGGTAGTTTCAGTTGAACCAGATCCCAGTCAAACCATTGGTGCAGGGGCAATCGAAAAATTAAAAGAACATTATCAATTATCAAATTTGAGCATACATCAAGCATTTGCAGAGGAATTAAAATTTCCTGATAATAACTTTGATATTGTTTATGCCAGACAGTGCATGCATCATGCATATAATCTCAAACAGTTTTTGAAAGAATGTGCGCGAGTTTTAAAAAAAGGAGGATTGCTTATTACTGTTAGAGATCATGTGGTGTTTAACGATGCTGATAAAAAGTGGTTTTTAGAAAACCATCCTTTACAGAAATTTTATGGAGGAGAAAATGCGTTCACTTCAATGGAATATAAATCCGCAATGGTTAACGTTGGTTTGGAAATAAAACAAGAACTAAAACATTTTGATAGTGTAATCAATTATTTTCCTTTAAGTAAGACAGAGAAGGAAAATGCAGAGGCGAAAAGCAAAGGATTTGCAGATTCAATTGTGAAAAAGAGGTTGGGTGCAATAGGTAAAATAGATATCTTCAGGAATCTTGCTTTGAAATACGTTGTAAATAAGCTAGGAAAGGTACATGATGAAAATAATGTACCGGGTAGGATGTATACCTTTTTAGCAATAAAAAAATAAAATGAAAATTCTTGTAATTGGCTCTAAAGGTTTTATAGGCTCGCATTGCGCTACTCATTTTTCCACACTCGGTCATGAGGTTGTGGGCTGTGATATCTTTCAATCTGAAGAACAAAATTACATTGATCTGAAGTCGATTAACAATGATTTTAATCAACCGTTTTCTGAGCAACAATTTGATTTTTGCATTAATGCAGCAGGCTCGGCACATGTAAACTATTCCTTTCAATATCCGGAAAAAGATTTTGAGCTAAACGTTTCTTTGGTAATAAACCTTTTGGGAGCAATTAAAAATCACTCGGTTAATTGCAAATTCATTAATTTTTCGAGTGCTGCTGTTTATGGTAATCCAACAGTTTTGCCAGTTGCTGAAAGTGAAGAAACCAATCCATTATCTCCCTATGGCTATCATAAATTATTAAGTGAAAAATTGTTGCATGAATATCATCGTTTTTTTAATTTAAAAACCGTTAGCTTAAGAGTCTTTTCCGCTTATGGCGATGGATTAAAAAAGCAATTGTTTTGGGATATTTACAAGAAATCTATGGACTCCCAATCCATCCGTTTGTTTGGAACAGGATTGGAATCGCGTGATTTTATTTACGTTCATGATGTGATTGCAATTGTGGAAGTAATAATGAAAAATGCAAAATTTGAGGGAGAAGTATATAATGTAGCCAATGGTGAAGAAATATTAATTAAGGATGCCGTAAATATATTCTTAAAAGAATTAGGATGGTTTGGAAATGTTGTATTTTCGGGTGAAGAAAAAATTGGTGATCCAATCAATTGGAAAGCGAATATTAGCAAAATACAGAAATTGGGGTACTCAAGAAAATATAGTTTTGTTGAAGGGATAAAAAAAGAGTGTGAATGGCTAAAAGGCTTAAAATAGGACTTGTATACAGCTACAATAAAGATTGGGTAGCAGGAGCCTACTACATTATAAATTTAATTCAGGCATTAAATAAACAAAGTGATGAAACTAAACCAGAGCTCATTATTTTGTCGCACTCTCAGGAGGAATTTCAGACAGTAAAAAATACCGGTTACCCTTATTTAAAATTCCAACAACTATTTGAAAAAGATTTTTGGGTGACCTATACATTACCTGAGCGAATTGTAAATAAAATATCTCGTCTTTTGGTTGGAAAAAATATTATAAACAGGGAGCAGACACACAAACGCTTAGGCATAAAGCTTGATTTGCTTTTTCCAGCATCAACACACATTTATTTTTCTGATGTAAAAAACAAATTATTCTGGATTCCCGATTTTCAGGAACATTTTTTACCGCAGTTCTTTTCTGAAGAGGAAATACAATCACGCAAAGCCTATCAACAATCATTAGCCGATAACTCTTGTTCAATTGTTTTTAGCAGTAATAATGCACTAGAGCATTTTAAAGAAATATACCCAAGCTCGAGATCCAAAACATTTGTATTGCAGTTTGCAGTAACTCACCCCAACTACAAAAGTATTTCTACCGACAGGTTGTTTGTTAAATACAGTATTGATAAGCCTTATTTCTTTTGCCCCAATCAGGTGTGGGCGCATAAAAATCATATAGCAGTTTTAAAGGCCGTTAAAATTTTGAAGGCGGAAGGCGCTAAGGATTTACTGGTAGTTTTTTCAGGAAAAGAAGTTGATTATAGAAATCCTGCTTTTTTTGGAGAATTAAAGAATTACATATCAGAAAACGGGATTGAAGATTGTGTAAAGTTTTTAGGTTTTATTGACAGAGAAGATCAATTGCAGTTAATGAATAATTCGATAAGTGTAATACAACCATCTTTATTTGAAGGTTGGAGTACAGTAATTGAAGATGCAAAGTCAATGAATCAATACGTGATAGCATCTGATATAGAACTTCATAAAGAACAATTAAAATATAATGTTTCTTTTTTTCAGCCAAATGATTTTACTGAATTAGCAAACTTACTAATAAAATTTAGTGTTGAAGAACCTGAAAAATTAAAGGTTGATTATCACAGTAATGTAAAAAAGTTTGGTCAAACTTTTTTAAAAATCGTAAAAGAGTTGGACTCATAGTGTTTTTTTGAACTATTTTTTAAAAGTTTTATGTTTATAAAGATTGTTTAAAACTAAACTCAGATTTAGCCATCACCTTGATGGGTTGAACTATAAAATATGCAACTTTAAGAGTTCATTATACCAATTTTTTAATAAAAAACAGGGATTAACGCAGTTAAGGTTGTACATATCATTAACATTTTTAGCTCTTTTTATATAAAATCCACTATTATAAATGATATTTTGGGAAATACCTGCATTTGTACTAAATTAGCACATTGTTTTTGACACAAATGCAAAAAAAGTTTAAAATATGAAAACCAACAGTGCTATTTTAATTTTACTTATTACAAGTTACATAAATGTAAATGCTCAAAATTGGGAATGGGTTCAAACAATTAGACCAGGTGGTAACGAATACTGCTGGTCCATTGCAAATGATATTTATGGTAATATTTATACTACAGGTAGGGTAAAAGCTAATTCTACTTTTGGTTCGGGAACAAATATTCAGTCTCCTCCATATATTACGGTAAACCAAACAGATGTTTTTGTAGCCAAATATCGTTCTGATGGAACATTGGTTTGGGTAAAAAGAGATGGTGGTAAGGAAGCAGATTGGGGAAGAGACATAGCTGTAGATAAGTACAGTAATACTTATGTTGTAGGTGATTATACCGATACTGCAAATTTTGGAACATTTCAAATAATCGGATATGGAGGGGCTAGTAATAGGAATATTTTCTTAGCAAAATATGACAGTTCTGGGGTTTGTCTTTGGGCAAAAACAGCTGGAAATTCTTCGATGGCTTCCAAAGGGTATGCCGTTACAGTCGATTCTATTGGCAATTCTTATATAACAGGTTATGTAGGGGGTGTTACTAGTTTTGATGGAATATCTTTTGGTACCGCTGGAAAAACTTTGGCTTTTATTGCTAAATTTAATTCTATCGGGACTTGTCTCTTTGTAAAAACACTTAGTGCTCAATATTTAAGTGAAGGTCAGGATATAAAAATAAATAAAAATGACGATGTTTATTTAACTGGTGATTATAGAGGAACTCTATATGTGAATGCTCTTACATTCCCTGGTAACAGTTCTTCTTGGAGCGATGTCTTTTTGATTAAAATGGATACTTTGGGTAATTTTATATGGGCAACAACTGCAATTGGAGCGTACCAAGATCAGGCAAATTCTGTAGATTTCGATTCTAATGGAAATATATATATAGCAGGTACTTATGCAAATGATTTGACATTTGGCACAACAACTATTAATAGTCTCGGTTGGGCATCAACAGCATCTACTGCAAATGCAAAAGCCGATAGTTTTATTGCTAAATATGATGCTAACGGAAATTTTAAATGGGTAAAAACAATTCGCAATAATATAGTTTCTCCTTTAAATCCAAATGATTTATCTTCGGATGATTTACATGTTGATAGGAATAATAATGTGCTAATCTCTGGGTATGTTATTGGAAATTCCGATTTTGATGGAGCTTTAATCCTTCTGGACAGCACCCATGAAACAGGCTACGTTACCGCTTTCGATACGGTTGGAAATATAGTTTGGAATAAGTTAACTGGCAATTCAAACAACTCTGCATTTGTTGCAAGAGGAGTTTGTTCTGATGTTACAGGGAAATATTATGTTGGTGGAGAATTTTATGGAACTCCATATTTTAATTTTGATACAATTACAGAACAATCATACAATGGATGGGACGGTTTTATCGGAAGATTTTACTACCCAATAATTACGTCCACTGTTCTTAAGGATAATGATGAAAAAGTTTTGATTTTTCCAAATCCTACTGAGTATTTTATAAACATTGAAATTCCGAATTTCAAACCAAATGACTCTTACTTTTTAACGATTTACAATTTGTTTGGTGGGATTGCATTAAGTCAGATAAAAATAACATCTTCTCTTTCTAAAGTGCAAGTTTCAAATTTAAATTCAGGAATATATTTTTTAGAAATATATTCTAAAGAAAATAATAAAAGAGAAATACAAAAGATTATAATTAAGTAATTTCATTATTACTGTAAAATAGATGGAAGGAATACCTAATCAGTTGTTTTAATTATATTTTAAAAGCTTGAATTGATGGTAAAAGTCAAGTGCACCAACTAAAATATATTGTTATTTTAAATTAATTCTTGCTTTTAAAGTATAATTGCGTTTTTACGACTGCATATAGAAATAAATGTTTGATTGCAATGTCTGGTGTTTCAAAAATATAAAAGAAAAATGCTTTAAATAATTTAGCTGAATTATGGTTCATTCGCAAGTTTAAGAACAAACAATTAATACAACTTTTTTTTACTTTTTTATAAAATTCAAGATTGATAATCTTCAGATTATTCTTAACGAAATCACTTTGTAAAGTGTCTTCAATAAAATGGATGTTCCCTATAGCACTTTTGGCGTCCTGATGGCGCCTGAAATAAGTATAATATTCATCCACGTATTCAAATTTATAATTGTGTGCTGCAATTTTTAGCCAAAAATCTACGTCCATTGAATAATGCAGTTTTTCGTCTAAGGGTCCCAATTCTTTATAAATTTTCATACTAAAGAAAGAGCTTGGCTGGTTAACGATGCAGTTATTTGTACATGGTAAATACTCGTTATTGTTTATTAGTTTGCTTTTTATCTGAGAGTCTAGTAAATTGTCATTTTTATCAACAAAATAGCAATTGCCTACTAAATAATTGAACGGTTTTCTTTTCCATATATCTGACACTTTTTTTAAAGTGTCTGGCAAGAAATAGTCATCAGAATTCAGCCATGTTGCAATTTCGCCCGTTGCAATAGATAAACCTTTATTAATAGCATGGCTTTGTCCATTATCCTTTTTACTTTCCCAAAAATGAATTTTCGATTCATACTTTCTTAAAATGTCAATACTTCCATCTTTGCTACCACCATCTATTATTATGTATTCTAAATTAGGATAGTTTTGATTCAAAACAGATACAATAGTCTTTTCAAGAAATTCAGCCTGATTGAATGAAGGAGTAATAATGCTAATTTTAGGAAATTCTTCTTGCGATTGTACCATTTTTTGTATCTTTAAAATGTGAATTTAATACTTAAATTGTTTTGCAAATGTATTCAATAAAAAAAACAGAAAAAAGTTATCTTATTCATGGTATTTGATGTTTGTGAAAAAGCATATAGATTTGTTGCAATGAATTGCCTTTGCTTGAAAATAGTTGGGTAAAATGTAGTATCCTTGATCAAAACAGAATTGAGCATTATATTACGTATGTGAGTGATGTAGAAAAATTCAAAAGCCGTCTTTAGATTGGAAGTATAACTAATAGATGGTTCAGATTATTACTGAAATGATACAGGTAGCATAGAAAGTATAAGATATGGTAATTGTAAAATTAATGGGTGGTATGGGGAATCAAATGTTTCAATATGCATTTGGATTTTTTCTAGCTAAAAAAAACAGAAAAACTTTGAAATTAGATTTAAGTTTTTTGCAAGACAGAAGAGAAAAAAAAAAAATTGTATTCAGAGAATTCGATTTAACGATTTTTAATGTGTCAGAAGAGGTTATTGCAACTAAAGAAGAAATAGCTTATTATTCAGGTGTTTCGCCCAATGGAAAATCATTGAACTTAATAATAACATTAAAAAGAAAACTTTCACTTCCTCATCATCTAATTGATTATTCTCTTAAATATCATCCTGAATATAAATTGATAACTTCAAATATATATCTGGAAGGCTATTTTCAGTCGCCTGCCTATTTTTCTGAGATAGAGGAAGACATTCGTAAAGAATTCATATTCAAGAATAAAATTTTACCGATTTCAAATGAATTAGCCGAAAAAATTAAAATGTCTAATTCTGTTTGTTTACATGTTCGTAGAACAGATTTTGTGGAGGAGGATTTAGGTAAAAACATACATGGATTTGTAGAAGAAATGTATTACTTTAATGCTGTAAAATTCATTAAAGAGAAAGTACATAAACCAGAATTGTTTATTTTCTCAGATGATATAGAGTGGTGTCAGAACAACCTTGTTTTTGATTTGCCAACTCGTTTTGTATTGAATGAACACAATGGAGAAAAAATTAGTAATTACCTGCAATTGATGACCTTGTGCAAGCATTTTATCATTCCCAATAGTACATTTGCTTGGTGGGCTGCTTGGCTTTCTGAAAGCCCCGATAAATTGGTAGTCGCACCTCTGAAATGGATGATTAATTCAGAAAAGGATGAAACAGATTTAATACCAAAAAGTTGGATAAGACTATGAAAGGAAGTCCACTCGTTTCAGTTCTTATGCCAGTATTCAATGCAGAGCAATATCTTAGCCAGTCAATTGAAAGCATCCTCAACCAAACGTACATAGATTTTAATTTTTATATTGTTAATGACGGATCAACTGACGCCTCTGAAAAAATAATACTCTCTTATAAAGATGAGCGAATTATTTATGTAAAGAATGAAATAAACAAAGGATTGATTTATTCCCTCAACAAAGGATTTGAAATTATTCAGAGTAAGTATTTGGTGCGAATGGATGCAGATGATATTTCATTGCCTGAAAGGATTGAAGAGCAGTTTAAATTTATGGAAAAACATTCAGATGTATGCCTTTGTGCATCTCAGGTTGAATATTTTGGACAGGTGCAAAAAACATCAAAATTCCCTACAACTCATGAGGCGATTTCAGCATCTTTATTATTTGGGAATTGTATCGCTCACTCAAGCGTCATCATGCGAATGGAGAAGATTCGAAAAAATAGACTGAATTTTAATTCGAATTTTATTCATATTGAAGATTATGAATTGTGGATTCGCTTAGCAAAAGTAAGTAAAATAGCATTAATTGATAAAGTCCTTCTTCGATACAGAATGGAAGGGCAAAATATTACCATAAACAACTGGCAAACAAGGAAAGTAAGATTGTTTTTGGTGTATAAACAACTATTGATTGATCTCGGGATTCCCTTAACAGAAGAAAGGTTGAATATGCACATTGAACTCAGTGGAAACACAGAAACAATAGGAGGAATTGATGGTTTAATAAATTATACTAATGAAATTCGCAGACAGAATGAGTTGAAAAAAAGTTATGCTGTTTCAGAATTGAACGATGTTTTAAATCTAAATTGGCAGCAACTATTTTTTAAAGTTGTAAAAAATGGCTGGAAGGAAGTAGTAAAATATTGGTGGTTTACAAAAAATATTTCTAAATTACAAATTCGCTATATCATTGGGCATTATAAATCAACTTGGTTAAATTAATTTATTGTTAAGTATTATGAGCAAGTTTCTATATTTCTTTACTGCCGAATTTCCCTTTGGGAAAGGAGAAAGTTTTATTGAAAATGAAATTCCAGTTTCTTCCAATTATTTTGAGAAAATATATTTGTTTCCTCACAGTAATAGAAGTTCGGAATGTCGGAATCTTGTGGTTAATGCAGAAGTAGTAAAAATGAATTATGGAGAAAACATACATTCAAAATCAATTTTAATAAATAATTATTTTTTTATTGCAAAAACTCACTTGTTTGAGTTTGTGAATTGTTCAAATAAACTTTTTTTTATTAAAAACATTCGGTATTTAAATTCACTATTAATTAGGGGTATACATGATGCAGAATTGATTGCTCGATCAATAAAGCATCCTTTAGATGAAGTTATTTTTTATTCTTACTGGATGAATGATTGGGCATTGGCATTATCCGTCTTAAAAGAAAAAAAAATCATTAAAAATTTTGTTTTTAGATGCGGTGGTTTTGATATTTATGATGAAAGATATGTAGGTAATTATTTACCTTTCCGTTATTTTATTTATAAAAATGCTTCCGGAATATTTCCGAATTCAAAAATGGGAGAAGCGTACATTAAAAAAAAAAAAATATTTCCTGATAAGGTAGTAGCAAAATATTGGGGAACAACCGACAATGGTGAAGGAAAGTTTGACGAAAAGACTACCTTTACTTTAGTATCTTGCTCAAGCATAATTCCTTTAAAAAGAGTTCATTTGATTGTTGAAATCCTTAAAAATATTAAGTTTGAAATGCATTGGATTCATTTTGGTGATGGTGAATGTGCTGATAAAATAAAAAATATTGCAAAAGAATTATTACCAATAAATGTAAAATATTCATTTAAAGGAGGGGTAAGTAATCAGGAAGTAATAAGCTTTTATAAAACAAATACGGTGAATTTATTTATTACAACTAGCGAAACAGAAGGTTTACCTGTATCAATTCAGGAAGCAATAAGTTTTGGAATACCTATTGTTGCTACAAATGTTGGTGGAGTTTCTGAGATAGTGAATGAGAAAACAGGTTTTTTAATAACTAAAAATTTTGAGGTTAAAGAGGTTGCGAAGCTTATTAGCCAATTTAGAATAAGTTCTAAGAATTCAAAAATATTTAGAGAAAATGTAAGGAACTTCTGGAAAGAAAATTTTAATGCGGAAAAAGTTTATGCAAATTTTTCAGAAACGATTAAAAAAGGTTAATACTGCTGATTTAAGATTCATAGAGATCACGAATTTTTTAAAAAAAGAATAACAAATTAATAAGTAATATGAAGTTGTCCACCTTAAAAATAATTCTTAAGAATTGCTTGCTTCAACGAAGAACATTAGGGTCTTATATTGCAACCAATACTGTCTATAGAAAAACAGATTTGAATGTAATTGATGGACCTTTTAAAGGGCTGCAATATATCGAAAATAGTACAGGAGGAGCATATTTTCCTAAATTATTAGGAATCTATGAAAAAGAATTGACACCCAAAATTAATGAACTTTCAAAAATAAATTTTGAAGAAATCATTAATGTAGGAGGAGGAGAAGGTTGTTTTGCGGTTGGTTTTGCAACCAAATGCAAGGATGCAAATATTCTTGCTTTTGAACCCGGTTTTTATGGTTGCTATTTGATGCAAAAAATGGCAGAGAAAAATAATGTTGCTAATCGAGTTTCAATAAAGGCACAACTGTGTTTTCCCGAAGATTTACAAGCTGCCATAAAGCCGACTAAAAAAACATTGATTTTTATGGATGTGGAGGGTGCAGAGCTACAATTGCTAAATCCAGACATTGTTCCAGCACTTTCAAAATGTTATATTATGGTGGAAATACATGATACTGTTTCACCAATCTTGGGAAATACGATTAAAAATAGGTTTTCAAAAACACATAAATTAACCGAAATATGGCAGGAAGAACGCACTATAAAAGATATTACAATTACTACCTTATGGAAATCGGTGCTTAAAAAGCAATTTGAAAAAATAATACATGAAGGAAGGGGAAATAAAATGAGATGGTTTGTATTTGAACCAATAATTAATCTTTAGCATTTTATTTTTATGCGAATTCTACTTTTATCATTGTATTATCCTCCACTTAACACTATCGCTGCGCTAAGAATAAAAGCATTTGAAAAATATCTGACTGAGTTCGGTTTTACTGTAGATGTGATTACCAGATATTATGACTCAGAGCAACAAAAAGGACAAAGTATGTTTTTGGGAAACCAATCGGCAAAAGATTTTAAAGAAGATTATTTTAAAATTAACAATGTAATATATACCAATTTTGATGAAAACAATGAAAAGTTGGATTTCTCAAATAAATTACCAGCTATTGTTAAGGGGCTTTATAATTATTTAAATATAGACGTATTTCATTATGGTTGGATAAAATATGCTTTGAATGCTTTCGATAATGAGTTGAGCCATAATAAATATGATTTTGTTATTGCCTCTTATGGTCCTCCTGTTTCAATGCTTTTAGCTAATAAGCTATTTAAAAAATATAAAATTCCTTTTCTGATTGATTTCAGAGATAGTTATATTAATGAAAAAGATGTTTCTTTTCATTTAACAATGAAGCAAAAAGTTTTAAATGCTATGCTCAAAAGATCTTCGGGGCTTATTTTTTCTACGGAAGGAATGAAAGATTATTTTCTTTTGAAAACGTCACAGAATTTACAGAGGATTCCTTCATGCATTGTTTATAATGGCGTAGAGGAGTTGTCGCAAAATGGAGATATTGAAGAAAAAAAAATAACTGAATTTTGGAAAATCCACTCTAAACATGATTTAATATTATTGCACGCAGGAACTTTGTATCCAGGTCAAAATGTTTCTTTTTTTATAAATTCAACAAGTAAGTTTAATACTGAAAACAATAAAAATGTAGGAATAATATTTTTAGGGCTATCAGAAAATCGCATGAATGAAATCGAACCACTTCCTTTTATTCATTTTTTACCAAAATCAAATTATTCTACATCGTTATTCCTTCAGAAAGAGGCTGACGCCTTGATTTTGCCTATTTGGAATGGGAGGTATACTGGATTTTCAGGAAAAACTCAAGAGTATTTATATTCTGGTAATTTTATTATTACTAGCCCAAACCCTCAGAATGATTTGAAATTATTTCTTGATATTTCACCAAATGTTAGAATTAGCAATGACTATGATTCGTTTTCAAAATTTTTAGATGACATAATAAGTGGAAATTGTACTAAATTGCAGCTTAATAATAAAGAAAAATTATATCGATTTTTTTGGGTGAAGAGATTAGCTGAATTTTTAAGAAAATTAAAAACAAATGAATAATCAATCATTATATTGGGTTGATAAGGCAAGGGTATGGGCATCTTTTGCTGTTGTTGTAATTCATATTAATGCCCTTTTTCTAAATATATATAGTCAAGAAATTCCAGCATTTTGGGCTTTTTCAAATTTTACTGGATCGTTGGTTCGTTGGTCAGTTCCTTTGTTTGTAATGCTTAGTGGTTTTTTATTGCTTTCATCTCAATCTCAATCATTGAGAGATTTTTTAAATAAAAAAATGAAAAGAATATTATTTCCGTTAATTGGGTGGTCTGCCATTTATTATTTGTATTTTTTTTTTAGAGCAAAATATTTGAATGGTAGTCCTTTAGTTCTTAGTAATGTGGTAAATAACTTTTTGTTGGGGAAACCATATTATCATCTATATTTTTTGTTTTTAATTTTTGGTTTATATTTGGCAACCCCAATTTTAAAAGTATTTATTCAAAATGCATCACAGAACTTGATTAAATATTTCGTTTTTTTTTCATTATCTGTGGTTGTTATTCCTGTATTTTTAGATTATTTTTTACCCAATAAATGGTTTGGAGCAATAGTTTTAGGGAATGATTCCATGTTTAATTTTTTTATTCAATATTTAGGTTATTTTTTGGCAGGTTTTTATATTGCAAACTATACTAGAATAACCACTTACAATGTAATTAGAGTTTGGATTATTTTATTTTTTTCAATTTTAGTTACGATGATAGGTACTTATATATACCATGATACAGGATATTTTTACTCATATTTAAGCATAAATGTAATGTTAATGTCTCTTGCGGTATATTATTTGTTTTTTTATTACAAAAATCCTACTTCTTTTACATTTGAAAAAATTATTAGGTTTATCGCTCCGAATACATTGGGAATTTATTTAATTCATCCTATAATATTTGAATTATTCCCCAATATTCATCAATTATCATTTAAGGTAGGTCCATTAATTGGAACGCTAATTATTTCGGTAATAGTTTATTTAATTTCACTGATTTTAGTTATTATTGCTAGAAGAATTCCAGTTGTAAGGAATATTGTATAAAAATAGATATGAGGCTAAAATTATATTCATTTTATTATATCAAGTTGAGTGGCATTTATTTGCCCTTTAAGATTTGGCATACATCAAAAATAAAAATTAGAAGTACTGCTCAAATAAAATTGGGTGGGAGAATTAGTTTAGGCAATCCTGATAAAAAAAGTGCAGTAGTATCATGTTTGCCAATCAATATTTATTTTGGTGAAAATTCAAATATAAATATTGATCATTCCGTTTCTATTGGTCCGGGAGTTAATCTAATTGTAAAAGATAGTGCAAAACTTAGTATTGGAAATAACACTTATTTTACGTCCGATATGCATATAGAAGCTGTGAACTCTCTTTCTATAGGAAACGATTGTGCGATAAGTTGGGGAGTAACAATTATTGATGATGATCATCATGAAATGCATGGTACTGAAAAGCGGGAACAGAAGAACAGCATAGTTTCTATCGGAAATAAAGTTTGGATAGGATGCAATGTTACCATTTTGAAAAACACTCATATTGGAAATAATTGTGTAATAGCTGCAGGAAGTGTTGTGAAAGGTAATTTTCCTGATAACACTTTAATCGCAGGTAATCCTGCGAAAGTAGTAAAGCAAAATATTGATTGGAAATAATTAATATTTATGGATAAAAAACGCGGAATACTCATCATTGCCCAAGGCAAACAACGCTATATACACATGGCTCGCCAAATTGCTGTTTCACTTGCTTTAAGCAATCCTCATATTTCAAGAGCCCTGGTTACTGATTCTCAGGATGAGGAACTAAAAAAATATTATGATATCATCATTCCTATTGATAAGTCTTTTGGTGTTGGTTACAGCCAAAAATTATACATGAATAAATACAGTCCGTTTACTAAAACCATGTTTATTGATGTGGATTGTTTGGTAATAGATTCTATCGATTGGCTTTTTGAGCGTTTTGATGAACATCCAGTAAGTGTGATTGGAAAAAATATAACGGCAGGACCATTGTTAGGAACAACTGTCGAAATTTTAAAATCAAAACTCGACATCAATTATTTGCCGACATTTAATGGTGGAGTCTATTATTTTGAAAAAGGAGAGAAGTCCGAACGTGTTTTTAATGAAGCTTTAGACATATTTTATAATAAATACGATGAATTGAATTTATGGAAATTCAGCGGGCAAGCAGGAGATGAGCCTGCTATGTCAATAGCAATGGCAATGCATAATATGCAACCAATAGATGATTCGGCAAAAGGAATGTACACTCCCGTTGGACAAAGCGGAGTTTTTAAAATGGACGCATTAAAAGGATATTGCGAATTTTATAAGCATGGAGAAAAAGTTACACCGGCAATCATGCATTTTGGCGGTGGTTACCCTGAAGCTTTTCATTACAGACGGGAAACAACAAAACTAAGCTGGGTGTATCATTATAAAATTCCCAAAGCTTTCACAAGTTTTGTGGTGAATACAATTTATAATCCTCTTTACATTGTATATGTCTTTTTATATAGGATAGTTAAAAAAATAGTGAAAGGTGGCGAACTTAAATTCACCCCGATAATGCCTATGTTTAGATTTGAATAAATGAAAAAACAAATTCTAATCGTATATGCAAAAAGCACTGATGAAATTTTTAATCGTCAGTCGGCTTTAGGTTCCTACATCCATTGTCTGGCAGGCATCCTTGTTAAAAATGGATATGGCGTAAGAATCAATGAGATTGAATTTGATTCTATTCCCGAACAGGAAACTAGGTCGGTGGTTGCAAGCGGGCAATCTTCTTTCAAAAAATTTCTGCCGGCATTTATTAAAGAGTATTGGAGAGACAAACGCATGTATTCCTGGTTGGGGAGCTTATATACCAATATTGACAATGGAAAACCTTTTGATAAAATAGTAGAGTTTTATACTTATGGTTCTGATATAGGCTACAAGTTATCGAAAAAATACAAGAAACCTTTGTTACTGGTTTACGACAACCCTGTATTGGAAGAACATGCTTTTTTTCATACCGGACAGCTGTTCTTTAAAAAAAAGGCAGCCGAACTAGAGCAATATAGCCTGCTTCAATCACAGGCAATTGTAGTTTATTCTGAGGCTGTTAAAAATTTTCTGACGAAAAAATTCAATCGCCCGCTTCCTTGTTTCATTCATCAAAATGTTGATTATACACGTTTTGAATATGTTGAAAATAAAACAATCGATGATGGTGTTATAAATATCGGATTTATTGGTTCTTTTCTTAAATGGCACAGAGTAGATCTTCTGCTAAAAGCTTTTACAACATTAAAAAATGAAGGACACAATGTAAAATTGTTCTTATTGGGAAATGGGATGGATTATGAAAACATAAAACAGCAGGCAAAAAACAACAAATATGCTTCAGCTATAGAAATGCCGGGATTTATGGATGGACAGCAACTTTTAAATTATAAAATAAAATTACATATTGGTGTGATGCCCGGTTCAAACTGGTATGGCGCTCCCAACAAAATATTTGAGTACGGAGCTGCTAAAATGGCTGTCGTTGCTCCGGATACTCCTACCATCAAAAGTTTATTTAATCACAATGAAGAATTACTGCTTTTTAAACAAGACGATGAAAATGATCTAATAGCAAAACTTCGTCTTTTTATTAATGACATTGAATTGTTGAAGAAATATGCAGAAACCCTTCAGATAAAAATTAAAAACAAGTATTCCGAAAACATTACCTTTGGGTTTTATCATCAACTCCTGGAGTAAATTTGGTTTAAGAATTTATGAATAGTCCTAAAAATATTCCCGTATTAAATTCTTTAAGAGCTTTTGCTGCTTTGTCTGTTTGTATATTTCATTATGTATGCACAGTTACTGGTTTTGTTACTAATGAAATAATTTTGTCAATATTTTCATTTGGGCATTACGGAGTTCAAATGTTTTTTGTAATCTCTGGGTTTATTATACCATGGTCCATGTATAACAGTAAATATAAGATTCGCAACTTCTTTACATTTACAGCAAAACGATTGATTCGACTCGAGCCTCCTTATCTTATTTCTTTGCTTATTGCTATTGTTCATACCTATGCAAGGACATTAGGTCCGCATTATAATGGTGTGGATATTACTCCATCAGGAAAAGAAATTCTCCTTCATTTTGGTTACTTGGTTCCATTTTTTGAGGGAGCTACTTGGATACGTCCTGTTTATTGGACGCTGGCAATTGAATTTCAATATTACCTTGCAATTGGATTGCTGTTTGGGTTTATTTCCAGTAATAAAATATGGCTGAGAATTATTATCTACATACTTTTTTTATCAGGACCAGTATTGCTTAAGTCTAATTTTTTACCTTTTCATTTACCTGTTTTTTTATTGGGTATAATTGTGTATTTATATAAAACAGATATTATAAAAAGTATTGAATTATATTCCGTAGCTACTACAATACTTGTTTTTATTGGTATATTCAATAATTTGCCTACACTGTTTTTTGCAGGATTTACATTTTTAATAATTATGTATTTTAGTCATGTGAAAAGTGCGGTAGGTGATTTTTTAGGAAATATATCTTACTCTATTTATTTATTTCATAGTTTAACAGGAATGCTCTTGCTTAATTATTTTGCTCATTCTGCTACCTCAGCCTTAATTAAACTTTTATTAATAATAGTAGCTGTGCTTGTTACTATTCTAGCATCCTGGGTAGTGTATCGTTTTGTGGAAAAGCCTTCTAAGGAATTGTCATCAAGAATAAAATATAAAAAATGAGAATAGCATTACTAACCGATGGTATCTATCCTTATGTTATTGGAGGAATGCAGAAACATTCATTCTACCTTGCCCGTTATTTTGCTCAGAATAAAATCGAAGTGGATTTGTACCATACTGCTACTGATTTTGAAGGCGCAAATCGATTAAGCTGTTTTTCTGAAAAAGAAAAAAAATACATTCATTCCATACTTATCCCTTTTCCAAAATTTGATAAATTCCCTGGTCATTATATTCGAGAAATGTATGCATATTCTAAGAATATTTTTGAACATTTAAAAATGCGTCAGAAACCAGATTTTATATATGTACAAGGTTTATGTGGGATGAAACTATTTGAAAATAGAAATCAAATTAATGCCCCAATTGGCGTTAATTTTCATGGTTTGGAAATGTTTCAAAAGGCTGCCGACATTAAAACAAAGCTGGAACAATATTTTTTTAAAGGACCAGTATTGAAATCAATGAAAAATGCGGATGTTGTTTTTTCATTGGGAGGAAAACTCAGTAAAATAATTAGTGATCAAGGAGTTTCAAAAAAAAAAATTATAGAGATTCCGATTGGAGTGGACGAAAGTTGGTTGAAAAAAAACGATCTTGTTTTTAATGATAAACGAAAATTTGTTTTTATCGGTAGATATGAAAGAAGAAAAGGAATTGAAGAGTTGTCAAATGTTATAAAAAAGCTAACGAAGCAGATTGAATTTGATTTCGATTTTATTGGCGATATACCTAAGAATAAACAAATTAAACAGAGTAACATAAAATATTACGGAAGTATTAAGGACGCTGAAAAAATAAAAGAAATTCTTAATACTGCCGATGTTTTAGTTTGTCCTAGTTATAGCGAAGGTATGCCAACTGTAATTTTAGAAGCAATGGCTTCTGGACTTGCGGTTATAGCTACAGATGTTGGTGCTGTGAGGGAACAAGTGGATAAAACTAATGGCTTATTGATTCAACCTGGAAATATTAGACAATTAAAAGAGGTTGTTAATAAGTTTATTCAAATGGAAGGAAAAGATTTAATGAAATTAAAGTTAAACTCCATTGAAAAAATAAAAAGTAAGTTTCTTTGGAATTTTATAATTTCTCAAACAATAAAAGAAATCGAGTTAGTAGTAAATTATAGTAAAAAGTACTAAATTTACAAGCATATAAATTTAAAGTAATGAACGAAATAAAAATATTTATAGCAGACAATCTTTCGGGTTTTTCGCCTAAAACCATTCCTAATTTTATTTTTAGCTTTATTGTTTGTGCGGTTTTAGCTTTTTTACTTGGAAAATTATATATTAGATATGGAAACTCAATATCGAATAGAAAACAATTTGCTAGAAATTTTATGGTTTTAGCAATTACAACAATGTTTATAATTTCTGTTGTAAAATCTTCTTTAGCCTTGTCTTTAGGATTGGTTGGTGCGCTTTCCATTGTTCGATTTCGATCTGCAATAAAAGAGCCAGAAGAATTAACATATCTGTTTTTGACTATTTCTATTGGATTAGGTTGCGGAGCTGGAATGTCTATTTTAACCATAATTGCTTTTATGGGATTTGCTTTAATAATTTGGATTAATGGAAAGCTTAAACAAAAAACCGATTCTCAAAATCTTTATCTAACCATATCCTCGAATGACCCACAAAATATTAATCTAACAACAATTGTAGAGCATTTAAAAAAAGAATGTGATTATATTAAACTTAAAAGATCAGATGAAACCCCAAATGGTATAGAAGTTTCTTTTTTTGTTGAATTTGAGACGTTTGAAAAACTGGAAAAAGTAAAAAGCGAACTTAAAACACTACACCCAGATATTTCTATAACCTTCATGGACAATACCAGAGAATTATAATGAATTCTATCGAAAAGAAACTGGTTGAAAATTTACGATATGAACGTAAGTACTTAACTATGGAATATTCTGTTGGAGAAGTTGAACAGATTCTAAAGTATAACATTGGTTGTTTTTCCGAAATATATTCTCCCAGAACAGTTAATAATATCTATTTTGATACATTAGATTTCCATAGCTATAATGAAAATGTGACTGGAGATAAGGAAAGACTCAAAATTAGAATAAGATGGTATGGATCTCTTTTTGGCGAAATCAAAAGTCCTCAGTTAGAATTTAAAATAAAAAATGGTTTGTTAGGTTACAAAAAAAATTATGAACTAAACCCATTTGTTCTAGATTCTAACTTTAATCAATCTCAAATAAATGCTGCTATTTATAATTTACCCATTAGTATTAGAAATCAAATATCAGCCAATTATCCTACTTTGTTAAATTCTTATTTTCGAAAATATTATATATCTAAAGATAAAAAAATTAGAGTAACAATTGATTCGAATTTGAAGTATTATAAAATTAACTATACTCAAAATTATTTCTTAAATAAAACACTCAACGATAAATCTGTTATTGTTGAATTAAAATATGGAGAGTCCGATATTGAAGAAGCCATGCAAATTTCAAATGATTTTCCTTTCACATTAACAAAAAATTCAAAATATTTAACAGGTGTTGATCGTGTGCTTTTTTAAAGAAACAAAATGAAACCAGTACTTAATAGAAGGAATAATAATGAGTTGAATCGGAAATATATAAAAATATTTTTTTTTATTGTGTTAGCCGCTTTCTTTTGTTTCTTTTTTTTGTTTTATTTTTATTCAGAAACAGATAAGATAAATTCTGCTTTAGCTTTATCAGAAAAACTAGAAAGACCCACTTCCACACAAGAGAGCGGGTTGTATAATTCCCCTATCTTATTGAAATTAGAAGATAATAATAATACTACTCAAATATTCTATACGCTTGATGGAAGTGAGCCATCAGTTAACTCTATTGAATATAAAAAACCTTTTAAAATAGAATGTAATAATAATACAAATCATTTATCTAATATTCCCACTTCTCCTAGATGGAAGCCTCCGATTGGAGATGTTTTTAAAGGAACCATTTTAAGGGCTATTTGCGTTGATAAAATTAATAATATTAAAAGTAAAGAGCTGATTAAATCATTCTTTATAAATGCAGAGGAAAAAAATGAATATTCTATCCCTGTTGTTTCTATTGTAATTAATAAAGAAGATTTTTTTTCATATAAAAAAGGGATATACGTTTTAGGGAAAAATTATGAAGACAAGAGTGATTATATTAAAAAAAAATATAGTTTGGATATGCCATGGTGGTCTTATCCTGCAAACTATTTGTCTAAGGGAAAAAATGCAGGCAGAAAGATTTGGATTGAATATATAAATACAAATAATACAGTTTCTTTTTCTACTTATGCTGAAGCAAAAATAAATGGAAATGCAACTAGGGGCTTTGCTCAAAAATCTTTAAGAATTTCATTAGATTCAAAAATGGGGAAAGAACATGTTGATGGAATTAAGATAGACACCATTTTTAAAAATAAAATTTATTCTTTTGTATTAAGAAATTCGGGGAACGACTGGGATAAAACTTTATTTAGAGATGAGTTTATGCAGTCATTAATGGTAAAAACTAATTTATCAACTCAAAGTTCTATTCCTGTGCTTGTTTTTATAAATGGTGAATATTGGGGAATTCATCATTTGAAAGAAAAAATTGATGAATTTTATTTTTCTGAAAAGTATGGTTTGAATATAGATAGTTTAACTATATTAGAAAACATGGGAACTTTAGTTTACGGCAGTAAACAGGATAGTAAAGAATTTGAAAAATTACTTGATTTTTGCAAAAATAAAGACCTATCATTGAAAATCAATTACGATTATCTCTCAAAAAAGATTGACATCGAAAATTTTATGGATATGATAATTGCCAATGTTTATTTCTGTAATTCTGATTGGCCAAACAATAATGTGAAATATTGGAGAAATAATAATAAGGTTGTTTGTGCTGATTCCATAAGGGCTGGAGATGGGAGGTGGCGCTGGATATTATTTGATACAGATTGGGGATTTGGGTACACTAGTAGCAATGCTTATGAGTTGGATTTGCTTGATAAGGCTAAGCATGTAGGTAGCGTTGGGGTGATTTTTAGCTCATTATTAAAAAATCAAGATTTTTTAACTAAATTTAAAATAAGGTTCAATTATCATTTATTAAATACTTTTGATAATGAAAAAGTGGAGCACCTGATTAATGATTTTCAAAAAAAATATTCTCCAGAAATACAAGAACATATAAATCGATGGAGAATAATTGGTTCGGTTAAAAATTGGGATAAAAATGTTGAAGATTTGAAAATATTTTCTAAAAAGAGAATGGAAATACAAAAAAAGCAATTAGATTTTTTTTTAAAAAATCAATAAAATTATGTTAGCCTATTACAAATCAAATTTACAGTTTATTTTTTTGTTATTAATTTGGCTGTTAGTTGGTATATACGCTGGCAATGTAATCTTTTTACTATTACCTATATCAATGATTCTTCTAAAGCAAAAATATAGGATAGAAGAATTAATTTTAGGTTATCTTTTTATCTTAATTTTATCCGACAGCTTAGAGCCGAGTTTATTATTTGCAAAATCCATAAAGAATGTTTATATCACTTTATTGGCGATTTTCTTTTTTCTTGATTTAAAATCGTTTAAACCTTATAATAAACTATTTTTAATATTTGGTTTCTTTTTTATTTTTTCTGTAATAACAATGCTGACAAGTGTGAACGAAACTTTTTTTTTAACTAGTCTGCAAAAAACAATTTCTTATTTTTTAACATTTTTAATAATCCCTAATTATATACTTCTTATTTATAGGGAAAAAGGTGACGATTTTTTAAGATCAATTACCTACTTTTTGGTTACAGGGCTATTTCTTGGTGTGGCTTTTAAGTTTTTTGCCCATGATTTAGCTTATATTCAAGGAGGAAGATATAGAGGTATTATGGGAAATCCTAATGGGATGGGTATCGTTGCAGTTTTGTTCTTTATAATATTTTTTATTTTTGATAGCACCAAACCGATTCTTTTTACAAAAAATGAAAAAATATTTTTTTACTGCATAATTTTTTTCACCATATATGCTACTGGTTCTCGAAATGCTATTATTGCTATTGTTATTTTTTATTTATTGCAAAAATTTTATAAAATATCTCCTTTCTTAGGGTTTATACTTTTTTTACTTTTAATTTTTGTGGTGGAAATCATTTCAAATAATTTAATTTCTATTTTAGCCAGTATTGGTTTAAATGATTTATTTCGAATAAATACGATTGATAACGGAAGTGGAAGATACATTGCATGGAATTTTGCTTGGATTCAAATCCAAAATAATTTATTTATTGGAAAAGGTTTTGGATATAATGAATTTTACATGCGACAGCATTATGGCGAATTATCTAAACTTGGACATCAAGGTGGGATACATAACTCTTTTTTAACTTTTTGGATGGATCAAGGTTTAGTTGGTTTATTGTTATATTTACAAGCATTTGTTTATTTGTTTTTAAAAGCGGCTAAAAAAACGAAATTCGCTTTACCTATAATGTTTACTATAGCCTTTACTGCTATATTTGAGTCTTGGTTAGTAGGCTCTTTGAGTGCATTTGCTTTTCTAAGTGTTTTTATTTTTACGCTGTTAAATGATGATGAAATACTTTTTGATAAAATAGAAAATAAAGAGGTTCAACCTGAAATTCAATTGGAACCTTGAAAAATTAATTTTATGCTTATCTCCGGAAAACAAAATAAAATGTATAAAAAAATAGTTTCAAGAAAAAATGTATTGCTTTTTCTTGTTTTATTAACTGTTGTTTCACTATTTGAATTTAATTCAATTGTTAAGTCAAAGAACTATAATAATCTTTATGATTTTATCTCAACAGTTGTTTCTAATTACAAAAATAGCTGGGATGCAAAACCTGAAACAATTTCAATAGAAATAAAAGATAAAGATTTTAAAAAATTAGAAAAAAATAGAAAGCAAGCTTTAGAAAGAGGCGTTATTATAAATGATATGGATGGTGATTATGTATCAGCTGTGATTGAATATAATGGAAAAAAAATAAATTCGAAACTTCGATTAAAAGGGCATATGACAGATCACTTGCAAAATAACAAATGGTCGTTTCGAGTTAAAATTAAAGAGAACGATGAAACCTTTATGGGTATGAAACGTTTTTCTTTACAACATCCTGGCACCCGAGGATATATTTATGAATGGCTTTATCATGAGTTGATGAAACGAGAAGATGTTATTGCTTTACGCTATAAGTTTATTAATGTAAAAGTTAATGGAGACGATTGGGGGATTTATGCTGTGGAAGAAAATTTCGAAAATGAATTGTTAGCAAATAACAACAGATTAACAGGACCAATTATTCGTTTTAACCCTGATTTATATTGGGTAAATCGTTATAATGAATATCAGAGAATTAATTCTTTTGACGAATTCGCTTCTTATTACTCTGCAAACCCTGAAGCTTATAGAGAAGAAAAAGTTTTAAAAGATTCCGTTCAAAAGGAATATTATCTAAAAGCTATTGCTTTGATTGAGGGCTTAAGAAGCAAACAAATATCTGTTGATGTGGCTTTTGACATACCAAGGCTTGCGAAATTTCACGCAATAATTGATTTAGTTGGCGGTGTTCATAGTATTGATTGGAGCGATATTAAATATTATTATAACCCTGTTACAGCAAAACTTGAGCCTGTTGCTTACGAAAGTTTTACCGTGCTTAATTCTAAAAACATTTCCTCCCAATATAAATTTGTTAGTTTAGACTCATCTGCAAACTATGAAGATTGGCACTCCATGATTTTTAGTGATAAGACTTTTTTCAAAGAATATATAAAACAGGTTGAACGAATTTGTTCTGCAGATTATTTAACCACATTTTTTGATGAATCGAATAAAGAACTCAAAAATAATTTAGCAATTATCTATAAAGAATTTCCGTATAAGAAGTTTGATAAGGAAGATTATTTTAAAAGAGTCAAACAAATTCAGCGAGTATTAAATCCACCGAAAGCTGTTCATGCTTACTTACAGAATATTGAAAATAACATTGCAACAGTTCAAGTTGCTGCTATTGATGCACTTCCGGTTGAAATAAAATCTATTCAAATAGATGGTAATAATTATAAGCTTAGTGAAGATGTAATTCTTCCAAGTAAAAAAGCAAATTCCTTTTTAGTATATACTACTGTTAAATTTAAATTAAATGCAGATTTTGTATGGAAGGCTTCATATTCCGATTCTTTAAAAATTAACTATTCCATTTTAGGTTCTTCCTTAAATAAAGAAGTTAAACTATTTCCATTTCCACATACGGATAGTGAATTTATAAATGAGGAGTTAAAAAACAAGAAATCTACAATAGAAAATGATGAAAATTTTATAGTAGATGAAAAAACTAAGATGATTCAATTAAAATCAAATAAAACTACTATTAGCAATGATGTTGTTGTTCCAGCAGGCTATGTGTTTTTTGTGAGAGCTGGGGCTGTGATAGATTTTAAAAAAAAGGCTAAACTTATTTCGTATTCGCCTTTGTCATTTATTGGAAATGTTGATTTTCCCATAACTGTTACATCAAGCGATTCATCATCTCAAGGAATTGAAATAATTAATTCAGAAAAATCTATTTTAAGTTATGTTGTGTTTAAAGGCTTTCCTATAATTGCAGATTTTCAATGGAAAAGAAGTGGTACTCTTACTTTTTATGAATCCGAAGTAGAAATTAAAAATTGCAGTTTTTATAACTTCAAATCAGAAGATGTAATCAATGTAATTCGTTCAAAATTTTTAATCCAAAATTGTTTGTTTCAAAACTGTAAAAATGATGGATTTGATGCTGATTTTTCTGAAGGGACAATCGAGGGTTGTGCTTTTGAGGATTGCATTGAAAACGCAATTGATATTACAAAAAGCAAAGTATTGTTGAAATCTATTTATATAAGTGGTTCCATGAATAAGGGATTAAATTTTAAAGATGGCTCTGAAATAATAGCCAATGACCTGAAAATTAAAAATTCTTATATCGGAGTTTCTGCAGAAGATTATAGCCTTGTGAAGATAAATGACATTGAGTTAACAAATAATGAGTATGGTTTAGTTTCTTATAAAAATAAACCTTCAGCTGGGCATGCAGATATAACCGTTGTTAAGATAAAGTTAGTTAATGTAAAAAAAGACTACTTGAAAGAAAGAAAGTCTCTAATTAATATTGATGGAGCAGAGATAAAAGAAGATATAAACGATGTAGAGCTAATCATTAAGAAAAATGGTAAAAAGAAAAAATAAAACAATCTTTTTTTTATTTTGTGTTTTGAGTTTTTTATCGTTCTATGTTAAATCTCAAACGGTTTCTCCTTTTAATGGATTAAAAATTAATGATACACTTAAAAACTATTCGTTTATTGTTAGTGGACATTTTCATGGACAATCGAATAATATTTCTACTTTTCCTGCAGCTTCTCTACTTGCAAATATTGATACACTTAATAGTATTAAACCAAATTTTTTAGTCAGTTTAGGCGATTTGTTTCTTGATGTTAATGATGAATATATCAATCATTACAACAAAAGTTTTTTTAATAAAATTTCTTTTCCAATGTTTAATGTGGTTGGGAATCACGATATATCCAATGGAAACGTATATGAAAAAAAATATGGAAAAACTTTTTTCTCATTTATATTAAACTCAGAGCTGTATATTTTTTTAAATACAGAAATTAATGATGGTAGTATAAAAGGAGAACAATTTGATTTTTTTAAACAAACTTTAAGTGTTAGTTCTTTAGATAATATTAAAAATATTTTTATTTTTTCTCACCGTCCGATATGGGCAGAGCGAATTTTGAAATACGAAAAATTATTCTTGGAAAACACTCGCACTTCAATAGGAAAAAATAATTTTACGGAAGACATATTGCCATTATTTCAAAATATAAAACATAAAAATATTTTTTGGATGTCTGGTTCAATGGGTGGCGGAGCTTCCTCTTTTTTTTATGATAAAAACAATGAATTAGGTATCACTTTTATTCAAACGGCTATTAGAGATACTCCTAGAGATGCGATGTTGAAAGTAACCGTGAATAAAAAGAATGTTTCTTTTGACGGTATTTCATTAACAGGGAATAAAATTGAACCTATTGAAAATTATAATGTTGATTTTTGGTTAAATTCTTCTTCGCCCGAAAATGATTTTAATTATAGATTATTGCCATACTTGACAAAACAAATGTTGTTACATCGTTATTTTTGGTTTGGATTTGTAACCGCATTACTTTTAATATTCATGTTTGCTTTTATTAAAAGAGGGCGCAAATGAAAATCCTTTTTTTATATACCGAAATAGCAGATTATTTTTTAGCTGGTTGTAAAGAGCTTATTAATAAAGCTGCTGATGTTCATGTTGTGAGATGGCAAGTGAATCAAGAAGCTCCTTTTCAGTTTAATTATCCCAATGGTTTAAATGTATATGATAAAAATAATTATAGTGGAATTAGACTACTTCAATTGGTAGATAAAATAAATCCCGATATAATTATTTGTAGTGGCTGGGTTGATAAAGATTATTTAGCAGTCTGCAAAAAATATAAAAATAAAGCTATTACAATTTTAACCTTAGATAACCAATGGAAAGGAAGTCTAAAACAACTGTTCGCATCCATTATTAGTCCATTTTATTTAAAATTTCGTTTTAATAAATGTTGGGTGCCTGGAGAGTTACAAAAAAAATATGCACGTAAATTGGGTTTCGAAAATGAAAACATTATTGATGGGTTTTACACTTGTGATTTTAATTTATTTCAGAATCAATACTTGAAAAATAGAATTGAAAAAGAAAAAAACTTTCCAAAACGTTTTATTTTTGTTGGTAGGTATTATGAGTTTAAAGGCATTCGAGATTTATGGCAAGCTTTTATTGAACTTCATAATGAAAGTCCGAACGACTGGGAGTTGTGGTGTTTAGGAACAGGAACTATTGATCCGATAAAGCATGAAAAAATAAAACATTTTGGTTTTGTTCAGCCGAAAGATTTGCCTCACTATATCAAAGAAACTGGAGTTTTTGTTTTACCTAGTCATTTTGAGCCATGGGGAGTGGTTGTTCATGAATTTGCATCTGCTGGGTTTCCACTAATTTGTTCAAATGAAGTAGGTGCAAAAACAGCTTTTGTTGAAGATGCTGTAAACGGTTATATTTACAAAGCAGGTGATATTCAGCAATTGAAATCAAAAATGAAATTAATGATGAATGAAAGCTCTGAAAAATTAATTTCGATGGGATTAAAAAGCGTTGAAAAAGCTAAAAAGAATACTCCCGAAATATGGGCTGATAAGTTGATAAGAATGATTAGTAAATAGGGATAAGCGAATAGTAAATAGTAAATAGGGTGTAGGAGAGAGGTTAATTTAAGTGCTATCTCAACGGATTTATAAATTTTATTATGTGCGGAATTAATGGTATCATAGGAATTCAAAATGTTGTTATTGCAAAAGAAAAAATTATTGCAATGAACAATCGCATGAGTCATCGCGGACCTGATGATGAAGGAATATTTGTTGATGAAAATATTGCGTTGGGACATAGAAGACTTTCAATTATTGATTTGTCGTCTGCTGGACATCAGCCCATGCAATCGTTTGATGGACGTTATCAAATTATATACAATGGTGAGTTATACAATTACAAAGAATTGAAATTTGAATTACAAAGAGTTGTTGCAGGTTCAAATCAACAAGCATATATTTTTCAGACAAATACAGATACAGAAGTTATCATTGCTGCATTTGCAAGATGGGGAATAGATTGTGTAAAAAGATTTAATGGAATGTTTGCTTTTGCTATTTGGGATAACCAAAATAAAGAATTATTTATTGCAAGAGACAGATTAGGAATTAAGCCTTTGTATTATTTATATGTGAATGAGATTTTTGCTTTTTCTTCAGAAATACGTTCATTGCTTGCTAGTAATTTAATTTCGAGAAAGCTTGATCAGAATAGTTTAGTTGATTATTTGAGATACCAAACTGTTCATGCGCCTAATACAATAGTAAAAGGCATTAAAATGCTAATGCCTGGTCATTTCATTTCCATGAAAAATAATGAATTGAGAATTAAAAAGTATTGGGACATAAATTCCTTTATAAAACCAGCAGATGCAAAAGCAAGTTACAATGAAATTTGTAAAAATGTAAATGAATTACTCACTAAATCGGTAGAAAGAAGATTAATTGCAGATGTTCCTTTTGGAGCTTTTTTGTCTGGGGGAATTGATTCGAGTGCTATAGTTGGTTTAATGAGTAAAGTGTCAACTGAAAAGATTAAAACATTTAATATATCGTTTGATGAAAGTGAATTTTCGGAGGCTAAGTACGCTACTTTAATTGCTAAAAAATTTAATACCGATCATCACGAAATACGATTAACTCCTCAGGATTTTTTAAATGATTTACCTAGTGCATTAAAGGCAATGGATCATCCAAGTGGTGATGGGCCGAACTCGTATGTTGTTTCTAAGGCTACCAAAAGAGCTGGAATAACAATGGCTTTATCTGGGTTAGGAGGAGATGAATTATTTGGAGGTTATGATGTTTTCAAGCGCAATTTAGATTTAAATAAAAAAGCATGGCTGAATGGAATACCAAAAATTGCCCGTTCTTTCGGTGGAGAAGTTTTAACAACAATAAAACCATCAATTGCTTCCGAAAAAATTGCAGAACTATTAAGGAAAAATAAAATTAATTTTCAATCTTTTTATCCGATCACACGACAAGTGTTAATGGATAAGCAAATTTTAAATATTATAAATAGGAATCAATTAACAAAAAATAGAGTTGCTGAAATCATAGAAGAATCTCACATCTCACATCTCACATCTCACAAGTCTCCATTGCCGAGATTTCTACTTATATGCAAAATGTTTTGCTCCGAGATACAGACCAAATGAGTATGGCTCATGCGCTAGAAGTAAGGGTTCCTTTTATTGATTATACATTGGTGGAATATGTGCTTGGAATTCCTGATAAGTATAAAAATGTGTCGAGTCCCAAAAAACTTTTAATAGATGCACTGGGTGATTTATTGCCAGATGAAGTTGTAAATCGGACTAAAATGGGTTTTACATTTCCATGGAAGCATTGGATGAAGAACGAATTAAAATATTTTTGCGAAAGTAATATAGTGTCTCTATCAAAACGAGCGATGTTTAATGAAAGTGCTATAATTGCCATGTGGAATAATTTTTTGGCGGATAAAAAAATAGTTACTTGGTCTCGTATTTGGCATTTAGTTGTGCTGGAAAATTGGTTACAAGAAAATAACATTGAGGAATAGTGGATCATAAAAAGAAAATTTTAATATTTATCGATTGGTATTTGCCTGGGTTCAAAGCTGGCGGACCAATTCAATCTATTTCTAATTTAGTTTCACACTTATCAGGTGATTTTGATTTTTACATAGTTACCAGAGATACGGATTATTGTGAATCGATTCCATATAAGTCCATTAAAAGTGATGACTGGAACGATTCAGAAAATGGGACGAAAGTTTATTACTTTTCTCAAAATAATTTAAATAGAATTGGAATTAGGAATTTGTTAAGAAAAACTGATTTTGATGTTGTTTATTTAAACGGTATTTATTCTTTTTATTTTACATTGCTACCACTTATATATTTAAGAAAAAAACACAATAAAAAAGTTGTTGTTGCAGCAAGAGGTATGCTTGCAGCAAGTGCATTGGGTGTTAAGAAAAATAAAAAATCGTTTTTTATTAGGGCTGTAAAAATTTTAAGTTTATTTGACAATGTTATTTTTCATGCCACTAATGAAAATGAAAAAAATGATATACAAAACGTTTTAGGAGAAAAATATAAAATTAAAGTAGCTGCAAATTTACCTCCATCAAAGGCTTATGACACTAATCCTAATAGAATTAAGGATGCTGGTTTTGTACGTATTGTTAATGTTGCTAGAGTTGCACCAGAAAAAAATTTATTGTTTGCATTAAAAGCATTAATGCTTTGTAGAGTAAATGTTGAATTTGATTTTTATGGACCAATTTACAATCAAGAATATTGGAATGAATGTAAAGAAGTAATGAATAATTTGCCTCAAAATGTTAAAGTTATTTATAAAGGTAGCGTAGAAAGTGAAAAAGTTTTTGATGTTCTAAAAGAATATCATTTTATGTTTATGCCAACACAAGGAGAAAATTTTGGACATATTATATTGCAATCTTTTATGGCTGGTTGCCCAGTAATAATAAGCGATAAAACCCCCTGGAAGAATTTAGAAGAAAAAAATATTGGTTGGGATATACCATTAAATGATATTGAAAAATTTGCAAACATAATTGAGAATACATCAAAAATGAATCAAGATGATTTTAATTTAATTTCCAAATCAACCTTTGAATTTGCTCAACAATATTTGGATAATGTTGAAATTGTAAATCAAAGCAAGAGTCTTTTTCATTAAATTTCACTTGCATCATTACTATTCTTCATTAACTTTGTTTCACAAACTTTTATCGAATATTATGTATATTTTAGGATTAAATGCTTTTCACGGAGATTCCTCTGCTTGTATATTAAAAAATGGAGAAGTTATTGTTGCTTTGGAAGAAGAAAGAATAAGAAGAATAAAGCACTGGGCAGGCTTTCCTATTGAAGCAATTAAATACTGCTTAAAAGATGCCGGAATATCCATTAAAGACGTTGATTATATTGCCATTTCAAGAGATCCTTCTGCGAATGTTTTACATAAAATTAAGCATACTCTTAAAAATAAAGTTTCTGTAGGAGCTATATTCGATAGATATCTAAATTCAAAAAAAGTAAAATCAATTAAATCTATATTGGCTGAAGAATTTAATATAGAAGCAAATGAAATTAAGGCAAAAATTCATAATATTGAACATCACCGTTCACACTTAGGAAGCTCCTTTTTTGCATCTCCTTTTGAGAAATCGGCATTGCTTTCAATCGATGGATTTGGGGATTTTACCTCAACAATGACTGCAATAGGAAATGGTAATAAAATTGAGATTATAGATTCTGTTCTTTTCCCACATTCTGTTGGAATTTTCTATACATCATTCACACAATACTTAGGTTTTCCAAAATATGGAGATGAGTATAAAGTTATGGGTTTAGCTCCTTATGGGAAACCTATATATATAGATAAATTAAAAGATGTAATTCAATTTACTGATGATGGATTCTTTAAATTAAACCTAAAATATTTTAAGCACCATAAAGATGGTGTAAAAATGAGTTGGGAAAGTGGTGAGCCCGATATTCAAAGCATTTTTAGTGATTATATGATAGAAAAATTTGGTCCAGTTAGAAATCGAGAGGACGAATTAACTCAATATCATAAAGATATTGCTGCTTCTGTTCAAAAAATCACAGAAGAATTGATTTTTCATATCTTAAATAATTTGCATAAAAAAGCAGGAATTGAAAATTTATGTATTGCTGGAGGTGTTGCTCAAAATTCGGTTGCAAATGGAAAAATATTAAAGAATACTCCTTTTAAAAATGTTTATATACCTCCAGCAGGACACGATGCAGGAACATCAATTGGGTCGGCTTTATTTTTATATAATCAAATATTGAATGAAAAGAGGGTTTCTCCGACTTATTCAGGTTCAATGGGTAGTTGTTTTACTGATAATGAAATTGAAAAATATTTGATTGAAAAAAAAATACCCTTTAAAAAATATTCTGATGCAGAATTGTATGATAAAGTAACTGATTGTATCATAAATAGTGGAGTTGTTGGCTGGTTTCAAGGGCGATCTGAATTTGGTCCGAGGGCTCTAGGACATAGGTCAATTCTTGCAGACCCAAGAAGATATGATGCAAAAGAAATTTTAAATCTGAAAATTAAAAGGAGAGAGTCATTTCGTCCTTTTGCCCCTTCAATATTAAAAGAATATACTAAAGATTATTTTGAGGATGCAGATAATGTTCCTTTTATGGAAAAGGTCTATTTGATAAAAGAATCTATGAGAAATAAAATTCCAGCCGTAACGCATGTTGATGGTACTGGCAGGCTGCAAACAGTAGATAAATTAGTTGAGCCTAGGTATCATGAATTAATATCAAAATTCTATGAAAAAACTGGGGTTCCGATTTTATTAAATACTTCTTTTAATGAAAATGAACCAATTGTTAATTCACCCGAAAATGCTTTAGATTGTTTCCTAAGAACCAAGATGGACATGATTGTTTTAGAAAATTATGTTGTAGCAAGATAAATGCTTAAAATTTCTATAATCACGGTATCTTATAATAGTTCCAAAACTATTGAAAAAACAATTGATTCGGTTGTTTCTCAAAATTATTCGAATATAGAGTATATTGTTATTGATGGAAAATCTACGGATAATACATTAGAGCTTATTAATAAATATCAATCAAAAATTTCGAAAATAATTTCTGAAAAAGATGCTGGTATTTATGATGCTTTAAATAAAGGAATTAAACTAGCTACTGGAAACATTGTTGGAATTATTCACGCAGATGATTTTTATACTTCAGATACTATTATTTCCGAAGTAATTGAATTGTTCCAAAATAAAAAAACAGATTGTGTTTATGGCGATTTGCAGTATGTTGATAGAAACAACACAGATATTGTTAAGCGTAATTGGATTTCTGGAGAATATAAAAAAGAAAAATTTTTGAAAGGATGGATGCCTCCACACCCTGCTTTTTTTGTGCGAAAAGAATGTTATGAAAAATATGGTATGTTTAATACTGAATTTAAGTCAGCAGCTGACTATGAATTAATGCTTCGTTTTTTGTATAAGCATAATTGTACTGTTGCTTACTTGCCGAAACTTATAGTGAAAATGAGAGTAGGAGGAAAGAGTAATATTTCGCTTACAAACAGAATAAAAGCAAACAGAGAAGATAAAAAGGCTTGGGAAATAAATGGGTTAAAACCAGCTTTATTTACATTTATTCAAAAACCTCTTTCAAAATTAGGTCAGTTTTTTTAAATCACTAAATCTCTTTTATAAAATGATATCCTCTTTTTCTAAAACCTTCTCGTTCGTAAAATGCATGAGCTTTTTCATTTTCGAGATAAGCATCTAACATTAGTCTTTTACAATTATTTTCTATTGCTTTTTTTTCGCACCAATCGCATAGTATTTTTCCAACGCCTTTTGAACGATATTGTGGATGAACTATAACATTATCCATTTCTAAATATTTATTGGAATATAATTTTGTATTTATCCAAAAACCTGAAATTGCAATACATTTTTCGTTTTCAAAAACGGCAACTTGACCATAACCGTTTTGTAACATTTCATTTAGCATTTTTGAATATTCTAATTCCGACAAATTGGGTACAAGTTCATGAATGATAGAAATTTGTTCTGTCATTTCATTTACATTTAAAAGTTCTTTTATTATAAAATTATTAGGCATTGTTTGTTTTGTCTGCTTTTGGGGGCATTGGAAATGTGTTATTAGTAGGTGTTTTTGAATAACAATAAGGTCATTATTTTATTTTCGAATGTTAGATCTTTCTTTTCCTAAAGATACAGAGTACCCTTTTTCAGTGCTTGTTAGTTTAAGATTTATATATCGAATTTTTTTCTGATTATTTTTATATTGTATTTCATCTTCGTCTTCTCTTCCTGAAATATTGTCATCGTTGTTTGTTATATTTAATTTTTGTTTTGCGATTTGAGTAACCAATTTGCAAGGTATTTTTAAATAATATTCCATATTCATGCTCATATCTTGTTTTCCTGAAATTTCAAGAAAACCAAGTGATGAATTAATGACCATATTAGGAACTGTTATTATTCCATTTTTTAAACTAAAATTATTGCTTAATGTGTCAAACAAGACATTATTAAGATTTTTATCTTTAAAATAATCGGTTAATGCGTCTAATGGTTTGTAGTGTTTTAGTTTCCCGTTTACAATTTGTACACTCATATTTATTTCAGAATCATCAATTTTAATAACTAAATCAGGGTGGACGTGTATTTTTCCTGTTAATTGACCAGATAATTTTCCATTTAAGTTGTCGGAAAGAACTTCATCCTGTCCAAAGTTGTCAAATTTGAACATAAGTTTTTCCAAATCAATATTATTAAATATAATTTTGGGGTTTAAGTAAATTTTATTTTTATCAGAACCATTAAAATAACCATTCATATTAACTGTTCCATCTGCAATGCCCATATTTAATGTATCTACATATATATAATGATTCCTTTGAATTCTTAATTTGGAATAAAAATTTTTAATTAAATATTTATGATAATTTAAATATTTAATATCAAATGAAATTGACATATCTGTAAAAGGTAAATCGTAAATATTAAAAATAGCTTCATGATCTACTGTTTTTTCTTTATTTGAAACAGGAGGAGGATTGTATTTAAATAACTCATCAAAATCAATATGCGAAGATTTTAAATATAGATAATTATCCTTTTTTTTGAGATCTGGTTTTGATCCAGTATAATACTGTAGGTTTGCAAGTATATTTGAATTGCCAAGTTTCCCATAAAAATTTTCGAATAATAGATGTTCATTTTGATAGTGGATTCGACCTTTTAGTTCTTCAATTTTTAGTGGGTGAATTTTCATGTTTGCCGAAAATTTTTGAAGAACCACATCAATAAAATACAAGCTGTCGTTAAAATTCAAATCAGCAATTGCCGACAAGTTGAGGTTTTTAAATATTTCATGTCGATAATCTTCGGGAACGTAATTTTCGCCTTTATATGCAAAAAGATCTTCTAGTTTTAACATTTTTGAATTAATACTAAATTCAATTTTGGTATCGCCTTTTGGTTTATCTTCAAACCAAATATTATAGTTTTTTAATTTACCATTAAAATGAAAATCGCTTTTGTCAATTATGCCATTAAAATCAATTATTCTAAAATCTTGCTCTTCAATTAAAACATCTGCGTGAAAATCATGAAGTTTGTGTGGATAATGATTGAATTTTGTGTTTAAATTGTCAATAAAAAATTCTCCAATTGGAAGAGTTTTTGAATTAGAAAAAGTATTTGCCTTACTTATAAATGAAAAAGACAAACTAGTTTTTTCTAATTGTTCATCAATAGGTTTAGAGTTAGTTTTCTTTGTATTAGTTAATTCAAATAAATCTATAAAATTTGATTTAATTAAAAGATTGGATTTAACTATATTGTTGTTATGATGAAGTATAGCAGGTAAGTCGCTAACTTCGCCAGATATTGAAATGTCTGATTTTCCTATTTTGGCATTAAAATAATCCACTTTTGCTTTGTGCCCATCCACAGTTATTTTTACGTCAATATCATGAATTGGCAAATGAAAATCAGGACTTTCAAAACTAAGATTTTCAACTAGGAGTTCGGTGAAATAAGATTCATTAAATTTTTCAATAGCTTTCTCCGGCATATTTAAGTCAATAATGTCATGAAAGTTCATTGTTAAATTTACATTACCTTTTAAGTTTTTTAGGTCTTTGAGATTCAAGAAATTGGATAGAAAATCTAAATCGAATTCAGATTTTATTTTTGTTTGAATATCTGGTGATTCAAAATTTTTGACTTTTAAAAAGCCAGTAAAGGTACCAGCTTCTGGCCTTGCTGAAAAATCAATAAGAGAAAATTCCATAGTAGATAGTTTTCTCTCAGAACCATTTGTAAAATGACCTTTAAAATACAGTTGATCAAGTTTTTTTTGAGAATTGGTATTTTTAAAAAATGCATTTTCACAACCAAAGTTTACATTTATATAAGGCTGGTTTCCATTTGCAATTTTTCCCTTGAGTAAAGCTTCAAAATAAACTTTTCCACTTTGATCATATTTTTCTAGTGCAGGAACAATTTCTTCAGGAGCAAAAGCTATAAATAGGTCAAAGTTGGGTTTGTTTCCTTGTATTTTAATATTCAGATTCATACTATCTTTTATGTCAATGTTGCCTTCAAATCCAAATATGGCTTTTTCCATATTTAGTTCGGAAGTCTCTATTGTTAATAGTTCGTTTTCTTTGTCAAAAATAATTGAGGATTTTAGTTTAACATGTTTATGCTTAAAAAAAGTGGTATCATTATTTTTTAATACATTTAATAACAAGCTGCTTTCTAGGCTTATCGAAAGATTCGAGTTCGATGTTTTAAATTTCGATTCTGTATTATATATAAAAGCTTCAACCAGAATTTTGTTTTCTTCGTTTAATTTGGTGAAATCAATGTCGTTTAATAAAATTGATTTAATATCAAGATGAAATTCTTTATCAACGTTTTCAATTTTATTTTCTGTTGTAAAAGCTTTGGTTATATTAAATTCACCGTTTTTATCTTGAACAATATCAATATTTCCTTTACTTAATTTGATGAGTTTTATTTCAAATTCTTGACTTAACAAACTTGAAATTTCAAACCCTAAATAGACATCCTTTATTCTTAATAATGGTGGTGTTTTTTTTAATTTGTTCTCATAAAGTTTAACATCTTCAAGATCTATCGATATGTATGGGAAATTTTCAAATGGAGAAATATGGCTATCATTAATTTGTATTTCTCCCTTGAAATCTTTATTAACAGTATTTAATAGTTGTTGCACAATTGCATCTTGCTGCCAATAGACAATAATAATTAGAAGAGATATGAAAAGAATTGGAATAAAGAGTATTCCCCAAATTATTCGTTTCCATATCTTTTTATTCTTAAACATGCATTATTGTTATAAATAGTTATTGTGTTTTTTTTGGCATTGGACCACGTTTATAGATAATCAATCCGTTTAAAAAATTACGTAGCAATTGGTCGCCACACTCTTTATAATTTCTATGGTCTGGAGTGCGATACAATGCGTTGATTTCACTTTTTGTAATATCAAAATCTACTAGCTTTAAAATTTTGATAATATCATCATCTCTTAATTCAAGCGCTACTCGAAGTTTTTTTAATATATCGTTGTTGGATAACATGATTTTGAATGTTTAAGTTAAGAGTGAAAATTAATAGAATAATTTTAGTTTAATAAAAAATCACTCCACTAATGCTGATTAAATCTCAAAGATAAAAAAAACATTGCTTATAATTTAATGTAATTCCAATCTGAATATTTGTGCTTTTATGATTTGAGTCATAGTATTAAAATATTTTATTGTTCAACTTCGTTTTGTCATAAATAGAATTTAGAATGAAAAAGACGTTATTCGTATTGATTTTATTGTTTTTTGTTGTTTTGTTTTTTGTAAGTAATAATGCAAAAAGCTACGATTCGGGTGCTCCAGATGGTTTCACGGGTTCTCCCTCTAATGGTCAAACATGTGTAATGTGTCATTCAGGCGCACCAGTTTCTGTGTTGTCAAATGTAATATCTAATAATATTCCCACTTCGGGTTACGTTCCAGGTAATACTTATTCATTTACGGCACAAATAAATAGATTTGGACATAGTGTATTTGGCTTTCAAATTTCACCTCAAGATAATTCTGGTAATGTATTAGGAACGTTAGTAGATGTTGATTTTGAAACACAAATTACGGGATTTGGTACTTATATAACACATACGGTGAGCGGTATTTCAGGAGTGAATTCAAAAACATGGTCGTTTGATTGGATTGCTCCTAGTGCTGGTACCGGTAGTGTAACTTTTTATGGTGCATTTAATGTTACCAATGGTAATGGAACTAGTGGAGGAGATAGCATTTTTACTTCTACACTTACTATAAATGAAAATACAGTATCTATTGAGGAAAACCTCATACAAGAAAGAATAGGCATTTATCCCAATCCTATTTCTGATTATTTTATGCTAGATGTAAAAGAATTAGAGGGAGAGATGAAATTGACAATTTATAATTTGTCGGGAGAAAAATGTTTTGAAGAAAACACCATTAAAATTATCAAAGGAGAAGAATCTAAAAAAATAATTTTTGATCACAAACTTCTGGCTGGAACTTATCTAGTGGAGATAGTTGTAAAAAATAAAAAATACATTAAAAAAATAATTGTTCTATAAACTAAAAACCACATGAAAATGAAAAAAATCGTACTACTATTTTTGAGTTTTGTCATTGTTCCATTCTTGGGAATTGCACAATGTACTACCACTAATGCAACGAGTTGCCAGTGTGAAAATATTTCTCAAACCAACTGCGATTTGTTGCCTGATATTACCATTTCTTGGTATGCATTAGAAAATTATATGTCAGGACCGACAGAGTATTCGCAAACTGGAAATGGAGTAAATGATGGACGATTAAAAGTAACAGGCTCTACCCCTAATATTGGACATGGTCCTTTAACGGTAAGAGGGCAATCAAATAGTGGCATGAGAACTTTTTTATGCGGCACAGATACTGTTACTTTTCCTGCTTCTGGAACGTTTACATGTCCGAACGGTTACCCGATACCTAAACAAATTACGACACAAAGAATATATCATAAAAATGGAAATGCAATGTCTTATTGGGATAGAAAAGCTGCTGCTATGACGTATCATCCTACTCACAATCATATTCATTTTGATGATTGGGGTGTTTTTACTTTAAGAATTAAAGATCCCTCTGAGCCAGACCCTAGAAATTGGAGTATTGTTGGAAACGGGCATAAGTTGGGTTTTTGTTTAATGGATTATGGAACTTGTTCTTATTACAATGAACATTGCAGAGATGATAACACCGTTTATAATAGCGGTACAAATATGGTTAATGGTAGCTTTCCAAATTGGGGTTTGGGAGGAGGCTCTTATGGTTGCTCCGTTGTTGAGCAAGGTATTTCTAGTGGATATACAGATATCTATAGCGAAAGTTTAGATGGTATGTGGATAAATATTCCTCCAGGAACATGTAATGGCAATTATTGGATCGTTTATGAAGTAGATCCACATGATGCTATATTGGAAGAAAATGAAACTAATAATTATACAGCAATACCTTTTACTTTAACATTGCAATCTCCATCAGGTAGCCCAGCTATTAAAATTATACCTGATAAAAGTCCTAACCTTTGTTCAGGAGAGTTAATTAAACTTACCGCTACTGCTGGAACTAGTTATTTATGGTCAAACGGGGCAACAACTCAAAGTGTTTGGGTTGGAGCAGGAACATATTCTGTAACAGTTACAAATTATTGTGGAACAGGAAGTGCTTCATTTACCGTTGCTAGTAGTACCACTCCTACCACTCCATCTGTTGTAGGGCAAACCATTTGTTCAGGAACATCTGCGTCCTTATCAGCAACAGGAACAAACGTAAGTTGGTATAATAACTCAGGTGTTGTAGTGGGTACTGGAAATACCTTTTCTACACCTATTTTAACAGCAACCACCACTTATTATGCTCAAGATGAAGTTTATTACCCAGGAGTAATCAGAAAAGTAGGAAAAGTAGATTCAACAGGGGCTGGAGCTTATAGTTCTAGCACTAATTATTGTACATTCGATGTGTTTCGACCGCTAACTATTAAATCTGTTAAAGTTTCAGCAAGTGGTTCAGGAAATAGAACTATTCAACTAATGGATGAAATTGGAATAATTCAAGATGGTGGAATTTATAATATACCAAACGGGACATCAAGAGTACAATTGAATTATACAATACAACCTGGAAAAAATTATTCTTTGCAAGTTACTAGTCCAACTCCTAATTTATGGAGAAGCAGTGGTGGAGTTTCTTATCCGTACACCAAAACGGATACTATTTCAATTACAGGTTCAAGTGGAGGTAGTAATTATTTTTATTATTTATATGATTGGGAAATTGAAGTGGGAGGAGCAACATGTTCTAGTCCACAAGTGCCAGTTACGGCTACTGTACAAGTATGTTCAGGAATAGATGATGATTGGGATTTGACAAACAATATCAATGTTTATCCGAATCCTTCAAATGGAGAATTTACTTTTAGTATTATTATGCCAGGTTCAGGAGATGCAACTATTCGAGTATTAGATATAGTAGGAAGAGAGATATACTCTCAAAAAATGGAAAATATTTCAGGTGAAAAAACTTCACTTATTGATTTGAAGAGTATGGCTCAAGGCATTTATTATTTGGATGTTCAAATAGGGAAGAAAAATTATTTTAGGAAGCTAATAAAAGAGTAGTATAGCATAGCTATCAAAATAAAGTAGGTTTGTCCATTTTTAAAATTCGATGTAGTATTTAATTTCTAAACAATCTTGTGGCAGATAAAGGAAATATAGAAAGGAAAAAAAAATACAGTCGTTGGAGGGCATTTGCATTAATTTGTGTTTATCTTTTGATGGGGATTCACATTGTCCATTGGAAGCTAAATGGAAACACATTGGCTCCCTTGGAGTTAAATGAAGTTTTATACACACTTCATCTTGGAATAATTACTGCTGGATTTATTTTCATGGGAGTAACCATGATTGGAACTATTTTTTTTGGTAGATTCTTTTGTTCTTGGGCTTGTCATATTTTAGCACTTCAAGATTTTTCGGAATGGATTCTTTTTAAGTTAAAAATTAAACCAAAATTTATCAACTCCAGAGCATATATTTTTGTTCCAATTGTAGCAATGATATACCTATTTATATTTCCTCAGATAGAACGAATTATGAGTAAAGAAGAGTTTGCTGGATTTAGGGTGTTAAATGATTCTCAAGGATGGGCATCTTTTATTACAAATGACTTTTGGAGAAACTTACCGAGTATTCCAGTTACATTAATTACATTTTTTGTTTGTGGATTTGCTGTTATTTATTTTTTAGGAACAAGAAGTTTTTGTCAAAAAGTATGTCCTTATGGTGTAATTTTTTCCATTGCGGATAAGTTTGCACCAGGAAAAATAAAATTAACCGGAGATTGTAATCAATGTGGAATATGTACTGCACATTGTAGCTCCCATATAATTGTGCATAAGGAAATTGAACAGTTTGGTAAAGTTGTAAATTCCAATTGTTTAAAAGATTTAGATTGTGTGGCAGTATGCCCCAATGATGCAATTAAATTTGGATTTACAAAACCATCTTTTTTTAAGTCTTTTTCTAAAATTAAAGATCATAAACCTCATTATCATTTTTCGCTTATCGAAGATGTATTCATTGGATTATTTACTCTTGTTTTTACCATTATATTTAGAGGGCTTTATGATTCAATTCCATTTTTACTTGCTATAACATTAGCTGTAATTTTTTCTTATTTTAGTATTTTATTTTTCAGATTATTTTATTCAGAATATGTACAATTAGGAAAATATACATTAAAGCAAAGCAGAAAAATCACAACCTCAGGTAAAGTACTTATGTTATGTGTTTTTTTAATACATAGCTTTGGAGTACATAGCGCATATGTTCATTATCATAATTACCAAGGAGATTTAGCATATAAAAAAGTAATAAATAATGGAACTGAATTGAAAGCAAATTCGGAGGTTGCAAAAAAAAATATCACAACTGCACTTAATCATTTAGAGAAAGCAAATAAGTTTGGATTGTATTCCCCTCTGAGTTTAAATAGAGAATTAGCATCAATATATTTATACAAGAAAGACTATAAAAAAGCTGAGATATATTTAACTAAAATGCTCGATGCTAAACCAAACGACTTTGAAGCTCGGCTTAGATTAGCAAAATTATTTTTTGTTTCTAACAAAGAAAAAGAAGCTGTAAATGAATTACAAAAAATAATAGTCAATGATATTGATCCCAGTACTAAGGAAGATTATAAAATAAGAAGTGAAGCCCATCTTACTATTGGACACATTGAAGAAAAGAACGGGTTTCCATTGTCTGCATTAAATCATTACGAAACTGCACTGAAAGATGATTCAGGAAACACAGAAGCACTTCTAGCTTTGGGTGTAATCTATACCAAAAGTGGAAAATTAATAGAAGCAGAAAAATATCTTTTAGCGTTTAACAAGAAGATGCCTAATTATCCTATTGTACATAATAATTTAAGTTTGATATATATTAAAATGGAAAAAACACCTTCGGCTATTTATCATTTAAAAGAGCTTATTCGCTTACAACCAAATAATCCTCAAGCATTTTATAATTTGGGAATGCTGTTATCACGAGAAGGAGATACAACAGAAGCAATTAGGTTTTTAGAAAATGCAATTACCTTAAATTCTAATTACCTTAACGCACATATAGGCTTAGCAACTGTTTTAGAAAAAAACGGACAAATAAAAGAATCAAAAACTCATTTATTAAAAGCAGAAGAAATAAAATTAAAAATGATCTCACAACAACATTAAAAGTTCTATTTATGAAAAAAATAATTTTAGTAGTTTTTTTTGTTTCATTATGGTTGTTATTTAATAGTAATAACAATACCGAGGAATGGGTAGCTCCCGCTTGGACAGATACACTTAAAAACCCATTTTCAAATGATATAAAAGCAATTTCGGAAGGTAAAAAAATATATGAAAGTGCTTGTTGGAGTTGTCATGGAATGGGAGGCAAGGGAGATGGTCCAGCAGCACAAACAATTAATCCAAAACCCGCAGACCATACCAGTGAAATTGTACAAAAGCAGTCAGATGGTTCTTTATATTGGAAAATTACAAAAGGAAGAGGTGTAATGGCTCCATACGAAAAAGTATATTCAAAACAGCAACGCTGGAAGCTAGTTTGTTATATAAGAAAATTAAAAAAATAAAAATGAAAAAATATATACTGCTATTTTTTATACCTATTTACTTGAATGCAATCTCTCAAGAAGAAAAATCTTATGTGTTTAATACTTTTAGAAGTACTCAACTAATAAATTCACAAACTACTGAAATGGTGAAAATGAAAGGATGGGATTTTAGTATAAAACACCGTTTTGGAGTAATTGGAATGGATAGCTCTATATATCAGCAATTTTTGGGATTAGATTTGCCTGCCAACATACGATTTGGATTCGCTTTTCCGATAACAGAAAGGTTATATGTGGGCTGTGGGAGAACAAAAAATGGAAAAACAGTTGATGTAGAGGCAAAGTATTTACTACTTAGACAAACGGAAGAAAATAAAATACCTATTTCATTGGCTATATATTTTAATACAGCTATCATGACGGATAAATTCCCAAGAGTTCCATCAAATGCATATTTCAGTGACAGTACTACTGCTTTTAGTTACAAGTTTAACCATCGTTTATCTTACAATACACAAATCATCATTGCAAGAAAAATTACAGAAAAAATTTCTTTTCAAATTTCTCCCGTTTTTATTTATAGAAATTTAGTCCCTGTTGGAGAAGATAATTATTCTATGGTTGTTCCATTAGGAGGCTCAATAAAAACAGGATTAAACTCTTCAGTAGTTTTTGAATATGCATATAGATTTAACAATCATCCATTGAAAGATGATTACCCTTTATCTTTGGCTTGGGAATCAGGTACTGTAGGTCATACATTCCAAATTGTAATAAGCTCATCTAACGAGCTTATTGAGCAGGATTTATATACGAAAACATCATTTAATTATCTCTTAGGAAATTTTGCTTTAGGATTCAACCTGAGAAGAACATTTTGGTATAAAAAGAAAAAAACAAATCCATGAAAAATATCTTTTATATTATTTTTAGTACATTTTTTCTGTTCTCTTGTGAAAAAGATAGCGGTCCATATATCGTAACTTCTCAATCTCAAAATTTGCCTCCAACTAGTTTTTTAAATGACATACAGCCAATATTCGATTCTTATTGCATAAGCTGTCACGATGAAACACATGCAGATTTAAATCTTAAAACTTGTTGTTCTTGGGATCAGTTATTAAATACAGGAACAAATGCTCCGTATGTAAATACATCAAACCCAACAGAAAGCCTCATATATAAAAGAATAACAGGAGTAATAACACCTCAAATGCCTTTTGGTACACCATTATCAACATCAGACAAGCAGCTTATCCTTAAATGGATCCAAGAAGGAGCTCAAAACAATTAAATTGTAATTTCAAAAAAAACAGATTTCCGATTTTTATCCCCAATTAGACAGTAGAAAGCTTTGGAAAAGCTGCGCTATCTGTCTTAATGCGGTTAATCCCGGTTTGGTGTTTGTTAGAATTTCTTATCCCCATAAAATACAAAAAAAAGTCTTACAAACACTTAATCGTAGGCAGTTCAAATAATGAACTGCCTATTTAGGGTTTATCGATTATTGAGAATGATATTGTTGATTATCGTGATTTATATCATTGTTTTTAAATGAATTAAAAATCAATTTTGAGAGCAAGTAATTTTTGAAAAAATCAATTAAAATTCGAATGTTTTATTATTAATATATAGTTTTCTATTTATTATAAAAACACGTTAAAATAATTTCAAAAAAAAATGAATTTAGAAGTTCAGCATAGAACCAAGTGTTATTGATAATTTGTAAATATTTATGAATCAAATTAAAATAAAAGTTAATGGCAGGCCGTATGATTTACTCGTTAATGACCATGAGATGTTATCCAGTGTCATACGAGAAAAGATAGGGTTAACTGGTACAAAAGTAGGTTGTGAGCAAGGTAGTTGTGGGGCGTGTACTGCATTAGTAAATGGCGAGCCTCTTTTAACATGTATTTCGCCTGCGATGCGTTATGATAATGCAGAAATTACTACCATTGAGGCTCTTTCTGAAAATGGAGAAATGCATAAGTTACAAGAAAAATTTGTTGAAAAAGGAGCTATTCAATGTGGATTTTGCACACCAGGCATGATTATGACTTCTTTAGATTTTGTGAAAAACAATCCTAACCCATCCATTGAAGAGATTAAAGTTGCATTGTCAGGAAATTTGTGCAGGTGTACTGGATATAAAAAAATAATAGAAGCAGTAGCCGAATATTCAATCGAAAATCAGAATGCAAACAAAACAACAACAATTGATTCGAAAATTTTTAAGTCTGCATCTGTAGGTTTTTCAAGACCATGTATTGAAGCTGAAAAAAAAGCAAAAGGTTCTGCTTTGTATGCTGATGATATTAAAACCAACAATTCTTTATGTTGTAAATTTGTTAGAAGCATACATCCTCATGCAATTATTGAAAGCATTGAAACATCAAAAGCTTTGAATTTAGAAGGAGTTCGGTGTGTTGTTTTGGGAGAAGAATTGCCAATTAAATTTGGAGTCTTACCTATTTCGCAAGATGAAACAGCAATGGCAATTGGAAAGGTTCGCTACATTGGCGAAATTGTTGTGGCTATTGCTGCTGACACTGAAAAAATTGCTAATGAAGCATGTGAGCTTATTAAAATAAAATATAAACCAATAAAAGCTTTTTTAGAAATTAATGAATCATTAAATGATTTGGGCGAAAATCAGAAAATTCATGATCATGTAAAATTTAATAATAATATTCACAAAAAAGCAGAATTAAGATTTGGTGATCAGCAAAAAGGATTAACTGAGTCCGACCATACATTAAAGCTATCATTTGAATTTGAAGGAATAAATCACGGATTTACAGAGCCTCATGCAGCAACTGCTTGGTGGGATGAAAATGGATTGACAATAATTACTGCAACACAAGTTCCTCACTATTTACACAGATCATTGGCAAAAGTAATGGAAGTTCCTTTAAGCCGCGTTAGAGTTATTAAACCATATGTTGGAGGCGGATTTGGAGGAAAAAGCGATCCTTTTCCTCATGAAGTAATTATTTCACATATTGCTCGAAAAACAGGAAGACCTGTACGAGTTAGATTATCTCGAGAAGAAGTTTTTTTAACCAACCATGGTAGGCATCCCTCAAAAATGACCGTTGAAATGGGAATTTCAAATGATGGTTGCATCAAAGTATTAGATGCTGACATTGCTATTGATGGAGGGGCGTATGGTAGCTTTGGAGTAGTTACATCTTATTATAATGGTGTATTATTACAAGCTCCTTACAAGCTTGATAATTTTGGATTTAGAACTTTTAGAGTATATACAAACAAACCACAATGTGGTGCTATGAGAGGTCATGGCGCTGTTAATTCGCGATTTGCAGTAGAGTCTTTAATTGATGAATTAGCAAATAAAATAAAAATGGACCCTTGTGAATTAAGAATGAAAAATTTTCTTGATTCAAATACATTAACAGTTGGCCAATATCGAATTACTTCAAATGGAAGTAGAGAATCATTACAAAAAGTAATGGAACAGTCCAAATGGACAAATCGTTTTGGAAAGTTGGAAAAAGGAAAAGGATTGGGTGTTGCTTGTGGCTTTTTTATTAGCGGAAGTGCTTTGCCAATTATTTGGAATGAATTACCACAATCAGTTGTACACTTAAAAATTGATTTTGATGGACGAGTAGTTATTACATCTGGAGCAAGCGACATAGGACAAGGAAGCGATACGATGCTTGCAATAATTGTTGGTGAAATTTTAGGAATAGATATGGATAATATTTTTGTTTTGGCTGCCGACACATTATTAACTCCTGTTGATTTGGGCAGTTATTCGAGTAGAGTAACGTTTATGGCAGGAAATGCAGCAAAAGATGCAGCAGAAAATTTAAAAAAAGAAATTTTGGATGCTGTTTCAAAACAAAAAAATATTGCAGTTGAAGAATTACATTTAGCAGAAAAAAAAGTTTTCAGTAATGATAGAAGTATTGATTTAACATGGCTTCAAGCAATTGAAATATTAACAGCAAAACGTGGAGCTGTTAGCATAAGTGGTAAATATATATCACCAAAATTAGGTGGAGATTTTAAAGGTGCGGGTGCCGGATTAAGTCCATCATACAGTTTTGGGTCATGTATAGCAGAGGTTGATGTAAATGAAGAAACTGGTTTTGTTAAAATTCTTAACGTATGGGGAGCACATGATTGTGGTAAAGCAATCAATCCGATGGCAGTTGAAGGTCAGTTGGAAGGTTCTTGGCACATGGGAATAGGACAAGCCATGAGTGAACAAATGAAATATTTTAATGGATTACTTGTAAACAATAATTTTATCGATTATAAAATTCCAACAACGTTAGATACACCAACTATTCATACAAATATTATTGAAACAAACGACCCAGAAGGTCCTTTTGGAGCCAAAGAGTGTGGCGAAGGAGCAATTCATCCTGTTATTCCTGCAATTGCTAATGCTATTTTTAATGCCGTAGGGATAAGAATAACCAAATTACCAATAACTGCAGACACTGTTTTAAGTAAACTAAAAGAAAAGAAACAATCAATTAATGCCATTTCCACAAATGCATAAAAAACAAAATACTGTACAAGAGAAATATCTAAAACCAAAATCAGTTCAAGAAGCGTTAAAAATGTTATCTGAATATGAAACAGGATTTCGTTTTGTTGCAGGGGCAACAGATTTTTTAGTAAACAAGTTTCAGGGGAATGAGAATGGAAACATAATAATTGATGTTACTGGGATAGATGAACTCAAAGAGGTTAAGATAAAAGATTCCTATTTAAGTATTGGTTCATTAGTAAAATTAGATGATCTAAAAAAAAATGTAATTATTGTAAAAGATTTTTTTTCATTGATTGAAGCTGCCAATACTGTCGCTACTCCTGTTATTAGAAAAACAGCAACACTAGGAGGAAACATTATGGTTGAAAATAGATGTTCGTTTTATAATCAATCCGAATGGTGGAGAGAAGCCGTGGGCTACTGCTTAAAATGTAATGGAGATATATGTATTGCAACTGGTGGCAAAAATAAATGTTTTTCAAAATTTGTATCAGATACTGTTCCTGTTTTAATATGCTTAGATGCAATGGTTGAAGTTGTGGGAACATCAGGAGGTTATATTTCAAGGGTAGAAGATATATATACTGGAGATGGAATAAACTCTAAAAAGATTAAAACTACCGAGCTAATCAAATCTATTTTAATTCCTCTAAAAAATAATGAAGCGAAAATAGTTTTTAAAAAACTAAGGCAAAGAGAGAGTATAGAATTTACTTCATTAACATCTGCGGTTTCTTTAAATAAAAAAAAAATAACAATTGCTCTTTCTGGGGTTGATCCTAAGCCTGTTATTATACATGGAGTAATTGGTGATTTAATTCCAGAATTAATAGCCGCAGCTATTAAAAAGGCAAGATTGGTAGATAATGATGTGTTTTCAAGAGATTATAGAAAAGAAATGATTAGCGTGTTTTTAAAACAAAGTTTCGAAGAATTAAAACTTTTAAATGGGTACAGTAACTAAAATAATAGCAGACGAGCATAGTGTTTTGTTTGATGCAATTGAAGCAGGAGAAAGATTGTTGAAAACAAATGATGCTGATTATTTTCTAAAAGAAATAGGAGTAATTGTTGCTCTTTTTGAAACGTTTACTAGAAAATTTCATCATCCTAAAGAAGAAAAAATTCTTTATCCTCTTCTTCTTAAAAAAAAAGATAGTGTTGGCAAAAAAATATTGAAGCAGATAACAACAAGCCATCATTCTTTTGATTTACATTTAAATATTTTGGTTCAGATAAAAGCTTCAAAAAATACTATCGTATTAAAAAGGATATTTAAAAAATATTTAAAATCCTTACATGAGCATATTTGGAAAGAAAATATTATTGTTCTTGTTAATGTTGATTATCTGTTAACTAAAGAAGAATCAGATAGTATGCTTTTGGAATTTAAAAAAATTGACAACACTTCTCCTACTAAGAAAGCTATAAAGCTTCAAATTGCAAAGTGGGTAAGAAAGATTAATAAAGTTAATTAACGAATAACAATCTGTTATGGATGCAATAAATATTTTGCTTGATGAGCATAAGATGCTTTTAAAAGCAGTTGAAACAACAAAAAAAATTCAAAAAATAAAAGATGATGATAAATATTATATCGCACTTCATGATATGATTTTATTTTTCAGAAATTTTTCAGAAATTTATCACCATCCTAAAGAAGAGTCTGTTCTGTATCCTGCTTTAAGAAATCGTTCTGGAGAAATGAGTGCGGAGTTTTTAAATGAAATATGTGATAATCACGAAGACTTTAAAAGTGCCATGGCGGAAATTGAAAATGCATATCTTTCGTATGATTATTTTCGACTAAGAACTTCAGTTGAAAAGTATTTGAGTGGTTTGGAAGTTCATATAAAAAAAGAAAATAAAATTATTTTGAGTGTTGCATCCAAATTATTATCGAAAGATGAATTAAACGAAATTGCAATTCGATTTTTGAGTATTGATAAAAAAAATGGAGAAAAGGAGAGTTTAGTCCAAAATTTTTACAATATTTTTTTGCAATTTGAATAATAAAAATAGAATAATAATTACGCCCTACAATTAAAGTTTAATTTGTCAGAATTTTTAAAACTTCTGTTTTTTATAATACTTCCCTTGCCATAGGTTATTCTCAGTTAAATAATTATTAATAAGTATAACAATTTCAAAATTTTTGATGCCATTCCATTGTGGTGCTATTAAAATTTCTTTTGGTGATTCTGCTACAAAACGGTCAATTATAATATCTGGTCGCAGATAACAAACAAATTTGCAAACAAGAGGTATGTATTTTTCTAGTGAAAGTAAATTAAATTTTGATGATTCTTTTTTGTATTGTATCGCCATCATTGTGTTTTTTAATATTTGTAATTGATGGATTTTAAGTGTATTGATAGGTAATAGTGAGATTTTTTTTGCATGTTCAATCATATCTTCTTCATTTTCTTCGGGCAAACCTAAGATAAGATGTGCCCCTAGCATTATCCCTTTGTTTTTCGAAATTTTAAATGCATGAATAGTATCTTCAAAAGTATGACATCTGTTTATTAGTTTTAATGTCCTATCGATAGTACTTTCAATACCAAATTCAAGAGATACATATTTTGTTTTTGATAATTCTGATAAAAAACTGATGATTGAGTTATCAATGCAATCTGGTCTTGTACCTATTACAATTCCTATTATGTTTGGATGATCGGTAGCTTCAGAATACATTTTTTTTAATGTTTCTATGCCTGAATAAGTATTTGTGTAGGATTGAAAGTAAGCTAAATATTTTTGTGTTTTATATTTTTTTGAAAAAAATAAAATCCCTTCCTCTAGTTGTTCTTTTATTGTTTTTTTTGGGGAGCAATAATGCGGGCTAAAACTGCTGTTATTGCAGTATGTGCAGCCTCCTATTCCTTTTGTTCCATCTCTGTTTGGACAAGTAAAGCCTGTGTCTAATGAAATTTTTTGAATTCGTTGGTTGAACTTACTTTTTATATAGGAACTATAATCATTATATCTCTTTTTTTTATTTACTGTCATTATGCTTATGCAACTCCGTTGCTGTAATTGCTATAAAAATTATTTTTCCCAATACCACTTTTCATTATTATAAATTGATTCTTTTTGTTTCCAATAATTATGTGTTACAATCCAGCCATCTAAAGTTTTTAATTCACGATTATAGATACTTTTGGTTGGATTAAAGCTTAAATCCGTTACACCAATAGTAAATGCTTCTGGAGAATTTGTTTTTATGTCTGAAAGTGTAAGTTTATTTTCATCAGTTGGTTTTAATGCTGCTTTTTCGGAGGTTGATCCATTTACTATAATAACTTTAAAGCCATTGTGTTCTAGCAGCGTTTTAAGAAAGTTAGAACGCTCGGCATTGCATTTTTTTTCAACGATAGAACATTTTATGTTTTCTAATTCTTCGAATGTATGATTTGAATTTAAAGCCATTTAAAAATAGGAGCTAAATATGTTTATAATGTATTCATAAAGTAAACTTGCAAAACCAGTAACAATAATCCCGAAGAAGCAAATTGATAAGCCAATTTTAGCTGAGGTTGTTGCTATTATTTTGGGTAATGGAGAACTGTTTTCGTCCATAAATATTGCTTTAATAATTCTTAGGTAATAATAAAGAGAGATTACCATGTTTAATGCGGCAAATCCAACTAATAAAAAATTTCCTGCACTAGCTCCAGATGTAATTAAAAACATTTTCCCGAAAAATCCTGCCGTTGGTGGTATTCCTGCAAGTGAGAATAATGCAATAGAAATTATCCATGCTAGAAATTTATTTGATTTGTAAAATCCTTTGTAGTCATCAATATTTTCTTTTCCCGTTTGATTTGATACTAATGCTATGATGCCAAATACTCCAAGGTTAGAGAATAAATAAACTATCAAAAAATAAACAGATGATACCACTCCCAAAATATCACCTGATGACAATCCAAGTAAAATATAACCGACTTGTGCAATTGATGAATATGCCAAAAATCGTTTAATATTATTTTGTCGAATAGCAAATAAATTTCCAATTGAAATAGTAAAAACTGTTGCTAAAAATAATATGCCATACCATACTTTGGGTATGTTTGAAAATAAAGGAAATAATACAGATATAAAAACAAAAACTATTGCTGCTTTTGAAATTACAGATAAAAAAGAAGTTACAGATACGGGAGCTCCTTCGTAAACATCTGCTGTCCAAAAGTGAAATGGTACTATTGAAAGTTTGAATGCAAAACCTGAGAAAATAAAAATTATTGAAAGCAAATCAAATGCATTGTACTGAATTAAATGCTGAAGTTCTACAAAGGACAAACTGCCGGTTGTCCCATATAAAAGAGAAATACCAAAAAGCATAATGCCCGATGCAAAAGCAGATGAAAATATCATTTTTATTGCTGCTTCAGAAGAACTCCTTTTTTCTATGTCAAAATTTATTAAGGCTGCTAAAGGAATTGATGAAAGCTCTAAGCCAAGATAGAACATCAAAAAGTTTTTGCTAGATATCATGTAAAACAATCCAACCAAAGTGCTGAGAAGTAATATGTAAAATTCAAGTAAGTGTTTGTGTGTTTTAATCCAATTAGATGCTTGCAGCGAAATTGTTAGTACTCCAATGTTAAGAATGTTCTTTTCCAATGCAATTATTTCATCTGTATAGAACATGCCATTAAATAATTCGCCCGACTTGTTATAAAAAAATCCAAAAATAAAATTAGCAAACAACAATATGTTTATCAAATTTAATAATGCTGAACTGTTTTTTATTCCATCCCAGATTTTTAAAAAAAGCAATAGAAATAGTATGAATAAGACACTTAATTCGGTTTTCATTAATATAAAAAAATCTGCATCCATTTTTTACTTGCTTGTGATTTCTCTGATTAAATTTTCTATAATATATTTTGTGTCCAAACTAATTAAATCAGTAAACCAAAATGGACTGATACCGATTGAAAGTATTGCTATTATAAGCAGTGATGATGCTGTTTTTTCTGCCCAAGATGCATCTTTCAAATGTATTAGTTGATTATTGGTTATGGGACCCATAATTGCTTTTCCTATAGCACGCAAAATATATACGGCTGTTACAACTATTGAAGCACAAGCTAAGAGTGTTGCTATACGACTAAAAGTATCTGGGCGTTGCCAAGACCCTACAAAAATTGTCATTTCAGAAACAAATCCGCTAAAGCCAGGTAATCCTAATGAACATAAGCCTGAAATAATATAAACAACCCCAATAAAAGGAACTGTTTTTAAAAGACCTCCTAGTTGTTCTAATTGTCTTGTATGTGCTCGTTCGTATATCATTCCAATTACTCCAAAAAAAAGTGCAGTCATCAAGCCATGAGAAACCATTTGCATAACAGATCCAATAATTGCTGTTTTTGTTAACATTCCTATACCTAGTAAAACAAAACCACAGTGACTAATAGATGAGTATGCATTAATATATTTTAAATCTGTTTGCATTAATGTTGCGAAAGCTCCATAAATTATGGCAATAGTGGCTAGCAAAACAATTAGCCATGAATAATGTTGGGCGGCTTCAGGCATTAGGTATGTAGCAACTCTTAAGCAGCCATATCCACCAAGTTTCATTGAAATGCCTGCTAAAAACATTGAGGCTGCTGTAGGAGCTGAGGAGTGCCCATCGGGAGCCCATGTGTGAAAAGGAAATAAAGCAGTAAAAATTCCAAACCCTACAAATAAAAAAGGAAAAATAATTTTTTGCGTTTCTAAAGAAATATGTTGTTTGGCTATTTTTAAAATATCAAATGTATGTTCTCCAGAACCAGCATCCGTACTAAAATAAGTAATTAATATACCAATCAATACTAATGCGGATCCAGCCATTAGCATTAAAGCTAGTTTCATTGCACTGTATTCTTTTTTTCCGCTACCCCAAATGCCGATTAGTAAAAATTTTGGAATAACAGCTATTTCTAAAAAGAAAAACAGTGTGAATAAGTCAAATGAAATAAAGAAACCATAAGCACCCACACTTAATAATAGTAGTAGGAAGAAAAATTCTTTGGTTAATGTTTCCATTTTCCATGATATTAATATTCCTGCCACAACTACAATTGCTGTTAGCATAATCATGGCAATGGAAATACCATCAACTCCAACAAAGTATTCTATATTAAATACTTTATACCAAATGTGTCTTGTTTGAAAAAGTAATTGATTTGTATTTCCTGAAGCTCTTTCGGATAGATAAGCAACCAAAATATTTGAAGCTATTATTAGTTGAATGATTGACCCAATAAACGCAGTCCATTTAATTTGTTTGCCGCCATTGCAGAAAAGAACAGCAATAGCTGAAATAAGTGGTATTAATATTAATAGTGTTAAGTTGGTCATGTTATGCTAGATCGTTTTTTTTGTAGGCATCAAATTGTTATTTGTATTGCAATTATGTCATTTTAAAATTTCACAAATTTTTAATTTCGTTAGTTTACGCACCATTATTTTAATGTTAGTAAATAAGTAAAGAGTACTACAAAGCCAATAAGTCCTGTTAAAAAATAAAAACTATAATCTTGTAGTTTTCCTGATTGTATTATTTTTAATGAATCGGATATTTTTGATGTTAGCGTTGCTGTTTTATTGATTAGCCCATCAACAATTTTTTTATCAAACCATGCGGAAGGTTTTCCAATTAAATTAAAAATTATTTTTTTTGTTATAAATAAATAAATTTCATCAATGTAAAATTTTTTGTGTGCTATTTTGTAAAAAGTACTTATAGATTGACTAAATTTTTCTGACCTGTTGTTTTGTTTGCGATATAAAAAAGCTGCAAGAATAATTCCTATAATAGATAATAAAACAGGTGCAATAGAAAATGAAAGATGAAGTTTAGATTCTAATTCTAATCCATCAGATGTTACAAGTGTGCTAAACGGAACAAATCCCACAACGGTTGATAGAATAGCTAATGTTATGAGAGGAAATAGCATTGAAAAACTTCCTTCATTCTGTTTTACAAAATCATTACGGGTTTTGTTCCAGAAAATAGAGAAGTACAAACGAAACATATAAAATGCTGTTAATGTAGCAGTACTTATTGCTACATAAAATATAAGTTTGTTCGAATTCCAAGTAGCAAGCAAAATATCTTCTTTGCTAAAAAAACCTGAAAAAGGAGGGATTCCTGCAATAGCCAAGCATGCTAATAAAAAGGTAATATGAGTAATGGGCATCATTTTTCGTAAACCTCCCATGTCTTTTATTTCATTGCTGTGTACATAATGGATTATGCTTCCTGCTCCTAAAAATAATAACGCTTTAAAAATGGCATGGGTAAATAAATGAAACATGGATGCTGTATAACCTAAGCCATTTTCTCCTCCGTATCCAGAAACACCAAGTGCAAACATCATAAATCCTATTTGAGACATGGTTGAATATGCTAAAACCCTTTTAATGTCGGTTTGTGTACAGGCAATCAGTGCAGCAAATAATGCTGAAAATATTCCAACGTAGGCAACTATTTCTAATATTCCCGGACAAGAAATTGAGAAAATTGGAAATAATCTTGCAACCAAATAAACACCAGCTACAACCATTGTAGCAGCATGTATTAATGCCGAAACAGGTGTTGGTCCTTCCATAGCATCAGGTAACCAAATATGAAGTGGAAACATTGCTGATTTTCCTGCACCGCCAATAAATATCAATAATAATCCCCATGATAATACAGGTATTCCTATGAAAGAAATTGTAGTTAGTCCGCTTAAAATGTCAGAATTCGTAGCTCGATCAATAAGTGTTTGAAAATCTAAAGTTTCTAAGCTATAAGAAAGAATTAATATGCCAATAAGAAATCCGAAATCGGCAAAACGGGTAACAATAAATGCTTTTTTTGATGCAGCAACTGCTGATGGTTTGTTATAGTAAAATCCAATTAATAAAAAAGAAGAAACTCCAACTAGCTCCCAGAATATATACATCTGAAAGATGTTACTTGATAATACAAGTCCTAACATTGAAAAAGTAAATAATGAAAGAAAAGAATAATAGGTTGCAATTCTTTTTTCGCCTTTCATATATCCTAAACTGTAGATATGTACCATAAGTGAGATAAACGTAACAACAACAATCATCAAGACTGAAATTGAATCCAAAACAATTCCCATATCAATAGAAATGTTTGGCGTAAATTGTAACCAGGCGTATTTAAGAACAATTATTTTTTCATAAATACCATTTATTTTTCCTTCTTCAAAAAAGTATTGATATGCTACTGTTGCTGATAGCAAAAATGATATTAGCAATGATAAAGTGCCAATAAGACCACAATAATTTGAAAAATATTTACGTCCAATTAATCCTATTAATAAAAAACTAATAATTGGAAGAATAGGAATTAATGCTATAGATGTTGAATTAAGCATATTTGTTTAATGTTTCATTGTATTTGCATCGTTAATATCAATAGATTTATAGTTTCGATATAAGTTTATAATTATTGCAATAGCTACCGCTGCTTCTGCTGCAGCAACAGCAATAATAAATAGGGAAAAAAATATTCCATTTAATTTATCGGCATACAAGTATTTGTTGAATGCTACAAAATTTATATTTACGCTATTTAAAATAAGTTCAATTGACATAAGCATAGTAATCATATTCCTTCGTGTAAGAAAACCATATGTGCCTATAAAAAATAGCATTATACTTATTACAAGTAAATGTGTTAGTCCAATTTCTGTCATTCTTTAATTTTAATTGCAATTACAATACAACCTATCATTGCTGCTAATAATAAAATACTTATTAATTCAAATGGTAATATATATCCATGTTCTGTGGTGCTTAGCATTTGGCGACCAATATTTGCTACTGTAGGTTCAATTTTTGAATGTTCGCTTGGATTAAACTTTTTATTTATAACTATTCCAATGACAAAAAAACAAGAAAGAATAACTGCGAATGCCGAAAACAAAATCCTTAAATAACTTGCCCTTGGCATCTCATTTCCAGATTGATTTGTAAGAAATATTGAAAAAATGATGAGAACAATAATTCCACCAACATATACAATAATTTGAATAGCTGCTAAAAATTCATAATTCATAAAAAAATATAACCCTGCTATTCCTATTAAAGAAAATAAGAGAAATACGGCTGATCTAAATATTTTTTGTGATGTAACAGCTAAGAAAGCATTTCCTAAAATAAAAGCAGTCAAAATATAAAATATAATTGTAGAAGTACTCATTCTTCAACTCCTTCCATTAGTTTAGAGTTATTGTTATTCAATATTTTTTTCAATTGTTTTTTATCATAAACACTGTGTTCAAAATTTTGTCCCATTTTTATAGCGGCAGATGGACAGGAGATTATACATAAATTGCACATGGTGCACATATCTAAATGATAAACCCAAGTATCAATTCTTTTTTTCTTTTTTCCATCGGCTTGTATTTCTTGTTTTGTAATTATTTTTATTGAACCATTTGGGCATGCTAATTCGCATGATTGACAGCCTGTGCAACGATGTTCATTGTTTTCGTTATGAGGCATTATAACTTCGCCTTTAAAACGATCATGCATTACTAACGTAGCTCTATTATCAGGATATTCTTCTGTAACAATTTCTTTTGGATGAGTAAAATAATATCCAGTAAGCTTCATTCCTGTTAAGAGTGATTTTATTGATTTAAATATAGTAGTGAAATATTCGTTCAAAAACATTTTTAATTTATTTATCAGAAATACCAACCAAATATTGCCATTGCAGTTATAATTATAATATTAACCATGCTTATAGGCAGAAGATATTTCCATTCTAAATTCAATAATTGGTCAATTCGCAAACGTGGAAAAGTCCATCTAAACCACATAATGATAAATATTATAAAAAAAGTTTTGCTAAAAAACCAAATTGAGGAGGGGATATAATCCATAATATGATTAAACGTATCAAGTCCTCCAATATGAAATGGCATCCAGCCTCCTAAAAAAATTGTTGCAGCAATAGCTGATACAATAAATAGATTTATATATTCTGATAATAAAAACATGGCAAATTTCATTCCTGCATATTCAGTATGAAAACCTCCTGTTAGTTCTTGTTCGGCTTCTGCTAAATCAAAAGGAGCACGATTAATTTCGGCTGTTGATGCAATAATAAAAATTACAAAAGATATAACAACGGGAATATGTCCTCTAAAAATCCACCATCCATTTCTTTGGCTTTCAATAATTTCTGATAGCTGTAAACTGCCTGATAATACAACAATAGAAATGAGGGATAAGCCAATGGATAGTTCATAACTTACTATTTGTGCTCCACTACGCATGGCGCCAATTAATGAGTATTTATTGCAACTGGACCATCCTGCCATTAAAATTCCAATAACAGCCATGGATGAAATAGATGAAATGTATAATACCCCAATATTAATATCCCACAGTTGAAAATCTTTTGCGAAGGCAATAGGCGCTATTGCTAACATGGATGTTATAACAACGATAAAAGGAGCAAGATTAAATAAAAATTTATCGGATGCATCAGGAGTTAATCCTTCTTTAAATAATAGTTTAACAGTATCAGCAACTATTTGCATGCTGCCTTTTGGACCTACTCTGTTAGGACCTAATCGAATTTCAATAAAAGCTGCAACTTTACGTTCCATATAACCAAGAAAAAAACAAAGAATAACCAAAAAAAGAAGAAGAGTAATACCAGCAATTAACATTCTTGTTATCATCAACAATATCTCATTTGGAATTACTGATGATAGCCAATTGTTTATTGTACTTGCCAGAGAACCAAAACTATATAGTAAGAGTGTTTTCAAATTTTCTATCTATCAATGTCTGGTATTACTAAATCAACTGTTGCCATTATAGCCACTAAATCACCTATTTTTGAGCCTTCTGCCATTTTTGGAATGGCAGATAAGTTTGAAAAATTTGGAGAGCGAAATTTACAACGATATGGTGTTGATGCTCCATCGCTAACAATGTAAACTCCAAATTCTCCACGTGCTGTTTCCACTCGTTGATAAAAATCTCCTTTTGGAAGCTTTATAACATTTTTTGTTTTTGTCTGAAAATCTCCTTGTGGAATATTGTCTATCAGTTGCTCAATAATGCTAATGGATTGTTTAATTTCTTCTAATCGAACTAAATACCTCGCCCAACAATCTCCACCGTTTTCAGTAGCTTCCACAAAATTTACATTTTGAAAACCATCATAGGGATATTTTTTCCTAATATCACATTCAACTCCCGATCCTCTTGCTGTTGGACCTGAACAACCATAAGACACAGCATTTTCTTTTGATAAAAAACCAACTCCTTTTAAACGTTGCTGAAAAATAATATTACCCGTAAGTAATTCATCGTACTCATGGAATTTTTCTTTAATTTGGTTCAACGTACTTTTTACTCTTTTCTGAAAATTTGGATGAATATCATTCATAATACCTCCTGGTACCATAAAATTTTGTGTTAATCGCGCACCACAACTTTCTTCCATAATATCATTAATGAGTTCGCGTTCGCGAAAAGCATAAAAAAATGGTGTTACGGCTCCTAAGTCTAACCCCATACATGCCCACCATAATTGGTGAGATGCAAGCCGAGTAAGTTCAGACATTATAATTCTGATTACTTGAGCTCTTGGTGTTGCTTCAATTTGTAATGCTTTTTCAACAACTAGTGCGCATGCTTGATTATTTATGTGTGCAGATAAATAATCCATTCTGCTAGTGGTAAAAATAAATTGTCGATAGGATAAGCTTTCGCACATTTTTTCAATTGAACGATGAATATAGCCCAAGTGTGGTTCAATTTTTTTAATAATTTCACCATCAAGCCAAATTTTTAAATGCAAAACTCCATGTGTTGCAGGGTGTTGAGGTCCCATATTAATAACAAATTCATCGTTATTATCTATTTTGGAAGTAATATGTTTTTGTTCAATTAACATTTAAAGTTTTATCATATTTTCATCTGCATAATTTTTCCTTAAAGGAAATCCATTCCAATCTTTTTCTAAAAAAAGTCTGCGTAAATTTGGATGATTTAAGAAAGTAATTCCAAATAAATCAAATACTTCATTCTCATTTAATTCGGCAGTTTTCCAAATATTGTTTACAGATTCAATTTGTGGGTTTGTTATGTCTGTAATTTTTGCTTTTACAACAATAGAATGATTATTATTTTTCGACTCTAGGTAATATACCAACAATAAATGATCTTTCCAGTCAATACAGGTTAAACAAAAAAGATAATCGAAATCAAATTCTTTTTTTGAATAGAGGTTATTCATTAATTGTAACAATTCTTTGGCATCAATTTGAACAGAAAGAAATTCTCCTGTTTCATCAAAACTAGAAGTAGAAGTTAATTGACCTATGTTATATTTCAACTCTTCATTTGTCATTCTATCTTTTTCTGAAATATGGTTCATTTTTTATTTTTTCTTGTAGTGCAATCATTCCGTGTAATAATGCTTCTGGTCGTGGAGGACATCCCGGAACATAAACATCAACAGGTATAATATGATCTACTCCTTTAACAACAGAATATGTATTGTAAAAAAACGGACCACCAGAAATAGTACATGCTCCCATAGCAATTACATATTTGGGCTCAGGCATTTGGTCATACAATCGTTTTAAAACAGGAGCCATTTTCATTACAATGGTACCGGAAACAATTATTAAATCTGCTTGGCGAGGACTTGCTCTTGCTACTTCAAATCCAAATCGAGACCAATCATATTTAGCATCAGCCGTTGCCATCATTTCAATAGCACAGCAACTTGTTCCGAAAATTAGTGGCCATAATGAATTGGAACGAGCCCAATTTATAACATCATCTAGTTTAGTAACTAAAAATCCGCCATTAGGAATTTCGTGCATCTGACCAGGAAACACTAATTTGTTACTTATATTTTTTTTCTTTAATTCCATTTTAATGCACCTTTTTTCCAAGCATATAAAAATCCCATAAATAGGATAAACATAAAAATAAGTATCTCAACCAAAGCAACTACACCAATTTCTTTTGCTACAACTGCCCATGGATACATGAATACTAACTCAACATCAAATACTAAAAATATTAATGCAAATAAATAATATCCAACATTAAATTGAATCCAAGATGTACCGATAGTAGGAATGCCACATTCATAGGGTAGGCCTTTATGAATATTTTTAGAAGTTTTTGCTAAAGCCTTGGATAACAAAATGCCTCCTCCAGCAAATGTAATTCCGCAGATTAACAATAATATTAATGAGGCAACACCCATAGTTTATTTTTGAACCAAATGTATTTGGAATAGTCTTTTTAAGATATGATTTCTATCATTGAATAAAAAAAAAAAACAGATTTACTTTACACCATAATTTTTTTTACTATGGCAATAAAAATAACTGACGATTGCATTAACTGTGGAGCATGCGAACCAGAATGCCCGAATGGTGCAATTTATGAAAATGCTGGAGAGTGGAGATTCTCTGACAAAACTGGAATTTCTGGGAGTTTTACTTCAAAAAGTGGAATTACATCTGATGCAGATGATGCACATTCTGCTATTTCAGATGATTACTACTATATAGTACCCGATAAGTGTACCGAATGTGTTGGTTTTCATGATACTCCTCAATGTGCTTCTGTTTGCCCTGTCGATTGTTGTGTCAATGATCCAGATATAGTTGAATCACAAGAAGAACTCTTGGCGAAGAAAAGTGTTTTACATCCTTAAACCAACGTTAATAAAATGGAGAACACAAAAACAAAACTTGATACACCTTCTGTTTCAATCGTTGAAACGGAGAGTGTTGTAATTCGTTTTTCGGGCGATTCTGGTGATGGAATGCAATTAACAGGAATGCAATTTACAGATACTACCGCATTGCTTGGAAATGATTTGAGTACTTTTCCAGACTATCCTTCTGAAATTAGAGCTCCAATTGGAACTATTGCAGGGGTGTCTGGATTTCAAGTACATTTTGGGAGTAAAGAAATATTTACTCCAGGAGACCATTACGATGTTTTGGTAGCAATGAATGCAGCAGCTTTAAAAGTAGATCTCCCTCGACTAAAAAAAGGAGGAATAGTTATTGTTAATAGTGCTGGATTTGATAAAAAAAATTTAGCGTTAGCTCAATATAAGGAAGCTGAAAACCCTTTAGAAGATAATACACTAAATAATTTTATTGTACATAAAATAGATATTACAAAACTTACGAAAGAATGTTTGTCTGGAAGTGGTTTAGGAGCAAAAGAAATTGAACGTTCTAAAAATATGTTTGTTTTAGGGCTTTTATTTTGGATGTTTGATAAATCAATGGATTCTACTATAAAATTTATTGAAGAAAAATTTTCTAAAAAACTTGAAATTGCCGAAGCAAATTTAAAAACATTAAAAGCAGGATGGGATTTTGGGGAAAACACCGAAATATTTAATACTCGATATAAAGTTAATGCAGCCAACCTAACCAAAGGGAATTACAGAAATATTACAGGAAATCATGCAGCAGCTATAGGACTTGTTGCGGCTGCTGAAAAATCTGGCTTACCTCTTTTTTTAGGTTCTTATCCTATAACACCAGCCACAGATATTCTTCATGAATTATCAAAATATAAAGCAAACAATGTAAAAACGTTTCAAGCGGAAGACGAAATTGCAGGTGTTTGTTCTGCGATAGGAGCTTCTTATGCTGGTAATTTAGCAATTACTACAACATCAGGACCAGGTATGGCACTTAAAACCGAAGCACTTGGATTGGCAACTATGCTTGAGATACCTTTAATTGTAATTAATGTTCAACGAGGAGGTCCTTCTACAGGGCTGCCAACCAAAACCGAACAAGCAGATTTATTAATGGCTATGCATGGAAGACATGGAGAAGCGCCACTGCCAATATTGGCTGCTATTTCTCCTTCTGATTGTTTTAATATGACTTTTGAAGCTTGTCGAATTGCCGTTGAACACATGACTCCTGTAATATTATTAACAGATGGATACATCGCGAACGGTTCCGAACCCTGGAAATATCCTAGCGAAGACCAATTGAAAACAATTAAAATTTCTTTTCTAGATAAACCAAATGGACCAGAAAACACATTGTTGCCATATAAACGTAACGAAAATTTTGTTCGACCCTGGATTAAACCTGGAACAAAAGGTTTAGAACACAGAATTGGAGGTCTTGAAAAACAAGACGAAACAGGAAACGTATCTTATGATGCACTCAATCATGAAAAAATGATCCAGTTACGCGCAGCAAAAATTAAAAAAATTGAAGATGATATTCCTCTAGCAAAAGTTGATTCGGGAAATGAAAAATCGAAATTATTAATACTTGGGTGGGGTTCTACATACGGTGCTATAAAAACAGCCGTGAGAGAATCAATTTCTGAAGGATACGATGTAGCCCATGTACATTTACAATATATTAATCCTTTCCCAAAAAATTTAGGAGAACTATTAAAAGGGTTTGATAAAATATTAATACCAGAAATGAACTGTGGACAATTATTACAATTAATTAGGTCAAAATATTTAGTATCAGCTGTAGGCTTGCCAAAAGTACAAGGATTACCCTATACAACTCTTGAGTTAAAAGCAAAAATAGCTGAATTATTAAAAAAATAAAAAATGGATACAGCAATAGATCAAACAAAAATAACTTCGAAAGATTTTGCTTCAGATCAGGATATAAAATGGTGTCCCGGTTGTGGCGATTATTCTATCCTTAAACAAGTTCAAACAGTATTTCCGGATCTTGGAATTTCAAAAGAAAAATTTGTTTTCATTTCTGGAATAGGTTGTTCTTCTCGATTTACATATTATATGAATACCTATGGAATGCACAGCATCCATGGAAGAGCAGCAGCAATAGCCTCAGGAGTAAAGGCAGCAAACCCTGACTTAAGCGTTTGGGTAATATCTGGAGATGGAGATGCTCTTTCAATTGGAGGAAATCATTTTATCCATACCATGCGTAAAAATTTTGATTTGAATTATTTAGTTTTTAATAATCAGATATACAGTTTAACAAAAGGACAATATTCGCCAACATCAGAAAAAGGAAAAGTAACAAAAACAACACCTTATGGTTCAATTGAAGAACCTTTTAATCCTTCTGAGTTAGCACTAGGAGCAAAAGCTTCGTTTGTGGCTCGAACTCTTGATCGTGACCCAAAACACATGCAAGCTGTTTTAAAAAGAGCACATTATTTTAAAGGAACCTCTTTTGTTGAGGTATATCAAAATTGTCCTGTTTTTAACGATGCTGCATTTTTTGCCTATTCGGATAAAGAAACAAAAAAGGAAGAAGCATTATTTGTTGAACATGGAAAACCATTAATTTTTGGGCAAGACGAAGATAAAGCAATTCGTATTGATGGACTTACTCCTGTTATTGTAAATATTAAACAAGATAATATTTCACCAAATGATCTTTGGATACATGATGAAAAAGATAAAACAAAAGCTAATTTGTTAGCTCGTTTTTTTGATACAGACTTTAACGATGTATCATTTCCTCGCCCGTTTGGAATTCTTTATGCAAATGAAAGATCGGTTTATGAAGAAGGAATGGTTAATCAGATTGAGGATGCATATTCAAAAAAAGGAAAAACTCCTCTCAATAAAATATTATCAGGAGATAAAACTTGGTCAATTTAATCTATTATGAATAATCCAATAGATGTACTTTTATGTGAGCACGAAATTATTTTATGTGCTATAAAAAAAACGCTGCTATTCGAACCATTAATTGAGAATGATAAAACTATGTTTAAAGCAGAGTTAAAAAAAATGATTGTTTTTTTTAGAAATTATGCAGACAAGTACCATCATGCAAAAGAAGAAGATATTTTATTTCCAGAGATGAACAAGAAAAATGAAATACTTTCAGATGGCGTTATTAAAGAAATGTTCGACAATCATGAAAATTTTAGAGAACATTTATTACAGGTAGAGTTATTTTTAAAAGATAACGAATTTAAAATGGCATTTAGTGAATTCGAAAAATACGCATCAGCTTTGAAAGATCATATTGCAGTAGAAAATGAAGAGGTTTTTCAAATAGCAGAAACTCTATTTGACGAGCGTGAATTAGAAAAAATTTATTTCAAATTTATGGATAGCGATTCAGAAATAGGGAGCGAGGAAAAGTTACAATTTGAAAATGACATAGCGAATACCTGATTTTATTTATTTCATATTTTATTTATTACTTTCCTTAAATTCCGGCACCAATACTTTTTCCACCATCAACGTAAAGAGTTTGTCCTGTTATAAAGTTTGTATTTTCAGATGCTAAAAACAAAGCTGTGTTGGCAACATCATTTGGATGTCCCATTGTTTTTGTTGGTTGAGCTTCGATTAATTTTTGTAAGACATCTTTTTCAAGTTTTTGAGTAAGAGGAGTATCTATTAATCCAGGAGCAATAGCATTTACTAAAATATTATATTTTCCAAGTTCTAAAGCTAAAACTCTTGTTAGTCCAATAACTCCTGCCTTTGATGCTGAGTAATTTGATTGTCCTCTATTGCCTAGCCAAGCACGAGAAGCAATATTAATTATTCTCCCATTGTTTTGTTGCTTCATTATTTTTGCTACTTCTTTACACATTAACCATGTGCCTTTTAAATTAATATCCATCACTAAATCAAAATCTTCAATAGGCATATTCCAAATCATATTATCCCGAATGATACCAGCATTATTTACCAAAACATCAACTTGCTTATAGGTGCTTTGTATCATTTTAAAAAGATTAATAACATCTGTTTCGTTTGAAATATCTGTTTTTTGGAAATTAACATTGTCGTTACCAAATTCAGAAATAAGCAATAATCCCGATGTGGAATCAATATCAATCGCAATAACAAAATAATTTTCAGAAATAAATTTTTCAACAATAGCTTTTCCAATTCCTTTTGCAGCTCCTGTTATTATTGCAATTTTTATTTTTTTCATAATTTATTGGCTGTTTTTTAAGATTTATTCTAAAATAATTTACGCGCTCATTTCGCAAATAAAACAAGATTATAATTTAGCTTTATTTTTCGTTTGAATGATTTTTGCTAAAATACTTATAGCAATTTCTTCAGGGGTTTCAGAATTAATATTTAAACCTATTGGCATATCAATAGTGTTAAGTTTGTCAAAAGAACAAATGTTTGCATCCAAAAATATTTTTTTTGTCATTTCAATTTTTCGGATACTGCCAATCATACCAATATAAGCGTTTGTTTTTTTTATACAACTAGCAAGAATATCCCTATCCAAAGGATGATTGTATGTCAGAATACAAACATAAGTATCATTATCAAAAGGCAAAATTTCAAGAGCTTTGTCAAAAGATAAATTCATTTTATTTACTGACCACCTATTGTCAAATTTATCGATATACTCTTTTCGGTCATCAATTAAAAAAATTTCAAAATCAAAGTCAATAGCAATTTTTGCTAATGCCGTTCCTGTATGTCCTGCTCCAAAAATATAAAGTTTCTTTTTCTTCATAATAGGTTCTATGTAAATATCCATTGTTCCTCCACAGCACATGTTGTGTTGATGAAGTAAATCGTGTCGAAACAATTTGGCTTCTTTTTTAACTAAAACTTCTATTGCATTTTCAATAACTTTTTTTTCAATTTCTCCACCTCCAATACTTCCATGTGTATTTCCATTTTTGCATACAATCATTTTAGCGCCAGATTTTCTTGGTGTTGAGCCTTTTGTATTAACAACAATACAAATAGCTAAATCGCAATCTTCTTGTTCTAGTATTTTTTCTATATCAAAATAATGTTTCAAACCCGAATCTTTTTTTATTCATAATATATTTTTCAAAATCATCTGGTGTATTTATGTTTAAGGTTACATCAATATCTTTGATAGGAACTAATTTTTTATGAAATTTTTTAAGTTCATCTTTTAAAATCCAATTAAAATTTTCTTTTTTTATCAAATACTCAATTATTGTTTTGCTAATCAAAATCGGATGCCCTGCTTTATTTTTATGTACTGGAACCACATATGAATTTTCTGAAATACTTTTTTTCATCACAATAAGCAGTTCTTCTGATATTTCTGGATTATCAACATTCTGAATAAAGCATGAATTACAATCTTCTATTTGTTTTAACCCTAGGTAAATAGAATACGACCGACCTAAATCAGGAAAATTATTTTGAATTAGAGTAGCTTTCTTTTGCAGTGTTCTAATATTTTTTAGCCATTTATTTTGAAATAAATTTTGATTAAGAATTATTACCTTTTTTTTAATATCAACAGAAGAGTATGTATTTAAGTTGTTTTCAAGAATCATAGAATTGTCAATTTTCAAAAACGCTTTTGGATAATTCATTCGACAAGAATTTCCTCCACCTAGAAAAATAACTGCTGTTTCCATTTAATACCTTGGCGAAGTTAATTAGTATCTAGCCCAAAAGCTATGATGTCAATCATATAGTCATATTCTGTAATTATGCCATCAACTTGTTTAAGTAAAGTATTCTGATTATGTAGATGAAATTTTAAAAACAATGAGCCATTTTATTGGCGGTAATGTATGACCTTAGTCATTGTTTAAGGCTTTTTCTAAAAGTATTTTTGTTAGAGAAAAAACACTATTAAAATGAAATTATATCAATAAATTAGAATGAAAAATTTAAATGAAATTATTCAGGAATGTAAACAGATTGCTTTTGACCTGAACTTTACTAAAGCACACACATGGAAAGATGCAAAAGAAGGAAGAGTAATAGTAGGATATATGCCTATTTATTTCCCACGCGAAATAATTCATGCAGCAGGAGGCTTGCCAGTAGCCATTTTTGGCGGAGGCGACCGAAAACAGATTATCAAAGGCGATGCGTATTACCAATCTTACATCTGTCATATTCCAAGAAGCATAATGGAGTTAGCACTCGACAAACATATGGAACATTTTGATGGCTTTATTTTCCCTTCAATATGCGATGTAATTCGTAATCTTTCTGGAATTTTTAAACAACAAAAAATTGGAAAATTTGTAAAGTATATGGATTTTCCTCAAAACTTTTTACCACAAATAGGTGGTATATTTTATCAACAAGAAATGCAACATGTTCTTGAATACATTAAAGAAATTAATGGTATTGAAGTTACTACGGAACAATTAAATCATTCTATTGATTTGTATAATAAAAACAGACAAATGATAGAATTCATTTATGACATTCGTCAAGAATACCCATGGAGATTATCAATAGAAGATGTTTATCATATTATAAGAGCAGGAACTCAAATACCTGTTGAAGAGCACAATGAAATCCTTGCTCAAATTTGCGAGCATATAGAAAAAAATATTGGCACGCCTCAAGATAAAGTAAAGGTTTTAATCTCAGGAGCATTCTGCGAACAACCAGCGATTGGTTTAATTAAAGCAATTGAAGAGGCAGGATGTTATGTAGTAGATGATGATTATATGTTGGGATCAAGAATGATTATTGGTGATATTGATGCTACTAGCAAAAATCCATTAGAAGCGATTTCTAATTCATATATCCAACAAAGTCAATACTCATCTTCTATATATGACGTTCATAATCCAAAAGAGTATCGTTTGGCAAAAATAGTAGAAAGAAGAAAAGCAGATGGAGTCATCTTTGCGTCAGCAAGCTTTTGTGACCCAAGTTTATTGGATGCTCCAATATTTCAAAACGCATTTAACAAACTTGGAATTCGCTACATCGCTTTCCAATATAGTGAAAACATTAACCAGTATAAAGTAATCAAAGAACAAGTTGGAGCTTTTTCTGATTCCATAAAATTATGGGAAGACGAACCTGTTGTTGTTAAATAAAAAAATTGAGTCTAAAAAAACTAAAGATATGTCACAAGAAGCACAAAAAGAAAAAAGTATGATTCTACAAAAAGAAATGGTAGAAGGACTTTTTAATGATCTGGCAAATGTAAATGAAACAGGAAAAAAAGTGTGTTACACCTTTGTACCAGGCAATCTTTCAGAATTAATAAGAACATTTGATATGCTTCCAGTGTACCCGGAAATAAATGCATTACAAAGTGCAATGCGAAAAAAATCGGCAGGATACATCAAAGAAGCGGAGAAAAATGCACATTCCGAAGATGTTTGTACCTACGTAAAATGCGATGTTGGTATGATGATGAAAGGTAATATTGGACCAACAGGGCAAAAAATTCCTGAACCTGATATATTATTATTAAGCTATACAGGTTGTTTTACTTTTTTAAAATGGTTTGAAACATTAAAACGTGAATATCCTAATGCTAAAGTAATCATGGTGCATACTCCTTATCAGGAAAATGCTAAAATGACACCAGAGATGATTCAGTATATGGTAAAACAATTTAAAGAAGAAGTGATTCCACAAATGGAAGAAGTTACTGGGATTAAATTTGATGAAGCAAAATTAAAACGCCATTTGGAACTCTCTAGAGAAGCTGAAGATTGGATCGCAAAAATATTTGATACAACCAAACATAAACCATCACCCATTGATGCATATTTTGCAGGGGTGTACTATATCGGTCCAATAAATATAGGGTTTAGAGGAACAATTCAAGCAGTAGAATATTACAAAGAACTTTATGCAGAAATTCAAGAACGTATTCGTTTAGGATTAGGTCCTATTACTCCTGAAGGAGAAATGAAAGAGGAGAAATACCGATTGGTAGTTGAAGGACCTCCAAACTGGACAAGTTTCAGAGAATTCTGGAAAATATTTTATGACATGGGAGCTGTAATAGTTGCTTCATCCTACACAAAAGTTGGTGGAGTATATGACATGGGATGGAGACATGACCCGGAACGTCCGTTAGAAGCACTTGCAGAATATTGTATGAATTGCTATACCAACTTAAACATACCACAACGGATTGATTTGTTATCAAAATGTATTACCGACTATGCTGCTGATGGTTATATTACCAATTCAATTAAAAGCTGTAATTCTTTTTCTGCAGGTCAATTAGGCATGATGAGAGAAATAGAAGATAGACTAGAAATTCCGGTTGGATTCATCGAATCTGACTTAGTGGACCCACGCTACTTTTCATATTCAAATATAAAAAACAGACTTGAATCTTATTTTCAAATGTTGGCACAACGAAAAATGATAAAAGAACAAGAAAAAGTATCATAACACATTTTTGAATCTATAAATCTAAAAAGATCATGAACAAATATTATTTAGGAATCGACTTAGGATCAACAACCTCAAAAGCTGTTATCATCAATGAAGAAGACGAAATTGTTGGAAGAGGTATTACCAACACAAGAGCAAATTATAAAGTAGCTGCCGATATTGCAAGAGAAGAAGCTATTTATGATGCAAGATTTACCCTGCTATCCAACATAATAAAACAGGATATGGAAGCTAAACCTGAATTTAAAAAATACATGGAGGATATTCGTACTGTTTTTCAGTATCAACAGTTTAAGAGAAGGATGGAAAGTCTTGAAAAGATGCTAAAGAAAACGGTAACGGAATTTACTTATGAGAATAAAAATGAAATCGAAAAAAAACTAAATACTATACTTGAAACAATACGTCCTAAAATTCGAAATGAATTTATTCACGGAAATCTTGGGTCTAAAAATCAATTTTTCAGAGATATCGTTAGTGAAAAATACAATTTAGAAGTTAGTAAAATTGGAAAAGAATATTACGAACCCTTAATGCTTGCTTTTGACAAAAGTATCACTCCAGTAGAGAATGAAATGGTTCAATATAACTTCAAAGAACTTGTACTTGAATCAATGACTGTATTAGAAGAAAAATATAAAGGACTTGCAAATGAACAAGAAGATGGCAGTAAAGAGGATTGGTATTATGCTGAATTAAATGCGGTAAAAAACAATTATAAAAATGTAGAGTATTCTCTTCGCGAGCATATTGAAACAATTGCAGGGCAAGAAATTCATATTGCTAAGATGGTTGGAACAGGCTATGGAAGAGCATTATTACCATTCCCTGAAGATTGTATTAAGTCAGAGATTTTATGCCATGCATTTGGAGCACACGCTGTTTTCCCAAACACAAGAACAGTTTTAGATATTGGTGGTCAAGATACAAAAGCGATACAAGTGGATAGTTATGGATTAGTAACAAGTTTTCACATGAATGATAGATGTGCAGCAGGTTGCGGAAGATATTTAGGATACATCGCTGATGAATTTGGGTTATCACTAAACGAACTTGGACCTGAAGCAAACAGCGCAACAAAAGAAACAACAATATGCTCAACGTGCACCGTATTTGCTGGTGCAGAAGTAAAAGAGTTATTACATAATGGAGAAGAACGTCCAAACATTCTTGCAGGTTTACACAAGGCAATTGTACAACGAGCAATGTCATTGATTGCTCGTTCGGGTGGTGTTAAAAACGAATTTACATTTACTGGTGGTGTAGCAAGAAATCAGGCAGTATTAAAATATGTTAAACAAATGGTAACTGATTCATACGGACAAGTTACTATGAATATTCATACTGATTCAATTTTTATGGGAGCTCTTGGAGGTGCAATGTTCGCACGCAGAAACATTAGTGCTGACCTTCCAACGGCAAAAAAAACAGCAACAACAAACTAATAATTATTCAAATGAAAGTTTTAGTATTAGGAGCAGGATTAATTGGAAAGGCAATTGCAGTTGACCTGAATACTAGGTATGATGTAACCAGTGCCGATATCCAATTAAATGCACTTGAACAACTTTCGAAAACACATAAAATAAAAACAAAACAAGCAGACTTCAATGACAAGAAAGTTCTAAAAAATTTGATTCAGCCATTTGATCTAGTAGTATCAGCCGTTCCAGGATTTATGGGATTTAGTTTATTACAACAAATTATTGAAAATAAAAAAAACTGTGTCGATATTTCTTTCTTCCCTGAAAATGCATTGGAACTTGATACGTTGGCAAAGAAAAACAATGTAATAGTAATAGTAGATTGCGGTGTTGCTCCAGGTCTCTGTAATATACTTGCAGGTTATCATCATTCAATTTCAAAATTAAACAAATACGAATGTTTGGTTGGCGGACTTCCAATGGTAAGAGAGTGGCCTTATGAATATAAAGCAGTATTCTCGCCCATAGATGTAATTGAAGAGTACACACGACCTGCTCGTTATATAGAAAATGGGAAACAAATTGTTCGTGAAGCATTAAGCGACCCAGAATTCATTTATTTCAAAGATATTGGAACTCTTGAATCATTTAATACTGATGGATTACGCACACTGGCTGATACAATGCCAGAAGTTCTTAACATGAAAGAAAAAACATTACGTTTTCCGGGGCATATTGAATTAATGAGAGTATTAAGAGAAACGGGTTTTTTTGACAAAAATAAAATCAATATAAATGGACAAAATATTTCTCCGATAGAACTTACTAGTAAACTACTTTTTCTAAAATGGAAAATGAATGAAGACGAAGAAGATTTTACAGTAATGCGAGTAATGCTGGAAAACGAGGTCGAACATATTATATATACTCTACTTGATAGAAAAGACAACAAAAACAATATAAGCTCTATGGCACGAACTACTGCATTTACTTGTACAGGAGCAGCAGAGTTAATATTAAAAGGTCTTTATAATTGGAAAGGAATATCTCCTCCTGAATATATTGGGAAAGACCATGAATGTTTTGAATATATTATTCAACATCTTACTAAGAAAAATATCATTCTAACAAAAGAAATAAAACAACTAAAAGAATATACAACCAATTAAAACCATAATGCATGGAAAAAATAATATATACAATGGGAGTTGATGTTGGAGGAAGCTATGTGAAAGCCGTTCTGATGTCCTATGACAAAATAAACGGTAATCATAAACTAATCGACAAACAAACTGAAAAAATCAGAAAACGAAATCCAAAAGATGTTGTTGTAGATGCAGTAGATATGATTTTAGACCGAAACAAATTAAACTACCACAAAGATATTTCCTATTTGGCATCAACAGGTGAAGGAGAAATGGTAGAGAAAAAAACAGGACATTTTTATAGCATGACTTCACATGCAAGAGGAGGAATTTATTTTGCACCACAAGCAAAAACAGTTGTGGATATGGGTGGTTTGTACGTTCGTGCTATTAAAGTTGATCCGAGAGGTAAAGTGATGGATTATAAAATGACAGGACAATGTGCTTCTGGATCTGGGCAGTTTATCGAAAATATATCACGCTATCTTGGCTTAGCGATTGAAGAAGTAGGTGAAATTTCTTTAAAAGCTGATAATCCAGAAGTGCCATCAGGAATTTGTGCAGTATTAGCCGAAACAGATGTTATCAATCTAGTATCAAAAGGACTGTCAACTCCCAATATTGTAAAAGGAATTAATCTATCAATTGCACAACGTGTAATTAAACTTTTAGGTTCACTCAATACAGAATCTCCAATTGTATTAGTTGGAGGAATGGGGATGAACGTTGGAATGGTGCAAGCAATAGAAGAGTTGTCGCAAGAAAACAAGAAAAAAACATTTGAATTTATTTCCCATCCAGATGCAATTTACTCCGGAGCAATAGGAGCTGCCTTGTGGGGAGGATATAGATTTTATAAACTAAAAGAAAAAGATTTAGTATTACATAATTAATTCAAAAAAAATGAAAACAACTTCTCTCGTTTTAGGATTGATTGCTCTGCTATTATTTTCTTGTAAAAAAGACAATGATTTACAGCCTGCAAACAATGGCAATACGCCAAATTCATTCACATTTACACAACTCTATGCCGACAAAGATTCCATTAAACTAAGTACTTCAATCGTGATTACGGCTATTACAACTGGAAACAACTTAATCTACACATGGGATGTTCCATTAGGGGTTGTAAATGGAGGATTAGGAAATGAAATCACATTTACAGGATGTTGTGCTGGCGATCATCTGATCAAATGTAAAGTAACAAACGGAGTTGATACGATACAACATCAAATGAATATGTATGTAAAACTACCATAGAAAAAGATAAACTATAAAACACACACATATGAAAAACTACATTACATTTTTTGTTGCTTTTTGCATTACAAGCATTGTTTATGCACAAATCACAATTACATCAACCGACTTGCCGCAAGCAGGAGAAACGTATCTTATATCCACAGATACCACTCCAACTATTTCATTGGGAACCCCAAGTCCAAGTTTTCAATCATGGAATTTTAGTGCATTATCCGAAGATTATCCAAGTGTGCCTACATACGGCTTAACTTCTTCTACTCCATATGCAAGTGTTTTTACATCATCAAACCTTTATACTTATGGTCCAGCAGCAATGTTTGGTAGTTTTTTCGGAGGAGCACCTGTAAACTCACAAGGAATGAACAAAGGTTATATGTTTTGGAAAACAGATGTAGGAGGCTTATCTATTGTTGGTTTTAGAGCAGATTCGGGATCATTCGCAAATATAAATGTTTTTGAAAACCCAATGGAATTGCTTATTGGCACTCCAACTACTTATGGTAGTACTTTTAATAACACAGGAAGATGGGTGTTGCCAATGAATGTGAATCCATTTGATGTAGATACTTTTTATGTGAATAGGGTTACAAAAACACTCACAACTGATGCCTGGGGGAGTGTAACTACACCCATTTCTACTTACTCAAATGTTATTCGGATTCATGAATATTTAATAAAAGTAGATAGTGCATATGCACAAATGGGGACAACTCCTGCTTATTCATTAGAACTAATGAGAGATACATTAAACAATTATATTTTTATGACAAATGGATTGCATTATCCTGTTTGTATAGTTCATGCCGACAAAAACAATTTAATAAAAAATGTTGAATATTACAATATGACATTTCTATCTTCAGAATCACTAACTTCTGAAGAACAAGTAAAAACATATCCCAACCCATTTTCATCGGTGTGTACTATTGATATACCCTCTGACTTTTTAAGAGGAAACATACACTTTAATTTATTTGACAATACTGGTAAACGAGTGTATAAATATCAAACAAAAGAAAATAAAATCAACTTGCAAAACGATAATTATAAAGCAGGAATCTATTTCTACACTATTGAAAACTCAAAAGGAGAAATTTTTAAAGGAAAATTATTAATTACTAATTAATACGTGATGCAATACCTTGAATCCGATAAAAAAATAGGAAACATTATTCCAAATATAGCATTGCTATTAAATCATTGTGTAGATAAATTTGAAAATAAAATTGTTTATCAGGAAAAAAATATAAAAGGAATATATGAAGGGATAAGTTGGAAATCTTTTTATGATAATATACAAAACATTGCATATAATTTACAAAAAGTAGGATTTCAAAAAGGTGAAAAGATTGTTATTTTTTCGCGAAATTCCTTAAACATGCTTCAGCTTGAACTTGCGGTGATGGCTTATGGAGGGGTTGTAGTTCCTATATTTGCTAACTTCAAAAAAGATACTGCTGAATTACTAATAAATCACTCTGATGCCAAATGGCTGTTTGTTCATGGAGATACTCAATTATCTAATATTAGTTTTGAATTAAAAATAAAACAAATTTATTCTTTTAACACAGTTAAAGATTCTCGATTTAACAATCTTAAATATTTTAGTGAATTGTTGGTGGCAAGACCAAAAAACACATCTGTGTTTGATACTACAATAACTCCCGATACTGTTTGTTTAAATATGTACACATCAGGAACAATGGGAATCCCTAAATGTGTTCAGTTAATGCATAAAAATATTTTATCTCAACAAGCAGCATTAAGTCTTGTATGGGATGTAAATGAAAATGATCGCTTCTTGTCCTATTTGCCTTGGCATCACAGCTTTGGAGGTATTTTTGAATTATTTACAGCACTATATAGTGGAGCTACTTTTTTTTTAGAAAGTAGTTATGGGAGAGATGCAAACGAGATATTTCAAAATTGGAAAATAATTAAACCAACTGTATTTTTTAGTGTTCCAAAAGTTTACCAGTCCTTATATGATTTAACAAGAGAAAGTAAAGAAGCAGAAAATGTTTTTTTTAATTCGGGATTGAAATTTATTTTTACTGCCGCTGCTGCATTACCTGAAAAACTTTCTAATGAGTTTGAAAAAAGAAATATACCAGTAGTTGAAGGTTGGGGATTAACAGAAACATCCCCATGTTGCACACTAACGGATCCCAAACAAAAAAGAGTAGCAGGAGTAGTTGGAAAACCAATTCCAGGAGTAAGTATAAGAATTGCAGATGATGATGAAATTCAGGTTAAAGGTCCCAATGTTATGCTTTGTTATTACAATAATGATGAGGCAAATAAAGAAATTTTTACAGAAGATGGTTGGTACCGAACAGGAGATGTTGGAGAAATAGTAGAAAGCGGTTTAAAATTAATTTCAAGAAAAGATCGAATTTTTAAACTTTCGAATGGCGAAAAAGTAATTCCAACAGATTTAGAAAAAGCAATTGAATTAAAATGTCATTATGTACAATATGCAGTTGTTTCTGGAAGTGGAGAAGAACATCCTGTGGCATTAATTTTTCCAAACAAAAAATTGTTAGAAAAACCAGATTATGAATTATCACCAGAAGAAGGCTGTTTCTGTCCGCGTAGCCTTAATGAACTTGGTAGATGCTTAACAGGTTGTCTTCATCTAGCAAATGAGAGTATTGGTCAAAAATTTGCCAAAGTAAAGTCCGCTGCTATTATTCTTGATGAATTATCGCTGGAGAATAATACATTAACACCCTCTATGAAAGTTGCTCCAAAAAATGTAGTTGAAAGATACCGAAATCACCTATTAAATTTATATGGAACAAACGTGCCTGTTGAAGAAGAAGTTTATATCATCGAATTAAATGCAGCAAAAAAAACAGGACCATGTACAAAATAAATGCAACAGAAAAGATGAAAAAAATAATGGGAGAATATTTTCTTTCATTAGAAAATGGTAAGAAAAAAATTGCTTGGTGTACAAGCGTTGGTCCAGCTGAATTATTACGCTCATTTGGGTTTGAAGTTTATTTTCCAGAGAACCATGGCGCACTAATGGGAGCAACACGTACTGCAATGGATTATATACCAGAAGCAGTTAAGTGTGGATATTCAGGACATGTTTGTTCATACACTACTGCAGATATAGGATCCTACTTAAAAAAAGAATCACCATTAAAAACACATTACGGAATGAAAGGGCATCCTAAGCCCGATTTGATTGCCTACAACACTAATCAATGTCGCGAAGTACAAGATTGGTTCCAATTTTTTGCAGATGAGTTTAAATGTCCAATCGTTGGAATTCAGCCACCACGACATATTGATGAAGTTACACAAGATGAAATAGATTTGGTTGTGAAACAGTTTAAAAACATGATTCCAATTTGTGAGCAAGTTAGCGGACAAAAATATAACGAACAAAAATTTAAAGAAACTGTTCGATTAAGCAAAGAGGCAACTTTGTTATGGCAAAAAGTATTAAAAACATCTACTGCACTTAATGCACCTTTAAGTTTTTTTGACGGAACAATTCACATGGGACCAATCGTTGTGTTACGAGGCACACAAGTAGCAAAAGATTATTATACTGAACTTCTTGCTGAACTGGAAGAGAATGTAAAAATTGGAAGAGGTTTTCTTCCACAAACAAAAACAAGAATTTTTTGGGAGGGAATGCCTATTTGGGGGAAATTAAGAATGTTAAGTGATTTATTTACTTCCAATAATTCAGCAGTAGTAGCATCAACATATTGCAGTAGTTGGGTGTTCGATAAGTTTGATGAAAACGACCCTTGGAATTCTACTGCTAGAGCATATACCGAAATATTCATAAACAGAAGTGAAAAAGCAAAAATGAAAATGCTTGCCGATTGGTTTAAAGAATATAAAATAGACGGAATTGTTTATCATGATTCAAAAACATGTTTTAACAATTCGAATGCTAAGTTTGGTATGCCTTTAAGGTTAAAAAAAATTTCTGGAGTTCCTTCTTTAGTTATTGAAGGAGATTTATGTGATTTGCGATTTTTTAGTGAAGGACAAAGTATTACTAAAATTGAAACTTTTATAGAGCAATTGGAAGAACAAAAAGTGTAATAAAAAATAAATGTTTTGGTAAATAAAAATTAATAAGCAGGTTGATTTTGTTTTATAAACAGTGTTAAATCCACAATAAATATTAATAGAAAAAATAGTTGCCGTTATGAAGAAAGTTAAATCAATGTTTCCTGATGCAAAAATTCCCTACGGAACATGGGGTAGTAGTTATTTTCCTGCTTGGCAAACATCTCCACTTGCCGAAGTTAATATTGCTCAATTTGCTGGCGAGTCTATGGCAAGAATCATGAGTATAAGAAAAACACCAATCACTCATATAGATTATTTAGTAATAGGATCCACCGTTCCTTGGCATTATAAATTTTGGAATGCTACAGTTGTTGCAAATTGTATGGGTAAAAGAGTTGCAGGTTATCAAATGGAACAAGCATGTGCAACTGGTTTACAAGCGATTATTCTTGCTGCTGCTCAGGTTCAAAGCGGAGCAAGTGAAACTGTTGGAGTACTTACTTTTGATCGTACTAGTGATTCACCAGTTGGTGTTTTTCCTGAAAGAAGGGCATATAGAAGGACAGAAGTAATAAGTGATATCTGGGATAATTTTGGATTTGATCCTTCAACAGGAACCGCAATGTTGGCTTCTGCAGGAAATGTTGCAAGAAAATATAAAATTGAAAAAAAAGAAGTAGATGAGCTTACAGCATATCGTTACGAACAATATTTTACTGCAAGAGATTCTGGTTTTGTTAAAAGAATTGCTGTTCCCCTTGAAATACTGAATATGCAGGGGAAATCGATGGGTATTATAGAAGATGATATTGGTGTGAAAAAAATTTCATTGGATACGCTGTGTGCAATGCGCGAATTAGATTCATGTGTTACCAGTGGAACACAAACACATGCTGCTGATGGCATGGCAACATTGTTGGTTACATCTACTAACAAAGCAAAAGAATTAAGTAAAAAAGCCAATATTGATATTCAATTTATTGCAAAAGCTGAAGTACGTGTTGGAGCGTCTCTTATGCCCGAAGCACCAGCAATTGCTGTTCAAAAATTACTTAAACAAACAGGCTTAAATATGCAAGATATAAGAGTAGTAAAAAACCATAACCCATTTGCTATTAATGATGTGGTGTTTTCTAAAGTATTGAATTATAATTGGAAAAAAATGAATAACACAGGAAGTCCTTTGGTTTGGGGGCATCCGCAAGGACCAACATTGACCCGAGTTACTATTGAAGCATTAGAAGAAGCTGTTGATTTAGGAGGGGGGTATGTTTTAATTTTTGGATGTGCTGCAGGTGATGTTGGTATAGCTTCAATTTTTAAAGTAAGTTAATCAAAAATTTAAAAAGCAAAAGAAAATTACTGGAATTGAAATACAAAAAAATAATAAAGGTAAATACATAATAAAAATACGCTGTATGAATAAAATGCGACAATCAACACTTGAAACAATAGGGATAGACTCAGTACTTGATATTTTTAAAAAAGGAAAACTTCCCGTTACTACGGACGCTTTGGTTGATAAAGTTTTTGGACCTAAAGGAAAAAGAGGAGCTTTGGTTATTTCAGGAGCAAATGGAATTGTAGGTGCAGGAAAAGTAATGCAGTTTGCATCTCGTTTAAAACCATTTGGAATTCCTGTTATTGCACTTGATTTACCTGGTGCTCCAGATGGCATAAGTAAACAATATAAAGGACTTATAAATTCTTTTGGTAGAGAAAAAGCAAATGATATAATGAAAAACATTATAAAATTAACTTATGATGGAAATTCTTTGCCCGAAACGCTTAAGTCGTATAAACCAAAATTTTTAGTGGAGGCAATTCCCGAAAATTTAGAAATAAAAAAAGCACATTATAAACTTTTTAAAAAAGAATTTCCGAAGATTCATATTTGGTCTGTAACTTCTGGTTTTCCATCTTCTCAGCTAGGTGTTGGTATTGCACATCCTGCATTTCCTCATGAGATAAATAAAATATTTGAAATAGTAGAAAATAAACCATCCGATCAAACCAAGCTGCTGTGGTCATTAGGATTAATTCCTATGAAAGTAAGTGATGACTGGTCTTTTGTACTTGATGTTTTCTTTTGTGGGTTAATGTTAGCAAGCTTACAATATCAAGAACTTACAAATACTCCATTTTGGAAAACAGATAAATATGTAAGGCAGATTATTGGACCCAACCCTTTTAGAGCACATGATGTAATTGGAGCAAAAGGTTCAAATTTTCTTACTTGGTCATGTTTATACCATTTGAGTAAAGAATATGGTGCTTTATTTAAGCCAACTATCTCTTTAGAAGAGAAAAAGAATAATGGACAAAACTGGTATCCTCTTGATCATTTCCGGCCAATGGTTAATTGGCATTTAACTAATGAAGAAAAAGAAATTTTACACTCAATGATTTATGGTTCATTGTTTCAAATGACATCTATTATGCTACATGAAAAGCGTTCTGATTTAAGTTCAATGAATGCAATTGGTGAATTATGTGCACAGTTTACTAAAGGAATGTTAGCTACTATGAGAAATTATGGAGAAGCAAATGTTTTAAAAACAATAAAAGCATACCATAAACTTCATCCTGAAGCTTCAAAAACAAAATGGTATCCAGAGGTTTTTAAAAAAATGGATTCCATTGATTGGCAACAACTTTACGTTAATGCAGAGCATGACGGACAAATAGGAGTAATTACCATTAGTAGAGAAAGCTATAATAGTGATGTAGATGCTGAAATGAATCGTGCAATAAATTGGTTAAAAAAAAATAAAGTTACTCGTGTAATTGTAACAGGTGATTTTCATTTTTCAACACAAATGGTTGGTGCTGATACTACAGAGTTTTTCCCTGCTATTGTTGATGTTAAAGAAGGTTACCGTGTTGCTTATACTTGGTCGAAAACTGCAAGAAGACTTGATGACGAATTTGAAATTTCAATTGGCTTTATAAATGGTAAACGTTGTATGGGAGGCATGCTGGAATTGATGATGCATTGTCATTATTTATTTGCAGATGCTGATACTACATTGGCTATGCCAGAGGTAACACTTCCTGTCGTTCCTGGTATGGAAGGTTGTCATTGGGCTATACGTAAAGCAAAACCTGCAGATAGAAAAAAAGTAATAAAAATGCTTTTAGATGGAAAACCGGTTAAAGCAGTAGAAACTGTTGGATATTTTGTGGATTACGCATCTTCTCTTGAAAATGGATTAAAAACAGCTTGGAACATTATGCAGAAAGGAAGTAGTGTATTGCCAGTAAGAAAAATAGAAAAAAAGGCATTTAAAATTTTTACAAAAGATGTGATAATTTCTGAAGCAAGCAATCCTAGTGTTGAAGAGGCTAGGTTAGCAATTGCTAATTGCATAGAAGCTTCCTGTAATACAAATATTGAAAAAGCAATTGAAATACAAGCAAAACATTCTGCCGAATTTATGATAACAAAACTTTGTCGGAAAGGAAGAGTAGGGAGTGAATATGACAAAATCACGAGTAATTAAAGTTTCTAAAAAAAGTAGAAAAGTATTGAACAGCCCTTATGTTCTCTGTATTCATTACTTATATTCATAATAAGTGTTTTTATAATCACCTATAAACATTATAAAATATGACAAGGGTCATTTGTTTAATATTCGTTTTTTATTCACTTTACTAAAACCTTTTATGTGTTATATCTAATTGAGTTATAATTGTTAAATATATTTTTTTTTGAAAAACTCAAAAATGAATAAGAAAAAAAAAGTAGGAGTAATAGGACTTGGTCCTGTAGGGATGATACTTGCTGTAAAGCTGCAAGAAGCTGGTTGTGATGTTGCATTATGTGAAGCCAATGAAGTAAAAGCAGATAAAATAAAATCAGAAGGACTTGTTTTAGAAAATAATATATCATCCAAAGCAACATTTGACAACGTGTTTAAAACTATTTCAGAGTTTGAAGAATGGGATGCTGATTATTTATTTTTTGCATTAAAATCAAATCATACAGCAGCAGCAGTTAAACAAGCACAATTGCTGAATACAGAAAAACTTATAGTTGTTTCTGCACAAAATGGAATTGATGTTGAGCAGCTTTTAGTAGAAGGATTTGGAGAATCAAAAATATTACGATTGGTAATCAATTTTGCGGGCAATACTACTGCACCAAATGTTACGAAAGTAACTTTTATTACACCTCCAAATTACATTGGTTCAATCAATGATTCAAAAATTGGCAAAGCAGAAGAAATAGCTGCCTTATTAACATCCGTAGCTCTTGAAACTAAAGCAATTGATTCTTTTGAGCTAATCAAAAGAGTATGGGAAAAAACTATTTTGAATGCAGCATTAAGTCCTCTTTGTGGAGTGGGTAGATTAACAATGGCAGAGGCAATGGCTGACCATGATACCGTTGAATTGATAGAACAAATTATTAATGAAGGAATTCAGGTTGCTGAAGCAGAAAAAATACGCTTCTCGGATGATTTTCATCGTAAATGTATGCGCTACTTAAAAAAAGGAGGTGATCACTTCCCTTCATTAGCAGTAGATTTAATAAACAATCGTGCTACTGAGATTGATTATTTTAATGGAAAAATTGTTGAATATGGTAGAAAACATTACATCCGAACATCACTAAATCTATCGTTTACCAATATGGTAAAAGCTATGACAAATAAAAATATTATTTCTCGTATGCCTGGTGCGGTAAGTGATGTAAATAAAAAAATAATAGACAAGGGTTTAGTTAATAAAGAAAAATCTCCACTTGCATATAAAGAAACAAACTGTTATTTAGGAATTGATTTAGGGTCTGCATATTCTAAATTTTCTGTTATAACAGATGATGGAACTTCTGTGTTTAGATATTCTCTTCCAACATTGAGCAACGATAAGCAAGCATTTAAAAATGTGATGCAAGCAATTGGAAGTAGTTACAATATAAAATACAGTTGTGCCACAGGTTATGGACGTAAACATTTTACAGAAACTGATATTCAAAAAACAGAGATAAGTTGTGCTGCATTCGGAGTCTCACATTTTTTTAAAGGAGAAAAAAACATAATTGATATTGGCGGAGAGGATATTAAAATTATTCGTTGTGATAAAGATAATAATGTAGAAAATTTTTACATGAATGATAAATGTGCTGCGGGAACAGGATCGTTTTTATCGGAAATTGCAGAAAGAGCAAATATCAAAATCGAAGAAATGAGTAGTATCGCATCGTTATCAAAATACGATAAAGAACTAAACAGTTTTTGTACTGTATTTGCTAAAACAGAAATAATGAATTGGATTTTTGATGGAATGACTAACCAAGACATTGCTCGTGGGATATACAATTCAATATCCAACAAAGTTGCAAAAATGAGACTCGATTCAGGTATTCCAACATATATGATTGGAGGAGTAATAGCACACCATTTTTTTTTAAAGGATTTATTGAATGAAAAATTTAATAAGGATATTCAAATAATAGAAGCACCACAACATGTGGTTTCATTTGGGGCAGCAATAATTGCAATGCAAACATTTCAAAAGCAAGAACAAAATAATGCGAAAGCAAAACAGCAACAAAAAATATAATTAGAAATATATAAACACAATAAAATTTATAAAATGTCTATAACTAAAATTAAACAATATCAGATGACTAAACTCAATACTGATTTTAAATTAGTAGAGTTAGAAATGCCCATAATAAAAAAAAATGAAGCACTTGTGAAAGTGGCTGGTTGTGGTGTTTGTCATACCGATTTAAGTTTTTGGCATGATGGTGTACGCACAAAAAAAGAAATGCCATTGACTCTTGGTCATGAAATTAGCGGAACTGTTATTGAAGGACCTGATAAATTAAAAAATAAAAATGTAATCATCCCTGCAGTATTACCATGTGGTGAATGCGAGTTGTGTAAAAAAGGAAGAAGTAATATTTGTCAAAATCAGTTAATGCCTGGAAATGATTTTCATGGGGGCTTTGCTTCACATATCGTTGTTCCGCATAAATATTTGTGTCCAGTACCAGATTCGATTCTTAAAAATTATTCATTAGAACAATTATCGGTTATTGCAGATGCTATTTCTACACCGTACCAAGTAATAAAAAAATCAGAACTTGAAAAAGGAGATCTTGCAATTGTTATAGGAGTGGGAGGAGTAGGTGTTTACGGAGCTCTTATTTCTAAAATAATCGGAGCTAAAGTGTTGGCTATTGATATTAATGATGAAAAATTACAACAAGCCAAAAAGAAAGGAGTAGATGCAATACTCAACTCAAAAAATTTAGATATTAAAGAAATAAAAAACAAAGTAAAAGAAATTGCCAAAGAATTAGGAGTATCAAAATATGGATGGAAAATATTTGAATTTTCTGGAACAGCGGCAGGACAGGAGCTAGCTTTTAATTTAATTACTTATACATCTACATTAAGTATTGTAGGATTTACAATGAACAAATTAGAAGTACGTTTAAGTAACCTAATGGCATTTGATGCCAAGCTTATTGGAACATGGGGATGCAAGCCGGAATTGTATCCCGAAGTAGTAGAATTAATAGCTTCTGGGAAATTGGAAATTAAGGACTTTGTTCAAATATTTCCCATGTCAAAAATTAATGAAGTATTTAAAAATACTTTAGACCATAAGTACGACAAACGTTCAGTTATGGTGCCCGATTTTAACTAAATTAAATAAGCGTGAAATAACATGTACAAAATGTGTAAAAAAAGAATAAAGATAACACGGTAAAGCAAGCAATCAGTTGTTGCTTGTACAGTATGCTTAAAGAACTCGATAACTAAAATTTAAATTATCTAGATATGAAGAACAAATTACATTTTTTAGCCGTTTTCTTGTCTATAGCCATTAATAGCTTTTCACAAGTAGCTACATCCATAACTAATGGTAATTGGACTAGCCCTGCCACATGGAGCTGTACGTGTGTTCCTATGCCAGGAGCCACAGTTACAATTAATCATACTGTAACATTAAACACAAATTTTGGCTACACAACAGGAAGCATAACTATTAATTCTAGTGGCTCTCTTAATACAGACGCACTAGGAAGAGACTTATGGATAAATGGCGGAAGTTTTACAAATAATGGGAATCTTAATGTACGATTTTTACTTAATTCTACAGGAAGCTTTTCAAACGCAGGAATACTTACCGCACGTGCAATAAGTAACAGTATTAATTTTACTAATACTGGATCGTTTGTTAATATTGATAGTATGACCAATTCCGCAGTATTAATTAATAATGGAAATTTTTTAAATATTGATAGTATAACAAATAACGGAACGTTTACCAACAATGGAATTTGTAATTATAATCAGTTTACTAATAATGGAACTTATACTAATAATAATAGTTTAATATTTACTGATATTACAAACAATGGAAATCTTGTTAATTCAGATAGTATTCTTGGTCTAAATAGTATGTGGAATCTGGGACGTATAACCAACAATCAGAATGCATATTTAACATTGAATAAAAGCTTATTAAATAGGAAAATTGTTGGAGGAACAGCTGTCATAAACAACAATGGTTTTATTAAAATATTGGATAGTTATTACAATTATGATACAATCAGTGGTATAACAGGAAGAATAACGGTTCAGGACAGCTCCGTTAATTACGGGCATATGAAACAATCATTTGATTTTTGTGATTTCACATCATCTCCTTCACCGTATATCGATTATAATTTCGGAACAATTTCTACAGGCATTACTTATTGCTCTCCTGTAACTATTATAGAAAATAAATGGACTTCTTTAAGTATATACCCGAATCCTGCAATTTCAGAATTTATAATTAAAACAGGTGAACTAAACAATTGCAAAATTAGATTATATGCAGCAGATGGAAGATTGGTAAAAGACAATTTACATGAAGGTAATATTGAAATTCAAGAATTACCAACTGGATTATACTTCATATCAATTATGCATGAATCAGATATTATTATTCGAAAAATTCAATTAATAAAATAAAAACAAAAAACTATAAGTACAATGAAAAACCACAATTTAGTTGAAAGCTATCAGTATTCTGATATTCTTTTTGAAAAAAGACCTTGTTTAGATTCTGGAGGAGCACCTATTAAAGGCTTATTTAATGCATGGATTATTCTTAACAATCCAAAGCAATATAATTCCTACACAACAAAAGCAGTAAAAGAAATAATACTTGCTTTTGGTGAAGCATCAAACGATAGAAGTGTTGTAGCAGTTGTATTCACAGGATCAGAAGATAAAGCTTTTTGCACAGGAGGAAACACAAAAGAATATGCTGAATATTATTCAGGCAACCCTCAAGAATATTCTCAATATATGCGTTTATTTAACGACATGGTTTCTGCTATTTTGAAATGCGAAAAACCAGTTATCTCACGTGTAAACGGTATGCGTATTGGTGGTGGACAGGAGATTGGAATGGCATGTGACTTCACTGTTGCATCAGACCTTGCTCGCTTCGGACAAGCAGGACCTAAACACGGAAGTGCTGCTATTGGAGGTGCTACCGACTTCTTGCATTTATACGTTGGAGTTGAAAGAGCAATGGCTTCATTAACATTATGTGAACCATGGACAGCTCATCAAGCACTTAGCATAGGCTTGATTACTGATATTGCACCAGTACTAAAAGTAGATGGTAAATTTATTTCGAATCCGCTTATTAATATTGAACGATATGCAGATGAATATGGACGTGTGATTTTTGGATCCATGAAAACAGGCGAAGAATTAGTTAAAGGTAAAGAACTAATGGCTAAAGGAGAAATTGATTTATCTAAATTAGATGAATTAATAAATAAATTTATTACTAAACTACTTCACACATTTCCTAATTGTTTACATAAAACATTGACCGAAGTTCGCAAGAAAAAATTAGAACACTGGGATATGAATAAGGAAGGTAGCCGAGAATGGTTAGCATTGAATATGATGACCGAAGCAAAAGCAGGATTCCGTGCATTCAATTATGGACCTAAGAACGATAGAGAAATTGATTTTGTAAAGTTACGTCAATTGCTTGCCGAAGGGAAAGAATGGAATGACGAAATGCATGAAGCGATCTCTCCACAATTTAAAAGTGAAAAAGCATAAGTTAATAATTTGTTATGAAAAAAATTAAATTAAACTATACGCATGATAATGCTGTTGCACAAATTATTCTGGATGATGGAAAAGGCAATGTGCTTGACCACATTATGATGGAAGAGTTACAATCTTTATTAAACTCATTTAACAATAATAAAGATTTAAAACTAATTACTTTTGAGGGAGCTGGAAAAAATTTTTCATTTGGAGCAAGCGTTGAAGAACATCAAAAAGATATGGCGGCTACTATGTTAAAAGGCTTTCATCAGTTATTCTTTTCTCTTCGTGATTTATCTATACCAACACTTGCAAAAATAAGTGGACAATGTTTAGGAGGAGGATTGGAATTAGCCATCATGTGTAATCAATTATTTGCTGATGAAACTGCTAAATTAGGACAGCCAGAAGTGATACTTGGTGTGTTCCCGCCTCCGGCTTCCATTATTCTTCCCGAAAAAATTGGTTTGTCGAGAGCAGAAGATCTATTGATAACAGGACGAACCATCAATGCAGAAGAAGCTAGAATATTTGGCTTATTAAATCAGATTTTTGAAAATAAAGAAGAACTCCATATAGAAACAAATAAATGGATTGAACAGTATATTGTTCCAAAAAGCGCATCATCACTGCGATTTGCGGTAAAAGCATCGCGAATTAAATTCAATCATGTATTAAGTAATTTTCTTCCGCAGTTAGAGCATCTCTATGTTAATCAGTTGATGACAACCAAGGATGCAAATGAAGGAATTAATTCTTTTCTTGAAAAAAGAAAACCAATTTGGAGTAATAATTAAAAATTTAGGTTTATAGCGTAACTATTCGAAAACAATTAATAGTTTAATAATATTTCAATTGCTTTTGCCACTTTGGTTGCGTTAGGTAACATTGTTGTTTCTAATATTGAGTTTAAAGGAATAGCTGGTAAATTTTCTGATCCAATAACATCTACTGGCGCATCTAAAGATTCAAAACAATATTTTGAAATTCTTCCTGCTAATGCCTGTGCAAAACCATTGTTATAAGGCTCTTCCGTTAGTACAATACATCTTCCGTGTTTTTTTACGGAGTTAAATATTGTTTCTTCATCCAAAGGATTTAATGTTCTTAAATCAACAATTTCTACTTGATTCGAAAATTCTTTACTTGCATTTTTAGCCCAATAAACTCCCATTCCATAAGTAATAATTGTAAGTGTATTTTTTTCTAAAGATGTTTCAACTTCTTGAACCATTCTTGCTTTTCCTAATGGAATAATATAATCTTCATCTGGTTCAATCGTTTTTGCATCTTCTGTTCCTTTTATTTTACTCCAATATAAACCTTTGTGCTCAAGCATTACAACTGGATTGGGGTCATAGTATGCTGCTTTCATTAAACCTTTTAAATCTGCTCCTGTTGATGGATAACAAATTTTTATTCCTCTGATATTTGTTAAAACGCTTTCTACACTTGAAGAATGGTAAGGACCACCACTTCCATAAGCGCCAATAGGAACACGTAAAATCATGCTCACGGGCCATTTGCCATTTGATAAATAGCAGGAACGACTTACTTCTGTAAACAATTGATTTAAGCCGGGCCAAATATAATCGGCAAACTGTACTTCAACTATTGGTTTGCAACCAACGGCACTCATTCCAACTGTGCTTCCAATTATAAATGCTTCTTGAATAGGTGTATTAAAAACTCTGTGGTCGCCAAATGTTTGTGCTAATGTAGCGGCTTCACGAAATACTCCTCCTAATCTGCCTCCAACATCCTGACCATAAAGTAAACATTCAGGATGTTTTGTCATCAATTCACGAATTGCAAATAATGCAGAATCTACCATTACTGTTTTTTCTTTTCCTGCAGGAGAACGTTTCCCTTTTTCTTCTGTTATAGGAGTTGGAACAAAATCGTAATCAAATAAATCTTCAGGCTTAGGTTCTTCTGCCACTAGTGCTTTTTTGTAATCTTCTGCAACTTTTATTTTTGAATTATTTTCAATTTCAATTAATTCTGCATTATTAAATCCAGCAACAAGTAATTGATTTCTAAATTTTGGAAATGGATCTTTTTTTTGCGCTTCTTCTAAATCATCACGGTACCATTCTTTTCTAACACCTGAAGTATGATGATTTAATAAAGGAACTTTTGCGTGAATTAAAAATGGTCGCCTTTCTTTTCTTATAATTTCGATTACTTCTTTCACTGTATTGTATGATTTTTCAAAATCAGTTCCATCTATTGTTCTTGTTTCTAATCCTTTAAATCCTTTAGCATATTCAGTGGCATCTTGTGCTCTAATTTCTTTTGCGTTTGCAGAAATATCCCATTCGTTATCCTGTACAACATAAAGGATGGGCAATTTTTTTAATACTGCCATTTGAAAAGCTTCAGCAACTTCTCCTTCTGTGATGCAAGCATCTCCCAATGAACAAACAGCAATAGGTTTGTTTGCTTCTCCATCTCCTTTGGAGAGGGTCGGGGAGAGGTTTAATTCTTGTTTTTCCAAATATTGTAATCCCATTGCAACACCAGTTGTTGGGATTGCTTGCATCCCGGTTGCAGAAGATTGCATTGGAATTTTTGGCATATCATCTCTTTTTAAACTAGGATGAGCATAATAGGTTCTTCCACCACTGAATGGATCATCACGTTTTGCTAATATTTGAAGCATTAATTCGTAGGGAGTAATTCCAATTCCTAATAGCATGCTATCATCGCGATAGTAGGCTGAAAGAAAATCTTGTGGCAATAATTGTAAACTTACAGCAAGTTGAATAGCTTCATGTCCGCGAGATGTAGCATGAACATATTTTGCACAAACATCTTTGTTTTCTTCATATAATTCGGATAACGCTTTTGCAGTACACATCAATCCAAAAGCTTTTATCAATGTTTCTTCGGCAATAGACGAATTAATTTTGCGCTTTTTTTCTGCCATTAGTTCTGACATAATTAAATTAATTTTAGAGAAAGATTAATATTTTGATAAATTTAAGATAAATCAATTTAAATTCCAACGTATACAACAAAAACAAAATATAGTGTTGTTTTTATTTAATATTTCAGAATATTAGTTTGTTTTAGAATAAAAAAAGCCGCATTTTACAAATGCGGCTAGTAATTTATTATTTAAAAATTAATTCATCGGAACATCAATAATTAAAATTTCAGAGTTTGGTTTAACCGAAACAGAAAAGTTAGAAGTATCCCAAACGCCAATTGCATCTCGTTTGTTAAGTGTGTGTTCGCCAATTATTGCAGAGCCTTCTATTACAAAAACATATGCACCATTTCCTTTGTTTTGAATGGTGTAGGAGATGTTTTTTTCTTCAGAAAATTTTCCAATACTAAAAAATGCATCTTGATTTATCCACATTGTATCATCCGATTTTATTGGTGATACAATGGTTTTGAAATTATTTAGTTTAGCGTTTTCGGAAAATATTTTTTGTTCATATCTAGGAGTAATATTTTTCTCTTTTGGAAAAATCCATATTTGCAATAAATTAATTTCTTCTGTTTTCGAATGATTGTATTCGCTATGCATTAATCCCGATCCAGCACTCATTGCTTGAATTTCATTAGGTTGTATGGTGCCAATATTTCCCATACTATCTCTGTGTTCAAGTGTTCCTTTTAAAGGTATTGTTACAATTTCCATATTATCGTGAGGATGCATTCCAAAGCCTCCTCCTGGAGCAATAATATCGTCATTTAAAACTCTTAACATACCAAAATGCACTTTGTTGGGGTCGTGATAATTTGCAAAGCTGAATGAATGTTTTGCATGTAACCATCCATGATTAGCTTGTCCTCTTTCTGTTGATTTGTGAAATATTGTTTTCATAGTTTAAATTTTTTTAGTTTAACATTATGTGTCGCATACTCATTGTTGCGTGTTGCCAGCTTACGTGGGGAAAATTAACGGAGTCGTTCTGTGTTCTGAGCCCCGCTAAGTAGATTAAAGGTAAAAAATGATCGTCAGTTGGATGATTCATTTTGAATAGATTACTTGATTTGTCAATTTTAATTAAGGTTTCAGGTGTGTTGTTTAAAAACGAATTTTCAACCAATTCATCAAATTTTGCTGCCCAAGAAATTGGTTGCGCATCAATATTTTGGAAGTCAGCATTTGAAAAATTATGAGTTACATTTCCACTTAATAAAATTAAAATTTTTTGTTCTCTTAAGGGAATTAATTTTTGTGCTAGTAAAAAATGATCTTCAAACGATTTATTCATATCCAAGCTTAACTGCAAAACAGGAATATTTGCATTTGGAAAAAGATGCAAAAGCATACTCCAAGCACCATGATCTAATCCTCTTTTATAATCTTTATGTATAGGTTCATTAATAAGTTTTTCAATTTCAGGAATTAAATTTAATGCACCTTTTACAGGATATTGTTTTTCAAATAATTCATTTGGAAAACCTCCAAAGTCGTGATATGTTGAAAGATGTTCTGATGCAGTAACCGATAAACCTCTTGTTTGCCAATGTGCTGAAATAACCAGAATTGCTTCCACATCTATTAAAGATTTTCCAATTTTATTTAAATCTTGTGTATAAGCATTTTCAGCAATTGCATTCATTGGTGAGCCATGGCTTACGAAAAGAGCAGGTGTTATGTTTTTCATGTTTTAATATTTACAATTACATTTAATGTATATACATATATTTTATTAAATTTTTTTAACCTCTTAATTTATCTAAAAGTAGGTTGATGGTTTCAGCTTCTTTTTCTGATAAATTTTTTAATTCTTTTAAAAAAGTTAGTTCATGCTTATCAAGTTCGGCTAATAAATCTAATCCTTTTTGTGTTATCATAACGTTTACAGCTCTTCTGTCTTCGGGGCAAATAGTTCTTTCTACTAATTTTTTTAATCTTAATTTTTCAACTAATCTTGAGGCATTTGAGTTTTTATCTAACATTCTATCAATCAACAAATTTACAGAAGCGGGTTTTGGATGTTGCCCTCTAAGTATTCTAAGTAAATTAAATTGCTGACTTGAAATGCCATAAGGTTTAAGATTTAAAGCATGTTTAGCACTCAGCCAATTGCCAGTAAACAAAATATTGATAAGCATTTTTTGATACTCATTTTTAAATTTTGCTTGTTTTATTTCTTTTCCTATTTCCAATTTTTTTGGTTTATTGCACAAAGGTAAGCAAAAAATAAATACAAATACATTATATGTATATACATTTAATGTATTTTAACATTACAAAAGGATTACCATACTAATAATGATTAAAATTTACGATATTTAACGCATTAAAAGTAATGATAAACTAATTTAAATTTCATCGCTATGCTAGATAAAACATTTGATATTGTAATGATTTTGTTGCCATCGGGAATAGTGTTTCTTACAACCTACTATTTAGTTAAAAATTTTTTAGACCATGAAAATAGAAAAAGAAGCATTGACTTAAAATTGGCAAATCAAAATTTAATTACACCAATTCGTCTTCAAGCTTATGAACGTATGGTTTTGTTTTTAGAAAGAATAAACCCAAGTAGTATGGTTATGCGACTGAATAAAACAGGTAGTGCTGGGATGTTTCAGCAGGAATTATTAAAAACGGTTCGTTCAGAATTTGAACATAATCTTGCTCAGCAAATTTATATTACTCCCAAAACTTGGGGTGCTATTATTAAGGCAAAAGAAGAAACTATAAAATTAATTAATGTAGCATCTACAAAAGTAGGAGCAGATTCAAATGCCATGGAATTTGCACAAGCAGTAATATTGGTATCATCTCAGCTTACAGATTTACCAACAAAAATTGCGATAGATGCAATCAAAAAAGAAATAAGTAAAGAATTTTAAAAAGAATTGAATGATTGAAACTTAGTAAGCAATTACTTGAAATATTAATCAACCAATTTTTTAATGAACCAATGAACTATTGCAATGGAAGAAAAAGAAAGAAAAGATAAATTTTGTACGGATTCAGGAATTGAGATTAAAAGAGTTTATTCAAAGTTAAATGTAACGGATGAGCAACCTGGAGAGTTTCCTTTTACACGTGGAGTACAATCAACAATGTACCGTAGTAAATTATGGACAATGCGCCAATATGCAGGTTTTTCAACAGCCGAAGAATCTAATAAACGATACCATTATTTATTAAACAATGGGACTACAGGTTTGTCTGTAGCTTTTGATTTGCCTACCCAAATTGGTTATGATAGTTCACATGATTTTGCAGAAGGAGAAGTTGGAAAAGCGGGGGTTGCAATTGACTCTTTGAGAGATATTGAAATATTATTTGACGGAATTAAATTGGAGAACATTACAACTTCAATGACAATAAATTCTACTGCATCTATTTTATTAGCGATGTATGTTGCATTAGCAAAAAAACAAGGTGCTGATTTAAAAAAGATTTCAGGAACGATACAAAATGATATATTAAAAGAATACGCTGCTAGAGGAACATATATTTATCCTCCCAAACCAAGCATGCGTATCATCACAGATATTTTTGAATATTGTTGCAAAGAAGTTCCAAAATGGAATACCATTTCAATTTCTGGTTATCATATTAGAGAGGCTGGTTCTACTGCAGTTCAAGAATTAGCATTTACTCTGGCAAATGGTAAAGCATATTTAAAAGCTGCAATTGATAAAGGATTAGATATAAATGTGTTTGCAAAACGTTTATCTTTTTTCTTTAATGCTCATAATAATTTATTTGAAGAAGTAGCTAAATTTCGTGCAGCACGCAGAATGTGGGCAAAGATTACAAAAGAATTGGGAGCAACGGATGCGAGGGCTCAAATGTTACGTTTTCACACTCAAACGGGAGGTTCTACTTTAACAGCTCAGCAGCCTCATAACAATATTATACGTGTAACAACTCAAGCTATGTCGGCTGTTTTGGGTGGTACGCAAAGTTTGCATACGAATGGTTTTGATGAAGCCATTGCATTGCCTACTGAAGAAGCTGCAAGGATTGCATTACGTACACAACAAATTATAGCTTACGAAAGTGGTGTTGCAGAAACGGTTGATCCATTAGCCGGTTCTTATTTTGTAGAAGCATTAACAAATGAAGTGGAGGCAGCGGCTTGGGAGTATATTAACAAAATTGATGCTATGGGTGGTTCTGTTGCAGCCATTGAACAAGGTTATTTGCAAAATGAAATTGCTGCTAGCTCTTACAAATACCAAAGAGATATTCAAACGGGTGAAAAAATAATTGTAGGCGTAAATAAATTTACAATTGAAGAAGAACCATTAAAAGATATTTTTACTGTGGGTGATTCTATTCGCGAAAAACAAATTCAAAAAATCAACCAAATAAAAGCGGAACGGAATAACGAAAAAGTTACGATTTTGCTTAAAAAATTAGATGAGGCTGCTAAGTCAAATACTAATTTAATACCTGTAATACTTGAGTCTGTCGAGAATTATGCTACACTAGGAGAAGTTGCTGATGTTTTAAGAAATGTATTTGGAGAATTTAGGGGGTAAAAAAAATTTGTTTGCAACTTTTTTTTAATTATATTCGTCTGTAAATTAAATAAAATTATCACCCCTATTCTCAAATTTAATGACAAAAAAACTACTCCTTTTAATTGGATTGTTTTTGTTTTTAATCGGTTACTCGAAGGCTAATACTTGTACTTCAAATGCAGGTACATTTGCCAGTTGGGTTGCCGTTACGTGGACTTGTTCTTCCGCTCCAGTTGGAGGTCCGCCCACGTGTGGAGATGTAATAAATATTGCTGCTGGATCTTATGTTTATATAAGTGCAGATGTTGATTACTCTGCTTGCGGTTCACCAATTACTTTAAATGTTTACGGAACACTTGATTTTAATACCAATGGTGTTCAATTCAAATTGCCTGCAGGCTCAACCGTTTTTGTGGGTGCCGGAGGGTCTATTAAAAAGTCATTTGCTGGAGGAGGCTCCTCAACTTTAATTTCGGTGGGGGGCTCTAATGTATGGACTGCTGGAGATGGAACGGTTACAGGACCGACAACTTTACCTATTGAATTAATAAGCTTTACTGCTACACAAAATCAAGATAAAGTTTTTATTAAATGGGTAACAGCAACAGAAATAAACAATGATTTTTTTACCATTGAAAAAACAAAAGATGGTATCTCTTACGATTTTGTGGCTCAAGTGGATGGAGCAGGAAATAGTACTTCTATTTTAAATTACTCAGCTATTGATAATGTACCTCATCAAGGTTTATGTTATTATCGTTTGAAACAAACTGATTATGATGAAAGATTTTGGTATTCACATTTAATTGCTGTTGATTTTAAACCCTATTCTGATTTTAATTTTAATGTTTATCCAAATCCTTCAACGGGTGATGAAATAAATTTAGCTATAACCAATACAAAAAATGAAGATGTTTTAGTAGTAGTAACTGATGTAACAGGAAAGGAGAGTTATTCAAAAATATTAATTACAGAGGAAGAAGGAGAAAGCGTTTTTGCATTTGATTTAGAAAACAAATTAGCAAAAGGAATTTATGTTATTACTGCAACTTCGAAGCAAAATATATATAGTAAAAAACTTATCGTTAAATAATTTTTATTCTATCTGAACAACCAACCCTTTTAAATATTCTCCTTCTGGATGAAATATGTTTACACAATGGTCTGCTGGTTGAGATAAATGATGTAACACCCTAACGCTTCTTCCTGCTTCAATTGCTGCTGCCATTACGGTACTATTGAAAGTATTTTTATCCACTACTTGAGAACAAGAAAATGTAAATAACAATCCTCCTGATTTTATTTGGCGAATAGCTTCATAATTTAATCGTTTGTATCCCATTACAGCATTATGTTTTACATTATGGTGTTTTGCAAAAGCTGGAGGGTCAAGAATAATAATATCGTAAATATTTTCTTTGTGTTTTAAAAATTCAAAAGTATCTACTGCATGTGATTCATGATTTGTAATATTGTTTAGTTCAATGTTTTTATCAGTAAGTTCAATTGCTTTTTGTGAAATGTCAATTGAGTGAACCTCTTTCGCACCTGCATTTGCAGCATAAACAGAAAATCCTCCTGTATAACAAAATGTATTTAATACTACTTTATCTTTTGAATACCTAGCAAGTAGTTCTCTGTTTTCTCTTTGGTCAATGAAAAAACCAGTTTTTTGTCCACCTTCCCAATCAATATGAAATTTATTATTGTTTTCAATTACAATAGTTGAATTTCCTACATCTTCATTTTTTTTCCACAAATATCCATTTATTGCTTTTATCGCAGCTTGCTTAGGCATAGTATCTTCACTTTTATCATATACAGCAATTAACGTATCGCCCATCACATCTTGCAAAACTTTTACAAATTCATTCTTTAATAAATGCATTCCAATAGAGTGTGATTGAAATACAGCTGTTCCGTTATAAAAATCAATTACAAAACCTGGTAAACCATCGCCTTCACCATAAAACAAACGATAACAATTTGTTGAATTGTTATTTACTAAGTTTAGTTGTTTTCTGAAATTATATGCAGATTGTATTTTACTTTTCCAAAAATTATAATCAGGACTTACTTTTGTAAAAGAAAACATTCTTACTGCAATAGAGCCAATTTGATAATGCCCCATCCCTAAAAATTGATTTTGTGAAGAATAAACTTCAACCATATCACCTTCACTTACGTCATCACTTATTTTTTTTATTGCACCCGAAAATACCCAAGGATGAAATCGTAACAAACTGTGCTCTTTTCCTTTATTTAATGTAATCTGAATCATTTTATGTTATTTTAAAATTGTTGCGAATGTACAAATATTTAAGCCTTAAAAACTGCTTATTATAGTTATATTTGCAATCTTATAATGATATTATGGAAATACTAAACAGAGCAATAGCACCAAGTTTTAAAGCGATTGAAAAAATAGAAATGATTCAAGCTTCTATTCATAAATTAAGCAATGAAATTCCTGTTTATACTATTAATGCTGGCACACAAGATATAATTAAAGTAGAATTTTTATTTGATGCAGGAATGTATGAACAAAATATTCCTTTACAAGCAACCACTACTAATTCTTTGATAGAAGAAGGAACATCTAAAATGAATGCAAGCCAAATTGCTGATGCTGTTGATTATTATGGCGCATTTTTAGAAACTTCTGTAGCGCAAGATAGCGCTTCTGTTACGTTATATACATTAACCAAATATCTGGAAACAACATTGCCTATTGTTGAACAAGTATTGAAAGATGCTGTGTTTCCCGAATCAGAAATTGAAACACATTTAAAAAACAAAAAACAAAAATTCCATGTTAATAATCAAAAAGTATCAACAATTGCTCGAAAAAGGTTTTCGGAGTTAATATTTGGAGAAACTCATCCTTATGGAATTAATGTTAAAGAGAAAAATTTTGATGAAATTAAAAAACAAGATTTAATTGATTTTTATAAAAAACATTATTTGTCAAATAATTGCAAAATAATACTTGCAGGAAAAGTAAATGATTCTGTTTATAAACTTTTGGAAAAATATTTTGGAGGAAACGATTGGAAAGGGAATGATTTAAAATTAAAACAACAGATTGTTTCAGAAAGCACCGACCAAAAGGAACAATTAATTTTTAAAGAAGAAGCTTTGCAATCTGCAATCAGAATAGGGAAGTTGATGTTTAATAAAACGCATAAAGACTTCCAATCTATGCAAGTATTGAATGCTGTTTTTGGAGGTTATTTTGGTTCACGTTTAATGTCGAACATTAGAGAAGATAAAGGTTATACTTATGGAATAGGCTCGGGATTAGTTTCATTAAAACATTCAGGCTATTTTTTTATTTCAACTGAAGTTGGAGTAGATGTATGTGCTAATGCAATAAAAGAAATTTATTTTGAAATGAATCGCTTGCGAGAAGAATTGGTTACAGAAGATGAGTTGCAATTAGTAAAAAATTATTTATTAGGAACATTTTTACGTAGTGTCGATGGTCCTTTTGCTATGGCAGACAGATTCAAAAGTGTGATGCAGTACGGACTGAATTACAGTTATTACGATAATTACATATCTACAATAAAAAATATTTCTGCCAAAGAGCTAAGAGATTTGGCAAATAAATACCTGAATCAAGACTCAATGATTGAGTTGGTTGCTGGCAAAAAATAAGCTATTGATTTTGCTTTATTTATTCCGTAACTTTACTGGTTACAATGTTTAAAAAAATATCTATACTGTTTTTTATTGTTTCTTTTGCGTTTTATAACAACGCAAAAGCTACGCATTTAATGGGAGGCGAGATTACTTGGGATTGCCAAGGCTCAGGTCAATATATTTTCACATTAAAATTGTATAGAGACTGTAATGGAACTTTACCTCCAGGAGTTCTATCGCTAAGTGTATTTAATCATCCAACAGTAACATCTATCAATGTGAATTTAATTTCACAAAGCGACATTTCTCCTATTTGTAATGGCGCTGGTCCTGCAATTTCGTGTACTCTTGCCGAATCACAACCTGGCTGGCCTTCAAGTGGTACTCCAGTTTTAGGTGCCGTTAAAGAGTATGTATATCAATCTGCTGCTATAACCCTAAGTGGTGTGCCTCCTGCACAAGGCTGGAGTTTTATTTATTCAGAATGTTGCAGAAATTCATCCATTTCAAATTTACAATCTCCTGGTAGTGCTGGAATAACACTACGAGCGGTGATGTATGCCTATAACGGACAAAATGCATCTCCTTGTTTTGATTCTTCACCAAAATTTTTAGAAAGCCCAAGTACTATTATTTGTGTTGGCTATCCATTTACATATAACCACAATGCTTATGATTCTGATTTAGATTCTTTAAATTATTCTTTTGCTGAGCCATTAACTAATTATTCTGGCGGAGCGTACAATCCTCCTGTTAATCCAATTCCTATTAATTTTGTAAGTGGCTATTCTTTTTCAAGTCCTTTGCCTGGAACATCACAAAATGGAGCAAACGTACCTGCTACCATTAATCCAAAAACAGGAGAAATTTCTTTTACATCTTTTACTCAAGGAAATTTTGTAACAGTAGTAAAAGTAAAATCTTTTAAATGTGGACAGTTAGTTGCAGAGATATACCGAGAAATTCAAGTGGTACTTTTACCTTGCGCTAGTAATAATCCTCCTGTTGTTACTTACACTGCTTATCAAGATACTGTTTATGCAGGAACAAATGTGAATTTTACACTTAATGCAACAGATAATGGAACCTTGCCGGGAGGTGCGCCACAAACAATTTCTATTGGTGCTACAGGAACACAATTTGGAACAGGATTTTCAAATGCAGCAAGTGGTTGCTTAAACCCACCTTGTGCCACACTATCTCCCGTTCCGCCAGCATCCAGCACAAATAACACTTCTACCACTTTTAACTGGCAAACAAGTTGTAATCATCTAAACAATTCGTCTTGTAATAGTCAATCAAACACTTACACTTTTGTTTTTAAAGTAAAAGATGATTTTTGTCCTGCACCTGCTGAAAATATTTCAACTGTTTCTATTACTGTTTTAGCTTTACCAATTATTCAATCACCACAGCCAAGATGTATTGCTGTTTTGCCAAATGGTGATGTAACACTAACTTGGAGCACACCTGCTGATCCAACAGGCACATTCAATAGCTATCATATTTATACGGCTAATGCTTTAGCTGGACCATATACTTTGTTAGATAGCATTTTTATTTATCCACAAACAACTTACACACATGTTGGTGCAAATGCAAACGCTGCTTCACGTTACTATTATATAAAAACACGTTCGGGATGTGGTGGGCAAATTTTTTCAAATCCTGTTGATACAGTTCGTTCAATATTTTTAACTGTAAATAATCCAAGTAATGGAACAGCACAATTGTCTTGGAATCCAATTGCTATACCCAATATCTCATCATCAACAGGAATGTATAATATATTTCAAGAATATCCCACAGGAATATGGACGCAAATTGGTTCAACATCAAACTTGAATTATATTGATTCAATACTTGTGTGCAATGCAACCATAAATTACAGAATTGAAATTGCAGATAATACAGGTTGTAACTCTGTTTCATCTGTTGCAGGAGGAATTTTTCAAAATATAATTGTACCATCTATTCCAGTGTTTGATACATTGAGTGTTGATGATAGTAACAATGCATTAATGAACTGGAATGTAAATCCATCATCTGATGTAACTTCTTATGTTATTTATAATTTTAATGGAAGCATTTGGGTTCCTATTGATACTGTTTATGGAATAAATAATACCAATTATAATTATTTGCTTTCCAATGCTGATTTAGCATCAGAGCAATATCGTATTGCTGCTTTGGATAGCTGTGGAAATATTAGTCCAATGAGCGGTGCTTTTAGTACAATATTTTTGCAGGCAATAACAGATATTTGTAATAGAAGCGCAATATTAAATTGGAACCCTTATCCTACAATTGGAACTGGATTAGCTGGATATAAAGTGTTTCAATCTACCACAAGTTTAATTGGACCATTTACGTTAATAGCTACAGTTGTTCCTGGCACAACTACTTATACTGCCGGTTCGTTGGCTCCCAATACAACATATTATTATAAAATAGTTGCATTTGATAATTCAGGAACTAAATCTGCTTCTTCCAACCGAATAAGTTTTTATTCTCCGTCTCCTGTTCCTCCAAATTTTTCTTATTTAAGAAAAGCCAGTGTGATAAATGATAGTTATGTAGAAGTAACCGCTCATGTTGATACAGCAGCATCAACTTTAAAATATAAAATAATGCGTTCGGTTGATGGCACTAATTATTCGCAAGTTGGAATTGTAAATTCAACTGCTACAACGCCTATTATTTATAACGATATAACTGCTAAGGTGGATAAAAATAGTTATTACTACAAAGTGATAAATGTTGATAGCTGTGGATTTGATGGGATAGAGACAAATATTGGGCAAACTATTTTAGTAAATGCAATTAGTGATAGTGAAAATATGACTAATAAAATTACATGGAACGATTATCAAACTTGGTCAGGAAATGTATTGTCATATAATATTTATAGAGGAATTGATGGAGCAATGGACCCAACACCAATTGCAACTGTTCCTTTTGTAAATGCAGGAACAAATGTGTATTACGATAATGTTTCTTCTCTATTATCAGGGCAAGGCGTATTTAATTATTCGATTGAAGCAGTTGAAGGAATGGGAAACATTTATGGCTTTAGCGATAACGTAACTTCAAATATTACAGAAGCATATCAAGACCCAATCGTTTTTGTACCCAATGCATTTAAACCATCTGGTGTAAATAATATTTTTATTCCTGTTACAACTTATGTTGATTTTATAGAATATGAATTTTTAGTTTTTAATCGTTGGGGTTTGCAAGTATTTGGAACAACCAGCCCGACAGAAGGATGGGATGGAACATATAGTGGAAAGAAAAGCGAATTTGGAGTGTATGTATATTTGGTGCGTTTTAAAACTTCAAAAGGAGAATACATAGAACAAAAAGGTTCTGTTACTTTGTTGAGATAATAACTTTTCCTAACCAAGGACAAGCAACTGTTATAGAGGAAGGTCAATTATTGGCAGTAAAATAATTAGTGTAAACCATTAAAACGAATCGTTATGAAAAAATATTTACTTGTTTTTATTATAGCAATAGCCACACAATTGAGTTATGGTCAATACCGTCCGTTACCAATGCAAAATGCGGAATGGGTAAATTGGGGAGGATTATATTTATTATCGTGTCCAACCTGTACTTTTGTAAACTATAAATATTATACAGATGGAGATACTATTATAAATTCTAACACCTATGTTAAAATCAAAAAAACCGAAATTCCTGTAATAAATGATGTTTCTATTTATCCCACTTATACTGGTGCTATAAGACAAGATACTTTGAATAAAAAAATATATGTTGTATTAACAGATAGTACAACTGAAAGAATTTTATATGATTTTTCATTGCAAGTTGGAGATACGATAAATTCTGTATTACATGATTTGGCAAGTGATTGCGTTGGTTTTAATGTAGAAACAATTTCTTCTATTGATTCAATATTAATTAATGGTAATTATCACAAGCGATTCAATATACAAGGAAGTTGTAATAGTGTTTCCTATGTAGAAGGTATCGGAAGCGATTACGGCTTAATTTTCCCTAATAGATTAGACGAAAAAGAATCTCATTTATCATGCACGAAAGTAAACGGACAAACCTATTATCCCAGCAATACTTCTCAATGCGATTTGATAACATCAATTGGCTCAATAGATAAAAATTTTGTTATTGATATATTCCCAAACCCAACAACAGCAGAACTAAATATAAAATTGTCATATATAGAGAATTCGGTAGTTTTAATAACAATCTACAACACATTAGGAGAAATCATAATTCAAGAAAAAATGAGTACGAATGAAAAAATACTTGATATTTCAACTCTACCTGACGGACTGTATATTTTAAGTATTACTGATGAAAATAACTTACAAGCTAAAAAAATATTTAGCGTTGTAAAATAATTTATAACTAGAGAAATTGCATTATGTTTTTGTTTACAATACAATATATACTTTTTGCATAAGCTTATTTTTTTTCAATTTATGCAAAAAACTATTTTCATTTTATTTTTTATTTATTCATCATTGCTTTATTCACAAACAAAAAAAGCAACACCATCTTTGCAAATAAAAAAAGCAGAAGATAAGATTGTAATTGATGGTGAATTAAATGAAAAAGATTGGGAAGTAGCGTCCATTGCTGCTGACTTTTTTCAAATATTTCCTTTTGATACTTCGTATGCTAAAAGTAAAACAGAAGTTCGTGTAACCTATGACGATGATTATTTTTATGTGTCAGCTATCTGCTATGACGATATAAAAGGGAATTATGTTATTCAATCTTTAAAAAGAGATTTTTCGTATCCCGTAAACGATGCTTTTGCTGTTTATATGGATTGTATAAATGATAAAACAAATGGATTTTGTTTTGGTGTTACACCACTTGGTGTTCAGCGTGAAGGATTGATTTCAAATGGAGGAGGAATGGGTGTTACAACTATTTGGGACAACAAATGGTATTCGGAAGTAAAATGCTATGAAGACAAATGGGTGGTGGAAATGGCTATTCCTTTTAAATCATTACGTTACAAAAGTGGAATAGATACTTGGCGAATAAATTTTTCGAGAAACGATTTAAAACGAAATGAAAACTCATCTTGGTCGCCTGTCCCACGAATATTTAATGTTGCATCTTTAGCTTTTACTGGTGAATTAAAATGGGATAGTCCTCCTAAAAAAGCAGGAATGAATGTGGCAATTATTCCGTATGTAACAGGTGGTGTTTCTCAAGATTTTTTAACTCAAAACAAAGAACAATATACATACAATGGAGGAGTAGATGCAAAAATTGCTATTTCATCTTCCTTAAATTTAGATGTTACTATAAATCCCGATTTTTCTCAAGTAGAAGTGGATAGACAAGTAACAAACTTATCGCGCTTTAGTTTGTTTTTTCCTGAACGAAGAAATTTTTTCATTGAAAATAGCGATTTGTTTGAACGTTTCGGATTTCGACAAATTCGTCCGTTTTTTTCCAGAAGAATTGGACTTTACAATGGCAATGTAATTCCTATTGTTGGTGGTTTTCGATTGAGTGGAAATATTAATAAAAATTGGCGAATAGGAGTTATGAGTATGCAAACGGAACATAAACATGAATTGGGTTTAGAAAGCCAAAATTATTCTGTTGCTGCTGTTTCAAGAAATGTTTTAAAACGATCAAATATATCTTTCATTTTTGTAAACAGGCAAGAAGCTACTTCAAAGGGTATTAGTGATAATAATTTTAATAGGGTAGCAGGTGTAGATTTTAATCTGCAATCAGCAAACAATAAATGGTTTGGAAAAATATTTTATCATCAAGCATTTACTCCTCAAAATTTGAATCAATCATCTGCAAATGCTTCTTTTTTAAGTTATTCTTCTCCACGCTTTTCAGGAGAATGGAATCATGAATATGTTGAAAAAAATTATTTGGCTGAAACAGGTTTTGTTCCCCGTATATATTATTATAACCCAGTTACAAGACTTTCTTACCGTGAAACATATTGGCGAATTGAACCTAGTTTGAGGTATAAATTTTTTCCTAAATCTAAATTGATAAACAATCATTTTCCAGAAATGTATATGAGTCATTATTTAGATTCTGCTTTTAAATCAACAGAATTTTTATACCAACTTTCTTATACTATTAATTTTCAGAATACTGGTGTACTCGTTGTTAAAGGCAAGCACAATTTTACAAAACTTAGAACACCAATTGATATAACATTTACAGGAAAAACGCCCATTCCAGCTGGCGATTATTATTTTAATGATGCTTCTATTGCTTATACCTCAAGTTCCATCAGAAAATTATTTGGAACTGCAAGTTTAAATTATGGCGAATTTTATAATGGAGTAAAATTTACTTATTCTGCAGAATTGAATTATCGAAAACAACCTTGGGGTGTGTTTTCATTAAGCTATCAGCAAGACGAAATACATTTACCTCAACCGTATTCAAATAGTTATATAAGTTTAATTGGACCAAAAATTGAATTGCTATTTTCAAAAAGTATTTTCTTTACCACCTTTGTTCAATACAATACGCAAATAAATAATGTGAATGTAAACAGTAGATTACAATGGCGGTTTAAGCCAATGAGCGATTTATATATTGTTTATACAGACAACTACTATTCAGTAGATATGAGTAAAAAAAACAGAGCATTGATTGTAAAATTGGTGTATTGGTTTAATGTATAATTTGATTAAAACAAATTATACCGTATTCCTAAAAAAAATCTTCTTCCTTGTAATGATGAATAATTGTAACTGGGATCAAATGTATATCCATAAGGATTGTTTTCTGTAATGTTTTTATCAAAGGGGTCAAAAGGACGAAGAATTGGGTTTTCTGGTCTGAAATCAAAAATATTTTTAACACCTCCGTAAATTTCAATTCCTTTTTTAAACTTTTTTGTGATTTGTATATTTTGAATTGTAAACCATGGCGATTGTTCTGGTCTGAAATCGTTTGGTACAATTGGCAAGTGCATTGGGCTTTTTATAATCCCTGTATAATCAATTGCGATTGAACTATTCGGAATGGTATAACTCAAAGTAAAGTTTCCTGAAAATTTTGGCGCTTGTAATTGTGGTGTTTTTATATTGTTATTTAATGAGTCTTTCTGAATACTATATACATCCATATACGTTGCTCCCATTATAATTTTTAAACTATTAGTAAATGCCATATCAATATTCAATGAAATCCCTTGTGATATTGCATGTCCATTTAAATTGTCGAATATTATTTTATTTGGGTCTGTAATAAAATCTCCAATTATTTTATTCGAAAAGTAAGTATAAAATATACTTGCATCTGTTGTTATATAAACTTTTTTGTAAATCCAATTTTTTACATAATTCAAATTTAAGTTCCATGATTTTTCAGGTTTTAAATTGGCTTTTACTACAACTTCTCTAGCACCTGTTAATGCCGCATGATCTTCTGTAAACAAATTTACAACTCTATAACCATTACCACTGCTTAAACGAATAATATTGTTTTCATTTAAACTGTATTTGAAAGCCAGACGTGGAGATAAAATACTTCCATGAATGGTGTTGTAATCATAACGAATACCCGCAAGCGTTGTTAATTTTTGTAGTTTGTATTCAGATTGAATGAACAGACCGGGTAAATAGGTTTGCTGTGGGCTATTTTTAATATTCAAGCTATCACCTTTTTGAGTACCAACAGTATTGTCATCGTAAAGCGAATATCGAAAAGGTGTTCCTACTAATAAATTAAAATTCTCTTTTATTTTTTTATTCCAATACAGTTGTGCAAACGCAATGGTTTGATTTGCCATAAATGGAATAGTACCATAAAAAGAATTTTGATTATGATTATTTAATGAATATTGAAAAAACACTTTTTCTTTAATTGGTAATTGATAATTACCTATCAATTCATAACGAGTTGTATATATGCTTTCTCCGTAAACGCTATCTGTTCCTCTAAAATTTTTGTTCCATTGTTTTTCTCCACCCCATCTGTCTTCATAAACAAAACGTCCAGCAATAGTTGCAATTCTATTTTCTTTTCTATCGAAATTCCATTTGTTAAATAAAGAAATTCGGTTTTGTATGGTTAGGTCTGTGAAATTGTCGTTGTTTCTATCTATGATATTATTGAAATTGAAATAGTTTATACCAATTAAAGTATGAGCTTTTTTAATCTGTTGTTTAAGTCCTAAATCAAAATTATATTCTTGATCACTTGTGGCAAAAATATCAAAACTTAATTTTGGAGCAGTATTTGGGCTTTTAGTTATTACATTTATTAATCCTCCAACAGCTTCGGATCCATACAACGTACTTGCAGGACCTTTTACGACTTCAATTCTATTTATTAAGCTGTTTGGGATTCCGCTTAAGCCATATACTGTTGACAGTCCACTCACGATAGGCATTCCATCAATTGTAATCATTGTGTAAGGACCTTCCATTCCATTAATATGTATATCACCAGTATTACACACATTACAATTTAATTGTGGTTGAACTCCATTTACCATCTGCAATGATTCAAATAAACTTGGTGTAGGATTTTTTAAAAACAGTTTTGGCGTTAAAACTTCTATTGGGATAGCAGACTCTGAACGAGATATTTCTTGCATTGTTCCACTTACAACTACTTCGTTCAAGTTGTTTTCTAATGGTATTAATGTTTCTGAAATAAATAGTATTTCAGAAGAATTGATTGTTATCGTTTTTTTTAAAGTTTGAAAACCAATCATAGAAATTTGCAACTGGTATTTTCCAAAAGGAATTTCATTTAACTGAAATTCTCCTTTATTATTTGTTGTGCTTGAAATGTTTGTATTCAACAAACCAATAACTGCAAATTCCACAGGTTCTTTTGTATGTTTAACTACTCCTTTTATGTTTCCTGTTTGAGAAAAAACATAAAGGTTAGTAACTAAAAAAGATATGATTAATAGTCGTTTCATTATCGTTTCATTAAATATTTCGACAAATATATAAAATAAATTTAGATTAGTCTAAAAATAATTTATATAATAATTTAAAATATTGATTATCTTTGCCTAAATCATTGATAAAATGAACTCTTATACTGAAGAAAATTATTTAAAAGCAATTTATAAACTGGTTGAACAAGATGGTGAGGCAGTTTCAACAAATGCTATAGCTGAAAAAATGAACACAAAAGCAGCTTCTGTTACGGATATGCTTAAAAAATTGTCGGATAAAAAATTTATTAATTATCAAAAATATCAAGGTGTTACTCTTACTGCTAAAGGTGAAAAAACGGCTTTGATTATTATCAGAAAGCATAGATTGTGGGAAATGTTTTTAGTTGAAAAGCTTAATTTTAAATGGGATGAAGTTCATGATGTTGCCGAACAATTAGAACATATAAATTCTGATAAGTTAATAGAGCAAATAGATAAATTTTTGAATTTTCCAAAAACAGACCCTCATGGAGATCCTATTCCTGATGCAAATGGAAAATTACTAACTCCTAAATCTAAACCATTGTCGGCTTTTAATGTTAGTGATAATTGTTTGATGATGGGTGTTGTAGATCATTCCCCTTCTTTTCTCCAGTATTTAGATAAAATGAATATTACTCTTGGCAACGAAATAAAAATAAAAGATATTGTAGAATTTGATAAATCATTGCAAATTATCGTAAATAAAAAGCAGACGTTTTTTATTAGTAATGATGTGGCTAAAAATATTTTAGTAAAGACTAAGTAAGATGAACAACGATTCAAATAAATCTTTATCCGAAGTTCATTCCAGTATAAATACCACCACTAAAAAAGGTTTTTGGAAAAAACTTTTTGTATTTATTGGTCCTGCTTATTTAATTAGTGTTGGTTATATGGATCCCGGAAACTGGGCAACTGACATTGCTGGTGGTTCTCAATTTGGCTACAAACTTATTTGGGTTTTGGTAATGAGTAATTTAATGGCATTGCTCTTACAAAGTTTAAGTGCTCGATTAGGTTTGGTTAGAGGTTTAGATTTAGCTCAAGCATCACGAACGGTGTATCCAAAATTTGTAAACTTTTTTAATTGGATTTTAGCTGAAATTGCTATTGCAGCATGTGATTTAGCTGAAGTTATTGGTATGGCTATTGGTTTGCAATTGCTTTTTGGAATCCCATTATTAACAGGTGTTTTAATTACCGTTGCTGATACATTTATCATTTTAATTTTGCAACGTTTTGGAATGCGAAAAATGGAAGCTTTTATTTTAGCTTTAATTACCACAATTGGATTAGCATTTATCGCTGAATTATTTATGGCTAAGCCTGATGGTATAGAATTGATGAAAGGGTTTGTTCCTTCTATTCCAAACAATGCAGCATTGTATATAGCAATTGGAATAATTGGTGCCACTGTTATGCCTCACAATTTGTATTTGCATTCTTCATTGGTTCAAACACGAAAGATAGATAGATCATTTAAGGGAGTAAAAGAAGCAATTAAATTTAATTTTATTGATACAGCTATAGCACTTAATATGGCTTTGTTTGTGAATGCTGCAATATTAATTCTTGCTGCTGCTGCCTTTTTCTCCAATGGAATGTTTGGCGTTTCTGAAATTCAAGATGCACATAAATTGCTAAACAATATTTTAGGAAACAGTTTGGCTCCCACATTATTTGCTATAGCATTAATTGCTGCAGGGCAAAGCTCTACGCTTACAGGAACACTATCAGGACAAATTGTAATGGAAGGTTATTTGAATTTAAGAATTCAACCTTGGCTAAGAAGATTGATAACACGTTTGTTGGCTATCATACCTGCAGTTTTTGTAATATATTATTTTGGCGAAGATTCTACAGGTGATTTACTAATTCTAAGTCAAGTGATTTTAAGTATGCAATTAGGATTTGCAGTAATTCCTTTAATTCATTTAACAAGCGATAAAAAACAAATGGGAGTGTTTGCAAATAAAACTTGGGTTAAAATTTGTGCTTGGATTACTGCAACCATAATAGTGATATTAAATGCTAAATTAGTAGTAGATACTTTAATTGATTGGACAGGAAATGGAGATGTTTCTCTTTTTTCGAAAATCATTGTCGTTATTATATCGCTTGGAGCAGGAATTTTGTTGATATACATAACGTTTAGTCCGTTTATTAAAAAATTAAAACATAAAAAAATGCAACAAGTGCCAGATGGAAGCCCAAATAAATTGTTGATTTTGGAGCAACCACATTATAAAAATATTGCTGTTACAGTTGATTTTAGTACCAGTGATAATAAAGCAATAAGCAGCGCCATTGGTCAAGGAGGAAAGGATGCAAGATATATTTTAATTCATATTGTAGAAACAGCAGGAGCAAGGATGATGGAAAATGAAATTGAAGATTTAGAAACAGCAACTGATAAAATTAATTTAGAAAAATATAAAAATGATTTGTTTGCCAAAGGATATAACGTTGAAGTAAAACTTGGTTTTGGTAATCCTAAAAAAATAATTCCTGAAATTGTAAATCAAACCGATTGCGATTTGCTTGTGATGGGAGCTCATGGGCATAAAGCTTTAAAAGATATTATTTTAGGAACTACTTTGGATACTGTTCGTCATAAAGTTAATGTTCCGGTATTAATAGTTAAATAATATCTTTGCGTGCTATTATGAGTTCAGAAAATACAATTAACATAAAAAATAAAAGAGCTTCGTTTGAATTTTCATTTATTGATAAATATGTTGCAGGACTGAAACTTTCTGGAACAGAAATAAAATCAATACGAGAAGGCAAAGCAATTATTAATGATGCTTTCTGTATTTTTAATAAAGATGAATTGTTTGTTAGGAATATGCATATTGCTCATTATTTTAATGGAACATACAATAATGTGGAAGAAAAGCGAGATAGAAAATTATTGCTTAATCGTAAGGAGTTGGATAAGCTTCAAAGTAAATTAAAAGATCAAGGATTAACAATTGTGCCTTTGCGATTGTTTATTGGAAGCAATGGTTATGCAAAATTAGAAATTGCATTAGCAAAAGGCAAAAAACTTTTCGACAAGCGAGACGATATCAAAAAGAGAGATACAGAACGAGAAATGAATAGAAAGCTAAAATAAAAAAAATCCCAACTTTTGATTGGGATTTTTCTTTTTTAAAGAATTGAAAATTTATTTTACTGCAAGGGCTTCAACTGGAGCAGTGCTTAATGCTTCGCGAATTTTGCTTTCTATTTCTTCGCTTAAATCTGGATTGTCATTAAACAATGTTTTCACAGCATCACGTCCTTGCCCTAATTTAATATCACCATAGCTAAACCATGAACCGCTTTTTTTAATGATATTGTGTTCAACTCCTAAATCTACAATTTCTCCTACTTTTGAAATTCCTTCTCCATACATAATGTCAAATTCAACTTGACGGAATGGAGGAGCAACTTTATTTTTTACAACTTTTACTCTAGTTCTATTTCCAACTACATTATCTCCATCTTTAATTTGTCCTATTCTTCTGATATCTAAACGTACAGAAGCATAGAATTTTAAAGCGTTTCCTCCTGTTGTTGTTTCAGGGTTTCCGAACATCACACCAATTTTTTCACGTAATTGGTTGATAAAAATACAGCAACAACCTGTTTTGTTAATTGTTCCAGTAAGTTTACGTAAGGCTTGTGACATTAAACGAGCTTGAAGTCCCATTTTAGAATCGCCCATTTCGCCTTCAATTTCACTTTTTGGAGTAAGTGCAGCAACAGAGTCAATAACAATAATATCAATTGCTCCCGAGCGAATTAAATTTTCAGTTATTTCTAATGCTTGTTCTCCGTTATCTGGTTGAGAGATTAATAAGTTTTCAGTATCAACACCTAATTTCTCGGCATACGAACGATCAAATGCATGTTCCGCATCAATAAAAGCAGCTATTCCTCCAGCTTTTTGTACTTCAGCAATGGCATGAATTGTTAAAGTAGTTTTTCCTGATGATTCAGGTCCGTAAATTTCAATTACACGTCCTTTTGGTAAGCCGCCAATACCTAATGCAATGTCCAAACCAAGTGAGCCAGTAGGAATAACTTCTACATTTTCAACTGCAGTTTCTCCCATTTTCATAATGGCACCTTTGCCATACGTTTTTTCTAATTTATCAAGCGTAAGTTGTAATGCTTTTAATTTTTCTTTGTTGATTTCTTTTGCGCCTTTTGTTTCTTTGATTTCTTTTGCTTCTTTGGTTTCTTTGCTCATGGTATATATATTTTTAATTGTTTACTTGGTTAATTGTTCTGTATGATTCTTTGTATTTACTTTTGTTATTATATCTTCTATTTTTCCTTTTTCATCAATAATAAATGTAGTTCTGATTATTCCATCAAACACACGTCCCATAAATTGTTTTTCGCCCCATACATCATATTGTTTTATTATTTCGAGGTTTACATCTGAAATTAAAGGAAAAGGCAGTTTATATTTCTCCTTAAATTTTTTGTGCTTTTTTTCTTCATCAGCACTTACTCCAATTACTACAAAACCATTTTTTAGTAAATAAGAATGATTATCTCTTAAATTACAAGCTTGTGCAGTACAGCCTGGTGTATCATCTTTTGGATAAAAATAGAGCACTACTTTTTTTCCTGCAAAATCCTTTAAAGAAATGTTTTTTCCGTTTTCGTCTTTCCCCTTAAAAATAGGCGCTTTTGAGCCTGTTTTTAGTTTTGTAATGTAATTAGCCATAATGTGATTTCAAAACTAAATGAATAAAAGTGATTCAAAAAATGGACTTATTCCTTTTTATTAACAGGTTCAAAGAACGATTGCTGTAGGGCGGTTCTAAAAATTAACATTTTACTTCCCCTCTTTTGAGAGGGGCAAGGGGTGTGTAATTAAAAAACTATTTTTAGAACTGCACTTAAACGATACAAATGTAAACAAAAAAATTAAAAAATAGACTTTGTCTAGACTTTTTATTAACAATCTACAATTTTAACCATTTTTTTTATAGATTTGTAGCATGAAAAATCTTCATCCCAAACAAAACGAAATACTAAAAATATTAAAGGAAAATAGCCAAAACCCATTGCCAATAAAGCAGTTAAAGGATGAGGCTGGCATCACTTCTCCTGGTGTTTTTTACCATCATTTGGAACAATTAGAGAAAAAAGGCTACCTGAAACGCAATCCTAATAACTCTAAAGATTATGTAGTACTGGAAAAGCGTGAAAGCAGTGTGGTTTATATAGCCAATTATGGCAAAGCACATTGCGGACCCAATGGTTCTATTTTGGAAGATGAGCCTATTGAACAAATTCCGATTGCTTCAAGCCTAATACGTTTTGCTGCTTCAGATGCTTTTATTGTTCAGGCTGAAGGAGATTCTATGCAAGATAAAATTAAACAAGGTGATTTGGTAATTGCAAAAAAACAAAAACATGCAGAACCTGGAGACATAATAGTATGTGTATATAAAATGGAAGCAAAAATTAAACGCTATTCCAAAAAAGATGGAATGATTATGCTTGTTTCCGAAAACAGAGCATACGACCCTTTGCCCGTTTTAAATGAAGATGATTTGTTGATTGAAGGTGTAGTAAAAAATATTATTAGTTTTAGTTAGATCAGATACAAGATATTCAACAATAATTTTTTTCTTGAATTCGACAATAAAAACCTTTGGTGCTGTTGGTCGTTTTTTTATTTCTGTTTTTTTCATGCTTACACGTTTTTAGCGTAAACCTATTTTGGGACGAGACAGAATAGTCAATAATTGCAGACTGTCAGATGAAATATTCTCCAGTCTATGTTATGCGGTCGTTTTTTATTTCTGTCGTTCATATTCAACTTCTGTTTGTCCGCCACCTGCTGCAAAAATTGGTAATGCAATTAATAATAAAAATCCTGAACCGCCTGAATTCATAATTACTATGTTATTGTCTTTTGTCAAGCCAATGTATTTTGTGTTTTCAGCTAATACCCAAACTAAAGGCCCTACAATAAAATTTGCGTTTACTTGTCGTCTTACTTTGAAATATCCTTTTCTAAACCTTCCCTTAATAGTCAAGCTATCAATAGCTGTTTCGTTGTCAAATACTTTTAATTTTATTTTGTTTTTGTCGATTGGAGAGAAATTAACTGTGAGGTCTTGCTGTCTGTAAATTGTGTCGTAATTGAAATTGTTGTAAAGAGTCCTGTAAGAATAAACAGTGTCACTTTTTGAATTTTTGAAGTCGCCACTTAGTTTGTCAAATGAATTTTCGTCTAAGTGTTGGTCTTTTCCGATTCTGCTTTTTAGTCTACCTGTCGAGCAGGAACAGACCAACAAAATCAAACTTAAAAATATTATAATACTCTTTTGGGTCATTGCACTATTTCTGTTTGTCTGGTGTCATTTAAAATGCCGCATAACGGTTTCGGGCTTTGCGTTGGTGGGCTTTTGAAACCGAAAACTGTCTGCCAGCACTAACGTTTATTAATTGCTCAAATGTTTCTTTTACCACTGTCCGCCCACTAACGCAAAACCCGTGTTATGCCTCGTTATTCTGTCAGTCAATACTTTCGCGTTCAATTGTCCTTAAAAGTTTTTCAATAGTTTCGTTGTATTCGATTCTATCGAATTCGATCTTTTCTCCTTTTGGAGTGCGAACCTCCATTGCAGATTTGATAAAGTTAAATGAAAATGAAACGCTACCTTGATTTGCTCTAAGTCCATGCCTACGAGATCTTGAAACAATAAACGTGTACAAAGACTGGCCCGCTCTTAAAGTCCTATCAAATCCTCTTTCTCTCATTTGATTTATTAATTGAAGAATGTCGGGTTTTTTGTCAAGGTTAATTTCTCGATAAAAATTTTCGATCTCGTCCCAACTCAAAATAAATTCTCCTTCAACTCCATTGCCCTTTTCATAATATTCAGCAAGTTTGCCAAAATCTATTTCAGGAAACTCCACTTTTAAAGTGGATGGCATTGCTTTTTCAAACACCCATTTAGTTATTAAAGTGCAAAGTCTTTTTATATCGGAGCTTGATGTCTCGAAAATTATGCAGTCATCCCATTTAAAAATGTATCTTGGATTTGGTTCGTAACCGTAGTAATAAATTCTACAATTTCTGTTGTCATTACCAAACCAGAGGCTATAAGAAGAGAAACTTTCTTCCATAACTGCATTCTGTGAAATAGTCGCCATTTGTGGACTTAATGTGTTTATGTTCGCCCTTAATTTTTCTAATTGTCTTTTCTTCTCGTCAATGAAATCAAATTTTGAATATAATTCGTCAAGCGTTTTGTTTTGCAGCCAATTTCCAATGGCATCCATCGTTCTTAGCTTGTCGAAAGTTCTTCCGTTAGCAATAGATTTTCCGTTCTCTATGAAGGTAGTATAAAACTCGGGGCCTTTGTGTTTTAAACCATTCCAGTCGTTGGCAAAACAATGAATTGAACATTGTCTCGATTGTTTTGCAATAGTGCATTCAGATTGAGTTCCAGCTTCTTTTAATGTAATACCGATGTCTGATTTTGGCTTATTTGACGTAAGTCCGAGAAATTTGGAAATAAGATTTTGCTTACCCCAGAATTCGTCTTTTAATTCTTGGTAAAACTTTCTTGCGTATATTTCTTCTTTCTGTGTCACGTCTTATAATGAGGCATAACTCTCTTATATCCCCAAGTATTTAACATCAAACCGTGCTAATACGACCAAAATCGGTTGTATTAGCACAGTTGTTAATTGCTCTCTCTTGGAAATTATTTTTCAAATTATTATCGTCTACCACTCTTTAGCTAAAGTATAAAAAATTTCTACCCCTCAAAAAAATAGCCGAAAATTTATTTTTCGGCTGCCTATTTTCTTACTTTTTCTTTTCATCTTTCACACTAAAGTCAATTGGTTTATCAACCAATTCTTTTAGTAAAGCATGTTTTACTACATCAATCATTTTTTCAACATAAATAAACTTTAAGCCTTTTAAATAATCTGCTTTTATGTCTTCAATATCTTTTTTATTATCAACACTTAAAATAATTTCTTTTATGCCTGCACGTTTTGCTGCTAATATTTTTTCTTTGATACCGCCAACAGCTAATACTCTTCCGCGTAGGGTAATTTCACCTGTCATGGCTAAATGAGTTTTTACTTTACGTTGTGTAAATGCGCTTGCTAAAGCAGTAAGCATGGTAATTCCAGCGCTTGGTCCATCTTTGGGTGTTGCTCCTTCCGGAACATGAATGTGCACATTCCATTTATCAAATACTTCAGGGTTTAATTTTAAAATATCGCTGTGCGATTTTAAATATTCCAATGCAATCACAGCAGATTCTTTCATTACATCTCCTAAATTGCCTGTTAATGTTAGTTTTCCAGTTCCTTTTGTTAAACTACTTTCAATAAATAAAATATCGCCACCAACGGGAGTCCATGCTAAGCCTGTAACAACTCCAGCCACATCATTTCCTTGATAACGGTCTTTTTCATGTGAAGGACCAAGAATTTTATTCAACTCTTTTTCTGTAACTGCGGTATTGTATTTTTGTTCCATTGCTATTGATTTAGCAGCGTAACGTACAATTTTTGCAATCACTTTTTCTAAACTTCTTACACCACTTTCTCTGGTATAGTTTTCTATGATGTACTCAAATATTTTTTTATCCAGTTGTAATTGTTCTTTTTTTACACCTTGTTCTTCCAATTGTTTTGGAAACAAATGGCGTTTTGCTATTTCAACTTTTTCTTCTGTTGTATAACCCGTAATTTCAATAATTTCCATTCTGTCGCGCAAAGCAGGTTGAATAGTGCTTAATGAATTTGCTGTAGCAATAAACATCACATTGGAAAGGTCGTAATCCAACTCAATAAAATTATCGTAGAATGTATTGTTTTGTTCTGGGTCAAGCACTTCAAGCAAGGCAGACGATGGGTCGCCATGAAAATCATTTCCTACTTTATCTATTTCATCTAAAACAAAAACAGGGTTAGATGTACCTACTTTTTTTAAATTTTGAATAATTCTTCCAGGCATTGCACCAATGTATGTTTTTCTGTGTCCGCGAATTTCAGCTTCATCACGTAATCCGCCTAAACTCATACGCACGTATTTTCTTCCTAAACTTTCGGCAATACTTTTTCCTAAAGATGTTTTACCAACTCCCGGAGGTCCGTACAAACAAATAATTGGCGATTTCATATTGCCTTTTAATTTAAGTACAGCCAGGTGTTCAAGTATGCGTTCTTTTACCTTATCCATTCCAAAATGGTCTTTGTTCAATATCCTTTCGGCACGTTTTAAATCAAAATTATCGGTTGTATTTTCGTTCCAAGGTAAATCTAAAAGTACTTCTACATAATTTGTTTGCACCGAATATTCTGCCGAATTTGGATTCATTCGTTCCAATTTAGTAATTGCTTTTTCAAATGCTTCGGCAGTTGCTTTATTCCATTTTTTTGTTTTCGATTTTTCGCGCATTTCAGCAATATCTTGTGTGAAATTATTTTCACCAAGTTCTTCTTGTATGGTTTTTAATTGCTGATGCAAAAAATAATCGCGTTGTTGTTTATCAAGGTCAACTTTTACTTTTGATTGAATTTGATTTTTTAATTCCAACATTTGCAATTCCTTTGTAAGATTTGAAAGTAGGAGTGTAGCACGTTCTTTTAAATCACTTACTTCCAACATTTTTTGTTTTTCTGCAACAAGAGCATTCATGTTGGACGAAATAAAATTGATTAAAAAAGAAGGGCTTTCGATATTACGCAAAGCAAAATTTGCTTCCGTAGGTATATGCGGACTTTGTTTTATAATTTGTGCTGCCAAATCTTTTAAAGAAGAAATAAGTGCAATAAATTCCTGACTATCTTTTTTAGGACTTGTTTCATTAAAAGCATTTATTTTAGCTTTTATGTAAGGTTCTGTTTGTAGTATTTCACCTAACTCAAAACGTTTTTTCCCTTGAATAATTACTGTTGTGTTTCCATCGGGCATGCGCAACATTTTAATGATGTGTGCAATGGTTCCTATTTTATTCAAATCATCTACGGTAGGGTCTTCAATACTATCATCTTTTTGAGAAACCACACCAATAGTTTTATTTCCTTTGTAAGCATCTTTTATAAGGCTGATGGATTTGTCTCTACCAACAGTAATTGGAATTACAACACCAGGGAAAAGAACGGTATTGCGCAATGGTAAAATTGACAGTTCTTCAGGTGTTTTCTCCGAATTCATTTGGTCTTCATCTTCCGATGAAAGCAAAGGAATAAATTCGGTGTCTTCATCTATGATATTTCCACTAAGTAGTGGTGATAAGCCATTCAAGTCAAAATTGTCGGTCATATATATGTAAAATAAAGTGATTAAAATTTATAAAACTAAGTGCTGTTTTTCAATACTTATGCCAAGCACAATATATGGACAAATTGACACTTCGCAGACCTTTGCTTCTTTCATTTGTCTGTTTAGGCTTGAAAAAATTGATGAATTAATATTTCAATATTCTTCCTTCAAATTTTTTGCAGTTGAAAAGCAAAAGTTTATTTGTTAATGTAGGCGTATCTAAAATTACATTTATTGTTTCTTGTGCCATCATGCTTCCGCAGATTGCTGGGATGCTTCCTAAAACACCATTTTCAGAACAGTTTGGAACATCTTCTGCATTTGGTGGTTCTGGAAATAAATCGGTTAAATTTTTGCTTTTATGATAGTTGAATGTTGCTATTTGTACTTCATAACCCAAAATACTTCCATAAACTAAAGTTTTTTTCAAATTTACAGAAATAGTATTAACAACATATCTTGTCATAAAATTATCACAACCATCAACAATTATATCGTAGTTAAATAAAATTTTTTCTGCATTGCTTTCATTTATCAACGTGTTGTGAACAATAATATTTATGCTTGGATTTTGTTTTGAAAGTTTTTCGGCAGCAACCAAGGCTTTTGATTTTCCAATATCTTCATTTGAATATAAAATTTGACGATGAAGATTTGAAATTTCTACAGTATCAAAATCAACAATTCCAATGGTTCCAACTCCCATGCTTGTTAGGTATTGTAAAACTGGGCAACCCAAACCTCCTGCACCTATTACAACAACTTTTGCTTGTTTGATTTTTACTTGTCCCTCAAAGCCAACATCTTCAAGTATAATTTGTTTTTGATATCTATTAAATTCTTCTTTGCTTAACATGGTGAAAACTGTTTATCCCAATCTTTGTAAACTGGTTCATAGCCACTATTAATAATTAAATCGCTAATTTCTTTTAAGCTTCTTTCATCACTTATTTCGAATTGTTCCAATGATGTTGGTTCAACCGAATATCCTCCCGGGTTTGTTTTTGAGCCAGCACTCATTGATGTAACTCCGAGTGGTATAACATGATTTCTGAAATTTTCTGATTCTCTCGTAGATATAGAAAGTTCTACATCTTCATTCAACAAACGATAAGCTGTTAATAGTTGAACAAGGTTTTTATCGCTTACAATTACATTGGGTTCAATGATTCCTTCTGCTGGGCGCATTCTAGGGAATGATATTGAATATTTTGTTTTCCAATAGTTTTTTTGAAGATAATCTAAATGCAATGCACAAAAAAAAGATTCAACTCTCCAATCTTCTAAGCCTAATAAAACGCCTAAGCCAATCTTATGCATATCGGAATTTCCAATTCTATCGGGGGTTTCAAGTCGATAATTAAAATTTGATTTTTTTCCTTTAGGATGATATGTTTTGTAAACTTCTTGATGATATGTTTCTTGATAAACCAAAACAGAATACACCCCAGCATCATGAAGTTGTTTGTATTCTTCCGTTTCAAGTGGCTGAACCTCTATTGAAATATTAGCAAAATAGGGTTTGATTAGTTTTATTGCATTTAAAAAATAATTAATGTGTACGGTATGATTTGCTTCTCCAGTAACCAATAGAATATGATTAAATCCTTGTTTTTTTAATTCTTTAATTTCAGAAATTATTTCCGTATCGGTTAATGTTTTTCGTTTTACTTTATTATCCAAACTGAATCCACAATAAGTACAAATGTTATTACATTCATTGCTCAGATACATTGGAGCATATAATTGGATGGTTTTTCCAAATCTTTTTTGAGTAAGTTTATTTGACTGTATAGCCATTTGTTCAATGTATGGCTCTGCTACTGGAGAAATTAAAGCTTTAAAATCTTCTAAATTTGGCTTTGTAGTATTCAATGCTTTGATAACATCATATTCACTTTTTTGGTGAATAGACGTTTTTACATCTTCCCAATTGTATTGATTAAATATGTTTAAAAAACTATGCATTTAAAAAAGAAGTTAAAGGGCTACTTGCAGTAGCATATTTTTGAATACTACCAAGTTTTGCTTCATAAGCCATACGTCCTGATTCAACAGCAAGTTTAAATGCTTTTGCCATTTGTGATGGATTACCTGCAACAGCAATTGCAGTATTCACTAAAACTGCATCAGCACCAATTTCCATTGCTTTTGCTGCATCAGAAGGTGCGCCAATGCCCGCATCTATTATTACAGGAACTTTACTTTGTTCGATAATTATTTCGAGAAAATCAATTGTTTTTAATCCTTTGTTTGTTCCGATTGGTGAGCCCAATGGCATAACTGCAGCTGTTCCAGCACTTTCTAATTGTTTGCACAAAACAGGATCGGCATGAATATATGGCAAAACAATAAAGCCAAGCTTTGCTAATTCTTCTGTTGCTTTTAACGTTTCAATTGCATCCGGTAATAAATATTTAGGATCGGGATGGATTTCTAATTTCAACCAATTTGTTTCAAGAGCTTCTCTTGCTAGTTGTGCAGCAAAAATTGCTTCTTTGGCATTTCGCGCACCAGAAGTATTTGGAAGTAAATTAATATGAGAATGTTTTAAATGTGATAGCAACAAATCTGTTTCTGTTTCTAAATCCACTCTTTTTAAAGCTACCGTTATTAATTCTGATTCAGAAGCTAAAACAGATTCTTCCATTTGTTTAGGAGAGCCAAATTTTCCTGTTCCTAAAAATAAACGAGAACGAAATTCTTTATTTGCAATTTTAAGCATCGACATGAGATATGTTTTTTATTTGTTCAATAATTAATTTTTTATTTGCTGCATTTGTGAGCATTCCCGAAATTGCAATGCCATGAATTCCTGTTTTTAATATTGTTTTACAATCTTCCAATTCTATTCCTCCAATTGCATAGATTGGAATTGATTTTTGATCAGCATTTAATTTGGAGATAATATTTTTATATCCTTCCAATCCTAAAATGGGACTTAAATTATTTTTTGTGGAAGTAAATTTAAAAGGTCCTAACCCGATATAATCACATTTTTCATTTATTCTTTTGACAACATGTTCTATTGTATTTGCTGTTCCTCCAATAATTTTTGAATTTCCTAATATGTTTTTTGCTTCTGAAATTGTCATGTCTGATAAACCTAAATGAACACCATCTGCATCAGTTTTTTTAGCTATTTCAGGATTGTCATTCACAATAAATGTTGCATTATATTTATTGCAAAGTATTCTAACTTTAATGGCTGTATCTTCAACTTCATTGCTGTCGAAATTTTTCATTCTCAATTGAATCCAGGTGCAACCAGCATCTAAAATTTTTTGAATATTAATTAAATGCTCTGCTGAAATATTTCCTTGCGATATGTATTGCAGTTTACTATACATGGTGATATGCTAATAGCGATTGATTACTTAATAGTTTTTTTTCGGTATAATGTTTAGCTAATTCACAAACTTTTTCTAAAGGATATTCTAGCGCAATATTGGCGGCAATTGCCGAAGATAAAATACAACCAGAGCCATGTTTTGGAAAGATGTCAGTTCGGTTTGGTTTAAACTCAATAATTTTTTTGTTCGTAAATAAATAATCAACACCAATTTTTTGTTTGCTATGTCCACCTTTCAAAAAAACATGGCAATAACTTGAAAGTTCTTTTGCGGCTGCTAATTCATCATCTAAGTCTGTTATTGCTTTTGCTTCATCAATATTAGGTGTAATCAAAAAACATTTTTTTATTGTTTCAAAAAAAATGAATTTATCGGATTTATTTATAAAATTAAAATGAGTAGAAGATTTTAAAATAGGGTCATAAATTATTTTAGCTTTTTCATTTTTCGATAAAATACAATCAACTATTGTTTCCAAAAAATCAAGTGATGGTATAATTCCAACTTTAACTATTTCAATTTTATAGGTATTAAAAAGTAAGTCAATTGCATTTAATACATCGCTTAATTTTTCCCAACGTATTTCCTTAAATACATTTTCGGTTTGAAGGGTAATACTGGTGCAAACACTTAAACCATAAACATGATGCTGTTCAAATGTCTTTATATCGGCTGTTAAGCCTGCACCACCGCTAGGATCAAATCCGGCAATGGTTAAAACGTATTTGCGTAATTGTTGCATTCAGCTTTTAGTTGTTTAAATTGATTTATAGGAAATTTATTTCCCCAAATACTACCTAATACTGCCACTCCATCAAACCCCATTTCAAAAGCAAGAGGAATATTTTTTTTTTCAATTCCTCCAATTGCTATTTTTTTTATTTTGGCAATTGAGTTTTTTAATAAATTATGGTTTAGTTCTATTGCTTTATAATTTACTTTCGAAATACTATCAAATACAGGTCCTATAAATGCATATTCAAATATCGAATCCAAGCTATTATACGCTTCAATTGAGTGAACGGAGGTTGATACAATTTTTGAACTATTTACTTTAAGGGATTTATTTTTGCTTCTTTCTTCTTCTTTATAATGCAACCTTTTTATTCCAAATTCTTCTGCGATGTAATGGTGTTGATGTAAAACAATATTAGTGCGATTGGAGACATTAATTTGCGTAAGAAATTTTCTTAATTCAGTTGCATTTGCATTTGGTTTTCTCAAATGAAATAGTTGCAAACCTTCGTCAAAAAGTTGATTCACTATATCAACTTCTTGTTCTGTATTATTTGGGTTTGAAATTACTATTAAGTTCATTTTGTGAATCTTTCTATATTTTATTGGTGCCTTGTACTTCGCTCAGCGGTGGTTTCGACTACGCTCAACCACCTTAGAATTATTAGTGACTTCAGCTTCTTTTATCAGGTGGTTTCGACTACGCTCAACCACCTTAGAATTATTGGTGACTGAGCGTAGCCGAAGTCACCATTATTGAGTAGACAGAGTTGCATTTTCAAAGTGGCTATCATTTTTACATTCAGCTAATTCATGTAATACTTTAATTTGTTTATTTATTAATGCTTCTTTCTTTTTTCTGCTCCATCCTTGAACTTGTTTTTCTCTATAAAATGCTTCATCAATTCTTTTAAATTCTTCGAAATAAATTAGTTTAACTGGCAACCGTTTTTTTGTATGATTAGCGCCTTCACCACTTTGATGTTGTTTTAACCTTAGGGTTAAATTTTTTGTGCTTCCTGTATAGTAGCTTCCATCGGAGCATTCAAGAATATACATATAACCTTTCATTTTTTATTTTTCTTTTATTAGGTGGTTTCGACTACGCTCAACCACCTGACTATGTCGTTTTCTCAACCACCTGACTATGTCTTTGCTCAACTACCTTAGAATTATTGGTGACTGAGCGTAGCCGAAGTCACCATGTATTTTATTGGTGCCTTGTACTTCGCTCAGCGGTGGTTTCGACTACGCTAAACCACCTGACTATGTCTTTGCTCAACCACCTTAGAATTATTGGTGACTGAGCGTAGCCGAAGTCACCATTATTAAGTAGCCGAAGTCTCACATTATAAATATATTTCGCTTCCTTTTGATTTGAATTCTTCTGATTTTTCAAACATTCCACTTTCTGCCGATTCTCTTATCTCTTGTGTAATTTTCATGGAGCAAAATTTTGGTCCACACATCGAACAAAAGTGAGCTACTTTTGCACCATCCGCAGGCAATGTTTCATCGTGAAATTCACGAGCAGTATCAGGGTCTAATGATAAATTAAATTGATCTTCCCAGCGGAATTCAAATCGTGCTTTACTTAAAGCATTGTCTCTGTACTGTGAGCCTGGATGACCTTTTGCTAAATCAGCAGCATGAGCAGCAAGTTTGTAAGTTATTACACCATCTTTAACATCTTTTTTATTTGGTAACCCTAAATGTTCTTTTGGTGTAACATAGCAAAGCATAGCAGTTCCAAACCAGCCTATCATTGCTGCTCCAATTGCAGAAGTGATATGATCGTAGCCTGGCGCAATGTCAGTTGTAAGCGGACCTAAAGTGTAGAAAGGAGCTTCATGACATTCTTTTAATTGTTTGTCCATATTCTCTTTTATCAAATGCATCGGCACATGACCCGGACCTTCAATCATAACTTGTATATCATGCTTCCAAGCAATTTTTGTAAGTTCTCCCAATGTTTCTAATTCACCAAATTGTGCTTCATCGTTTGCATCTGCAATAGAACCAGGGCGCAATCCATCTCCTAAAGAAAATGCAACATCGTATGCTTTCATGATTTCACAAATTTCTTCGAAGTGTGTGTACAAAAAGTTTTCTTTGTGATGAGATAAACACCATTTTGCCATGATAGAACCACCTCTTGAAACTATTCCTGTTACACGTTTTGCAGTTAATGGTATATAACGCAACAGAACACCAGCATGAATGGTAAAGTAAGAAACCCCTTGTTCAGCTTGTTCAATTAAAGTATCTTTAAATATTTCCCAAGTTAAATCTTCTGCTTTACCATTTACTTTTTCTAATGCTTGGTAAATGGGAACCGTTCCAATTGGCACAGGGGAATTACGAATAATCCACTCTCTTGTTTCATGAATATTTTTTCCGGTAGATAAATCCATTATGGTATCAGCACCCCAACGACAAGCCCAAACAGCTTTCTCTACTTCTTCTTCGATGCTTGAAGTAACAGCGCTATTTCCAATGTTTGCATTTATTTTAACCAAAAAATTTCTACCAATTATCATTGGTTCGCTTTCTGGATGGTTGATGTTGTTTGGAATAATTGCCCTTCCTGCTGCAATTTCATCTCTAACAAATTCTGGTGTGATATAATTTTTAGGAGTATTTGCTCCAAAATTGTTTCCTGTATGTTGCTTGCTCATCATATCATATTGTCCATTCAATTGATTTTTTAATTCATCAAATCTTTGATTTTCTCTAATGGCAATGTATTCCATTTCTGGAGTGATAATTCCTTGTTTTGCATAGTGTAATTGAGAAACGTTGCAACCCTTTTTTGCTTTTAGCGGCTTTGAGATATGTTCAAATCTTAAAATATCTAATGAAGAATCGTTTAGCCTTTCTAAACCGTATTCAGATGATGTTTCAGAAAGTTGTTCCACATCACCACGTTCTAAAATCCATTTTTCTCTTATGCGAGGAAGTCCTTTTTTGATATCGATTTTAACAGAATCATCCGTATATGGTCCGCTTGTATCGTAAACTGTTACAGGGAAATTTGTTTCTATTTTATTGTTCGATAATTTTGTTGGCGAAAGAATAATTTCTCTCATTGCAACTTTTATATCATGTATTTTTCCTTGTACATAAATTTTTTTTGAACCGCTGATAGCTCCAGTAGTGATGCTCTTTTCTGTAGGTGTTTTATCTTGTTTGTTCATTTTTATCCTCCTTGTGTTGCTTTTATAATTAATATATTATCGTTTGAATTTAATTTAGTTGTTTCCCAATAGAGTTTTGAAATTACAGTATCATTAACAGCCGCAGCTATTCCTTTTTGTTTTTCTCCCAATTGAGAAAATATAATTTCAGCTAAGGTAATTTGTTCTGAAACTTCTTTTTTTTGATTGTTTAAAATGATTTCCATTCCTTTTAATTTAAAATTACTTTAGGAATGGTAAAGGACAGAATGTCTATCACTTTTCCCTTCGGCAGTACTAACTGCATCAGGTTCAACGGGTATAATCTCAGTCCGAATTACTTTTGGACACCCCTAAAGTTCTGTAAAGGTAGTTATTTAATTTATTGACTGCACAATAATATTTCAACAAAAAAGTTAGTTTTTAACAATAAAATAAAGATGCTTAAGGTCTTTATTATTATGAATAATTGTAGTAATTTAGAATGTTCAAATATATTTCAAAAATGAAAAAAAGTATCTTCCTTTTATTTATAGGTGTTAGTAGTACGATTTATGCTCAAGACACCATTCGTAAAACTAACGGAACAACACATATTGGTAAAGTACTTGAAATTTCTAATGAGGTTGTTAGATACAAACTACAAGGAACTGATGTTTTGTTTGAAATAAATAAAACCGATATAGCACAAATAAATTTTCAGAATGGCATAAAAGAAGTATATGTAGTAGTAGCACATCCTAAACCTCCTGTTGCTATTGAAAAGCCTTCAGAACCTGTTAAAGACGTTTATTATGATAAAGATAGATATGTATCGAAAACCGAGCCCGTAAAAAAAGAGTATGGAAAAAACATATTTGCTTTAAATGTTTTCGAAATGTTTTTTACCAATCTAGGTGTTTCTTATGAACGTATGTTAGGAGATGGTGCTTTATCCATTAAAATTCCGTTTGCACTTGGTTTAGGAGGAAGACCTAATTATAATAGCTACACTGGAGAAGTTTTTTCTAGTATTCCTTTACAAAATAAAAACTATAGTACAGGTTTAGAATTAAATTTTTACCCAATAAAACAGACAAAAAGCACGTTTTATATTGGGTTATCGGGTAATTATTGTGAGTTCAAGTATTATAATTACCAATCATCTTATCCATACCCAAGCCCACAACCAACACTTAGATATTATTATACAGGTAAACAATATTCAGGAATGATTCATTTGGGAGGTAATATCGGCTTAACAGATAATTTATTGCTTGGTGGAAAAGTTGCAGTAGGGTTAAGAAGAGAGGAAACTATTAATGATGATTTTACAATGTCGCGTATTCAACTGGATTTGAACTTAGCGTATAGATTTTAATGATAATGAATAATATTTACAAACTATTTTTTTCAATTTTTATTGTTTCAGTCATTATTTCTTCTTGTAAAAGAGATGGCTCAACCGAACCTGATTTAGGCTATAATTATTTTCCTAATAAAGTTGGTCAATATGTAATTTACAATGCAGATTCTGTTTATTATGATAGTGAACAAGCCGATACCTTTAAATTTCAGATAAAAGAAAAAATAGAATCTATTTTTTACGACAATCAAAATCGCCCTACCATGCGTATCGAAAGATATGTGAAAATTTATAACTCAACAATTCCATATAGTGCGATGTCTTGGACATTAAAAGATGTATGGATGGGAAATAAAACAGCAACAACAGCAGAACGAGTGGAAGAAAATGTTCGTTTTATAAAACTAGCTTTTCCAGTAAAAAAATCTCAGACATGGGATGGGAATGCTCAGAATACGATTGGAAAATGGAATTATTCATATTCATTTTTTAACCTTCCAAGAACAATTGGAGGGATTGTGTTCGATTCTGTTTTAGAAGTAAAACAAAAAGATGAATTATCGTTGATAAACAAAAAGTTTTATATCGAACGCTATGCTAAAAATGTAGGATTGGTTTATAAACAAGTTATTGATGTTGAATCTCAACCGAATGGAATTCATCCTGATTCTGTTAATTTATTAGCTCAGTTTTACAATACACCTATATTGCAAAGAATTGATAGTGGAGTGCTTTATACCATTTATGTTTTAGAATACGGTATCGAATAATTTAATTTTAATTGTGTGAAAAAAATATTACTTATTGCTGTTTGTTTTTTTGGATTACAAACTATTTCCGAATCTCAAACTAAAAATTACTGGATAGTTTTTAAAGATAAAAATTACAATTCATTTACTATAAACGAACCTCAAAAATTTCTTTCTCAACGTTCGATTGAAAGAAGAATAAATCAAAATATAAAAATAACATCACATGATTTGCCTTTAAGCGATTTGTATTTGAATGTGCTAATAAGCAATGAAATTAATATTCTAAAAAAATCAAAATGGTTTAATGCCGTGTTGGTTGAGTGTGATGAAAATAAATTGCAACTAATTCAATCATTCAATTTTGTTAAAAGCGTCAAACAAATTAATAATGACAATTTACCTTTAAAACAAAATAAATTTGAGTTAGAAGAAATATTCTCTCCCGTTTCTATACATGAAACCACAAGCAATCGAACTCCAATTTTTAATTATGGACTTTCATTAAATCAAGCAAACCAAATTGGTGCAGACTGTATGCATGCAAATGGTTATACAGGTCAAGGCGTAGTAGTTGCAGTATTAGATGCTGGATTTTTTAATGTAAATATTTTGCCAGCATTCGATAGTTTAAGAATGAATAATCAATTGTTAGGTTGTAGAGATTTTGTTACTGGAGATACTTTGGTTTATGAAGACAATCAACATGGAATGATGGTTTTATCTACAATGGTTGGAAATATTCCAGGACGAATTGTAGGTACTGCTCCCAAAGCAAAATATTGGTTATTAAGAACCGAAGAAGCTGCAACAGAAACAATCCAAGAAGAAATCAATTGGCTTGTAGGTGCCGAATTTGCTGATAGTGTAGGGGCAGATATTATAAATTCATCTTTGGGTTATAGTTATTTTGATAATCCGGCTGATAATCATACTTATGCCGATATGGATGGAAACACAACGATTATAACCAATGCTGCTGATTGGGCTGCAAGTAAAGGTATTTTTGTTTGCTCCAGTGCAGGTAATTCAGCTGGTCCACCTTGGTACAAAATTACAGCACCAGCCGATGCTGATAGTATTTTGACTGTTGGAGCAGTCGATTCCGCTGGATTTGCTACTGGATTCAGTTCTCGAGGACCAACATTTGATGGGCGCATAAAACCAAATGTTGCAGCAAAAGGTTATCAATCTGTAATTGCAGCACCTTGGGGAGATATTCAGCAAGGAAATGGCACTTCTTTTTCATCACCAATCACTGCTGGAGCAGTTGCCTGTTTAAGGCAAGCAAATCCAACAAAAACAAATATGGAATTATTATATGCTATTCAGCAAAGTGCTAATCAAGCAAGCTCTCCTGATACATTGATAGGATACGGCATTCCAAATTTTTGCATTGCAAATAGTTTGCTCACAAGTATTACTGAAAATATATTAACAGAAAACTTATTTGATAGTTATCCAAATCCTTTTTCCAGCAATTTAAATATTTCTTATTATGCCTTTAATAGCGAAAAAATTAAAATAAGTTTTTATGATATAACAGGAAGGTTGGTTCTTGAACAGCAATTTTTACCCACTCCAAATGCATTAAATACTATTGAGCTGAAAGGTTTCGAAAAAATAAACAGCGGAATCTACTTTATTACGATGAGTAATTCAACATCTTTAATCACAACTAAAAAAATCATTAAAAACTAAAAACATGAAAAATATAAAAATAACTTTTTTGTTTTCTTTTATCACCTGTTTTTCATATTCGCAGGATACTATTTTTAAAAGAAGTGGAGATATTATAATTGTAAAAGTTATTGAAATATCACCCAAAGAAGTTAAATATAAAAAAATTGATTTTCAAGATGGTCCAACGTATGTTGATTTTAAATCTTCCATCAAAGAAATTCATTTTTCGTCTGGATATAAAGAAATTTTTGCTGAGGAAGAAGTTATACAAACTCCTAAAACAACCATAAATTATGGTTTACAAACTCCCACTCCTAGCCAAAGAATAGATGTGTGGGGTTCTCGGTTTAAATATCAAAATAGCTATTTGCATGAAAATCAAATGCACAGTATGCTTTTAGGAACTAAAGACAAAAGATTAATAGGTTTAGTTGGTAAAGCAAAAGATGCCAAAAATATGCAATATATAGGTTTTGCAGGAGTTGCTTTTGGAGTAGCATCGTATTATTATTTGTTAAGAGGATTGGGTCTTTTTTCTAATTCTTACAATAGGTCGAATAGTAATAGTTATTTTACTACAAGCGGTTTTTTCTTGGCTGCAGCAGTTGCTTGTCCTATTGTTTCGGGTATAAACAAAGCCAAAAGAAATCAATACAACCGTGAAGCTGTGAGGCTTTATAATGAAAGGTTCTAGTATTTAACTCAATAAAAATTTTTTTCCACAAAATATCAAAAGGCTTCAATTTAAAAGCCTAAAAATGTATATTTGTATTCAACGAAAATAAATTAGTGTAGAATATGTCAACAGCAATAAGCGGAAACACAAAAGTTTCGGAATATATTAAAATAGTACTCGAAGATTATCGTATTGCTAACGAAAGCCGAGAAGCAAGTTTAATGGGTAGAAGAGAAGTTCTTACCGGCAAAGCAAAGTTTGGAATTTTTGGAGATGGGAAAGAAATTGCTCAATTGGCAATGGCTAAAGTTTTTAAAGAAGGTGATTTTCGCTCTGGATATTACCGTGATCAAACATTTATGTTTGCAACCCAAAATTTAACATTACAAGAATGGTTTGCCGGATTATACGGTCACACTGATGCTGATGCAGAACCCATGAGTGCAGGGCGACAAATGGGAGGACATTTCGGAACTAAAAGTTTAAACCCTGATGGTACTTGGAAAGATTTAACCAAAATAAAAAATTCATCCCCCGATATTTCTCCTACTGGAGGGCAAATGCCTCGATTGTTGGGCTTAGCAATGGCCTCAAAATATTTTAAACAAAATACGGAGTTACAAAAAGAGCCCTTTCAAAAATTTTCAAACAAAGGAAATGAAATTGCTTTTGGAACAATTGGCGATGCAAGCACATCAGAAGGTCTATTTTGGGAAACTATAAATGCTGCAGGTGTTATGCAAATTCCAATGTTAGTGAGTGTTTGGGATGATGGTCACGGAATTTCTGTTCCTAAAAAATATCAAACAACAAAAGAAAGTATTTCTGAAATTTTAAAAGGTTTTCAAAGAGAAAAAGATGGAGTAGGGTATGAAATATTTAAAACACGCGGTTGGGATTACCCTCATTTAATTGAAACGTACGAAAATGCGACAAAAGTTTGTAGAGAAGAACATATTCCTGTTTTAATTCATGTGGAAGAAGTTACACAACCACAAGGACATAGTACTTCAGGTTCGCATGAACGATATAAAACAAAAGAACGTTTACAATGGGAAACAGAATTTGATGGAATTAAAAAAATGCGTGAGTGGATTTTATCAAAAAAATTAGCAACTGATACGCAACTAAATGAGATTGAAGAAAATGCTAAAAAAGCCGTAAGAGAAGCAAAATCTGCTGCATGGAATGCCTATTTAACTCCTATTAAAAATGAACGTACAGAAGTTGTTCAATTGATGGATAATATATCCGAAAATTCAATCAATGCAGCTTTTATTACAAAAATAAAAACCGATTTAAATTCAATATTAGAACCTGTTAGGAGAGATATTTTATCTGCTGCAAGAGCTGTATTACGATTAACAAGAAACGAAAGCATAGCTGCAAAAGCGAAGCTTGCCGATTGGATTAACGAATCCAAATTAGCCAATTATGATCGTTATAGTTCTTATTTACATAGCGAAGCAGATAGCAATGCTCTTTCTGTAAAGCCTGTAAATGCTGAATATCCATCAGACCCTAAATTGTTGGATGGACGAGAATTATTGAGAGCTAATTTTGATTATATCTTGAATAAATACCCGGAGGTTTTAATTTTTGGTGAAGATAGTGGCAAAATTGGTGGTGTAAATCAAGGGTTAGAAGGATTACAAGATAAGTACGGTGAAGTAAGAGTGTTTGATACAGGTATCCGTGAAGCAACAATTATTGGTCAAGCAATAGGTTTAGCACTTAGAGGTTTACGCCCCATTGCTGAAATACAATATTTAGATTATTTGCTGTATGCATTGCAAATTATGAGCGATGATTTAGCAACAATTCAATACCGTACCAAAGGCGGACAAAAAGCTCCAGTTATTATTCGCACAAGAGGACACCGATTAGAAGGCATTTGGCATAGCGGCTCTCCAATGGGAATGATTATAAATTCACTTCGAGGAATTCATATTTGTGTTCCAAGAAATATGACTCAAGCAGCAGGTTTTTACAATACATTATTAAAAGCAGATGAGCCAGCATTGGTTATTGAACCATTAAATGGTTATCGATTGAAAGAACAATTGCCTACAAATATTGGAGCATATACTGTTCCATTAGGAGTAGTTGAAACAATCAATGAAGGAAATGATATTACTTTAGTTACTTATGGTTCTTGTTGCAGGATTGCAATAGAAGCAATAAAGCAATTAGCAGAAGCTGATATTTCAGTTGAATTAATTGATGTTCAAACGTTATTACCTTTTGATTTAAATCACTCAATTGTTGAGTCATTGAAAAAAACAAATCGACTTTTGATTTTAGATGAAGATGTTCCTGGAGGCGCAAGTGCATATATTTTGCAAAAAATAGTAGAGGAGCAAGGTGGGTATAAATATTTAGATACTGAACCTATTACTTTGGCAGCAAAAGAACACAGACCTGCTTATGGCTCTGATGGTGATTATTTTAGTAAACCAAGTGCCGATGATGTTTTTGAAACAGCGTATGCAATGATGCACGAAACTAACCCGTTAAAATTTCCAAAATTATTTTAATAGGATAAGCAGATTATAAAGATTCAATAATTACTTATTTTGAAATCAAAACTAAACATAATAATTATTGGTTCTGGCAATGTTGCAAATCAATTAGCAATTGCCTTTTTTGAAAAAAAATGCAACATTCTTCAAATTGTTGGACGCAACAAAAAGGAAGTTACAGCTCTTGCTAAAAAAGTTAAATCAAAAGCAAGTTTTGATTTTAAGTCAATTGATAAGTTTGCTGATATTTATGTTATAGCCGTAAAAGATGATGCAATAGAATTACTTGCATCAAAATTAAAACTAGGAAATGCCTTGGTTGTACATACTTCAGGTGCAGTAAATGCATCTGTTTTGAAAAAATGTTCTAAAAATTATGGTGTGTTTTATCCGCTTCAAACAATTTCAAAAGATAAAAAAACAAAATTTAAAAAAGTTCCAATTTGTATCGAAGCAAATAATACATTTGCTATTGAAACACTTAAAAAAGCAGCAACTATTATCAGTAATAAAGTACAAATAATTAGTTCGGAGCAACGAAAAATAATTCATTTAGCAGCTGTATTTGCATGTAATTTTACAAACTACATGTATGCCGTTTCGGAGAAAATTTTAAAAGAAAATAAATTGTCTTTTGATTTACTTCATACCTTGATTACAGAGACAGCAGAAAAAGCAACTCATTGCAGCCCGTCTAAAAATCAAACAGGGCCAGCTATTCGAGAAGATAAAAAAACAATGCAGGCACATTTGTTGCTTTTAAAAAAAGATAAGCCTTTACAAGAAATGTATAAGCTACTGAGTACAGCGATAATTAAGATAAAGAATAATAAGTAGGTAATGGAAAATTTTAAAGTTAAATTAAAATCTATTAAAGCATTCATTTTTGATATTGATGGAGTATTGACGGATGGCTCTGTGGCATTTTTTCCTAATGGCGAACAAGCTAAATTTTTAAATATTAAAGATTGTTATGCTTTACAACATGCTATAAAAAAAGGATATAAAGTAGCGATAATTTCTGGTGGAAAATCCGAATCGATTAAACAAAAACTAAGTAACTTAGGCATTAGCGATATCTATCTTGGAAGCCATACAAAAATTGATAGTTATAAAGAGTTTATTGAAATTCATAATTTGAATGATAATGAAATTCTTTATGTTGGGGATGATATACCAGATTATGAAGTAATGAAAAGGGTAGGTGTAGCAACTTGTCCGTATGATGCTGCTCAAGAAATAAAAGATATATGTATTTATATTTCTCCTAAAAAAGGAGGGAAAGGCGTTGCCAGAGATTTAATCGAACAAGTATTAAAAGTTCATGAAAAATGGATGGATGCTGAAGCATTAACTTGGTGATGTAAAAAAAATAAAATAAGAAAATTTTTATGCTCTCATTTCTCAAATTAATTCGAATTCAAAATTTGCTAATTATTGCTTTTACGCAATACATGGTAAGATTTTGTTTGATACTTCCATTCTTGAAAGCTAGAAGTACTTATTTTGAATTACAACTTTCTGAACTTCAATTTTTTTTATTGGTATTATCAACTGTAATGATAGCAGCAGCAGGTTATATAATCAATGATTATTTTGATGTGCGGATAGACAAAGTGAATAAGCCCGAGCGAATGGTTATTGATAAAGGTGTGAAAAGGCGTGTTGCGATGGGCGCTCATACTGTTATAAATATTATAGCACTTTTAATTGCGTTGTATGTATCCTATTCTGTTGGGCATTGGAAATTAGCAGTTCTTCAATTTATTTGTGCTGCAGGTTTGTGGTTTTATTCAACAAATTTTAAAAGAATGTTTTTAATAGGAAATGTTGTAATAGCTTTATTTACAGCATTAGTCCCGCTCGTTGTTGGGATATATGAATTACTACTAATATACGCTCATTATTTACCAATTGATGAAACATTAGATGTATCTAATATTTGGAGATGGGTATTAGGACTTTCTTTTTTTGCATTCATCACTACATTATTAAGAGAAATTATTAAAGATATGGAAGATTTTGAAGGCGATTTTGAATATGGTTGTTATACTATGCCTATTGCAATTGGAATTAATAAATCAAAAATAATAGTTGTTGTTCTTTCTTTATTTACTATTGGTTGCTTAGGTTATTTACAGTTTTTACAAGTTCAATTAACGGATTTTATTTCTGTAACATATTTTGCTATTGCATTACAAATACCTTTTATTTTTTTAATTTATAAAACGATAAAAGCAACTGATAAAAAGCAATTTCGTATAGCTGGAAATACTGCTAAATTTATTATGTTTATGGGTGTTTGTTATTTATTTATAGTTGATTATTTAATGTAGAAATGAGTTTAGAAAAACTAAAAAATCGTAAATATATACTAGCATCAAAATCGCCACGCAGACAAGTTCTTTTAAAAGATCTTGGTCTTGAATTTGAAATTAAAACAAAAGAAGTAGATGAAAGTTTTTCTGAACATTTCAAAGCACAAGAAATACCACTTTATTTATCTAAAAAAAAAGCCGATGCTTTTGATGAAGAACTGGATGAAAATACTATTGTAATTACTGCCGATACTATTGTTTGGATTGATAATCAGGCTTTGAACAAACCAGAAAGCGAATCAGATGCAGTTCGTATGCTCAAACAATTGTCTGGAAGAAAACATGAGGTTTATACGGGCGTTACTTTAAAATCTAAAAGCAAAACAAAAAGTTTTTATTCTTTAACCAATGTTTATTTTAAAAGACTACAAGACTTTGAAATTGATTATTATGTTAAAAATTATAATCCTTACGATAAAGCAGGTGCTTACGGGGCGCAAGAATGGATAGGCTACATTGCTGTTGAAAAAATAGAAGGCTCCTATTTTAATGTAATGGGATTGCCTGTGAAAGAATTATATGAAGAACTACTTTTGTTTTGATAAATAATATAAAGTAGAACAGTTTTCTTTTCTAAAAATTTCATTCGATTGTTCCATTATTTTTTTATTTGTAACAGCCAAATATTTTTCTACTTCTAAATTAATCATATTAGCGTCTTCTAAAAGTTCTGCAACAGCAAGGTTTGTAGCTTTGTTTAAAACATCCATCTCTCCGAATGAGTGGCTCGACTCAATTTTATTCTTAACTTTTGTTAATTCATTATCAGTAACCAATTCATTTTTTATTTTGTTTAATTCAAATTCAATCGCATCTTCAGCCTCTTCCATATTCACTCCAGCAGTTAATTTTCCAGTTACTATAAATAAACCTTTATCAAATTCTCCCAAAACAAAAGCGTTAATATCACTAAACAGTTTTTTTTCTTTTATCAATGAATTATATAATCGGGATGAATTTCCTCTTGATAAAATGTCTGAAATCAAGTCAACAGTATAATAATCTTCATCTGTTCTTGCGCACATGTGATATGCTTTGTAAATAGCATTAAGCGGAACATCTCGTTCTACTGTTAGTTTTCTTTCTTCGGTTTGTTTTGGTTCTACTGGCAACCCTCTTTTATTTTCTGGACCTTTTGGGATTGGGGAAAAATATTTTTTTGCAAGTTGTTTTACTTTATCAACCTCTACATTACCGGCAACAACCATAATTGCATTGTTGGGGCAATAAAATTTTTTGAAAAAAGCTTTAACGTCATCCATCGTAGCATTTTCAATATGTGAAATTTCTTTTCCAATTGTATCCCATTGATAAGGATGAACTTTATAAGCTAAGGGGCGCAATAGCAGCCAAACATCTCCGTACGGTTGATTCAAATAACGTTGTTTAAATTCTTCGATTACTACACTCCGTTGTACCTCTAAACTTTTTTCAGAAAAAGCTAAACTCAACATCCTATCACTTTCTAACCAAAATCCAGTCTCTATATTTTCTGTGGGTAGAGATAAATAATAGTTTGTTATATCATTTGTAGTAAATGCATTGTTTTCTCCTCCAACTCTTTGTAAAGGCTCATCATAATTTTTAATATTTATGGAACCACCAAACATTAGATGTTCGAATAAATGTGCAAACCCCGTTTGATTTGGATTTTCATCTCTTGAGCCTACATTATACAATATATTAATACAAGCCAATGGTGTTGATTTGTCTTGATGTACAATTACTTTTAATCCGTTTTCTAATTCAAATCTTTCAAAATTTATCATAAAATGCTATTTGTTTCAGTTGTTTAAAAATTAGATTTTAAAATCTCGGATTTCGCTTTGTTGTAATCTTCAATTAATTCTTCCATAATTTGTTTAACGGATTTGATTTCATTAATCATAGAGCTTACTTGTCCTATTTCAAGCTCTCCTTCTGTTAAATCTCCTTCAAACATACCTTTTTTTGCTCTTCCTTTTCCTAAAATTGAAGCCAATTCTTCTGTGGAAAACCCTTTGTTTTCTGCTTCTTGTACAATTTCGTAAAAATGATTTTTCAGAAGCCTTACAGGAGTGAGTTGTTTTAACATTAATTTAGTATCGCCTTCAGTAGCTTTAACGATAGCTTTTTTAAACTCATCATTAGCAGAAGATTCTTGTGAAGCCGCAAACAAACTTCCAATTTGAACTCCGTCAGCACCCAACGCCATTGCTGCTAATATACTTTTTCCACTTCCAATGCCACCTGCTGCAATTAATGGAACATTTGCAATTTTTTTTATTTCTGGAATTAAACACATGGTGGTAGTTTCTTCTTTTCCATTGTGCCCGCCAGCTTCAAAGCCTTCAGCCACAATAGCATCAACCCCTGCTTCTTGAGCTTTTAAAGCAAATTTTGAATTAGCAATAACATGTACTACTGTAATTCCTTGGTCTTTTAATTTTTTTGTCCATGTTTTTGGATTCCCAGCAGAAGTAAATACAATTTTAACTCCTTCGTTTATAATTATTTCAATATGTTCTTCAATATTTGGATAAAGTAAAGGAACATTTACACCAAAAGGTAATTTTGTGGCTTTTTTGCATTTTTGAATATGTTCTCGTAATATTTCCGGGTACATGCTTCCGCTTCCAATCAAACCTAAACCTCCATTATTACTGACGGATGAAGCAAGTTTCCAGCCACTACACCATATCATTCCGCCCTGAATGATTGGATATTTTATATTAAACAATTTAGTTATTTTATTGTCCATTGAAATTCTTGTTTTCCCAGCTAAAAATCCCACGAAGTTAAAAATAATATTTGGTGTGTTTTATTTTATAATTTTTTATATATTTGCAGTTATGAGAAGGATTATTTTCATTTTATTAACTTTTCTTTTAATTTCTGCTGAAGGATTTTCACAGTATTTATGGGATTTTGGTGGTCATGTGGGGGCATCCAACTATCTAGGTGATATGGGCGGTAAGGCTGGTACACGTAGAGACTTTGTTATGGATATGAAATTGGAAAAAACTCAATTTACCCTTGGTGCATTTGCTCGCTACAAATTTAACCCTCTTTTAAGAGGAAAAATAGGGCTAAATTGGATAAGAGTTTCAGGAGACGATAAATTATCTACAAACCCTGGGCGAGTTGGAAGAAACCTTTCTTTTAGAAATGATTTAATTGAATTTGAGCTTACAGGACAAATATATTTTTATGATATTCCAGATTTAGGTAGAACATACCGCTATCGAAATGATTTTCAAATGTATGCTTTTGTGGGTGTAGCTGGCTTTTACAATAATCCTAAAACTTTATACAATGGAAGTTGGGTGGCTTTACGTCCTCTAAAAACGGAAGGAAAAAGTTATAGTCCTGTAAGTTTAGCAATTCCTTTAGGGATTGGTTTGTTTTTTACAATCGAGAAAAAACATCGTATCGGCTGGGAATTTGATTGGAGAACTACGTTTACAGATTATATTGATGATGTGAGTGGTAATTATGCTGACCCTAATGATTTAGATAGTGATTTGGCAAGAGCATTGTCAAATAGAAGAGGAGAACTGCCAAATAGAGTTGGTGTGCCTTCTTCAGCTTATTATTTGCCAGGTCAAAAACGTGGAGACCCATCTCATAAAGATTCTTACATAACTACATCTGTTTATTATGCTTATGTGATGAGAGGAAGGAGTTCTTTCTACCGTTCTAAATATGGAAGCATATTTAAACGCAACACAAATAAAAAACGTAAAGTACGTGCGAAGTTTTAAAAAAAATCCCATTCAATTTGAATGGGATTTTTTTATCTAAATGTTTTCATTCAAAAAAATCATTGTTAAAGTTTACTAAAAATAATTTTTCTTTTGCTCTGCTTATTGCAGTGTAAAGCCAACGTAAGTATTCTGTGTTTATCATTTCTTTTGTTAAATAGCCTTGTTCAACAAAAACATTCGACCATTGCCCTCCTTGTGATTTGTGGCAAGTAATAGCATAAGAAAACTTAACTTGTAAAGCATTAAAAAATGGATCTTCTTTTACTTTTTTTAACCGCATTCGTTTATCAGCAATATCGTTATAATCAGCGTAAATAGATTCAAATAATTTTTTGTTTTCAGATTGAGGCAAAGCAGGAGCATCAAGCATTATAGTGTCAAGTAATAATCGAACATCTATGTCTTCTTCATTTGGATAATCAATTAATTTAATTCGAGCATCTGCAAATCGGAAACCATACATTTCTTGAATTTTTCCAACACGCATAATTTGAATAATATCTCCATTGGCAATAAAACCAGCTTTTGATTCATCTGGCAACCAATGATAATTATTTTTAATTACCATCATATAATCGCCAGATGACAATTCATCTTCTTGCCAACGAATACGTGCTCTTATTTGTTGATTAAATATATTCGCACGTTTGTTCGACCTGCAAATAATAATGGTGTCTTCAACTCCATATTTGCTATATGCTGAATTAATTGCATCTTCTAGCTCATCACCATTTATTTTTACAATATCTTTTTGATTATTTAAATAAAATTTCGGGTTTTCACTTTCTTTTATTTTAATTTTATTTCGAATGTTGGTTGCGTTGGATAGTATTCCAGAGTTTTCATTTTGTCTTAATACTTCTGTTAATTCAAACGAATCAATTTCGAAATGATAAGAAGCTTTTAAATAGTCAACATCCAAAGCAGGGCTGATACCAATTCCAACAGGCGGAAGTTGTGCCGTGTCGCCAATAAAAATTAATTTACAATTATTGCCATTAAAAACATATTGAATTAAATCGTCTAGTAAACTTCCTGCTCCGAACAATCCATTTTGATTTATTCCGCCACTATTAGAAACCATTGACGCTTCATCAATAATAAAAATGGTATCAGCGTGTAAATTTTGTTGTAGTTGAAATGCGAAGCCTCCATCTGCTAATGGTTTTTTAAAATAAATCTTTTTGTGAATTGTGAAAGCTTGTTTTTGGGTGTAGTTACTCAATACCTTTGCTGCTCTTCCGGTTGGTGCAAGCAAAACAGTTTTTCCTTTTATTTCGGGTAAACTTTTTACAATAGAACGTACAACCGTTGTTTTTCCAGTACCAGCGTATCCTTTTAAAACAAAAATATGATCAGTATTTTTTCCAACAATAAATTCAGAAAGTTTTTTTAATAATGTACGTTGTCCTTTTGTGGTTTCAAATGGAAAATTTTTAAGAAGTATATTTTCGAAGGATTCTTGCAATAATCAAATGTAAACAAATCTATTGTTTATCCGCAATTAGACAGTAGAAAACTTTGTAAAGGCTAGACTATCGTTATTATACCAAGTTTGCGAAAAACAGCAAACTTATTCAGCCATTATAAAAAGAAGAAACTCCCAATTATAAAGCAAGAGTTTCTTCTTGATACTTTGTACTTACTACTGTTTAATTCTTAATCATTTTTTTAGTTTCTACAATTTGTCCATCTGCGACAAGTGTGTAAGTGTAAATACCTGTAGAAAGGTCTTGAGCAAAAACATTGATGCTGCCTTTACCTTTTTGTGAAAGTTCTACCGATTGAATTAATTTACCTTGTGCGTTATAGAAAAGCATTTGTGCTTTAGTTACTGTTTCAGGTAAAAAATAATTGATAGTAGTTTGTTCAGCAAAAGGATTTGGAACATTTTGTTCCAACACAATTGACTGAATATCTTTTAAATCAATAGTTGTAATAGCAGTACTTGAATTATTATTATTTTGATTTACTGCTTGTGGTGTGCCACATAAATTTAAAGCATTGATACAATTTTCAAGCGCAGTTAATCTATCATTCAAAATTATATCATTCTGTTCTAAAAAATGTATAATTGAGTCTTTTTCTTGCATTTGATTGTTTAATTCTTTAATACTTTCTACAAGTAATGGAACCATTCTGTCATAGTTGATGTGCATTAAACTTGAATCATCAACAAAAGTTAATAATGGCTCTATAGCTGAAATTTCTTGTGCAATAAAACCAATATGTTCTAGACTATCCATATCAATATTTTGTTGTGCTGCTGATGTCCAATTATATTTTACACCTCTCATTTGGCATACTTTTGATAATGATCCATTCAGATTTTCAACATTAGTTTTAATGTTCTGATCAGAAAGAGTTAATTTATCTTGCTGATTAACAAAATCGTTTATAGCTTGAATTGTGATTGGAATAAGTGCGTTATAATTTATTGACTTGTAAGAAACAGGAGCAAAAGAATTAACGCCTAAACTATCGTGCAATCCTGGGTGATATGACTCTTTCACAATGTCCGGTATAATTTGTTCTAATTCTTGTGCAACAAAGCCATATTGTATTTTATCATCAAAATTAAATTGAGGATAATCATCGATTTTCATTTTATAAGTATGTGGTTTCAGTTTACGAATAACTTCCATTGCATTTTTAATACCTGAAACATCTGTTTTAAACATTTGATCAGATGTAATTACCACACTTGCAGTTGTTTCAAGTTGTCCAAGAAAATATCCAGCACGATTGCTCCCTGTTGCTGGAGCTACGGCATAGACCCCATAGTTCGCGTTAGAAGCACCTTGTGCATTTGTATATACACCAAAATTATTGGTAGCGCTTAACAACGCTTGTCCTGCAACGCCAACGGCAAATCCAGCCATTGCTGTATTGGCAAAATGACCAGATACGCTTAATGGAGGATTGTAAGTTGTGTTTGCGACTGATTGTTGTACATATAATTTTGAAAATGGAATAGAAACAGAACAAGGTATTCCAATTGCAACACTGCTTTTATTCCCCGTACTATTAGATGCTTGCCCACTAAAATAATAATTTTTATCATTCAAAGGAATTTCATAATTATTAATCAAAGGATTTAATGTGGCCCCACAATAATTTCCAACTCCTGTATTACTAACAGGTGCAGTACCCCAAGTGCCATTCCCAAGTAGCACTTGATTAGGATTGCCAGTAAAATCCAAACGTTTTAATTCCCTATCATTTACACCACCAACTTGTTGTCCAATAATAATTGATTGTGGTGCAGGTACAGTTTGCACATCTCTTATTCTAGCATTACCGTTAACATCTATGGTATGTGTTGGGTTAATTAAAAGTAAATTAAAGCCAGTTCTTCCGTTTTGTGGTTGAATGCTTAAATTTCCTGTTCCAAGTGTTTGAAAATCCGTGAAACTATTATTTTGGTTCGTAAGTCTTAATTGCCAATTATTTGTATTTACATTTTTAATTTCAACAGTTCTGGTTGGATTTATTGTGTTTACTCCAAAACGCCTTTCAAAGCCTGCTTCTGCAACAAATAACCATTTAAAAAAGGTTGAACTTCCATCTGGTCCAGCACTTGGGTTAGTGGTAACATATACAGTAGAAACATAATCTACAGGAGCTGCGGGGCCAAGACCAATTGAATAACCTTGATAAAAATTACCCGCTGGACTAACAGAAGAATGTGCCATAAAATAATGCCTATTAGTAGCAGGCCCTCCATTCCAATACAAAGACGCTCTGTTTTCTATCATAATACCTCTATTCCATAACTGCGAGTTAGCAGGTAAATTACCATAAACTTCCAATGGAAATATGGGAGCCCCCATACCAATGCCAACGAAACCAGCAGATGGTCCAGAAGCCGATCCGAGTATGGTCATGCGCTGAACACCATTTGTGAAAAAATTCATATTTCCAGTTTGTACTGCATTAAAATTTACATCACTACTATTAGCCGGCACAAACAACCTAAACTTTTCAGTAGTAGTGGTGGCATTGGATCCTGTAAATAATTGCCATTGGTTTACTGTACTTTGATCGCCATCGGTGCGGAAGAGAAAACCGTTTAGCGGACCAGTAGGCGCACCTAATAAAAAATTGTTTACGTGCAGACGCGACTCTACGCTAGGTGTTGTAGGAAAATTTCCAATGCCAACAGCAGTATTTTGACTTCCTCCCCCTGTTGTTCTTAATGCAGGTGCAATTCCCAAATTAAATTGTGCGTCTGCAATTATCGACATACTTAATAAGCATCCAATAATTATTTTTTGTTTTAATTGTTGTTTCATGATTATTGTTTTTTGTGGTTAATAAAATAAATGAATAAATCCTTTAAAAGTTTTTTCGTTGTTTTTTCGTTTTATGAAATAATAATAAACTCCTGTGCTGCATTTTTGTCCGGATGTGGTTCTTCCGTCCCAAGCATCGTTAATGTTTACAAATTCATACACCTTTATTCCCCATCGGTTGTAAATAGCTATTTCATCTCCTTCTTCCAATCCTTCAATAACAAATAAGTCATTTATTCCATCACCATTGGGGCTGAATACGTTGGGGATTAGCAGTTCTTCTTCTCTACAATTTTCTTCGAGCAATGTGTTGAAATAATTTTGTATGAAATCAGTAATACCATAATTTGAAAATTTAGAACCTAAAGACACTGATAAATAATTTAAGTTTGAAATAGAAAGGTAATTATTAGGGCTTGATATACTACTGATTGACCCTTGGTTAATAGAAGAAATATATAACTTATTGTCTAACCCATTTTGTATTGCCCCAAAATCCGAATTGCTCCAGTTTATATCATACAATACTAACATGGATGCTGGTATATTTGTAGAATTTAAATCGAATTGATATATATAGTTTCCACCGGAAGTAAAATATAATTTGCTGTTATCATTTGAAAAACAAGTGCCATATTCGCCAGAGTTATTAGGTAAGTTAATTAGATTATATAATTTTCCTATATCATTATTAAAATCAAAAAGAACATTTACTCCATTAAAAGTGGAAGCAAATTTTTTTCCATTTGGTGAAAACCTCATGTATGCTTGGTAGTAAGTATAAACACCCCCTATATTTGAGATTACAGGAGTAAGGTTAATTCCATTGTTGTTCAAGAAATAACACACATAATTATTTGTGTTGTGCTCATGGCTCATAATCCAAACTCCGGTTTTATCGCAGTTGTAGGTGGCGGTTAAACCTTCGGTGCTTGGGGTATAAAGCAACACGTTTTTTTGTGTAGGAATAACATCACCCAGTCCTCCGTTCAGGTTCATGTTCACTACATTGTATCGCAAACCAAGTACCCCGGCATTTTCAGCACAGTCAACAGTAAACACATAATACAAACTATCGTGTCCGGGTTGAGGAATAATTAAAGCAGCTTGTGCACTGCTGCCAAGAATGGGGCAACCCGCAAGCATAGTTCCATTGGGCATGAGATTATGATTTTTATCCCAAATAGTATCGCCATCGGTATACATAAGCAAGTTTCCGTTAAGGTCGCACATAGAGGTGCAACCTTCATAAGTATGCAAAGCACCATTGGTAATAGCTACTGGGCTGCCGCTGCTAAAATCAAGCCCTGCGCCATTGCCAAAATACCAAATATTGGCACGGTTGGCTTCGGGGTTTTGGGCAAATACCTCTCCTCCGGATCCTCCCCACAAGAGAGAAGAAAAAAAGGGCAATGCAAAACAAATAAAACGACACAAAAAGGATTTATACATCATTTTCATTATAATGAATTTTAGGTACTCTGCTTTGCAAACCAAGCCGTAAGCAGGAAAAGGCTTAAGTAAAATTAGTGTTTTTTATGTGCATTGCAAAAACCATTGTTGCAATTTAATTTTTATACCCCCTTTCTAATAAATAAAAATGCAAGCAGTTTGTTTTATCTGCTTGCATTTGGTAATTAATATAAATGTAAGCTTTTCCAAAGTTTAAGACTTTGGAAAAGGTTGTGCTTTTTTGAAATAAATTTGAAACTAAAAATAAGCTTCCGCAAGTGGTCGGAGAAGCTATCTTCGGAATCAATGGATTGGTAGTGTGTGTGGATAGTTTGAATATTTCCCTGTAAATAGTTCATATACCAAATGTAATAAAAGAAATGTAAAAACAAATGATTTTTTGATTAAACAGCAATTAACAGTAGAAAACACTATCTATCTTTTTTCGTTAATCTCGACTTAGGGTTTAAATAAACTATCTACAAATTCGTGTTTGTTGAACACTTGAAGGTCTTCTGCTTTTTCGCCAACACCAATGTATTTAACAGGAATTTTAAAAGAATCAGATATCCCAATCACAACGCCACCTTTTGCTGTTCCATCAAGCTTTGTAAGAGCTAAAGCGTTTACATCAGTAGCAGCAGTAAATTGTTTGCATTGTTCTATTGCATTTTGTCCTGTGGAAGCATCAAGCACCAAAAGAATTTCATGGGGTGCATCAGGAACAATTTTTTGCATTACGTTTTTAATCTTGGTTAATTCATTCATCAAATTAACTTTGTTGTGTAAACGACCTGCGGTATCGATAATAGCAACATCTGCTTGCTTTGCAAGGGCTGAGCTTAGTGTATCAAAAGCAACGGAAGCAGGGTCTGCGTTCATTCCTTGTGATATAAGTGTAGCATTAGCACGTTCGCTCCAAATTTTAATTTGTTCAACAGCAGCAGCTCTGAAAGTGTCGCCTGCACCTAAAACAACTTTTTTCCCATTTTTATTGAATTGATAAGCAAGTTTTCCGATGGTGGTGGTTTTTCCAACTCCATTGACACCTACAACCATTATTACATAAGGTTTTTTGTCTGCAGGAGTGTCGAAATCGTTTTTATTTTCTGAATTATTTGAAACAAGCAATTCTGCGATTTTTTCACGAAGTATTTGATTTAATTGGGATGTTTCAATATTTTTTTCTCTTGAAACTCGCTTTTTTATTTTTTCAATAATTTTTAATGATGTTTCTACGCCAACATCTGAAGAAATTAAGATTTCTTCCAAGTTTTCAAGAACTTCATCATCAATTGTTGTTTTCCCTGTGATGGCATTTGCCAGTTTGCTGAAAAAGCTTTGTTTAGTAATAAATAAACCTTTATTTAAACTTTCTTTTTTTTCTTTGCTAAAAAAACTAAAAATCCCCATTGAATATACTTACATGTTTAAACAATAAAAGCTTCCTCTTTTTTATCTGAGGAAGCCTTTACAAATTCGACTAAGATTCTAAATTATTTAGAAGCTAAAAAATCTTTGATGTGATCGTTGTGAACGATTTCTTCTTTAAAGGCATAAGCACCTGTTTTTGGTGATTTTACCATTTTAATCACTTTTGTAAAGTCTTTTCCTTTACCTGATTTAAGTGTTGCAACTACTTTCTTTGCCATTGTATATAAGTTTTAAAGTCAAAAATTATAAGTTTTAAAAATACTTAATAATTGACTTGATTATTTAATTTCTTTGTGAACAGTAACTTTTTTCAAGATTGGGTTGTATTTTTTCAACTCTAATCTTTCAGTTGTGTTTTTTTTGTTTTTAGTAGTGATGTAACGAGACGTTCCCGGCTTGCCGCTGTCTTTGTGTTCAGTACACTCCATAATAACCTGAATTCTATTGCCTTTCTTTGCCATTTTTCTTTTTGTTTTTGTTTTTCAAAATTGGGATGCAAATGTAATGATTTTTAATTCAAAATCACAAGATTTTTCAAAAAAATAAGCTACTTAATCTTATTGAAAAGGCTTTCTTCTTTCATAATTGCCTCAATTTCTTCCACTTTCTTTGGTAGTTTGCCCGAAAGTACCTCTGGTTCGCCTATTGTTATTAATATATCGTCTTCAATTCGGATTCCAATATTCCACCATTTTGGATCACAATCGGAGCCTGAGGGGATGTAAATGCCTGGTTCTACTGTAATAATATTACCGGGTGTTAATTTCCCATAATTGCCGGCATCATGTACATCTAAGCCTAAATAATGCGAAGTTCCATGAAAAAAATATTTTATATAGTCATTTCCAGATTTAATTATGCCGTATTCTAATAATTTTTTTTGTATAACTACAACAGCAGCTTTGTGGCTTGCCCTAAATTCAGCCCCAGATTTACATGCTTTTATGCCCGCTTCTTGCGCTTCTAAAACAATGTTATAGATTATTTTCTCTTGCTCAGAGAATTTACCATCAACTGGAAGGGTTCTGGTTACATCGGCTGTATATCCATGGTATTCTGCTCCGGCATCAATAACAAGCATATCGCCTCCATCTAATTTTTTTCTGTTTGTTTCGTAGTGTAAAATACAGGAGTTTTCTCCTCCACCAACTATTGAGTTGTAACCAACATATTCAGAGCCCTCTTTTTTAAACATATATTCTACTACTGCTTGGGCTTGAAATTCTTTCATGTTTGGTTCTAATGCTTTCATAATTTCAAGTTGAGCAGCACAAGTCATGTCTATGGCTTTTCTCATTAATTCAATTTCTTCGGGTTGTTTTACTTCACGCAAAGTTGCCATCCAACCTTGCAAGGTAAAATCTTCGGTATTTTTACGTTTTTGTTCGTTTGTTTTTTGTTTAAAATGTTTTATTAAACTGTACAAATCACCTTTATCATCTTTATTATCTCTTACATCTTCGTAAAACTCTTTGTGGTAAACTTTTTTGAAATGAGAAAAAGGTATTTTGAAATCAGGAAATTGATTTCCATAATATGCAACAGAAAAGCCTAATTCTCTTTTAACTCCTTCTGTGCCCATTCGTTTGCCTGTCCATACTTCTTCTGATTGATTTTTTGTTTGAACAAAAATTAGTTCGTTTGTGGTGATGGAATCATAAAATGTTTGTGGGTTTTTAAAAATAATAAGCATAGCATTCGGCTCATTATATCCTGATAAATAATAAAAATCAGGGTCTTGGTGGTATAAGTATTTTGTGTCGTTTGCTCTTTGTCTTTCGGGGTTTGAAAAAAATACCGCACAAGTGCTGTCTGGAAGCATTTTTCTTAAGACTTCTCTTCGTCCTTTATGAAATTCTTTGCTCAATAAATCAGTATCATACAATTGAGCTGTTGAGATTGTGGCATAAAAAGAAAAAAGTACTGTTATGAGTATTCGATTTGTCATTGCATTAAAAAATAAAAACGTTACCACTAATGTAGTAACGTTTTCGTATAAAGTTTATACCGCTTGTGTAAATTATTTTTTTAAGTGTCCTTTTTCGTGTGCTTCTTTTAGAACAGCTGTAATTCCGTTTTTAGAAATAGTACGCAAAGCAGAGGTAGAAAGACGTAAAGTAATCCATTTATCTTCTTCAGGAAGGTAGAATTTTTTAACTTTTAAGTTTACGTTAAACTTACGTTTTGTCTTACTGTTAGAGTGAGAAACATTGTTACCCACGATAGCTTTTTTTCCTGTTATTTGGCAAACTCTTGACATTGTATTTTGTATTAAATGTGTTCTTTTTGTAATTAGGGTTGCAAATAACGTAATTTTTATTGAAATGAACAAAAAATATCAAAAAAAAATTAAAATTGCAGGTATATTGGCATTACCTGTTCTGCTTGTTTTGCTTGAATAATAATCCAAATAAAAATCAAAATTACTGCTATCCGACCAACAACAGTAATTTTTGAAAGAATAAATTCACAAAACTGTTCGTATGCTTTTGGAATAAAATGGATGATATAGCCTAAGAGCATAATTGAAAATACGGTGGCATAGGCACCCAACATTGCATACCAAGCCGAGCCATTAAAATTTGTAAATATTTGAGTGATAATAATGCCAGCATCATCAAAAGAGGATGCTTTAAAGAAAATCCAACAAAAACAAACGAAATGGAATGTGATAATTACTCCAATTGTTTTTACAAAAAAGGAATTTTGCAGCTTTGAATTTGGATTTTTAGGGAATAAACTCATTCTAATTTTATCAAAAGCTAATGCTAATCCGTGCATTCCTCCCCAAACAATAAAATTAAAAGATGCTCCATGCCATAATCCTCCTAAAAGCATTGTAATCATTAAATTTAGATATTGCCTGAATTTACCAACTCTATTTCCTCCTAATGAAATGTATAAATAATCTTTTAACCAGGAGGATAATGAAATGTGCCATCTTCTCCAAAACTCTGTAATGCTGGAAGATTGATAGGGTGAATCAAAATTTTCGTTGATGCTAAAACCCATCCATTTTGCCATTCCAATAGCCATATCGGAATAACCCGAAAAATCGCAATAAATAACCATTGCATATCCATAAACTCCCAATAAACATTCTATTCCTGAGTGTCGAGAAGGGTCATCAAAAATATATTGTACATAGTTTATATAAATGAAGTCTGATATAACTACCTTTTTGAATAAGCCTCCTAAAATCAAATACATTCCTCTAGCAATATCTGAATTTGTAATAAAAATATCTTTTCTGATTTGCGGGATAAAATCTGCTGCTCTTACAATTGGACCCATTACAAGCTTTGGGAAAAAGGAAAGGAAAAAGCAATAGTCTAAAAAACTTTGTACAGGTTTGAATTTCCCTCTGTAAACATCAATGGTATAACTTAAATTCTCAAATGTGTAAAATGAAATTCCAATAGGCAAAATAAGATTTAATGGCTTAATTTGTCCCATTTGTAGGTCGTTAATTATTTCAATAAAAAAATTGGTGTATTTGAAATAAAAAAGTAAACCAAGATTAATAATGATGCTAAAAATTAAAATTGCATTTTTTGATTTTTTAGTTTTTGCTTTGTAAATCCAGTTTGATAGATTAAAATCGATTACTGCTGAAAGTATTATAAATAGGAAATAAAAGCCACAAGCTTTATAAAAAAAATAAAGCGAAAAAATTGTGAAATAAACTACTCTCGTTATCTTTTTTTTATATAAAAATTGATATCCAAGTAAAAAGATAAAAAAGAAAAATAAAAAAAAACCGCTGTTAAACAAAAGCGGTTCTTTTGCATTGTATGTGAGTTGATCTAAAAGCTTGTTGTAATCAATATGAATCATAAGGAGGTCAAATTTACAAAACAATTTCAATCAACAATTGTACGTTGAAAAGTAAAACTTGGTACAATAAATGCAACCTTTGAACGTAGTAACTTGCATACGTTAATTTATCCGAAAAAATTGTTGATTTATAATGAGAAAAAGAACCAGAATCGCTTTTATTGTTGTTTGTTTTATTTCTGTAAGTTTTATTACAATACCAAAGCAAGATCCTCCATTTTATTTAAAAAATACTGTTTGGGCTGATTCTGTATTTAAAACATTATCACCAGACGAGCGAATTGCACAACTTTTTATGGTAGCAGCTTATTCAAATAAAGATAAAAATCATTTTGATGATATAAAAGAATTGATTGATAAATATAAAATTGGTGGTTTGATATTTTTTCAAGGAGGACCTGTTCGTCAAGCAGTTCAAACCAATTGTTATCAATCTTGTTCTAAAGTTCCATTGTTTGTTGCTATTGATGCTGAATGGGGTTTGGCAATGCGATTGGATAGTACTACAAAATTTCCAAGACAAATGACTTTAGGAGCAATTCAAAACGACAGTTTGGTTTACGAAATGGGGAAAGAAATTGCTCGCCAATGCAAACGAATGGGAATGCAAATAAATTTTGCTCCTGTAGTAGATATAAATAATAATCCTTTGAATCCAGTTATCAGTAACCGTTCTTTTGGAGAAGATAAATATAATGTTACTAAAAAAGCATTGATGTATATGAAAGGGATGCAAGATAATTTTGTGCTTGCCAATGCTAAACATTTTCCTGGACATGGCGATACTGATAGTGATTCTCATAAAACATTGCCAACCGTAAAAGCTTCTCGTAATAGGCTAGATACCTTGGAGTTGTATCCGTTCAAAGAATTATTTTCGCAAGGTTTGGGAAGTATCATGGTTGCTCATTTGAGTATTCCTGCATTAGATACAACAAAAAATCAAGCAAGTACATTAACAAAAAGTATCGTTACAGGTTTACTAAAAGATACACTTGGTTTTAAAGGATTGATATTTACTGATGCTTTAAACATGAAAGGTGTAAGTAAATTTTATAAGCCAGGAGAAGTTGATGTAAAAGCATTGATAGCAGGAAACGATGTTTTATTGTTTGCTGAAGATGTTCCAACTGCTATAGCTGAAATAAAAAAAGCAATTGAACGCAAAGAAATTTCGCAAGAAGAAATAGATAAACGATGCATGAAAATTCTTTTAGCTAAGCAATGGAGTGGATTGAATCAGCATCAAAAAATAAAAATAAAAAATTTGTATGTTGATCTAAATACAAAAAAAGCTGATTTGATTAATCGCAAATTAACACAAGCTTCGTTAACATTATTGCAAAATAAAAACAATATTATTCCACTTCAAAATTTAGATACCTTAAAAATTGCTTCCGTATCGTTGGGATACAAAGAGATGAATAGTTTTCAAACCACTTTATCAAATTACTCTCCAGTAAAGCATTTTGGAATTGATAAAGATGCAAAACAATTTATGTTTGATTCCTTACTTTCTCAATTAAAAAATTACAATAGAATTATTGTTCATTTGAATAATACCAATAACCGACCTGATAAAGATTTTGGGATAACAAGTCAAAGTAAATTATTTTTAAAGGCATTAATGAAACAAAATAGCGTTGTCATAAACATTGCTGCTAATCCATATATTCTTGCAAAAATTGATAGCTTAGAGCTTGCTGACGCTGTTCTTATGAGTTATGAAGATAACGAATACAGCGCAACATATTCTGCTCAATTAATATTTGGAGGTATTGCAGCTTCTGGTAAATTGCCTATAAGTGTTGGAAAATACAAGGTAGGAACAGGTATTGATACTAAAACAATTCGATTTAAATATACAATTCCTGAAGAACTCGGTATTGATTCTAAGCTGTTAAATAAAATAGATACAATTGCTTTAAAAGGAGTGAAAGACAAGATTTATCCTGGTTGTCAAATAATGGTTGTAAAAAAAGGAAATGTTATTTATCAAAAATCATTTGGCTATCATACTTATGAAAACAAAACAAAAGTAAAGAATGATGATTTATATGATATTGCATCCATCACTAAAATTGCAGCATCCACAGCAAGTATAATGAAGCTGAAAGACGAAAACAAAATAAAGCTAAACGAACATCTCTGTTACTATTTACCTTATTTGGAAGGTTCAAACAAACAAAATATTGTTATCAGAGAAATGCTTACACACCAAGCTGGCTTGAAAGATTGGATTCCTTTTTGGATGAAAACAGTTAATAAAGATGGTACATACAAAGAAGGAATTTATAATACTACTCCCAATGATTTCTATACAAAACAAGTTGCCAAAAACTTATATATAAATACAAATTATGAAGACACGATCTATAAACGAATAATAGAATCGCCTGTGAAAGATGCAGGAAAATATTTGTATAGCGATTTAGGATATTATTTTTTAAAACAAATTATCGAAAAACAAACCGGAATGAAAGAAAATGATTTTGTACAAAAATCGTTTTATGCTCCTTTGGGATTAACCACAATGGGATATATGCCAACAGAAAGATTTGCGTTAAATAAAATTGTTCCAACCGAATTTGATGCGAAATTTAGAAAACAGTTGGTACATGGTTATGTTCACGATCAAGGTGCAGCAATGCTTGGTGGTGTGGGTGGGCATGCTGGCTTGTTTTCTAATGCAAATGATTTAGCGGTAATGATGCAATTGTTTATGAATAAAGGAGAATATGGTGGTGTAAGGTATTTTGATACAGCAACCGTTTCGGAATTTACAAAATGCCAATATTGCACGGATAATAGAAGAGCATTGGGTTTTGATAAGCCCGAAACAAATTCTGAAAAAACAAGTCCCGTTTGTGGATGTGTTTCTTATTTAAGTTTTGGACATGCTGGTTTTACAGGGACTTTAGCGTGGGCAGACCCTGCAAGTGATTTAATTTATATTTTTCTTTCTAATAGAGTTTATCCTGATGCTGAAGATAATAAACTTGCTAAATCGGGTATAAGAACTAAAATTCAGGAAATGATTTATGAGGTGGCGAAATAAGTTGAAAAGAAATTAGCTTAAAATTCAAAAAAGAATCGTTTTCTATTTGTAATTTCGTAGAAAGAATTTATTTATTATGAAAATAGGAATCGTATGCTATCCAACATTTGGAGGTAGTGGAGTGGTGGCAACAGAATTAGGAAAAGCACTTGCTCAAAAAGGACATAAAGTACATTTTATAACATATAGCCAACCGGTAAGATTAGATTTTTTTTCAGAAAATTTATTTTATCACGAAGTAGCTGTTTCTGACTATCCTCTTTTTGATTATCAACCTTACGAACTTGTGCTTACAAGCAAGTTGGTGGATGTTGTAAAATATGAAAAGCTAGATTTGTTACACGTACATTATGCTATTCCGCATGCTTCTGCTGCATATATGGCAAAACAAATTTTATCATCACAAGGCATTGATATTCCATTTATCACAACATTACACGGTACAGATATAACGCTTGTAGGAAAAGACCCTTCTTTTGAGCCAGTTATTACTTTTGCTATAAATAACAGTGATGCCGTAACTGCCGTTTCTGAAAGTTTAAAAAAAGATACTTACGTTAATTTCAAAAACATAAACAAAGAAATTCAAGTAATACCAAATTTTATTTGTTTAGACGAATACAATTTTGAAAATATTACTTGTCAAAAAAAAATGTATGCTCCCAATGGTGAACGCATTTTGATTCATGTATCTAATTTCAGAAAGGTAAAACGTGTGGAAGATGTTTTGAGGGTGTTTGATAAAGTGCGTAAGGCAATGCCTGCAAAATTAATTTTAGTAGGCGATGGACCAGAAAGAGGAAACATTGAAAAACTTTGTCGGGAATTAAATACTTGTGATGATATAAAATCTTTGGGTAAAATTGTGAATCCAGAGCAGGTTTTATCAATTGCCGATTTATTTTTACTAACATCAGAAACAGAAAGTTTTGGTTTGGCAGCATTGGAAGCAATGGCGAGCAAAATTCCTGTTATTTCAACAAATTCGGGAGGTTTACCCGAAGTAAACAAAAATGGCTTTTCAGGTTATATGAGTAAAGTGGGTGATGTGGATGATATGGCTAAAAATGCAATTAGTATTTTAAAAGACGATACTGTTTTAAACAAATTTAAAATGAATGCCTACGAACAGGCAAAGCAATTTGACATACTGAAAATATTGCCAATGTATGAAAAGTTGTATGAGTCGGTGATTAAGAAGTAGAGAAAGATGCTTTTATTTTGTCATTTCGACCGTAGGGAGAAATCTCAGTAAAAGAAAAAAATAATCGTTTTCATGCAAAATGATAATTTTAAAATAATTAGTTTATAAAATGTACAACAAAATCAATTCTGATATAGTTTCTCAATTAAAACAAATTGTTGGTAACGATTATGTTTTTATTGATGAAGATAATTTGGAAAAATATGGGAGAGATGAAACAGAAGATTTACTGTACAAGCCTGAAGTGGTTGTAAAACCTACTAATGCAAATGAAATTTCTGAAATTTTAAAATTAGCAAATAAGCATTTAATTTCTGTTACTCCTCGTGCAGCAGGAACAGGATTAAGTGGAGGTGCTTTACCAATTTATGGTGGAATAATTTTGTCTGTTGAACGATTCAATAAAATAATTGAAATTGATGAACGTAATTTACAAGCTACTGTTGAACCAGGCGTTATTAATGAAGTTTTTCAAAATACTGTAAAAGAAAAAGGATTGTTTTATCCTCCAGACCCAGCAAGTAAAGGTTCTTGTTTTTTAGGAGGTAATGTTGCTGAAAGTAGTGGTGGTCCAAAATGTGTGAAATACGGAACCACAAAAGATTATATCTTAAATCTCGAAGTTGTTTTACCTACCGGAGAAATTATTATTACAGGAGCAAATACCTTAAAAAATTCTACGGGTTATAATTTAACTCAGTTAATTGTAGGTAGCGAAGGAACTTTAGGAATAGTAACTAAGATTTTTGTAAAGTTAATTCCTTTACCTAAACACGATTTGCTGATGCTTGTTCCATTCAATAATTTAGACCAAGCTTGTGAAGCTGTTAGCGAAGTATTTAGAGCAGGGTTTGTTCCAAGTGCAATGGAATTAATGGAAAGAGATGCTTTGCTTTGGGTAACAAAACATGTTGAAAGTAATATTGTTAAAATAGCAGAAGAAACACAAGCTCATTTATTGATTGAAGTGGATGGAAATAATTTAGATACCTTGATGCTAGAAATGGAAGCCATTGCTGATTTGATGAATCAATATGCTATTGGCGAAATTTTATTTGCAGAGTCGGCTGCACAAAAAGAAGAATTGTGGAAATTGAGAAGAAAAATAAATGAAGCAGTAACAAGTAATGCTATCAGTAAAGAGCAAGATGTGGTGGTGCCAAGAGCCGAATTGCCAGCTTTGGTAAAAGGAATAAAAGAAATTGGAGTTAATTATAAATTTTCAAGTGTTTGTTATGGTCATGCAGGTGATGGCAATTTACATGTACGGATTATAAAAGGAAATTTAACAGACGAACAATGGAATGGTGATTACATTAAAAAAGCAATTGCCGAAACATTTACGTTGTGTAAAAAGCTAGGAGGAACAATCAGCGGAGAACACGGAATAGGTTTAATACAACAAGAATATATGCATATTGTGTTTGATCAAACAACGATACAATTACAAAAAAATATTAAAAAATTATTCGACCCGAATAATATTTTAAACCCGGGAAAAATGTTTAATTAAATTGTTGTTTTTCAAACAACAAATCAATTTTTTCTGCTAATTCATAATCTTTCCTTGTAATCGTATTTTCTTTATCGTGTGTACAAAGCGTAAATATAATTGTATTATAATTTTGAACTCTAAAATCGGGATGATGATTTAATTCATCTGCAATTTTACTCAAAGACTGTAGCTTTTCAATTATTTCTGAAAATGATTTTAATTTAAACTCCTTTTCTAGCTTATTATTAATAATGTTCCAATTCATATCTTTTTTTGTTTAAAAATTTATCTGCTTTTTCAATCGATGAAAATAGTTCATCAAAAGAATAAATACTTATGTACTCTTCTTGCATCACATCTGTTCTGAAATTTTTATTCATTACTTGTTCAATATCAAAATCAGTAATTTTTACTGTGTTTGATGTTGCTCTGTTTGTTTCTCCAAAAGAAGAAATAATCCCTGCTCCGTAAGCTTTTGATTCGTTTTCACGAATTACACCAAATTCAATAGTAAACCAATATAGTCTTTGTAATGCAATTATAGCATCTTTATTTTGAATGTATTTGTTACCAAGCTTCCCAAATTCAAAAGCAAAATCAGAAAACACAGGATGTGACAGTAAAGGAATATGACCAAAAATATCGTGAAACATATCAGGTTCTTCTAAGTAATCTAGATTTTCTGGACTTCTTAGCCATGTTGAAGAACAAAATCTTTTTTTAGCAAGTAGTTCAAAAAAATCTTCAACGGGAATTAATCCTTTTACTACTTCAATTTGCCAGCCTGTTTTTCCTAAAAAATAATTATTTAAATTTTTGAAATTTGGAATAGAATTAGCATTTAGAACATCTCTCATATCGATAAGAGCATTTAAATATTCTTTACAACCTTTTTGTTTAAGATTATCATGTTGTCTTCTGAAGAGTGTATTCCAAACCCATTCATCTTTTTTTGTGTACTTGTTCATTTCTTGTTTCATTGTGTTGTTTTTTTAGTTTATGGAAATAAAAAAGCCCAGTTCCTAAGAACTGGGCTTATATGTTTAATATAATACGAATTGTTAATTACACCAGTTCTTGTTCAGAGCTAGCATAATAGTAAAAACGAACTATAATAGATGTGCTTTTCATTGTTGGGACAAATGTATAAAATTTATTTTACAATTCCTTTTTCTTCCAAGCCATAAATAAACCTGCACCAACAAAAGCAAATAAAAGTAAACAACTAGCTAAAGATATTTTTTCGCCAGTATAATATTTTGTCGGTTCAAATTTGAATTCAATGGTATGCTTACCAGCAGGAATGCGCATTGCTCTTAAAACCCAATTAGCAGAAAAATAAGGTTTTTGTTCCCCATCAATATATGCGTTCCAGTCTTTGTAATAAATTTCAGAAAACACAGCAAGTTGTTCTTCTGAAGTTTCGCTTTCATATTTTAGGTTATTTGCTTTATAATCCGTTAAACGAATACTTCCTTTTGTGTCTGCCTTAGGTGTGAATCCATCTAAGTTGCTTTTATATCGTTCATCAATTACTGCGGTAGTTGCAGGGTTTATTTCTCCAACAGCTTTTAGTTCTTCGTCTGCATTTTTTACCATTTTAATATCATTTACAAACCAAGCATTACCTAAAGCATATCTGTTTTGTAAAGGTGCAGCTGCTGTGTTGTAAATCACATAACGTGTGTTTAACATATTTAAAACTCCTTGTTGTGCAAATGTTGCTCGTAACGATGAGTCAGTAGGATTTGATTTAAGCGTACTATAAATATTTTGAATTTCAGTTTGAATTTGATTTTCAATTAATTCTTGATAGCGTCTTAATTTTGCAGCATGGTATCCACCAATTGATTTGTGGTAGTAGGAAGTGCTAGCATCATTAAAAGTACTTACACCCATGTTTAATACTCTATAATTAGGGTCTTTGTCTTCTAAAATTTCTTTATCAGCCGTTGTTAATATAAAAGGATTTTTTGCTTCTTGTTTTGATGTAAAATTCTTATCGTTCAAATACCCTTTATCAACCATTGCTAAGTCTAATAGTATCAAAATCCCCAAAAGAGGAATTAAAATACCCTTGTTGATTTTCGATTTTAAATAAAGCCATACCGCAATTGCTCCAACAGATATAAATAAGAAGCTTCTTATGGCATCTGATTTGAAAATAGCAATACGTGCTATTTCAATGTTGTCCATAAATTTTTGAGCAACGTCAGCACCATTGCTATCAGCTATTTGCTTGTATATTTTATCGTATTCATCTTCTCCAAAAAAACTATTAAAAACAGTTGGCATTAGATAAAATAATAAGGATAAACCACCAGTTAAGGCAAATGCTGTTATAAAAGCATTTTGAACAGATATTTCTTTTTTTACGAATGCTAATTTTATTTTTTTAGACAAAATGTCGGGTGTTTTAAAAATCTTATCGAGTGCTAATACTGCTAATATAGGAATACACACTTCCGCTAATGTAAGCATCATAGAAGGCGCTCTAAATTTATTGTAACCTGGTACATAATGTAAAAAGAAATCTGTAAGAGGCATAAAGTTTTTCCCCCACGATAATAAAACAGAAAAAATTGTTATCCCCAGCAATGCCCATTTCATTCTTCCTTCAACAATGAATAAACCTAACACAAAAAGAAAAACAACTATTGCTCCAGAATAAGGAGAATCTGTAAAAGGTTGGTCGCCCCAATATTGTCCCATTCCGCTGATGCTGGGTTTCATTTGAGCATCCACATCTTTTAAAGCTGATTTATTTTCTTCAACTTTAATAGACGATGAACGACCTTTAAATCCGGGAATCATTAATGTAAATGTTTCTGATTTGCCCATGCTCCAAGCCAATAAATAATCTTTATCCAAACCTGTAGTTTGATTTTCTTTATTTGCAGTTAATTCTGATGGTCCACGAATAGTATATTTTGCATAATCATAAGTATTCCAAAGATTAGTGATATTACACCCAACAGCTAATATCCCTGCAAGTGCAAAAACTGCAAAACTTTTAGCTATATCTTTAAATTCTTTTTGTTTAAAACGAGCAAACCATTCAATAGCCACATATATCATCAAAGCCAAAACTAAATAGTATGTTATTTGTACGTGATTACATAAAATTTCTAATGACATAAAAAGAGCAGTTAATGCACCGCCTAATAAATATTTTCCTCTGCAAACTAAAATTACTCCAGCAAAAACGGGAGCAATATATCCAATAGCTAAAGCCTGTGTATTATGACCAGCTGCAATGATGATAAAAAAGAATGCAGAAAAACCAAATGCAATAGAGCCAATTGTACTCAGCCATTTGTCAACTTTTAATACAAGTAATAAAATAAAAAATCCAAACATATATGTAAAAACCATGTTTGCTGGTGTTGGAAACCAAAGCATAAAAACATTTCGCAATGGAGTTATAAAATTATTTGGATAACGAATAGAAATTTGATAGGCTGGCATTCCTCCAAACATAGAGTTAGTCCATAAAGCTTCTTCATTGTATTTATCTCGGTGGTCATTTACTTCCTTCGCCATTCCTTTATTCAACATCATATCACTTTGTTGAATTACCTTGCCTTTTAATAAAGGAGTAAAATAACCAAATGTTAATGTTATAAAAATTGCAATTGCAGCAATAATGGGTAGTAATGATTTTAAATTCAAGTTCTTCATAATTCTATTATAATTTGAATAACAAATATAGTATTTATTACAATCATTAATGAGCAAAATCATTTAATCAATTACCTTAAATTAGGTAGCTTCACACAGTATATTTATGTATTTTTGTGATAATTAATAATATTTTTTATGACCAATTTATTAAATCCAGAATTACTTTCTGAAAATAAAATATCTGAGATTCGTTCAGCTTTTGAAAATGCACAGCCTTGCAAACATATTGCTGTTCCCAATTTTTTAAATGATGAAATAGCAAATTTGTTGTATGAAAACTTTCCGAAGTTAGACGCATTAAAAGTAAAACGTAAAAGTATCAACGAAAACAAATCTGAAGAATATCATTTAGATAGATACCATCCTGTTTTTTCGCAGTTGAGAGATTTTATGAATTCTCCAGAAATGTATGCTTGGGTGAGTAAAGTTACTGGAATTGAAAATGTAAGTTCTACTTACGATTCTTTAGGTGCAGGTATTCACCAAGGTGGACCAGGCAGTTTTGTGGATATACATGTGGATGTAAATATGAATCCAGCAGCAAAACTGCACAGAAGATTAAATATTCTTATTTATCTGAATAAAAATTGGAAAGATGAATACGGTGGGGCGCTCGAATTTTGGGATAAAGATGTAAAAAATTGTATTTCTAAAGTAATGCCTTATTTTAATCAAGCGGCAATTATGGTAACGGATGAAACTTCTTATCATGGTTATGCAAAAATAAATATACCAGATGATGAAAGTCGGAAATCGTTTTACTGTTATTATTACACACCAGCAGGAAAAGATGTCGTTTTTCGTGATTCACGATTTAAAACACGCCCAGATGAAAGTACCACAAAAACAATTATTACTGAAGTTAAAGAAACGTTAAAAATAAATGCAAAACGATTTTTAAAAGCAATTGGTGTTACTTCATTAGATTTCCAAGATAAAAATAAAGAAAAATAATTCGCTGATTTCAGCGCTTGTTCACTTTTTTCCTCTCGAGAGGGGAGTGGTGCTTCGAAAACAGATTACAAGTTAGGGATGAATTGTAAAAAATTATCTTGGTTTAATTTTTTAGAAAGAAACTATAAATGGAAAAAACAACTGAATCAGATTCAAAATATAAAGCACTCGAAAAAATGAGTGTAAAGGAATTGCTTGTAAATATTAATAAAGAAGATAAAACAGTTCCTGATTCAATTGAAAAAGTAATCCCTAAAATCGAAAAACTTGTTAATGTAATTGTTACTCAAATGAAAAATGGAGGACGATTGTTTTATGTTGGTGCAGGTACAAGTGGCAGATTAGGAATAGTTGATGCGAGCGAATGTCCTCCAACATTTGGTGTTGCTCAGGGGTTGGTAATTGGTTTAATTGCTGGTGGCGACAAGGCTATCAGAAAAGCTGTTGAATTTGCCGAAGATGACACAAAACAAGGTTGGAAAGATTTACAAGCACATAAAATAAATTCAAAAGATATCGTTGTAGGAATTGCTGCTTCTGGTTCAACTCCTTATGTAGTTGGAGCTTTAGAAAGCTGCAACAAAAATAAAATTGTTACTGCATGTATTGTTTGTAATAAAGGAAGTAATGTTGCTGCTGCATCCAAGTATAAAATTGAAATTGTAGTAGGACCCGAATTTGTAACTGGTAGTACAAGAATGAAATCAGGAACAGCACAAAAATTAGTTTTAAATATGATTTCTACTTCTGTAATGATAAAATTAGGAAGAGTGAAAGGCAACAAAATGGTGGACATGCAATTAAGTAACAATAAGCTAGTTGATAGAGGAACAAATATGGTGATGAAAGAATTAAAAATTACTTATAAAAAAGCAAATGAACTTCTTTTAAAATATGGAAGTGTAAGAAAGGCTGTTGAAGGATATAGAGCTAGTGAAAAGTTATAAGATTTCAAAGTTTATTTCCAATATATTCAATCCCTGTGTGCCAATAAAATATTCAACTGATTAACGATTAAAGTCAAATGCAAGATATAGAACCGTTTTATAATTGGCGACATCTTTATATTGCCTCAGAAGATGAACGTTCTCCTTTTTATGGGAGAGAATACAGTGAGTTTGAATACACAAATACAATCTACAATTATTTAATTCATCCTCAATGGGACGATATTGATTCTCCAACTTTATATATAAAAATTCTTTTTGTAGATTATGAAAAAAGCTTTGCAATTATTGAATTAATTGGAGAGTGGAATGATTGTATTAACAACGATATAATGATTTTAAAAAGAGACATTATTGAAAAAATAATGGAATATGGAGTAAATAAATTTATTTTAATCGGTGAAAATATTTTAAATTTTCATTATTCAGATGATTGCTATTATGAAGAATGGTTCGAAGAAGTAGAAGATGGTTGGATAGCATTTTTAAATTTTAGAGAACACGTTTTAGTGGAGTACAACAAAGCAAATATTGATTACTATATTTTACTTGGAGGAAAATTAAATGATGTTGCATGGCGTACTTCTCAGCCACAGCAATTGTTTGATAAAATAGAATTGTTTGTTCAAAAGAGGTTGGGGCAATAAAACAAAAGTCAATCTTTTAAGCTGCTTTTCTTTTTCTTATATTTGCACCTTAATAAAATTTATAATTCATCATTTACAATCATAATCTCTAAATTATGCCAAAAGGAATTTATAATGTACCACAACCTTGGAATGAACCAGTAAAAAATTATGCAGCAGGTAGTTCTGAACGCAAAGAACTTCAGGCAATGTTGAAAGAATTGCGTTCGAAAGAAATTGATGTGCCAATGTATATTGGAGGTAAAGAGGTGCGCAGTAATGATAAAGTTCGTTTGGCTCCGCCACACGACCACAAACATACTTTAGGACATTTTCATAAATCAAATAAAGAACATGTTACTCAAGCAATTAATGCTGCATTGGCTGCAAAGCCTATGTGGGAAGCTTTGTCCTGGGAGCACCGTGCTAGTATTTTTTTAAAAGCGGCTGAATTAATTGCTGGTCCTTATCGTGCAAAATTAAATGCTGCTACTATGCTTGGTCAATCCAAAAATGCTTACCAAGCTGAAATTGATAGTGCTTGCGAGATAATTGATTTTTTACGTTTCAATGTAATGTATATGACAGAGATTTACAAGCAACAACCACCAGTAACAGGTGTTGGAATTTGGAATCGTGTGGAGCAACGACCATTAGAAGGATTTATATATGCATTAACTCCTTTTAATTTTACTGCTATTGCTGGTAATTTGCCAACATCATGTGCTATGATGGGAAATGTTGTTGTATGGAAACCATCAAATACACAAGTTTATTCAGCAAATGTATTAATGGAAATTTTTACAAAAGCAGGCGTTCCTGATGGAGTAATAAACTTAATTTATCCTAGCGGACCGGATGCTGCCGATGTTATTTTTTCACATGCTGATTTTGCTGGAATCCATTTTACGGGCTCTACAGAAGTGTTTCAAAATATTTGGAAAACAATTGGAAATAACATACACAAATACAAAACTTATCCACGCATAGTAGGTGAAACAGGAGGAAAGGATTTTATTGTAGCACATAAATCAGCTGATGCAAATATTGTAGCTACAGCTATCAGTCGTGGAGCATTTGAGTTTCAAGGACAAAAATGTTCTGCAGCATCAAGAGCATATATTCCTTCAAATATTTGGGAAGAAGTAAAAGCACAAGTAGTTGCCGATTTAAAGTCTTTTAAAATGGGACCTACAGAAGATTTCACAAATTTTATAAATGCAGTAATTGACGAAAAATCATTTGATAAACTTGCAAAATATATTGATGCCGCAAAAGCTGATAAAAACGTAGAGATTGTTGCAGGAGGTAATTATGATAAATCAAAAGGCTATTTTATTGAGCCGACTATCATAAGAGCAAACGACCCTAAATACGTTACCATGTGTGAAGAATTGTTTGGACCCGTTCTTACTCTTTATGTGTATGACGAAAATAAATTTGAAGAAACATTACAATTAGTAGATACAACTTCTATTTATGCTTTAACAGGAGCAATAATTGCAAAAGATAGATACGCTATTGAGTATGCTACTAAAGCATTAAGAAATGCAGCAGGAAATTTTTATATAAATGATAAGCCAACAGGGGCGGTTGTTGGGCAACAGCCATTTGGAGGGGCTCGTGGTTCAGGAACGAATGATAAAGCAGGTTCTATGATTAATTTATTGCGCTGGGTTTCTCCTCGTACTATCAAAGAAACATTTGTACCACCAACAGATTATCGCTATCCTTTTTTACAAGCGGATTAAAAATATAAACGCCTCATTTTTGTCTTGTTTTTTCTTCGCTTATCTTTGAATCGATATCTTGTAATAATGCTTTATTCCTTTTGATTCGAGGCTGATTGTATAAACCCCATTTGCTAAATGGTCAGTTCCATATTTTAAAATATGCGCTCCTGTGGTTTCGTTTTTATTAGAGATTAACTCGACTAATTTTCCCGTTGCATCATATATTAATATTACCACCTTGGCATCCTCTTTTATCAAGTAGCTAATGTTTGTATAGGTGTTTGACGGATTTGGAAATACCAAAAGTTGTATATCACTTGCGATATTTGTACTTATAAATGTTGGAGTTTGTTCATTGAACCCAAGTTTGTCAACAAACAATACTGAGTTTCCATGAGGATTACCTCCTCCTTGAAATGGTAAAACGAATACAGTTGCACTATCAGGTGTTCCAAGGAATGAGACATCGTAGTTAATATTTGTAGTGAAATAAGTATAAGAATTTACGATATTAGAATTTTGGAAAAATCCCCAACCTACCTGAATTCCTTGATAAAACATAATCGATCCGAATGTAAGGGTATCTCCTTGAGGTATGAATTTGTAATAGCCGCTAAATGTACTATCTCTGGATGTTACTGGAAATCCTGGTGATGGTCCATTTGTACCTTGTGGTCCAGCTAATGCATATCCCATTCCGAAACCTACTGTGTTGATTACATTCTCGATACGCATTGCAAACGTGCCACTATAACTATCCGTGGTTTTTGTTACCGGTAGAGTGGACCATCCTAAAAATCCTGAATTGGAAGTGTACCAATTATTTGGTTGTTCATTGTTTAATGTCTGCCATGATTCAAAATCTCCGTTCAGAATAGGATAAGTACTACTCAATATGTCGGTAAATCTTAAGTCATCAACAATCATGTAGCCTCCCATTGGAGTTGTGGGATCGTTTGGGTTGGTGGAAGTAACACCTACTATTACGGAATCGGGTATTTGTGTGGATGTAAAATTATTTTTGAATGCCAAACGGGTAAAGTTGGATGAATTATTTCCCATAATAAGATTAATATCCATGCTAATAGGTGATCCTTGATATTTAAAGATTACTAATACCCATGCAGTATCGTTTGGCGCAATTGAGTATTTAAAATTTCCCACAATTGAATCAGGGCGACTTGATATAGGTATTCCACCCCAAAATGTCATTCCCGAAGGATTGCCATGAATAAAAGCTCCAGGTTCATTTGGGTTTGCGGAATTTCTTTCTATGCGTATAGAGTATAAACCATTGGCTCCTGGCTGTTGAGAAACAGTTCCAAACGTTCTCCAATTGTTGGGAACTGTTAAAGAACTAGTAGTCCAATTCTCAAAATCAGAATTCGGTATTTGAGAAAATCCTGCAACTGTTATTAATACCGAAATAAATAGAAGTGTAATTTTTTTCATGGGTATAGTTTTTATATTTTCTACAATAAAAATATAATATTCTGCTAGCTAAAAAAATGATTATTATCAGTTTGAAATCTATTTGGCAAAAACTCCTTATTTGGTTATATTTGTAGCTTATGTAATTGAAATAACAGAAGATGGATACATTTGTTACTGAGCCTTATAAAGCAAAAAATAAAATAAGAATTGTTACTGCCGCATCTCTATTTGATGGACATGATGCAGCTATAAATATCATGCGTAGAATTATTCAAGCAAGTGGCGCTGAAGTAATTCATTTGGGGCATGACCGTAGTGTTCAAGAAATTGTGAATTGTGCTATTCAAGAAGATGCCAATGCTATTGCTATTACTTCTTATCAAGGTGGACACAACGAATTTTTCAAATACATGTTTGATTTATTGAAAGAAAAAGGTTGTGGTAATATTAAAATTTTTGGTGGAGGAGGAGGAACAATTCTTCCAACGGAAATCGAAGATTTACATAAATATGGCATCACACGTATTTATTCTCCTGATGACGGAAGAGCAATGGGATTGCAAGGGATGATAAATGATATGTTAGAAAAATGTGATTTCCCAACAGGTAATAATTTAAATGGAGAAGTAAAATATCTTAAAGATAAAGATGTAAAATCAATTGCTCGCTTGATTTCAGCGGCTGAAAATTTTCCTGCTGAGTTTTCTAAATTTATTCCTGAGATTGAAAAAGCATCTTCTAATAAAGTAACTCCTGTACTTGGTATTACAGGTACTGGTGGAGCAGGAAAATCATCTTTAGTTGATGAGTTGGTTCGTAGATTTTTAATTGATTTTAAAGATAAAACAATTGCCATTATTTCTGTTGATCCATCAAAACGCAAAACAGGTGGCGCTTTGCTTGGCGATAGAATTAGAATGAATGCTATAAAAAACGAAAGAGTGTACATGCGTTCGTTAGCAACTCGCCAAAGCAATTTAGCATTATCAAAATATGTAAAAGAGGCTGTTGATATTGTAAAGGCTGCTGATTTTGATTTAATCATTTTGGAAACATCTGGTATCGGACAAAGTGATACAGAAATTACAGAACATAGCGATATGAGTTTGTATGTGATGACACCTGAATATGGTGCAGCAACGCAATTGGAAAAAATTGATATGCTTGATTTTGCTGATATTATTGCATTAAATAAGTTCGATAAGCGCGGAGCACTAGATGCTATTCGTGATGTGAAAAAGCAATACAAGCGTAATCATCAACTTTGGGATGTGGACGATGATGCAATTCCTGTTTTTGGAACTATTGCTTCTCAATTCAACGACCCTGGAATGAATAAATTGTATAAAGCAGTTGTAAATAAATTAGCAGAAAAAACAGGAGCCGATTTAAAATCTGATTTTGCTGTTTCTGATGAAATGAGCGAAAAAATTTATATCATTCCTCCGCAACGTACTCGATACTTAGCTGAAATAGCTGAAAATAATCGTAACTATGATAAATGGGTGGATGAGCAAAAAGAAATAGCTCAAAAGCTTTTTTCAATCAGTAAATCAATTGAAGCGTTAAAAGAATCAAAAGTTGATGACAAGGATAGAATCATAAAAGGATTGGAAGAAACATCTGCTCAGTTATCATTAAGTTTTGATGGACACAACAAAAAAATATTAGAAACTTGGAAAGATAAAGTTCAGCAATATAAAAATGAATTTTTTATTTTTAAAGTGAGAGACAAAGAAGTGAAAATTCAAACGCATTACGAATCATTATCGCATTTACAAATTCCAAAGGTCTCTACACCAAAATATGAAGCATGGGGTGATATTTTAAAATGGAATTTACAAGAAAATGTACCAGGTGAATTTCCATATACTGCTGGTGTATTTCCATTTAAAAGAGAAGGAGAAGATCCAACACGTATGTTTGCAGGTGAAGGCGGACCAGAAAGAACAAACAGAAGATTTCATTATGTAAGTTTAGGAATGCCCGCACATCGTTTAAGTACTGCTTTTGATAGTGTTACATTATATGGGCAAGATCCAGATATTCGGCCTGATATCTATGGAAAAATTGGTAACTCAGGTGTTTCAATTTGTTGTTTAGATGATGCAAAAAAATTATACAGCGGATTTAATTTAGCAGATCCAAAAACATCTGTATCGATGACCATTAACGGCCCTGCAGCAATGCTAACTGCTTTTTTTATGAATGCAGCCATCGACCAACAATGCGAAATTTACATTAAAAAAAATGGTTTAGAAAAAGAAGTAGAGAAAAAAATACTTGACATATATAAAAAGAAAGGTGTTGCAAGACCAAAATATCAAGGAGATTTGCCCGAAGGAAATGATGGTTTAGGCTTAATGTTGTTGGGAGTTACTGGTGATCAAGTTTTGCCAAAAGATATTTACGAAAAAATAAAAGCCGAAACAATTGCTGCTGTTCGTGGAACAGTACAAGCAGATATTTTAAAAGAAGACCAAGCACAAAATACTTGTATTTTCTCTACTGAATTTGCATTGCGATTGATGGGTGATATGCAAGATTATTTTATCCAAAAAAATATTCGTAATTTTTATTCAGTTTCAATTTCTGGTTATCATATTGCTGAAGCAGGTGCAAATCCTATCACGCAGCTTGCTTTAACATTATCGAATGGATTTACGTATGTGGAATACTATGCAAGTAGAGGAATGGATATTAATAAATTTGCTCCTAACCTTTCTTTTTTCTTCAGCAATGGTATCGACCCAGAATATTCTGTGATAGGTCGTGTTGCCCGCAGAATATGGGCAAAAGCAATGAAGTTAAAGTATAATGCTAATGAACGTTCGCAAATGTTGAAATATCATATTCAAACTTCTGGTCGTTCATTGCATGCGCAAGAAATTGATTTTAATGATATCCGTACAACGCTTCAAGCATTGTATGCAATCTATGATAATTGCAACTCATTACATACCAATGCTTACGATGAAGCAATTACAACACCTACAGAAGAATCGGTTCGTAGAGCAATGGCAATTCAGTTGATTATTAATCGTGAATTAGGGTTAGCAAAAAATGAAAATCCTTTACAAGGTTCATTTATTATTGAAGAATTAACAGACCTTGTTGAAGAAGCTGTTTTGGTAGAGTTTGAAAGAATTACAGAGCGTGGCGGTGTTTTGGGTGCAATGGAAACCATGTATCAAAGAGGAAAAATTCAAGAAGAAAGTTTGTATTACGAAACATTAAAACATACAGGCGAATACCCTATCATTGGTGTAAATACATTCTTATCTTCAAAAGGTTCTCCAACAGTTCTTCCAAAAGAAGTTATTCGTGCTACGGATGAAGAAAAAAATTATCAAATTTCGATGTTGGGAGAATTACAAAAAGGAAATGCTGATAAATCGGGACAATTGTTGCGCGACTTGCAAACATTAGCAATTCAAAACAAAAATATTTTTGAAGGCTTAATGGAAACAGCTAAATATTGTTCATTAGGACAAATTACCAATGCTTTATTTGAAGTGGGTGGGCAGTATAGAAGGAATATGTAGGCTACGAATTACGAATAAGTACGAATTTACGAATTTGAAAATTTTAAAATATCTGCGAGCTCAGCGTCTCTGCGAGAAATAAAGAGTAACAATGGAAAAGGTAGTACATAAATATAATTTAGGTGAAGAGCCAAATGATTTGAGTTATTGGTTAACCAAAACACCACAAGAACGTTTATCTGCATTAGAAAAAATAAGAGACTTATGCATAAAAGTAGCATTCAATGGCATTAAGCCTAAATTTCAATATGTTATTACAAAAAGAAAACTAAAAGAATAACCTCTGCGAACTTTGCGTCTCTACGAGAAATAAAAAATTAATATTATGAAATCAAACCACGAAATCGATTACAAAATTTTAGGAGAAGAGTTACAAGCAGTAGAAATTGAACTCGATCCAAATGAAACTGTTATTGCTGAAGCTGGCAATTTTATGATGATGGATGATGGAATCCGTATGGATACTATTTTTGGTGATGGAAGCAAACAACAAAATAGTTTTATGGATAAATTATTTTCTGCTGGTAAACGTATGCTTGTGGGAGAAAGTTTGTTTATGACTGCATTTACCAATATGGGGAATTTAAAAAAGCGTATCACTTTTGCTTCACCTTATCCCGGAAAAATTATTCCAATGGATTTAAGTTTGTTAGACGGAAAATTAATTTGTCAGAAAGATGCGTTTTTATGTGCTGCAAAAGGAGTAAGCATAGGTATTGAATTTCAGAAAAAACTAGGAACAGGATTATTTGGTGGCGAAGGATTTATTATGGAAAAATTAGAAGGTGATGGAATGGCATTTGTTCATTCAGGTGGAATGATTATCGAAAAAACATTGATGCCAGGCGAACTAATAAAAGTGGATACAGGCTGTATTGTTGCTTTTACGCATAATGTAGATTATGATATTCAGTTTGTTGGAGGAATCAGAAACACTATTTTTGGTGGTGAAGGATTATTTTTTGCAACTTTAAAAGGACCAGGTAAAGTTTGGATTCAATCATTACCTGTTAGCCGACTTGCCGGAAGACTTATGGCATACTCAAAAGGAGGCAAGGAAGAAGGTAGTATTTTAGGCGGTTTGGGCAGATTAATAGATGGGGATAATAACTAATTAAACCTTTCTAGTTTTGGTGCGTCAAAGTTCCAAAATAAACTAAAAATTGTGATTTATGAAAAAGTTAATTATCCTCACTTCAGCAATTGTTTTTGGAACAATGGTTTCTTTTTCTCAAACAGAAAAAAAAGAAACGCCTCCAACATCTAAAACAGAAAAATTAGAAAGAAAAAAATTAGACCCAGCAGAAAGAGCAAAAAAGCAAACCGAAAGAATAGCAATTAAATTAGGTTTAACAGAAGATCAAAAAATAAAAGTAAATGCAATAAATATTGCTAAAAACAAAAAGATGGAGGCAGTTGCTAATACAAAACCAGAAGATAAAGAAGCATTTGCAAAAGAAAGAAGAAAGATAAATCAAGAACGAGGGAAAGAAATTAAAGCCTTACTTACATCTGAACAAATAGTGAAATGGGAAGAAATGAAAAAAGAACACAAGGCTCACAAAGGAGGAAAGCATCCTGAGAAAGATAAAAGAGATCCCAAGCCTAAAGATAAGACAGACAGTGATGGGCAAAGCCAAAACCCTTTGAGCCCTCATGAAGAAGATGAGATGGTTTTAAACGATATGCTCACAGAATAAAAAAATAAATAAAATAATGAAAAGCATCCACCAATTTAGTGGATGCTTTTTTTATCTTTAAAAAATGAAATTTGTAGATGTTCATATGCATTCGATTAATTCAGTAGCTGATATTTCTGTTTTAAATGTTCATGAAAAATTTAATGAAATACATTCTAATCGATTAGTTTCTGTCGGTATTCATCCTTGGTACATAAATGAAAATAATTATTTGAGTGATTTATTATTGTTAGAACAAAGTATTTTTAATAAAAATGTTGTAGCAATAGGAGAATGTGGATTGGATAAATTGATTGACATTGATTTTGATTTACAGAAAGATGTTTTTAAACAACAACTATTAATGGCAGAAAAAGCGAACAAGCCTTTGATTGTCCATTGTGTGAAAGCGTTTGATGACTTGATTAAAATCAAAAAAAAATTAAAAGTTGCAGTGCCAATAATTGTTCATGGATACAATAACAATGAAATAATTTCAAAACAACTTCTTGAAAACGGTTTTTATTTTTCGTTTGGTAAAGCTTTGTTAATAGAAAATTCAAATGCTTCAAAAATTATTTCATCCATTCCTATTGATAGAATATTTTTAGAAACAGATGATGCTGATACCTCAATTAAAAGTATTTTTGAAGCAGCTTCAAATAGATTGGATGTTAAAATAGAGGATTTAAAGAAAAGTATTTACAGCAATTACAAAAAAATATTTATTCATGAGTGATTTAAAGTGGTTGTCGAGAACAGAGTTATTGATTGGAAAAGAAAAGTTAATGAAACTTCAAAATGCCCATGTATTAGTAGTTGGTATGGGTGGGGTGGGTTCATTTGCAGCTGAATTTATTTGTAGAAGCGGAGTAGGAGCAATGACAATTGTTGATGGAGATGTGGTTGATCCAAGTAATCGTAACCGACAATTGCCTGCCCTTGCTACAACACACGGTTTGCCAAAAGCAGATATTATGGCTGAAAGATTATTAGCAATTAATCCTGATTTGAAATTAAGTGTGATTAAAGAGTTTATTACTCCTGAACGTGCTGTTCAAATTCTTTCAACTAAATTTGATTATGTAATAGATGCAATTGATAGCATAACACCCAAAGTTACTTTTATTAAAACAGCTTTTGATTTAAATGTTCGTATAATAAGTTCAATGGGAGCAGGTGCAAAGCTTGACCCTACAATGCTAAGAGTGGTTGATATTTCAAAAACATATAATTGTCCGTTTGCACAATACGTGCGTAAACGATTAAAAGAGTTAGGGATAAAAAAAGGTATAAAAACTGTCTTTTCTCCTGAAGAACCTATCAAAGAATCTCTCATGATGACGGATGGAACTAATTTTAAAAAATCAGCTTACGGAACTATTTCTTATTTGCCTGCAACATTTGGAAGTGTTTGTGCATCTGTAGTAATTAGAGATTTAATTGAAAGCTAATGGACTCAATAATTGAAACAGAACGACTTTATTTAAAAGAGTTTACGATAACTGATGCTCAGTTGCTAATCAACTTAAATTCTGATGAAGAAGTAACTAGATATACAGGTGATGGTCCAGTAAAGAATATAGAAGAGGCACAAAAAATTCTTAGTGATATTATTTTTCCACAATACAAAAATAAAATGGGGAGGTGGGCAGTATATTTAAAATCAAACAATGAATTTATTGGGTGGTGTGGCATAAAATATATTTCAGAAGCAGGTGAATACGATTTAGGGTATCGATTTTTTAAAAGTAAGTGGGGAAAAGGCTACGCAACAGAGTCAGCAAAAGCTGTTATGGAATATGCTACTAATTCCTTAAAACTAAAAAATATTATTGGACGAGCAGCAAAAGAAAATATTGCTTCTATTAATGTTTTGAAAAAGTTAGGTATGATTTATCTTAGAGATGAATTGTGTGCTCACGACCCTGCAGAAGTTTACATCTTAAAATAAATTCATTTGCCCTGATTTATCTGTTCTTACAAAGGAATCAAGATTGAATTCAAATTTATTTCGACCTGCTAAATATTTTTTTACAGAAATTTTAAATAGTTGATTAATAGATTGTGCAATATTACCTTCGCCTCGCATTCGTTTGCCGTATCTATTGTCGCTCAAGCTGCCTCCATGCATATTTTCGATATGATGCAAAACTTTATCTGCCCTATCTGGAAAATTTTTGTGAATCCAATCTTTAAAAATATCGGCAATAGAGCCATTTAGCCTCACAATGGTGTAACCTGCGGATATTGCCCCGTGATTTGTGGCAGCTTCAATTAATTGAGGAATTTCATCACTATTTAAACCTGGAATTATAGGAGCAGCCATAATTCCTGATGGGATTCCCGCATTGTTTAATTTTTCAATAACTTTCAGTCTGTTTTTTGCAGTAACAGTTCTAGGTTCCATTTTTAAACGTAAGTCATCCTTTAAACTTGTTATAGAAATCATTACATGCACTAAATTTAGTTTTGCCATCTCTTGCAAAATATCAATATCACGTAAGATTAAATTATTTTTAGTAATCATACTTACAGGGTGCTTAAATTTTAAGAGAACTTCTAACATTTGTCGTGTAATCTGTAGCTTTCTTTCGGCAGGTTGATAGCAGTCTGTATTTCCTGAAAACATTATTGGAGCAACAATCCAATTTTTATTCATCAGTTGTTTTTCAAGCAACTTTGGAGCTTCTGGTTTTGCAATAATTTTTCGTTCAAAATCCAATCCTGCACTATATCCCCAATATTCATGGGTGTTTCTTGCGTAACAATAGATGCATCCGTGTTCACAGCCTTGGTATGGGTTCATGGAATACATTCCATATATATCAGGGCTTTTAACACGATTAATTATTTTTTTTGGATATTCAAACAATAGTTGAGTTTTTTCATTGCTTAATAATGGTTCGTCCAAAACTTCATCGTGTTCGGTTGTGTAGCTATTTTTTAAAAATTTATTGGTGGTGTTTATTTGGGAGCCTCTTCCTTTGAAATACATATTATTTTCTTCATTTTCGGACATAACTAAAATTAAGGAATAAATTTTTGAAATAAAAAAATAAAGTACTTTTAAAACATAATTTACAAACAATGAAGATTAATATTAAACAGATTATCGTTTTGTTAGCTATTTTAATCTTTACTTCAATGAAAAGTAATTCACAAAGTTTTCTTCAAGATTCTTTATCGGCATTTTCTCATAATCATTCCCCTTTGGATATTATCACTGGTGATGCTCATGATTCAATAGTTTGTTATAAGCAAACACACCGAAATATTTATTTGTTGGTTACTGTGTTGATTATTATAATAGCAATAGTTGCTATTAAGCTTCTTTTGTTGAATAAAAAAACGAATAAATTATTAAATGATCGAAATGCTTTGATAGAAGCAAAAAATAAAGATATTACAGATAGTATAAATTATGCTAAACGAATTCAAAAATCATTATTGCCTACTGAAAAATATATTGGAAAGAAACTAAACGATTTAAAATAAAAAGCATTAGCTATTTAGCTAATGCTTTTTATTTAAGTTGATGATATTATAATAGCTTAATTATTCCGCTACTTGAACCATTTTAAAAGGAACATTGATAATTGCTTGGTAGTCTTCACCTGCTTCTAGCATATCTTCATCATCTTCTTCATAGTACCAATTGATTGTAACTTGGCTTCCTCCTTTATTAATGTTCTCAAGTTTTTTGAAAACATCCAAAATGCATTTAGAAGAACTTGTGTTAAAATATTCTAATTGAATATTCACATTTGTAACTGATTGCGGTTTTGCAGAATATTTTTCTAACCAATCTACAAGAGGTTTATAAAACTCAATTGAGTTTTCTGGGATTGAACGTCCTTTAATTTCTAAAAAACCTTTTCCAGTGTCGAATGTAATGGTTGGGGTTTTTGGTGTTCCTTCAATTGAAATTGTTTCCATACAGTAATTGTGTTTTTATTGTGAAATTTTAATGTTTAAACTAAAAAATGAAAATTTATCATCAACAGGTGCAAAGTTAAAATTTAATTTTTCTCCTGTTTTACGAGCAATATCTATCATTCCTAAACCTCCACCGCCTTTTAAAGACATTTCTCCGTTATTTAGCACTGCTTTGTAATATTCTTTTAATTCTTCTTTTGATAATAAATTGATATCGTCAAGGCGTTTTTTCAATCCTTCTACATTATCTTTTTTAATGTAGTTTCCTGTAATAATATTGTATTGGTTGTCAATTTTGCCAATCATAAATATTGCTGAACGAACTTTTTCGTTTTGCATTTCTGCATTCGATTCATCCATGTGGTGGTAAAGATTTTGTAAGCACTCAACCAATACATTGTAAACTTTCTTTTTAATTTTAGGCTCTTCTTGTAAATTATCAAGTTTCGACTCCATAATTTGTAAAATAGAAGTCAATAGCTCAGATGTAATATCTCCTTTAAAAGAGAGCATAATGTTATTACGCTCCATTTTATCGTAAAAATCATAAATATCTAACATCATAAACCAGCTATTTTATTCGATAAAGGCACTTACTCTTACTATTAATTTAAGCAAATATATAAATTTGTTTGAATTACAAAACAAATTTAGTTCATATCAAAGCTAAATGTATTTCCGTTTATTGTAAGTGTTGCTTTTTTATCGCAAGTACCATTACCAAAATCAACAGTTCTGGTAGCTAAACCTTCTGGTGTAAGTTCTACTTTTCCTGATTCTATCCAACTACAAGAAGAACGTTTTACTACTGGTGTAGTTACATTAACTGTATATGTTTTTCCTTCTCTGTTTTTTCCGTTTGCACTACCAGTAAAAGAAAATACGTCATTATATGGGTCAAAATCACCAAATCCTGCTGTTTGAGTTAAAGTACGGTTACATTCCCATTCTAATCTCCAGCTAGGGTTTTGGCAAACTCCTTTAAATACTTTAGTAGTATATGCTGCAAAAGCACTGTGGATGATTTTTATACTATCGCAAGCGTAAGTAATTCCATTAACTGTGAAATTAACAAGCGTAATTTTCACATAACTACCTATAATACTCCAGCGGTTTGAAAAGTCGCAAATGATTTGTCCTTTTCGAAGTTTTCCGTCAATTGTATCAACACATCCAGTTGTTCCATAGTCAATTACCATTCTTCTTGGCCAACCTGGGGATGCAACAGTGTCAGGAGAAATAATCGTAGGGCAAGCAGCACGCATACCTTTAACACCTTGCTCATTGATACCAAAATCGTTTACACGAGGCATCATTTTAGTGAATTCTGTTTCGCATATATTATTGTCAACGGCTGATTGTGTTTCAGTATCCGGTTCTTCCTTTTTACAAGAGTTGATAGTTAATGCAGATAATGCTAAAATAACTAATAGCGATAAATAAGTTATACGTTTCATTTGATATAGGTTTTTAGTCATACAAATATAATAAATTTTAGAAATTGGCAATTAAATGTTATATAAATCGGAATATTTTTGTTTTGCATAGTCCATAAAGTATTTAAAATTTAATTTTTCGCCTGTAATTTTTTCGCAAAGTTGGGTTGCGTTGTAGTATTTTCCATGTTTGTGAATATTTTCTCTTAACCAATTTAATAAAGGATTTAAATTCCCTTTTTCAATTTCTTGTTCTAAGTTTTTAATCTCTTTTTTTGCTTGTGAAAAAAACTGAGCAGCATAAAAACTACCGAGTGAGTAGGTTGGAAAATATCCAAAACTTCCATGGCTCCAATGAACATCTTGTAAAACACCTTGCGAATCGCTTGGCACATCAATGTTTAGGTATTCTTTGTATTTAGTATTCCAATAGCTTGGTAAATCATCTACTTCAATTTTACCTTCAATTAATGCTTTTTCAATTTCGAATCGGATAAGAACATGAAAATGATAAGTAAGTTCATCTGCCGATGTTCTAATCAAGGAAGGTTTTACAATATTCATTGCTCTGTAAAAATCCTTAGAGGAAATATTATTTAAATTTTCAGGGAAGTATTCTTTTAATTTATTAAAATTAAAATTCCAAAATGCTAAACTTCTTCCGACATTATTTTCCCATAATCGGGATTGCGATTCATGAATTCCTAAGGAGATATATTCTCCAGAAGGTAATCCGTATTCAGACGCTGGTAAACCTTGTTCATACAATGCATGTCCGCCTTCATGGATGCAACTCCAAATCATTTCGTTTATATCATTTTCATTAATTCTTGTGGTAACACGAACATCTTCTGAACTAAAATTGGTAGTAAAAGGATGAGATGATATATCTTGTCGTCCTGCTTCAAAATCGTATCCCATTTGTTTTAAAATATCAATTCCAAAGTTCCATTGTTTGTCTTTGTTGTAATTCAAAAACATAAAATTATCTTTGTTTTGAGGCTTTTCGGCAATTTGTTTTACAAATTCTACCAATTGATTTTTTACATCAGCAAATAAAATTTCTAATTGTTTTGTTTTTGTTTCGGGTTCATATTGGTCAATCAATGCATCATAAGGATGTTCGGTATAGCCTAATAATTCACATTCTTTACGTTTTAGTTGTACTAATTTTTTAAGATGAGGAGCATAAATTTTAAAATTATTGTTTGCTTTTGCTTTTTGCCATGCTTGAAATGTTTCTGAAATTGTTTTACTTAATTCTTCTACAAAAGCAGTAGTATATTTTTTGTTTTGATTGTAATTTTTTAAAGATTGAGCAATGTTTCGTTTTTCTTTTTCAGTTAAACTTGTGTCCTTCGATAGTTTATTTAAAAGAGTTCCTAATTCTTCTTTAGTAGCTAATTCATGAGCAATACCTGCTAATGTTGATAATTGTTGTGCTCTAAAATTTGTTCCTTTGCTTGGCATATAGGTTTCTTGATCCCAATTTAACACGCCAGCAGCAAATTGTACATCAGCAATTTTGCGCATGTATGCACAATAGTTTTGATAATTTGAATTCATTTATTTTTGAAGTTTTAGAGCAGATACTCCCATCAATATCCAGCCAGCAATAAAAAATAGTCCACCGATTGGTGTTATTGGTCCAAGCCAATTTGTATAGGGTATTCCAATTAATTTTGCGGTTGATAACAGATATAATGAACCAGAAAAGAGTACGATGCCTGCCATAAAACAATGAGCTGCTTTTTTTAATAAATTATTGTGGTATTTATCAATCACAAAACCAATAACCAGCAAAACAATACTGTGATACATTTGATATTTTGCAGCAGTTTCAAAAGTTTGTAAATTTTGTTCTGTAATTAATCCTGTACTGATTTTTTCTTTTAAGCCATGAGCAGCCATTGCACCAAGTGCAACTGCTAAAGCTCCGGAAATACTTGCAAAAAAAAGAATAGTTTTTTTCATAAAAAAGTCCTTATAGTTTAAAAATAGGACGTTCAATTATTCCTCCACCAACTAAATCCTCTCCTTCATAAAATACTGCTGATTGCCCTGGTGCAATAGCTGACACAGAATTGTGAAAAAGTACGTTTAATTTATCGTTGTTATGAGAAATGTTTGCCATTGTGCCCGCATCTTTGTAGCGTATTTTTGTTAATGCTTCAAAATTGTTTGGCAATGTAGCGTATTTAATCAAATTGTATTTTCCTACAATCATGTTTTGTTCTTCTAAATCTTCTTTACTTCCCAGAACTACTGTGTTGGTATCAGGAATAATTTCCAATACATGCAAAGGCTCACCAACAGCTATTTCTAAGCCTTTTCTTTGTCCGATAGTATAAAAAGGATAACCTTTGTGTTTGCCTAACACTCTTCCGCTTCTATCAACAAAGTTACCGCCATCCACTTTTTTTTCTAATCCATCCACTTTACGTTTTAAGAATCCGCGATAGTCATTATCAGGAACAAAACAGATTTCATAGCTTTCGCTTTTATTCGCTAAATCAACATATCCAGCATCAACAGCCATTTGTTTGATTTCACTTTTTTTGAAATTTTGTAATGGAAAAATAGTACGTTTTAAACTTTCTTGTGTTAAACCCCAAAGTACATAAGATTGGTCTTTATTGGCATCTAATCCTTTTGAAATAACATATCGGTTGTTTTCTTCTCGTATTCTAGCATAATGACCGGTAGCAATAAATTCGCAATCGAGCATATTGGCACGCTTTAATAACGCTTCCCATTTAATGTGTGTATTACATAATACACAAGGGTTGGGCGTTCTGCCAGAAAGATATTCATCCACAAAATTATCGATGATATAATTGCCAAATTCATCTCTTATATCTAAAATATAATGTGGAAAGCCGAGGTTTACAGCCAACATGCGTGCATCATTGATGCTGTCTAAACTGCAACAACCTGTTTCTTTTGATGAACCACCAGACGAAGCATAATCCCATGTTTTCATAGTAATACCAACCACCTCATAACCTTGCTCGTGTAATAACAAAGCAGCAATAGAACTATCAATTCCACCGCTCATTGCTAATAACACTTTTCCTTTTTTACTCATTTATTATTTGGGGCTATATCCATCTTCGTATGGATTTTTTATTTCAAATTGTTCAAATTGTTTTTTCTCTTTGTCTTGTTGTTCTTTGGTTATAATGTTTTTGTCTTCACCTTGTAATGTTCCGTTTATGTATTTGTCGGTACGAGCAAGTGTTCCATCTGCTTTGTAATATTTCCATTCCCCTTCTTTTAAATCATTTTTGTAAATCCCTTCAGCATCTACTTTTCCGTTGGGGTGATAAAAAGTTACTTTACCTTCAATTTTGCCATTTACATATTGTCCATTGTATTTAATTTGTCCCTCTTCAAAATATTTTTTTGAAGGGCCATCAAGCACACCATTCTTCCATGTTTTATCTTCTGATACTTGTCCGTTTCTGTAAAACACTTTTACACTTCCATTTTTTTTGCCATTTAAAAATGTTTCTTGCGAAAGCAAAACACCTTCTTCGTCATAATAGGTCCAAGTGCTGTCTTTTTTTTCATTTACATATTTTCCCTTGCCCATTGTTTTTCCTGTTTGATGAAAATATTCGGCATAAGAAACAGTTCCATTTTTTGAAAAAATGTTTATTGCTTTTATTTCTTCGGTAGGGTAGTAGTAAATAAATTTTCCTGTAGGAATATCATTTATGAAATTACCATCAAACACCTTTTTTTTGTTGGCATCATATTTTATCCAATGACCTTGTTTTTTGCCAGCAGCATCAATTTTATTGGGTGCGTCTTGTGCAAAACCGTTTGTTAAAAATAATAACAGAAACAGGCTAAAAATGTTTTTTAACTTTTTCATTTCGAATAGTTTTTGTTTTTATAACGGTAAAAACGTGATTGGATACATGTTATTGCCAATAATAATTGTACAAAGGTACAAAATTACTTGGAGCGGGGTTTTCAAAAATTGAGCCAATTATTACTCTTTTAGTTGTTGTGTAATTAAGGTAAATTTACCAATTCACCAAATCATTCACATGTTTTTCAAGCGCTTTTATAATAATATCGTCTGTAATTTCGGCTTTTTCGTTTAATACAGTTAAAATGCTTGAAATAGGCTGTTTGTTGGGGTGTACATACATTCCTAAGTAATTTAAAATACCAGTCAAATGGTCTAATCCTCTTAGGTTTCCTGCTCTTCCGCTTGCAACACCAATTAGGGCTACTTTTTTTCCTCTGTTAATTTCGGTAGGAATAGCATCAATAAAGGTTTTTAAAATACCGGGGAAGCTTCCATTGTATTCAGGAGCTATTATCACAAATTTTTGGGCGGGTACAATGTATTCGTCAAGCAATTGTTGAAATTTTTGGCTTCGGTTTCCAAAAAGTTCGTTAAAAGAAATGTCGTTAGGTACTTTTTCTAAGGATAGTATTTTATACTTAAGTTGCTGTTTTTCTAATAGTTGAGCATAATATTGAGTTATCTTTAAAGTATTGCTGTTTGGGCGATTGGTGGCAGAAATAAGTGTAATCATAGGAATAATATTATTAACAAAAAACTGTTTAAAAATCTATAATAAGTTTTAAAGCTTAAAAAGGGCAAAAAATTGTACTTTTAGTCCTCTTAAAAAACTCGGGCAAAAGTACGAATTAAGATTAAATTATGAATATTACATATTTCGGTCATTCTTGTTTTGGTGTGGAGGTAAATGGGAAGCATATTTTATTCGACCCATTTATTTCGTCAAATGAAATGGCAAAAAATATTGATGAAGCAACAGTAAGAGCAGATTACATACTTATTTCGCATGGTCATTTCGACCATATTGCTGATGCTGTTAGTGTTGCAAAACGAACAGGAGCAAAGGTTGTATGCAGTTGGGAAATACATGAATGGTTAAATAAAAAAGGGGTTTCTAACACACATCCAATGAATGTAGGTGGAAAATGGAAGTTTGATTTTGGAAATGTTAAATGTGTTTCTGCCGTTCATTCAAGCGGTTTGCCCGATGGAACCTACGGTGGAAACCCAATGGGCTTTATTGTAGAATCGGATAAATCCAATTTTTATTATGCTGGCGATACTGCTTTAACTTACGATATGAAACTTATTGGAGAATACCGACAGATTGATTTTGCTTTTTTGCCAATAGGCGATAATTTTACAATGGGTGTGGATAATGCAATCATTGCTTCGCAGTTTATTAATTGCAAAAAAATAATTGGAATGCATTACGATACGTTTGGTTTCATAAAAATTGACAAAGAAGATGCAGTACAAAAATTTGATATGGCAGGGAATGAGTTAATCTTGTTCAATATTGGTGAGGAGAAGAGTATATAGTATCAAGTACTTAGTATGAAGTAGTTGATTGTATAAGTCAGAATTTGCAGTTAGCAAATAAAAGAGCAAAAACGTTTAAAAAGTTCATAAATCTAAAATTCAACAATTAAATAAAGAATGGGAAAAATAATAGCAATTGCAAATCAAAAAGGTGGAGTAGGAAAAACAACAACGGCTATTAATTTGGCAGCTAGTTTGGCGGTGCTTGAGTTTAAAACGCTTTTAATTGATGCTGATCCGCAAGCAAATTCAACATCGGGTGTAGGTTTTGACCCACGAAATATTAAAACAGGAATTTATGAATGTATCATTGATGGTGTAAACCCAAAAGATATTATTCTTCAAACAGAAACACCAAACCTTTTTTTATTACCAGCACATATTGATTTGGTTGGAGCAGAAATTGAAATGATTAATCTGCCTAACAGAGAAAAAATGATGCGTATGGCATTGGAAAAAGTAAAAAATGAATACGATTTTATCATTGTAGATTGTTCTCCTTCACTAGGACTGGTTACTGTTAATGCTTTAACAGCTGCTGATTCGGTGTTGATTCCTGTTCAATGCGAATATTTTGCATTGGAAGGTTTAGGGAAACTTTTGAATACAGTTAAAATTGTTCAATCACGCTTAAACACGGATTTAGCTATTGAAGGAATTTTACTTACTATGTACGATATGCGTTTACGCTTAAGTAATCAAGTGGTGGAAGAAGTTAAAACGCATTTTCAGCAAATGGTTTTTGATACCATTATTCAGCGTAATACAAAATTAGGCGAAGCACCAAGCTTTGGTCAAAGTATAATCATGCATGATGCAAGCGGAAAAGCAGCAATTAACTATTTGAATCTTGCTCGTGAAATCTTGCAAAAAAATGGATTAACACGTTTAAATGATTCGGAGAAGTTTATTAATGTTGAAGAAGAAAACTAGTTTGAAATTCAAGAAAAATTGAAAAAGAAGAACAATTGATGTAAAATAAAAACTATTAAAATGAGTGTAAAAAGAAACGCATTAGGAAAAGGATTAAGTGCATTGTTGGAAAATGCAAATACTGATATTACCACAACAAAACTAGAAGGTGAAGGTAAAGTTGTAGGTTCTGTTTCCAGTATTGAAATTTCAAAAATTGAAACAAATCCTTTTCAGCCTAGAACACAATTTGATGATGATGCTTTGAATGAATTAGCTTCTTCCATTAAAGAGCACGGTATTATTCAACCAATTACCGTTCGTAAATTAGGTTATGATAAATACCAATTAATTTCTGGAGAAAGAAGATACAGGGCTTCTCAAATAGCAGGTTTAACAAGTGTGCCTGCATACATCAGAATTGCTAATGACCAATCAATGCTAGAAATGGCTTTGGTTGAAAACATTCAACGCGAAAATTTAGATGCTATTGAAGTAGCTATTAGCTACAAACGGTTAATTGATGAATGCAGTTTAACGCAAGAACAACTTTCACAAAAGGTTAGTAAGCAACGTTCAACTATTACCAATTATTTGCGATTGTTAAAATTGCCAGTTGAAATACAATTAGCAATCAGAAATGGCGATTTAACAATGGGTCATGCTCGTGCATTAATTAACATTGAAAGCGAAGATAAATTGTTAGATATTTACAATCAAATTGTTTTAAATAGTTTATCGGTTCGTGAAACAGAAGAACTAGCAAGAGGAGCAAAGGTGGAGGTAAAAAATACGGGTTCTGCTAAAACTAAAAAAGTAGAAAAAGGAGCATTATCGTTTGAACAAACACAGGTGTTGGAAGATTTAAGAGCTGTATTTAATACGAAAGTACAAATAGCAAAAGAACCTAATGGAAAAGGAAAAATTGTTATTCCTTTTAAATCAGACAATGACTTACAACGTATTTTAGATTTATTAGATGCCTAATCAATTTTTTTGATGAACCTATCAAAAACTTAATGAGTAATTTTATAAAAAGTAGAAAACATAAATACAGGTTATTTCAATTGATAATTGGAATAACCTGTTTGATTTTTATAAATATTCCATGTAGAGCTCAGCAAATTGATTCTACTTCAAATGCAATAAAAATAATTGATGCACCAAAAAAGCACAGTCCAAAGAAAGCCGCATTGTATTCTACATTTTTACCGGGTTTAGGACAAGCATACAATAAAAAATATTGGAAAATTCCAGTTTTGTACGCAGGCTTTGGTGCATTGGCTTATTCATTTAATCATAATCAAACACGTTTTGTAAAATATAGGAATGCATACAAATATAGAATTGATGGCGATGCTGCTACGGTAGATAATTATGTTGGGATTTATTCAGATGAAAATTTAAATACGCTTCAAAAATATTACCATCGTTATCGTGATTTAACCGTAATTGGTGTTGCTTTGGTTTATATATTGAATATAGTTGATGCTAGTGTTGATGCACATTTATTTACTTTTGATGTAAGTGATAATTTATCGATGAAAATTCAACCTGCAATTATTAATTCAAATTATAATTCATATACTGCTGGAATAGGTCTAAAAATAGGCTTTTAATAAAATAATTTAATAAAAATTTATGAATATTGCATTAATAGGTTATGGAAAAATGGGGAAAGAAATTGAACAAATTGCTTTATCTCGCGGACATAAAATCGTTTTAAAAGTAGATATTTCAAATGCTACTACTTATACCATTGAGGAATTAAAACAAGCAGATGTAGCTATTGAATTTAGTGTTCCTGAGTTTGCCATGAATAATATTTATAAATGTTTTGATGCTAACATTCCTGTTGTTGTTGGAACAACTGGTTGGATTGCAAAAATGGATGAGGTGAAAGAGAAATGCAAAACGATGAATCAAACATTTTTTTATGCTTCCAATTATAGTATTGGTGTTAATTTGTTTTTTAAGCTAAACGAGTATTTGTCGAAATTGATGAGCAGTTATAACAACTATAATGTTGCTATGGAAGAAATTCATCATGTTCATAAATTAGATTCACCAAGCGGTACAGCTATTACTCTTGCAAATAAAATTATAGAGATAAATGCAGAAAAGAAAAACTGGGTAAATACTGTAACTGAAAACAAATCAGAATTGAGTATTGTTTCAAAAAGAATTGATGAAGTACCAGGCACACATACTGTAACTTATTCTTCTGAAGTGGATGAGTTAAGTATTACTCATATTGCTCATAATAGAAAAGGATTTGCTCTTGGAGCTGTAATAGCTGCAGAATGGATAAAAGGTAAAAAAGGAATTTATGGGATGGATGATTTAATGAATCAAGGCAAATAGCAATTCACAAAAATTAACAGCCTTAGAACAATAAAAATCACGAATTTAGTTTCCTCAATCAGAACAAATAAAAAATATTATGGATTTATCGTATCTTTCTTTAATACTCTTTTCAATAACTACAATCATTGGGCTTTACAAATTATTTTCCTTAGCAGGTGAAGAAAGTTGGAAAGCGCTTATTCCTTTTTATAATTTCATAGTATGGCTAAAAATAATAAAAAAGCCATGGTGGTGGATTTTTTTAATTATTACTCCTGGTGTAAATTTTTTGATGACTGCGATAATGTATTATTTAACGGCAAAGTCATTTAATAAACGTACAACACAAGATTTATTTCTTGCATTTTTATTCGGATATATTTATTTGCCTTATATCGCGTTTCAAAAAGATGTAAAATATGTTGGACCAGAAGATACGAGTAAACGCAAACCTTCTATTGTTCGAGAATGGACAGAAGCAATTGTTTTTGCAGTGATAGCAGCAACTGTTATTCGAACATTTTTTTTGGAAGCATTTACAATACCAACTTCATCATTAGAAAAATCATTGATGGTAGGAGATTATTTATTTGTAAGCAAAGTAAGTTATGGAGCAAAAATTCCGAATACCCCACTTTCATTTCCTTTTGTTCATCACACGTTGTATGGAACAACAAAGTCCTATGTAGAATGGTTTAAACTGCCTTATTTTAGATTGCCAGGATTAGGTTCTGTTGAAAACAATGACATTGTTGTTTTTAATTACCCTGATGGTGATACAGTTGCTTTGAATGCACAAGACCAAAGCTATTACCAAGTTTGCAGAGATGCCGAAAAAATGAATCCAGCTATAAAAAATGGAAGAAATTATATATGGAGCCATCCAGAAGTGTATGGTGATATTACATACAGACCGGCTGATAAAAGAGAAAATTATGTTAAAAGATGCGTTGCAATTGCGGGAGACACATTAAAAATTAAAAACCAAAAATTGTTTATTAATTCAAAAGAATCCTATGTTGCACCAACAATGCAATTTTATTATAAAGTAAGAACCGATGGTAATGGTTTTGCCCCTAAAACAATTGAAAAATTTGATATTACCGATGGTGCAAGAAATGATAGAGATAGTTTAGGGGATTATTTTTTAATCAATTTACCTTTTAATAAACTAGAAGAATTTAAAAAATTACCCAACGTAAAATCTGTTGAACCCAATATAGAGCCTGAAGACGGGTATGATTATAGAATTTTTCCTCATTCACCAAATTATAGATGGAATAACGATAATTTCGGGCCGTTATATATTCCAAAAGCAGGTGTTACCGTAAAATTAGATACTACAAACATTGTTTTGTACAGTAGAATTATTGTTAATTATGAAGGTAATGCGTTGGATGTAAAAGCAGGTAAAATCTATATAAATGGTTTAGAAACAGATTCATATACATTTAAATTAGATTATTATTTTATGATGGGAGATAATCGTCATAATTCTGCTGATTCTCGTTCTTGGGGATTTGTACCAGAAGACCATATTGTAGGAAAACCCGTGTTTATTTGGTTGAGTATTAAAGAGGATAATAAGAATATTGTTGGAGATAAAGTACAAAGTGGTTTCTTGAAAAAATTAAAAACATCTTTATTTGAAGACAAAACAAGAAGAGCTCGTTTCTTCACGTTTGTAAGTAATGATGGTATATCAAAATCATACTTGATTCATTTTATTGTTATCATCCTTGCAATATCAGGATTTTCGTACTTTAGAAACAAACGCAAGGGTAAAAACGTAAAAAAGTAAGCTAAACTGATACAATTTGTGTTTAGCAAAATCTGTGAAAAATAAAAAAGTAATAATAGAGTGGACCAAAGCAATTTTATTTGCTTTGGTTTTTATATTACTATTTCGTGTGTTTTGTTTTGAAGCATTCACTATTCCATCGTCCTCAATGGAAAAGTCTTTATTAACTGGAGATTATGTGATAGTAAATAAAATGAGTTATGGTCCAAGGATTCCTAATACCATACTTTCCATACCTTTTTTACATCAATATTTACCTTTTTCTGATTATAAAAAATCTTATTTAGATTGGATAGAACTTCCCTATTATAGGTTGTTTAGCACCCCTGATGTAGAACGTAATGATATTTTAGTGTTCAATTATCCTATGGATACAGATCATCCTGTTGATCAAAGAACCTACTATATTAAACGATGTGTTGGCATTGCAGGCGATACAATTGAAGTTAAAAACGGTTTGGTGTATATTAACAGTAAATTAAATGATGATGTAAACAAAATTCAATTTAATTACAAAGTAACTATTGATAATGATAGTTTAAATTCGGATACATTATCATCGTTTGGAATTACAGAAGGAAATAAATCGAATAAAAAAGGAGAATATTGGTTAACACTTACTTTTGAAAATATCGAAAAAGTAAAAAACATGAAACATATTACGTCCATAACTCCAATTTTAGATAAAAAAGGAGCATACAACGATTTTATGTTCCCTATGAATGAACATTTTTTATGGAATGTAGATTATTTTGGTCCACTTTATGTGCCCAAAGCCGGAGATTCAATTCATTTACATAAAGATTCTTTAGCTTTATACGAAAGAATAATCACCGTTTATGAAAAAAACACCTTACGCCTAAGCAATGATTCTATTTTCATAAATGAACATTATGCCACCCATTACACTTTTAAAATGAACTATTATTTTATGATGGGCGATAATAGGCACAATTCAGCGGACTCTCGCTTTTGGGGTTTTTTACCAGAAGACCATATTGTAGGGAAAACAGTTTTAGTATTAATGTCTGTGGATAAATCAGATGAAAAAAGCCATTTGCGCTGGGATAGGTGGTTTAAAACAATAAATTAATGTATAAATGCAACCCTTTTATAAAATAAAGCATCATATTGGCAGAGACATTTGTTTTTGAAATTAGTTTTTTCTAATTTTACTCAAACAAAGTTTTAAAAACTGAATTATTTAAACAAAAAAATAAAACCAAAACATGAAAAAACTAGGATTACTACTATTTGCTTTTGCTGCGTTTACAGTAAATGCGGTTGCTCAAAAAACAATGGCTCATTTTAATACAAATGAAGCTGATTGCTATTCATTTGTAGATAACAACACAAATGTGGTTATTAAATTTAAAGTTGATGTACAAAATGCACAACAAAAAGACGAAATAGCCACTAAATTCAAAGGTGCAAAAGAAGTAAAAAATGTAGAAACTGTTGAATTTAATGGTAATGTTGCTACTTACAAAGTTACTGTTTCAAAAGAAGGTTTTTTTAAAACAATGGAAAAAGTTTTAGTTAATGGAAATATTTTTGATGTTGAAATGGACGGAAAAACAATGTCAACAAAAGAATTTCCTGCTTATGCACAAAACTATTATGAAACAAAAACACAATCTAGAAAAAAATAATTTTTTAGAATAAATTTGATAAAGAAAAACATCCGCTTATAGGTGGATGTTTTTTTATTTTTAACTTTATGATTGTCCATTCTATGGAGATGCAATGTGTATAAAATATATAGAAAAGAATTAAATAAATATTTTACCCTTGATTGCGCCTATTTGAAGAAAGTTTGTACCCTTTTAAAAAGTATTTTTATATTAACTATATGACAATTACAGAACTAAAAAAAATAAATTTCGCATTTGTAATTGCGCGTGGACGATCTGGAACAACATTGCTTCGTACCATGTTAAATGCGAATACAAATACAATTTCTCCTTTTGAGTCAAAAATCATTGTACATGTAAAAAAACGTTATGCTTCTGAACAAAATTGGAACCATAAGAAAGTACTTCAGTTTATTGAGGATATATATGAGGATGTTAAATTTAAAAATTTCTGGTCTATCGATAAAGATAAGCTTACAAAAAAGATTTTGTCTTTTCCTGTTGAACAGTTGAATTTAGAATTATTACTGAAAATAATCTATTTATGTTTTCCTACCGAATTCGAAAAAGAAAAAATTACACTATTAGTAGATAAGAATCCCACCTATGCAGTTTTCTTAGACGATCTTCATCAGGTATTTCCGGATGCAAAATATATTCATTTAGTACGTGATTATAGAGATAATATACAATCAATTAAAAAAACGAATCCAATAAAAAATATAAGTGTTTTAGCACATGGCTGGCTGAATGATAATTTAAAAATTGAAAAATTTAAAGCAAAATATCCACTTAAAATTCATACAATTCGATACGAAGATCTTGTAAGTAAACCTGTTAAAGGTTTACAAGGAATATGTACTCATTTAGGTATTGATTTTCAGGAGAAGATGATAAGTTTTCAAAATAAATTAAAATCTGAAGTGAATAATAATGCCAATATCCAAAGAGAATATAAAGCATATCTTCATTTTTTTGGAAATTTATCTAAACCTATAAGTACAGAAAGTATAGATAAGTGGAAAAAAAAATTTAAAAAAAAATGAAGTAGTTCAAATAGAATATATTTGCAAAGAGTATGGAAAGCAGTATGGCTATTTGCCAAGTGAGGTAGATGGGAAAGGCAATTTCCTGAAAAGTAAGTTGGGATATTGGCGTTATGAATTTAATGCTTTTGTTATGATTTTTTATTATAGATTACCTTTCTGGTTTCGGCATTTAATTAGAAGAACAACTCGGTTTTTATATAATAAATTTGGTTATACTACTGTTTATAATCAGATGGATTACTCTCTTGTGAACGAAGAATAAAAAATGCGCTGGAAAACTATAGTGCTTTTATAAATTAAATATGACTATTGAACAAATAAGAGCAATTCAGATACATTTTATTGTTTCTACAGGACGCACAGGTAGCACCTTGTTATCGGCTATGTTTAATATGCATACAAAAGTATTATCACCAATTGAAGAGCCTTTTGCTTTTAATCTCTATTATAAGTACGGGAATATGAAAAAATGGACATCTACAATTATAGATGAGTATTGTTATGATTTTTATTTGTTTTCAGAAGGGAAATTGGAACACCAATTTGGGACAAAAAAAGGCTTGAAGGATGCTTTAGAACAATACAAAAATTATTTAGATTACAACACAGCTGTTAAAATTACTTACCTCTGTTTTTTCCCAGAAAGAGATAAAAGCAATATAACCACTATAATCGATAAGCAACTAAAATTTCATGACTTTATAGAAAAAATGGCTTTGTTTTTTCCAGAGAGCAAATTTATTATACTTAATCGAGATCCAAGAGATAATGCTTTGGTGAAAATGAAACTTGTTATGCGTGAACAATCGAAAGGATTAATTTCTCAAAAAAATAACAGTAATTATTGGAAGCTTGCATTGATATGGAATAGAGTATATGCATTGATTTATGAAAAGAGGAAAAAAATTGGAGCGCATCGTTTTTTAGAATTAAAATACGAAGATTTGGTTTCTAATCCAGAAATTGAATTAACTAGAATTGCTAATTTTACTGGATTTGTGTACGACCCAGTAATGCTTCAATACCATGTTAAAACAAAAGAAAAAATAGGAACAGCAAACGAAAAAGGAGATATAAAAAAACAAATGTTTTATCATTTGCATCAGAGTTTAACACAGAAAACCAATACTGATAAGATTGGTTTTTGGAAAAACAACTTAAGTGAAAACGATGCAAATATTATTTGGAATATTTGTTCTGAGCAAGCAAATGAAATTGGCTATAATTCTGAGGGATGTACTGGGGATGCAAATAAAGGAATTGAATATTATAGAACTTTTTTTAATTTTTGGTTGAACAGTATTGTTATTCCTCGGATCTATTATGGTGTTCCGTTTTCAATTCGATACTTTATAAAAAAGCTCAAGTATGGGAAACGATTTAAGCAAGATAGATATACTTCGGAAAAATTTCAGAATTCAACAAAATAAAATCTTGCTTATTTTTTTAAAAAATTTCTAATAGGAATTGCTAATTGTAATACACTAATAAAGGGGAATAATAAAAAACGCATAAATTTTCTATTCATTTTGTATAAGGATGGAAAGTAGTTCCCAATATTTTGCAAATAAAAACTCATTAAAACAGTAGCGCACACTTTATTTTTTTTATTTGCAAATTCATCCGTTAAAATATCAAATAAAAGTATTATTCGTTTTTTATCTGTTAAATTCCATGCTTCGTGTGTGTATGCATCAACAAAACCAATAGATTTACCTTCTTCCCAAGATTTTATTTCGTCTTTAACTTTTAATGCGCAATTAGGAATTTGTTCGGGAACAATTAACCCTAAATGGCAACGAGTTATTGCATTTGTATCCCCAAAATGAGGAACAATTTTAGCTTGAGGTTCTAATACATTAAAACAAATATTTACAACATTTGGAATGTTTTTCATTAATTCCATTGTTTTTGGGAAATGTTTTTGATATTGATACATTTCCACTCCCCAAACAGTTAAAGCTCTCACTTTCCATGTTTCTGGTTTTTCAACCATCGTAATATTAAAATGACTTTTTATCTCATTTTCTTTGGTGTAAGCTTCTAATTCTTCTATTACGGAATGATAATTCAATTCCAATTCTTTTACGCCTTTAACCGAACTTAAGTCAACAAAAGGAGGTTTCGAATTTTTATATTCTGAATTATTGTAAAGGCTAAACCACAGCATATTTTTTTTGTAAAGATATTAATTAAATTAAAATCTACTTTTTGTGATTTTTATCAGCGGAGATTGAATTGAATATAGTTTATATTTGCGATGTATGAATTTTACAGAAAAAAACCCTCAATTATTTTATGATAAAACGGAGTTTCCCGAACTCTTGCTTTTAGAAGAAAATTTTTCGATAATCTTGGAAGAGCTTCAATCGCTTCGTAAAAACACGGATAATGGTTTTTGGTTAGATACTTTCCCTTCTTATCTATTCCCTGAAAGCAAAGGCAAATGGAAGGTATTTACATTTCGCTTTTTTGGCATTAAGCATCCTTTAAATTGTAGTTTATGTCCTAAAACTGCCGAAATACTTAGCAAAATTCCCAATCTAATTTCTGCTGATTTTTCTTATTTGCCTGCCAATACACATATAAAACCGCATGAAGGCTTTGCTCCAGTAGTTTTACGTTCTCATTTGGGGTTGATAATTCCAACCGATTGCGCAATTAGAGTGGGAAATGAAACAAGAGTATGGGAACCAGGTAAGCTTCTTATTTTTGATGATAGTTTTGAACATGAAGCATGGAATAATAGCAATGAAGATCGTTTTGTTTTAATGTTTGATATTAAAAATCCACGTTGGGAATATACTGTTGATGAAATATGTAGGTTTCACATTGAAAATATGAAAGATGAATTTATGTTAAGCATATGCGATAAAAAACAATGGATGGATTTTTACGAAAAGGGAGAGTTTTATATAATGCCGGCTAAAGATTAAGTCAAAAGAGCTTAAGTCAAAAATAAAAAAATGGAACACAGATTTTTATGATTATTAAGATTAATTAAGTTTTTTTAATACACATCTATGTGTCTTTGTTCCTCAATAGTTAAATATTCAGAAAGAAATAGGCTCTTTGCGATCTCTGCGTCTCTGCGAGAAAAA